>CAVWYF010000027.1:0-108089 GCA_963759095.1 uncultured Alphaproteobacteria bacterium | reverse complement strand
ACCCATGCCGTAAACGGCGTGTCATTCGAGGTCAAACGCGGCGAGACACTGGCACTGGTGGGAGAATCCGGGTCCGGGAATCGGTCTGCGCGCTTTCTGTCCTGAAACTGCTGCCATATCCGGCGGCCAGTCATCCGACAGGAAAAATCTTCTTCAAGGGCCAAGACCTGCTGGACGGCAATGAAGCTGATTTGCGTCGGGTGCGCGGCGATGACATCACCATGATCTTTCAAGAGCCCATGACGTCGCTCAATCCGCTGCACACGGTTGAGCAGCAGATCGGTGAAATTCTCGACATTCACCAGGGCTAGCGAAACAGGCCCGCGACACGCACGATCGAACTTTTGACAAAGGTCGGCATTCGCGATCCCGAAAAACGGCTCAGTGCCTATCCGCACCAACTCTCGGCGGTCAGCGCCAGCGCGTGATGATCGCCATGGCCTTGGCAAACGAACCCGAACTGTTGATTGCTGATGAGCCGACCACTGCGCTGGACGTAACGGTGCAGGCGCAGAAATTCTGGAACTGCTGCAACAAGCTGCAAAGCCGAACGCGGCCTTTCCATGCTTTTCATCACCCACGACCTTGGCATTGTGCGCAAATGTGCCGACCGCGTCTGTGTGATGACCGCATGGAACAATCGTTGAGCACGGACCGACCAAAGAAATTTTCGACAACCCGCAGCATGAATATACCAAGCATGCTGCTGGCCGCGGAACCCAAGGGCGATCCGCCAGATTCCAAACGCCGATGCTCCGATCATCATTGAAGGTGATGATCTGAAGGTCTGGTTTCCGATCAAGGCTGGTTTCCTGCGCCGCACCGTTGATCATGTGAAGGCGTGTCGACGGTGTTGCGTCAGTGTGCGCGCAGGCAAACGCTTGGCGTAGTCGGCGAATCCGGGTCAGGTAAAACCACCCTGGGCCTGGCCTTGCTACGGCTGATCGGCCCAGGGGCCAGATCGTCTATGGCGCGGCAACCACATGACGGCATGAAACGCGACAGGACATGCGGCCCGCTACGCACGCGAGATGCAGATCGTCTTCCAGGACCCTATCGGCTCCCTGTCGCCGCGCATGTCGTTGCGCCAGATCGTCGACGAAGGACTGCTCATCGAGCAAGACGCCGAGCGACCGATCGACAACGCACGAAGCGGGTTGCGCCGCTTGAAGAGGTCGGCCTTGACCCGCAGCCGCGATGGATCGCTACCCGCACGAGTTCTCGGGCGGCCAACGCCAGCGCATCGCCATTGCCCGCGCCCTGGTCCTGGAGCCAAAGTTCATCGTGCTGGATGAACCGACCAGCGCGCTCGACATGTCGGTGCAGGCGCAAATCGTCGATCTGCTCCGCGAACTGCAACCAAGATCCACCACCTCGCCTACCTGTTCATCAGCCACGATCTGAAGGTGGTGCGTGCGCTCGCCAACGACGTCATCGTCATGCGCGACGGCAATGGTGGTGGAGCAAGGCCAGGCACGACAGATTTGACAAGCCTGAAACCGATTACACTCGCGCGCTGCTGGCGGCCGCGTCGATCTGAAAACCGATAAGGCTGCGGAGATTCCGCGGTCAACATGACAAAACTTGCCCTGGTGATATCAAGCTGGGATCCGCAACCCTGGATCGACAGGTTTGCACACCTCGCGCCGGAACTCGATGTATGCAAGTGGCCTGACGACGACACAGCACTTGAAGACATAGACTATGCGCTGGCCTGGCAACCGCCGGAAGGTGTTCTTGCCGGCTTTTCAAACCTGAAAGCCATCTTTTCGCTCGGCGCTGGTGTTGATCATATTTTGCGTGAACCGAAACTGCCCGATGTTCCGCTGGTACGGGTGGTTGATCCGGACCTGACCATGCGGATGGTCGGTATGTCTCCTGCATGTACTGATGCATCATCGCCGCAAAGGCTCATGGATGCAGACCAGGCCAAGGTCGACTGGACGGAAAGGCCGCAATGGTCAGCGTCTGCCATGCGGGTCGGCGTCGTCGGGCTGGGCGAACTTGGCGGTGATGCAGCGGAAAGACTGGTTCATCTGGGCTTTCAGGTAAACGGCTGGAGCAATTCTGCCAAACAGATAAACGGTGTCACCGCATATGCCGGCCAGGACGAGCTGGATGCGTTTCTGGGCGTGAGCGACATACTGGTCTGCCTGCTACCGCATACACCGGATACCCATGGCATACTCAATCGTGACTTGTTCCGCAAACTCGCGCATGACGGACCATTGGGTGCACCGGTACTAATCAATGCCGGACGCGGCAAGCTCCAGATCGAGACCGATATACTGGCGAGCCTGGATGCGGGCGAGCTTGGCGCTGTAACCCTGGATGTGTTTGAAACGGAACCGTTACCCACAGACAGCCGACTCTGGCATCATCCCAAGGTAACACTAACCCCTCACAATGCCGCCGACAGCGATCCTGAAGCCTTGTGCAAGTATATTCTGGGTCAGATCGAGCGGCATGAAGCGGGTGAAGACTTGCAGAATGTTGTTAATCGCCAGACAGGTTATCCAGAATACTACTGAGCCGCTTCACTGGCGCTTTCGGGTTTGTACATCTCCGGCACCCGGGAAACACCGGTTACCTGTCCGTACAGATTGGCAATCCGTTTGATGGCACCGCTTAGCGGTTCAACCACAACCTGCATGTGATGGCCGTTGGAATGGATCAGATTGGTCGCGTCCAGCATCAGACCGACATGGCCTTTCCAAACACCATGTCATTGCGCGCAAGCCTGAGGTCGCGATCCCGCTTCAGCGGTTTTCCAAACCCCATCTGGATCATGTCAGTATCGCGCGGGCAGTCAAAGCCGCACGCCTGCCACGCCAGTTGCACAAGACCGGAACAATCCAGGCCGGCGGCACTTTTGCCGCCCCACAGGTACGGCACATTGACAAAAGCCTCGGCTATGGTCGCCGGATCATCCCAATTGGTGCCTGACGGCATCAGATGCTTGACCCAGACATAACGATGATCTCTGAGACGCGCAAAATCTCCCTCTATCTTGATCGCGGAGACAAGTGAGTTCATGTAAACGTGCTGCACCGGGTTCGACTTGATGTCGGGCTTGACGTACAGCAGCGTTGACGGGACCGCGATACGATGAGTGGATTCCAGCACCTGATTGGTCAAACAACGCGCCGGCAGGTAGCCGACATAGCTGTCGATGTCCAGTTGCACAAAAGCCCACCCGTCCTTGACCTGGAATACCTTGACCTGCTCGCCCAGCAAGGTTTCGGTTACAGTCGCTGCATCCATGCGCGGTTCTGCATGAACCGAGGCAATGGAAACTGAAATCTGGCGAAGTTCCGGTTTTACGAAGCGCGCCGCTTCGACCTTGCCCCGCAAAGCAATGTCGGCAATATCTTCGCGATAGGCATGAAGACGTGGATCAAGGGTCATAGATCTGTTCTCAACTCTTGTGCGCGCACTGAAATAGTATCGGCAAGGCGTTCAACAAACAACGCTCCGTCTACGGTACGCTGGATCAGCACATTGCGCCTGTCCTTGTCGTCCCGGCGTCTGCTGACGAGGCCCAACTTTCCCATTGTGTCCAGGGCACGGGTAATTACCGGTTTTGATACCCCCAGACGCGCGGCCAGATCGCGAACCGTATGCGGTGGTGCCTCCAGATAAACGGTCAACAAAATGGTTACCTGGCGGGCAGACAAATCCGGTTCATCATCGCGAACCAGTGCCAGGTGCACATTGTGCCACAAGCCCAGAACTTCAGCCGTTGTCAGTTGAATACTCATCCGGTTCATCAACCGCTCTTTCCAGAGCGGCTGCCACTCACTTGCTCAAATCACAACTCACCAGAACAACCAGGTCCGATCCATTACCTGATCGAAAGTCTATTGAAGATCATTACGGACCCGTTCCATTTAAACGTAATTCCGGACCCAGTACAAGTGTTATTTGAGCAAGATACGCACCAGACCAGATTTATGAGTTCTATCGAACCCATGTTGATCTAAGCTCGAGGGTAGCGTTCGCTCAGCATGGAGAACAAGGCACGTGCTGCCTGCGGTTCGCCACCTGCTGGCCTTCCGGCGCGTGCGGCGGGCACCCAGCCATATATATCCAGATGAATGTAACAACGCGCGTTCTCAACAAACCGTTTGAGAAACAGCGCTGCTGTTATGGAGCCGGCAAAGCCTCCGGTACCGGCATTGTTTATATCGGCAATCTTGCTTGAAAACATGTCGTTGTAACGATGCCAGAACGGCAACCGCCAGACAGGATCATTACTCGCCATGGAATGGCGTACGAGCTGTGCCGCCAGTTCATCATCATCCGTATAAAACGGCGGTAGATCCGGACCAAGCGCAACACGTGCGGCACCGGTAAGGGTTGCCATGTCTATCAGCATGTCCGGGCGTTCGGCATCTGCCAGATCAAGCGCATCGGCCAGCACAAGACGGCCTTCAGCATCTGTATTGCCAATCTCAACGCTCAAGCCCTTTCGGCTGGTCAGGATATCGCCGGGCCGGAAGGCGTTTCCTGCCACTGAGTTTTCAACCGCCGGGACCAGCACGCGAAGCCGGACATTCAGCTGTGCCGCCATGATCATGGATGCAAGGGACAGCACCGCTGCAGCACCACCCATATCCTTCTTCATCAAGGCCATGCCCGAAGCCTGTTTCAGGTCCAGCCCACCGGTATCGAAACACACACCTTTGCCCACCAGGGTGACCTTCGGTGCACGCTGGGCTCCCCAGCGCAGGTCCAGAAGGCGCGGTGCATCATCTGCGGCACGCCCAACCGTATGGATCAGTGGAAATTTCTTCTCGAGTGCCGCGCCCTTGGTGACAGTCACCGTCGCCTTGAACTGCCGGGCGACCGCGCATCGCGGTTTCAAGCTGAGACGGCCCCATGTCCTCTGCCGGCGTGTTGATCAGATCACGCCCCAGCATGACTGCGTTGGCGCGGGCCAGCAGGCCGGCCCGATCCACTTTATCAGGGCACACCAGTCGGGCACATCTGCCGGATCCGGAATTTTCCTTACCGCTCAGGTACCGGGTGAATTTATAGCTGTGCAACAACCATCCCAGGGCGACCAGATCCGGATTGGAAAACCCCGACGCCAGAGAATAGTCACCGGCAGGCAGCGCGGACGACAATGCACCAGGTTCAAAAGGATCAACAGCCTCTCCGGTGCGGACTTCCATACAGCACCATCGCCAGGCCACCGTCATTGCCGGCAATACACAAATGACTGTTTGGCTTGGCCTTAAATCCATTGGCCTCAATCCAGGCTTTCTGGACCACTGACAAGGATTTGACAAATGCCGCCAGCGTGTCAGGTGTCACCGCATGCACTGGTACGGCCGTCCTGGCGTTTGACGCGCTCAGAAGAATTGATTTTGCAGCTGTCATGGCTGGTGCGCCTTCACTGGGTGGTGGAGCCGGCAAACACTGGATGTGATTTGCTCCGCGAAAACGAATGTGTCTCACAAAATGGCGGCTAGATCAGTATGATTTTTGATTAAATCAATCAAAAATCAGAAAACTGATCGCTTTCAAAGTGCCAGAGCAACAAACCGTCAATCATGGTTAACAGTTTATTGAGAGTTGGCGCTCCAAGATCGCTTTTGAGATTAACGGCCAGTCGGTGATTCCATCGATAGGGGTGAACATATGCGGCGGCAACGATTTACAATGACACTACGTGAACAATTGACGGCTGCTGCCTGCACGGCAGCACTACTGCTCACCGGATGTGCCGGCGACAACAGGCTCTCGTCCGGAACGGCAGATCCCGTTGTCACCGGGTCGGTCACCCCGCAACTTTCAATTCGTGCGACAGCGGAAGCTGCAAATGCCTGGAGGGAAAAACCGCAGAGTGTTCGACGGGCGGTCACCTATGCGCGGTTGCTGGATGCCGGTGGAAACAAAGCTGCGATCATAAAGGTGTTGGAGACGACACTGACGTACAATCCCGATGACGCAAAACTGGTCGCCTATCTGGGCAAGGAGCTGGTTTTGTCCGGCCGTCCGAAAGCCGGGATAAAACAATTGAACAAAGCCATTGCTGCTGGTGAAGACAACTGGAAAGTGTATTCAGCGCTGGGATCGGCATACGACCAGAGCGGCAAACACGGCCAGGCCCGAGCGGCCTACCAACGCGCGCTGGTCGAGCAACCGAAAAAGGTCTCAATCCACAACAATATCGGCATGTCTTATATCCTTGAGGGTAACCTCAAGCAGGCTGAGGCTTCACTGCGGGCAGCGCAAAAACTGCCCGAGGGTGAATTCAATCAGACATTGCGCCAGAACCTGGCACTGTCGGTCGGACTGCAGGGCAGGTTCAAGGAAGCAAGCGAAATCGCAAGCCGCGACTTGCCGCCCGATCAGGTCGAGCAGAACCTGGCGTTTCTCAAACGCATGCTGAACCAGAAAAGCACCTGGCAGCAGATGCAAGCCGCCGGTTGATACCAAAGGAAACATAAACCTGGACGCTTTCAAAGTGACAGAACAACTTTATGAGTTCACTTGAATCCATGTTACTCTAGGGCATGATCCACCCAAATGAAAAGGCCGCATCCTCAATGAGGTGCGGCCATTTTTGTACAGTTGTTTTTCCTGGGGCAGGTCGGTGCCTGGATTTATCCGAAGGCGAGGATGCCGGCAGGGCCAAGCAGCACGACAAAGATAACCGGCAGGAAGAACCCAACCATTGGCACTGTCAGTTTTGGTGGCAATGCCGCGGCCTTCTTTTCAGCCATGGCCATGCGGTCATCGCGGTTTTCCTGCGCGAGCACGCGCAATGCAACGCCAACCGGTGTACCATAGCGTTCTGACTGCACGAGACTGGTCACAACTGATTTCACCGTCGCCATGCCTGTACGTTGAGCGAGGTTTTCAAAGGCCTTGCTGCGGTCTCCAATAAATGAAAGCTCTGCAATTGTAAGCGTAAGTTCTTCAGCCAGCGGGACCGACTGAGAGCCTATTTCCTGCGATACACGGGCCAAGGCAGCCTCAACGGACATGCCTGACTCGACGCAGATCAGCAGGAGATCCAGTGCATCAGACCAGGCGCGCTGAATCGACTGCTGGCGCCGCTTGATGATGTTGGTAAGAAACAGGTTTGGCAGATAGAAACCGGCAACCGCACCAATCAACGCAGTCGTTATGCGCATCGAGCCGGTGACCTGATCGGCAAACACGGTTGCAGAATACACAAACACGATAACACCGGCGATCATCGGCGCGATTGCCCTGGCAGCAAGGTATGTCACCAGATGCTTTTCCGAGCGCAGTCCCGCCTGCCGCAGCCGTTTGCGAGACGTTTCTGCCTGCAGGATATTCTTGAGATTCAGCGCATCCACAATCTGCGCGGCAACGCCCTTTGGCGCATTGTCCCTGAGGCGCCTGCTGTCCTTGTCCTGCAGATTCACGCGGTTTTGAGTGCGCAGTTTGTCACGCTCAACTGCCAGGGTTTTCATGCGGGCCTGCACCTGGTCGCCCTGGAGCAACGGCGCTGTCAAGGTCACGACAGTCGCAAATGCCGATAGTGCCACGAGAATCGTAATGAGATTGCGCGGCTCCAGCAGGGAATAAATAAACTCGAACATGATGGTTTAGTTTCCAGTTTTATTAGAAATCAAAATTGATCATTTTGCGCATGACAAGCACCCCGCAGCCCATCCACAAGCCGGAACATAAAAGCAGGACATTGCCGATTTTCGTCTCAAATAGCGGCAGGAGATAAGTCGGGTTAAGCACCATCATCGCAGCGCCTATCAGAAACGGCAAAGCACCAATGATTGCAGCAGACGCCTTGGCTTCCTGCGACACAGAGGTGATTTTCTGCTTCATTTTCTTGCGATCACGCAATACGCGCGAAAGGTTGCCAAGTGCCTCGGCAAGGTTACCACCTGTCTTGGCCTGAATGGCCATTACAATGGCCAGGAAGTTAACTTCCGCCAGCGGCATGCGTTCATACATGCGCTCCAGACCCTGGTCGATGGTAATTCCCACCCGTTGACCCTCAACCACATCCAGAAACTCCGGCCCCACAGGAGCGGGCGTTTCTTTTGCGATGACCTTAAGCGCATCTGACACGGGAAGCCCGGCCTTGATACCACGCACCATTACGTCAATTGCGTCGGCAAATTCCCGCAGAAATTTTTCACGGCGACGTGTTGCCAGCAAGTTCAAAAACCAGCGAGGCAAGCCGAACGCTCCAACTATGGCTGCTATGGCAGAAACATAGATCGGGACGCCTACGATAAACGAGCCAAGAAAGAAAACCACCCCGACAATGACAGAAGAAACAATGAAAGCGTTCATTGTGATTTCAAGCCCTGCCTGTCCAATCATCTGCCGAACGGTCAGTTTCTTTCGGCGCTTTTTCTCAGAATTCCTCAAATTGCTTCAAGGTATCTTGAATTTGTCGGCGGCGCGCGGCGGATTTGTCCTTGCCACCAGCCTTGGCTTTAGCACCGGCTTCTCCCGATGTGACACGCCGGGCACGCCTGTTGACATCTGCCTGACCCGAAAAGTAGGGGAACATCAGACCAATTGCCAGGCCGCCCACGCTCAAGGCAGCGAATACCACGAATGCGATTTTCGTCAATTCCGGACTAAATTCCATATCCTGTCTTGCCTCTTAGATCAGTATGGTTTTTGATTGAAACAATCAAAAATCATGAAACTGAACGTTTCCAAAGTGCTAGAGCAATTTTATGGGTTCAGTTGAATCCATGTCGCTCTAGTGTCACGACTGTCAGCCGTTGTAATCTTCATCGGCCACTTCAGCGTTTTCCAACGCCGTTGCAAGTCGCGCTTCCTCTCCGTAGTAACGCGCGCGATCCCAGAAATTCGGCCGCGCAATGCCGGTCGAACGATGTCGGCCGACGATCTTGCCATTGGCGTCTTCACCGACAATTTCGTAAACAAACAGATCCTGCGTAATGATCACATCGCCTTCCATGCCGACGACTTCGGTCACATGGGTAATGCGGCGTGAGCCGTCACGCAGGCGGGCAGCCTGAACAATCACGTCAATGGAACCGGTAATCATTTCCTTGATCGTCTTGGACGGCAGAGAGAATCCGCCCATGGTGATCATCAATTCCAGACGTGACAGGGCTTCGCGCGGTGAGTTGGCATGCAGCGTGCCCATCGAGCCGTCATGGCCGGTGTTCATTGCCTGCAGCAGGTCGAAGGCCTCCGGTCCGCGAACCTCACCCACGATGATCCGTTCAGGACGCATACGCAGGCAGTTCTTGACCAGATCGCGCATGGTGATCTCACCTTCACCCTCGAGGTTCGGCGGGCGTGTTTCAAGACGCACAACATGCGGCTGCTGCAGCTGGAGCTCGGCGGCATCTTCGCAGGTGATGACGCGTTCTTCATGATCGACGTAACCGGTCAGACAGTTCAACAGCGTTGTCTTGCCGGAACCGGTACCGCCCGAGACCAGCACATTGCAGCGAACCCGGCCAATGATCTGCAGTATTTGAGCGCCATCAGGCGTAATGGACCCGAATTTCACCAGCTCGTCGAGGCGCAGCCGGTCCTTCTTAAACTTACGAATGGTGAGCGCGGCACCGTCGATTGCAAGCGGCGGCGCAATCACGTTGACACGTGAGCCATCCATCAAGCGGGCGTCACAGATCGGGCTGGCCTCGTCGACGCGGCGGCCGACCTGACTAACGATGCGCTGACAGATGTTCAACAACTGGGCATTGTCACGGAACTTGACACCAGCATCCAGCATCTTGCCGTCAACCTCGATGAAACAGGTGGCTGCACCATTGACCATAATGTCGGCGATATCATCGCGTGCGAGCAACGGCTCGAGTGGCCCATAACCAAGAACGTCATTGCAAATGTCTTCGAGCAGTTCTTCCTGCTCGGCGATCGACATCGCAACATCTTTCAGAGAAATGATCTCGTTGACGATGTCGCGGATTTCATCACGGGCCGCGTCGCGGTCCAACTGCCCAAGCTGGGTCAGATCGATCGCATCAATCAGCGCATTGAAGATTGTGGTTTTTATATCGTAGTAGTTTTCCGAACGCCCGTTCTTGCTGTCACGTGCAGGTTTTGGCGGCGCCACCTTTGCAGGCGCGGCCGCGGAGACAGCTGCATCAGGCCCAGCGTCAACTGACTGGGCAGCCCCTGTGCTGCTCAGATCCAACCCGGGAATAACCTGCGCCTGCTTGGCTGCAGGCGCAGCCTGTGCCGGCTCGCTCTCAGGCACAACCGGCTGTGCCGGCGGCTGAGGCGTTGAAATCTTCTCCCCGTTTACCAAACATTACTTCTTCCTCAGCATCGGCAACAATTTAGAAAGCGCAGAACCACCCTTGTTTGACGGCGCTTCGGGGCTTTTACCAATCAGCAACTGACCAAGCATTGCGACTTGTTCGGCGGCCTTGGATTTCGGACCAACCTCGCCTAGCATCTGCCCATTCGTGGCCGCAGTACCGAACACATGCGCGTCAAACGGAATGACCACGGTCGGTTCAACACCAATTGCCTTTGAAAACTCCGCTACCGGTATTTCCGGGCGTTTTTGCACACCGACCTGGTTGAGAATAATCAGGGGCGCCTTGTCGTTTGGTCGCGCAGCAGTCAGGAAGTCAAAAATATTCTTGGTATTGCGCAGCGAGGCAAGATCAGGAGTGGAGGTGATAACTACATCATCAGCACCCATAAGAAGCTGCTTCGACCAGACAGTCCACAAATTGGGGATATCGAGAATGATCAGCGGCGCGCTGCAACGGATCGCGTCAATTATCGGCTCAAGAGTGTCGTCTTCAATACCCAGCGACTTTTCGACCTGTGCCGGTGACGACAGAAGGTTCAGCCGATCACTGCATTTTGTCAGCAACCTTTCAAGCATGGTCTGGTCGATGCGATCAGATGAAGCAATGGCTTCTGCGATGCCATGAGCGGGGTCCTGATTAAAGTTCAAACCTGCAGTACCAAAGGCCAGGTCGAGATCGGTAACAATCGTATCGACCTGATACTCGCCCGAGGCAAGTGCTGCCACGTTGTGGGCAATGGTACTGGACCCAACTCCGCCTTTTGCTCCGATAAAAGCGACAATGCGTCCGATAGGATCTGCCCCTGGTTCATTGAACAACGAACTAATGGCATCGATCACCTGCAACTGATGGACCGGTGCCACAAGATATTCGCTAAGGCCCTGGCGGATCAGTTCGCGATACAAAATGACGTCATTTACGTGGCCGATCAAAACCACCTTTGTGGACGGATCACACACCTGCGCCAACTGACTGAGTTCCGACAGGACCTGATCGCGATGTCCTTCCGTTTCCAGAACAAGAACATCAGGCGTGGTTGCCTGGCTAAAGGCCTGAGCAGCTGCCATAATGCCGCCATTGCGCACATCAACATGTGCCCGTGCCATTCGGCGGTCAACAACCACCTGTTGTATTGTCGCTATGGTCGCTTGTGTTGAACAAAACACCGAAATATTGATGCGTGGCACCGCAGCAACAACCGGTGCTCCGGTATCGGCCGCTGGGGCTTGTGGTTCAGTTTGGTTCATGGTTTCCACTCTTGTCTGGTCAACTGTTACTGTGCCACGTCACTTGCTTTGGCTTGTGCCTGAGACGCTTGGGCTGCGGTAGTGTCCTCACCACCTATGTATTTTTTGAAGACTTCATTACGCCTGCTTGCGCTTGCCGAAGTGGACGTACGCGGTGTTTCGAAATCTTCAGGATTGGCGACCATGGCGGCGAGATTGTGCTGCCCGGAACATCCAAAGTCCTTGTAATTCTGATTGGAATAAGTTTCAGAAAGGTTTTCACTCCAGTCGCCGCACTCGCTGGTAACCGCAAATTTGCGGGTGAACGACATCAGAACCGGTGAACGGGCACCTCCTTTGTAGGAAGAATGCTTGATGCGATGCGGGCTGACGCCCTCGCGCTCCAGCAATTGCGCCACTTTTGCTGCTACAGCATTGCCCACCATGCCACCGGCCGGGCGACGCACGTGGACCTTCGAGGCATCGGTTTCATTGGCCTGGTGCGCAAACTGCTTGATTGCATTCTGCTCTTTGTTGGTGAGCTTGGCAGAGCGGGTCGGCACCTTGAGTTTCACAGTGCCCTTGGCGACCTCGATCGGATGATTTTCATAATGCATTTGCGGCATGTAGACGTCATCCACACCACCTGACATCTGGTGTTGGCAGGCGGTCAGGGCAAGAAGCGCTACAGCCGGGGTCAGGGTACGCATTGTACTGCGGGACTTTGATACAAACTTGTTCATTTTCATTCTCCGTGGCGCTGGCATTATTCGACGATGAAGCCGACATTGCCGTGATAAGTAGTTCCTTTTCCGGTGCCGCCCTGGTTGCCGTACATCTTGTTCAAACGGCCAAACAGGATGGTCTGGCGATCAGAGGCTACCGAAAGTTTCTCGGCGGGATTTGTCAGTGAACGCTCATTGACCGGCTTGACGATGAACGGTGTCACCATGACAGTCAGTTCAGATGTGTTTTTCTGGAAATCGCGTGAACGGAACAACTGTCCAAGAATTGGAAGATCCTTGGCACCGGGAATACCCGCAATTTGCTGCCGGGTTTGATCCCGGATAAGACCGGCCATGATCATTGAACCACCTGACGGCAACTCAATGGTCGTTTCGGCCTTGCGTGTAGTAAGACCAGGCAGGCTAATGCCGGTGACCTGAATACCGTTTTGCGGTGTCAGTTCCGAGACTTCCGTGTTTATTTTCAGGCTGATGCGTCCGGAGGAGAGAACCACCGGTGAATAGCCAAGCGCCACACCAAATTCCTTGAATTCCACCGAGATGGTGTTGTCGTCCACAGCCACCGGAATTGGGAACTCACCGCCGGCGAGAAACTTGGCGCTTTCGCCAGAAATCGCAGTTAGCGTGGGTTCTGCAAGCGTGCGCAGCAAACCGTCCTGTTCCATTGCCTGAACAAGCGCGTCAATGCTGTCGCCATACTGCAACCGGGCGCCGGTCGTTGCGCCGGCACCGCCCAAACCTGAAATTGGGTTTAAAGGAAGCACGCCTGATCCCAAAGCGCCATTCAACAAGAACGGGTTCCCGGTCAGCATGCCGGCGGAGAAACTTCCCGATGAAAACGCTGCATTATAATCAACACCGAGTTGCTTCAGCACATCACGTTGAACTTCCGCAATGCGGACCCGAAGCGTTACCTGTTCGCGAGCGGCAATGGTCATGGCCGAAACAACCTTTGCAGAACCGTCAGACCCGCCGGCGCCAAGAAAGCGCTCGGCCAGGTCCGTTGCCTGTTTGGCTTGACCGGCAGACGCGGCCACCCCGCGCAGAACGATACTGTCAGCTACGGTATCAATCTTGATCTGATTGTCCGGCAAGGTACGGTCGAGCAGTTGCTTCAACGCTTTGGTATCTGCGGCAACCTCTATATCGAGGTTCAGAATTTGTCTGCCCGCTTCATCAAAGAAGAATATGTTCGTCTGGCCGTTTGCCTTCGCAAAAAGATAGGCGGTCGTACGCGTGCGGACGACGGCATCAACAATCTTAGGATTGCCAACAAGCACGTCCTTGGCTGCGACAGGTAATCTGATCGCAACCGACTTGTTCAAGCCCATGCGCAGAAAACGCGAATCATCACCTGCCTGCGCAGGCGTAAATGCGGCTGTTAAAACGATAAAGAAAACCGCAAGAGCAGCAACCAGAGAAACGATTGCACCGGCTGGTGTCTTGGTGCCCATATCAAGCCTGGGCATGCTGAGGAGTGAGGGATGCATCAGTTGTCTGCCTTACTTTGTATTCGCTATCTGGTTCATAATGCCGTAGCGGAATTGCTTAATGGTGCCTTTTGAACCCCGGGCATATTTTTTCGAAATCTGGGGACCATCATCACCGAGCTTCTTGCCGGTCGCGTCCGCAAGCGAGCGAAGTGCGAGTGACAACTGGCCGGAACTTTCGACCAGTGCGAGAACTTCGGATTGTATAGGTTCAAGTTCCAGCGTCGCCGTCTTGCCGACGATCACCTGCCCGCCATCTTCAGTGGTCTTGATCTGCTGGTCGATCGCCAGAACGCGGACATTTGTCAAGACCGTGTCGGAAACGTCGCGGTTCCCTGACATCTTGCGGGTGAGGAGAACATCAACCCTGTCATTGGGCAAAATAAATCCGCCTGCACCGGTTTCCGGGGAGACCCGGATCGAGATTGCCCGCATGCCCTTTGGCAGCACTGCAGCCATAAAGCCGCTATCGCCAACTTCAACAATGCGGCGCTTGTTAAGTGGTTCACCTTCAAACAAACCCGCCCGCGCCCGTGCATTCTTGAGTTCTTCAAATATGTCGGCGCTATCGCTTTTGGTGACCATGAACTGGCCAACCTGGTCAGAGGGCCAGTCTTTCCATCCCAGATTGGATGCATCCAGAATTTCGCCAATGCGAATATCCTTCAACGTCACCAGAACAGGCGTCATGGAGACTTTGTTTACCTCAACAACCTCCGCTTTCTGCGGCTGACCGAGGAAGCCGTTGGCCAGAAACGCTGCTGCTCCGGCTGCGACCGCGGCCACGCCCATGACAAGGAAACGTGATTTACTCATCTGATAACTCTCCAGTAAGAACGGAAGTTCGTTCGGATATCTCCACTGCAGAATGATTGGGAAACGTCAAATTATGGTTAACCGGCACTAAACAATCTTAGTTTTGCCTAAAAAACATCACGCTACTGCCGGGAATCAAAAATGCCCGCATTACGCGGGCATTGGGTAATTCAACCAAGAAGCTGTGTATTCGCTGTCTCCAACCACCAACTGTGTCGGAATGCAAACAGGGCACCAACCGCGATGGCGACGGCATACGGCAGATCAATGGACGACTTTACCGTTGATTTGAACCATTTAAATCCACGCAGCTCCGTTTCCAACTTGACCCACCACCAGAGTTTCATCACGATCGCAAGAAGACCGCCAGCAACTGACATAATCAAAAGAAATTCCATCAGCTGCGCCGTACCCAACCACATTGCCGCAACAGCCAGAAGCTTTGCATCGCCACCGCCGATGTAGCCAGTGGCGAACAATCCAAATCCTGCAACCAGCACAATCACGCCAGCGGCTACATGCCATCCGATTTGTTCAAGCGGCATGCCCACATAAAAGGCCGCACAAAAAAAAGTTACCCCGATCAGGACATTCAGCCAGTTGGGTATTTTCATTGTCAGGAAATCACCGATCGCTGCGACAGTTATCAGCACAGGAAATAGTGCCAGTATCAAAATGTGGGTCATGATTTGTCGATCTCCCGTACCCGGTCATGGTGGACTTGATGTAAGCCGACGGGCTGCTGCCCTGACATCGCAACTTGACACGGGTCAGTAAAAGGGCGGTTAACCAGCCTTGGAAATTATCGACCGGACCGATACCTATGCTTTGAGTAGCTCTTGCATAAAACAAAAACCGCTGGTTGTTACACCAGCGGTTTCCGGAGCCTCCCGTTAGAATTCTTGCCGCCGATGATGGCTCTTACACCGGCGGTTTAGCATCGAACCTGTTTTTACAGGGCGACGCTGATAGAACCGAACGTAGCTTCCAATGCAGCTTTGATAGTTGGCATTGAAGCAACCAGAGCAAGACCTGTAGCAGCGGCGATAAGGCCGTACTCAATTGCAGTGGCACCAGATTCGTCTTTAAAGAAACGTGCGAACATAATTCTCTCCTTAGATTTTCTCACAGTTTTTACAGCACTGGATCAAACTACCCTTCGTGGGTGATCCCCTGAGGGGTTTGTCGTCTGAACCGAGGCTCAACCTAGGCTTCAACCATTAACATCAAGTAAACACCCAATCAAAAGAGGATGACAACAAGCCCATCATCCTCGAATGGAAAACAAATCATTACTTTTAAAATTAAAATCAATTTATATTAAAATTTTATATGATAACAACTATACATATACTTCGATCTTGAGTTGCCCAGGGCTATATTCTGCCACTGTAAAGACTAGCAATCGAACCAACCTGATTTCGACTATCCAAGGATTTGCAGGCCCCTGCACACTCGCCTATGTCGAGCGCCTATATATAATAATGTCAGATACCGGCTATCCGTGAGCGTCACCGCAGATCAATTTCGCCATCGTAAGGGTTCATTCACCATTTTCAGGTGTTATAGGCGCCATCGAACAGGCGCTGCTCTGTCTGACGCCTTCACAGTGATCATGCGAACAAGGACTGTTATGCAAATGAGTTCTCTGGCAACAACCCGTACCTTCTTTCTTGGCGCCGCACTTGGTCTGGTGGGAATGCTTGCCGCAGCCGGCACAGCAATTGCCGACTTTTCTCTCGCACTGGATGTAGATGACGCCAAGCTGGTCAAACTGGCTGGCGAACCGTCCACAGTGGTGGTTTCCAATCCAATGTTTGCTGATGCCAGCATCCAGGGAAACAAGCTGATCGTAATTGGCAAGAATACCGGCCGCACAAAAATAATTGTGCTGGATTTCGACGGCAAGCAACTCGCCAACATGATGGTGAAAGTCCAACGCGCAGAAAACCACGTTGTGAGCGTGTTCCACGGCGGCTTGCGCAGAACCATGCACTGTGAACCGTTCTGCGATCAGCCATTGATCGTGAACGACGACGGCTCGAGGTTCAAGGAGCAAGTTGAACAGATCACCGGGAAGACCGGCCTGTCAGCAGGCGAAGCTGCCAGCGGTAGCGGCAGTGGCGCGCAATAAAAACGTAGCTTTTCCATCAATGAATGTAGTGCCGGACGGATTGTTGATTTGTCCGGCATGATCTGTTCTTGCCCGGTACTGACCAATCCGGCTCGCCTGGCAGCAGGTCACGCCAACAATCAGTGCAGATGTGACACTCACAATTGGCAGCCATGGTTAGCAACTTATTAACATAATCGTTAAAATTTGCCGTCCGATACTCAGAATTTGTAAAGGCCAGTCCGATACCGTTCGCCTGAGCAAATAAAACCGCAGGCAGGTTCAGGCAGGTCTGCAGTTCAGGAACAAGAAACCACCGCCAGTCCGGCTTGGCTGGAACAAGGCAGTTGGTGAAAGTTCGGGAGTATGGCATGATCTTGAAATTAAATAGAACCCTCAACCGGTTACGCAGGCGCTTTCGCAAAGATGACGGCGGCGCAACGGCGGTCGAGTTTGCTTTCGTCGGCGCACCGTTCCTGTTTTTGATGATGGCGACTTTTGAAACCGGCCTTACGCTGTTTTCTGAATATGCCGTCCAAAGTGCCACAACTTCAGCATCCCGCCTGATCAGGACCGGGCAAGCCCACTCGGGTGGTTTTTCAAAAGCCGAATTCCAGAACCAGTTGTGTGCCAAACTTCCTGCAATGCTTGATTGCAGCAAGGTCTATATCAATGTCGAAGTACGTAACAATTTTGCTGACGCCAGCAATCGTACGGATGCTTCGGACGATGGTGAGTTGAGCGACGGTGTCGTGAACGGCGCAGCGTTCGACATCGGCAATGCCGGGGATATTGTGATCGTTGAGACATTTTATGAATGGAACTTGTTCACTCCGAATCTCATGAAATTGCTGAACATAAACAGCACAGGTGCTCCCGTGCCGAATTGGCTCGCAAATCATGGCGAAGATAAACACCTGGTGAGGGGTGTTGCGGTGTTCCGCAACGAGCCGTTTGATTGATCCGATGACAAACCATTCAACAACAACCTCACCCAGTCAGGAAGCCACTACGATGGATAACTCATCAGTAACCAGGTCCAATACTGCTCATGCGGGCACCATCGGTAAGCTTGCAAGCTTTGGCCGCAAGAAAGACGGTGTTGTCAGTATCGAAGCTGCCCTGCTGTTTCCAGTGATGATTTTGCTGTTGCTGGGTACGATTGATGTTACCCATGTGATTTCACTGAAACGAAAAGTAGCCGTAGCGGCAAGCGCGGTCGTCGATCTGACGACTCAGGAGTCTACCAACGTAACGGCCGGCGAACTCGATGACTTCATTCGGGCTGCCGACGCCATCATGAAGCCATTTTCTTCGGCAGATACCAAGGTTGACCTGATCAATTTTCGCCGCAACGGCAGCAACGTGACGCAGGAATGGTCCCATTCGCGCGGTGGTTGCGGCGGCGCACCGCCAAGCCTGACAGGCGCCACATTGACCAAACTCACTCAGGAAGATAACGACATTATCGTTGCACGCGTGTGCCTGACGTTCCAACCACTTGTCGGATACATAATCGGCAGCGGTTCTTGGGAGGTTGAGGAATCGGTCGCGCAACGCCCCCGCAACGGCCTGACGCTTGATTGCAGTAATTGCTGATCTTCCGTATTTGCCGAGAGACCATTTCAGCAAACTCACAGAAGGCCTTTGAGATACATCTCAAGGGCCTTTACTTTTGTGCCCTGCATCGTCAAACACTTCCACACTGATTGAATATTTCGCCGGCCTCCAGGACTGGATGCTGCACCCAGGCGGTGTTGATAAAAGTAGTGGCTAAAGACCCCGTAAAGTCATCGATGCAAGCGGCAAGGCCGGCCAGTCTGCCTTTGGCACTTACCATATGGTCTCTCAGTGCACTAGCTTTCGGCTATGCGTTTTTCCAGCGCGTCGCACCCAGCGTCATGATCCCGGATCTGATGGCCGAGTTCGCGGTCACCGGCGCTGTTATGGGGCAACTCTCGGCCTTGTATTTTTACCCCTATGCGGCAATGCAGTTACCCATCGGAGCCCTGCTTGATCGCTATGGGGCAAGGCTCATGCTCACCATTGCCCTGCTGCTCGCCGCTGTGGGCAGCATCATTTTCGGAACCGCTGGGTCGGTGAACACCGCCTATGCGGGTCGGTTCATGGTGGGTGCCGGCTCCGCAGTCGGCTTTATTGCCAGCATGGCACTGGCAGCCAAATGGTTCCATCCCAGGCACTTTGCCCTTTTGACCGGCCTTTCAATGTTCTTCGCCATGGTTTGCGGCATAGCCGGTCAGGCCCCGCTGGCGCTTGCAGTTGAGGCGTTTGGGTGGCGCCAGACAATGATTTGGGCCGGGGCTTTTGCCGCCGGGCTGGCGGTTTTGACCGCACTCATCGTGCGCAACTCGCCCGACCCCCACAGCGCTGACCACGTCAATGACACCCGGTGGGCGGAAATCTGGACCGGCCTGAAAAACACCATCAAACGCACCGAGATCTGGCGTATTGCCATCGTCGCGATGAGCATGTCTGGGCCCATGCTGGCACTTGGCGGGTTGTGGGGTGTGCCTTTCCTGGCCAGTGCCTACGGGCTGGACCGGCCAACCAGCGCGATTTATACCTCGTTGTCGCTGCTGGGATGGGCAGTTGGCGCTCCCTTGTCGGGCTGGCTGTCCGACAGGATCGGCCGCAGGAAACTTCCTCTGGTTGTGGGCACGGCATTCAATTGCGGACTGATCGCGATCATAGCCTTCGTTCCGAACCTCGGCCTGTTCTTCACGGCGATCGCACTGTTCCTGTCAGGGCTCACCGGCGGTTGCATGGTGGTCACTTTTGCGCTGGCGCGGGAAGTGTCGGTAAAGCGCCTGCATGGCTCGGTTTCAGGCCTGGTGAACGCGGCCACCGTGGGTGCAGGTGCCATCCTGCAGCCTATCATCGGCTGGATGCTGGACCTGCGCTGGGACGGGACGATGCTGGAAGGTGCCAGGGTTTACAATACAGCAGACTACAGGTTTGCATTCATCTGCCTGGTTGTGTGGTCGGGTGCAGGATTTCTGCTGTCACTCACTTTGCGTGAAACAAGCTGCAAACCGGTTGTCTAGTGCAACTAACAATATGTGATTCTTGAAGGTTTCTCACGCAATACCTGTTCAGTTGGGTGACCAGGTCTTTGTTGGCAAACCACGCCTCAGCCACCCGGGGCCGGCGCTTGAACCGATCATGCCTTCGGAAACATCAATCACATTGGTGAAACCGGCAGTGGCCAGAATGCGCTGCATGTGAGCGCTGCGTCCGCCGGTGGCACAGATCAGGGCAACCGGGTTGGCACGGTTGCCGCCAAGTGCCTTGGCAAGATTTCTGACAAAGCCTGCTTCATGCATGGATATGGCAAGGGCGGGTTTGGCCAGGCCGGTCAGCTTCCACTCGCCGCGAGTGCGGATATCCACGAGCACGATTTCACCCTTGTCGGCAGCCGCCAGCGCATCCGGCGCCGACATAATGCCGGAAGAAGCCTGCACCACAGGAGCACGTGCGCTTGCAAACACTGCTGCACCAATCAGCGCTGTCATATGTCGGCGAGTCAAATTCATGGCATTATCAGTGTCACCCTGGCAGAGTGTGATCAAATCAAAGTTCCGCGATCACTCGTAAGGCAATTGCGCTTATCCGCTAACCGACTTCATTTTGACACGCAACTGTCATGCAAACCGGTTATGCCAACCGATGTGCAAGGAAGGCGTCATACCAAAAAAGAAATCTGTTTCCTGCACAAAATGTTGCTCTTGCCTTTAAGGACACCCGTGCCGGGACCGTACCCGCCAATTCCCACCCCGCTCCTGGCACGGGACCTTGTTTTTCAAACAGATGCACCGATCAGGGCGTGCATGCGGGCAAGGGCTTCTTCGATCTCGTCGAGGCTGGCGGCATAAGACAGACGCAAATAGCCTTTGCCGTTATTTCCGAAACTTTCGCCGGGGATCAGCGCCACATTGGCTTCCATCAGCAAACGGTCCGCAAGCTGCTTTGAGGCGATACCGGTTCCGGTGACATTGGGGAATGCATAAAAGGCGCCGCCGGGCATCCGGCAGGTGACGCCCGGCATGTTGTTGAGACCGCTGACAACCACATCCCGGCGCTGCGCAAATGTCGCCCGCATCCGGTCAATCTCGTCCATCGGACCTTCAATGGCCGCAAGGCCGGCAAACTGGGCGGCAACGTTGACGCAGGAATGATCGACCGTGATCAATCCGCGCACCGCGTTGACCAGTTGCATCGGCCAGATACCGTACCCCAACCGCCAACCGGTCATGGCAAAGGTCTTTGACCAGCCATCCAGCAGGATGACCCGGTCCGCCAGCGCCGGATACTGCAGCAATGAGCGAAAGCCCGCCCCTTCAAAGACCAGGTGCGAGTATATTTCGTCCGACAGGATTGCCACCTGTGGGTGAGCTTCCAGGCCCTTTGCCAGCTTGTCCAGTTCGCCCGTCTCCACCACACCGCCGGTCGGGTTGGCTGGTGAGTTGATGATGATCAGACGCGTGGCAGGGGTGACTTGGGACAGAACCTCGTCGGCATCAAAACCAAAATTCCGGTCTTCGCGAATGGCATACGGAACCGGCCTTGCCGATGCCGCCTTTATGGCTTCGCGATAAGGGGGAAATCCGGGATCAGGATACAGGATTTCGGAACCGGCCCCGCCGAACACCATGCAGGCAAAGAAAATTGTGACTTTTCCGCCAGGCACGATCACCACCTGATCGGCGTCAACCGGCACATCATAGCGTGTGGACACGCTGTTTGCGACGGCGGCTCGCAAGGATGGCATGCCAACCGGAGAAGTATATCCGTGCGGGCCATCCCTGACCGCCCTGAGCCCGGCTTCCAGCACATGGGCCGGAGGCGCAAAGTCCGGCTGCCCAATGCCGAGATTGATAACCGGGCGGCCTTCCGCCTTCATCTTCAACGCCTTGTCGAGAACGAAGAAGGCGCCCTCTTCTTCCAGGCTTGCGACTGCGGGATTCAGCTTGAGATTGCTCATGAAAGTGTCTGCTTTTTGTGTCTCGGTGAATTCAAGGCTTTGCGTTTGGTCATACCAAAGGAAGTGATTATTGACTCATTTGACCGATTTTTCGCGTTTGCTGGCTAGGCATGCTTCACGCCTTGGTCTGGCCGACCACAAGTGGAGCATAACGACGTCCAGCGGGCGCGAAAAACCGGCCTTCGGTGGGCCAAATCCGTCCATCTGGTGTGTTGCGGCGCTTGCCCGATGCACCGCATCGCGCTGCACACCGCGCCTGCCAGAGTGAACGGATTTGGCTCCATCAAATGGGTCAATAATCACTTCCTTTGGTATAGCTGTTCGCGATAATAGACATACAGGCCGCTGGACACCACAATGCTGGCGCCGACCAGCGTATGAATGTCCGGCACGTCGCCAAACACCACAAAGCCGACAATAATCATCCAGACAATTTGTGTGTAGATAAACGGCGCCAGTGTCGGGGCCGGCGCCATGGTGTGTGCCTTGATCAGCATATGATGGCCGACACCCCCGGCGATCCCCATCAGCAGCATCAGTCCGACAAGCCCCCATGCCGGCACATGCCAGTTGGCGATACCCATCGGCATGGCAAGAGCAGTGCCGACCATTGACGGCAGCAGCAACGACACCAGTGCCGGATCACGGCCACCGATCTTGCGGGTGATGATCTGGTACAGCGACGTTATGATCGCCACTGTCACAGACAACAGCATCGCCCAGTGAAACCCGTCAGCGCCGGGCCGGACGATCAGCAACACGCCCAGAAAACCGATGACCACCGCCGCCCAGCGGCGTGGCCCGATCCGCTCACCCAGCAAAAACGGTGACAGTGCGCACACCCACAGGGGATTTGAGAAGAATATGGCTGATGTCTGGTCCAGCCGCAGATACTGCAAGGCAATGAAATTCATCAGGGTTGAAGCGAAAAGCAGAACGCCGCGCAGCACCTGCAATCTGGGATGATGCGATTTGAAAGTCAGTGTGCCGGTCCACCACATCAAGCCCAGCACATACAGCAATGACAGACTGTAGCGTGCAAACACCACCATCATCGGCGGCACGGCAGACGCCAGCAGGTATTTTGCGCAGGCGTCTATGACAGTAAACGTGGCGACAGCGCCAATCATCAAAACGATGCCGGTCGTGACATTGTCCGTTTGAGGTGACTGGGCACTGCCGGGTATTGCCATAAAGAGAAGTCCAATCACTTTCGGCTGCCATATGTGCACGGCATGGCCAGGGTCCCTTTCAGCCGTAACGGCATGAAAGGAGTGCGTCCAGCCCAGAATATCGTCTGAATGTTTGACACGCCCGGAATTTTACGATGTGACAGGATCATCAGAAAAAAGGAACCGCCCATGCCGTTTGTGACCCAAAGTGATGACTGCCGGATCTTCTATCGTGCCGAAGGCCCGGCCGATGCCCCTGCCATCATATTTTCCAACTCGCTGGGCTGCGATCACCTGATGTGGCAGGCACAGGCCGATGCTCTGAAACACCGCTTCCGAGTGGTGCGATATGACCAGCGCGGCCATGGTGCGTCCGACGTGCCGGACGGCATGTACCCGCTGGACAGGCTGGGGGCGGATGTGATCGCGATTGCAGATCATCTCGATCTTGACCAGTTTCATTTTTGCGGGCTTTCCATGGGTGGATTGACCGGACAGTGGCTCGGCATACATGCCGGCAGCCGGCTCACGACGCTTACACTGGCCGATACATCGCCGCATTTCCGTCCGCCTGAAATGTGGGATCAGCGCATGGACATGATCCGCCAGGGCGGTATGGCCGCCATTTCAGACATGGTGCTGGGACGGTTCTTCACCGAGAGTTTCCATGAAAGCGATCCCGGCACCGTCAGCGACTTCCGCAGTGTTCTGGAACAGATGAACCCCGAAGGTTATCTGGGATGCTCGGCCATGCTGAAAGAAGCCGATACATTCAATGACCTCAAGAAAATCACCACGCCGACGCTGATCATTTCCGGCCGGCATGACCAGTCCACACCGCCGGAGCGCGGTGAAATGATGGCAGCGGAAATTACCGGTGCCGTTCACGTGGTTCTGGATGCAGCGCATGTTTCCAACGCTGAACGCCCGAATGATTTCACCCGCACACTTGCAGGCTTCCTGGGCACGGACACGCTGCCGAGCGACCACCGATTCACCTCCGGAATGAAACGCCGCAGAGCGGCGCTGGGCGACGACTATGTCGATGCATCGATTCGGAACCGAACCGAGTTCAACGCCGAGTTTCAGGACATGATTACACGCGGTGCCTGGGGTGAAATCTGGACCCGGCCGGGACTGGACGAAACCACTCGCCGCATGCTGGTTCTGGCGATTTGCGCGTCCCTGTCACGATGGGAAGAGTTTGATCTGCATCTGGCAGCGGCGTTGCGCGCCGGTGTATCGCAAGAAACCATTCGCGAGGTGTTGATGCAGACCGCCATCTATGCAGGCGTGCCGGCAGCCAACACGGCATTTGCACGCGCGGGCAAACAACTGAAAACCTAGAGCAACATGGGTTCATTCGAACCCATAAAGTTGCTCTAGCACTTTGAAAGCGATCAGTTTTATGGTTTTTGGTTGATTCAACCAAAAACCATACTGATCTAGTGTCCAGACCCCGAAGGTCAGACAACATCAGTACAGATCAAAATATTCGCGGTGTTCCCAGTCCGTGACTTCCGACAGGAAGCGGGCGATCTCGGCGCGTTTGATATGGACCAGGTAATCCACAAACCTCTCGCCAAAGCGCTGCCGGAACAGTTGTGAGTGCTCAAGCGCGTCTACCGCATCCATCAGATTTGTCGGCAGCATTGCGGCATCTGTCTTGTACGGCGTGTCGGCAGCCGGGCCCGGATCGCGCTTGTTGTCGATACCGTCAAGCCCCGCCCATACCTGCGCCGCCAGATGAAGATAGGGGTTGGCAGCCGCCTCGGCGGCACGGTTCTCCACCCGTGTGGCCGGGTCATCCGGGCCACCGATTGCCCGCACCATGACGCCCTTGTTGTCCCTGCCCCAGATCGCCCGGTCAGGTGCCAGGTGGAATGACTTGTAGCGCTTGTAGCCATTGATGGTGGGCGACGCGAACACGCTGGCCTCGACCGCATGGCCAAGCAGGCCCGCTGTATAATGCAGGCCCAGAGGCGACAGCAGGTCGCCATCGGTTTCAGGCATGAACAGGTTGTCACCGGACAGCACCGATACCAGCGACTGATGCACATGCCAGCCCGATGCAAACAGGTTTGCAACCTGCGGCCGGCACATGAAGGTTGCGTGCAGGCCCTGACGCCGGCAGACCTGCTTTACCATGGAACGGAACAGGCTCATGGCGTCGGCTGCACACACAGCCGGCATGGGCGCAAATGTGAACTCCACCTGGCTCGGGCCAAATTCGCATTCGATGGAGCGTACCGGCAGATGCAGCGCCACGCACGCCTTGCGCAGCACCTCCGTCACCGGCTCAAGTTCGTCTGCGCGCGCCTCGGTCAGATATTGGAACCCGTGTGTCATCAGCGAAACATCCGGCACTGCTCCGGGTTGCCCGGCATCTTCCGGGCGCTTGTTCCAGTCATCGACTTTCATAACGTGGAATTCGGCCTCCAGACCAAACCGGATGTCCATGCCGCGGCTCGCGAGTTCAGCTTCGGCTTCACGCAGCTTGCGGCGCACACAAAACGGCACGGGCCGTCCGTCGGTGAAATACAGATCACACAACAGCCAGCCACAGCCTTCCACCCACGGCAGTACGCGAAAGGTTACCGGATCCGGCAACATAATCATGTCACCGGCACCTTGCATATCGGCCATATCAAGGCCTGCACCGGCCTCCCACACCGGGAACACGGTACGGTGCGAAGTGTCCTTTGCCAGCAGGGTCGATGTCATGGCGCAGCCTTTGGCCAGCAGGCTTGCAACCTGTGCCGCCATCAGTGTCTTGCCGCGCAAAACCCCATGCTGGTCCACAAAGGCAAGCCGCACGGTGTCCAGGCCATGATTTTCGATCTGCTCCAGCACATTGGCACATGCCTTGCGCCGTTCGGCACTATCCATGCCGGCAAGTGCGGCCAAGCCTTCACGCCCTACATCACTCATCAATTATGCCCCAGCCGCCGAATTCGCCCAGGAGCAGCCATCACGGCGTTCAGCGTCGCGATCACGCCAGACGGCCTGCCACTCGGCATCCGGCGCGATGGCGTCAACGGCAACGGGACCTTTTGTGTCCAATGCATCGCCGTTGGGAATGCCCGGCAAATGGCCACCTTCACCCACGGCATCAATCGCCCGGCGCAACATGCGCCGGTAGGCAATGATCGCCTTATCGGACGTGGCAAGGTGCTCGTTGGTGCGGTCGAAAACCGGTCCGGGGCTTTCCACGGCCCACTGGTCATGAACGTTTATGTCGAGCCCCATGCCGGTGTAGGTTTCAACTTCCTGTTCTTCCGGGTTGTAGCCGTAATTGTTACGCTTGTTTTTCAGCGGCGCGTAATCCGGCAAACGGTGTTCGGCAAGCCGTTGTTCGCGCATCAGCGGCTTGTTCACCGGGTCTGAGAAACTGGTAAACATCGAATACCAGTAGCAGGTCTCGTCATCCACCGGCACATGCCACTGGGTGATGGTCATATCGTTGGACATCGGGATGCAGATGGCTTCGGGAAATATCTGGTTGGTCACGCGCACATGGGTGCGGCCGTCATCAAGATGTCTGAGCGCTATGAGGCGCAGCCCGTAATCGGTTTCTTCCACCTCGATGTCCGGGCGTGGATAGTCGCGCAGCAACTGCGTCATCGGCATTTCGGTATTGGCGGCGGTGTCGCGGAACTGCTTGCCGTAGCTATCAGCCGGGTCTTCATCCTGCAGGAACCGATGCAGGAAGGATGCATGAACCGGGTCAATGCCCACCTCCATGGCCTGCAGCCAGTTGCATTCCCACAACCCCTTGAACGCAAACACATGTGTATCCGGTGCAGTGAAACAGTCCAGTTCGGGAAACGGCGGCGGCGTACCTTCGCCCATGAAGGCAAAAACAATGCCGTTCCTCTCTGCCACCGGATAGGATGTAGTTTTGATCTGCTCGTGCATGGTGCTGCCTTCAGGTTCACCGGGCTGTTCGACGCACTGGCCCGAGCGGTCGAAATGCCAGCCATGAAACGGGCAGCGCAGGCCGTTGTCCTCGCGCCGGCCATGACACAGATCAGCTCCGCGATGCGGGCAATGCCGCGCAATCAGGCCCAGTTCACCTTCATTGTCGCGAAACAGCACCAGGTCTTCCCCCAACAGGCGCACCGGCACGACAGGGCGAGGGCCTTTGAGTTCATCGCTCAAGGCTGCCGGTTGCCAGTATTGGCGCATCAGCTTTCCGCACGGCGTGCCGGAACCGGTTTGCGTAATGAGATCGTTTATGTCTTTCGACAGCATAGGTGCGCGTCCTGTTGTGAGTCTGAAGCGCACACGTTAGGCAGGCAGGGCGCCTAGCGCAAGTTCCGGTCAAACAATTCAATTTGACCGGAACTTGCGCTAGGCAAGGCTTGCTGAAACCGGGGATTGCGGGTTGTATGCGGATTACAAAGCAACACCGACCTGAGCCGGGGCAATTATCTTGAACACCAAACCATATCTGATCGCCGGTGGCGGCATAGGCGGCTTTGCTGCCGCACTGGCGCTGGCCCAAAAGGGCATTGAAAGCATTGTCATCGAGCGCGAGGACGAGCTGCGTGAAGCCGGTGCCGGTATTCAGCTGGGCCCGAACGGGTTTCGCATGTTTGATACTCTGGGCATAACAGACGCGATCCGGGCCAATGCGGTGTTTCCAGAGGCGCTGGTCATGATGGATGCGCTTGACGGGTCGCAAGTGACACGGGTGCCGCTCAATACACGTGAGTTCACCGACCGCTTTGAATATCCTTACGGGGTGATCTACCGGCCTGATCTGCACAACACTTTCATTGACGCTGCCAGGGCAACCGGCAAGGTGGACATCCGGCTGGGCTCGAAGGTTGAAACATATGAAGATACCGGCGATGGCGTGCGCGTAACGCTGGGCGACGGCAGCACAATCGAGGCTTGTGCGCTGATTGGTGCCGACGGCCTGTGGTCGAAAATTCGCGAGACAATTGTTGCAGACGGCCGCCCGCGGGTGTCTGGCCACATTGCCTATCGGGCAGTGCTGCCGGCCGCTGACGTTCCGGAAGTAAACCACAGGAACGAAGTCATCCTGTGGGCCGGACCCAAGACCCACCTGGTGCATTACCCGCTGCATCGCGGTGATATTTTCAACCTGGTGTCGGTGTTCCATTCCGACGCCTATGAAGAAGGCTGGGATGTGTATGGCGATATCGGCGAACTGAACGAACGGTTTGCCGGGCAGCGCGCGGAAGTGATGGGTATGCTCGACAGGATCGAGAGCTGGCGCATGTGGGTATTGTGTGACCGCGATCCGGTCAAAAACTGGAGCAAGGGCCGTGTGACGTTGCTGGGCGATGCCGCGCACCCGATGCTGCAATACCTGGCCCAAGGCGCGTGCATGGCGACCGAAGACGCAGTGTGCCTGGCACATCATGCAGCGGCATACGATGACCCGGCGGACGCCTTTCTTGCCTATCAGGGCGACCGGTATCTGCGCACGGCACGAGTGCAGATGACGGCCCGAATGTATGGCGACATCTATCACGCTGCCGGTCCGGTGGCAGAACTCCGGCAGATGATGCTGTCGGGCAGATCAGCACAACAGGCCTACACCGGTATGAGCTGGCTCTATTCGGACGTCAACGCGCAGGGTCAGCAGATTCTGTCATAAACCGTTCGGCAACAAAGCCATTGCCAAGCAACTTCTCAATGATAGGATCAATTCGAGGCTGAACCTGCCATCAACGGCAACCACACAAAAATGAGTATCAGGGAGTAGAAAAATGATCCGCAAAATTCTCGCCGGCGCGCTGGCGCTTGGCATTTCGGCAACGGCAAGTGCAGCCATTGCGGCCGACAAGGTCAAAATCGGCGTCATCACAACGCTGACCACACCGGCTGCCGTTCTGGGCGAAGAACAGATGAACGGCATCAACCTGGCCATGGAACATCTGGGCGGCAAGATGGGCAGCACGGAGGTTGAGATCATTGCAGAAGACGATGGCTTTAGACCGGACATCGGCAAGCAGAAGGCCGACAAGCTGGTGTCTCAGGACGATGTGGACATCGTGACCGGCATTATCTGGTCACACGTCCTGCTGGCGTCGAAGAAATCCATCCTGGACGGCGGCAAGTTCCTGATCGGCGCCAATGCCGGCACATCGCATGTGGCCGGCAAGGAATGTCACGAGAATTTCTTCTCCTCTTCCTGGCAGAACGACATGGTGCCAAAGGCTCTTGGTGAAGTGCTCAATCAGCGTGGCGTGAAATCACTCTACATCATGGCACCGAACTATGCTGCCGGCAAAGACATGGTGGCTGGCGTGAAGAGCTCGTTCAAGGGCGAAATCAAGGGAGAGGACTTTACCAAGTGGGGCAAAGACGCCCAGCTTGATTTCTCAGCTGAACTTGCAAAGGCTTCTGCTTCAGGTGCAGAAGCCATCTTCGTATTCTACCCGGGCAAGGCAGGTGGCGCGTTCCTGAAACAGTTCGGCCAGGCCGGTCTTGCCGGCAAGATGCAGTTCTTCAACGTGTTCTCGGTAGATGGACTGTCACTGCCGAAATTCCAGGCAGGCGGCATAAAATCGGTGCTTGGTGCTTACGACACCATGCAGTGGAGCCCTGACCTGGACAATGAAGCCAACAAGAAGTTCGTGGCCGATTATCGCGCCAAGCATGACCGCTATCCAAGCTTCTATGCGGCGCAGGCCTATGACGCGATCAATCTGATCAATTCGGCCGTTGTCGCCACCGACGGCAATGTCAAGGACAAGGATGCGTTCCGGGCAGAGTTGAAGAAAGCCAACTACAAGTCGGTGCGTGGCGATTATTCCTACGGCAACAATCACTTCCCCATTCAAAATTACTACCTGCGGCAAGTGGTTGAAGGTGCCGACGGCAAGTGGACCCACAAGACCGTGTCCACGGTTTACGAAGCGACCGGTGATGACCACGCCAAGGATTGCCCGATGAAATAGGCGAGATTTCAGTCTCGACATTCCGACCCGCTCTCAAGCAGTATTGAGGGCGGGTTTTTTGTTCAGTTGGGAGACTAAACGTTGAAAGTTGTGATTGTTGGAGGCGGCATCGGCGGGCTGGCGGCAGCCCTCATGCTGCATGACCGGGGCATTGAAGCTGACGTTTACGAGCGTTCGGAAGAAATCCGGGAACTGGGTGTGGGCATCAACACCCTGCCGCATGCGATCAGGGAACTGGCCAATATCGGTCTGCTCGACGCGCTCGACACTGCTGCCATTCGTACTCACGAGCTGATCTACCAGAATCGGCAGGGCCAGACCATCTGGCAGGAACTGCGCGGTACCGATGGGGGCCTCGATATGCCGCAGTTTTCAATTCATCGTGGCCGCCTGCAGGGTGTACTGCGCGACGCCGTGATCGAGCGGCTGGGACCTGACGCCATCAGGACAGGCCATGCCTGTACCGGCGTGAGGGCGGGCGACGGCTCTGCAACTGCAATCTTTCAAACGGCCGACAGGCAAGAACTGCTGGTGCAAGGCGATGCGGTCATCGCCTGTGACGGCATTCACTCGGTGGTGCGCAAGCAGTTCTATCCGGACCAGGGCGATCCAAAATGGAACGGCATCATGTTATGGCGCGGCGCGTGTTTGTGGGAACCGTTCCTGACGGGACGATCCATGGTGATCGCCGGCGGCATGGATGCAAAACTGGTCCTGTACCCGATCGCAAACGATGCGCGCCCCGACGGCAAAGTGCTGATGAACTGGGCGGTGGCGGCAAAAATGGGTGATGGCTCAACACCCATGCCGCGACGCGAAGACTGGAACCGTGAAGGCGTGATGAGCGAACTGCTGCCGTTTGTTGAAAACACGTTCTCGCTGGATGTGCTGGATCCGCTGGCGCTTATTCGCGAAACGGGCACGTTTTATGAATATCCCATGTGTGATCGTGATCCGGTGGAGCAATGGACGTTTGACCGGGTGACTTTGCTGGGTGACGCTGCCCACCCGATGTATCCGGTGGGATCAAACGGTGCCAGCCAGGCGATACTCGATGCCCGCTGTCTGGCAGACAGGCTTGCTGATTGTGACAATGATGCAAGCGCGGCCCTGCAGGCTTACGAGGCAGAACGTCTGCCCGCCACGTCGGAGATCGTGCGGCAGAACCGGGGCGGCGGACCTGAACGGGTCATTGACCTGGTCAACCAGCGCGCGCCGGACGGATTTGACCGGCTGGAGGATATCGCCGGCCATGAAGAGCTGGAAGCGGTTGTGCGCGGGTATCAAAAAACCGCAGGCTTCGACAAGGCTTCAGTCAATCGGTGATCTTCCGCCATGCCGCTCAGGTGTCCAACATAACCCTTTTCAACTACACTTGCTGTGGCAATCTCATCTAAGAACCACATGATTAGAAAAACTGCGACATACATCCAGAGAGCTGCACTCGCTGATCTGACAACTGCCCGCACCACTGTCGGGCCCGCCACAAAACTGCGCTGGATAGAACAAGATGAACAGCATCTGATTGTTGATTGTCCGTATCGGCCCGAAAAAAAATCGGGGCCGGAGTTCTTTGAACGCCACTATGTGGACGGGGGCAGAATATGTGCTGCAATCGTTGACGGCGATCTGGTTGCCTGGCGGCTGTTCAAGCCGCAATTTCAAAGGATGTGGGACTGGCTGGAGGTCCGGGGAGACGACAGCGTCGTTTTTGGCCTGGCGGCCTATACCGCGCCTCACGCAAGGGGAAAGCGTCTAATGGCGGCCGTAACCACACATGCAGCTCGAGAATATGTGAAGCTCGGATACGCTACGTTATTGGCAACCACCAATCGGGATAACGCCGCTGCAGTGTCTGCTCATTCACATATCGGCATGCAAAAGATCGGCCTGATTGAGGCTACCCGATGGCCGTTGGGGCTTCGCACAGTACGGGTCAACGGCGAATTGACTGCTGGTTTCTTCAATCATCGCCGCCGGTTAGTTCATCATGCTTCATGACAAAGTGTGGCCAACTATCCCTACTTGATCTCCATCGTGTACTGTTCAATGACCTGATCGGTAACGGTGAGTTTCAATTCAGTGGTCCCGCCAAGGTGGTCGATCAGGCGAACATCATCAATCAAAGCGCGCCGCATCATGGTCAGCGTACCCAACTTGCCGACACTGACACGACTAAAGGCAGGATTGTAGCTGTTCATAAAAGACGTAACAGTGCCGTTGTCCTGAAAACTCAAATTAATTGCGACACACTCACTGTCCACGTTTATGGACTGCAAATGTGCATAACCGGCCGTAACTGCGCGTTTCGTGAAAGCTTGCAATGCAGCGACCGCCCGGTCATCCGACAACCAACCGGACGTCCTTTTCGTTCCGAGTAGCCATGCACGCTTTAACCGGACAAGTCTGGCGAATATACGGTCAAATTCGTCATCTGAATTGCTAAAGGAAACACTCACCGGTCCCTGCCTCATGAGCAATCTGAATCCTCTTCGCTCAACGGCAATTGTGGATTTGCTTCTTTGACGGATGAAACTTTCCAGATCGGAGTCCGGCAAAACGGCCACGTGGGCATTCAAAGCCGGTCTCAAAGCAAACTTTGCCCGGTCAGCAAACTGATGCAGAAGACTTCCGCTTCTCACCGGGGATATTTTTATCCTGCCCGCACAGGTTTCCATCATCTGCAACAACAGGGACTGAAGGTCACCGGACTTAGCCACTACTCTGTCGATCAGTGCGTCCTTGGGATGTTCCAGGCAGGTCAGAAATCCGTATTCAGGTCGCCGGAATATGCCGCCCTTCTTCATCAGCGGAAGGACTGCCACAAGCTTGCCCTGCTGACGCGCGCAAACAACATGAAGCTTGTATCCCTGATGACACAGGCAATTGTGCCAAGCCGATTCGCACCAATCATATCTTTGGTAGAAACGGGCATCACAAGCCCTTTGCCACAGATCGTTCCATTCGGGTTCGAGGCCGCAGAAAGAGCGATCGTCTCCAATGATTGAAATCTCCCGGCAATTCAGATCATTGTCCTTTACAGTCATTGGCTACAGTTGTGCTCTTAACCAGGCAGCATAACGTCGCCGCCAACCACTTTGCGAGGTGCGCAGGAACCAGGAGTTCGCAAGATTCCAGTTTTGTCCCATCAGTTGAACGATTTTCGGATCTGAGTAGGAACGATATCCGCCTCCGGGATAGACCGTTACTTCACAGAAATAGAGCTTCTCGCCGTTCCACATAAAATCCACTCTAAGATGATCATTTCCATTCGCAATCATCAATGCTTGCCGGCCCAGGGTCGCTGCCTCCAAAGGCAGGTCAAAGTCGTCCGGTAAAACTGCCGTCCTCGCATGATTGCGATGTGTCACAGGTACAGCATTCAATCTGCACCCATCTGCATCGAACAAGGCTACCCGCTCGCGAGCCGTCTTTTCCCCCATAGTGGCCACTATCAGTGTGACAGAATTCGAAAACACATAAACAATGAGATCGATAAGATCAGCCTCCTGTCCGGCTGAAATATCTGCTTCGAGAAAAAACTTTGGCTCTACATTTCGATAACCCCATTCGCCATGAACTCGATCATGGCGATGGGCCAGCCAGTTGCGCGTGGCCTTTACAAGTTGCCGCCTGTCCACCGATCCGGTGTCCAGCACAATGTTCATGCCTGAACTGTGGTTCGCCTTCAGGAAACAGCGCTGGCCGGCCAGGTTTTCCGGCAGGTCCTGAAGATCGGTCCCGCTCCACAATACGGGGCTTTGCCCAATGTCTGGAACACGCTGTCGAACGTACTCCTTGGCACGCAGTTTATCGCTGAATGTCACGAAATCCGGGTTTCTGTCGAACAGCTTTCGCCACAACATTTTTTCATTTACGTCACCGGGAACTGCAATATCCGGGAACCGCCGCAAATTGCGCCAATATTGCAAAATCAAGCGGGGATGCAGCACATAGAGCAAGCCGTTTACTGCGTACTTTGTGAATTTTGCGCTCAATTTTCACGCCTTCCAGTTGAAGAAAAAACTCAACCTTGCCAATGTGTCCGGTTATAGGACGATAGACCTCAGCCCGACAAACCACGAGTAACATTCTGTTGACGGACTAAACAATTGTGCGTCCGAGTTTGCGCACGCAGTGACTCGCTACCTGTCATTATGCCTGGCTTTCAGCACAGCCGCGGCTACCGCAAACTTGCCTCCTGTCGAATTTTCTGCTGCAGGTCCGAGATCAGTTTGTCGCGCTCGGTTTCAAACCTGTCAAGAAAGTCTGAACCTACCTCACTATCGCTGGTCCTGATGCCCCAGGCGGTCATTTCAACCAGCATTGGAACCAGGCTTACCGCCAGTTCGGTCGGCAGGTAAATGAACTGGCGGGCATCGGCAGGATCCCGTTTCTTGGTGATCAGCTTGCGGTGCTCAAGCCGCTTCAATCTTTCTGCAAGCACATTGGTGGCGATACCCTCATCACCTTGCAGCAGCTCCTTGTAGCGCTGGCGCGACCTCAACATCAGGTCACGCAAGACAATCAGGGTCCAGCGATCCCCGAAGATTTCCAGGGCAAAACTTATCGGGCAGTCAGAGCGGCGCGGTTCAGTGGATGGAGCCATGTCAGTTCTCAAAAATTTCACTTGCAATACGCAAGCAAATTAATATGATCACTTGTAGATAGCAAGTGAACAGGAGAAATGACAATGACCATTGTTGGTGGATGCCTATGCGGGAATGTCCGGTACACGTGTGCAGAAGAAGCAGGCGGAGGCCATTGTCACTGTGACGACTGCCGCAAGACCAGCGGCACGGGACACGGTTCGCACATGATTGTTCCCGAAGCCGCTTTTAAAATGACCGGCGAAATCAGGTTTTTCGACAAGCCCGCCGACAGCGGAAACATGGTTAGCCGTGGTTTTTGCCCTGATTGCGGGTCCGCGATCTATTCAACCAATTCAGGCATGCCCGGCATGGTATTTGTCAGGGCATCCAGCCTCGACAATCCGGACAATTTCAAACCGCAGATGCGGGTCTACACTGACCGGGCCGCCACCTGGGATCACATGGACGTATCGCTTCCCGGGTTCGCCACAATGCCATCTGCTCAGGATATGCCGGAAAGCGTTCGAGCGGACTAGAGCAACATGGGCTCAACTGAACCTATAAAGTTGCTCTAGCACTATGAAAGCCACACTGATCTAGGATCACGCGTCCGGCGGCGGCAGGAAGTGGACATTGTGTTCGCTGGCGAGCCGGACGACCTCTGCCGGGTCGGGCACATTGTTGATCTTGGTGAACAGGTCCCATAATTGCCGGGCGGGCGACACCCAGAACACACATGTCACATCGTGACCTGACTTGTTGAAGATACCGTGCGCCTGGCCGCGCGGCAGGCGGATCAGGTCACCGGCGTCAGCGGTTGCATCCGTACCATCCAGAAAAAGGTCAAACCGGCCTTCCAGAACATAAATGAATTCATCCTGATCAGGGTGGATATGCGGCGGTACAAAAGTGCCGTCAGGAAACGTCGCGTGCCAGGAAAATGAACTTTCGCACAGATGCTTGGGTACATAGGTCTGACCAAGGATGTTCCATTTGATCCCGTCGATGCCGTCACTTGCCGGCGTGACGCCTGCTGTCATTTCGATCATGCCTGTCTCCTGCCAGATTGCTTGTCCATGAACTTGAATGTGTGCATTCGACACCGGGAACCAGCCCCGCGCAAGACCTGAATAATGCAAAATAATTCAGACAGCGGGCATTTGAAGTCTGTATCTTTTATCTCTATCGTGCATATTCAGTGACACGTCGGGACGAAACAAGGCGGCACTCGGTTACGGGAACACTCGGGAGGAGTTTGACAATGTTGAAGAAGACAGGAATTGCAGCGCTTGGTCTGGCGCTGATGGCATCAGCCTCATACGCAGCCGATATCAAGATCGGTTATGTGACCACGCTGACAACACCGGCAGCGGTTCTCGGCAACGACATGAAGGACGCCGTTAACCTGGCCGTCGAACATCTTGACGGCAAGATGGCCGGCAAATCCGTTGAAATCATTTTCGAAGACGATGGCTTCAAGCCCGAGATCGGCAAGCAGAAAACCGACAAGCTGGTGCAGCAGGATGATGTGCCGATAGTTGCCGGCTACATCTGGTCCAACGTGCTGCTGGCATCGGCCAAGTCAGTACTGGATGCCGGAAAGTTCCTGATTTCATCAAATGCAGGCCCGTCACAGATTGCCGGCAAGTTGTGCAATGCAAACTTCTTCTCCACCTCCTGGCAGAACGACCAGACCCCCATGGCGATGGGTGAAGTGTTGAATCAGCAGGGCGTCAAGTCACTGTATCTGCTGGGCCCCAACTATGCTGCCGGCAAGAACATGATGACCGGTGTGGAGCGTACCTTCAAAGGCGAGATCAAGGGCAAGGACCTGACCAAATGGCCAAGCCAGCTTGATTTTTCCGCTGAACTGGCAAAAGCCAAAGCGTCCGGCGCGGAGGCCATTTTCGTTTTCTATCCGGGCAAAGCCGGTGGCGCATTCATCAAGCAGTACCAGCAGGCCGGCCTGAAGGGCGTGCTGGATCTGTATTCGGTATTTACGGTGGACGCCATTTCGCTGCCAAAACTGCAGGCAGCCAAGCTGGAAGGTGTTCTCGGCTCGCGCCTGACGCAGCAGTGGGATCCGACACTGGACAATGCGGCCAACAAGAAGTTCGTGTCCAGCTTCCGCGAAAAGTACAAGCGCTACCCGTCGTTTTATGCAGCACAGGCCTATGACACCATCAACCTGATTGCATCTGGTGTGGAAGCCGTTGGCGGCGACATGAGCAAGACCGACGAACTGCGCGCCGCCATGGCCAAGGCAGATTATGCTTCGGTGCGCGGCAAGTACACCTATGGCAAGAACCACATGCCGATACAGAACTTCTATCTGCGTGAAGTGGTTGCCGACGATGCCGGGAACTGGACGACCAAAGTGGTCAAGACGGTTTATGAAAACCATGTTGATCCATATGTCGGCGAGTGCCCGTTGGCGAAATAGGCCGCACGGCGAATTGAACGCTGTATCAAGGGGAGGACTTTGTGTTCTCCCCGTTAACTTGTTTCATGGCGGGTGGGTCGTGGGGCCAGTTTTTGGGTTAGTGTTATTGTGGGATTGAGATCCAGGCTGGGTATGTTGGGGCAATGAGCACACTGTTTTTCATTCAGTTCCTGAACGGACTGCAACTTGGCGTATTGCTGTTTTTGCTGGCAGCAGGCCTGACGCTGGTGTTCGGCATCATGGACTTCGTCAATCTGGCGCATGGTTCGCTGTACATGGTGGGTGCGTTCTTCTGCGCCACGCTGACATTCTGGACCGGATCGTTCGTATGGGCGGTATTGCTGGCGATCCCGCTGACGGCCCTCGTCGGCCTGGCGCTGGAGATGGGGGTAATCCGCCATCTGTACCAGCGCGACCATCTTGACCATGTGCTGGCAACCTTCGGATTCATTCTGATCGCAGACACGCTCGTTCATATGATCTGGGGGCCGCAAGGTATTGCCATTCCGCTGCCCGAATATCTGCGGGGCCAGGTCGAGATACTGCCGGGGGTCATCTTTCCAACCTTTCGGCTGGTGATTATCAGCTGTGGGCTGCTGGTGGCGCTCGGGCTCTACTGGCTGATCGGGCGCACGCGCCTTGGCATGCTAATCCGGGCCGGCGCGTCCAACCGGACCATGGTGTCGGCACTCGGTATCGACATAAAGACACTGTTTACTGCCGTTTTTGCCCTTGGTGCCGTGCTGGCCGGACTGGCCGGCATGTTGATCGCGCCGATCACCGAAGCAACCATCGGCATGGGCAATGACATCATCATCACTGCATTCGTGGTGATCATCGTGGGCGGCATCGGTTCCATGAAAGGTGCCTTTATCGGCGCCCTGATCATTGGCCTGATCGATACGCTGGGCAGGTCTTTCCTCGACGATATTCTGAAATTGTTCATGCCCGTGAATGCGGCAGAAACCGCAGGCCCGGCAATTTCGTCAATGCTGATCTATCTCATCATGGCCGGTGTGCTGGCGTTCCGCCCGCAGGGCCTGTTCCCACCAAAGGTCCGCTAGATGACTGATACCATTTCGGCCCAGCTTAACGAGCACCTGCGGGCGCCCGGCCTTTTCGGGTCGGCAAGCGGCCGCATCATAACCCTGGTTTTCATGGCCATCTTGTTGTGCGTGCCGCTGGCTGCACATTTCCTCGGCATCCGCCTGCAGCTGGTGTCGCTGGATTTCATCACCCGCATTCTGTGCCTGGCAATTGCCGCCGTCAGTCTCAACCTGATACTCGGGTTTGGCGGCATGATTTCGTTCGGCCATGCAGCATATATCGGCATTGGCGCCTATTGCGTCGGTATTCCGGCCTATCACGGATATGACTCGGCATGGCTGCATTTTCCGCTGGCAATTGCCGCCAGCGCCTTGTTTGCACTGGTTACCGGCGCCATTTCGCTGCGCACCAAGGGGGTCTACTTCATCATGATCACCATGGCTTTTGCGCAGATGGGGTATTACTTCTTCCTGTCACTGGACGAATATGGCGGTGACGATGGACTGACCATCTATTCCCGGTCGGTGTTCGACATCATCAATATCGAAAACAAGATGGTGCTGTTCCTGCTGACCTATATCTGTCTTGTCGCGTCTATTTACGCAGTGTACCGGATCGTCAATTCCCGCTTCGGCATGGTGGTGCGCGGCTGTCAGTCCAACGAGGCACGCATGAAGGCACTGGGCTACAACACCTATGCCTACAAACTCACTGCCTATGTCATCGCAGGCGGCATGTGCGGCCTGGCCGGTGCACTGCTGGGCAATTTCACCACCTTCATATCGCCCGACATGATGGGCTGGTCACGCTCCGGCGAATTGATGTTCATGGTGATCCTGGGCGGTACGGGATCGCTGTTCGGCCCGGTATTCGGGGCAGTGACATTTGTGTTCATTGAAGAACTGCTTTCCAGCTTCACCACTTACTGGGCGCTGCCGTTCGGCGTGCTGCTGGTGTTGAGCGTGCTGTTCATCAGGGGCGGCCTGAACGGCCTGATCCAGCGAGGCTGGAGCCGTGACTGAAACCATGCTCGACATTCAGGGCCTGAAGAAATCCTTTGGTGGCGTTGTTGCGACCGACAGTGTGACACTGGGCGTTGATGGAGGAGAATTGCACGCGATCATCGGGCCCAATGGTGCCGGCAAAACAACGCTGATTGCACAATTGTCCGGAGACCTGAAGCCTGATGCAGGCCATGTGGTGTTCAACGGCAAGGACATCACAACCGTTCCGACCCATCGCCGGTCGCACTTCGGACTGGCCCGGTCATTTCAGATCACGTCGGTTTTCATGGGTCTCAGCGTCATCGACAATGTGGCGCTTGCCGTGCAGGCCCATGACGGACACTCGTTCAAGTTCTGGAAACCGGCCACCACCCAGGCACGGCTTCGCAAACCGGCACTGGAAGTGCTGGAAAAAGTAGGCCTGGCAAGCCGTGCAGGCACCATTGCTTCGGCGCTGTCGCACGGCGAGCGCCGCCAGCTCGAAATTGCCATGGCCCTGGCCACGGACCCGACTTTTTTACTGCTTGATGAACCGATGGCAGGCATGGGCGTGGAGGAAAGTGCCGCCATGGTGACCATACTGCGAAGCCTGAAGGGCGAGAAAACCATTCTGCTGGTTGAACACGACATGGATGCGGTGTTTGCTCTGGCGGACCGCATTTCAGTACTTGTCTACGGCCGCATCATCGCCACCGGCAAGCCGGAAGACATTCGAAAGAATGCCGACGTGCGCAGCGCCTATCTCGGGGAGACCTGATGCAATGTTGAAAGTATCCGACCTTGAGACATATTACGGCACCAGCCAGGCGCTGTTCGGCATGACCTTTGATGTCAACTCCGGCGAAGTTGTCACCCTGATGGGCCGCAACGGCATGGGCAAGACCACAACCGTCAACTCAATCATCGGCATCGTGCCGCCTACATCCGGATCAATCGAGTTTGCCGGCCAGGAGGTGTCAAAACTCGCCTCCTTCAAAACCGCAAACCTTGGCATCGGACTGGTGCCCGAGGGGCGACAGGTTTTTCCCAATCTGTCAGTTCGCGAAAACCTCGTGGCAACCGCTTCAAATCATCAAAAGCTCGACGATCCCTGGACCATCGAGAAAATTTACGTGATGTTTCCTGAGCTTGAGCTCAGGGCAACCTCAATGGCCAATCTTTTGTCCGGTGGCGAACAACAGATGCTGGCGATTGGTCGCGCCCTGATGACCAATCCGCGCCTGCTGGTGCTCGACGAAGCAACCGAGGGGCTCGCCCCGCTGATCCGTGAAAAAATCTGGGCAGCTCTTGCCGATATCCGCAAGAGCGGTCTTTCCATCCTGCTGGTCGACAAGAACCTGAAAGACCTTTTAAAACTGGCTGACCGCCACTTCATTGTCGAGAAGGGTCAGGTTGTGTGGTCCGGTACATCTGCGCAACTTTCGAAAGCCGAAGATGTTCAACACCGCTATCTGGGTGTTTAAAAGCAGTTCAGTGTGTTAAACTTCAGCCGCAATAGGAGTGTCAAATCCTCTCATGTTTCGGCGACTTTTCAAATTCCTTTCAACCTTCGCTGTTGTGCTGATCGTGCTGCCCATCGCGGCGGGTGCGGCATATTCCTATGCCAAGGGCTGGCCGAACAGCTGGCGGTCCGCTGACTGGTCGTCTTCCGGACTGCTGCCGGAAGCATCCAGTGATGAACCTGCCGAAATCTATATCCTCGCAGCGCGGTCCGGGCGCTGGAAAGGCATTTTCGCTGTGCATCACTGGCTGGTGGTCAAGCCGGCCGGGGCATCGCGATATGATCGGTTTGAAGTGGTTGGATGGGGCACGCCGGTGCGCCGCAATGCCTACGCACCGGATGGGCGCTGGTACTCCAGTGAACCTTATGTCGTTCACCAGGTGCACGGCGCAGAGGCCGAAACCCTTATCCCGAAAGTTATGACAGCCGCACGGAGCTATGAGTGGTCGACGCCCGGCGAATATGTTGTATGGCCAGGACCAAACTCGAACACCTTTGTCGCCAGTATCGCGCGCAAGGTGCCTGAGCTCGGCGCCGAACTTGATGCAGCCGGTGTCGGCAAGGACTGGCTTGGCCCCGGCGTCCAGACCGGTGTCATGCCGTCGGGAACCGGTTTTCAGATTTCCTATAGCGGCGTCATCGGGGCCGGCATAAGCCGGCGCGAAGGGTTTGAGCTGCATGTTCTGGGCGCAACCATCGGTGTGGACTTTGATGATCTGGCCATCAAGCTCCCGGCCCTGGGAAAAATCGGGTTTAGATAGTTTTCGGGCATGGATTTCCCGTCAGGCGTTGCCTATGAGAATACCCGCCAGGAAGACGATGAAACCGCCGACTGCAATCTGAAACGCTGCCCGCAGGAACGGGGTATCCATGTATTTGAAACGGATCCAGGAAATCACCCACAGTTCGATGAATACGATGATCACGGCAAGGATTGTCGCGGTCCAGAAATCATTGAACAGGTAAGGCAGTGTATGACCCAGCCCGCCCACGGCAGTCATGATGCCGGCAGCAGACCCGCGAATATAAGGATGTCCGCGCCCGGTCAGTTCACCATCATCCGACAGCGCTTCGGCAAAGCCCATTGAAATACCCGCTCCGATTGACGCGGCGGTGCCGACCAGAAATGTCTGCCAGGTATCATGGGTTGCAAAGGCGGCAGCAAACAACGGGGCAAGGGTTGAGACCGACCCGTCCATCAGGCCAAGCAGGCCGGGCTGCACGATCTGCAGCAGGAACAGCTGTTTTTCAGCATCTGCTTCATCCAGCCTGGTGTCGGCATCGAGATGCTTTTCGGTCAGCTTTGCCGCCAGAATTCTCATGGCCTTTTTCCTCTTCGGCCAGATCGAGCAGCAGTTTTCTCACATCGTCATCGGATGTGCGTTCTGCGGCCTGTTTGTAAAACCGGTAATTCTCAAGCTCCATCACCTCGGCACGCTTGCGCACCACGTCCAGCGACAATTTCTGCATCAGCCAGGCCGGCCTGTGCTTGACGAAGCCGGCCACATCGGAGCGGCGGATCAGGGGGATAAAGTCACCAAACTTGGTCTGGTACAACTCCGTCAGGCGACGGCGATGTTCATGTTCTTCCTCCGCCATGTCGATGAACACACGCGCGGAGGACGGATATTGCTCCTGCAGCGAATTGGCAAACGCCATATAGGTGCGCGCATCGTCATCCTCGCTTGAAATGGCGAGCGCGAGAATTTCTTTTTCTGAGAGGTCGGCAAAAGGTTTCACGGGCGGCGGTCTTCTTGCTTGGGAATCGGATACGGTTTTCAGAATACGTTTTTAGAATAATTCCAGATTACAGTCCAGCGCTCAGACGCCCGCTACACAAATTAACGACAAACCCCTCGCGCCCGATGGACCGACCGGCAGTCCCGGAAAATACACATGAGTGTCCCGGATCACCAACGGGCTCGGCTACTCCTTTGGGCAAGGGAAACTCCACGCTGTGTCCACCCCACAGACCGGCAGGAATGGGTATCTTCTGCTTTGTCTTACCGGTCCTTTTCTCTATTGGCCCTTGGTCGATTCCGGTGTCAGGCTTGAGATAGCCGCGATGAACTCCTGCTCACTAACCACGCCATCAGAATTGAAATCGAGCGACATGATTGAGCCTTCCAGCGTATAACGCCGCCGCCCGCTTCGTCTCTGCAGTTGTGTGTCAGCCTGACTTTTCGCCAATTCGAACACTTCGGACATATCCAACTGATCATCACGGTTCAGATCCGCCTTTTCGAACGGCTCCAGCAAGCTCTTTAGCATTTGTTTCAACCACAATCGTTCGCTTGTGCTGCTGTCGCTGCGTGACCTGCTCCTGCGATTTTTCCAGATGATTGCATTCTCCCTTTCCTCACGGGCCACAATACCATCGGCATTCAGATCGTACGCCACATAACGCTGCATGGTTGTGCTGCGAGTTCGGGCTGCCTCGATCAGGTCTTTACGGTCGAGATCTTCCTGGGAAATACCGTTACCGTCCAGATCAATACGCTCAAACTCCTGCATCGCCGTCAGCAGACGCTGATCATGGTCAGGCTGGCTAATCAAATTGTTGACGAAACTTTCTGGTAGCTGAAGCGTGTCCGGTACCTTGATCCCGCTGCTATCAGATTGACTATGTGCGCCTGCAGAAAACAAACCTGCCGCAAGCAATACCAGCGCAGTTGTTGCTGTCAGTCTGGTTGACATTCTGGATTGGAATCGTCTCATGTTCGCTCCCCTGCAAATATGAACAGTGTACGATGCGAATTCTAACAGCCATCAGACTGCTGATCGATTAGCCGGATTGCTAAAAGTAGAGCAATTAACCGCGTCAACTGAGAACTTGACGGCAATCGATGCTGCTGCCAAACACCAGCGCATGACAGACACATCGCACATCCGCAATTTTTCCATCGTTGCGCATATCGACCACGGCAAGTCCACGCTGGCAGACCGGCTGATCCAGACGTGCGGCGGACTGACGGCGCGCGAGATGACGGAGCAGGTGCTCGAACTCGATGGATATCGAGCGCGAGCGCGGCATTACCGTAAAGGCCCAGACTGTGCGCCTCGAGTACACGGCCGACAATGGTGAGACTTACGAACTGAACCTGATCGACACTCCGGGCCATGTTGACTTTGCCTATGAGGTCAACCGGTCGCTGGCTGCGGTGGAAGGATCATTACTGGTGGTCGATGCCGCCCAGGGTGTGGAAGCGCAAACGCTGGCCAATGTTTACCAGGCGATCGAGAACGACCACGAGATCGTGTCGGTACTCAACAAGGTTGACCTGCCTGCGGCAGAGCCCGACCGGGTGCGCCAGCAGATTGAAGACGTGATCGGGCTGGATGCGTCCGGTGCACTGGAAATTTCCGCCAAGACCGGCATCGGCATCAAGGAAGTTCTGGAAGCGATCGTCCACAAGTTGCCGGCGCCGAAAGGCGACGCGGACCAACCGCTGAAGGCCTTGCTGGTCGACAGCTGGTACGATGCCTATCTCGGGGTCATCGTGCTGGTGCGCATACTGGACGGCCGGCTCAAAAAGGGCACGCGCATCAAGCTGATGTCCACCGACGCAAATTACCTTGTCGACCGGGTCGGTGTGTTCCGTCCGAAACAGGAAATGGTGGCCGACCTCGGCCCCGGCGAAATCGGCTTTTTTACCGCGGCAATCAAGGAAGTGGCTGACACGCGTGTCGGTGATACTGTTACGGAAGAAAAACGCCCATGCGCTGAAGCCCTGCCCGGCTTCAAACCAGCCCAGCCCGTGGTGTTTGCAGGTTTCTTCCCCGTAGATACCGCTGAATTTGAGGATCTGCGCGAGGCCATGGGCAGGCTGCGCCTTAACGATGCAAGCTTCTCGTATGAAATGGAAACTTCAGCCGCGCTCGGCTTCGGCTTCCGTTGCGGGTTCTTAGGATTGCTGCACCTGGAGATTGTGCGCGACCGGCTGGAACGGGAATTCAATATCGACCTGATCACAACGGCGCCGTCGGTGATCTACCACATCCACCAGATCAAGGGCGATGTGCTGGAGCTGCATAATCCGGCTGACATGCCTGAACCCAACTATATCGACACCATTGATGAACCGTGGATTCAGGCAACCATTCTGGTGCCGGACGAATATCTGGGAGCGGTTCTGAAACTGTGCGAAGACCGGCGCGGACGGCAGAAGGAACTGACCTATGCAGGCTCGCGCGCCATGCTTATCTATGAACTGCCGCTCAATGAAGTGGTGTTTGATTTCTATGACCGGCTGAAATCGGTGACGCGCGGTTATGCCAGTTTTGACTACCAGATGACCGGATACGAGCCCGGCGATCTGGTGCGCATGCATGTGCTGGTCAATGAGGAGCCGGTGGATGCGCTGGCCATGATCGTGCACCGCGGGCGGTCTGAACAACGCGGCCGGGCAATGGTTGAAAAACTGAAAGACCTGATCCCGCGCCACATGTTCAAGATTCCCATTCAGGCAGCCATCGGCGGCAGGGTGATTGCGCGCGAAACCATTTCAGCCATGCGCAAGGACGTGACGGCCAAGTGTTATGGCGGCGATGTCTCGCGCAAGCGCAAGCTGCTGGACAAGCAGAAGGAAGGCAAGAAGAAGATGCGCCAGTTCGGCCGCGTCGAAATTCCGCAAAACGCCTTCATCGCAGCGCTCAAGATGGACGAGAACTAAAAGGGTTTATCGCCGTCGAACGGCTTGTCCCGGTTTTGCTGTGTTTTTGTTGGTCGAACAGCTTTCCTCACTTCGTTCGGGCCGTTCTCCGACCCCGTACTACCGTAGTGATGAACTCCAGTCCGAAGCACGGAACGTGTTGAGGCAAGGCCGACCGGCCGCCGCACGAAGTGCGCCCTAGCGGAGCGCAGCCGTCAGGCTGCTGGCGTGAGCGGAATAAACACTATTGCTCGAACAGCTTTCCTCACTTCGTTCGGGCCGTTCTCCGACCCCGTACTACCGTAGTGATGAACTCCTCCGAAGCACGGAACGTGCTGAGGCAAGGCCGACCGGCCGCCGCACGAAGTGCGCCCTAGCGGAGCGCAGCCGTCAGGCTGCTGGCGTGAGCGGAATAAACACTATTGCTCGAACAGCTTTCCTCACTTCGTTCGGGCCGTTCTCCGACCCCGTACTACCGTAGTGATGAACTCCTCCGAAGCACGGAACGTGCTGAGGCAAGGCCGACCGGCCGCCGCACGAAGTGCGCCCTAGCGGAGCGCAGCCGTCAGGCTGCTGGCGTGAGCGGAATCAAACTCAAACTCAACCCTCAAAAGCCTTGAAATGTTTTGACAGCTTCAAACCCTGCTTCTGGTAGTTTGAGCCGATACCCTGGCCGTAAACGGTTTCAGGCGGCTCGCTGAGCGGTTCATAGACGAGGCGACCGATTATCTGGCCGTCTTCGAGGATGAACGGCACTTCATGGCTGCGGACCTCCAGCACGGCCCGCGAGCCTTCGCCGTCGCCCGACACATCACCGAAACCGGGGTCAAAAAAGCCGGCATAGTGTACACGAAACTCGCCAACCAGCGGATTGAACGGCACCATTTCAGCGGCATGGGTCGGCGGCACGCGCACGGCTTCCTTTGAGGCCAGAATGTAAAACTGGTCCGGGTCGAGGATCAGGGAGCCGCGTTGCCAGATCGGATCCCAGTAATCGAGAACCTCAAGACCGGCCTTGCGGTCCACATCCACCAGACCGGAATGGCGCTTGGCGCGGAACCCGACCGGCTGATTGTCAGCGAAACTCGACAGGTCAACGCTCAAGGCGATGCCATTGTCTATGGAGACATCTCCAGAGGTGACCAGCGGCTTTTGATTGTGCAGTTCGTGGATCAGATCGTCGCTGGGCGACACATTGCCGGCTCGAAAGCGGATTTGTGACAGGCGTGAACCGGTTCTGACCAGGATCGGGAAGGTCCGCGGTGATATTTCAGCATACAGCGGGCCTTTGTATCCAGTAGGCACGGTGTCAAATTCGGCCGCCTGGTCGGCGATGACGCGGGTGAAAATATCGAGCCTGCCGGTTGAGCTTTTTGGGTTGGCCGCTGCCGACATGGTGTCGTCAAGTGCCAGCAATTCCAGCAGCGGTACGATGTACACACAGCCAACTTCCAGTACCGCGCCGTCCGTCAGATCGATCTTGTGCAGGGAAAGCTGGTCGAGCCGGTCAGCTACCGTGTGGCGCGGGCCGGGCATGAACGATGCACGCACCCGCCAAGCCACCTCTCCCAGCCGCAAATCGAGGCTGGCGGGCTGCACCTGATCCACATCCAGAGCACTTTCAGCAATAATGTGGCCCGTCTCGACCATTTGGCGAATAATATGGGCGGGCGCAATGCCATTTGCAGCTTGAGTGGTCATCTGTAATGCTTTCTGATGCGTTTCAGATAACAGAATTAGCATATCAGCCATTCGGTGTCGGCTGTAACTACCACTTAACTGTCGCATGCAGGTTGATTTTCGTGGATAAACAGGCACACCAAGACGTTTGATCCGAACTTTCACAGGAACCGCCAAAGGCGTTCACACAAACCAACGGCAAAGCGAATCATGGACATGTATCAGGCGGTTACCCACGACATAGAAGTATCGGTCCTGCCGCAGTACCTGGACGACCGCTCCGACCCTGACGAAAACTACTATGTCTGGGCCTATACGGTATCCATCGAGAACAAGGGCAACGAGACTGTGACCTTGCGCACACGACATTGGGAAATCATTGATGCCAACGGTCAACGCCAGGATGTTGACGGTGAAGGCGTCATCGGCAAGCAGCCGACGCTCGGGCCCGGCGAGCGATTTGAATACACCTCCGGCTGCCCGCTCGCCACACCAAGCGGTTTCATGGCAGGCTTCTACACGATGGAAGGGACCAACGGGGAGATGTTGCAGGTTGAAGTCCCGGCGTTTTCCCTGGACTCGCCGGATGCCCAACTTACCATCAACTGACTGCCACTGTGAATTTGGAGACCTCTAGCCTTGAGCAACCTGCAACCCATGTCGTCAGCAGAAATGCTGGGGCACCTGATCAGCTTTGATACCACGTCGTGCAACTCCAATTTTCCGTTGATCGAATTTGCCGAGGCGTTTCTGCGTGGCCAGGGCATCGAAACGATCCGGGCAGATTACGCACCCGGCAAGACCAATCTTGTCGCCAGCATCGGCCCAGCCGTTGATGGTGGGGTAGTCCTGTCGGGCCACACCGACACGGTCCCGGTGACCGGTCAGACCTGGGCGACAGACCCGTTCTCCATGACGGATATTAACGGCGATCTGTTTGGCCGGGGCACCTGCGACATGAAAGGGTTTCTGGCGTGCTGTCTGGCCGCCGTCCCGCACCTGAAGGCACGCAATCTGAACCGCCCGGTTCACCTGGTGTTTTCGTGTGATGAAGAGGTGAGCTGCGAAGGTGTGATCCCTGCCGTCAGGCGATTTGGCCACGACATGCCGACACCGTCGGTTTGTATTGTCGGCGAGCCGACCATGATGGATGTGATGACAGGCCAGAAGGCATGCCAGGCTTTTCTGACAACCATCACCGGTGTTGAAGCACATTCCAGCAAACCTGCTCTGGGATGGAGTGCCCTCAATGAAGCCAACCTTCTCATCACTGAAATCAAAACCATTGCGCAGGAAATGCGCGACAAGGAAAACAAGGACTGCCCGTTCGACCCGGCCTTCACGACCGTGCACGTGGGCGCCGTCCATTCCGGCACGACAGTGAATATCGTACCTAACCTGGCTACAATCTCGTGGGAGGCCCGGTTGCTGCCGGATCAGGATACCAGTGAAATTCGCGACCGGGTGGCGCGATTTGTGAAAGCTCGCAATGAGGTGATCCGCGCGGCCTACCCGGATGCCGGGATCGAGACAGACAATTATGTCAATGTGCCCGGACTGGAACCGGAACCGGACGGAGAGGCGAAGTCACTCGCCATGCGGCTGACCGGCTCGAACCGCACGGGCGTTGTATCCTACGGGACCGAAGCCGGCCACTTCCAGGCAGCAGGCATGTCGACCGTGATCTGCGGGCCGGGGTCGATTGACCAAGCCCACAAGCCGGACGAGTTCGTCGCCGCAAGCCAGCTTGTGGAGTGTGACAGGTTTCTCGCCCTGCTTGGTGACGAACTCAGTGCTGCCTAATCGGCTTTCAGGATTTCATCCGCATCGAACCGATAACTCGCCGAGCAGAATTCACATTTCACATCTATCTTGCCATCCTCGGCCATGTGCGCCTTGTCGTCGGCGGGCATGTTGGCAAGAATGCCCTTCAGCCGATCTGCCGAACAGGAACAATAACGCTGCAGTTTCAGTTCCGGATAGACGGTGACGCCGTCTTCGTGGAACAACCTGTACAGCACCCGTTCCGACGACAGCAGCGGATCGATCAGTTCGTGATCCTCGACGGTTTCCAGCAACAGTTTTGCCTTGCGCCAATTGTCGTCTTCATCAATTTCGGGCTCACCATCACCTGACGGATCATCACCGGAATAGACCTGCATGGGGCTGATGCCGCCGTCTTCCGGCAGATGCTGGATCATGATGGCGCCGGCGCGCCATTTGTCCTGCTGTCCCGCACGGCCGACCAGCGGACCCGACGCCAGGCGCAACAGGGTCGGGATTTGTTCGGACTGGCGAAAATAGTCATGGGCTGCGTCAACCAGCGTGGCGTTGTCGAGCCCGACAATGCCCTGATAACGCTCCATGTCCTCACCCTGGTCTACCGTCATGGCGAGATGTCCGTTTCCGATCACGGCCTGGGCGGTGATGGCACCGCTTTCCTCCAGACGCGCCAGCGCATCAATATCGACACGCGCATAGCCCCTGACCTGGTCGGGTGACACAAAGTCCGCCACCAGCATGGACACCGGCCCATCGGTTGACGTCTGCAGGATGAACTTGCCATCGAACTTCAGCATGGCACCGAACATGGCCACCAGCGCAACAGCTTCTGCCAGGATTGCAGATGCCGCCATCGGGTAATCATGACGGTTCAGGATGTCATCCAGAATACCGCCAAGGCGCACCACTCGACCGCGCACGCCAAGCGGCTTGATATCAAACGGCAGCACCGCGTCCTCCACCGAAATCACGGTGGTTATGTCGAGCATCGAGGGTTCTGTCACGTTCAGATCCGTTCCCATTTCTTTTCTTACAACTTACCGAGACACCAGCGCAGGATGGCTTTTTGCGCGTGAAGCCGGTTTTCCGCCTCATCAAAGACAACCGACTGCGCGCCATCTATGACGGAACCTGTGACCTCTTCTTCCCGGTGGGCCGGGAGGCAGTGCATGAAGACGGCGTCCTTGTCGGCACGCGCCATCAGGGCATCGTTTACCTGATAGGGCATCAGCAGATTATGCCGGTTTGTTGCGTCCTTATCATTCATTGAAACCCAGGTATCGGTGACCACGCAATCGGCACCGGACACTGCATCCTGCGGATCGGTGCCCAGATGCAGCTTGACGCCATTGGCTGAGGCCCATTCAAGCGCTGCGTCGTCGGGAGCAAGTTCCGGCGGCGTTGCCACCCGGAGTTCAAAGTCGAGCTTGCCGGCAGCATGGATCCACGATGTCAGCACATTGTTGCCGTCGCCCACCCAGGCGACAGACTTGCCGGGTATGGCACCTTTATGTTCCTGCAAGGTAAGCAGGTCTGCCATGATCTGACACGGATGCGATGTATCTGTCAGCCCGTTGATCACCGGCACCGTTGCCTCCGCGGCAAGCTCGTGCAGGTTTTCCTCACCATGTGTCCGCAGCATGATGGCATCGACCATGCGGGACAGGACGCGGGCCGTGTCGCCCACCGTCTCACCACGGCCAAGTTGCAGATCAGCAGCCGACAGCACAAGTGACTCACCGCCCAGTTGACGGATCGCAACATCGAACGACACGCGCGTCCGGGTTGACGGTTTTTCAAAGATCATGGCCAGCACGTGGCCTTCAAGCGGGCGCTGACCGTCTGCGACGCCTTTCGGCAATCCGGCACGGGCGCGCTTTGCAGACAATGCGCCGGACAGTATTGCGTTGAGGTCGTCGGTCGAGACGCCTGAGATATCCAAAAATGATTTCGTTGTGTCAGACATGATGTATGCCGGAACCCCTTAGAGCGAGGCCTGGACCCCGAATTGAAACGGATTTCTAGTTGTTGGCGCTCGATGATCGAAGTTGGCGGCAAGCTGCTTCAATGCGCGTTACAGCCTGGGAAACTTCATCAGCGGAGATGTTCAGCGGCGGCAGCAGGCGCACTACATTGTCACCGGCTGCCACGACCAGCAGGTCATTGGAAACGCAGGCCGCCTGCAGTTCGGTGTTTGGAACCTTGCATTCCAGACCGAGCATCAGTCCGGTGCCGCGCGCACCGCCAAGGATATCCGGGAACTCGTCCGTCAGGCCTGCAAGCTTCTGGCTCAACAACAACGACATCTGATTTACATGATCCAGAAAGCCCTCTTCCAGGACGACGTCGAGCACGGCATTGCCGATGGCCATGGCCATCGGGTTACCGCCATAGGTTGACCCGTGAGACCCGGCAACCATGCCCTTGGCAGCTTCCGACGTTGCAAGGCAGGCCCCCAGTGGATAGCCGCCACCAATGCCTTTTGCCGACGCCATGATGTCAGGCACGATGGACGAATGCTGGTGCGCAAACAGTTTACCGGTACGGCCCATGCCACACTGGATCTCGTCGAACACCAAAAGAATGCCATGTTTGTCGCACAGTTCGCGCAACCCCTTGAGGCATTTGGCAGGCACAGGCCTGATACCGCCTTCGCCCTGGATGGGTTCTATCAGGATGCCGGCGGTTTCAGGCCCAATGGCTTTTTCAACTGCCTCATGATCGGCAAACGGCACCTGGTCAAAGCCTTCCACGGCAGGGCCAAAGCCGTCGATATACTTTTGCTGGCCGCCGGCGGCTATGGTTGCCAGTGTGCGGCCGTGAAACGCGCCTTCGAACGTGATCAGGCGGAATTTCTCAGGATGACCGCAAGCGGCGTGGTACTTGCGCGCCATCTTGATGGAGCACTCCATCGCTTCTCCACCGGAATTGGTGAAGAACACCGTGTCTGCAAAAGTTGCCTCACAGAGGCGTTCAGCAAGGCGCTCGCCTTCGGGAATGCGATACAGATTTGACGTATGCCACAGCTTTTCAGCCTGTTTTTTGAGAGTATCCACCAGATGCGGATGACAATGTCCCAGTGAATTGACCGCAATGCCTGCCCCGAAATCAAGCAGAGTGCGACCGTCAGATGTCTTTACCCATGCGCCTTCACCGCTTTCAATGGAAAACGTTGTGCGATTATACGTCGGCAGAACAGCTTGTGTCATACTCAAACAGACCTTTCAGGGTACGCCAACCCTTGAAACTGCAAACGCCACCGGCAAGCGGCGGCGCAAATATCGTCAATACTCAGTATATTGTGTTTTTGACGCCTTGGCAACGCGAACCCCCGCAGGGAATTGCCACAATCTGATCCCAAAATCGCAATACGCGGCTTACCTGAGTCAGAACGCCGCATCGACCTGCCACAAAGCTGGGGATTAACTTGTCGTTAACCATGTTTTTGGGCCGAAGCTGGGGAAAACCGGGGAAATCCCTTGCCTGACTCTTGCGTCAGATTCAGCCTATTTAGTAGGGTCCCGATCACAGTCTACGAAATGTAGCGATTTCTGTCCGTACATATGCGTTTCACGCCGAACCGATAATGGCCGGCGATTGAAGAAGGATTCCGCTCGTGAGCGATGAACAATTACCGGGTGAACCCCCGCAAAAACTTCCCTGGACCGACGACCGGGTCGAGTTGCTGAAGAAGTTGTGGGCCGAAGGCCTGAGCGCCAGCCAGATAGCAGCGAAGCTTGCAGGCGGTGTGACCCGTAACGCCGTCATCGGCAAGGTCCACCGTATGGGGCTTTCAGGACGCGTGACACGGGCGCGGGTTTCAACACCACGTACCCGCAAGACACGTGAACCCAGCCATCCCGGCAGGGCAAGCACGGCAAGCAGTGCGCCCCGTACGTTGGGCAACAACGCACTGAAACCACTGGCGTCGGTAAAAGCTGAGCCGATTCTGGAACCGGTAGCGATCCATATTGCCGATATTCCGGTTGGTGAGCGGGTCACCATACTGATGCTGTCAGACAAGACCTGCCGCTGGCCGATTGGCGATCCCGGCAGTGAAGAGTTCTGCTTCTGCGGCAAGACACCCAAAGACGGTGCGCCTTATTGCGCCGGTCATGCAGCCCTTGCCTATCAGCCACAGCGAGACAGAAGCCGCCGCACGGGCTAGAAACGAAACCGCAACAGTTTTACAAGACCCGGTGGAGCACCTGCTCCACCGGGTTTTTTTAGTCGGCAAACAAGCGTAATCAGGCTTTGACCGCTCCAAAGCGCTCATCGAAAGAATAGCCCATGCCGCGCACTGTGCGGATCGGATTTACTTCCCGGGCCCGGCTGATGGACTTGCGCAGTCTGCCCACATGTACATCCACAGTGCGCTCATCCACATAGACATCCCTGCCCCAAACTGAATCGAGCAGTTGCGAGCGTGTGTAGACACGTCCCGGCGTCTGCATCATGTGTTCGAGCAGTTTGAACTCGGTCGGCGACAGGTCGATATCACGACCGGAGCGCTGAACCCGGCGTGTGCGGCGGTCGAGAGATATATCTCCAGCCTGCAACATATCGGCAACGGCATCGGGACTGGACCGGCGCAAGAGTGACTTTACCCGCGCCAGAAGCTCCGGCACCGAGAACGGTTTGACCACATAATCGTCGGCACCGGTGGCCAGACCGCGCACCCGCTCGGTTTCCTCACCGCGTGCCGTCAACATGATGATGGGCACTTCGCGGGTTTCAGAGCGCGCCCTGAGAGACCGGCAGATCTCAATGCCCGACAGATTGGGCAGCATCCAGTCCAGCACAATCAGGTCCGGCGTATCATTGAGCACGTCACGCACCACGTCTTGCGAACCGTCGAGAATGCGCACCGCGTAGCCTTCGGCTTCAAAATTATAGGCGAGCAGTTCCTGAATCGGTTCTTCATCTTCAACAATCAATACACTTGCAGGCATTCGCAGGCTCCATATCGCCGTATCAAACAGTTACTTCTTGGCACGCGACTCAATAGGGGTCAGGGACGTGCTGTCTTCCTTCGGCCGAGGACCGTCCAGCGTATCTCCGGTCACGAGATAGTGGATGTTCTCGGCAATATTGGTCGTGTGATCACCAATGCGTTCAATGTTCTTGGCGCCGAACAGCAGATGGGTACACATGCCGATGGTGCGTGCGTCTTCCATCATGTAGGTCAGCAGTTCGCGAAAAACCGAGTTGTAGAGTGTGTCGATGCGACTGTCATTGTGCCAGACGTCATTGGCCTTCTGGGTATCAAGACTTGCATAGGCATCCAGCACATCGGCCAATTGTTCCAGAGCGAGGTCCGCCATCCGATTCATCCCCGCATTTACCGAACGCGGCAATGGCTCGTTCACGGCCAGGGTTCTCTTGGCAATATTCTTGGCCAGATCGCCGATCCGTTCCAGATCGGAGGAAATGCGGATGGCAACCATAATGGCGCGCAAATCCTCTGCCATGGGTTGACGCATGGCAATCAGCTTGATGGCATTTTCCTCTACTTCCTTTTCGAGGACGTCGATCTTGTCGTCGGCTGCGATGATATGCTCCGCCTTGACACGGTCCGACGTGGACAACGCATCAATGGCCTTGCCGAACTGATCCTCCGCCAGGCCGCCCATCTGGGCAATCAGATTGCGCAGCTTTGCGAGATCCTCATCGAATGCAGAAACAATGTGCGTGGTCATTCGGGGTCAACCTTTCTGGTATGGGCAAAGTGGTGCTGACGACAGGTCAGCCGTACCGGCCCATGATGTAGTCTTGTGTGCGACGTTCTTGCGGATTGGTGAAAATGGCTTCGGTGTCACCCACTTCGACCAGTGTGCCGAGATGGAAGAAGGCGGTGAGCTGCGACACACGCGCTGCCTGCTGCATGGAGTGCGTGACAATCACGATACAATAATTCTCGCGCAACTCGTCAATGAGCTCCTCGATGCGGGCAGTGGCAATCGGGTCCAGCGCCGAGCACGGTTCATCCATCAGGATGACATCCGGGTTAACCGCGATAGCGCGTGCAATGCAGAGGCGCTGTTGCTGGCCTCCGGACAGGCTGGTTCCGGGCGCATCCAGGCGATCCTTCACTTCCTCGAACAGACCGGCGCGCTTGAGCGAGTTGACAACGATCTCCTCGATATCTGTTTTGGAATGCGCCAGGCCGTGAATACGCGGGCCATAGGCAACATTTTCCATAATCGATTTCGGAAACGGATTGGGCTTCTGGAATACCATACCAACGCGTGCGCGCAACTGCACAACGTCAAGGTCCGGGTCGTAGATATCACTGCCGTCTATGGTGATCTTGCCGCCGACCCGGCAGATCGGGATGGTATCATTCATGCGATTCATGCAGCGCAGGAAAGTTGATTTACCGCACCCTGACGGGCCGATGAACGCCGACACAGCGCGATCGGGAATCTCGATGTCGAGCGGAAAGATGGCCTGTTTCTCACCATAGTGGACGGTGACGCCCTCGGTCACGATCTTGGGCGTGCCCTGTTTCATGATCAGCGGCTCAGCCGGTGTCATTACCGTTTTGTGGGTCTGCTCGGTCTGCATTACGGCGGCGTCCATCTTGTTGCTCCAATATCAATCAAACTCGAAATTTTTAACTTACCAGCGGCGCTCAAACTGTCTGCGCAACAGCACGGCAAGCGCATTCATCAGGAACAGGAAACCGAGCAGCACCATGATCGCGCCGGCCGTCTTGGCCTGGAATGCAGCCTCCGGTAAATCGGACCAGAGGAAAATCTGCACAGGCAGAACCGTCGCGGCATCACTGAACCCGGTCGGCACATCGACGATAAAGGCAACCATGCCGATCATCAGCAGCGGTGCCGTCTCGCCAAGTGCCTGGGCCATTCCGATGATGGTACCGGTCAGAATACCCGGCATGGCCAGCGGCAGGACATGATGGAACACCGCCTGTTGGTGAGACGCACCAACGCCCAGAGCACCTTCACGTATTGACGGCGGTACCGCGCGCAAGGCAGCGCGCGATGCAATGATGATGGTCGGCAGTGTCATCAAGGCCAGGACCATGCCGCCAACCATCGCTGACGATCTCGGCAGGCCGAAGAAGTTCAGAAAAACAGCAAGCCCCAGCAAGCCAAAGACAATTGACGGCACTGCAGCAAGATTGTTGATGTTCACTTCAATCAATTGGGTGAACCGGTTACGCGGCGCAAATTCCTCGAGGTAAATTGCTGCGGCAACACCGATCGGCAGAGACAACAGCAAAGTGACCAGCAGGGTGAGTGCCGAGCCGATCATGCCACCCAGAACCCCGGCTACTTCGGCTTCGCGGCTATCGCCACGTTGAAAGAACGGCCAGTTGAACCCGCTCTCGACCAAACCCGCATCGCGAAGACTGGTAAGCCAGATGATTTCCTTGTCGTTGATACGACGGTCTGCCTCCGGCTGGGAATACTCAACCAGTGACCAGCTTCCCGCGGCCACCGCACCGGTTGCCGCGACCGGCATATAGGCCTGACCGGTGATGTAGTCGCTGCCAATCTCGGCAATCTTGACCACACCTTTTTCGGGCAGTCTGACAAAATATGACGGCAAGGCAGACGTTAGTGTTTCCGCTGCCGAAGGATTGTCTATGCTCGCGGAAAGTTTGTCTGTCTGAGCTTTCAGCCGCCCGAGCGCTGCGGCCACGCTGCTTGTGTCAGCCTGCAGTTTGGCCAGACGGCGTTTTGCGGGATGAGTATCGGTTGCTGCAGCGCCGGCTTCGGCCACAGCTGCTTTGGCGACCGGAATTTCCGCCGCCAGCCGGTCGCTAACGCGCTCCAGTTTCGACGCCTGCAGCGACAGCTTGGCGCGCCGGGTTTCAAGTCTTTGCTTCACCCTGGCCAGCACACCGGCAAAGGCATCATCGGTTGAATTCAGTCTGAAACCATCATCAACCTCTTCTACCGAAAGACTGCCCTTCACAGGAATGGCGAGTTCATCAGTGCTCATGCCTTGCAGGAACAGGTCCGCCTCATCGGAGAGCTTCAGATCAAAGCTCCGCGTTGTGCCGATCAGAGACGGATTGGTGATAACCGCTCTGCGCACCTTGTCGACAGCATAAAATGACAGCAGTTTTGGCAAAGCGCGGCGGTCGCTACGCGATGTGACGCCGGGAAACTGGGCCCGAATGGCATTGTTGACGATAGAATTGAAATTACCCTTGCTGATTGCGTCTGCGTCGATCTTGCTGTCATCCAGCATGACATCCAGCGTTACGGTATTGGCCTCAAACGCCGGCAGGCCTTTCAGCAGGATGTCACTCAGCAACAGCAACAGAAAGCCGCAGGCAAAACCGATCGCTGCGATGCCATACCAGCGGAACCTGGCTTCTGCCCGATAGCGCTTCTTAAGGCGCGCTGCATCAATGACAGTTGTCTGCGGCCTGCCTGCCCGTGCCGGGATGGGATTTACCAAATCAGTCATACTGTTCCTTGAAGCGCGCGACCACGCGCAGTGCAATCATGTTCAAAATCAATGTGAAGAAGAACAGGACGAATCCGAGGGCAAACGCCGACAATGTCTTGGAACTTTCAAATTCCTGGTCACCGACCAGCAGGGTCGCGATCTGCACCGTGACCGTGGTCACTGCCTGCAGCGGATTGAATGTTTCAATGAGATCCCAACTGACCGTATGGGCCGCCAGGCCTGCCGCCATGACCACGATCATGGTCTCTCCGACGGCGCGCGACACAGACAGCATGAATGCTGAAACGATGCCCGGAAGCGCTGCCGGCAACACGACCCTTTTGACCGTCTCCGACCTGGTGGCGCCCATGGCGTAAGACCCGTCACGCAGGGATTGCGGCACGGCGTTGATGACGTCATCAGACAATGACGACATGAACGGAATGATCATCACGCCCATGACGATGCCGGCGGCCAGTGCGCTTTCTGATGCAACTTCGAGACCGAGAGTTTCACCCCACCGGCGGATCAGCGGAGCCACCGAAAGCGCTGCGAAAAACCCGAACACCACTGTTGGAATGCCGGCCAGTACTTCCAGTATCGGCTTGGCGATCGAGCGCGCGCGCGGGCTCGCATATTCGGCCATGTAAATGGCAGCAAACAATCCAATTGGCCCTGCTACACACATGGCAATAAACATGACCAGTGTGGTGCCAATGAACAACGGTACCGCACCGAACGCACCAGAAGATCCAACCTGGTCGGCACGCAATGCTGTTTGCGGGCTCCACTGGGTGCCGAACAGGAATTCAGTAACTGGCACCTTGGCGAAAAACCGAAACGTCTCGAATATGACGGAAAACACGATGCCGACAGTTGTCAGGATAGCGACGGCCGAACAGGCAATCAGCACAATCAGAAGAATACGTTCCACGGAATTGCGGGCGCGGAACTTGAGGGATAATTTTCGTGACGCAAGCATGCCTGCTCCGACACCGACCAGCAAACCGATCACGATTTGCAACCAGCTCGACACTGACTGCAGATTTGCAAACACCGCACCTGCTGCACGCACTCCTTGCGGATAAGCGCTCAAACGACCGGGATCGGAAATCGCCCCCGATGCGATCAGGCGAATGTCGCGCATGATTGCATCGCGTGCCAGTTCGTTCGCAGGCTGCAAATCCGCAGGCAATGCCGACAGTGCCTGGCTTGTGATGTAGGAACCGCCGATAGCCGGCCACAACACAGCTATCAGCAACAACGGGATAGCCACCATCAGAGCGACAAAATAACCGTGGTAGTACGGCAGAGAATGCAGTCGGCCTGCGGCGCTACCCAATGCCGAGCCTTGCGATTTTCCGTAGAAGAACGCCAGCACCACCAGAACGGCAACAACTATAAGCATCGCACCCTCGAAACCTTCTTAGAACGATACTGGTTTTGAGTGAACCAAAACCGCGCCCTATTGTCTTGTTGTCGCATTTCCAGATCGTCAGACCGGCAACCCAATCCAGGGTTGCCGGTCCAGTCGGGGAACTACATAGCGAGACCCGTGCCGTTCTCAACTGCGTCGCGAACCTTGGTCAGCTCTTCTTCCGGCAATGGGATCAGGCCCTTGGCGGGCAGGTAACCGTCTTCGCCCATGGCATTGTCGGAGACATATTCATCCATGAATTCCTGCATGCCGGGAATCACGCCGACGTGCTGCTTCTTGGCATAGACGAACAACGGGCGGGATACCTTGTATTCACCGGATGCAATTGCGTCGAAGCTCGGCTTCACGCCTTCAACAGCGGCACCCTTGATCTTGTCCTGGTTTTCTTCAAGGAATGAATATCCGAAGATACCGAAGGCATCCGGGTTGGCCTGAAGCTTCTGGACGATCAGGTTGTCGTTCTCGCCGGCTTCAACAAACCCGCCGTCTTCGCGCATTGTGTCGGAGACCGTGCGGAATGCCTTCTTGTCGTCCTTGGCGAGTGCCTTGAGGCTGTCAAAGCTCTCGGCACCTGGACGCATGACGAGCTCAACGAAAGCATCGCGGGTACCGGACGTTGGCGGGGGACCAAGAACCTCGATCTTGTTGGCTGGCAGCGATGCGTCAATGTCCGACCACAGCTTGTTCGGGTTGGGTACCATCTTGCCGTCAGCGCCTGGTACTTCCTTGGCCAGGGCCAGGAAAATCTGCTGCTTGGACAGCGTCACATCCGATGCACCCTTGGAGTGCGAAAATGTAATGCCGTCAAACCCGACCTTGATTTCAATGATGTCGGTCACCCCGTTCTTCTGGCACATTTCAAATTCTGATTTCTTGATCGCGCGTGACGCATTGGAAAGGTCAGGATGATCGGCGCCAACACCGGCACAGAACAGTTTCATGCCGCCGCCGGTACCGGTGGATTCGACAACCGGCGTCTTGCCGGCTGATTTGCCGAACTGCTCAGCGACAGCGGTGGTGAACGGATAAACAGTTGAAGACCCGACAATGCGTATCTGGTCGCGAGCCTGCGCAGCAGATGCTGCTGCAATGGCAGCCAGCGCAACAGTGGCTGTAAGAAGGGTGCGTTTGAGCATGATAGTTTCCCTGGTGTAAGGTTGAACGAGAGAGCCCCTCATGAGCCTCTCTTCAAAGCTAACGAGGTAACTCCGTATGCCCGCCGTCATGCAATTGTGTGACAATCACATGACAATTGGATGACACATTAAGTACTATGATAAAATTGAATTTATTCAGCCGCTTTTGCGAACTCACTGGAGACGGGCAGGGTGAATTTGAAGATGCTGCCTTCGCCCTTGCGCGATGTGATGTCGAGTTGGCCACGATGGCGCAGTGCAATGTGCTTGACGATGGCCAGTCCAAGCCCGGTGCCGCCACCGGAACGGCTTTCCTGCACGCTTACCCGATAGAACCTTTCCGTCAGCCGGGCAGATGCTGAGCATCAATGCCGGCACCGTAGTCGGTCACAGCAAGTTCAATTCTGCCCGCGCTTGGTATCGTGGGCGACAGACACGTCAACACCGCGCCCGGTCGTACCGTACTTGATGGCGTTTTCGATGAGGTTTTGGGTGATCTGGATCAGCTCGTCACGCTCGCCATCGACGATCATGCCCAATGGTGCATCGACCCGTATCTCGCAACTGGCTTCAGATGCCCGTGTGGCCAAAACTTCCACGCAATAGCGCGCCACCTCGGACATGTCGACCTGATCGGACGGTGTGCGGTGCAGGTTCATTTCAATGCGTGACAATGACAGCAGGTCATCGATCAGCCGTCGCATGCGATGGGCCTGTTCCAGCATCCTGCCGAGAAATTTGTCGCGCGCCTTGGCATCGTTCCTGGCGGACACCCTGCAGGGTTTCGATGAAACCGGTCAGGGAAGCCAGCGGCGTGCGCAGTTCATGACTGGCATTGGCAACGAAGTCAGCGCGCATTTTTTCAAGCTGCTGTTGTGTGCTCAGGTCGCGCAGCAGAACAGTTACTGCCGGTACGCGCGCAACGTCGAGCGCTGCAACCGGTGTTATGAACACCTCGAACAGCCTGCCGCCGCCGGTGCGGCGTTCATAGTGCACCTGATCCGGTGCCCCGTTGTCGACCACACGCTCCATAGCTTCCAGCACGGCCGGAGCACGGATATGCTGAGACAGGTGCTGGCCGATCATGTCCTGGCCGGTCAGTTCGGTTGCCTGCTTGTTGTGGGACAGGATGATACCGCTGTCATCCAGCATGATGAAAGGATCCGGCACTGCACGTGCGATTGTATCCAGAATAACTGCAGTATCAGGTTGCAGTCCGGTACGCCCGGCCTCATCATCGTGAGGCTGGATTCGTGCGTCATCATCAGGCTGCTGTCGGTTCCAGATCATAAAAGGAATCATGATCTTAAAACGATGCCATGGCAATATTACAATCATGCAAGATGACCCGCGCACCGGTCCGGATGAGGACGGAATCTGGGCCTTTATGGAAGCCGGATCACAGTTTTACCCGGCAGACACTGCTCAATTGACGATCGGCGAACAACGCCGGTGCTACGACAATTTGTGTGCACATTTTCATGCCGGGAGACCTGATGGCATGCAGGTGACAGACATGACCTGCCCGGGCCCTGCCGCTGAAATTGCACTACGCCGATATGTGCCGGTAAACCGCGCCACTGGCGGTGCGGTCATCTACATGCATGGCGGCGGCTTTATCCTGGGCGGTCTCGACAGCCATGACGACATCTGTTGCGGCATTGCCCGGGATGCCGGTGTCACAGTGGTGGCCGTTGATTACCGGCTCGCGCCGGAACATGTATTTCCAGCCGCCTATGATGATTGCCTGGCAGCGGTAAAGTGGGTTTTCGACAATTCAGGCCTGCTGGACATCGATCCCGACCGGACTGTGCTTGCAGGAGACTCAGCCGGTGGCAATCTGGCTGCAGCGGTCTGTCTCGCCAGACGCGATCTGGGCCAGAGAATGCCTGCCGGGCAGGTGCTGGTTTACCCGGCATTGGGTGGTGACAGATCCAAAGGCTCTTATGTGTCCCGCAGGAATGCGCCGGGGCTGACCACAGCCGACATGGAATACTACGAGCAGATGTATCTGGGCGCAGGCGTGAAGGAAAACCGGTCGTCCAGGTTTTACGCACCGCTGCGTGAAAACAATTTCGCAAGGATGCCGCGTGCGTTTCTGGTGGCGTGCGAGTGGGATCCGCTGCGCGATGACTGTTTCGATTATGCGCGCTGCCTGAAATCGGCAGGTGTCACTGCGCAGGTGCGCCATGAACCCGAACTGGTGCATGCTTGCTTGCGGGCACGGCACATATCGCCTGCGGCCAAAGCCATGTTTCACGCCATCACCACCACAATTTCAGACATGTCGCAATGACTAGCGTCGTCAACCAGTTTCCGCGCCAGGTGCGCGAGATCGAAAACCAGTGGATCACCCTGTCTGACGGCACAAGGCTGGCAGCCCGTATCTGGCTGCCCGCAGATGCCGAAGACGACCCGGTTCCGGCAATTCTGGACTATCTGCCCTACCGCAAGCGCGATGGCACCGTTGAACGAGATCAACTGACACATCCGTATTTTGCAGGCCACGGCTATGCCTGTGTGCGGGTCGACATGCGCGGCTGCGGCGAGTCCGATGGCGTGCTGGAAGACGAGTACAGCCAACAGGAACTGGATGATGGTGTCGACGTGATCAACTGGCTTGCCGAACAGGCCTGGTGTACCGGCAAGGTCGGCATGATGGGCATCTCATGGGGCGGTTTCAACGGCCTGCAGATCGCTGCCATGCGGCCTGAACCGCTCAAAGCTGTCATTACGCTGTGTTCCACCGATGACCGCTATGCAGATGACATTCATTTCAAGGGTGGCTGCCTGATCAATGAGAACCTCGGCTGGGGCGCCACCATGCTGTCTTACTCTTCGCGCCCGCCGGACCCGGCGCTGGTCGGCGAGAGCTGGTTCGACACCTGGATGCAGCGACTTGATAACGAGCCGTTCCTGGCTGCGCGGTGGCTGCACCATCAACGTCGTGATGACTACTGGAAGCATGGCTCGGTATGCGAGGATTATTCCAACATCGAAGCTGCGGTGCTGGCTGTCGGCGGCTGGAACGATGCCTACTCCAACGCAATATTCCGGATGCTGGCTCACCTGAAAGCACCGGTGAAAACCATTATTGGGCCGTGGGCGCACAAGTACCCGCATTTTGCGGTTCCCGGTCCGCGCATCGGTTTCCTGCAGGAAGCCTTGAGATGGTGGGATTTCTGGTTGAAGGGCGAGGCAACAGGCGTGCTGCGTGACCCGGCCGTACGGGCCTATGTCATGGCATCAACACCGCCGGAAGCCCTGCCGCCCCACATACCCGGCAGGTGGATATCAGAAGCAAGCTGGCCCGGTCAGTCCAGCCAGCCGAACCGGCTTTATCTCACACCTGACGGATTGCGTGAGAGACCCGGTGAAGACCTGGCCCTCAGCCTCAGTTCGCCACAGACGACCGGGCGCGATGGCGGTGAGTTTTGCGTCATCTGGATGGGACCGGAATTTGCCGGAGATCAGGCCCGTGACGATGCCGGCTCAATTGTATTTGATACGCAGGCTCTGGGCGCTGACATGGACCTGGTCGGCGCGGCCGAACTGGAGCTGGAATTTTCCAGTGACAAGCCGGTTGCCTTGCTGGCAGTCCGATTGAGCGATGTGCGTCCGGACGGCAGTGTTTCGCGCATCAGCTATGCACTGCAGAACCTGACCCATATTGTCAGTCATGAGCATCCTGGGCCATTGGAGCCCGGTGAACGATATTTCTGCCGGGTCAGGCTGGATGATGTAGCCCGCACCTTGCCGGTAGGCCACAAGCTCCGGCTTTCACTGTCGACCTGCTACTGGCCGATGATGTGGCCTGCACCTGAACCGGTTACCCTGGACATACATACCGCCAGATCATGGCTGACTGTGCCGGTACGCACGCCTGTGCCAGGTGAAGTTGCGCCGGTGTTTGCCGAACCGGTATCTGCGCCACCCGCCGACCTCATCGAATTGCGCCCACCGTCAAATTCGCGCGAGCAGACCGAAGATGACGCAATAGGCGAAGTTACAATTTCAATCGTCGACGATTTCGGCCGGTACCGGAATGGCGAACACGGTCTGATTACCGGTGAAGTGGGCCGCGAAACCCACAGCATTCGCGCGAACGACCCGCTCTCGGCACGCATGACGACCCACTGGACGCAGGAACTCCAGCGCGATGACATTTTGCTGCGCACGGAAACCTGGTCAACAATGCTGTCTTCGGCCAGTCACTTTCACCTGACCGCCCGCATTGAAGCCTGGCACAATGAAAAGCTGGTGTTTGAACGCGATTTCACCGAAAACATCGAGCGCGACCTCAACTGACAAAACTGTCTTCAGAGAGTGAGATGATGTTATTTCGACTGGGCTTCGTCGATGATGGCATTGAGCCGGTCCGGTTCGACCAGCACCAGACCGCCGCGGGTTTTCTCGATGATGGACTTGCGTGACAGCGTGGCCAGTTCACGCGTTACCACTTCGCGCTGGGTGGAAATCCTGTCGGCAAGTTCACGCTGCAGCGGTGGTGGCGACACGATACGTTGCTTTTCATTGCCCATGCGGGGACGTGACAACCGCAACAATTCTGCGCACAGGCGCTGCTTTGCCGTCAGGAAGGCATACTCGCCCAGGCGCTGATTCAGGGTGCGCACCCGGTCAGCCAGCATCTTCATCACCGATAGCCCGACCGACGGTATGGTGGTGCAGGCATCGCGGAACACAGCAGCCGGCATCACGCAGATGCGGGTTTTCTCAAGCGCAGTCACATTGGCCGAACGCGGCAGCCCGTCAATGGCCGCCATCTCGCCGAAATACCGGCCGCCCTGCATATCGTCGAGAATAACTTCACGTCCCGAAGCTGTGCGCAGCAGAATCCGTACCCGTCCATCGACAACGAACAGCACTTCAGCCGTCTCGTCTTCATAGTCGATAATGAGTTCGTTCTCGGCAACCGACCGCCAGACGCAATGCACCGACAACCGGCGGGCGTCTCCATCCCCCAGTGCCGCAAACAACGGAATTTCTCTGATCTCATCCACGGTGGCGATGATGTGCTGCAATGAAACTTTTTTCAACCATTACCGGACGTAAAATCGAATTTGCACGAGATGTGCACATTCTCACATAACGTAAATGTGAGCGGCCCTAGGATACCAGACAACGAAAACACACAGGCAAACATGGAGGTGATTTGACATGACGCTTTTTGCACATAACCAAATTCTACCGTTGTCGCTGATCATCGGCCTGTCTGTAATTGCAATGATCTGGGTGACCAATACCTCCTTGAACAGACAATCCGTCATTGTTTCCGAAGTGGTGTCCATGATACCGCGCCAACAGGCCGAAAACGTTGAAAAAACAAGCTGTTACAGATACTTGCGAACAGCACGAAGCGCGGGTTCCAGTTATTGGTGGCAGAAGTATAAGAGCTGTATTGCAGCAATTTAGCTGATGCAACCAATTCGGGATGCAGGGTTCCACCCCCGGGCCCTGCATCCCACGAACTGTTCTGGAACGGAATACAAAGCCGGTGCACGTCTACGCCAAAATCATGGCCGTCACCCCAGCGAAGGCTGGGTTCCAAACCGACATCGCGGATCAATGTAAGCCAGGTTCTGGATGCCAGCCTGCGCTGGCATGACGAGCGAGGGGATATCCACATAGAAGTTCGGAGCCTGTTTCCGTGAAAATGCTGATCATTTGCGAACAAGAGAGTGCGCCAGCAATGCCGCAAAGTTCAGCTTACTTCACTTGCAGCTCCCCTGAACCTACGTGTTCTCACCAATAAATCCGGCAATCGCGCCTGCAGCCGCACTCCAGTTTTGCTGAACTGTAAGCCCTGACTTTTTGGGCGGTGCAAGATCATGGTTGCCGAAAGCGGACCAGAAAACCCGCATGGTCGCCGGCAAATCATAGCCTGACACATCATCCTTGTTGCCGAGCGGGTCGCGCTCGCCCTGCACGATCAGCGCCGGACATGTAATCGCCGGCAAGTGCCCGGTTCGCAGGTTGTCCGGTTTGCCGGGCGGGTGAAACGGATAGCCCAGGCACACCAGTCCGGCGATATCATTGCCACCTTGCGGGTCTGCTGCAATCATGCTGGCCACCCGACCCCCCATGGACTTGCCGCCGATGAACACCTTACGTTTCGGGAACCGGGATATAACCTGCTGAAATTCCTCGATCAAGCCAGGCAAACGAGGTGGTGGCCGCCTTTTGCCGTCGGCCCGGCGCGCGCGCATATAGGCGAACTCAAATCTCACCACATGAATTTCAAAACCTGCCAGCAGGCCTGCCATCTCGTTCATAAAGCTTGAGTCCATTGGCGCACCTGCGCCATGGGCCAACAGCAAAACCGGGCCATCCGCCGGGCCATCATGCAGGAAAGGTGTGGGTTCAGGCGTCATGAAACCTCAAAATGCCAGCCCGGCTCAGTATGGAGATTGCGGGAAAAAGCGATTGTAAATCAGGGCAAATCGTCCCGACGACTGCAGGCGGTCGAGACCATAGTCCAGCACTTTGCGCAAATCATTGTCCTCGCGGCGCACCACCATGGACAATGGTTTTGAAAACCGTGACGTGTCCAGATATCCACGCCCGACAAAATGGCAACACTGCCTGGAAATCGTGCCCTGCAACCAGAACATCAGGCGAAATGCATCATCGAACACGATGTCGATCTTGCCGGTGCGGGCGGCTTCATAAAGGTCTTCGTGATTTGTGAAAGATACCAGCAATGACCGGTTGAAATACTGCTTGATGAAGCTGGCGTGGGTTGTGCCCTCGCGAACCCCGATGCGCTTGCCGGCCAGGGTGCGAACATCGGTCTTTCTGATCGGGCTGGAGGTTCGTGTCGCAAACCGGCCGAACGGGCGCAGGAACGGCCGGGTAAACTCCAGTTTCTCAAAATCCAGCTCGTCGCGCCCTTTCATGTAGACCGCGACATCGGCCTCTTTGCCGGTCAGGACGCCTTCCATATTGTTTGTGTCATGGATCACGAATTCGCACTTTATTTTCAGGTCCGTACACATGGCATCAACAGACAGCGGCAGAAATCCCGTCAGGGCGCCGGCTGTGTCCCTGAACGCAAATGGCGGAAACTGCGTATCCACTGCAAACCGGACACGCCGCACCTTGCGCAGGCTCGTGGTCACATCGACTTTTGCAACCTGCCGGAACTGTGGCAGCTCATCTGCAGCCAAAGCGCGCGCAGCGCTACCCGTGATACCGATCAGGCCGGCAAGAACGGCGATTTTAATGTATGAGAGCCATCCGCTTTTGCGGATGCGCTGTGCAACAGTGTTCATTCCAGCCTCGGCTCAAACCACATCACTCAAGTCGCGCAAATCAACCGAGTGTGGACACGGATTAGCAGTAGCGAATTTGCAGCGGCATAGAAAGGCCTGACGGGCTGTAATCGAAGCTAAACTTGAAAAAGTAATAAACGTGACGAGTTGCAAATCATAATACCGACAGGGCATGTGGAGCGGGTGAAGGGAATCGAACCCTCGTCTTAAGCTTGGGAAGCTTCTGCTCTACCATTGAGCTACACCCGCAACTCGCAGTTCAACTAAACGCCATTACGTCAGCGCTGTGTCAACCGGGATCACGTCCTCCTGACAATTATGTCATCACATGGATTTCATGGTAGTGTCTTCGCCTTGATAACGCTAGTTTCCCCGCCCATGAATGAAATTTCCAATCCGCTTGTTGCCGAGTTTGAGCCTATCGACCCGGCGAAGTTTAGAAACCCGGACCTGACGGCCATGGGTGAAATTCGTGCCAGTGTCAGCCTGAGCGCGCTTGAAACGCTGTGGATCAACACCGGCACGCTGTGCAACATCACCTGTGCCAACTGCTATATCGAATTATCACCCAGCAACGACCGGCTGGAATATTTCAAACTGGGCGATGCGGTGTCGCTGTTTGACGAGATTGCCGACCTCAAGCTGGGCACAAGGGAAATCGCCTTTACCGGCGGTGAACCGTTCATGAACCCGGACATGCTGGCCATGATGGAGGCAGCACTTGCCCGCGGCCATGACGTGCTGGTGCTGACCAACGCCATGCAGCCCATGCAGCGGCTGAAGATCAAGGCCGGGCTGGTTGGTCTGAATGAACGCTTTCCGGGGCGCATAACCTTGCGCGTCAGCCTGGATCATTACGCCAAGGCTTTGCATGAAGAAGAGCGTGGACCAAACACCTGGGACAAGGCGGTTGCCGGCATGGACTGGCTCAACGCACAAGGCTTCCAGATCGCCATCGCCGGGCGCACCTGCTGGGGCGAGACCGATGATATGTCCCGGACCGGTTACCGCGACCTGATTGCCGTGCGCGGCTGGCGCATGGATCCGGCTGACCGGGGCCAGCTGGTGCTGTTTCCGGAAATGAACGAGAAGGCCGATGTGCCTGAAATCACCACCGCCTGCTGGGACATTTTAAGCAAACGCCCCGACGAACAGATGTGTGCGACAAGCCGCATGGTGGTCAAACGCAAAGGCGCAGATGCGCCTGCGGTAATGCCGTGCACACTGCTGCCTTATGATGGCGACTTTGAAATGGGTCCCGACCTTGCTTCATCACTCAACGCCGACGGCGGCAACTTCTCTGACGGTGCCGTAAAACTGAACCACCCGCACTGTTCGAAATTCTGCGTGCTTGGCGGGGCCAGTTGCTCGGGTTGAGTGGGTGGCGTGCGGGGTTTTATATCGCTCACGCAAGCAGCCTTCGGCTGCGCTCCGCTAGGGCGGGCCTGACCGACCCGAGGCCCGTCGGGCCTAGTTGGAGTTCATCAGGCTTATATCGCTCACGCAAGCAGCCTGACGGCTGCGCTCCGCTAGGGCGGGCCTGACCGGCCCGAGGCCCGTCGGGCCTAGTTGGAGTTCATCAGGCTTATATCGCTCACGCAAGCAGCCTGACGGCTGCGCTCCGCTAGGGCGGGCCTGACCGGCCCGAGGCCCGTCGGGCCTAGTTGGAGTTCATCAGGCTTATATCGCTCACGCAAGCAGCCTGACGGCTGCGCTCCGCTAGGGCGGGCCTGACCGGCCCGAGGCCCGTCGGGCCTAGTTGGAGTTCATCAGGCTTATATCGCTCACGCAAGCAGCCTGACGGCTGCGCTCCGCTAGGGCGGGCCTGACCGGCCCGAGGCCCGTCGGGCCTAGTTGGAGTTCATCAGGTCTATATCGCTCACGCAAGCAGCCTGACGGCTGCGCTCCGCGGGGGCGCACTTCGTGCGGCGGCCGGTCGGCCTTGCCTCGGCACTTCGTGCCTCGGTGAGGAGTTCCTCACTGTCGTCATCCCAGCGAAGGCTGGGATCCAATGCCAGTAAGGGCGGTGTATGCCGTAAAGTGTGGGATTCCTTGGATTCACGTAACAAGTGCAACACCTGCTAAGGTGTTGTTGCGATGGGAAAGAGTTATGTTCATCTGTCTCTAGTAGAGCGGATCAAGATCGATTTGTTGCGTAAGGCGAACCAGTCGATCAGAGAAATTGCGCGCCAGCTTGGCAGAGCCGCATGTACGGTCAGCCGTGAACTGAAACGCAATGCAAAACCAACAAAACAATGGACGGGGGTGTATGAGGGTGAACGCGCTCATCAACTGGCCTTGCGACGAAGACGATGGGACTGTCGCTTCAAGCTGGCGCACCAGCCAGCACTGCGTGCACTTGTTCGCGACCGCCTTGCGATGGGATGGTCACCACAGATGATTGCAGGCCGGCTGGCACTGCATAACGCTCACATGCAGATCAGTCATGAGTCAATCTATCGCTTCATCTACCATCGTTCAGCTCAGAAGGATTACTGGCACAGGCTGCTGCCACGGGCAAAACACCGCAGAGGTAAACTCAAGCGCGGTGGTATCAGTCCGGTTGAGCATATAAAACAGCGCGTTAGCATCCATGAACGGCCCCGATCGGTTACGTCACGCACAAAACCCGGCCACTGGGAAGCCGACCTGATGCTGTTTTCCCGCTATGGTCAGGCCGTGTTGGTGCTGCATGAACGAACCTCCAGGTTCACAACCCTCATGCGCCAGCCTTCCAAGGCTGCCCGGCCTGTGGCAGATCGGCTTTCAAGCTTCCTTGCCAAGCTGCCAGGCCATTTGCGCCAGAGCATCACTTTCGACAATGGGACCGAGTTTGCCTTGCATCATGAGCTCAAACCCCTGCTGGCATGTGGCACCTACTTCTGTGATCCTCATGCGCCATGGCAAAAAGGTGGTGTGGAAAACGCCATCTCAAGGCTCAGGCGATCATTGCCGAGAAAGTCAGACCTGGCAGCCATCCCGGCACAACAGTTGCAGTTCATCACAGACAGGTACAACAATGCGCCAAGAAAGTGCCTCAACTACAAAACCCCAAACGAGGTCTTCAATCAGATGTTCAACCGTGTTGCACTTCAAACGTGACTCCACCCCCCAGCCTTCGCTGGGATGACGGTAGTTGGAGATTTGTTCAGGGTCGGAGAACGGCCTGAGCGAAGCGAAGAAAGCTGTTCGACCACTAAAAATGACTCCTCAATTCACACAATATCCCACCGAGTCACCACCAACCGGTCTTCGAATTTCTTTATCCGCCCGGCAATCCCGTCACGGCTAAGCAATCCGGTCTGCGTGTCGAGATGACTGACCACGGAGCCTGCATTGCAGGTCGCTGATTTGAGTGCATCTTCGATGCTTGCTCCTGCGGTAATCATTCCGGCAAATGTCGAGGCGAAGGCATCGCCGGCGCCTGCCGTTCCCGCCACTTCCACGCTGGGCACCGTACAATGCCAGATGGCGTCAGCGGTGCCGACATAGGCACCGTCTGACCCGTTGGTCACCAGCAGCATTTCGACGCCCAGCGACGTGATGGCACGGACATAGCTGTCGAACGGCAGGTTGAAGCCCCCAGCCACGAGCCCCCTGTCGACCAGCGAATTTGGATCTCCGGCCGGGTTAATTTTCGTGCGCTGGTCGGCGGTGCCATCGGCAATGAGACGTGGCATCAGTTGTTCTGATTCAACCCGGTTCAAGGTCAGGATGGAAATCCGGTCCAGGCAGGCGAAAAACTCATCGGCGCGTGACGATAACTGCCGGATACCGGGATTGACGGCGATGCGGGCACCGGCGGCACTTGCCTTTCCGATCACGTGGGGAAAACAATCGGCGGATTCGTTGGACAATCCGGAAATGAACACCAGGTCACGTTCAAATGCCGTGTCGGCGAGATCACGAGGCAACAATGCCGTATTGGCACCACGGGCAGTAAAAATACCGGCATTGTGTTCATGCGATGACAGCAGCACCGATGAGCCGGTTGCAAGGTCGCCATCGCTGATCAGAAAATCGCGGGACACATTTTCACGCTCCAGACGCCCGATCACGTCTTCTGCATTGCGGTCAGTCCCGGTTTTCACAAGCGCTGCAGTATCAAACCCCAGTCGCGACAGGGAAACGGCAGTGTTGACACCGCCGCCGCCGATATGACGGGTCACGGATTCCGCATCGACCTTGCGGCCTTCCTCCACCAGCAGATAAGACGCTTCGGCATTGCGCATGCGCATGTGCTCGATGCGCTCCGGCGCAATGGTGACGATGATATCTATTACGGCGGAACCGAGGGTGAGTGCCTTGAGTGTCATGTGGTTTACTTTTAAACAGTGAGCCAAATTGAAAAACGTGCGTCGCGTGGCCAACATGGCGGCATGACGCCAGGCAAGCAAGAGGGTGGCAGGACATGAGCATCGCACTGGGCTGTATCGCCGATGATTTTACCGGCGCCAGCGACCTTGCCGCCATTCTGGCCAGATCGGGTCACAAGGTGGGCTTGCGCATTGGCGTGCCCGCTGCCGATGATGACAGCCTGCCTGCACCCTTTGAGGTCATTGCGCTCAAGTGCCGGACCGAACCGGTCGACGACGCCATCATGGCGACCAAAAAAGCAGCCAACTGGCTGATGGCGCGTGGTGCAGGCCAGCTGTACTGGAAATACTGTTCGACATTCGATTCAACGCCTGACGGCAATATCGGTCCGGTGTCGGAAGCCCTGATGGCGCGGCTGGGCGCCACCCAGACCATCTATTGCCCGGCGTTTCCAGAAAACGGCCGTTCCATCTATATGGGCAACCTGTTTGTGGGCGATGTGCCGCTTGATGAAAGCCCGATGCGGGATCATCCGCTTACACCGATGCGCGACGCCAACCTGATGCGCCTCCTCGCCCCTCAGGTCGACGGCAAGGTCGGACACATTGCCTGGCCGGACATCGCCAAGGGTGCCGCCTACATTGCAGGCAAATTGCGCGCACTGGCTGACAGTGGCGTTGTCCACGTGGTACCGGATGCCATTTCGCAAGCTGACCTCGCAGCAATTTCCGAAGCAGTACAGGACTTCAAACTGATCACCGGCGGCAGCGCGCTGGCGCTTGACCTGCCGCGCCTGCTAGCCGCGAAAGGCAGTGTTGCAGCCACCGATGCCGATATCATCGCGCCCGCTACCGCCCGCGGCAATATCGTGCTGTCAGGATCGTGTTCCGCCATGACACGGGCACAGGTCGCCGACTACAGCGCGGACGCTGCGGCTTTCCGGCTTGATCCGCTGGCGCTGGCCGATGGTCCGGACGCCCTGACACAAGCCCGGCAATGGCTGGCATCACAGGACCCGGATGCGCCAAAGATCATCTACGCCACTGCAGAACCGGCTGATGTGACGGCAGCACAGGAAAAACTGGGACGTGAAAAGGCCGGACAGGTCGTAGAAGACGCACTTGCAGCCTTGGCGAGTGATGCGTTTGAGCACGGCATCAGGCGGTTTGTCGTGGCCGGCGGCGAGACCTCGGGCGCAGTGACACAGGCACTGGCAACCGACCGTCTGAGCGTCGGCCGCGAAATAGCGCCCGGTGTTCCATGGTGCTTTGCCGAACGCGACGGCGAGACATTCGCCATAACGCTCAAGTCCGGCAATTTCGGCACAGAGGATTTCTTCACCCGTGCCCTGAAGATGCTGGATTAGGGCGTTTGACGCAAAAGCGGGTACCGGTTTGTCTGCCCGGAACGGGTGTAAAATCGATACAAACCTGCATTAAGTTCAGTCGTCACCCCAGCGAAGGCTGGGGGGTGGAGTCACGTTTGAAGTGCAACACGGTTGAACATCTGATTGAAGACCTCGTTTGGGGTTTTGTAGTTGAGGCATTTTCTTGGCGCATTGTTGTACCTGTCTGTGATGAACTGCAACTGTTGTGCCGGGATGGCTGCCAGGTCTGACTTTCTCGGCAATGATCGCCTGAGCCTTGAGATGGCGTTTTCCACACCACCTTTTTGCCATGGCGCATGAGGATCACAGAAGTAGGTGCCACATGCCAGCAGGGGTTTGAGCTCATGATGCAAGGCAAACTCGGTCCCATTGTCGAAAGTGATGCTCTGGCGCAAATGGCCTGGCAGCTTGGCAAGGAAGCTTGAAAGCCGATCTGCCACAGGCCGGGCAGCCTTGGAAGGCTGGCGCATGAGGGTTGTGAACCTGGAGGTTCGTTCATGCAGCACCAACACGGCCTGACCATAGCGGGAAAACAGCATCAGGTCGGCTTCCCAGTGGCCGGGTTTTGTGCGTGACGTAACCGATCGGGGCCGTTCATGGATGCTAACGCGCTGTTTTATATGCTCAACCGGACTGATACCACCGCGCTTGAGTTTACCTCTGCGGTGTTTTGCCCGTGGCAGCAGCCTGTGCCAGTAATCCTTCTGAGCTGAACGATGGTAGATGAAGCGATAGATTGACTCATGACTGATCTGCATGTGAGCGTTATGCAGTGCCAGCCGGCCTGCAATCATCTGTGGTGACCATCCCATCGCAAGGCGGTCGCGAACAAGTGCACGCAGTGCTGGCTGGTGCGCCAGCTTGAAGCGACAGTCCCATCGTCTTCGTCGCAAGGCCAGTTGATGAGCGCGTTCACCCTCATACACCCCCGTCCATTGTTTTGTTGGTTTTGCATTGCGTTTCAGTTCACGGCTGACCGTACATGCGGCTCTGCCAAGCTGGCGCGCAATTTCTCTGATCGACTGGTTCGCCTTACGCAACAAATCGATCTTGATCCGCTCTACTAGAGACAGATGAACATAACTCTTTCCCATCGCAACAACACCTTAGCAGGTGTTGCACTTGTTACGTGAATCCAAGGGGTCCAAACCGGCATGGCAATACTGTGTAACGTGGCTTGTGGATGCCAGCCTTCGCTGGCATGACGGAACGAAGAGGTGTCCACATCACACCTGAGTGGCACTAGCTGCCGACTATAATGGCGCGGAAATCATTGACGTTGGTGAGCGTTGGTCCGGTCATCACCAGATCGCCGGTGGCCTGAAAAAACCCGTAAGCGTCATTATTGGCCAGCATGGCGTGTGCATCCACACCCTTGGCCTGCGCCCGGGTCAGCACGTCGGGCGACACGCGCGCGCCGGCATTGTCCTCAGACCCGTCAATGCCGTCAGTATCAATGGCAACACCTGACACATTGCCGGCGCCTTGCAGGCCAATGGCCAAAGCGAGTGCATATTCCGCGTTGCGGCCACCCCTGCCTTTGCCTTTCAGCGTCACGGTGGTTTCACCGCCGGACACGATGATGGCAGGGCCTGTCGTTTCCAGTGCAATCCGTGCGTGTGCGGCGCCCACCTCGCGCGCCTCGCCTTCAAGGTCATCCCCCAGATCAATGACATGATAGCCGTGCTCGCGGGCAACTTTTGCCGCAGCATTGATGGACATGCGCGGGGTTGCGATCATGCGGGTATCGGCGGTTGCCAGTCGCGGATCACCCGGCTTGGGGGTTTCCGCAGCCTCAGTTTCAAGAAACGCGCGCACCGAGGGTGCGACATCGAGATTGTACTTGTCGAGGATTGCCAATGCGTCGGCCCGCGTGGTCGGATCAGCCACCGTGGGACCCGATGCGACCGTCGAGGGATCATCGCCGGGTACATCTGAAATCAGCAGGGACACGACTTTTGCAGGGTATGCGCCGGCTGCCAGCCTGCCGCCCTTGATTGCCGACAGGTGCTTGCGCAGACAGTTCATCTCGCCAATAGGCACACCGCTTGCCAGCAGGGCTTCGTTGACGGCCTGTTTTTCGGCCAGGCTGATGCCGGCAGCAGGCGCGGTCAGCAAGGCTGAACCGCCACCGGAGATCAGGCACAATACCAGGTCATCCGGTGTCAGGTCCTGAACCATGTCATGGATGCGGGATGCGGCCTCAAAACCGGCCCTGTCCGGCACCGGGTGGGCTGCTTCGACAATCTCTATGTGCTGACTAGGACAGCCGTGGCCATATCGTGTGAGCACAAGACCTTCCAGCGAACCTTGCCAGTTGGCCTCAACCGCTGCCGCCATGGCGGCAGATGCCTTGCCTGCGCCCACCACAATGGTTCTGCCCTTCGGCGGTGCCGGCAAATACGCAGGCAGGCACAGCGATGGTTGGGCCGCCGCAATGGCTGCATCACACAAAGCACCCAGCAGATCCATATCCGGCATCAGGTAGCCTTGGCGGCAGGCACCACACGACGGCGGCGCTGCGCCCAGAATACCAGACCAAGCAGCAGCACGGCCGGAATGTAGAACACTTCCTTCGGCGTCCGGTCTGCCGGCATTTCCGCGCGCAGAATCTGCACCGGCTTGTCACCGTAAAAGTCGAACATCTGCAGCCGGGTGAAGAACGGTGTTCCGGCCAGCGGCTCTTCCAGTTTGGCGACATCACCTTCAGGTGCGACCAGCAGACCTGCCTGCTCCATGCGCTTGGTGCCGTCACCGGCCGCGCCAAGGTTTGCCATCAAGGTTGTTTTGACAATCTTTTCGGCATTGTCGAAATCAGGACCTTCAATGACCAGGCGCATGAGCCCGTTTTCCGGTTGCTGGGCTGCCAGTTCGACAGCTTCAATGCCGGTTTTCTCGTCATAAGGCGGTTGCACGTAATCCAGCCAGAAGCCCGGACGGAACAGGGTGAAGGCGATCAGCAACAGTGCCACTGTTTCCCAGATGCGGCTTTTCACCATCCAGAACCCTTGTGTGGCGGCGGCAAACAGCATCATGGCAGCAGTCGCGACTATGGCCACAAAGATTGCCTTGAGTGGACCAACATCAATCAACAGCAGCTCAGTGTTGAAAATAAACAGGAACGGCAGCAGGGCTGTGCGAATGTCGTAGGTGAAGCCCTGGATACCGGTCTTGATCGGGTCACCGCCGGAAATCGCAGCCGCGGCAAATGCGGCCAACCCCACGGGCGGCGTATCATCCGCCAGAATACCGAAGTAAAACACGAACAGATGCACGGCGACCAACGGCACAACCAGTCCGGATTGTGCACCGACGGCAACAATGACCGGCGCCATCAGGGAGGATACAACAATGTAGTTGGCCGTGGTTGGCAGCCCCATGCCGAGGATCAGGCTCATCACGGCAACCAGCAACAGCATGACAATGAGATTGCCACCGGACAGGAATTCGATGAACTCGCCGATGATCTGATGCAGGCCAGTGAGGGACACGGTGCCGATGATGATACCGGCGACACCGGTTGCAACGGCAATGGCGATCATGTTGCGCGACCCGGCGATCATGCCGTCCCAGAAATCAACCAGGCCCTGCCGGATATCCGCGACCAGATAAGGTGTGCCGCGGAAGATGGATTTCAACGCATGCTGTGTCACGACAACGAATGTCATGGCCATGGTGGCCCAGAATGCCGACAGTGCGGGTGACAGACGCTCGACCAGAATGCACCACAGCAGAATAACAATCGGCAGGATGAAATGCAGGCCGGTCAACGCCACCTCAGCGGGGCGTGGCAGTTCCAGCATCGGCGCGTTGGGATCATCAAGCTCAAGCTCCGGCCTACTGGCAGCAATACCGACGAGTATTATATAGGCGATCAGGAACAACCCTGACCCCGCCCATATAGTCATGCCGGGAAACGCTGTCTTGACCCAGCCGAGGCCATAATAGACCGCAACCGCCAGCGCCGACATGGCCAGAAAACCAAACAGCACGCCGATCAGTTTCTGGATGAGGGTGATATGCGTCGGCGGCCGCTTGAGACCTTCAAGGCCAAGTTTCATGGCCTCGAGATGAACGATGTAAACCAGCGCAATATATGAAATTGCAGCCGGCAGGATCGCATTCATCATCAATTCCGGGTAGGAGATGCCGACAAACTCGGTGATCAGGAAGGCAGCAGCCCCCATAACCGGTGGCGTGAGCTGGCCATTGGTGGATGATGCAACTTCAACGGCACCTGCCTTTTCAGCTGAAAATCCGGTGCGTTTCATCAGCGGAATGGTGAACGTCCCGGTGGTGACAACGTTGGAGATCGACGAGCCGGAATAAAGCCCGGACATGGCAGACGCCACAACAGCCGCCTTGGCCGGACCGCCGCGCATGTGGCCCAACAGGCCAAACGCCAGCTTAATGAAGTAATTGCCGGCGCCTGCCTTTTCCAGCAGTGACCCAAACAGAACGAACAGGAAGATGATCGAGGCAGACACGCCAAGAGCGACACCGAACACACCTTCCGTCTGCATCCAGAAGTGCCAAAGCGCCTTGCCGTACGACGCGCCCTTCCACTGGATGGTATCCGGCAGGAACGAACTGTCGCCAAAGAACACATAGGAGACGAACACGCTTGCCACCACCAGCATCGGCAGACCAAGCGAGCGGTAAACAGCAATTGCCAGCGACATGAGGCCGAGTGTCGAGGCAATCATGTCCCCGGTTGTCGGCAAGCCGGCACGACTTGCAATGTCGTCCTTGAAGACCAGCAGGTAAAGGCAACTCCCCGACCCGACAACAGCCAGAACCCAGTCATACCAGGGGATGGTGAAGCGCGCTGATCCCTTGACCAGGGGGAACGAGAAACTGGCAAGCGCGATGGCGAACGCCAGATGAATAATGCGTGACTGGCCCTGATTGAACACCACATTGATACCGGTTGCCTGGGTCAGCCAGAACGGGACGCCGGAGGCGATATAGAGCTGAAAGCACGCCCAGATGAATGCCAGGAGGGCCACAAAATAACCAAGTGAACCAGTAAGGCTGCGCCCGCCCGTATCAGATGCAGCTGCGATATCGGATGCCGATTCAGCAACCGTGTTGTCCTGAGTACTCATGGCGAGATCCCCTCCTGCCCTTTGGTGTGCACTTTAAATTTTGCACATGATCCGGCTTGATCGCCGGTTTTTAAATTTTCAAACAAATAGACTGGAAAACCGCAGCGGGGAATTTTATCCCCGCTGCGTATTATTGAACACCCGAACCAGACTACATCCAGCCGCGTTCCTTGTAGTACTTCACAGCACCATCATGCAGAGGAGCGGACAGTCCGTCCTTGATCATTTCCTCTTCCTTCAGGTGAGCGAAGGCAGGATGCAGTTTCTTGAAGTCGTCGAAGTTGTCGAACACTGCCTTGACCAGTGTGTAGACCACATCTTCCGGCACATCAGCCGAAGAGATGAAGGTCGCACCCACACCGAAGGTCGGGGTGTCATCGGCGTTGCCCTTGTAAATTCCACCCGGCACGGTGGCCTTGCGGTAGAACGGATTGTCGGCAACCAGCTTGTCGATGGCAGGACCGTCAACCGGGATCATTTCGATGTCGCAGGTCGTGGCAGCTTCGGTGATGGCAGCAGCCGGATGGCCAACCGTGTACATCATCACATCGATCTTGCCGTCACAAAGAGCCTGTGCCATTTCCGAACCTTTCAGTTCGGCAGCCAGAGCAAGGTCACCCATTGCGATGCCCGAGGCTCCCATGACAACTTCCATGGTGGCGCGCTGTCCGGAGCCGGGATTGCCGACATTCACGCGTTTGCCCTTGATGTCTTCGAACTTCTTGACACCACCACCGGCCTTGCCGATCAGAGTGAACGGTTCAGGGTGGACAGAAAATACAGCCCGCAGTTTTTCAAACTTGCCGGCTTCTTCGAATTTTGAGGTGCCGTTGTAGGCATGGAACTGCCAGTCAGACTGGGCAACACCAAACTCAAGCTCGCCAGCGCGAACCGTATTGATATTGTAGACCGAGCCACCGGTGGACTCGACTGAACAGCGAATGCCGTGGTCCTTGCGGGTCTTGTTCATCAAGCGGCAAATGGCGCCGCCAGTTGGATAGTAAACACCCGTCACACCACCTGTACCGATGGATACAAAACGTTGATCCGCAGCACTGGCCGACGCAGCAAAGCCTGCAATTGCAGCAGCTGCGAGTGTGTATTTCAGAATTGATTTCATTAGATATACGCTCCCTTTTCACAAACTAGTGAGGCTGGAGCCTATGTCGGTTCCGCGCATGAGTCCACATGAGATGGACCTGTGCAACAAAACGGCAATCTGTCTGATGGAAACCTGAAAACGAGCTGGTACAGGCGGATGGGTTTGAACCAACGGCCTCCGGATCCACAATCCGGCGCTCTAACCAACTGAGCTACGCCTGCAAAAAAACTCGTTCAGCGGGGCGCAAACTATGCCGAAGGCCAACGTTTTGCAAGTCACAAAGGCAAAGGTTGAAATGGCTTCAAAAACGCGGCCTTCAGTCCAGGCAATACCCCGATTAACCACATCGCTATGCCAAGAGTTGCAGCCGCCTCAAGAAGTCATGGACGCCGCCCGTAAAACCGGCTTAAACTGCGCTCCGGATGCGGCGGGTGAGACAAGGATAAGAATTTGTTGTCTTTGTTTTGGGCAAGCCAGACCGGCCTGGGGAAATGTTTTGAGTGTAGAGACCGCGCCATCACTTGATGAGCTGAACACTGCTGCCACGCCTGCATGGCTGTGGGACGGCGCACGGCTGCGTATTGTCTGGGCCAATGCCGCCGGTCTGGCGGTTTTCGGCTGCGAAAGCCTGTTCGACCTCATCGATATGCCTTTCGACGAAACAGACCCTGGTGCGGGCCGCGTATCTGAACTGGCCAGGACCGCGGAAATCGGCGAAAGCTGGCAGGAAATTGTGAGTTTTGCATCAGCCGTCAACGATGCGCCGTTCAGTGTGACCCTGCATGTGCACACGCTGGCCGACGGGCGCAACGGGCTGCTGATGGTTGCCGAAATACCGCCATCGGGGGCAGCGCCGGGCGCAGAAGCCACCGGGCATGCAAATTCAGTACTGGAAACCCTGCCTGTTGCGACCGTGATCTGTGATGATGACGGTGCGATCAGTTATGCCAACGCAATGGCCCGCAGCCTTTTCGGCCAGACCACACCGACCTCATTTCGAGAAATTTCCACACAAGACTTGTCAGCCAAAATATTTGACCGTGCCCGCCGGGCCGGCATTGCCAGCTCGATTGCGACAATGGCGACAGGGTTCGGCAATCGCGAAATCAGGGTGACAGCAAAGCTGATCACCCTGCCGGAAAGCACTGAGAGCAGCTTTTCGGCGATATTGGAAGATGTTACGGACCGCCGTGCACTTGAGCGCGCATTACCGGCAACAGGCATGCCTGTCCCGGCACCGGCAACAGGCGAGCACAACCCGCCCCCGCAATCGGATACAGTGTCAGACCTGCGCCAGGCGGTTGAAGCCGCGACCACTCAGGCGCCTGCAAAAACACCGTCAAAGACCGCGGCACCAGATATTGCGCCTGAGCAAAGCCCGGCACATGCAGGCCCCCCGGCATCATCGGTAAGTTCTGCGGCCCAGACCATCACACCAACTGCCAAAGCCGCCGGCTTCGGGGTGGCTGAAATCGTGCGCAAGGCGTTGTCGGACATTCCCAAGGCGATCGTTCTGTATCGCGCCGGCAAGATCGTTTATGCCAATCAGGCAATCGCTACCGCCCTGGGGTACGCCGGTGAAAATGATCTCGTCAGGCGTAACGACATTGCCGCAGCTCTCGGCGCACTGGCCAGCAAGCAGGGTTCGGTCACGCTGAAGCGGCAGCATGGGGAAGAGATCGAATTCACTGTGGAAAAATCGACATTCCCATGGAATGACGGTGCCATGCCAATGGCAATCCTGGCTGAAACAGAGAGCAAACAACCCGATACGCCGGTTACCGTGCCGGTTTCGCGCAGCGAAGTTGCAAAGCCTGACACCGCCCCTTCGCAAGGCGATGATACGCCCAGGGCCGCTTCGGTCACACAGCCTCCGCCACCAGCAACCGATGCGGCTGCAAGACCGGCGGCACCGACCAACAGCGTTTCAAAAGCGCCGCTGCCCGAGGCACCGACGGCCCCGCAACCTGCCGTCAGCACATCGGGGCTTATGTCAATACTGGACACGGCTACGGACGGGATCGTGTTCCTGGCTGATGATGGCAGCATCACTCACATGAGTGCCGGGGCAGAAGCGTTGTTTGGTGTCCATGCCGCCAGCGTCATCGACAAGCCGCTTGCCGGCCTGATGGACAAGGCAAGCGCCAAAGTGGTGCGTGACTATCTGGCCGCACTTGGCGACAGCGGACTGTCCATGCTGTTCAATGGCGGCCGGGAGATCACTGCCAATGTGAATGATGGCGGCGATGTGCCTATCTTCATTACCATGCGCAAGATCAGCGCGCGTATGCAGGGCATACCCGCATCCACCTATTGCGCCGTGATGCGTGACATAACCCAATGGAAGAAGACCGAAGCAGAGTTGCGCGAGTCCCGCGACACGGCGGAACATACAAGCCGGCAGAAGTCCGAATTCCTGGCACGCATCAGCCACGAGTTGCGCACGCCGCTGAATGCCATTCTGGGATTTTCCGATATCATGCGCAACGCCCAGTTCGGCAAGCTGGGCTCTGAACGCTATGAGGGCTACGCCAACGACATCCACACATCAGGCGAGTATTTGCTGTCGCTGGTCAACGATCTGCTGGACCTGTCCAAGGTGGAGGCCGGCAAGCTGGAACTTAACTTCATCTCCGTTGACCTTGGCCAGGCAATTGATAGCTGCATAAAGCTGATGCAGGACGAAGCAACCGGGGCCCGCGTGGTGTTGCGCAAGTCGGTCGCTCCAAACCTGCCACAGGTGGTAGCTGACATGCGCTCGATCAAGCAGGTATTGCTGAACCTGACCTCAAACGCGATCAAGTTTACCGATCCCGGCGGGCAGGTGATCATAACTGCCAAGGCAATTGATACCGGAGAGCTTCTGCTGTCTGTCACAGACACCGGCGTCGGCATGAATGAAGAACAGTTGAGCACAGCGCTGGAACCGTTTCGCCGGGTCGAGTTGGCCGGACGGCCGGATGTTCAGGGAACCGGTCTCGGACTTCCGCTCACCAAGGCGCTGGTCGAAGCAAACCGGGCATCCTTCGCCATTTCCAGCGAAGCCCGCAAGGGCACCCGCATCGACATCACCTTCCCCACGACCCGCGTACTGGCAAGCTGAGCCAGACCATAGCGGGAACCGTGACTTGGCCAGCGACCTTGAAGAAGCGCCAGAGAATTCCATCAAGATTGGAAACGTCTGGCGTCAAAGCCTATTGTTCAGCATGCCGAATAGCAGCATTCGATAGCCGCCCCGCTTGAGTGTTCGGAATCGTATGCTTCCGAAGGCCGTATCGATCAATCAGATAGCAAGACTTGAGTTTTGTTCATCTGATAAAACGAACTCCGGTGAAGCATATGTCCCCAATTTTGATGTTTTCAGACCGGCAGCAACCAGCGCTTCCACCAGAGTAACCGCACAGGCGACACCATCCACGACCGGCACGCCAAATTCTTTTGCCAGTTGATCCATCAGATCGGTCATACCGGCGCAGCCAAGAACAATTGCCTCGGCTTTATCCACGTTTATCGCCAACCTTATCTCCTGACGGATCTTGTCGGTGGTCGCGGCGTCTCCACGTTCAAGTTGCAAAACAGGTATGTCGGTTGCCCGGACCTTAACGCACCGCGATGCCAGCCCATACCTGGTCAGATTGGTCTCGAGCCCTGATACGGACCGCGACAGTGTTGTGATGACACTGAACCTGACCGCGATCATACTGGCGGCGTGGTAGGCTGCCTCGCCAATGCCAATCACCGGCACATCAACCAGGCAGCGTACAGCGTCCAAGCCCGTATCATCAAAACAGGCGATGACGATGGCGTCGACTTCCGGGTGCTGTTTTATTTCGGCGATCAATCCCGGAATACACTCCGCAACATCAAGATAACCCTGAATGCTCGCAGGGCCATTTTTAGAGTTAGCGGCAATAATCTGCGTATCCGGGCGGGCCACCGCCCTTGCCGCGATAGCGATTTTCCCCGTCATCGACGCTGTAGTATTTGGATTAACAACAAGAATTTTCATGAGCTATCTCACACCTCCCCGCCCAGATACGCCGCCTTGATCCGGTCATCGTGCAGCAGGTCTTTGGACGCGCCTGATATGGCCACATTACCGGTTGTCAGTGCATAGGCCCGATTGGAAATGCTAAGTGCCATTCTGGAGTTCTGCTCGACCAAAAGTACTGAAACACCCTCGTCCTGATTGATCGCCACAATCGAACGGGCAATGTCTTGCACCAGCTTGGGAGCGATCCCCAGCGATGGTTCATCCAGCAGCAAAAGCTTTGGCCGGGCCATTAAGGCGCGCCCGATCACCAGCATCTGCTGTTCGCCGCCCGACAAGGTTCCTGCGGCCTGCGAATATCGTTCCTTGAGTCGTGGAAACCGTTCAAGAACGCCGTCCAGTGACTGGCTGATCTCGGTTTTGTCCGACCGGGAAAATGCGCCCATCATCAGGTTGTCCTTGACGGACATATATGCAAATACACGGCGCCCTTCGGGCACCATGGTGATGCCTCTGTTTACAACGTCAGAAGCAGGCAGGCCGTCGATCTGCTCACCCATGAAATGGATCGAGCCCTTGTCCGGCCTTGCCAGCCCGGTGATCGCTTTCAGAATAGAAGACTTGCCGGCACCGTTTGCCCCAATCAGTGCGACGGTTTCGCCCTCTTGCAGATTTATCGTAACGCCGCGCAGCGCATAGACATGATCGTAGTAGAGCTCGACATCATTAAATTCCAGCATATCGCTCATGGCCTACATCCCGATTGCATCATCTTCGCTGCCCAGATAGGCCTCGATGACGTTGTCGTTATTCTGGATTTCCACCGGCGTTCCCTCGGCGATCATCTCACCGAAATTAAGGACGATAATCCGGTCGGAGATTGACATAACGGCAGCCATGTCATGCTCAACCAGCAAGACGGTAACCCCCCGGTCGCGCACAGATTTGACCAGACGGACCATATTCATGGTTTCGTCGTGGTTCATGCCCGCAAACGGTTCGTCCAGCAGCAGCACCTTGGGATCAGTGGCCAGCCCGATTGCGACACCAAGAGCACGCAGGTGGCCCTGGGGCAGGTTATGGGCCAGTTCGTGGCGGATATCGCTCAACTCCAGAAAATCAATGATCTCATCGGCATTTCTGCCGAAAATCTGGATATCCTCTCTGGCGGTTCTGGAGCCCAGGAAATACCCGGCGAGCGTTGCCTTTGCACGTAGATGCTGGGACACGATCACGCTTTCCCGCACTGTCATGCTCTTGAATATCGTGGTCTCCTGAAACGTGCGCACAACACCTTTTCGGGCCACAATATGGGGCCGCAGGTTTGATATCCGCTCGCCTTTGAACAGCACCTCGCCCGAGGTTGTTCGAAGAAACGAGGAAATCATCTTGAACAGCGTGGATTTGCCCGCGCCGTTGGGACCGATCACAGACAGGATTTCATGCTCGGCCACGTTGAAACTAATGTTATTGTTGGCAGTAAGGCCGCCGAACTTCTTGGAGACGTTCTTAACTTCCAGAATGGGGTTCATTTCTCACCCCCCATCGGCATTTTGAATCTGATGCTCAGCAGACCGTTTGGTAGAAACCGGATTAGCAGGATCATGGCAGTGGAGTAGATCAGCAACTGATACTTGCCGAACGTGAACAGCAGGTCCCAGCCAAAATACAGAACCAGCGTGCCCAGCATCGGGCCAAACACATAACCCAGGCCGCCAAGGAAGGTGTTGAGCATGAAGTTAATTGAATCTGTGACCACGAAAGTGGACGGGTAAACCGATTGCGCGATGGAGCCGAACATCGCCCCACCGATACCACCAAAGAACGACGCGATGGCGAAGATGATGATGCGGATATAGGCGATGTTCACGCCAATGGACGAGGCCAGTTCCTCGTTCTGCTGCATTGAGCGGCACAGATGCCCCAGCCGCGTGTTCACCAGCCTGTACATGGCGGCGAAAACGATCACCATCAGGATGCAGGCGGTGTAATAGAAGGCCAGTTTTGCGTTTTCCAATGCGCCAAAATCGGGGATGAGCGTAAGCCCAAAGATCGAAACGGCCCCTGGCAGCGGTATCGAGGTGATGCCGCGTGCGCCATTGGTAATGGGCAAAGCAAGAGCGCTTAACGTGGCGACCTGGGTCAACACCAGCGTGATCATGGCAAAATAGACGCCTCGCAATCGCAGGATAGGCAAGCCGATCAGGACGCCGATACCGGCTGCAATCAGGCCCGCAATAGGCAGGGAAATCCAGAACGAAACCCCCGCCTTGGTTACAAGAATAGCCGAGACATAGGCACCTATAAGCGCGAATGCGCCCTGTCCGATATGGATGCGGCCGATGTAGAATGTCAGCCATACGCCACCGCTGGCGATGGCCAGCAAGGCAACCGATGTCAGGGTGAAATAGAAATCCCATCGACCGGTGACCGAGATCAGAACCGGCACCGCCACGAATATTGCCAAAAGGAATATGACGACACTGATGATTTGTCTGGAGCTGAAGCTGTTCATGTCGCTAACCCCACGGTTTGCCCATCAGGCCATTCGGCCGGATTGCAAGGAAGATCATCAGCGAAACGAAGATCACCAGATAGGTGACGTCTCCATACGACGCCAGCAGAACAAGTCCGGTGGCCTCCATGAAACCAAGGATGACGCCCCCGGCGATGGCACCGGATATCACGCCCGCACCTCCGATCATCACCATCATAAACGCTTTGATCGAAGTCGGGCCGCCCATGCCCAGATTAACACCGGTAATTGTCACCAGCAGCCCACCGACCAGCCCCGCCAACATGGCCCCCATGGCGAAACCGATCATGGAATAGCGGTCTACATTGACACCCATCAACTCGGCCGCCACGCGGTCCTGTGCGAGTGCCCGCAAGGCGCGCCCGGTCTTGCTGTACTGCATGAAAGAAATGAACGCCACGACCGACAGGATCGCCAATACGGCCACCAGTATCCGGTCATACGGCATGATGATGCGCCAATCCCAGTTGAATACGCCATCGACAATTTTCGGAACGCCACGCTGTTTTTCGCCAAATACCAGCAAGATGACAGCATCCAGCAGGAAGGCGATGCCGGCTGCGAGGAGCATGGTGCTTTCTTCGCGCGCGGACCCTTTGATCACCGGCCCAAACAGGAATTTTTCTATCAGCGCACCCAGGATTGCCAATGTCACGCAGGATGCCAGCAGCGCCAGGACAAACGGAATCCCAAGCTGTCCGTAAAACGTGTAAGTGATGAATCCGCCGATCACATACATTTGCCCGTGGGCAAAATTGAGCACGTTCATCAGAGCAAATATCAGAGTCAGCCCAAGTGCGATCATCGCATACTGGGCACCCAGATAGACGCCATTGGCCAATATCTGTTCCATTGGACAGCCTTTTTCCGTGAACCCCGGGCCGGTTAGCCCGGGGGTGTCCTTGTTGCAGTCAGAGAAGTCGGGATCAGTCGACCTGTGCCACGAACATGGTTTCGAATTTGCCGTTCTGATAAACGTTCACCACCAGCGGTACAGAAACCTGACGCTTTTGCCCGAATGAGGTGGAACCAACATATGTCAACTTGGCATCGCCCTTCATGTAGGGGTTCGGCGCTTCGAACGTGTCCATTGTCGTCTTGAACGCTTCAACGTCCTTCATCGCCGCCGGGTTGGCCTTCATCGTTTCAAGAATGTACTCAAGCGCGTACACCTTGGTGTTGGATTCATCGTTGTATTCGCCGAACATCTTGGTGTAGCGGGCGACAAATTCCACCATCATGTCCGAGGCCAGTTCGGGTGTGGATGCGCCACCGACCGAAATGAACCCGTTGGCCAGATCGCCCGCACCTTCGGCCAGAACACCGGCGTCCTGGGCAGTTTCAGTGGAAATCAGACCGGTAAACCCAAGCTCGCGCGCCGAGCGGATCAGTTGCGGTGCGTTGGCCGGAGCCACACCGGACAGGACAAGCAGATCAGGTTGGGTGCGCATGACCGGGGTCAGCACCGGGGTGAAGTCGGTGGTATCCACCTGATAGGTCACGCTGTCCGACACAACTTCCAGCCCCAGGGCCTTGGCGGCCGCAACACCGCCGTCACGCTGGCTCAGCGGGTCGGATTCGTTGGCAGCGACAAAGGCCACGGTCTTTACGTCATTGTTTTCCATCAGGTGTTTGTAGATCGCCGGGCCGGACTGGTAGTTGGCGATCATGCCCAGAATGGCATTGGACGCGGGCGCCGTGTAGAGCGACTTGGGGAAGGCATAGGGGAAATACATGATCCCGTTCTTTTCCGCGACCGGGCGCACGGCGGCGGCCCCGTCATCCACATTCGGCCCGACCACATAATGAATTCCGGCCTGGGCCATTTTCTCCATACCAGCAATTGCCCGCTTGGGGTCTTTTTGATCGTCGAACGAGACAATCTCGATGTCATAGGTGGTCCCACCGATGGTATAGCCACCGGTCTCGTTGATCCAGGCCGCACGGGTTTCCATCGAGCGTTGGTTGGATATGCCCCAGGCCGCCGCCGGCCCGCTGGTAACGCCGACAAATCCGATTTTCAGAACCGGGTTATCAGCCATTGCAACCGATGACAGAGCTGTCAGTGCTGCGGCCGCCAGTGTTGTCTTGAACAGTTCTCTGCGTTTCATGTTCACCTCCCATAGTGTTTCTACTTGTCCGGCGGATCACACGCCAGAATCGACCGAAGATCGGGAATTCCCAAGTTTCGTATCTCCCTAATAAAACGATTGTTAACAATGATCGTCAACAATTTTCGAATCCAACGTCAGCAACATTCTTGTTTCCGTTAACAATACTCATGAGCTATGGTGGCGAAACTGGTTGAGCGATTCCTTGCAGAAACAGTTAGTTGGCCCAGGATTTTGGACTCAGAGGATATGCCTTGATACATCGGTTTGCGTCAGATCCTGACGAACAGATCATTGTCGATCGCATCTACGCGGCAGTGATGGAGCAACGCCTGGCCCCAAAAACCAAGCTGAGCGAATTGCAATTGTGTGAGAGCTTCGGCGTTGGACGCATGCGTGTGCGCCGCGCACTTCTGTTGCTGGCCAGCCAGGGCATTATCGATCTTCAAGCCAACCGTGGTGCATTCGTCGCCTGTCCAGATGCGAAGGAGGCGAACGACGTTTTCGAGGCTCGCAAACTGATAGAACCCGGCCTGATCAGCGTAGTTACCTCAGTCATCAGCAAAAGTGATCTTGCTGATCTGAGAAAACACATAACGATGGAAGATACAGCGCGCAGCAACCCCGAACGGGCCGAGATCATCCGCCTGTCCGGTGAGTTTCACGTCAAGCTGGCGTCCGTCAGCGGAAACGCAGTTCTAACCAGAATGATCGGTGAACTGGTAACTCGAACATCTCTGATTGTTGGTCTTTTTGGCGATTCCGGAAAATCGACATGTCCGGACGGCGAACATGCAAAGATACTTGGAGCCATTGAGGCAGGAGATGCGGCACTGGCGGAAAATATTGTCTGCCAACACCTGATGCACATTCAGGACGGGCTGGATTTGACAGCAACCAAACCCGATCTGCCCGACTTGAAAAAAATTCTTAGCCAATAGCCGCACCTACCCCAACTGGTCGCTGACATGCGGTCGACCAAGCAGGTGTTGCTGAACCTGACCTCGAACGCCATCAAGTTTACCGATCCCGGCGGGCAGGTGATCATAACTGCCAAGGCAATTGATACCGGAGAGCTTCTGCTGTCTGTCACAGACACCGGCGTCGGCATGAATGAAGAACAGTTGAGCACAGCGCTGGAACCGTTTCGCCGGGTCGAGTTGGCCGGACGGCCGGATGTTCAGGGAACCGGTCTCGGACTTCCGTTCACCAAGGCGCTGGTCGAAGCAAACCGGGCATCCTTCGCCTTTTCCAGCGAAGCCCGCAAAGGCACCCGCATCGACATCACCTTCCCCACGACCCGCGTACTGGCAAGCTGAACCGGGCCATAGTGGGAACCGTGACTTGCCAGCGGCCTCAAAAATGACTTGAGGATTATATCAAAGTTGGAAACGTCTGGCGTCAAAACTTATTGATTTAGGTTGAGCGAAACGACTGCTCTGAGTCCAAAGCGGACACATTCGGCTAGAAAAACTATTACAACCTGACAACGCTTTTATGTTTGCAACGCTTACGATACCGTCCTGATATGAGGCTATATCTGTCATCATTCCGTGTTGGAAACGCACATGCTGAGCTTGTAAAACTGTCGCCGGACGCGCATGTGGGCGTTATTATGAATGCTCTCGATAATTTCGAGAAATCTCGAGAGAAATGGCTTGCTGAACAACTGTCAACTTTCGCTGACCTAGCCATGACCGTTGAGGAAGTTGATTTGCGGAAGTACTTCAACGCACCAGAAGCGCTACATCAAAAAATGATGGAACTGGATATGGTCTGGGTGAACGGCGGGAACACTTTCGTTCTACGCCGTGCGATGCGAACAAGCGGTTTCGACTATCTTATCAAGGATTTACTTGCCGCAGATCAAATCGTTTATGCCGGATTTAGCGCAGGGGTAGTCATTCTTGCCCCCAGCCTGCATGGTCTTGAAATGGTGGATGATCCTGCGGATGTTCCTGAAGGCTATGTGGAAGATACGATATGGGAAGGACTAGACATTCTACCTCACGCAGTAGTCGTCCACTACAAATCTGATCACTCGGAATCTGCTGACGCTGAGAAAGAAGTCGAGTTTTATGAGAACAACGAAATCGCCTATCGCACACTCCGAGATGGCGAAGCATTCGTAGTAGATGGAGATGTGAGTACCATGAAGCTGGTTGGGCATCCGTGAAACTGGTTTCGCCGATGACTAACCGTTAATGAACGATCGCAAAGTCCACCAAGCCGACCTTGAAACTCAGCTCGACTTAATGGGTCCTGATCCTAGTTTTGCAAGGCAGGCACATCCCTGAACAGATCCAGCGCTTCAGCGTTGGCCAATGCCTCGACATTCTTGACCGCGCGGCCATGCACCACATCACGTACCGCAAGTTCGGTAATCTTGCCGGACTTGGTGCGCGGAATATCAGCTACGGCGACAATCTTTTCCGGTACGTGACGCGGTGAGGCGCCGGTGCGGATCTGGGTGCGGATCTTCTTTTCCAGCGCTTCGTCCAGCACCACGCCGTCTGCGAGGCGCACAAACAGTACGACGCGCACGTCATTGTCCCAGTCCTGACCGATTGCCAGGCCCTCGATCACTTCCGGTATCTGTTCAACCTGGGCATAGATTTCAGCCGTGCCGATACGCACACCGCCGGGGTTCAGGGTCGCATCCGAACGGCCATGAATGATCATGCCGCCATTGTCGGTCCACTCGGCAAAATCACCCTGGCACCAGACATTGTCGAACCTTGCATAATAGGCATTGTGATAGCGCTCGCCCGTATCGTCATTGAGAAACCCCAACGGCATGGACGGGAACGAGTTGGTGTTGACCAGTTCGCCCTTGCCGCGCTGCATCGGCTTGCCGTCATCATCAAACACCTGGATGTCATGGCCCAGTCCGGGTGCCTGGATTTCACCTGACCACACCGCGCCGAACGGGTTTATACCGACCAGGCAACCGCACAGATCGGTACCACCGGACATGGACGCCAGATGGACATCCCGCTTGATGGCATCATAGACAAAATCAAAGCTCTCGGGCACCAGCGTGGAACCAGTCGACATGATGCTCTTGACCGTTGCAAGCGAATGGGTGTCCATCGGGCGCCAGCCGGTTTTCTTCACAGCATCAATGAACTTGGCGGAGGTGCCGAACACGGTGAAGCGTTCTTCATCGGCATAGTCGAACAGCACGGTTTCAGATGGCGCGAACGGCGAGCCGTCATACAGCATCAAGGTGGCTTCAGATGCCAGAGCACTGGCCAGCCAGTTCCACATCATCCAGCCGCAGGTTGTGAAATAGAACAGCCGGTCTCCGGGGTTGATACCGCCATGCAGCTGGTGTTCGGCCAGATGCTTGAGCAGCACGCCCCCGGTGCGATGAACAATGCATTTGGGGACACCGGTGGTTCCGGATGAAAACAGTATGTAAAGCGGATGATCAAACGGCAGCATCACATAGTCGATCGGGGCAGGCGAATAGGCATCGATGAAATCATCGAACGTGACCGCGTTGGGCAGTTTTGCGGCCGTTGCGGGCGCATTTCCGGTATAGTTGACGACAATGACCTTCCTCAGCGTCGGCAGGCCTTTTACCACCTGCGCGATCTTGTCAGTGATATCGAAGGTCTTGCCGTTGTAGTAATAGCCATCGCACACAATCAGTATGCTTGGTTCGATCTGGCCAAAGCGATCCAGAATACCGCGCTCGCCAAAATCGGGAGAACAGGACGACCAGACGGCACCGAGCGAATTTGCACCGGCAAAGGCAGAAATGGTTTCCGGTATATTCGGCATTACCGCACACACACGGTCACCCGCTTGCATGCCGAAATCCCGAAAAGCCTGGTGCAGCCGTGAGACCTGATCGGTCAACTGGCGCCAGCTTACGTCATAGCGGACCTTGTCTTCGCCACGAAAAATCATGGCCGGTGTATCGTCATTACGGCGCAGCATGTTTTGGGCAAAGTTCAGCTTGGCATCGGGAAAGAACTGCGCGCCGGGCACCTTCTCGCGATCAATCAGCACATGGTCTCCGCGGGTCTCGGCCTTCACGCCACAGAAGTCCCAGATATCGGACCAGAAATTTTCCGGTTCGCGCACTGAAAACCCGTGAACGTCGTCATAGGTCTTCATATCCATATCTCTGGACGCATTTACAGAGCGCATGAACTTTGTCAGGCGATGGGCGGCAATTCGGGCAGCATCAGGGGACCAAAGAGGTTCAGCAGACATGAAAAACTCGCAAAATCAGTGTGGGATTGAGTTAGGGTCAGGACCCTGGATGACGGCCACAATAGACACCTGGAAAGCAATCCAAAACCATTTTCTGTCACTTTTGGAGAGTTCATTGAATGCCATGTCCAAATGTGGCGCTCTCATAACCCGGTTCGATCTGCTAGAATCCGCACCATGAAACGAATCATCATTCCCATCCTGGTCATCGTGCTGATTGCGGCCATCGCCATCGTGAGCATTCCGTTGTTCGTGCGCGGTGAATTTGCAACGGCCCAGCTCAGCAGTGCGGTCGAACAGGCAACCGGCCGCAAGCTGACCTTGCTGAAACCGCCCGAAGTGAAATTGTGGCCGAGTTTAAGACTGGAAGTTGAAGGCGCGACCCTGTCCAACCCGCCCGCCATGTTTGACGGAACTACCATTTCCGCGCAGGCCCTGAAGTTGCAGCTGTCATGGTCGGAATTGCTGTCGCGGCAGATCAATTTTCAGGAACTGACCCTGATCCGCCCCCGCCTCAACCTGGTTGTGGACAAGCAGGGCAAGGCCAACTGGGACTTCAACCGGGATGGCGGCGTTGCCGAACCGTCCGCCGGCACTGGCTCTTCAACCATTGAAAGCGTGCGGATTGCACCGATAAAGATTGAGGACGGCGAGATAGTCTATGCAGACGAGCGCTCCGGATCCGAGTTCCGGGCAACCGGGGTCAATATCGTTGTCAGCATTGCCAACGCGCAAGCCCCGATGGACGTCAAGGGATCATTGATCTGGAACGGGCAGCGCATTGACCTGCAGGTATTTGCCAAATTGCCGACGCGCCTTGCCACGAAAGGGTCCCCCGTTGACCTGTCAATCCAGTCAGCAAACCTCACCGCGGCACTGTCAGGCCTTGCCCGTTTTGGGAACGGTCTGAACCTGGCCGGCAATCTTGATGTGTCATCGCCGGATTTGCGGAAGCTCGCCAAATGGGCGGGTGCCGAGATCGGCGGGCAAGCCGGGTTGAAACAGTTTTCAGCCAGGGCCGGCGTCGATCTCAGCGGGCAAACCGTCAAGCTGAACAAGGCCACCATTGCGATGGATGGCATGAATGCACAGGGCAATGTGGTGCTCACGCTTGTCGGAGATCATCCGCGCATAACCGCCAGCCTCGGGCTGGACCAGCTGAACACCAATATCTACACCGGCAAGAAATCGTCGTCAGATAGCGGCGAACCGAGAGCCGACTGGAACGATGCCGCGATCGACTTCAGCAGTCTGAACTCGCTCGACGCGAAACTGAGATTGCGCACCGGAGGCATTGTGTACGGTGACGTGAAGTTCGGTGAAACCCTGCTTGATATCGACATGGGTCGGGCAAGCTGAATGCCGATCTGAAGAAGATAACGCTGTATGGCAGCACTGCCACCGGCAAGCTCACCCTTGATGGGTCGACCCGTATACCCAGACTGACCGGGCAATTTCAGACTACGGTCTGGACGGCTGGCGTTACTCAAGGACTTTGCCGGCACGTCACGGTTCGAAGGCAAGCTTGCCAGCACGCTCAATCTGGCGGCCAATGGCCATCACAACGAGAGCTGGTGTCAACGCTGTCAGGTACGGCCCAATTCCGGCTGACAGACGGTGTGATACGCGGCATCGACATGGCGAACATGGTCACCGGCGTGCAAAGTGCCGTGCTCGGCGGATGGGAAAAGACCGACAATGCCAGCACCGAATTTTCCACCCTTTCTGCCGGTTTCCGGTTTACCGACGGCATTGGAAACAATGACGACCTGAACCTTGTGGGTCCGCTGGTGCGGGTGACGGGGAAAGGCACTGTCGACCTGCTGCGCAAACGGCTGAACTACAAGGTGGCACCAAGTGCTGCGTCAGGCCCGGGCGGTGAATTCACCGGTCTCGTTGTACCTGTTATCGTCAAAGGTCCGTGGGCAAACCCGAAAATCTACCCTGATGTACAAGGCATTCTGGAAAACCCGCAAGCCGCGCTCGATGCGCTGAACAAGCTTGGTGTTTCAACCGGCAACATCAATGTCGACGCTGCCGGCAACGAACTGAAAGAACAGGCCAAAGGCAAGGTGTCGAAAACGATCGAGGACCGCGCGCGTAGCGTGGTCGGCGATGAGGCCGCCAAGGCGCTGGGTGAACAAGGTGCCGGCAAAGCCGAAAAACTCGGCGGTCAACTGTTCAAGAACCTGCTGAACAAGCCCCAGGAATAGGGACTGTCTGCTCATGATACGGGTACAGGAAGAGCCGTTTGACATAGCCGCGGAACTGCGCGCGGTGCGGGGCGACAACCACAAGATCGGCGGTACGGCCCTGTTTGCCGGATCCGTACGCGACCTCAATCTGGGCGAGCAGGTGTCTGCCATGACACTGGAGCATTATCCCGGCATGACCGAAAAGGCATTGGCCGAGATCGAGGCGGAGGCCAATGAGCGCTGGCCGCTGGATGCAAGCCTGATTGTACATCGCTATGGCCGCATGCATCCGGGTGAAGACATCGTGCTGGTAATTACCTGTTCGTCACACCGTGAAGCAGCCTTTGAGGCCTGCCAGTTTCTGATGGACTGGCTGAAGACCAAGGCACCGTTCTGGAAGCTTGAAGAGGGCGACGACGCTCGAGGAGCCAATTGGGTTGATGCACGTGAAAGCGACAGCAAGGCTGTCAACCGCTGGACCAAGGCGGAAAAATGAGCCGCCGGCGGGGGCGCCCGCTATGGCGCACAGGCCTCGATGTGCTGGTGGTGATTGCCCTGACCATGCTGGCACTGGGCGTGATCGAATTTCTGCCTGGAAACAACGTTGCCGGCAACATGCGGGTAATCGATGGCGACAGCCTGCGCCCGAGCGACGAGCCCCATGACATTCGCCTGCAGGGCATCGATGCGCCCGAGCTTGGCCAGCGCTGCCGCGACAAGGCGGGGCGTGATTATAACTGTGGACGCAAGGCCAGAGCCCATCTCAAGGCCATTGTTGCGGGCCGCGATGTCAGATGCCGTACCATGGATGTTGACCGGTACCAGCGGTCGGTTTCGGTTTGCCATGCCGGTGAGACCGAACTGAACCGGCAGATGGTGGCCGACGGGTGGGCGGTGGCTTACAGACTGCCGGCGTATGTTGGTTCCGAACGCAGTGCGAAAAATGCCCGCAAGGGTCTATGGCAAGGTGAGTTTGATGAACCGGAAAACTGGCGCAGGCTCAACCGGTCCGACAGTGCAGGCGGCGTGGTCGAACCGGACTAGAATCTTGATGAGTTTTTACGCCAGAACGAGCGTGACAGCACCACGAGCACGGTGAAGAATTCCAGCCGCCCCAGCAACATGGACACGGTCAACAGCAGTTTCGCGCCCGGATCCAGGTTGGCATAGCTGCCGGCCGGCCCGACAATGTCTCCCAGACCCGGGCCTACATTGGTGATCGTGGCAGTGGCACTGGACAGCGCGGTAATCAGATCAAGATTAAAAAATGACAAGGCAATGGTGAACACCATGACCGATATGAACATGACGGTGACATAGGCCAGCACCGATGTGGCGATTTCGTTGGTGATCCTGGTATTATTGAAGTTCAGGACCACGATGCGGTTCGGGCTCATCAGTTGGCGAATATAGCCCGAGGCCGTCATCATCATGACCTGAAGACGGAAGGTCTTCAGGCCACCGGTTGTCGACCCCGTGCATCCGCCCAGGAACATCAGGGCAAAAAACAGCCCCATGATGCCGCTGCCCCAGTTGGTATAATCGCCCAAGGCATATCCGGTCGTCGAAATGATGGAAACAACATTGAAACTGACCACCCTGAGCGCGTCCAGGAACGGTTCGTCGTGACGCACATAATACCACAAGGTCACGGTGAAGACCGCAAGACCGGAAATCTGGACGAAGCCGCGCACCTGGGCGTCATTCCACACTGCCAGCGATCTTGACCGCACCATCTTGACGTACAGAACCAGCGGCATGCATGAGCCCAGCATGAAGACAATGGCAATCCAGTGGATGGCCTTGTTGTCCTCAAAATGCGCGAACGACCGGTCATGGGTCGAAAAACCTGCCGTCGAGACGGTCGTCATGGCGTGATTGAGCGCATCGAACGCGTTCATGCCGGCCCAGTAATAGGCAATATCCGCAGGCGAATGTCAGGGACAGATAGGTGACCGCGATAAGGCTGATGACCTCGCCGACGCGCGGCATGAACTTGTCGGAGCGGTCGGAACTTTCAGCACGGAACAGCTGCATGCCGCCGACGCGCAGGAACGGCAGCATGACCAGCGCCATGACGACGATGCCGACGCCGCCGATCCACTGCAGGATCGAACGCCATAACAACATGCCGGGCGGCAGGTGATCGAGACCGGTCAGCACCGTTGCACCGGTTGCGGTCAGGCCGGAAACCGCTTCAAACAGTGCATTGGCAACACTGGCATCACGGCCCAGGAACATGAACGGAATCGACGCCATCAGGCACAGCGCTATCCAGCTGAGCACCGTCAGCACGAAACCTTCCTTCAAGGAGACATGGTCCGACCAGCCGCCGCGGCTGACCAGCACCAGCATGAGGCCGAGGAAGCCGGTCACGAAGGCGGAAGCCGCAAACACGCTCCAGTCATCATTCCGGGCGACAAGATCCGACACCAGGGGCGGAAACATGAACAGCGTCAGCACCAGCATCATCATGCCGATGACAAAAAAGACGCGGGAAAGCTGAATTCCCTGATCTGCGTAAAGGCGTTCGGAAGATTGCGTCTGCTTGAGAGTGTCTGCCATGAAAGCCTTTTAACCCGAGCATGCAGGGATATCCAGCGAACAAGAGCACTGATTGACACTTCCGCGCAGATTAACGTAGCGTTATTTAATGAGAGTTGATGGCAATGGAGTCAGACGGCGCCGCAAGGAACCGGGCAGGAGTAGAAAATCCTCGGACGAGAGATTTCGTGATCACTGCGGTACACCGGGTTTCAAAACTGAATGGCGACAATTTATTCCGTGATGACTTGCGACCGCCCGTTGTACAATTATCGACCGATTCGCCGGAATCAACATCAGGGGGGTCTAAGATGAAACATGGCTATATTGGTACGCGATTGCACTACGCGCGGGTTTCAAAGAAGATTTCAGTTCAGCAACTGGCCAGCGACATGGACATTGCGATTGGAACGGTTCTGGACATTGAAGCCGGAGCCACACTCGGCCATTCGTCAACAATTATTGAAATGGGCGCAGTATTGGGCCTTTCCCTGACAGATTTGTTCGGACCGAACGAACAGTCCAATATAATCCCGTTTCCCAAAGTCGAACGCGACAAATGAAAAATGTGACAACCACACAGGTACATGGCGACCAATACAACTGGATTGACCGCGGTCAGGTTGTTGGGGACCTGACGGGATATCCGTTCACCGACAATGATTTGCCGTTTCGAGGATTTGGCCTGGTATGCATGAGACCGTTCATATCGGCCAATGACGCATACGCAACCGAGGTGCAGTGGGATACCGCTTACGCCACACCCGACAGCCTGCAGTTTGCAGCAGCCAACCTTGGCGCTATGCCGGCGCCGTATTTCCTGAACTTCTACAATCAAGGATGGTTTGCGGAGCGCTTCGACACCCCCGAGGAAGCCTCAGACCGGATGGCGTTTTTGCAGGGCCTGAAAGTTTCAATGCTCCAATCTGCGTTACAGGCACCAAGAGACCCCGGTTCAATCCCCGGCAATGTCAGACGGGCAATCAGGTCACCGCGGCTGATCGCGTCCCGGCTGGTGTTCTCAGATGACGACCCGGACGGCGGTTTTCCGATCCGTGAGGTCGGAGCGCGCACACCGCTCGGGAAAATCATGGGGGTGGACTGGTGTCAGGGGAAGCAGTTCCGGCTGGATGAACGTTTCACACAGACGGAGATCCATGTCTACGACAGGTATCTTGAAGTGTCGGAACATCGCCAGGTTCTGTTTGATGAATGCATGGCGCTGATACCGGCGCAGGGACAAGCTGAAGCCTACTGGCTGCGCTATCACCGTGTTCTGTTTCCAGTGCAGAGCGGACAGAAAATCACCATTGGATCATTGCTCATGCAAGGTGAGACACGTCCTGATCGTCTGGAACCGTTTGGGCGGTCCGGTTACGAAGTGCCGGTAGACGTTTGATAGCCTAGACTGACTGCAGCAAGGTCCCTGATGATCTGATGGCGCGGTTGGTAGCACAGGGTTTCGCGCTCCTGTTCCACACACGCAGGCCGGCGTTTCCAGACAATAAATCCCTCTTCCAGGTGGTTGTAATAGATGCGGCGAAGCATGCCGCGCTGTGCTCTGCTCTCGGTCGTCAAACCCCAGATGTAGTCCGGTTTCCAGTACCCCCAGACCAGAGCGTGATGAAGCAGCGAAATGTCGTTGATCAACCGGCTCTTGGGGCCTCCGCGCAGGGCCGGCGACATGAACAGTTCACCTCGGTAGGCCATACGGCCGCCCAACCGTGAGACCGGATCAGACATAGGTTCGGAAACCGAACCAATGTGCACATCCTCGCCTGCCCTGGTGTGCGCGTCCATCAGCCATGCACGACACCAGTGGTTGAACGGCCCGCTTGGTTCATAGAGACGATAGGCTTCTACATAGACCGGTTCGCCATCCTTGCGCCCTTCAATCCAGAAGGCCGATTGCGAAAGTTCAGGGCCATTATGCTGCGGATCGAAGTAGGGCGAAATGGCGTCATCGCGCAATTGCGCCCTGACCGTTGCAAAACGGTCAAAGTCGACACTGGTAGCGATCTCGATTCCATGTACCGCAACAACCTGCATGTGCAGCCGCGTCACAATCTGGTTGATCCTAAGCGGGTCCAGTTCCTGCATTACCCCCTCAAACACTGCCGTAAACGTGGTTTTACGTGACTAAAAGCTTACGCAACACACACAGATTTACCCAACAATGAGAGGTAAACGATGTATCAATCCAGTAATATTGCCATTAACCGCCGACTTGTGCTGACCGGTTCCGGTGCACCTGTCGCACGTTACAGTTGCGCGGGGAATTCAACAACTGAAAAACGGCGTTTTCAGCGTTTCCCAAAAACCACATCAAGAACACACGGTGTAGGTCCGATCATTTCTCGCCGGTTTCATCGCGGTGATACACAACAACCTGGAACCCCTCTTCGGCGGATGGTGCTACGAAATGCCTGGTGATGAGATCAAACTGTTCATCAGTGGCTGAGAAGGCATGGTTCCCTGCGGCATTGCGCTCGTGCAACCGTTCCCTGCAAACGTCGTCTGCAATATCCAGAAAATGCAGTTTGTGCGCACAACCGGCTTTGTCCAGCAACCTTCGAACCCATGTACGCATTGCAATTGTGTTGGCAGGAAAATCGAGAACCACGCAGAGACCGGACTGCAAAAGCGCAATCAGATGAGGCTCCATGGCGGTTCGAAGCCGGGCAGAACAGCGGACGTAATCACCGATGGAGTTCTGCTCATCTCCAAACAGTGCCGCCAGCCACTGGTCTTCGCTTACAACCACTGTGCCCGGCGCCCGGCCCAGTTCAGCCGCCCTGGTCGACTTTCCGGCGGCAATTTTTCCAACGAGCAAATGTAAAGTCGGCTTGTTCTCAGTCATTTGAAGCAGCTTCGTTCAGAGCGTTTCAGGATGTCTTGCTGTCTACGTGCCAGATCGGCGAGGTTGAACCAGAAACTCTCCATCAACCGTTCAGTCACAACTGTCCTTCAAGCACTGATGCAAAACCAGACAGGAACGAGAATACCCCCGAACCGACACATCCCGTTACACATGGCCACACAAAAAGTCTGTTTTCCGGGAAAAATATGGTGCTGTCGGAGAGATTCGAACTCTCGACCTCTCCCTTACCAAGGGAGTGCTCTACCCCTGAGCTACGACAGCATGACCCGGGCTGGCCCGGCAATATGGCAGGCGTAATGCCACAGCAACTGAAACTGTGCAAGCATGATTGAACCTGCATGACAATAACATGTCTCATGCCTACATTATGAAGGTTCAATAATCGCTAATTCGAAGGTGGTGCAGGCATGGCCAGCGAAACGGCTTCAGAAAGGGAAAAACGCCTGGCAGAAGCGCTCAGGCGCAATCTTGCCCGGCGCAAGCAGCAGGCCCGCAGCAAATCGTCGGCAACAGGCGATCAGAAAAACATTTCCGATAAGGCAAAGGACTGAAAATCAACCATATTTCGTTGCGTTACATGCCCCTTGCCGGAACTGGCACTTTAGGTGCATGAAAGCGCCACAAAGCGGCACTATCGCAGCATACTTTCCAGATTGTATCAAAAGGGCACGAAAACAGCATGGACCGGATCAGAATCGGCGGCGGCAACGAATTGAATGGCGAAATCCCGATTTCAGGCGCGAAAAATGCCGCTTTGCCCCTGATGATTGCCAGTCTCTTGACTGCTGAAACACTCACGCTCAAAAACCTGCCCCGGCTGGCTGATGTGCAATTGCTGAAGCGCATTCTGCACAATCACGGCGTTGACCAGCGCACCGACGGCAAACGCGCCGGCCAGTGCAACCAGGCCGGTGAAACGGTGCATTTTACCGCTGCTGACATTGTCGACACCACGGCGCCCTACAATCTCGTGTCAAAAATGCGAGCCAGTTTCTGGGTTCTCGGGCCGTTGCTGACCCGCTTTCATGATACCCGCGTTTCCCTGCCGGGCGGCTGTGCAATCGGCACAAGGCCGGTGGATTTTTATCTCATGGCGCTGCGCGAACTGGGTGCAGAACTTGAAATTGAAAACGGTTATGTGGTGGCCAGGGCGCCCGGTGGCCTGACAGGCAACAGGATCACCTTCCCGATGGTGTCTGTCGGGGCAACCCACACCACCATGATGGCTGCGACACTGGCCAAGGGCGAAACAGTGATCGAGAATGCCGCGCGCGAGCCGGAAGTCATCGATGTTGCCGAATGCCTGGTCAATATGGGTGCCAAAATCGACGGTATCGGCACCTCGACACTGACCATACAGGGCGTCGATGAACTGCATGGCGCAAGCCATGAGGTTCTGGCAGACCGGATCGAAACCGGCACCTATGCCATGGCTGTGGCCATGACCGGGGGCGATGTCAAACTGCGCGGCGGGCGGGCTGACAACCTGGCCAGCGTGATTTCAGTGCTGGAACAGGCAGGCGCCACCATCGATGTTGAAAACGACGGCATGAGGATCAGGCGCAACGGCAATGGCCTGAAACCGGTCGATGTGGAAACCCAGCCTTATCCCGGCTTTCCGACTGATCTGCAGGCGCAGTTCATGGCACTGATGACGCGAGCCGGCGGGACTTCCGTCATTCGCGAGACAATTTTCGAAAACCGGTTCATGCACGTGCAGGAACTGGCCCGCCTGGGCGCCGACATTTCGCTCAGTGGCGATACCGCAACCGTAACGGGCGTGGATCAGTTGCATGGGGCCGAGGTGATGGCCACCGATCTTCGCGCGTCGGTGTCACTGGTGATTGCGGCCCTTGCGGCAGAAGGCGAAAGCATGCTGCACCGGGTCTATCATCTTGATCGCGGTTTCGAAACACTGGAAGACAAGCTCAGTGCATGTGGTGCCGATATCTCGCGCATCTCCGACTAAATCGTATCTTTGATCTCCCCTTATGTTCTGGTTTGCAAAACCGCTCCCACTTTCCGTGCAACATGCTATAGACAACCCCTGTTCCTGAGGGTTGAAAGCAAAAAGCGACCAAGCACATGGCCGACACTCCCGCTATAAAAATAGCTGCGCTGGATGAAGAGGATCTGGCCGTCATTTCCGCGCATTTGCAGGATGCAGTCTTGCCGGTGGGCGATCTTCGCTGGATGAAGAGCGCGGGCAAGCTGTCGATTGTGGCCAACCGCTATGTTCATTTCGGCAACAAGGCAGGCACCGGCGAGCGGCGGCTGTGCGGTGTTCAGATATCCCGGGTCCGCCGTGTGAGCGCACGCAATATCATCATGAGCGACAAGCCGGCAATCGTATCGCTGCTTGCCATGACGTTCATTCCAGGCGCTGAGGCGCCGGAAGGCACCATCGAACTGTCGTTTGCAGGCGGTGGTGCTGTACGTATCGAGGTTGAGTGTATCGAGGTGGCAATTGCAGACCTGAGTGAGGCCTGGCCGGCGCGCGCACGGCCGGACCATGACGCAGGGCCTGAAGACACCAGCACACAGGACGCAACCGAATGACACGCTGGCTGAACATCAATGATGCCGGTTTCGAGGCCGAGTTTGCCAGGCTGCTGGGCGACAAGCGTGAACAGTCCGCAGACGTTAATGACGCCGTGGCCGGCATTCTTGCTGACGTCAAAGCCCGTGGTGATGCGGCAGTACGCGACTACACAAAACAGTTCGACGGGTTTGATCTGCCTGACACCGGTGCCCGCATGTCAGCCGACCAGATCAAACTGGAAGCCGATAAATGCCCGCCTGACATTCTGGCTGCACTGGAGGCGGCCGCGGCCCGCATCCAGGCCTATCACGGCCGGCAGGTACCAGCCGGTGAGCGCTATACGGATGCATCAGGTGTCGAGCTTGGCCATCGCTGGAGCGCGGTTCAGGCAGCCGGGCTTTATGTGCCGGGCGGGCTTGCCGCCTATCCGTCTTCAGTGCTGATGAATGCGATCCCGGCGCGCGTGGCCGGCGTTGACCGCCTGGTCATGGTGGTGCCGACACCAAAAGGCGTCATCAACGCCCAGGTGATTGCGGCAGCGCGCATTGCCGGTGTCACCGAGATCCACACCATTGGCGGTGCGCAAGCCATTGCAGCGTTGGCTTTCGGCACTGACACTGTAGAGCCGGTCGCCAAGATCGTCGGTCCGGGCAATGCCTTTGTGGCAGCGGCCAAAAGACAGGTGTTCGGCACGGTCGGTATCGACATGATTGCAGGTCCGTCCGAGGTTCTCGTGATGGCTGACGGCAGTGCCAATGCGGGCTGGATTGCGGCTGATCTTCTGGCGCAGGCAGAACATGACCCGTCAGCCCAGTCGATCTTGATATGCGACAGCGAGCAACTAGCGCGCGAGGTGGCGGAAGCGGTTGAGACACAGCTTGCAACCTTGCCGAAGGCGGACATTGCCGGGGCGAGCTGGCGCGAATTCGGCTGCATCATCACCGTCGACAACCTCATGGATGCGGTGGGGCTGGTGGACCGGCTGGCACCGGAACATCTTGAAATCGTGTGCCGGAACGAGGACGAGATTGCCGCGGCCGTACACAATGCCGGCGCCATATTCCTGGGCGCGTTTACGCCGGAAGCCGTCGGCGATTATGTCGGCGGCCCCAATCACGTGCTGCCGACAGCGCGTAGTGCGCGGTATTCTTCCGGGCTCAATGTGCTCGACTTCATGAAGCGCACATCCATTCTGAAATGCAGTGCAGATGCGTTGCGCGCCATTGGTCCGGATGCCATCACAATAGGGCGCGCGGAAGGGCTGGAAGCCCATGCACGCTCGGTCGCCATGCGGTTGAACTTGCCCTGACCCTTCACTTATGCGAAGCGAATAAGGCAGTTAGATCGCGCGACTCACCGCAAACGCTCTGGAAGCCCGGGACATGGACACCGACAACAACAAACTGGTCGCCGTCAACCTTGACAATACGCTGTCCAAGACCTTCTCTGCCGACGTGGACCACGAGCGAAAAGTGGCGATCTACGATCTGCTCGAGAGCAACAGTTTCCAGGTCGTTGGCAAACCGGAAGGGCCCTACTCCCTCAACCTGTCAATCGACGGCACCAAGCTGGTGTTCAATGTGTGCAGCGAGGCCGGAGACACTTTGAGTGTCATCGTGCTGGCCCTGTCGCCGCTGCGACGCATTGTGAAGGACTATTACGGCATCTGTGAAAGCTATTATCAGGCCATTCGCACTGCCACGCCCAGCCAGATTGAAACCATCGACATGGCCCGGCGCGGCCTGCACAATGAAGGCAGCCAGGTGCTGATGGACCGGCTGGACGGCAAGATTGTCGTGGATTTTGACACTGCGCGGCGGTTGTTCACGCTGGTGTGCGTGCTGCATTGGCGCGGCTAATACCAAAGGAACTAACTATTGACCCTTTTGATGGAGTCAAATCCGTTCACTCTGGCAGGCGCGGTGCGTAGCGCGATGTGGTGCATCGGGCAAGCGCCGCAACGCAGCAGATGGACGGATTTGGCCCACCGAAGGCCGGTTTTTCGCGTCCGCCGGACGTCGTTATGCTCCACTTGTGGTCGGCCAGACCAAGGCGTGAAGCATGCCTCGCCGACAAACGCGAAAAATCGGTCAAAAGGGTCAATAGTTAGTTCCTTTGGTATAACAATGCGAGGTTCTGCCATATGAGCGCGGACCTGCCAGGTGCTGTGCTGTTTTGCTGCTCGCACAATGCCATCCGCTCGCCCATGGCCGAAGGGATCATGAAGTATTATTACGGCCACCGGGTGTTTGTGGACAGTTGCGGGGTGCGTCCGGGCAAGCGCGACGAGTTCATTATCGAGGTGCTGGACGAAATCGGCGTCGATATTTCCAAACACAAGGCCAAGTCGTTCGACGATCTTGTCGATTCCAGTTTTGACCTGGTGGTGTCGTTGTCGCCGGAAGCCCATCACAAGGCCATGGAGCTGACCCGGACCATGGCCATTGATGTGGTGTACTGGCCGACGATGGACCCGTCGCTTGAGATGGGCAGCCGGGAGCAGGTACTGGATGCCTATCGCGCCTGCAGGGACCATCTCATCAAGCGGATGCGGGACCGGTTCGGCGAAACCGGCCTGCCAAACTTACGATGAAAACATCGTAAGACTTGCCGTGATGCTGGACAATTGCCCAGAATCTGTAGCACATACCGCTTCAATCTAGAATGATGCTCTCAGCAGGGTTCAAAAGGCTCACGACATGTCGATTACCGATGCAAAGCTGGTACTGGCCAGCGCCTCGCCGCGCAGGCTGGCATTGATTGAACAGGTGGGCATTTATCCGGACCTGCTCAACCCGGTGGATATTGACGAGACCCGGCGCAAGCGCGAATCTCCCAGGGCGCTGTCGCTGCGGCTGGCGCGCGAGAAAGCCCAGGCAGCGCGCGCTGCACCGCTGGTGCGCAATCTGGGGGAAAACGTCTTCGTGTTGGCGGCTGATACGGTGGTCAGCGTCGGCCGGCGGGTGATTGACAAGCCGCAGTCGACCGATGAGGCGCGTGATGCGTTAAGACTGTTGTCGGGGCGCTCGCATAGGGTATTTACAACCATTGCGGTGGTGTCGCCCGACGGGCGCGAACGCTCCAGGGTTGTCGACACCAAGGTCCGCTTCAAGCGGCTGATGCGGTCTGACATGGATGCCTACCTGATGAGTGATGAATGGCGCGGCAAGGCCGGCGGCTATGCCATCCAGGGCAAGGCGGCGGCTTTCGTGCGCTGGATGAGCGGGTCGTACACCTGTGTTGTTGGTCTGCCGCTGCATGAAACCGTGCAGATGCTGCAGGCCGGCGGATATCCGGTTTACGGAAAGTGGGTTACGGAGACCTGATATGAGCGATCAAAAAGGTTCAGGCGGCAAGAAACCGGAACCACCGATAAGGTTGCGCACCAGGCGCCCGTGTCCGCTGTGCCAGCAGCCGTCAAAACAGAAATACCATCCGTTTTGTTCAGCCAGGTGCGCCGACGTCGACCTGCACCGCTGGCTGGGCGGCCAGTATGCCATTCCGGCCACCGATGCGCCTGATTTCGACGAGACCGGAGAGACCTTGTCGCCCAAGCGCGACGATGGCAGCGAGAACAGCTGAGGCGGCCGCCGGGCAGCCGAGTATTAAGGCTTAAGAAAACCGTCACGATGTATGTTGGTTGACGCTGGACAGGTGCCGGACGATCACCTATAAACCGCTGCGGTCGCATGAGGGATTCTTCATCCGGCCCGTATGCCCAGGTAGCTCAGTTGGTAGAGCAGCGGATTGAAAATCCGCGTGTCGGTGGTTCGATTCCGCCCCTGGGCACCAGTTTTTTCAATGACTTAGGTTACGATGACCTCCAACCCATACACATTGCGTGTAGTTCCCGTGTAAGTGCGAAGCCAAAAGTTGCTTGGCCATAGCTCCAAACGCTAAATGTCAATATGGATTTGGGGCGCTTGGCTATCTTTGTCTAAGTGTGGCGAATGCGACATGGGCGATAGCTGCGGCTATCTCTGATTTCTCGCCTGCCATCTGGTTGCGAACTGAATCAATCCGTTCTTGCACTGACGGATGGGTATCCGTGGCTTGCCACTTGTCTTTTGCTATTAAGCTGACAGCGAACAAGCCGAAATAGATACCGAGTTGTCTCTTTTGCCTGACTAATTCAACACTTACACATTGGGAATCTGCATAATCTTGAGTTCTCTCTAACAAGTACGAGGTGGCGAAATCGTCGCACGAAAATTCTTCTCTGTGGTACTCATAGCGGCCAACGACAAAGGGCTTTGCGCCTGTTCCGTCACGCTGATGTTGGATATGACGAAGTTCGTGCAGCAAAGCCCACGCGACTCCAATGGTGGCTAATTCTGAGGCTGCTCGTCCCTCTGGGTCTTCTTCGACATCTGGATATTGACCCGGCTCCGCCACACCCTGGGGCAAAGGAGCAAGGGTTGGATCTTCGTCCGAAATCACTTTCTCGAATGCTGTTAATAGCTGATCAAATTGAGCTGTATCTAGGCCAAGTTTGCTACTTCTGGCTACCGATCTATACGCTTCCCAAGCTGCAAACCCTGCAATCCAGAACGCCCGCATCACCCGATGGTTGAAACGCACATATCGGTATGCACCCGCGTCGAATACAATTCGCTCACCAACATGAACGTCTGCTAACAGTTGTACAATTGGATTCAATTCATGCCAGATTGCAGATAGTTCGCCCTCGCGTTCAGGGGCGCTATCGACGAGAACCTGCCATATTATCTGCTCTAGAGAAGTTTTTTCCATCCTCTAACCATCCACGAATGGGGATTTGAAGAATGCCGCCATTATTCGATTTCGACGGTGATAACCTTGATCCCGGTTTTGTGAACTTGCGCAACCCTCAATTTCGAGTGGAGCAAGAACTCCATGAGCAAATAGAGGCGATGTGGCAAACTTATGAACCTTATGCCGACCCCGACTTTCGCCCCGGGTTCGCACGCGATCTCGATGGGCGATTCTGGGAAATGTATCTTGGTCAAACTTTGCTCCAAACAGGTCGAACTCTCCTCCCGACATCGGAGAGACTTCAGGAAGGCGGTCAACCCGACTTGTGCATTTTGGAGAATGGACAACGAACCTGGATCGAGGCCATAGCCCCAGACATCGGCGAGCCTGGGCCAGATCAGGTTGTCGGCCCACCGCCCTTAGATGAGAACGGAGCATTTGCTCATGCCCCCACTCGTCAAGCTCAGTTGAGAACCACGAGTGCATTTTGGACCAAGAGCCAACGCATCAGAGGATATATCCGAGAAGGTGTGATAAATCCGGAAGATGTTAGAATCATCGCCATTAGCGCGTGCCGTTTTGGAGCTTACGTTGGCGAAGAACCGCCTCTTATTCTCAGCTCATTGTTTCCCATCGGCAATGCGTACGTGACTATCAATTCGGAGACTGGTGAACTCGTTGAGCAGGGTCATGAAAGCGCTCCTGTTATTGAACGGTACGGTGGCGAGCCGATACCTCGGACTGCATTTCTAAATGAACGATTTGCAGATGTGTCGGGAGTACTGTGGTCTCGAATCGGAGTGGGAAATCTATGCCGTGGCATAAGACCGCTGATTTACGTTCGCAATCCATTTGCTGCCTACCCTGTTTGGACTGGGTGTTGGTTGGAACCACACTCAAGACAGGATGCTGTTTGGGGTAGAGGCGGATGCAATGACCTCAAACATGGACGCATCGTTGACAGACTGCCTTGGTGGCGCGCCCAGAAGTTGTACGGCTGAGATCGGTGGCTTGATTACGGTGCGCGGCCGAGTTGGTATGACCTTTGGTGAAGAGAACCAGTTTCTTGCTTTTGCCGCTGGCGGCCCAGCTGTATTTAATACCACGCTGACTACGTCTCCCCCCGCTGGTGGTCGCCTCGCCGACCGTCACAGATAGCAAATGGCAGACAAGTTGGACGGCTGGTGGCGGAGTGGAAATGTTCTGGCCAGGTAACAAGTGGTTATCGTCGCGGATTGAGTACCTTTATGTCGGCAAGTCGACAGACATTTACGAGGCTGGGTCTATTGGAAGAGAACTCGGGTTTGGTGCAGACATTCATATTATCCGCTCGGTACTGAGTTTACATCTCTATTAGAGTGGGCTTGTACGCGAGGCAGCAGTGGATGCCGGTGACGTTCCTAACTACATGCGGTCTCTTTTTAAGCGCGTTGCCGCTTTTGGCATATTCCGTTGAAAAACTCGAGAATAGCGGAGTCTACATTTTCGCTATGAGAGGCAAATATCGAAAGCCGCCGCTAAATTTGCTCACTACCACCTCGGCCAAAATTTCCGGAACCATCTCTATGAGGCAGAAATTTTTTGGACCTGAGGCAAATGTGCAATTTTTCAACGGAATAGGCTGTCAA
>CAVWYF010000026.1:0-44210 GCA_963759095.1 uncultured Alphaproteobacteria bacterium | reverse complement strand
GATGGCCGGGATCAGGGTCGCGCGGACCGAACGCAGGAACAAAAGGATCACCAGCACCACCAGCACCAGGGACAGGCCCAGCGCGATCAGCACTTCCTTGATGGAAGCGCTGACAAAAACCGCATCATCGGAGCCGACAAAAATCTGCATGCCTTCAGGCAGTTGGGTGTTCAAAACGGCAAGCTGCGCGCGCACCGCGTTTGAAATGGCAATGGTGTTGGATTGCGACTGACGCAAAACCGCGATGCCGATGGCATTCAAACCGTTGGACCGAACGATGGTACTGTCGTCCTCCACGCCTTTTTCGACACGTGCCACGGTGCCCAGCCTGATCGGCACGCCGCCTGCCTCGGTGAGTACGATGTCCCGAAACTGCTGCGGCGTGGTCAGCCTTGAATCCAGGCGCACGGTGAACAGTCGCGTGGTCGATTTAATCTCGCCTGCCGGCAGTTCCACATTGTTCTGGCGCAAAGCCGTCTCGACATCAGCCACCGTGAGGTTGCGCGCCGCCAGGGCACGCCGGTCCAGCCAGATCCGGATGGCGGCACGGCGCTGGCCGTAAATGCGCACATCGGCCACGCCGTCTATGGTGGTGATGCGATCCTTGATAAAGCGTTCCAGATAGTCGGTCACCTGTTCAGGGCTCTGCCGGTCGGAATATACCGCCAGGCGCATCACCGGATCGGCATCTGAATCGCTCTTGACCACTTGCGGTTCATCAACTTCTTCCGGCAACTGTCCCCGCACCCTGCCGACGGCGTCGCGCACATCATTGGCTGCCTGGTCAATATCGCGGCCAAGCTCAAACTCTATGGTCGTGGTCGAGCGCCCTCTCTGGCTGGTCGAGGTGATGGTCTTGACCCCGGAAATGCCCGCCACGGCACTGTCGATAATTTCGGTAATATCGGTGTCGACCACTTCCGGCGCAGCCCCAACATAGGTGGTGGTAACCGATACAATTGAGGAGTCTACATCCGGCAGCTCACGCACTGAAATGGCATTCAGCGACGCCAGTCCGGCCACGATGATCAGCAGCGACACAACCGCAGCCAGAACTGGCCGGCGGATGGACAGCTCCGACAGTGTCATTGGGTGCTACCCCCGGTTTCGGCATTCACCACCTTTACGGCCGAGCCGGGACGCACCTTCGAGGTGCCGCGGGTTATAATTTCATCGCCTTCGGAAAGGCCGTCCACGATCTGGACAAAACCCGGCTCACGCACGCCAATGGTGACTTTCTGCTTCACGGCCTTGCCGTCGGCGACCACAAACACATGTGTGTTGGGACCTTCCACGGTAACGGCTTCTTCCGGCACCATCACCATGGCCTGGCTGTCCAGTTCAAGCGTCAGTTGCATGAACATGCCGGATGGCAGCGCGCCGTCGGAATTATCAATTTCAGCGCGCACCCTGAATGACCGGTTGATCGGGTTGACCCTTGTGTCGACCTGGGTAATTTTCGCATCAAACACCCGGTCGGGATAAGCGGCTGTTGTCGCTCTGGCATGCAGCCCGACCCTGGCAATGGCGAAATACTCTTCCGGCACAGCAAACTCCAGCAACACCGAAGACAGATCATCCAGCCGGGTCAACACCGTATCCTTGGTAACCCTCGCACCCGCATCCACAGCATGAAACCCCGGTGTGCCGCCGAAGGGCGCCATGATGGTGCGGTCTGCCAACCGGGACCTGGCGCGATCAACCTGAGCAGATGCTGCCGACATTGCGGCCTGCAATTCATCAACAGATGCGCGCGCGGTAATACGTGACTGGCTCAGCTTGTCACCCCGTTTCAGGGCCAGATCAGTCTTCAGCAGTTCTGCCTCGGCCTGTGCCAGATCAGCTTTTTCTATGGCATCGTCGAGGGTAAATAACACGGTGCCCTGTTCGACCCGGTTGCCGGGGGTGTAGCGAATTGCGGTAATCGTGCCATCCGCCTTGGACCGGATTTCGACATAGCGCACCGCACGGGTGTTTCCGACCGCTTCCACAGTGCGTGCAAGGGTGCGCACTTGAGCTTTCGTCGTTTCAACGGCAGTTTCCCGGCCGCCACGGCTTCGGTTTCCGGCAGCCGGCTTGCCGGCTGCCTGTTTGCCCGCATCGGGAGAGGTTGCCGCTATTCCTGCTTTCCAATGGCCGTAACCCGCATAGCCGCCATAAGCGACAGCACTCAGCACCATCAAGACCAGTACCTGCTTCACAATTGACATTATACGCGCAGCACCTTCATTTCTGTTGTGACGTATTGGCCGTCGTGTTTCCGTTGCTCGCCTGACAGACTATCTCATATACGATATACGCTGAATCAGGGATTACAGCCAGAAACATGTCGCAAACGTGATGAACGCAGCCGTCAGCGCATTGTCAGCAGCAACGGTACTGGGTTAGCGTCTGCTCCATGTCACAATCCAGCTTTTCAAACTCCTTCGAGTTGCCCCAAATCAAACCACTCAGTGCGCATCTTGATGGTCAGATCGCCCATGCCATCGACACCAAGACCAAACCGCCCGGCTCGCTGGGGCGTGTTGAGATACTGGCTGCGCAAATTGCCCGGATTCAGCAGACACTTACCCCGGTGATGGCTACCTGTTCGCTGACCATTTTTGCAGCCGATCATGGTATCGCCAAGGCAGGCGTATCGGCATTTCCTCAGGAAGTGTCGCGCCAGATGGTGTTGAATTTTCTGGCAGGCGGCGCTGCTGCCAACGTATTTGCCAACACTCAAGGCATCGATGTGCGGGTGGTAGACGCAGGCCTGGCCGGTGATCCACTGTCGCATGACAAGCTGATTTCGCGCCGCATTGCGCCCGGGACGGCCAGTTTTCTCGATGGCCCCGCCATGACAGGTGATCAGTTGTCCGCATGCCTGGCGCACGGTGTGGAACTCGGAAAATCCGCGGCAGGCGACGCGGTGGCGTTTGGTGAAATGGGCATAGCCAACACCTCGTCTGCTGCAATGCTGGCGCACAAGCTGACCGGTGAACCGGTAGAGCGTTTTACAGGACGCGGTACAGGCGTTGGTGATGATGGATTGGCCCGCAAGCTTCAGGTTCTGGCAGCAGCGTCTGTGCGCACGTCAGACAATCTATGCGCTGCGAAAGTTATGGCCGAATATGGCGGATTTGAAATCAACATGATGGCAGGTGCCATGCTGGGGGCTGCTGCAACAGGGCGTGTGGTTGTGGTGGACGGCACCATAGCGACAGCTTCTGCAATGGCGGCTGTTCACCTCAAGCCGGAGGTGCGCGACTACCTGGTGTTTTCTCATGCGTCCAGTGACGCAGGCCACGGCGCCATGATTACAGCCTTGAACGTTCAACCGTTGCTCAATTTGGATCTGCGCCTTGGTGAAGGCACAGGCGCATTGCTCGCATGGCCCCTGCTGAAATGCGCCGCCGCCATGTTATGCGATATGGCCAGCTTCGAGAGCGCCGGGGTATCCGGCAAGGCATGACCGACAATTTCCGCAACCAGCTTTCGACCTTCGCAATCGCGCTGCAGTTCATGACGCGCCTGCCCGGACTCGGCAAAACTGGCTGGACAAGGGAGCGCGAGCGCGCCTCGGTCGGATATTATCCGGCTTCAGGCGTCGTTATCGGGATTGTTGCCGCACTTGTGTACTGGCTGGCCAGCCAGTTTTTCCCGCCATTGCTGTCCAGCCTGACCGCGGTTGCCACGGCCATTATGACCACCGGTGCGCTGCATGAAGACGGGCTGGCAGACATCTGCGACGGCATTGGCGGCGGGCAAACCCGCGACAAGGCCCTGGTGATCATGAAAGACAGCCGTATCGGGGCCTATGGCACGCTTGGCCTGATAGTGTTTGTCGGCGCAAAGGTAGTCGCCCTCTCCAGCCTGCCTTCCGCAATGGTGATCGCGGCTCTTGTGGGAGCGCATGCAACCAGCCGTGCAGCCATTCTAGGCGTGCTGGCGACGGCGCACTATGCGCGGACAGAAGGCGGCACTGCCAGCGCTGTTGCTGCAAAACCGTCGCCGGAAAGCTGGACCGTTACCGTCATGACGCTGGCACTGGTTTTTGTAGCATGCCTGTTGGCCATGCCGTTCAGCGCAATCTTGAGTGCTTTCGCCGGGGCAGGTGTTCTCGCGTTCGCCATGCGACAAGTCTTCATGCGCAAACTCAGTGGGTATACCGGCGACTGCCTTGGCGCTGTTCAACAAGCCGGCGAGCTTGGCTTTTACCTGGGGCTTGCAGCATGGGCCTAGTTCTTCTGCGCCATACCAAATCGGACATTGCGGACGGTACCTGCTACGGCTCCACCGACCTGAAACCCGGCGCCAATTTTGTTACCGAAGCCGAAACGGCCGTCGAAAGTCTGCCGTGGAAAGCAGATCAAATCCTGTCCAGTCCGCTGATCCGGTGCGCCAGACTGGCTGATCACATAAGTGCGGTGCATGACACTGACGCGTCATTTCATGATGGCCTGAAAGAGATGGATTTCGGAATATGGGAAGGCCTGCGCTGGGACAATGTGCCGGTCGACGAGTTGAACCAGTGGGCCAACGACCTGCTGCATGCCCGGCCTCATGGCGGGGAAAGCGTGCATCAGATGCAGCAGCGCGCCCTGTCCGTGCTGGAAGCGGAAGGCGCCTGGCGGGCTGACACCGCCACACTGGTTGTCACCCACGCAGGCGTCATTCGTGCGGTGCTCGATCATGCAGGCGTGCGGGATGCCTGGGTCACCCAGACGCCATATGGCGGCGGCTGGATGATTTCGGCAGATAAAACCGTTACGGCGCTGGGTTAAGCAGCATCTTTCCGGCAGCCCTTCGCTTCGCCCGTTCAGCCATCAAGAACGACCTGAGCGAAGCGAGGATAAGTCGTTCGATCAACAATCAGAGAACGACCTGAGCGAAGCGAAGATAAGTTGTTCGACCAGCAAACTAAGCTACGCTTTCGTCCCAGCCGCTGATGGCCTTGACTTCAAGGAAATCTGCCAAGCCCCAATCACCGCCTTCACGGCCATTGCCCGACATCTTGTACCCGCCAAACGGGCTGCCGCTGGGGCGCTGGGCGCCATTCAGCAACACCATGCCGGCACGCAGTTCGCGGGCCACTTTCTGGGCCCGGGCCTGATCACCGGACTGCACATAGGCAGCCAGACCGTATTGGGTGTCATTTGCAATCTCGATGGCTTCTGCTTCGGTTTCAAACGGGATCATGGTCAGCACCGGACCAAAAATCTCCTCCCGGGCGATTGCCATGTCATTGTTGACATCGGCAAACACGGTCGGGCGGACAAAATAACCGCGGTTGAACCCGTCCGGGCGACCGGTACCGCCTGCCACCAGTTTCGCACCCTCGTCGATACCTTTCTGGATCAGCGTCTGTACCTTGTCGAACTGCATTTGCGAGATCAGCGGGCCGATGTGATTACCCTCTTCTGCCGGATCTCCAACCTTGCAGTTGTTTGCCGTTTCAGCGGCAATTTCGACTGCGCTGTCATAAACGGAACGCTCCACCAGCATGCGGGTCGGCGCATTGCACGACTGGCCGGTATTGTTGAAGCAATGCAGTGTTCCGCGCTTGACGGCCTTCGGGATATCAGCGTCTGCAAAAACAATATTGGGTGATTTTCCGCCCAGTTCCAGTGTCACCCGCTTGACCGTTTCAGCGGCAGCTTTTTGCACGGCAATGCCGGCCCGCGTGGAGCCGGTAAATGACATCATGTCGATATCGGGGTGGCGTGACATGGCTTCACCCACGGATGGCCCGTCACCATTGACCAGGTTGAAGACACCTGCCGGGAAGCCTGCTTCATGCATGATTTCAGCGAAGATGATGCCGGACATGGGCGAGATTTCCGACGGCTTCAGAATAACCGTGCAGCCCGCTGCGACGGCCGGAATCACCTTGAGGCAGATCTGGTTCATCGGCCAGTTCCATGGCGTGATCAGACCGCACACCCCAATCGGCTCATGTGCAATATGCTCGGTCGGCACTTTTTCGCTCAGCGGGGCGTCAAACTCGAAATTCTTCAGCGTGCGAATGAATGATTTGATATGAGCCCAGCCGGTTCCGGCCTGCTGCTGCGTGGACATGGTGATAGGTGCACCCACTTCGCTGGAAATAATCTTGGCCATGTCGCCGGATCGTTTTTCGTAAACTGTCAGCAGCTTTTCCAGGTATTCGAGGCGTTCTTCGCGACTGGTCCTGCTCCAGGTCTTGAAAGCTGACCGGGCCGCGGCAACAGCTGCATCAACATCTGCAGCAGAGCCCAGCGAGATAGTTGCAAATGCGGTCTCGTCTGCCGGGTTGATTACTTCCAGATCGTGCGCCTTGGCAGGAGCAACCCATTTTCCATCAATGTAAAAATCTGTCTTGCGAAGCATTTGAAACTTACCTCTTGAGCGTTGTTGAGTGCATCAGGAATTCACAATCAGACACAAGTAGCCCCGCAAGTGCGTGCTTACAAGCCTTTCATGTTCATTGCAGTCATGCAATTTGTTGCACGAAAGCTCAAGCGTGTCCGACCATATAGATGCGAGCCAGTTTCAGCCAGTGAACCAGACCCGCAAATGGCTGCCATTTACCGACGGAACGATCCTGACTTACAACCATCGAAGTATCAGCGAGCACATTATAGCGCTGGTTGACATGGGCCAGCAACGCAGCCTGGCGATCATACATATGCACAACAGGACACGGCTTGCCGTCCCGCCGCCTGATCGTGCCGTCAGGGTCGATCACCATATCCGTCTCACGGTAAACATTGGCCACAAATTCGTGGTTCGGCACCACTTCGCAAGACCCGGCCATCCGCGAATGAGCAATCAGGTTGGTAGAGATATTGTCGAGACCGGTTGTGTGTTTGGTCCATTCGTGCGTGGTCAGTGCTATATTCAGCTTGGCCCGGCACATTCGCCCTATGCCGGCGGGTGTTCCGGCAATCACACCGCCGTTTACGATCGGCTTGCCTTTCAGGCTTTGCCGCAATGCCCCGGGCAGCATGGCCCAGGCCCAGCGACCGTTGGTGTTGGCCAATGTCCAGCTGGACGTATCGTTGTTTTCGGCGAAAACGGTCAGGTCGTTTTGCGGCAGGCCATCAAAGGGATCCGCCTGAAACATCACATCACGGCTATCCACCAAGAGTAGCTTCTCGATACCCGACGGCATATTCTTCAGTATTTCAAGATAGTACTCAAGCCTGGCCAGGGCCGGATAAGGCCGGTAACCGGTGGTTTCAGAGACCGGATAAACCGTCACATTTTGATCAGCAAAAACCTGTTCAAATCCACTGTCGGCATGAGCGGCGATGACAAGATGGGCGTCTGAGTGTTCACGCAGTGAATTAACCAGTGGTTTCAACAAATTGGCCGGATAACCGGTAGCGACCGTGACAACACATTGGCTGGTTTTTCGATCCCCCCAAGCCAGCTTGCTGCCTTTAGGATCAGAGATTCGCGCCACCCATTGCGCGAAGTTATCTGACGTATCCTGTCCAGACATCAAGCCTCTCCATGCGCACCCCCGGTTGCAACAACATACAACTTCTAGATTGGCGGTGCCGGACAAGTCAATGTCCAGCACAGCCTGGATCAGCTCAAATCCACTTGACAACCGCCCCATGAACACCCTGAACTCGCCATGTTGCCATTCGCCGGAGGTTCGCCATGCCAGCCAGCTTGTCTTCATCTCAAATCGCCGCATACAGAAATAATGGTTTTGTTTTCCCGGTTGACATTATGTCGGCCGGCGCGGCCAGGGTTTTGCGGTCTGACATTGAAACAATGGAGAAGACCTATCCGGATGGATCACTTCCTCAACCAATTTCACAGTACTTTCGCGTTGGTGCGCATGTGGTGATTCCGTTGATGGCGGAGGTTGCAAGAACGCCGGCCGTGCTTGATGCTGTCGAGTTGATCCTCGGACCTGACCTGCTGGTCTGGTCATGTGAACTTTTCATCAAGGAGCCAAACACCAGTAAAATTGTCTCCTGGCATCAGGACCTTACTTATTGGGGGATGGGCGAAACGGATGACCAGCTTACAGCCTGGATTGCCCTGTCACCGGCAACGCCGCAATCGGGCTGCATGAAATTCGTGGCAGGTTCTCACAACAACCGCATCGTGGAGCATCGCGACACGTTTCACGAAGACAACCTTCTGTCGCGCGGTCAGGAAATCGCCGTGGATGTTGATGAAGCAGCCGCAACAAACATTGTCCTGCAGCCCGGCCAGATGTCCTTGCACCATGGCCGCATGTTTCACGCCTCGGGTCCAAACAGTTCTGATGACCGGCGCATCGGGTGCGCCATCCGCTATGTAACACCACGCGTAAAGCAACTGGTGGCGGAGCGCGACTATGCCATGCTGGTGCGCGGCTGCGATAGTGAGCGCAACTGGATCAATGTTGCGGCACCGTCTAAGCCGTTTGGCGATGATGCGATGGCGCTCTATACCCGGATCAGGAGCGACCAATCGGTCGCACTTGCGCAAGGCGCCACGCAGCAGGTCGGTCTTTATGCCGATGCCGCAACAGGAGGTAATCTGTCATGAACGAACAAACACCGACCGTGAAATTCACGGAAATGAAGCATGGCACCCGTGATGAATATCTCATGCTGCGGGAAATGGAACAGGCTCATGTGAAGCTGACGCCGGACCGCATTTTGAAAGCCTTGCGTGACCAGGAAGACGAAACCATTGAAGGGTACAAGATCACCCGGCTGGAACATGGCCTGCAGTCTGCCACGCGCGCCTGGCGTGACGGTGCCGACATTGACTGGGTGGTGGGCGCTGTTCTGCACGACATCGGCGACGGACTGGCACCGCAAAACCATGACGAATTTGCCGCCGCAATCGTGCGTCCGTTCCTCAGGGAAGAAGTGACCTGGTGCGTCCACCATCACGGGGCATTCCAGATGGTGTACTACGCGCATCACTATGACTGGAACCAGTTCGAGCGGGAGAAATTTACCGGCGAGCCCTACTTCCAGTCATGTGTCGATTTCTGCGAATTCTGGGATCAGGCGAGCTTTGATCCCGACTATGGCACACTGCCGCTGGAGTTCTTCGAGCCCCTGATCCGGGAAGTGTTCGCCCGACACCCTTACGCGGAAACCACCGTGCAACCCGGTGTCAAAAGCCCGCTACGCGACGAAGCCGTGGCAGCGCAGCGCGCCTCAGCATAAAGCGGTACCAGGAAGCCGCCTCATACACATGCAGCCAAAGCATGATGTCTGCAGTTGATAGCAAGGCGGACACCCGTCTGGCTGGATTCGATGTCTGCCAGTGGCCCTGAACGGACATGCGCGTGCAGTGCAGCGAATGACTGCTCAGAGCCTATTCCGTTGAAAAACTCTCCTTGTTTTACGGTTTGATTGCTGATTCAATTTCGCAAATGATTTGGGAGATTGAAGACAATGATGGGCCCACGTCAGGAAGCACAGGCGGCGCTGTTTTATGAGTTCTGCCTTGAAGATCACGTTCCTCAAGATCATTTGCTCCGTTCGATAGATCGTTTCGTGGATCTTTCAGATATTCGGACCTATCTGTCGCCTTTCTACAGTTCGACTGGCAGACCTTCGGTTGATCCTGAGCTGATGATCCGCATGTTGCTGGTTGGCTATTGCATGGGCATCCGTTCAGAACGACGCCTGTGCGAAGAGGTTCATCTCAACCTGGGCTACCGCTGGTTCTGCCGCCTTGATCTGGGAGATGCTGTTCCGGATCATTCCACGTTTTCCAAAAACCGGCATGGTCGGTTCAGGGACAGCGATCTATTACGCCATGTGTTTGAGACGGTGGTTGCTCGCTGCATTGCCGAAGGCTTGGTCAGCGGCCAGCGTCTAGCTGTCGATGCCAGTCTGATCGAAGCCGATACCAACCGGCAGAACTCCACTCCGAAAGAAGAATGGGAACCGGACAAGATTGATCCTGAAGATGCCCCGCGTGCTGTGCGCGAATATCTGGCGACACTGGATGAGGCAGCTTTTGGTGCTGCTACACCGGTGCAGCCGAAGTTCACATCCCACTCAGACCCGGCATCACAGTGGACGGCAGCGCGCAAAGGACCTGCCTTCTTCGCCTATTCCGCCAATTACATGATTGATACCGACCATGCGGTGATCCTCGATGTTGAAGCCAGCCGCTCAGTCCGACAGGCCGAACTTGGTGCAATGCAAACCATGCTCGACAGAACCAAAGACACCTTCGACATCAACCCAGAACGTATGATTGCAGACACGGCCTATGGCACAGGGCCGCTGCTTGATTGGCTTGTTCAGAAGCGTGGTATCGCTCCTCACATTCCGGTTGTCGACAAATCTGGACGCACCGATGGAACTTTCGAGCGGGCCGACTTCACCTATGATGTCGACAATGATGCTTATATCTGTCCGGGTGGGAAGGAACTCAAACAAAGCCGTCGCGCTTTCACCACACCGAGAACCACAAAACCCGACAAAGACGGTATCTTGCGCTACCGCGCGCGCAAGGCAGACTGCGATGCCTGCCAGTTGAAGTCCCGGTGTTGCCCGAAAGAACCGCAACGCAAGGTGACCCGATCCATCTATGAGCCTTCCCGCGATGTCGCGCGCAAGATCACCCAGACAGTGGACTATGCCATCTCGTGTAAGCTGCGAAAAAGGTCGAGATGCTGTTCGCACATCTCAAGCGCATTCTAGGCCTGGGGCGACTGCGATTACGCGGACCATGCGGCGTAAAAGACGAAATCCACCTCGCTGCAACCGCCCAGAACCTCAGAAAGCTCGCGAAACTTATCCCCGCACAACAAACAATGAGTTGAGGCAACCAAGGCCACAGCACGCTCAATTAAAAACCCCTTCACTCCCGTTCAGTTAGCGCCTTTTTCAACGGAATAAGCCCTTGGCAGACTTTCGATCACATGCACCTGATTTCTGCTTTGGGCGATAAAGCAGAAATTGCAGATATGTATCTCGGGAGCCGCTTGCCGGCCAGACAGATGTAGGTATCTGCTTGGGCGTCGTAAGCAAAGTTCGCCCTTTCAAAGGTGCCGTTTATTCCGTCATATTTGTGACATCTGATCCTGTCATATGCCGGAACGTCAACTCAATCTGGAGTTGAGTTGTTGTTAGTTCATGTACCAAAAGGGCGCATTCTGAAGACATTTCACTGGGGGGCAACATGATGCTGTTTCCGCCATTGAAAAGGTCGCCTATGTCCTACGTTCAAATCACCGCAATTCCCAAGATCAAGCCCCACATCCTGCTTCTGGCAGGTCTCTGGCTGATCGTGCTCACGGCGCTGTGCACCGGAGCCGCCGGGGCGCAAACCCAGTCAGAAAGCGCCATCCGCCAAAAAGCTAATGCCGGCACGGTAACGCTCATTACCGGCGGCGTGGATGGCGTCTCCAACACTTACCAGCAATTGGCCAGCGATCTGGCCAACGTACTTGATGTCAAAAGTGAGTTACGTGTGCTGCCGATCATCGGTTACGGGTCGCTGCAGAACATCGAAGACATGCTTTATCTGAAAGGCATCGATGTCGGTATGGTTCATTCCGATGTCATGCGGCATGTGGAGCAGCGAGGCATACTGCCCGGTGCCAGGAGCAGGCTCAAGTACGTCACCAAACTCTATGATGAGCAGCTGCATGTTCTGGCCAATACAAGATATACCGACATCAAACAACTGAACGGACAAACCGTTATCGTTGGCCGGCCGGGCAGCGGCAACGAAATGAGCGCATTGACGCTTATCCAAGATCTCGGACTGAAGGTCAAACTCACCCATGTCGAGTTCGATGAAGGCGTGGAACAGGTGCTCGACGGAAGGGCTGCTGCCATGGTTGTAGTGACGCGCAAACCATCATCGAAGCTGCGCCAGATTGAGGTGAAGTCCGGTTTGCATTTCTTACCGGTGCCAATGACCAGGACTCTTCTGAAAACCTACGACGAAGATCTGCTGACTACCGAAGACTATCCAAACCTGATACCGGCTGGAGTATCCGTTGGGACCCCCAAGATGGCGGCCATACTCGCGGTGTTCAACTGGAAAGAGAAAAATCAGCGTTCTACCAAAGTCGCGAAGTTCATCATCGCGTTTATACTCGAGTTGGATAAACTCAAACAGGCATCACGCAAGGATGTTTGGGAGAAACTGGACATAACCGGAAGCGTAAAAGGCTGGCAACAATATCCGCCAGCCGCAGCAATTGTGAAGAAGGTTATTGCCACCAGGCGCGCTGCTGCAAAGGTCAACCTTCAACCTGCGGCCACCAAGGAATTGAATTTCGCCGGATTTGCAGAGTTTATTCGCCATACAACTGGCAAAAAACACTCGCACGATGACCTAATGGCGCTTTACCTAGCGTACCGGGATTGGTTGCAGGAATCCGGCGGGTCATCGCAGTAGAGCTGGTCGATTGTTACGCAGATTGCGAGGCAGGTGTCCGTAGTTGGCACATATCGGACGTCTGCCAGACGGCGAACGGCGCCAGCCTTGCTCTCTATAGTAGGCTTTTTCACGATGGCAGGTTACTCGGCTACTCCAGGTTGTCCGGCTGCCAGCCTCCATGCGTCAGGCATTCAGTAATGTGTGATCATCCTCTTTGCCGACGATCGGACCCATGCTAGCAATGCGTGCATGACCCAAAGCATTACCCACCTTGAAAAACTCATTTCGTTCAACACCGTCAGCCGGGACTCCAATCTGGCGCTGATCGACCATGTCAGCGCATTGCTTGAGCCTTTGGGCTTTCGTGTCCAGCTGGCCCCATCGGAAGACGGCAGGAAGGCAAATCTGTATGCCTCCATTGGCCCTGAAGACGCAGCCGGTGTTGTTCTGTCCGGCCACACGGATGTGGTGCCGGTAGAAGGCCAGGCCTGGTCATCCGACCCATTTACAATGCGGCGCGACAAGGGCCTGCTGTATGGCCGCGGCACGGCTGACATGAAGGGCTTCATTGCCTGTTGCATCGCCATGGCGCCACGCGCTGCCAAATTGAAAGACAAGCTCTCGGCACCGATACATTTTGCCTTCTCCTATGATGAGGAGATCGGCTGCGTCGGCGTGCGCCGCCTGATCGACATGCTAGAGCCGGTGTCACCAAAACCACGGTGCTGCATTATCGGTGAGCCGACACTGATGCAGGTTGTCACCGCCCACAAGGGCAAGGCCGGTGAGCGGGTCAGCTGTACCGGTCTTGAAGCTCATTCGAGCCTGGCGCCAACCGCCATCAATGCCGTTCATCTGGCCATTGACCTGATCAATGAAATCAGACGGCTGCAGGCAGAGATTGCTGAAACAGGTACCCGGGACGGTGATTATGACGTTGCCTACACCACCCTTCACGCCGGCAACCTGCACGGAGGCGAAACCCTCAATATCGTGCCCAATCTGGCGAGGTTCGAATATGAAATCCGTCACCTGCCTGCCGATGATCCGCAAACCCTGATAGACCGCATTCACGCAAAGGCCGATGAACTTGTCAGCGAAGCACGCAAGGTGTTTCCCGGCGCCGACATCAGCTTTGCGCCCGGCACAGTCTATCCCGCACTGGACACCGCGCCGGATGCAGAGGTGGTCAATTATGTGAAATCGCTGACCGGCGGCAACTCCACCGGCAAGATCGCCTTTGGCACCGAGGGCGGGCTGTTTCAGACACGGCTTGGCATTCCGACCGTTGTATGCGGCCCCGGCTCCATCGGCGTTGCCCACAAACCTGACGAGTATATCGCGGAAACCGAAATGGCCGCCTGTGACAGGATGCTCGAAAAACTGCTGGAAGATCTGACCGGTTAGAGCAACACGGGATCAAGTGAACCGTGCTGCTCTATCACTTTGAAGGCGATCAGGATGATTTAGAGCGGTATGGTTAACAATACCGCAGGTTTGTGTATCATATTGAAACAGATCATTGAATCAGAACCCGAGCGTCGAATTACCGCCTCATTATCTCCCCGCAAAATTCACATTCAGGGGGGACGCTTGATCCCAAGACGGCTTCTACTGCCCGAAAGGGAGGTTAGTTATGTTGCGTACCCCTATAGCGGCCCTCACCGCCGCGCTATTACTGACTGCGTTTTCCAGCCAGGCTTCACAGGCTGCCGATCCACACTGGTTCTACGATAATGCGGCTGCACCATCTTATGATGAGCGCTACAGCGAAGACCATCGCAGAAACTGGCAAAACGGCCGTGTCTATGAACCCAGATACTCGGTCTATCAGCGTGAACCTGAATACAAGCATCGCCGCCCGAGCCATCGTGATGATTATGGTAATGGCACCTACAATGGCAGGCTGTCCTGCCTGCAAGCGGTTGGAGACCTGAAAGACGCCGGGTTCCGGCACATCGAGGTCGTCACTTGCCGCAATGGCGATTATGTCTATGACGCCGTACGGGACCGTGAACCCTGGCGCATCCAGGTCAGCCGTGCATCCGGCGAAATCATCAATGTGGAGCCACTTGGCGATTGAGACTACAATAGCACCGGACACCGGAAAACCACTTGCCGGGTTGACAAATTGAAGATCAGAACTCACTAACCGCATTCGTTTTCCGGAGTAGGTTGGTGAGTTCTGAGCCTGGCAAATCATTTCGCATTGCAGTTGCAGGTGCCGGCCTCATAGGCAGGCGTCATGTGCAGGCCGTGGATCGTTGCGACACGGCCATCGTGTCGGCAATTGTTGATCCTGACCCTGCTGCACGAGATTTTGCGGGCAGCATCGGTTGTGACTGGTATGCATCGGTTGCCGACATGCTCGGTGCCGGCTCACCTGACGGTGTCATTATTGCCACCCCCAACCAGATGCATGTCGAAAACGGGCTGGAGTGCGTTCGCGCCGGCGTTCCCGTTCTGGTCGAAAAACCAATTGCCGACAATGCCGCTTCAGCTGAGCAGTTTGTGAATGAGGCGGCCGGTTTGAACGTGCCGGTGCTTGTCGGACACCACCGGCGGCACAATCCGCTGATCAGCGCTGCCCGGCAGCAAATCGACAGCGGCAGCATCGGCGACATCGTGGCGGTGCATGCCGCCTGCTGGCTCTACAAGCCGGATGACTATTTCAATGTGGCGTGGCGCACCCGGCAAGGTGCCGGTCCGGTGTTCATCAACCTGATCCATGACATTGACCTGCTGCGTTATCTGGTTGGCGAAGTGGTCTCTGTACAGGCAGCGGAATCCGCTCATGCCCGCAAACACGACGTTGAAGACACCGCTGCCATCATCGTCGGTTTTGCCAATGGAGCACTGGGCACCATCAGCGTCTCGGACAGTATCGTCGCGCCGTGGAGCTGGGAACTGACAGCGGCCGAGAACCCCGCCTATCCGGAAACGGAAGAGACCTGTTACTTCATTGGCGGCACTCGCGGTTCGCTTGAAATCCCCAAGGGCAAAATCTGGTCACAGGGTGGCGAACGCAGCTGGTGGCAGCCGATCAATCAAACTGTTTATGAAACAGAGCCCCATGATCCGCTGGACAAACAGATTGAGCATTTCTGCAAAGTGATTGCCGGTACAGAGCAACCCATCGTTTCAGGCCTCGAAGGATTGAAATCTCTGAAGGTGATTGAAGCCATCAAGGCGTCCGCCCGTGAAGGCAAGAGAATTGATCTGACCTGATTTAGCGAGCGTCAATGACCGCCTGCCTGCGCTGCAAGGCCGTTACCGGCCGCTTACGCCATTCCACCATCGGCACACAAGTTGCAGGACCAGGAATCACCTGTTGCCCTGATGGTTGGAATACCCATGGATTTCCGCCCATTTGAGCAGTGTTGGCAATACCGGCACCATGTGCGCACGATAGCGCCGCCAGCGATCCTTGGCACGGCTGTAAATCGGCTGAACCACCTGATCATGGCCGGATGTGTCAATTCGCTTGCGATCAACCGCGGCGGCCTTGCAATCTGCCATGGACTGTTCCCAGTCCAGATCCAGATAATTCAGCACATCGCGAACGGTCTCCTGGAGATCGCCGACCAACTGCTCGTATTTCACAGTGTGTACCGGCAGTTGCAGCGCGCCCGCGTACGTGGCCCAAAGTGACATGACCTTGTCATAACACTGGGCCGCACTTTTCAGGTCCAGGAAATTTGCCACGGCGTCATTGAGCCTGAAGTCCTGCATGAAACAACTCAGCACACAGTCGCAAGGATCGCGTAACACCAGCAGGAACCTGGCATCGGGGAAAACCTTGCTGATTAATCCGGCCTCGACAATGTTGAGCGGCAGCGTGTCAATCACCACGTCACCGTCTGCAACCTGATCAGGCAGGTGTTGGTTGAGCCTTGTCATGTAGGCGCTTCGCAATTCCGTCACCTGTTCATCCGTCAAATCCTCGTAGTCCGGCAAGTCACCCGTCTGCCAGTTGCCGGCCAGCCTTACCATCTCCTGAACCATCGGCCTTTCCTCAACAACAAAGATGCGGCTGTGGCTCGACAGCGCCGTGTTCAGCAATGTCGTGCCGGAACGGGGAAATCCGACAAGAAACACCAGTTTCGGCGCATCCGGTTGCGCATCCGGTTCGGGTGGACGCTCGCGGTGTACCGACTTGTAGGCAGCCTGCAGGTCATCCAGCTTCCGTATGAAGTTGCCGGGCTCCAGGCCACGACCGCCTGCTGCTTTTGCTGCCCATATGTTGGCTTCAACAAATGCCTTGTAAGCAGTCCTGGCATCTTCAAGGCGGTCACATATGTCACCCGTCAAATACCAGTAAGCAGAATTCAGCTGTGCCTGCGCGCCATGGAGTTTTTCCACACCGGACAATGTCTTGCGTGCGCCTTCCAAATCATTGTCGCGGCGCAACAGCTGCGCCTGTCTGATGGCAATCCTGATATCGTTCGGCGGGCACACAGTACGCGCATACGCAACGGCTTTTCTGAGCTCATCGAGTTGGTCTGTCTTGTCCAGCACTTCACAAAGATTGTCATGCGCTTCAACGAACCCGGGCTGCAGTTCCAATGCCCGGCGAAAACAGTCTATAGCCTCTTCCGTCTGGCCCAGCCGAAACAGCACACCACCGAGATTGCTGTGCGCGGTGTGGTCTTTGGGCGACACTTCAACCAGTTGCTGAAACAGCTTTTCCGCCGCGTTCATTTCTCCAAGTCCGCGCAAGACTGCGGCCATGTTGAACATCACGTCGGGATCATCCGGCCTGACCTGCAATGCGGCACGATAACTGGCCAATGCAGGTTTCAGGTCACCCTTGTCGCGCAACACATTGCCGAGATTGAAGTGGACATCGCAATTGTCCGGCTCCAGAGAGATGGCTCTTTGATAGCTGTCAATGGCGACCTGGAAAGCCCCCTTTTCAGCGGCGATGACACCATGGACATTGTGAACGATGGAAACGTGCGGATGGCTCCGGCACAGCTGCTGCACCATCTGGAGAGCGCGATCAAGCTGGCCAGCCTCAAATACCTCAATAGCTGCGCGGAGCCGCTTGTCGAGTGCGTTACCTGCCTGCATCAGACGGCCCAGAGCCTGCAATTCATCACTATCGCCCCTTCACAAGCATGACCCCTCGGTCGTTACCGGGCCCTATCCATGTATGTATCGCAAGCAGACCCCATGACGCAAACATTGCAAGCTGTTCTGTCCGTGTGACACACCCTCTTCACACAGCCCCAACACACGATAGACTGTCAAAAAACAACAAACCGGATTTGCAACACCCGTGGCATCACAAACCTCCCCCTTCCCGCATCTGTTCACCCCGTTGCTAGTTGGCCGGCAAACTCTGCCCAATCGCATTTTGATGGGGTCGATGCACACCGGCCTTGAAGAACAGGGCGAAGAGGGCCTGGCCCGTCTGGCCGCCTTCTATGCCGAGCGCGCCCGCGGCGGATGCTCCTTGATGGTCACGGGCGGGTTCTCACCCAATTCGGAAGGCCGGCTCGGCGCCGAGGGTGGATTTCTGGTTGATGCAGATGCCAATCATCACCAGCAGGTGACGGATGCCGTGCATGCGCATGGCTCACGCATATTGCTGCAACTGCTGCACGCGGGCCGCTATGGTTATCAACCCGACATTGTCGCGCCGTCACCTATTCGCGCTCCGATCAACAAGACCACGCCGCGCGAAATGGATGAGGACGATATTCAACGCACCATTGCCGATTATGCCCGCGCCGCGCAAATTGCCCAGGCTGCCGGGTATGACGGTGTCGAACTGATGGGATCGGAAGGCTATCTGATCAACCAGTTCACCGCGCCGCGCACCAACAAGCGAGACGACAGGTGGGGAGGTCCGTTTGAAAACCGCGCCCGGTTCCCGGTCCAGGTGATCAAGGCGGTGCGGGCGGCAACCGATCCGCAATTCATCATCATGTACCGCCTTTCGGTGCTCGACATCGTCGAAGACGGCAGCCCGTTCGAGGAGGTCGCCGCACTTGCCAAACTGGCCGAGGCCGCAGGCGCAGACATTCTCAATTCAGGCATCGGCTGGCATGAAGCCCGCATCCCCACCATTGCCCAGGCGGTGCCCAGAGCGGGTTGGACCTGGGCCACAGAACGGCTGATGGGCAAGGTTGCGATCCCGCTCATCGCCACCAATCGCATCAACACGCCAGAAACAGCCGAACAGGTGATTGCGGACGGCCATGCCGACATGGTGTCGATGGCACGTCCCTTCCTGGCCGACGCGGATTTCGCAGGCAAGGCAGCCCGTGGAAAACCGGAGGAAATCAACACCTGCATTGCCTGCAACCAGGCTTGCCTTGATCATTATTTCAAAGGCAAGGATGCCACCTGCCTGGTCAACCCGCGGGCCTGCCGCGAAACCATGCTGTCCTGGAAGCCTGCGCAAACAGCGCGCAAGGTTGCGGTCGTTGGCGCCGGGGTTGCCGGGCTTTCATGTGCTGTAACGGCCGCCGAACGCGGCCACGACGTTACCCTGTTTGAAGCGTCCGGCCAGATCGGCGGCCAGTTCCTGCTGGCCCGCCATATCCCGGGCAAGGAAGAGTTCAACGAGACGCTGCGCTATTACCGCAACCGGGCTGACGCATATCGGTGTGTCTTTGAAGCTCAACACCCGCGCCGATGCCGCTGCGCTTGCAGGCTTTGACGATGTGGTCATGGCAACCGGGGTCACACCGCGTGTACCGGACATTGCCGGCGTCGACCATGCATCCGTCATGACCTATGAAGAGCTGTTGTCCGGCACACGCCAGCCCGGCAAACGGGTCGCCGTGATCGGTGCCGGCGGGGTCGGTGTCGATGTCGCGGTATACCTCGTCGAGCGCGGGCTCAAAAGCCATCTCGATCCGGCGGAATTCCGGTCAACATGGGGTGTTGCCCAGGAAGCTGAAGATCATGCGCCGGTCCCACGATGTGGTGTTGCTGCAACGATCAACCGGGAAAATGGGCAGCGGCCCCGGCAAGACAACCGGATGGGTGCATCGCCTGGTATTGCTGCGCGCAAATGTCGAGATGATCGCTGACGTCAGCTACCGGCAGATTGATGACGACGGCCTGCACATCTCGGTCGGCAGCGAGGACAGGCTGATCAAGTGCGACAGCATCGTGCTGTGTGCCGGTCAGTTGTCAGTCAACGGGTTGGCTGATGAACTGAAAGTCGATGACCACCCGGTCCACGTCATTGGTGGGGCAAGTTTTGCCGGTGAACTGGACGCCCAGCGCGCCATCGAGGAAGGCACACTGCTGGGTTCGCGGCTGTGACGGGTGATCTAATGCCGGTGATGTGTCAGTTTGAAACTTCCGCCCACAGCAGACATTCGTGGAGCAATGCTGGAGGTCCGCGAAGTGCCAACTGCGGACTCTGTTAGAGTTGATGAAGTTGCGCAATGCGGAATAGCCAGCCTGTTCCTCTTGCAGGTACGTGAATTTATTCCCAAGATTGCCGACCTTGAGAGCTAAAGTACGCTCCGGATTTCAAACGGGAGGTCTAATAATGAAAAAACTGAACCGCTTGTTGGCGACGACAGTCGCGTCATTGGTCTGTGCAACATCTGCTTCAGTTGCGGATACAACAGACGTAAAGTGGCAAAACAAGGTGACGATTGAGAAAATGGGCTCCCATTGCGTCGACGACCCGAATTGCTTCAATCGTTATCATCCTGCAATCCCGCCGGTAAGTCGGGCAAAGCCTGGCGACATGATCGTTTTCCACACGCGCGATGCATTGGATTCCGATCTCAACCTGGGGTCGAACGCTGATGATCTGGCCGCAATTGATCTAAATCTGGTCCATCCGATGACCGGCCCGGTTTATATCGAGGGAGCAAAACGAGGTGATGTCCTGGCGATAACGCTGGTTGATATCGAACCGGATCAATATGGCTACACTGTCATAGTGCCGGGTTTTGGCTTCCTGCGCGACATATATACCAAACCATATCTGGTAAACTGGAAACTGTCGCGCACCCATGCGGTTTCAGATCAGATGCCGGGGGTTCGTGTGCCTTACGAGGCGTTTATGGGATCAGTTGGCATTTTGCCGGGAGAACCCGAAACAGACGCTTGGCTGGCCCGTGAGACTGCACTGGCCTCTGCAGGCGGAGTTGCCTTGCCGCCACAACCGATAGGGGCGCTGCCCACAGCGGTGTGCGGGCCGGAGGGTTCTCACAAGGATAAATGTCTGCGAACCATTCCACCCCGCGAGAACGGCGGTAACATGGACGTTCAGCAGATGCAGGTTGGCACGACATTATTGCTCCCGTGTTTCATCGACGGTTGCGGGCTTTTTGTCGGCGACGTGCACTATGCGCAAGGTGATGGCGAGGTATCGGGAACGGCAATCGAGACTGGTGCGACGGTCACTGTTCAAACCGAAATTCGCCAAGGTCAAGGTGCAGTGATCAAGGGGCCGGAAGTCGAAGGTGGTTCACAGATCAAGAATATTGAACCGTCCAAATTTTACCAGACAATAGGATTGCCGATCAAGAAGGCCGGCGAAGTTCCTGCCCCGTTGAAGTATCTGGAAAGCCAGAAGATAAAAGATCTGGAAAACCTGTCCGAAGACCTGACATTGGCGGCTCGTGACGCCCTGATCAAGATGATCGCGTATATTCAACGCGAACATGGGCTGACTGCCGAGCAGGCTTACATCCTGGCCAGCGTCGCAGTGGACCTGCGGGTCGGCCAGGTCGTGGATGTGCCGAACTACGTTGTTACCGCAGTTTTGAATCTGGATGTGTTTGACAAGTGAACCGGCGGGACCTGCTTGGCGCTGTCGCCTTACTGGCCAGCGCCCAAGGTGTCCGTGCACACACGCCGTATGGCCAGTGGGTGGTTTACCGGAAAAAACATCTTCTCATCGGGTCGCATCGGGCTGATCCCGAGACTTATGCATTGGCAAACAAGCTCGTTGATGTTCTGGCCACGCATTTGCCGGGGGCTAAATCCAGAGTAGCGCGTGCACCCACGGCGGAGCGCCTAGCCAGCCTTATAGGCACTGATCAGCTTGACGTCGCCGTTCTCCGGCGCTCAGACGCGGTTGCAATGCTTAATGGCTCAGGTAAATTTGCACCCTATGGCCGCGTCGCAATCAGACAAATGGCACGACTGGGGCCGCACATTCTGATTGCCCATAAACGATTTCAGACCCGGCACGCATGGCTCGTCGCAAGGGCCCTGAATGCCGGTTCAGTCGTGGATGAGGCTGAACAAAAAGCTGACTCAGAAATTGAATGGCACCCAGGAAATCTCTCATACCTTCAAGGCAAACCGGAACCGGCACTGGAGTAAAATCACCTTCCGGCACGCCATAAATCGAGCGTTAATCAGCAGCGGCACGAAGATGGGACTGGGTTCGTTTGCGGACGTTCTGGCAGAGATTGATGGTTCAGGAACTTCAATTTACTGTCGGCCAGTCCATTTCATTCCCATATAGCCACGCCCCAGCCGTAATTCACCAAGCATCTTTTTCAGACGACGCTCCTTGGTCTCATCGCGTTTTGCATCATTGATCCACCAAAGGTAGTCGTTTCGTTGGTACGGCGGTCGGTTATTGTAGGCCTGCTGCAAGCCATTGTCTCTCAATACACGGTCCACAAAATCAGGCATATCCTGCTTTGGCCGTTTCAAGTTAGTCATGCTTCATGCCCCTCCTGCGGGCGTTTGAATTACCGCTTCGGCGCTACGCTTAACCGGTCCGTGGTTGACCGCCTCGATGTTGTGCCCGTCAGGATCAAGCACAAAGGCGGCATAGTAACCGGGGTGATAGTCCCGCTCACCGGGTCCGCCATTGTCAGTTCCACCGTTTGCCAACGCAACTTTATGAAAACGACCCACCATGTTCCGGCTATCAGTCTGAAACGCCAAATGGACGCGAGAGACCTCACCATTGGCGGGACTGACGAACAACTCGTCGCAAGTGAAAAACCCGTCATAGGACTTAAAGCTATCAACACCGAGACATTCAGCAACGGCTTCGTAAAAATGTTTACTCTTCTCCAAGTCCGAGACCCGCAAATGAACGTGGTCAATGAGCCGACCAGTTTTGAACTCCATTGCCGTGGCTCCTTCATCGTTTGTAGAGATGTGGCAAGTGTACGCCAATGGCCGTTAGGAGCAATACAGACAATAAACCAACGCCCACCTTGTCCTTACGGCGAAATGCCACGCGGCGGGTGCTTTTTCGGCAGCGGTTGTTCCGGACATCATACATTGCACCCGGCACTCACCTAGCCGGCAAAGCCGGTGCCCGGTGGTTGTGCACCAAACCTCACAAGCCGACTGTCGAGAACAGCTGCCTGGCGATGCACCATCGCCTCGCGGTATGTGGCGTCTCTCATCATCTCAACGAATGCGCTGACGCCTGGATATTCGGCAATGAAGGCGATGTCCCAGGAAACATCGGGCGGTCCGACCATCATCAGTTCGAACGCGCCACGCCAGACAATCCTGCCGCCATTTTTTTGCAGGATCGGCGCGCTGATATCACCGTAGCGTTGATAAGCCTCGGCTCCGGTCGCTTCATGCCCATCGGCGTATTCTGCCGCTTGCCGCAGTCGAACAAGATTGAGCATGTGGATCGGCCCGGCACGATCAGCGTCCTTGAAAGCCTGCCAGGTCTCTTTGCTGAAGCTTGTGAACATTGGTATCTCCCCGTGGTTGGAGTTCAGGTGGTCTGATGAAATTCAGGTTTCGTGTATTAGAGCCCTTCACACTTAAATAGAGGTGTTTGATGGCACCAAATCAGTTCATTCGGTTAGGCGCAAAGCGAAGCGCGATGTGGGGCATCGGGCAAGTTTTGCAACAAAGCCGATGGACTGATTTGGTCCACCGAAGGCCGATTTTCTGCGCTCGCTGGACAGCGTTACGGCTCCCTTGTGGTCAACCAGACCACGGCAGGAACCGTGCCTTGCCAGCGAACGCAGAAAACCGGTCAAACGCTTCTATTTAAGTGTGAATGGCTCTAAGCTGTCTTTCGGCGCCTGGGTCCGGTCAGTTTTGGTATAGTCACGAATGACGTCGGCAACGCGCAAACGATAATCGATGAACACTTCCTTGCGGGATTTTGACTGGATGCCACGGTGAACCGGATGCTGCCTGAAGGCGTCGACCGCCGCATCGTCACGCCAGAATGACAAAGCGACAAACTTGCCCGGTTCAGAAACGCTCTCGAACCTCTCGATCGAGATGAAGCCATCGCGACCTTCAACGAGGTGGGCCATCTTCTGTCCATAGTCGATCTAGTCCTTGCCCAATCCGGGCTTCGGCCAGGATTCAAAAATCACTGCGATCATGATTGCCTCCCATTTTTCAATTTCAATGTCCTTCGTAGTTTGGTGCCCGTCGTTCTATCCACGCATTCAGACCCTCCTCCACATCCCGCGTTGCCGCCATGCGGGCAAACTGCTCGCGCTCGATCAGCAGGCCTTCTTCGATAGTGGTGTTGATGCCGCGGGTAACGGCAGTGATGATGCGAGACGCCGCAAGCGACGAATGGCGAAGGATGCGGTCTGCGAGTTCAAACGCAGCAGGCAGCAGGTCATCATGCTGGACAACCTTGTTGACCAGGCCCATCTCGCAGGCGCGTTCGGGGGAGAATGTGTCGCCGGTCAGGAGCAATTCCAGCGCCCGTTTGCGTCCTGTGAGCCTGGGCAGGCGTTGTGTTCCGCCGAAGGTTGGCGGGATCGCGATGTTGATCTCCGGCTTGGCAAAGATCGCCTTTTTGCTGGCAATTGCAAGGTGAACAGCTTCGGTGATCTCACATCCACCGCCAAAGGCGATGCCGTTAACTGCAGCGATAATGGGCTTTGGGAATGCTTCCAGCCTGGCGGTCATGGTTTGCCCCCGTTTGCAGAATTCCTTTACGGCCACATCCACACCGGCGTGGATGCTTTCGGCGAATTCGTGAATGTCTGCGCCGGCTGAGAACGCGCGGTCCCCTGAACCCGTCAGGATGACGGCACGGATGGCCGGATCGTCTTCAATGGCGTCCAGCAGGGCCAGCAAACGGTCATTCGTAGCGTAATTCAACGCGTTTAGCCTTTCCGGCCGGTTCAGCGTCAAAAGGGCGATGGCGTCATGTTTCACGTATTTGATCAATTCGGGCATTTGTTTCTCCAATTTCGTCCTGGAGATGCTATTGCAGCCTGGAATTGACGTACACTCACTAGGTAGTATACTTAGAATATGTCTCAAGATCCTCCAGCAAAAGAACGCATCATCGATGCTGCCAACCGGTTGTTCTACGCCGAGGGCATTCGTGCTGTGAGCGTTGATGCGATCGCTGAAAAGGCAGGCCTTACCAAGAAGACGCTCTACTACCATTTCAAGAGCAAGGATGACCTGATCGAGGCTTATCTTGAGTCTCGAGACCAACCCAATCTGGCGCTCTACCAGAAATGGTTTGAAGAAACCGCCGGAACAATCGCTGATAAGATAGAGGCCGTATTCCTGAATGTGGCAAAAGCGGCCCGTCACCCCAAATGGAAAGGATGTGGTTTTCTAAGGACAGCCGCTGAACTCGCCAACATGCCGGGACACCCCGCGATGAAGGTCGGCGCTCACCACAAGAAGAAGTTTGAGGAGTGGCTGTCGGCAAGGTTCCATGAGGCTGGTACTGAAAGCCATGAACAGCTTGCCAGGCACGTCGTTCTGTTAATGGACGGTGCTTTCTCCACCGTGCTGGTGCACAGGGACCCCGACTACATAGAGGCTGCGGGCGCGGCAGCAAAGTCTTTGGTGAATTCTGCCTGCAAATGAGCTTTCGTAATTACGCTGGACGGATGAAGCACGCTTGCTAGTGTGCGTCAGCCTGCGGGTTTCGGTAATGCTCTGAACACAAAAACGGTCGCAAAACAGATCGCCAGCATTGCCGCGCCCAGGTAAAATGCCACACTCGCCGTACCGGATCGGTCGGCGAGATGACCTGCAATCACGGGTGCGAATACCACTCCGGCATAGAAGAGCGTAAAGAAGATACCCATGCCCACCGCGCGTGTTCCAGCGCCGAGAACCGCCGAAGGCAGGGCCATGATCGGGCCAGCCGGCAGGCCTGCGCACAGGCCGAGCAGGATGAACACCAGATACACATTTTCGGTACCCGGGGCGACGAGCAGCAACAACCCGAACGCGATAAAACCGGCCAGCATCACCATATCCCGGTGACCCAGACGGTCGGCCAGATAGCCGCCCAGCGGCACGGACACCGCAACGAGCCAGAGCGTGACGCTGGTTGTCGAACTCGCCGCCGACAACGACCAGCCGCGTTCGACCAGCATGGCCGGGCCAAAGCCAAACACCATTGCAAGCGCGCCGTTGTAGAGACCCCAAATCCCACCGGCGATGATTGTTGCGACGAGCCGAACCCCCAGCAGGCGTTCCGTGGCAGCCGTTTCGGGAGCTTCCGCAGGATTTCCCCGGCTCCCGACCACAAACAGGAGCAGACCGCACGCCGTGCTGACCGTGACGGCAGCCAGTGCCACCGGCAAACCGCCGGCACCGGCCACGATCGGCAGGATCAGAAGCGCGGCTGCGATGCCAACCGGCCATGAGTTGATGAAAATCCCCATCGCCGTGGCGATTTCGCGGCCGGCAAAGTGATCAGTGACGACCTTGGACATCAGGACGTTGAGCAGCACCCCGCCAATACCTGCCGCCAGCCGGCCGGCGATCTGGCCCTCCCAGCTGTGCGCGACGAACATGATCCCGGCACCGATCAGCATCAGGACCATCCCGAATGCGATCACCCGCCGATCTCCGAAACGGCGCCCGATGGCGCCCCCGGGTAATGCAAATATCAAACCGGGCGCCAGATATAATCCGATCAGGAAACCGATATCTGACAGCTCAACCCCGAAGGCCGTCATATAGACCGGGGACAGGGCCGCAACTGCCTGGAACTGGAAGGCCATTGTCACGCGTGCCGCAAACAGCACAGCGAGCACAAACCAGCGATTGGAAGCGTAGCGTTCCATTACTTGTCCTTCTGTCCCTGATAGCAGACTGGGGAATCTGCGGGCGCTATACTTGTGAGAACATCCCCGGTATTTCGCTCACGCCCATCCGAGCGCGTTTAACGAATGGTCCGCATTCCAGATTTTGGTCATGTGAGCGATCCTGGAGCCATTGAACTGCATGACATAGGCATAGTCCGCTGCAACCGTGTTGCCGGTGGGCGGAACCGGACCGCCTTCGCCTGTGTGTGTGCCATGAAATACGGCAGCAGCGACAACCGTGCCGCGATCCTCGTCGACCGCGAAGGCCTTGAGCTCATAGTGACCATCGGGGATCGGGCCCAGCAGGCCCTTCATCCAGTCCGTGTAGGCTGACAGGCTCTTCACCTCCGCAAGCGCGTCGGACTGGCAGGAGAAGGTCGCACCGTCCTCACACCATGCCTTGCAGGCGTCCCAGCCCTTGCCCGTTTCGCAGGCCTCAAAGAATTCTCTCGCGGTTTCGTTGATTGCCATCGTTCGATCCTCCACTGGTTGGTCAAGTCGTTTGCGGCTTGAGTTCAGCAGCGAGTGTGGCCCATAAATGATGCGGGAGATATCAGGCACATGCAGTATTTTCTGTTCGGTATGCCGTAGTTGACCTACAGCACTTGCAGTATTGACGCGCGTTCCGGCAGCCACCAGCCTCACCTTGACCGGATAGAGTGCTTAGAAAGGAACCGACCTTGCACGAGGATCGCCTAAGTCCCAGGGAACTCGAAATTGCCCGAGCCTATGCGCTCGGAGACACCTATCATCGAATTGCCGAGCGGCTCTGCATCGCTCCATCCACCGTGCGCACACATCTGGCGGCGATCTACCGGAAACTTGAGGTGTCTTCAAAGCTCGAACTGCACAGGATGCTGGACGGCGCAGTAACCCACCGCAAGAGCCAGACCGAGCAGGCGGAAATCATTTCAGAGCTTGCATTGAGCCTGGAGGAGGCGATCAGCCGCGAGCGGGCACTGAGCGAGGTCCTCCGCATCATCAGCGGGTCCGAGGGCCAGATCAATGAAGTCATTGCGGCACTGCTCGGCTATGCGCTGGAGTTATGTGATGCCGAATTCGGAATACTGTTTGACTGCACCCCGCCAGACGGTTTCAGGGCCACTTATACCAGAGGCATTCCGCAGGCTTTTCAGGACTGGTTCGCCGTGCAAGGTGAAATTCAGGCCGGTCCTGAAACCGGACTGGGCCGCATGGCCGCCAGCCATGAGGTCGTAAACATCGTTGATGTGCGGGCCGAGGAAGTTTACCGAACCGGTGATCCCCTGAGAGACGCAACGGCCAAACTCGGTGGTGCCCGCTCGTTTACGGCCATTCCGATGCTGGCAGGCAAACGCCTGGTCGGCGCCTTCACGATTTACCGGCAGGCCGTGCGCCCGTTCGACGAGAAGGCCATGCAGCTGGCCCGCATGTTCGCCGATCAGAGCGTCATCGCGATTGAGAATGCGCGCATGATGAGTGAACTGCGGTCAACGATTGAGCAACCAGCGCGACATTCAACTGCTGTCTGACAGCGAGCCAAGGTCCGGAAAAACGCGGTGCCATTGTGCCGGAAAACAGGACGCCCGGCGCGCCATCGAGAAAGCCAAACTGCTGGGTTCAAGGCTGTGACGAATATTGCGCTGCTGGCGGTGTTGCAATCTGAAATTTCCGGTTTGAGCCCAGTGCTGACATAACTGACCACCACTAAATTCGCTCACTATAGCAACATGGTTTCGTACGAACCCATAAAGTTGCTATAGAACTTTGGAAACGATCAGGTTTATGCTTTTTGGTTGATTCCCAAAATTCATCCTGATCCAATGCATTTTACTGGTTATTGCCATGACTCTGACACTCCTGATCAAGCGCTTCTACCATGAGGCATGGAACTCAGCGGACAACGATTGTGCACGTGAAATATTGCACCCGGACTTCGATTTTCGTGCAAGCCTGGGCCCGACACGCACAGGACCGGAGGGGTTTATTCGCTATATGGATGAAGTCCGTGCCGGCCTCCCGGATTTTCAATGTAATATCATTGATATCGTGGATGCAGGACAGAAGGCCGCTGCCCGGATGTCCTTTGTCGGCACGCATCAAGGTGAATTTTTTGGTGTGAAAGGAACGCAACGGCGCATCGAGTGGGCTGGCGGTGCCTTTTTTAAATCTGACGGTCGACAAATCACTGCCTTGTGGGTGCTTGGCGATATTGATGCAATCAAGCAGCAATTGGGTGTTACGGCAGGAAACGATTTCCTCAATTCTTAAGAGGCAATGTCTCATAAGTCCGCAACACGGAAATTCCAACCTGGCTCCTCCTACTCGGCCGCCACCTTCGCAGCGCCGGCCTTGTCCGGACACAGCCTGGCCACCAGGTATTTCTGGAAATCGTGGATTTCGCGCTCCAGATAGCTCAACGGTCCGGCTTTCGCCAGCGCGCCGTGAGCGCCCTTGAAAATGCCCTCCACCACGAAACGGTCTTCCTCGTTGACGTGATCAAAGAACGACACCAGGTCTTTCAGGGCTGCCTTCCTGTTGGGAAACGCTTCGATGCGCTCCGGCGCCAGCGCCACGCCGAAACGGACATGCACTTCGCCAACGCCCTTGGGGCGCAGTGACAGATACCAGACATGATCCGGGGCCAGCACGTACATATGGGCCGGAAACACGGTCGGCATGATGGTGGTATGGCGCCAGCGGCCTTGCAGATAGTCGTTGGCCTCTGCCGCCAGGCCATAGGTCGCGGTTTCACCCTTGGTGAAGGTCTGCCAGGTAAAATGCGGGCTTACCTCGTCCGGAAACACCGTATCATCGAGCCCGATCCACTGGCCAACGGTTGCCTTGTGGGCAACCGGCAGATGATAGCCTTCCATGAAGTTCTCGGTCAGCAGTTTCCAGTTGGTCTGCCAGACGTGATCCTGGGTTTCGCAAGGAATATACTTGTCCATCCGGAACTGCGCGACCAGATCATTCATCGGTGCCAGCAATTGCGCCACGGGCGCTGCATCCTGGTTCAGCGTGATGTAAATCCAGCCGTTCCAGATCTCGGTGCGGATTTCCGGCAGGCAGAAGTCTTGTCTGTTGAACGCTTTCGACTTTTCCATCTGCGATGCACCACGCAACGACCCGTCCTGACCGTAGGTCCAGGCATGGTAGGGGCAGACAATGGTTCTGGTGTTGCCTGAGCCTTCCAGCAACTGCATCATGCGGTGGCGGCACACATTGGAGAATGACCGGATCGACCCGTCCTTCTGGCGAATGCTGAACACCGGCTGATCGCCGATGGAAAACGTCACATAGTCACCGGGCTCAGCAATATCGGCTGCCAGGCCGGGACAGTGCCATTCGCGCTCAAAGATTTCACGCAGTTCAAGCTCCAGCATGTCCGGGTTGGTGTAAATTTCCGGCGGCGAGCTGAATGCCTGCTCAAGCGGGCCCGATGCTGTGTCCTGCAATTTCCCAAGTGCGTCTTGAAGAGCCATCTGAACATCCTTTAATCAATCAGGAATGACCGCTGTAACCTCGATTTCCACTACCCATTCAGGCCGGGCCAGAGCCGGCACAACAAGGCCGGTAGAACAGGGAAACACGCCTGCCAACCACTTGCCCATTTCTTGATATACCGCCTCGCGATAGCGAATGTCTGTCACATAAACGACAATCCGGCAGATATGAGCGAGCTCGGAACCGGCCTCTTCCAGCAGCATCTTGATGTTTTGCATGGCTTTTGCCGTCTGCTTGCCGGCATCACCTGCATGCAGGCTCTCACGGCTGTCCAGGTCCTGAGCCACCTGACCGCGCAGAAACACCATGGTGCCGCGCGCCACCACGCCCTGCGACAGATCGTTGGACAAGTTCTGCTCAGGATACGTATCCTTGGTATTGAAAGGTCTGATGCGCTGGTGCACTGGCATTGGCTGGTTCTCCTGGTTCCACTTTCCGTGTATTAATTCCACAATCTGCACGTTCCACAAGCAGGTTTTGCCGAAGCAGAAAGAATACTGTGACGAAGCTGAAAACAACCCCGCCGCAAGCCACCATCATTGGTGCCGGAATCATCGGAATGTCGACCGCACTGTTCCTGCAGCGCGAAGGATATGCGGTTACAGTCATTGACAAGGTGCCGCCTGGTGAAGGTGCGTCTTTCGGCAATGCCGGCGGTGTTGTGGTGTCCGGTATTGTGCCGCCCGTTCATGCCGGCATGTTGTTGAAAATACCCGGATGGCTGCTGGACCCGAAGGGCCCGGTCACCGTGCACTGGCGCCATTTGCCAGCCGCGCTGCCATGGCTGTTGGCTGTTGGCCGCAACGCATTGCCTGACCGGGTGAAAAAGATCACCGACGCGCGCGCGCAGCTCGGTATGCGGGCGCTGCAGGATCACCGCGCCATTCTGGCCCACGCCGGGGCGTCAGACCTGTTGGCAATGGACGACGGATTGCATCTGTACAGCACCCGAAAGCAGTATGATGACAATGCCGGGTGGCGCGCCCTGCGCGCCAAATACGGTTATGACGGCCGCGAACTCAGTGGCGATGAGGCTCGCGAAATCGAGCCGGATCTTACACCGGATATCTACAAGGCGGTGTTCTGGGACGGCTGGCACCGGATAGTTGATCCGTTCAAGATGGTTCAGAAACTGGCCCGGCAAGTGGTTCGCGATGGCGGCAACATCGTGCAGGACGAAGTCATCAGCATCGATCAGGATGGTACCCGGGCCACCCGGCTGCACCTGATGAATGCCGGGGAACAGATGGTGCAAAACCTGTGCGTTTGTGCCGGTGCCTGGTCCCATGAACTTGCCCGCATGCTGGGCTCGAAAGTGTTGCTGCAGGCGGAACGCGGCTATCATGTCATCATGAAAGACCCCGGTGTCAGGCTCGGCCGCGCGGTCACCCATGCCGCCCAGCCCGGTGCCGTGACACCGCATCATGACGGCATCAAGATCGCCGGGTCCGATGAAATTGCCGCGAATGACGCGCCCGCGGACTGGCGCCGGGCTGACCAGATGCATGTCTACGGCAAGCGGGTATTACCGGAATTGCGGGATATAAACGGATCCGAAACGAAATGGATGGGGCGCAGGCCGAGCACGCCGGATTCACTGCCGGTGATTTCACCGTCTCCAAACCTGGTGAATGTGTGGTATGGCTTCGGCCATGGCCATATGGGGCTGAGCTGGGGGCCAACGACAGGCCGGATGATCGCCGACATGATGACCGCACGTACCAGTAATACCGATCCCGCACCATTTCATATCAACCGGCCCATGTAACCAGGCTCAGGATTCAAGATGCGCACCGAAACCCCACCGACCATTCGCCTGAAAGATTACAAGCCGTCAGACTATCTGATCGATCACGTGTCTCTGGATGTCAGTCTGCAGCCAACCGCAACAAGCGTTGTCTCGGTTCTCAAAATGCGGCCCAACCCGGCCTCGAAAACCGTCGGTGCGCCGCTGCGTCTGGACGGACAAGCACTGGAGCTAAAGTCAGTTGCCATCAATGGCGCGATAATCGGCGACAACCGGTACACTGTCTCGGAAAACCAGCTGGTCATTGACGGCTTGCCCGAAGGCCAGTTCGAACTGACCATCGAAACGCAATGCAATCCGGATGCAAACACGGCACTGTCGGGCCTGTACCGCTCCAATGGCGTGTATTGCACCCAATGTGAAGCAGAAGGCTTTCGCCGCATCACCTACTTCCTGGACCGGCCGGATGTACTGGCAACCTATCAGGTTCGTGTTGAAGCTGACCGTGAAAGCGTCCCGGTCCTACTGGCAAATGGCAATCCGGTTGAGACCGGTGACCTGGCCGACGGCCGTCACTTTGCGGTTTGGCAGGATCCGTGGCCGAAGCCTGCCTATCTGTTTGCCCTGGTTGCAGGTGATCTGGCTTGTGTCACGGATCATTTCACCACCATGTCAGGCCGCAAGGTGGAACTGCGGATTTATGTTGAACAGGGCAAGCAGGACCGCTGCGACTGGGCGATGGAAAGCCTCAAGGCGTCGATGCGATGGGACGAAACGGCGTTTGGCCGGGAATATGACCTGGATATTTTCATGATCGTCGCGGTCTCGGACTTCAATATGGGCGCGATGGAGAACAAGGGTCTCAACGTTTTCAACGACAAATACATACTGGCGCGCGCCGACACCGCCACCGACCAGGACTATGTCAATATCGAAGCGATCATCGCGCACGAATATTTTCACAACTGGACCGGCAACCGGATTACCTGCCGCGACTGGTTCCAGTTGTGCCTCAAGGAAGGTCTGACGGTATTCCGGGACCAGGAATTCACCTCCGACATGCGCTCGCGTGCGGTCAAGCGCATCCAGGATGTGCGTACATTGAGGTCGCATCAGTTTCCGGAAGACGCCGGCCCGCTGGCACACCCGGTCAGGCCCCAGTCCTACATCGAGATCAACAATTTCTATACTGCCACCGTGTATGAAAAAGGCGCCGAAGTGGTGCGCATGTTCAAGACGCTGTTAGGCGCGGAAAAGTTCGCAAAAGCGCTGAATACCTACTTTGACAGGCATGACGGCGACGCAGCCACCGTGGAAGATTTCGTAACCTGCATGGAAGAAGCGTCCGGGCGGGATCTGGCGCAGTTCTTCAACTGGTACAATCATGCCGGCACGCCGTCCGTGAATGCCCGGCTCGACTGGGACCAGGCAGCAGCCAGCGCCACGCTGACCGTCAGCCAATCACTTGCTCCAACCCCGGGCCAGTCCGAAAAGCCGGACATGCACATACCCCTTGCAACCGGCCTGATCGGGCCGGATGGCACTGACATGGATTTGGTTCCGGATGACGGCAGGCGGATCGACAGCGGCATTCTGGAGTTACGCTCAACCAAACAAAGCTGGACCTTCACCGGCATTACAGATCGTCCGGTATTATCAATCAATCGCGGGTTTTCCGCCCCGATTAATCTGACCACCGGACAACGCGACGACGAGTTGCTGTTCCTGATGGCCAACGACCGTGACGCGTTCAATCGCTGGGAATCAGGCCAGACCCTGTCACGTTCAATTATCATGTCCGCAATGCAGGCAATCAAGGACGGCGACGAACCGGATGTGATTGATGACTATGCCGATGCACTGGCCGGCGTTTTGGCCTCTCAGGAACTGGAGCCGGCCTTCAAGGCCCAGATGCTTGCACTGCCAAGTGAGGCAGACATTGCCAACATGCTGGGCCGCAATGTCAATCCGGACCTGATACAAACCGCACGAGATCAAGTCCGCAGGACTGTCGGCACCAGGCTGGCGGAGCAACTTGAGACGTCTGGCTGACGACCTGCCTGCCGGTGACTATTCGGCAAGTGCGCAAGCTGCCGGGCAGCGGGCTTTGGCCTATGCGGCATTGTCCCTGCTGGCTGCTGCGAAACGGGCTGAGACTGCAGCCAAGGCACTGAGCCGGTTCAAGACCGCCCGGCACATGTCCGACATGATGGGACCGCTGAATGTACTGGCCGGTCTGGATGTGGCGGAACGGGAACAGGCGCTCGACACGTTTCATGAGCGGTTCGCCAAGGACCACCTGATTGTCGACAAATGGTTTTCCCTACATGCCATGCGTACAGGCCCGGACGCTGCCGCTCATATACGCCAGCTTGATGAAGCACGGTGACTTCAGCATCAATCGTCCGAACCGGGTCCGGGCGCTGATCGGCACATTTGCCGGCATGAACCAGACCGGTTTCAACAATGCGTCAGGCGCAGGCTATGATCTTGTGGCAGAAGTGGTCATGGCGCTGGACGAACGCAATCCGCAAGTTGCAGCCCGGATGGTATCTGCCTTCCGGTCCTATCAATTGATGGATCAAGTCCGGCAGGACAGGGCCCGCGCAGCACTCGGCATCATCCGTGACAAGCAGAACCTGTCAGCCGATACGCTGGAGATGGTGTCAAGAATGCTGGACTCCCAAAAGCCGTAAACACCTTCATTCACTACATTTCCAGCCCGTAAGCACATATTTATTTCGTCTCCGAAACACTGTTTTACACCCTCACATCCACCCAAAGTCGAGACAGGTGCAATCTGGCTAGGGTTTTGCTCATTCCGTATACTTACATCGCGCAACGTAAGAATTTTGTCCCAATGTTGATGAAATTGCTGTATTTTAAAGCCGTTTCGGGTCCGGAAGTATCCTTCAAGCTTGCCAAATCAAGTGCATTTCGAATCAATAGCCTGATCTGATTCGACGGGGTTGGGGGGCGGTGTATCAGCCCTTGTGTGAGTACTGTCAGGGGCGGCAGACCATCACAGACTTGAAGGGTGTTGCCTGTACGGCCACTGCATTTAAGCAGTTGGCCACAATGGGGATGATTACGTGTCCAAGGCAAAACTTGGAGAGCTGTTTTTCAAGGAGCGGGCGCTGAAGGTCAGCGTCGGCTCCAGACGTGTGCCGTCAATTGCAATCTCAGAACGCATCCTGCGCAACCTGATCACCGGTCTTATCCTGCTGTTTCTGATGACGCTCGCGACAGCCTTGTTCCTGCAACTGTCGGCCAGCCGCGAACGCTCCATCGTCGCCTCAACCAAACATACCGCTTTAGTCCTGCGGGCAGCTGCCAGCGATCTGAGTGCTACCCTGGGTGCCGGTTTTGCCGGTGGCCGGACAGTGCGCGCACTGGTCCCTGAGGATCTGGCTGAAGTGTTGCCGCAAGACACCGGCGTGCGTGGCCGGTTGTTCATCGCGGCAGACGAGAAGGGCTACATACAGACAAGCTACCCGGAAGACCTTGGGCTGAAGGGTGCAAACCTTTCAACCGTGTTCGGCCAGGACGGAATTCTGAGCGCCGCGCAGCAGCTCGGGGCACCGGCCCTTGCCATTACGCCGGCAAACGAGGAAGTCTATATCGGTCTGCGCTCGCTCAGTCCTTATCTGGGTCAGCTTGTCGTCATCCACCCGAAAGCCCAGGTGCTGCAGGACTGGCGCTCCGACGTGACACAGATTGCAACCTTGTTCGTGGTCACGCTGGGGGTGCTGGTGCTGCTGGGAACGGCCTTCCATTGGCAGGCGTCACGCGCTGCGGAAGCTGATCAGACGCTCGCTGTTGCAACCGAACGCATGGACAAGGCGCTGGATCGCGGACACTGCGGGCTGTGGGACTGGGATATCGCGCGCGGCGGATTTTCTGGTCGAAGTCCATGTATGACATTCTCGGCCTGGAGACCAAGGGTGAGTTCCTGTCCTATGGCGAGGTTGCGGAACGACTGCACCCTGACGACGACCCGATCGACCAGCTTGTCGATGTCATGTTGCGCGGCGGACGACCTGCCATCGATCAGGAATTCCGCATGAAACATTGCGACGGTCACTGGGTATGGCTGCGTGCCCGGGCGGAATTGTCGGAAGCACCGGGTCAGGATTCGCCAAACCTGGTCGGCATTGCCATCGACATTACCGAACAGAAGCGGCTCGACAAGTTGAACCAGGAGGCGGAACTGCGCCTCAAGGATGCCATCGAGAATGTCTCGGAAGCATTCGTCCTGTGGGATGCAGACAATCGCCTGGTCATGTGCAATTCCAAATACCAGCAGCTTCACAATCTTCCAGCCAGCGTATGCAGGCCCGGGTCGTCCTATGAGGATGTGACACGGGTGGCCCGCGAACCGGTGATCCGGCAACGTTCGGCAGCGTCAAGCGATACCACCCTGCCCGCCAGCATTCCCGAAGGCAGTGACGGCAACACATTTGAAGTGCAACTGGAAGACGGAGCGCTGGCTGCAGATCAATGAGCGCCGCACCAAGGATGGCGGTTTTGTTTCGGTCGGCACGGATATCTCCAATCTGAAACTGCACGAGGAAAAACTGCTGGAGTCGGAACGCGAACTGATGAACACGGTGCGTGACCTGCAGAAATCACGCATGGAACTTGAACAACAGTCACAGCGTCTTGCCGACCTGGCAGAGAAGTACTCCCGCGAAAAAACCCGCGCCGAAGCGGCCAACCGGTCAAAATCCGAATTCCTTGCAAACATGAGCCACGAACTGCGCACGCCGCTCAACGCAATCATCGGTTTTTCGGAAGTCATCGAGCAGCAATTGTTCGGCAAGGTCGAAATCCCCAAATACCTGGACTACGCCCATGACATCCACAGTTCCGGGCAGTATCTGCTGGATGTCATCAATGACATCCTGGACATGTCGAAGATCGAGGCCGGCCGGATCACCCTGGAAGTAGAGAAATGCTCGGTGCCTGCCGTCATAGAAGAAGCATTGCGGATTGTGTCCGGTCGCGCCCAGGAAGGCGGCGTCACCTTGCGCAAGGACCTGCCCGACTCGCTGCACGCCATGGCCGATGTGCGCTCCCTCAAACAGGTGCTGATCAACGTCATCGCCAACGGCGTCAAGTTCACACCCGACAGTGGCAGCCTCACCATTTCGGCACGCCGGGTCAAAAAAATGGCTGAAATCGTCATAGCAGACACCGGTATCGGCATTTCGCCCGATCAGATTTCCAAACTGGGCCGCCCGTTTGAGCAGGTGGAGAACCAGCTTACCAAGACCCGTTCCGGTTCCGGCCTCGGTCTGGCCATTTCAAACTCGCTGATCCGGCTCAACGATGGCTCGCTGCATATTGCCAGTGAAAAGGGCAAAGGCACCACGGTGACCATAACCTTGCCAATTGCCCAGAAAGGCAAGCAGCCGAAGCGCATCGTTAGAATCCGACGCAGTCATTGAACCGATCGCCACCGGCACGCAAGCATAATTTCGCTCACGCAAGCAGCCTACGGCTGCGCTCCGCTGGGGCGCACTTCGTGCGACGCGCGGTCGGCCTTGCCTCAACACGTTCCGTGTTTCGGAGGGAGTTCATCACCACCGTCATTCAAGGTCGGAGAACGGCCCGACGAAGGAGGACAAGCTGTTCGACCGCTAACAAATGCGCAGCCGCAGGCTGCTGGCGTGAGCGAAGTAAAACAACCCGCACCACCAACTACTCTTCACGCTCTTCTTTCCAGCGCTTCCAGCGCCGTCTCGACATTGTCTTGCGCTCAATCTGGTCGGCAATCAGTTTGCGCTCATCGGGCGTCAGTCGCTTGAAGAAATTTTCAGCGATGTTGCGGCCGCGACCCACCATGACTTGCGCCTCGGCCTCGTACACCTCCAGCGCTTTTGTAACGGCCACTTCGTCGTATGGCTCTGCCCGCAAGGCGGAAGCGACATCACGGGCCTTTTCGCGCACGTTCTTGCGCAGGTCGCGAAACCCCTTGCGGTATTCTCGCAGTTCGCCAACCAGTTCATCGCGCCGGTCATCATCAAGCTCCCGGAAAAACGCCCGGGCAGTATCTGGGTAAACCCGGGTCCGGTGATGGAGCGATGGCGATGCGGACCGACGGTCTGGTGGGAAACAATGGCCGCGACAACCGCCAGATTGATGGCCAAAGACGCAATCAGCGCAATCCACACCCATGACCAGCGACGGGTCTTTGGAGCTTGCGCATCGCTCATAGCAAACTCCCGTCATAACCGTCGTCAATCAGCACAACGTCCAGCACGTCATCGGATGCCGCCGGAAACTGCAGGCTGTCGGCCAGCAGCGTACCGGCATCTGTACCGATCCCGACAAACACACCCAACATGACGCTTGCCGCAAGTGCGCCGGCCGCCAGAAGCTGATGGGGCAGAAACCCGGCGTGCCAACGGGACTTCGTGCCGTGCATCACAGCAGGCCCGTCCGTTCCCGAACCTGGCGCAATGGCTGAAAGCAGGCGATTGCGGGCACCTTCGGGTTCACAAATGCTGGCAGCGGTAGCCGCATCGAGCAATTTATCCAGCTGGTCGGCTTCGGTGCTCAGATCTGAAGGCAATAATTCAGGTTCACGCATCAGGTTGGCAAACCGTACCCGGTCAGCCTCAGGCCAGCGCAGCGGATTGCGGCCATAGGCCGCCAGCACTTCAGCCAGGCGCGCCTCACCGGCATTGCCCTGCCCTTTGCCGTTGTTGTTGCGTGCCGTCATTTCAGTTGCTCCAATTCGTCAATCAGGTCTGACCACACCGGGTTGAGCAGTGTTCGCAAAGACCGTCTTGCCCGCGACAACAGCGATTCCACCGCTTCAACGCTGACCTCCATGATCGATGCAGTCTCCTGATTGCCCAATGCTTCGAAATAGGTCAACTGCAGGGCGGTGCGCTGGCGCTCGGGCAATTGAGCCAGCGCGGCAGACACTTCGTCAGCTGCCTGGCCATGGCGCAAATGTCCGTCAGGCGCGGTAGACGTATCGACCAGCAATTCCAGTTCGCTGTCGGATGTGTTGCGCGCCCGCCGCAAGCGGTCAATGGCGAGATTGCGTGCCACCCGCACCAGCCATCCCTTCAAGGCCGCCTGATTGCGTAAAACCGGCGGACTGCGCCACAATTTGACAAATGCCTCCTGAGTCACGTCTTCAGCATCGGCGGCGTTGCCCAAAACCCGCGCCGACAATCTGAATACCAGGGAATAATGCCGGTCAACCAGCGTGGCAAACGCGGTTTCATCACCGGCAACAACCCCTTCCAGCAACACGGCGTCGACTGCCGGAGACGCATCTCCGGCAGTCGACGTGGCCGCTGTGTTTTCACTGTATCCTGCCATTCCCCAAGCCGGACGCGCTGTTTGCCAGTTCATCAGCCCTCCTATTGCCGGGCCTGTGACCTTGCCTTGCGAGCCTCGGTCCGTTTCTTGCGTGCGCTCACATGATAGGCACGCAATTCCTGTAAAGTCACCCCGCCGGACTTGTCACTGTCGGCCAAGACAAACAGCCCGGCAATATACCCGCGCAGTTCTGAGCGTGTAACCGCAGCATCCTTGTCCGCATCCATGCGCGTCAAAATCCGGTCGATACGCCGCTTGGCCAGGCTAATGAGCCAGTTTTCAAGCTCGGCCCTGGTCACCTTGTCATTCTTGTCGGCATCAAGGCGCATGAACCGGCGAACCGACCTTGCCTCCAGTTCTTCTATTGCAAGTGCGCCATCCTTGTTCTTGTCAAGACGCTCAAACGTGCGCTCACCGCGCGGCATGCCGGGTTCGCGGGCAAGCGCTGTGTTTGCTGACATGCCTGCGATGACCAATGCCGCGGACAAGGCGGCTGAAAAACGAATGCTCATAACGGATCAATCTCCTTAGCTGGTAATGTTGCCGGAACCTCAAATTCGGAAAACCACTAGGTCCCACGGAGTGTGTTGGCCAACGCACATGAACAAGACGAGAACACCCGCAACAATCCGTCGCTCGGTCTGAAAAAAGTTTCAGTGGTCTTCCGGAACACCGATCAGGCGGTCAAAAATTGCAGAAACCTGCCGGTTTGCGTCGATCACCATGGCCTCCATGGTGGCGACATCCGGCGCAGCACTGGCCCGCAGCAGCAATTTTATCAGGCCGGACGGCGCAGTTTCCAGCTCAAACCGGCCGGAGGAACACAGCCGCAGCATATGGGTCAGGCCCTGATACAACGTCGCTGCAGAGACCAGCACGTCATGGTCTGCGGCAGCCAGATGACCGGCATCGCGCAAGGCATGAAGGGCGGCAATGGTATTGCGCTGCAAAACGTCCGGCGTTTCATGGGCATGGACCAATTGCAGTGCCTGGGCAATGAATTCGATCTCGACCAGACCACCGCGTACATGCTTGATGTCCCAATGATTGCCGGTGAGCATGCCGGTGCCGGTGCCTTGAAGCATGCGCAGCCGCATGTCCCTTACATCAACCAGGGTCTGGTCCCGATCGCGACGGGCGCACAACACCGTGCGGATGGTTTTCTCCACACGCTGCTGCAAGACTGCATCGCCAGCCACAACACGTGCCCGTGTCAACGCCAACTTCTCCCAGGTCCAGGCCTGGGTTGCCTGATAGTTGTCAAACGATTCAATGTGACTGGCAACCGGCCCCTTGTTGCCGGACGGACGCAACCGCATGTCAACTTCATACAGATCGCCCTCATCGGTCTGAGAGGTCAGCGAGGTGGTCAGGCGTCTTGTCAGCCGGGAGAAATACTGTGATGCCGGCAACGGCCTGTCGCCATCGGACGCGTCGACATCATCGGGAAAATCATACAGCATGATCAGGTCCAGGTCGGATGCCGCCGTCATCTCGCAGCCACCCAGTTTGCCCAGCGCCATGACGATCATTGCGCCGCCTCGAACATGGCCGTGCCGCACACCAACATCGGCGGTGGTAACCTGGAGCATGTGAGCGGTCACGGCATCTGCGAGTTTTGAATAGGCGAGGCCGGCCTGCTCTGCGCTGACCGTTTCTGACAAAATGCGCATGCCGATGCGAAGCGACAATTCATGGGCGGTGATGCGGGTCGCGCTCAAAATCTCTTCGTAGGTGGCGTCGGCGCTGCGCAAGGCGGCAAAGCAATCTGCCAGCTCGGCCTGTTCCGGCATGGCACCAAAAAAATCCGGATCGAGCACCGCTTCAAGCTGGCGGGGACGGCGTGACAGGCTCTGCGCAAGGCGCGGAGCAGACCCCAACACCGTCATCATCAGTTCGAGCAGAAACGGGTTTGCCTTGAACATGGAAAACAGCTGAACGCCGGCCGGCAGTCCGGCAACAAACCGGTCAAAGGCGATAAGCGCCTGATCCGGCTGGCCGGAGCGTGACAGGGCCGTCAGCAGAGCCGGCATCAGTTCGGTCAGCCGTTCCCGGGCCGCAGATGAGCGCATTGCCGGGTAACGCCCGAAATGCCAGCCGCGAATGGTAGCTGAAACTTCAGAGGCCTGCGCAAACCCCATCCCGGCAAGCGTGTGCAACGTTTCCGGGTCGTCGTCGCCACCGGTAAACACCAGACTGCCCAGTTCGCTGCCAAGTTCAGGCGCTTCTTCGAACAGACCGGCATAGTGTCCCTGCACCTGCTTGAACGTCGCGGTGAGCCTGTCAGCCAGTTCATCCGGATCGCCATAGCCGCAAAACCGCGCAAATCCGGCAAATGCCTCGTGTGTCGCAGGCAATGTCTGGGTTTGCTCATCGGCTACCATCTGCAGGCGGTGCTCGATGGTGCGCAAAAACACATACGCGTCGTTCAATTCATCGCTGGCTGCCTGCTCGATCCATCCGGCCTGCACCAGTTTGTCCAGCATGGCTTGTGTGCGGTTGCCCCTGAGGTCCGGGTTTTTGCCACCTGCAATCAGTTGCTGGGTCTGCACGAAAAACTCGATCTCGCGAATTCCACCGCGTCCCAGCTTGATGTTGTGGCCCAGCACCACAATGGAATCATGGCCCTTGTGGGCGTGCATCTGCCGTTTAAGCGACTGCACGTCCGCGATTGCGGCAAAGTCCAGATACTTGCGCCAGACAAACGGCGTCAGACCTTTGAGAAATGCCTGTCCCAGTTCCAGATCACCTGCCACTGCGCGCGCCTTGATCATGGCGGCCCGTTCCCAGTTCTGACCCATCGATGCGTAATAGTTTTCGGCCGCACCAATGGCGATGGCGATCTGGGTTGCCCTAGGGTCCGGCCGCAATCGCAGATCAATGCGGAACACATATCCGTCCTCGGTACGGTCCTGCAGGACGCTGGCCAGTGTCCGGGTTATGCGAACATAGATTTGAGCTGCGTTATCTCTTTGTTCCAGCGGAACTTTTTCGGGATCGTAAAGTACGATCAGATCAATGTCAGACGAGTAATTCAATTCGCCCGCACCATGTTTTCCCATGGCCAGAACCGTGTATCCGTCTGACGCGGGCTGGCCTTCATCCGGTGTCAGCTTGCCGGCTTCCACGGCCTCTTCCAACAACCAGTTCACCGCGCCCGCGACCGCCACATCGGCAAATCGGGTCAGAGCGCGTGTCACCTGTTCGCAGGACCAGAAGCCTGCAATGTCAGCCAGCGCAATCAGCAGCGCGACATGATTACGCGCGACACGCAGATGACGCATCAGATCGGCCTGTGATGGCGCAGATGCAGCCTCCGTCTCAAGACGTGCGCACACGGCACTGAACAGTTGATCGGGCGGCGTGCTCAGCGCCTCGACGGCAAACTCTGGATAGCGCCGCACCAGCCCGGACAGAAACGCAGACCCGGCCGAAATGTGAGTCAGAAGTGCGCGAGCACTTGAAGACGTCTCGCACAAGGGCTGCAGTACGTCTGCATGCTCCACGATCGCGGCAAGCAGACCCTGCTCATCAGGTTGCAAAGGTAACGACACATGTGCTGCAGACAAAGCCTTGTTCATGGATACCAACCGCAAAAACCGAAATTAGACTTCCGACCCTAACCTCTGGAACGGGATTAGCAAAAGTGTATCCGGAGTTTTCGCTGTATTTTATGCCCTGACCGGAAAACGAAGCTTTGCGATGAGCCCCGGATTTGCATCCTCGATTTCGAAATCACCTGCATGCAGCTTCATGACACTGTCGACCAGCGCCAAACCCAACCCACTTCCGGCTTCGCTGCGGCTTTTGTCGAGCCGGACAAAACGACCCTTGACCCTCTCCCTGTCGATTGCGGCGATACCAGGCCCGGTGTCACTGACATGGACGGTCCAGCCATCCCCTTTCGAACGGGCAATCTGCAATCGTATCGCAGGGGCCCCGGTTTTCGCGTCTCGGCCATACTTGATCGCATTGTCGAGCAGGTTGGTCATTGCCTGGGCCACAAGCTGCCTGTCAGCTCTCACCAGTGCGGTTTCCGGCGCATCCAGAACAAGCGTGCCGCCGGCGTCTTCCGCGATGGGACCATAAAGCTCCACCAGATCGTCCAGCAAAGCCACAAGATCAGTATCCTGAAACCCTTCGCGCATCTGGCCAGCCTCGGCACGCGCAATAGACAGCAAGGCATTGAATGTGGTGAGCAGGCCGTCTGCCTCGGCTATATTGGCTTCAAGCGCGGCTTTGTGATCTTCCGCAGAGTTTGAGCGCAATGCATCTTCGGCGCGTGCACGCAACCGGGTCAACGGCGTGCGCAGATCATGGGCGACATTGGAAGACACTTCCTTCATGCCGGTCATCAGCCGGTTGATCTGGTCCAGCATGTCATTGAGACTTTCCGACAGGCGGTCGATCTCGTCACCGGTGCCGGAAACCGGCATTCTTTCACCCAGGTCACCGGCCATGATGGCGCGGCTTGCGCCATTGATCTCGTCCACCCGGCGCAGGAAGTTGCGGCTCATCAGCAAGCCACCGCCGACGCCCAGCACAAGTGTCAGGCCAAGGGCCCAGAACAATGATGTTCTGATGATCCGGTTGAACTGCCGTCGCTCTTCCACATCGCGGCCGACAACAAGCTGAAAACCGCCGTCCAGGCGAACGAAAAACGCCCGTGCCGTATGGTCAACCAGTCCCCTGCCGGTTTCATAGGGGAATTTGAAATCAATGGTGCCGCGCTCACCCACCGCTTCAACCGGCAAGGATTGCAGATTTCCGGCAAGCCTGCGTCCCACGGCGTTGGTAAGGATATAGACCGCGCCATCTGCTTCCGCGCTGCGTGCCTTGATGATTTCAAGCAGCTCCCGAGGCCGGCGGATTTTGTACTGCTCGGCCAGGCCCTGCACTTCCGCCTCGACCGTATCCTCGGTCTGGTGTTCAGGACCGGCGGTGTTCCAGTATATGTAGGCAGAAATACACCCACCGAGATGGCAAACACGGTCAGGTAGACAGCCGCCAGCCGGAAGGTCGACGTTTGCAGGAGTTTAGAGCGGCCGGCACGAATACTGTATCCGGCGCCACGAACAGTGTGCAGAAGCGGTTCGCCGAATTCCTTGTCCACCTTGGCCCGCAATCTGGAAATGTGGACGTCAATCACATTGGTCTGAGGGTCAAAATGATAGTTCCACACGTTTTCCAGCAACATGGTGCGGGTCACGACACTGCCGGCATTGCGCACCAGGTACTCCAGCAGCTTGAATTCCCGCGGTTGCAGCAAAATGTCTTCGCCT
>CAVWYF010000025.1:0-84425 GCA_963759095.1 uncultured Alphaproteobacteria bacterium | reverse complement strand
ACCTACGGCTCGGTATCCATCGATGCAGCAGGCGCGTGGACCTATACGCTCGACAATGCCAATGCAGCCGTGCAGGCCCTGCCGCCGACGCCACATTGAATGACACTGTCACGGTAACCGCCATTGACGGTACCACCCATGACATCATCATCACCATTACCGGTACAAACGATGCTGCCGTGATCGCCGGCGTGGATACCGGCAATGTAACCGAAGACGGCGGTGCGCTTCAGGTCACATCCGGCACCCTGACCATCTCCGATGTCGACACCGGTGAGGAACTGTTCAAGCCCGGCACCTATGGTCCCATGACGGTTGAGTCCAACGGCGCTTACCAGCTCTCCGTCAACCCAGACCAACGCGTATCAAATCAGCGACGGCGTCGGTGCACCGGTCACCCTTAAACAGGGAGTGTCCGACGTCGGACCTGCCGCTTTGCCGGCTGGTCTGCACTGCAGGCTGAGGCGACAGATACCGGATTTACCGTGCTGTGGCAGGGTCCCAATGACACCTATTCGGTCTGGCAGACGGACGCCACAGGCGCCTATCTGTCTTCCAGCGGCCCAGTCATCGGCGACACTTGCCCGGAGCTGGAACCGATTTTGCCGCAGACCTTGATGGCGACGGGTTTATCGAAGTGAAGTGGCACCCCAGTTGCATGCCGGCACCTATGGTTCACTGACCATCGATGCAGCAGGTACTGGACCTACACGCTCGACAATGCCAATGCAGCCGTGCAGGCCCTGCCGCTCGATGCCACATGAATGACACTGTCACGGTAACTGCCATTGACGGTACCACCCATGACATCATCATCACCATTACCGGTACAAACGATGCTGCCGTGATCGCCGGCGTGGATACCGGCAATGTCACCGAAGACGGCGGTGCGCTGCAGGTCACATCCGGCACCCTGACCATCTCCGATGTCGACACCGGTGAGGAGCTGTTCAAGCCCGGCACCTATGGTCCCATGACGGTTGAGTCCAACGGCGCTTACCAGCTCTCCGTCAGCCCAGACCAACGCTTATCAAATCAGCGACGGAGTCGGTTCACCGATCGTCCTTAAGCAGAGAGTGAACCGACGTCGGACCTGCCGTTATGCCGGCTGGTCTGCACTGCACACTGAAGCGACAGATACCGGATTTACCGTGCTGTGGCAGGGTCCCAATGACGCCTATTCGGTCTGGCAGACGGACGCCACAGGCGCCTATCTGTCTTCCGCGGCACAGTCATCAGCGTCACTTGCAGAGTTGGAACCAACTTTTGCTGCAGACCTTGATGGCGACGGATTTATCGGAAGTGACGTAGCAACCCATCTGCATGCCGGCACCTATGGGTCCCTGACCATCGATGCTGCAGGTGAGTGGACCTACACGCTCGACAATGCCAATGCAGCCGTGCAGGCCCTGCCGACCGACGCCACATTGAATGACACTGTCACGGTAACTGCCATTGACGGTACCACCCATGACATCATTGTCACCATTACCGGTACAAACGATGCTGCCGTGATTGCCGGCGTGGATACCGGAAACGTAACCGAAGACGGCGGTGCGCTTCAGGTCACATCCGGTACCCTGACCATTTCCGATATCGACACCGGTGACGAACTGTTCACAGCCGGTGGCTCTACCGGCACATTCGGCTCTGTAACCATTGATGCAAACGGCAACTGGACCTACACGCTCGACAATGCCAATGCCGCCGTCCAGGCCCTGCCGCTCGGCGCCACCATGAACGATACCGTCACGGTAACCGCCATTGACGGCACCACCCATGACATCACCGTCACCATTACCGGCATCAATGATGCCGCCATTGTTGGCGGTGACGATCAAGGCGCTGTTACCGAAGACAATGATCCTGCGACGCTGACCGACACAGGCCTGCTGTCAATCTCGGATGTGGACACCGGCGAAGCGGTGTTCACGGCTGAAACAGTTGTCGGCACACTTGGCTCCCTGACAATCACAGCTGCCGGAAACTGGACATACACGGCAGACAATACCCAGTCGGCGATCCAGTCACTGGGCCAGGGTGAAACTGCCACAGACACCATCACGGTAAGCGCGATTGACGGTACGACCCACAATATCGATATTGTGATAACCGGCATCAATGACGCACCGGAGGCTGGCGTCGACGATATTGGTACGATAACCTCAACCGGCATTACCATCCTTGTCTCGAACATCCTGTCCAACGATACCGATGCCGAGGGCGATACTCTGTCGGTGACAGAGATTGACGGCAACGCCATCGTGCCAGGCGGCAGTGTTGCCGTTCGTGATGGTGTGGTCACCATGTCACCGGACGGTACCACGCTGACATTGATACCGACCCCGAGTTATTCCGGGCCAACCAGTTTCAACTACACCGTCTCTGACGGTATCGACACCGGCGAAGGCACAGTAACGACGGTAGTCGAGGCTGTTGCCGGGGATGACAGTCTTGTGGTCAGCGAAGACGCCTTCGGTACCGTGAATGTGCTGGCCAATGACGACGTCGTTCTGAGCACTGTCACCGGCTTCACCATCACGTCACAACCGGCGAACGGTTCGTTGGTCGTAAACCCCGACCTGACCGTCACCTATACGCCCGATCCTGACTATAACGGCCCGGATCAGTTCGAATACCAGTTCACCGGCATGTCCACCGGCCTGGAATTTGAATTCTACAGAATGGCACCTGATGACGATACGGTCCACAATATTACCGACGAAAATATCACCGCCACCGGGATCGCGACCGAATTCAATGTGAACGAGCTGGCCATTGAGTTCTCGGGGTCAAGTAATACCTATGGCTTCAGGTACACCGGCTACATCTACATCGAGACGGCAGGCCTCTACACCTTCTCGACCACATCGGATGACGGCAGCAATCTGTCAATCGATGGCAACGAGATCGTTGATAATGACGGCATACATGGCGCAGTGACCGAGTCCGGTCAGCTGAATGTAGTTACCCCCGGGTACTATCCCATTGAAGTATTGTTCTTTCAGGACTATGGCGGCGACGTCCTGGCAGTCACTGTTTCCGGTCCCGATACCGGCAATGTGGAAATGGATCTGTTCGCTTCCGGCCTGGTGGGCCATTCGCTGCGCACGGACACCGCAACCATCGACATCACGGTAAATCCGCTCAACGACGCTGCCGCCATTGCCGGTGTAATCACCGGCTCGCTGACTGAAGACGAGACGACACCGCAACTTACCACGTCAGGCGCGCTGACGATCAGCGACATTGACGATCCTGCAGAAGAAGCCTTTGTTGCGGGTACCTTCAATGGTGCTGTCGGCGACATTCAATCGATGCGGCGGGTAACTGGACCTACACGGCGCAGGCAGACAATGCTGCAATCCAGGCGCTTGGCGCCGGTGAAACGCTGATAGACACCGTCACGGTATCATCCGTCGATGGAACCCAGCAAGACATCACCATTACCATCACCGGCACAAATGACGCTGCTGTTATCGGCGGCGGGGATACCGGCGGTGTAATTGAAGACGGCGGTGCCACTGAAGCTGTGTCCGGTGCCTTGAGCATTTCCGATGTCGACACCGGTGAAGAACTGTTCACAGCCGGTCGCTGTTACCGGCACCTATGGCTCGCTGACCATCGATGCCAATGGCAACTGGACCTACACGCTCGACAATGCCAATGCCGCCGTGCAGGCCCTGCCGCTCGAATGTCACCATGAACGATACCGTCACGGTAACCGCCATTGACGGCACCACCCATGACATCATCATCACCATTACCGGCACCAATGATGCTGCCGTGATCGCCGGTGTGGACACCGGCGGTGTCACCGAAGACGGCGGTGCACTTCAGGTCACAACCGGCACCCTGACCATCTCCGATATCGACACCGGTGACGAACTGTTCACAGCCGGTGGCTCTACCGGCACATTCGGCTCTGTAACCATTGATGCAAACGGCAACTGGACCTACACGCTCGACAATGCCAATGCCGCCGTGCAGGCCCTGCCGCTCAATGCCACACTGAATGATACCGTCACAGTATCTGCTATTGATGGCACCATCCATGACATCACCATCACCATCACCGGCACCAACGATGCTGCCGTGGTCGCCGGCGTGGATACCGGCGGCGTCACCGAAGACGGCGGTGTGGCTGAAATTGTATCCGGCACATTGACCATCTCCGATATCGACACTGGTGAAGAACTATTCACAGTCGGTGGCGCATCCGGCACCTATGGCTCTGTGACCATCGATGCAGCAGGCGCGTGGACCTACACGCTCGACAATGCAAATGCAGCAGTCCAGGCCCTGGCGCTCAATGCCACACTAAGTGATACCGTCACGGTAACCGCCATTGACGGCACCACCCATGACATCACCGTCACCATCACCGGCACCAATGATGCTGCCGTGATCGCCGGCGTGGATACCGGCGGTGTAACCGAAGATGGCGGTGCGCTGCAGGTCACATCCGGCACCTTGACCATCTCCGATGTCGACACCGATGAAGAATTGTTCACGGCCGATGGCAACCGGCATCTATGGTCCCTCGACGATCGAGTACATCGGCGCATACGAGCTCTCCGTCAACCAGACCAACGCTTATCAATTCAGCGACGGCGTCGGTGCACCAATCACCCTGACGCAGAGAGGTCCAACGTCGGACCTGCCAGCTTTGCCGGCTGGTCTGCACTGCAGGCTGAAGCGACAGATACCGGATTTAACGTGCTGTGGCAGGGTCCCAATGACGCCTATTCGGTCTGGCAGACTGACGCCGCAGGCGTCTATCTGACGTCCGCCCCCAGTCACCGGCGACCCTGCCCGGAGCTGGAACCGATTTTTGCTGCCGATCTTGATAGCGACGGCTTTATCGAAGGCGACGTGGCTACCCCAATTGCATGCCGGCACCTATGGTTCATTGACCATAGACGCTGCAACGGCAACTGGACCTACACGCTCGACAATGCCAATGCAGCCGTCCAGGCCCTGCCGCTCAATGCCACATTGAATGATACTGTCACGGTAACTGCCATTGACGGCACCACCCATGACATCATCGTCACCATCACCGGCACCAATGATGCAGCCATGATCGCTGGTGCAGACACTGGTAATGTGACGGAAGACGGAGGTGCGCTTCAGGTGACGTCCGGCACCTTGACCATTTCCGATATCGACACCGGTGAGGAACTGTTCGCGGCCGGTAGCTCGATTGGCACCTACGGCTCGGTATCCATCGATGCAGCAGGCGCGTGGACCTATACGCTCGACAATGCCAATGCCGCCGTCCAGGCCCTGCCGCTCGGTGCCACCTTGAACGATACCGTCACGGTAACCGCCATTGACGGCACCACCCACGACATCACCGTCACCATCACCGGCACCAATGATGCTGCCGTGATCGCCGGTGTGGATACCGGCGGTGTCACCGAAGACGGCGGTGCGTTGCAGGTCACAACCGGCACCCTGACCATTTCCGACATCGACACCGGTGAAGAACTGTTCACGGTAGGTGGCGCGACCGGCACCTATGGCTCTTTGACCATCGACTGCTGCAGGCGCGTGGACCTATACGCTCGACAATGCCAATGCCGCCGTGCAGGCCCTGCCGCTCGGCGCCACCATGAACGACGTTGTCACGGTATCTGCCATTGATGGCACCACCCATGACATCACCGTCACCATTACCGGCACCAATGATGCTGCCGTGATCGCCGGCGTGGATACCGGCGGCGTCACCGAAGACGGCGGTGCGCTTCAGGTGACATCCGGTACATTGACCATTTCCGACATCGACACCGGCGACGAACTGTTCACTGCAGGTGGTGCAACCGGCACATTCGGTTCTGTAGCCATTGATGCAAACGGCAACTGGACCTACACGCTCGACAATGCCAATGCCGCCGTGCAGGCCCTGCCGCTCGGCGCCACCATGAACGATACCGTCACGGTAACCGCCATTGACGGCACCACCCATGACATCATCGTCACCATTACCGGTACAAACGATGCTGCCGTGATCGCCGGCGTGGATACCGGCAGTGTCACCGAAGACGGCGGTGCGCTGCAGGTCACAACCGGCGCCCTGACCATCTCCGATGTCGACACCGGTGAGGAACTGTTCAAGCCCGGCACCTATGGTCCCATGACGGTTGAGTCCAACGGCGCTTACCAGCTCTCCGTCAACCAGGACAACGCGTATCAGTTCAGCGATGGCGTCGGTGCGCCGGTCGTCCTGACGCAGAGCGGAACCGACGTCGGCCCTGACCGCTATGCCGGCTGGTCCGCCCTGCAGGTTGAAGCGACAGATACCGGGTTTAACGTGCTGTGGCAGGGTCCCAATGACGCCTACACGGTCTGGCAGACTGACGCCGCAGGCGTCTATATAACGTCCAGCCCCCAGTCACCGGCGTCCCTGCCCGGACTGGAACCGGTATTTGCCGCCGATCTTGATAACGACGGGTTTATCGAAGGGGAAGCGGCTCCCCAGTTGCATGCCGGCACCTATGGTTCATTGACCATAGACGCTGCAGGGGCGTGGACCTACACGCTCGACAATGCCAATGCCACCGTCCAGGCTCTGCCGCTCGGTGCCACATTGAATGATACCGTCACGGTAACTGCCATTGACGGCACCACCCATGACATCACCGTCACCATCACCGGCACCAATGATGCTGCCGTGATCGCCGGTGTGGATCACCGGCGGCTGTCACCGAAGACGGCGGTGCGCGACAGCTGACCACACCGGCACTCTGACCATTTCCGACATCGACACCGGCGAGAACTGTTCACTGCAGGTGGCTGCAACCGGCACACTCGGTTCTGTGACCATTACCGCTGCAGGCAACTGGACCTACACGCTCGACAACGCCAATGCCGCCGTGCAGGCCGCTGCCGCCGGCGACAACATGATACGATACCGTCACGGTAACCGCCATCGACGGCACCACCCATGACATCACCGTAATAACCGGTATCACCGACGCCCCAGTGCAGCAGACGATGCGGCGCGTGATCGGGCCGGCGTTGATCACACCGGAAACGTCCTACCGACAAGACGGCGGTGCGCTGATGTTGCAAGCCGGCAACCTATTGCACCATCTCCGATATCGACACCGGTGAACAACTGTTCACCAACGGCAATGTTGCCGGCACTTACGGTTCTCTGGCAATCGATGCCAACGGCAACTGGACCTACACGCTCGACAACGCCAATGCAGCAGTGCAGGCGCTGGCGGCCAAATGCCACCATGAACGATGTTGTCACGATAACCGCTATTGACGGCACAACCCATGACATCACGGTCACCATCAATGGCACTGAAGATGCTCCGGTCATCGTACAAGGCGACGGCAACGACAACGACCTGTACGGTGCCGACAATAATGACATCATTGACGGGCTGGACAGCGATGACACCATCACCGGGTTCGGCGGCGACGATACATTGAACGGCGACGGCGGCGACGACTTGCTCGACGGCGGCGCAGGCATTGACACACTCAATGGTGGCAGTGGATCTGATACGCTTATCGGTGGTGCCGGCGCCGACACACTGAACGGTGGTAGTGGCTTCGACTGGGCGTCTTACCGCACTGCAACTGAAGCTGTAGTTGTTAATCTGGCAGATACGAGCCTGAACACCGGCGACGCTGCAGGTGATCAGTATATCGCGCTGGAATTGATTGAGGGCTCTGCTTTCAACGACACCCTGACTGGAAACGGTGCGACCAATTTCCTCTCAGGTGGCGAAGGAGACGACACGCTTGTCGGTGGTGCCGGAGGCGACGCCCTGATTGGAGGGCTCGGCGCAGATGTTCTTGATGGCGGTGAGGGCTTTGACAATATCGCCTATGTGTTCGCGACATCCGGTGTGACGGTGGATCTTTCCAACTCGGCCAACAATACCGGCGAGGCCTTCGGTGATACCTTTATCAGCGTGGAAATGGTTCAGGGTTCCGTGTTCGACGATACCATCACTGGTGACGCGGTTGACAACTGGCTCTATGGCTACAGCGGCAATGACGTCGTCAATGGCGGCGCCGGAGCAGATGTCATATTCGGCAATGATGGATCAGATACATTGAGCGGCGGCACAGGAGCCGACACTTTCTACTTCATCGCGGGCGACACCGGGACAGACACGGTCACGGATTTTGAGAACGATGTCGATCAACTCGACCTGCAGTATCTCGGGGCGTTCTCCTCGACCCAGCAGGTCCTGGACGCCGCTTCAAGCAGCGGGGCTGACACGGTGATCGATCTGGGCTCAGGCAACTCCATTGTCTTGCAGAATTTCGCGTTCGCCAATTTCAACGAAACCGACTTTCTGGTTTAGGTGAGGAAGGTAATTTTAACCGGGCATTCTCCCTGTAAAAATCCGCATTCAACATTCCCACTGATTGCTCTTAATCGTCGATTAACCAGAATCATCACATCCTTGTCACACCTTAAAACTGGTTTGGAATATTAATCGTGGTTATCAAGACAAGCGTTCCAAAGATTTGGGTCAGACCCAAACTTATGTGCATCAATATTGCCGAACTCACAAAATTTGCTTGTAACAGCGGGTTGGATGCAATTGTTCCAGGTGCCAGCCAATCGCCAAATTGCTGATTGTGTACCTGTGAGGATCAGCACTCAACAACGCTAACCATCACCTGAACGAAGCCCCCGACGCGCTTTCGGTTGTGATTGAACCGAAACCGCCCCTTGCTTTTGCTATTGCATCTCGCTGACGAGATCCGGCTTTTCACCCGCGATTGATCGCGACGGGAGATGGGCTGAAAGACCGCCGTTTTCGAGTGTATAGAGCTTGTCTGTCCACGACAGCGACGACAACCGATGCGCGACAACAACAATTGTCGTGTGTGGGCGTAGTCCCTGCAATGTTGCAACGATTGCCGCTTCATCGGCAGGATTGAGGGCACTTGTAGCCTCATCGAGAAACAGAACACCGGGTTTCAGGTAAAGCGCCCTGGCCAGAGAAATGCGCTGGCGCTGACCGCGTGACAGGCGGCTGCCACGATCACCCAGCACGGTATCCAGCCCGTCCGGAAGGTTGCGGATAATCTCAGTGGCGCCGGCCTTTTCGAGCGCTGCCCAGATTTGCGTGTCTTCAGGGTCATCGTCAAACGGCGCGACATTGTACCTGACACTGTCATTGACCAGCTGGGCGTCCTGCAAAACGTAGGCTACCGTCTGCCGCCACGCCTTGCGGCGCGTGTCGTCGAGCACCTCACCATCGACACGAATTCGCCCTTTGGTCGGCGTCAGCAAGCCCGACATCAGATCAAGCAGCGTGGTCTTGCCCGCACCCGACAGGCCGACAAGTCCAACGGCGGAGCCTGCCGGCAGTTCGATACAGACGTCCTGCAGAACCTCTGTTTCGCTGTCGGGATAAACATAGGCAACATTTTCCAGTGCAAGTGAGTTGCGAAACGCGATGGAATCCACGGTTCCGGCAGGCAGGTTTTCACTGTGGGTTTCCGCAGCAGCACGCAAGTCATGTATGCGCTTCCATCCCGGCATCATTGCAAACAGATCACGCACCGAGCGTTGCAATTCGCCGCCACGCGGAAACAGACGGGCAAAGATGATGATAAGCGCAACAGGTTCGACGCTCAGTGTTTCTGTGTATGAACTGACCAGCCAGATCAACGCGGCCAGCATGAAAACGGCGGCCAGATCATGCACCAGGCCTGCCTGGGCACCGTTGTTGGCCCGTAGAACCATAGTCTCAACATATCGCTGCGACAATTCATTGAACCGTTTGTCTGCCTGCTCTTCACCAGCCGCTGACTTGATCGACTTGAGATCATCCAGTTGATGGCGAAATCGTTTGAAGAGGTTTTCCAGCAGCGAAACCGAACGCTCACTGAGACGATAGGCTTTGAAATCAAATCCCAGTATCGGCAAGGCCACTACGAATGCCAGTGCCATTACGATGAGCGTCAGGCGCGCATCAATCAGCAGTGCTGTCGCCAGGCTGATCGCCACCGCGAACATGCTGGAAGCAAGCCGGGCCAGGGCACTGACACCAAAGGCTGCGTTTTCTGACTGTATCGACAGTGAATGGTTCAGGACTCCGCTGTCTTGCGCGGCGAGAAACGGCCAGTTGGCCCGTGTGACCGCACGATGTGTCGATGCCCTCAACTCATGCAGAAAACTGTATTGCAGGCGGGCAGCAGCGATGTTGTAGGCAAAGCCGATCCCAGCACGGGCAACCATCAGCCCCACAAAAACCAGCAATACCGAGCGAAGAGACAGATCGAACCCGAGCCGATCAAACACGGACCGAAGAACATCTGTAAACCAGCTCGTCTCGCCTTCCGAGGCAACGCCGACCAGGGCCAGGAGGGGGATAAGCAGGATGAGGCCAAGTCCTTCAGCCAGGGTTCGCCAAACCAGCAGCGCAATGTTGAGAGAAAGCAGGCCGGGACGGAATTTCCACAGGGACAAGATGAAGCTTATGAATGACATCCCAGGATAGGCCTGCTGCTCAAGATTCATACGAAGTCGAAAATCAGCCGATCAATCGATTCGGTTGTGGCACAGCCTAGAGCAACACGGGTTCAAGTGAACGCATAAAGTCTTGCCGGCACACAGGAACTCGCCGGCTGCTTACTGCCTCACCTGTTATTGGCAAGCTCCGGCAACAATGTCCTGAAATAGTTAATCGTCCAGCCAAGGCCCTTTTCCAGATCGATGGTCGGTTGCCAGTCAAGCGTCTGCTTCGCCAGGCTGATATCCGGTTGCCGTTGCCTGAGGTCGTCCTGCGGTAAGTCGTGATAGACGATCTTCGACTTCAATCCGGTCATCTCAACGACCTTTTCCGCCAACTCCTTGATGGTGAATTCAGTCGGATTGCCAAGATTGACCGGTCCCGTGGTTTCCGGGCCGGTTGCCATCAGCTTCAGAAAGCCTTCAACAAGATCGTCAACATAGCAGAAGGACCGTTTTTGCGATCCATCACCAAAAAGGGTTATGGAGTCGCCTCACAGGGCCTGCATGATGAAGTTCGAAACCACCCGGCCGTCGGCGGGATGCATGCGGGGACCGTAGGTATTGAAGATGCGGGCAACCTTGATCTCAAGCCCGTGCTGGCGATGATAATCGAAGAACAGGGTTTCTGCGCATCGTTTGCCCTCATCATAACACGACCGCGGTCCGATTGGATTGACGTTGCCCCGGTAGTCCTCAGTCTGCGGGTGCACGACCGGATCGCCATAGACTTCACTCGTCGACGCCTGGAACACCTTGCTCCCCAGACGCTTGGCAAGCCCCAGTACATTGATCGCACCATGAACGGACGTTTTGGTGGTCTGGACCGGATCGTGCTGATAGTGCACCGGAGATGCCGGACAGGCCAGGTTGTAAATCTCGTCCACTTCCACATGGAGCGGGAAAGTCACGTCATGACGCATGAACTCAAAGCGCGGATGATTGTGGAACTGATCAATATTCCGCTTGGTGCCGGTGAACAAATTGTCGGCACACAACACATCGTGGCCCTGCTCCAATAACCGGTCAATAAGGTGCTAGCCGATGAAACCGGCCCCTCCGGTTACCAGGATGCGCTTGCGGCTGTCATATAATCTGGCCAGTCGGGTTTCCTGCTCTAACGTTCAGGCTTTCAAACCATAGTAGTCACGATACCAGCGGGCGAAGCAGGCAATACCCTGTTCCACATCTACCTTCGGTTTATAGCCGGTCAAATTCGATAATGCCGAAATGTCCCCCCAGGTATCACGCACATCGCCGGCTGCCATGCCGGTAAAATTGATCTGCGCCTTGACGCCCAGTGAATTCTCCAGGCACTCGATATAATGCATCAGTTCAACCCGCGTGCCGGACGCAATATTGATCAGCCTGTGCGGCGCAACAGGGCTTGTACCAAGCCGGGCTGGTTGCCCGTCAACCCTAGCTACCGGTTCGGGTGTTTTCGCCATCAACCCCACTACCGCGTCCACCACATCGCTGACATGGGTGAAGTCGCGGGTCATCCTGCCATGATTGTACACTTCAATGGGTTCACCTTTTAACATGGCATCGGCGAACTTGAAAAACGCCATGTCGGGCCGGCCCCACTCGCCATAAACCGTAAAGAACCGCATGCCTGTCATCGGCACCCTGAACAGATCCGAATAAGAGTGGGCCATCATCTCATTGGATTTCTTGGTGGCAGCGTAAAACGATACGGGATGTTCCACCGGGTGGCTTTCCGACCACGGCAGCGTGGTATTGGCGCCATAGACGGAACTGGTTGAGGCGTACAGGAAATGCTCCGGCTTTGCAGCACGCGCCAGTTCCAGCATGTTGCTGAACCCCACCAGGTTGCTGTCCACATAGGCTTGCGGGTTGTCGAGACTGTAGCGGACCCCGGCCTGAGCCGCCAAATGCACAACAACTTCCGGATCAGCCTTCTGCCAAACGTCTTCCAGCGCCGCCTTGTCGCACAGATCAGCTTCTGCAACCGGAATACCGGCATGACGCAACTTCTCCAGCCGTGCCTGCTTCAAGGCAATATCGTAATAGGGAGACATGTTGTCGAAGCCCGTCACCTCATGCCCGTCGGACTTCAGACGGCTGGCCACATGAAACCCGATGAACCCTGCTGTACCGGTAACCAGAACACGCAATGGAAAACCTCCTCAGTATCGCGGCCGCTGCAGGCGCGACAGGAATTTAAAGCGCTCGCGAGTGCTTATAACGCTCGTTATGCAGCCTGTCGTGCATTGATTTCGAACGGCACAGGGATTGGCGGATATCTTCGGGAAAGTTAGATGAAAGAAGCATACCGAACTAGCGATTGGACCCCTTGGTGCGCCTCACCAGCCGCCCGGCTGCAATCGCAGATCCGATGCTGACAGGTATGAATGCGTATCCACGGTCTGCTGACCCAATCGGCGTTTCAGCGGGCCAGTCATCAAGAAATGTCTGGATGAGTTTGACATCAATAAATCTGGCCGTATCCGGATCGTCCGACAGGGCTTCCAGCTCATCTCGAAGACGTGGCAGATCCCAGGTCAGGCGCGCATGCCAGTCGATCACCTGTTCACCGCCCTTTGGGTTGTCGAGCACCGACGCAGGCAGCTTGTCTTTCATCATCCGTCGGATCAGCCAGCGGCTTTGCCCGAAACGCCGTGACTGGGTCTCCGGCAATCCAAGTGACCACTCAACAAGGCGGCGATCCGAAAACGGGTCTCTGGTCTCGACATCATGCATGGCCCGCATTGCCTGATGAATATCGGCACGCTCATGCGAAAAGCTGCCTGCAATGAGCTCTGCTCTCAACTGCCGGGTGTCACGAACGGGCTTGGAGAAGAAATCCCAGCCATAGTGCTCCATGCGGTCTTCAACATGCATTTCACGGGCAAAGTCAGGGTTGATCGCAGACCGGCTGCGCCACAGCGGCAAGGCGCTGCGATCACCTCTGAGCTGCAAATAACGTTGCTGCACCCAGCCCGGCGCAATCCGGAACAGCAGCATGTGAGTGAGCCTGCGGAAGACACCCTTTGCACCTCCCGGGCCGCTAAAAACATCCCGCGCCAGATTGGTGTAATCTTTCTGTTGCCAGCGCTCCATCAGAACCCCCTCACCGCTCCAGCTCAACGACATGTTGCCCATGCCACCTTCAAGCAGAACGTTAAGCCCCTGATCGCGTGCAGCCATATTGATGTCGTGTATCCAGCACAGGTTGATCGCATTGCGCGGGGCAACTCCGGAACAGTCCAGAAACTCATCGAGCTGGTGAAACAACCCGTGGCCTTCCGACCGGACAAAATGCGCCTTGATGCGTGGGTGCAACTTGCAGATGTCTTCAATGAACGGGGTTTCATCGCCGTACACCCCGTCCCTGCAGCGTCCGTCCCAGTCCCTGGAGGGCACCCATGTAAAGGCTGGTAAAGACTGGTTGTCGGGAAGGTGATCCAGGGCGGTTACCGCAACTGACGATGAATCAAGTCCGCCGCTCAAGAATGTGCCGACCCGCGACCCGTCTGTCACCTGCGCCCTGACCGCTTCATTGAACAGTTCAAGACCGGCCTCGACATAATCCTCATCGCTGGCATGGCGAACCTCCGGCACTTCATCGAGGCTCCAGTATTTTGTGCTTTCTGTCTTGGTCTGATTGACACGAAGCATATGCCCGGGCAGGACCCGTTTGATATCTTTGTAGAACGTGCGCTCGCCGTCATGGAACAACTGGACAAGCTGGTCAGCAATCTTTTGCTCATCAATCGCACGCTCGACATCAGGCAGGCCAAGCACGGCACGCGGCGCTGATGCAACGACAACCCGCTGTGCTGTTTCATGATAACACAGTGCTCGCAGACCAATATGATCGCGGCAGGCCACAAGTGTTTCTTCATGCGCATCCCAGCATATGAAGGAAAATTCGCCAGACCATTTTCGGACAGCGGCATCGCCACCCTTGAGCCATGAATGAAATGCCAGATTGGCATCACATATCCGACCTGTCCGGAAGTCCGATCCGGCCATGCCCCGTGCAATTTCAGCCCGGTTGTCGAGCCGTCCGTCAAACACAAACAAATGCCGGCCATTGTTTGCCTGCACAGGCTGACGTGTGTGGTCCCCGACGCCGGTTACACCACGCAGGGCGAAGACGACACCACATCTGCCGGAGATACAAACAGTTTGCGACGTCCGGCCATACGGGCGTAATCCTTGCCCCAGGCGTTCAATCATCGCTCGTTCGGCAGGCCGTCCGTCCTTCCAGAAAATCGCACCAATCGCGCTCAAACAATCATCCTCGTGACAGCACTGTTCGCCGTTTTTGCAAATGGGTGTCTACAAACACAATAGGTCTTCCAGCAATTGATTCGGGTGTCGCCTGTCCGGTTATCACCGCAGGAATTTTTTACGACACACGAGACCAGATCAGGTTCAGGTGAACCCGTGTTGGTCTACGACCGGGTCAGATAACGCCAGGCCGAAAACGGCAGGCCCAAAACAGCGTACAGCGGTTGCCATGCAAGCCCCAGGCCCAGTGCGCGGGTATCGCGCGGATCTGCAAGAACCTGAAAAATGTCATGCCATGCGGCCTTCCAGGAACCGCCCAGGGCGGCTCTGCGAACTATTCCGGAGATTTCCCCCGGCAGGTCCGCCAAATGACGGGTATCGTCGCCAAAATTAGCTGCCTCGATTCGGGCTATCGCCCGGGTGACTCCGCGGCTTCGGTAATTTTCCTGTTTTGGCAAATCGGGTTCAATCTGAATATCTGCATAAAGGGCGCCAATAAGCTCCTTTGCACGATCAACTGCAGTAACAGCGCCCAATTCAGAAGGTAACCAGTATGGATTTGACGTCATCTGCTCTGCTCTGTTGAGAGCCTTTGCAGCATCATCGATCCACTTGAGGACGAAGTAGTTGTGATCCACAGCATGACAACACATATAGGCAGCCATGTCTGCCGGGCCGAGTGTGCGGACACTGCCAACTTGCAAAACGACTTCCTCGGAAGCGTCCCACAACCGGTCAAACCGGACATCAAACCAGTATGGATTGTGGGTCAGACGATGGTGCAGTTCAACCGCCAGTCCCATATCCGGCGATACCCACGTGAACGCATGTGCCAGGTACATCAGGGTCGGTTGCGCCCGCGAAGCCACTTCAAATCCCGGCCAGTCCTTCCGGTAGCCTGCCGCGCCAAGTGCCGCTTCGGCAGTCGGCAGGTCCTCAGGCGTAATCAGGATGTCGATATCGCTGGATACGCGTTGGTTATGCACATCGCCATGCAGCAGACGTCCCGCCGCAACCCCTTTGAACGCCAGTACGCGAATGCCTGCTGCCGCAAGCAACCCGGTTACCTGCGCTGTGCCCACCTCCTGCGCAAGATTGCGAGTAACAATGTCACGCCGGTAGGACTCCAGCATGAGACTTGTTTCGGCCGGCACCATGGCGAGATTTGCCCGGCTGACCCTCGTCGCTGCCAGTGCTCCGAGTTTGTGTGAACGCGCCAGTGAACCGAACCGCTGCCAGTCAATCTGATCATGCAGCCGGTCATGAACCGCAACAAAGGCCGCGTCCGATTTGCAGGCCGCCATCAGAAGGGTAAGTTCAGGAGAAAGATGAACCGCCATAAGTTTAGGACGCTTTCACAGTGATATCTTCAGGTCTGCCAGCCAGCCCCGGAATGATCTGAAGCCCAGGGATCTGCCTCGTTATGCTTTAACGATATGCTCGCCGTCCAAGCCGCGTCTGGCAAAGGCATTTCGTGTATCGACGATGAGTTTGGCACTGTTCGCGACAAGTTGATAGTCGATGGCATCATGGTCGGTCGACACCAGCATGACATTGTATCCGGCTATCGTTTCAGCCGTGAGGTCTACCGATTTGCGGCCGGCCAGATCCCCATGTTCCCGGGTCATGGGTATTTCGCTGACATGCGGATCGTGAAAATCGACCTTGCTGCCATGCTTTTCAAGCAATTCAATGAGAGCAAATGACGGGCTTTCCCTTATGTCGGATACGTTTTTTTTGTAGGCCAGCCCAAGGACAAGAATACGCGCGACGCCAAGTGCGACAGACTGCTGTTGATCCAGTTCGTCCCGTAATCTGCCAATAACATACTTCGGCATGGCAACATTGATTTCACCTGCAAGCTCGATGAAGCGGGTCGGCAATCCATATTCACGCGACTTCCATGTGAGATAAAACGGATCGATCGGGATGCAATGGCCACCCAGGCCCGGCCCCGGATAAAACGGCATAAACCCAAATGGCTTGGTGGAGGCTGCATCAATGACTTCCCAGACATCTATGCCCATCGCGCCGTAGATCACCTTGAGTTCGTTGACCAGCGCTATGTTGACTGCCCTGAACACGTTCTCGGTGATCTTGACGGCTTCGGCGACGGACGGCGAAGACACCGGAACGACCGTGTCGACCACTGCCCCATAGAGTGCCTTCATGAGGTCCAAGGCCTGTTCACCATCGCCGGCAATCACCTTCGGAATACTGGTTGTATCGAATCGCTGATTGCCCGGGTCTTCACGCTCAGGCGAAAAGCCAAGCCAGAAATCTGCACCTGACCTGAGGCCGCCCGCTTCCAGAATTGGTTTCAGAACCTCCAGGGTCGTCCCTGGATAGGTTGTCGATTCAAGAACAATCAATTGCCCCGGCTTGAGCTGGGCGGCTATGTTTTCCGCCGTCCGGGAAACATAGGAAAGATCAGGTTCGCGATGCTTTGACAACGGTGTCGGGACGCAAATGACAATAGCGTCGCAAGTCTTCAAATGTGCAAAGTCCGAGGTCGCCTGAAAGCGTTTTGCGGCCACATGACCGGCAAGTTCGTCAGAGGTGACAGCATCGATGTATGATATCGCCTTGCCGAGCGCGGTGGTTTTGGTTTCATCGATATCGAAGCCAACAACCTGGAACCCGCCACGCGCGCAGGCAGCAGCCAGCGGCAGGCCGACATATCCGAGCCCTATGACACCGATAGTGGCGGTATGGTCTGACAACCTGTCGAGGAGGGTTGCAAACACCGGTTTTGGCACAGGCTGGCTCAAGCGTGAAAATCTCCCAGGGAACTTAAACCAAAGGGTCAATAGTCAGTTTCTTTGGTATTGCTGCAGCATTACAGGGACCGGTTACCAATCGCAAGACACCGGTCCAGGGGGCATAAATCCGCGCCTGCATCACTTCGCCCTGAACTGGCCCAGTTTGCTCAGGTTTTTCCACACAAGCGCACTCACGCCCCCGACTGCGTTGGACCGCAGTGCCCGGTAGTCTTCGCGGCTTTTCTGCAAGACCCTTTCGAGGGACCGGTTGCTTTCGCCACCCACCCGCATTTTGACGAACACTTCCGGAACATATCTTGCCTGAATCCTGCCTTTGCCAAACCAGCGCAGAATGGCATCGTAATCGGCAGCAATCTGATAGCTGGTGTCATACCCGCCCCAGCGCTCAATCACAGACTTGCGCACATACAGCGAAGGATGCGGTGGCATCCACCCGCGTTTCAGCTTCGAGGCCGAGAACTCACCAGCCGTCCAGTGGCGGATCACCCTGCCGGGATCTTCGGCGGATACATACTGCAGATCGCCATAAACCGCCTCCACGTCACGATCCTCGAAAGCGCGTGCCACGAGTTCAAGAACTGACGGTGACGCGAAAACATCGTCAGAATGCATTAACCCGATCACATCGCCGGTGGCCCGCTTCATGCCCTTATTGAGCGCGTCATAAATGCCATCATCACGTTCACTGGCCAGCGACATTCGCGGATCTGCCAGGTCGCTCAGAATTTCAAGGGTTCCATCCGTCGATCCGGCATCCATGACCACGTGTTCGAAATTGTCATGGGTTTGCGACTGCAGCGAAGTTACCGCATCTGCGATTGTATCGCAGCGGTTATAGACGGCGGTAATGACGGATATTTTCATTGGTCTGGGGTAGACGATTTATGCAGGAAAATGCAAGCCGCCTGTTTCTGTCCCGGCGTCGGGTCAGTCCGGAATTCCTAAATTTTTGATTACCTGAACTCACTGAATTGTCACACGCGGGATCACACAGTTTTAGGTCGGATGAGTCATTGTATCACCTGACGACAGATTTATGACGAGGCGACAATGTCCGAACCATCCGCATATGAGCAATATGCCCTGGAACTTATCAATGCACAGCGGCTCAATCCGCAAGGTGCCGCAGATGCCTATGGCGCAGGCACGATTTCTGCTGCCCAGTTGCAGCCATTGGCGTTCAACCTGCTGCTCAACGATGCTGCAGAAGATCACAGCCTGTGGCTGTTGAAGACCAACAAGTTTTCGCATACCGGAGACAAAAAAAGCACTGCCGAGGAGCGTATGGAAGACGCTGGCTATCAGTTCACCGGCGATTCGGCATCAGAAGAAAACCTCGCTTTGAGCCGCACGAGCGGTGTTCTGAATCCGTTGTCCGCACTGGAGAACAACCTGGAAGAGTTGTTCCTCAATGCGACTACCAGGGCAAGAATGCTTGATCCGCAGTACCGCGAGATCGGCCTCGGCTATGAACTGGGCAGATATAAAAAGGACAACGCAGCCCTGTTGAACGAAAACTTTGCAGTGTCAGGCGATAATAAATTCATCACCGGTGTTATTTACACCGATACCGATGCCGATGATCAGTTCTCGTATAATGAAGGCATCGGCGGCGCGACAATCCGCATCCAGCCCCAGGGCGGGTCGCAGGAAGAGTTCACAAACTATGCAACCGGTGGTTATACCGCCTCAACCACCGCTTCCGGCCTGATCGATGTTGAATTCTCGCGCAACGGCACGACAGTTGTCGTGACCATTGAAATGGGCGTTGACAACGTCAAGGTCGATCTGCGTGACACCAACTTCATTGCGTCATCCGCATCCGCGTTCCTTGGAGAAGGCGCGGTTGGCCTTGAACTGCTTGGCATCAACGACACCAACGCGACAGGCAATGACGGCGAAAACACCATCATCGGCAATTCTGGTGATAACCGCATTGCGGGTGGTGAAGCATCCGACACTCTGACCGGTAACGGCGGCAGCGACACGTTTGTCTTTGACAACTGCCATGACGGCGTTGACCAGGTGACCGACTTTGTGTCCGGCACGGATACCATTGAGATCGGGCGCCTTGGCTTTGCACAAAACATGCAACTCGGCCTGCTTGGCGAAGACAGTCTTGTGTTTGGCACAACCGCCACGCAAAACCATGCGCAATTCCTGTACGATCAGTCGACCGGGAAATCTGAGCATCGATGTCGACGGCACAGGTAGTTGGCGAGGCACTGCGTGTTTGCCAATCTCGGTCAGGGAACCACCCTGGCGCATAGTGACATTGTGATTACCGCCAATGGTCGCGCCAATGCGATCATCGATGAAAATATCATCGTGATTGAAAATAACGGTTCCTACCAACTCGCCGTCTCCGGCAATGGTGCGTATCTGGTCAGCAACGGCGTCGGGACACCGGTTACCCTGAAGATGAATTCTTCGGATGTAACTGTCACGACTTTCGCCGGTTGGTCTGCTCTTCAGGTTGAAGCTACTGCTACTGGGTTCACAGCTTTGTGGCAGGGTCCCAACGGCGAATATTCAATTTGGCAATCCGACGCTGCCGGCAATTATCAGAGTTCCAAGAGCTGGCCGGCAACGCTCATCAAAGAGATTGAACCTTTGTTCGCCGCTGATGTTGATGGTGATGGACAAATCGGTGCCTTCAAGCTCATAGAAGATACTGGTGCCTATCAGTTTTCGACCAATATTTTTGGCTCATATCAGATCAGCAACGGCGTTGGCTTACCTGTCGTCCTGAAACTCAATTCTGCGGACGTTACCCGCGCAACTTTTGCTGAGTGGTCTGCTCTTCAGGCAGAAGCCACCGCAACCGGATTCACCGTATTGTGGCAGGACCCCGATGGTGATTATGCAATTTGGCAAACCGACACCGCAGGTAATTATCTAAGTTCCAAAAGCCTGCCTGAAGAGTCATCGATTGAAATTGAATCTCTGTTTGCCGCAGATCTGGACGGTGATGGAAAAACCGGGGTGATCGAGGACAACGGCGCCTACGAATTGTTAATCGGTGAAACCGGTGCCTATCAGATCGGCAATGGCGTTGGCGTTGGCTCACCAGTGGTCCTGAAGGTCAACTCTGTCGACATCAAACCGGCAAGTTTTGCTGACTGGTCTGTGCTTCAGGCGGAGGCCACTGCAACTGGTTTTATGACATTGTGGGAGGGTCCTGATGGCGAGTATGCAGTTTGGCAGACTGATGCTGCAGGCAACTATCTGAGTTCCAGAAGCATGTCAGAAGCGCAGTTGAACGAGATTGAATCACTGTTTGTTGCAGATTTGAATGGCAATGGCGGGATCGGTTTGATTGAAGATAACGGAACCACCCAACTCTCCGTTGACGCAAGCGGAGCATATCAGATCAGTGATGGTGTCGGTACACCTATAGGCATTAAGCTTGGATCTTCCGATGTTGGCCCTACCAGCTTCGATGGCTGGTCCGCGCTTCAGGCAGAGACCACCGCAACCGGGTTCGCCGTGTTGTGGCAGGACCCCAGTGGCGGTTATGCTATTTGGCAGCTCGACGCGGCAGGTAACTACCAAAGTTCCAAGAGCAAATCAGATGTAGCCATAAATGAGATTGAATCTCTGTTTGCCGCAGATCTGAACGGCGATGGCGGGATCGGGCTGATCGAGGATAACGGTGCATACCAATTATTGGTCAATGGGGCCGGCGCCTATCAGATCAGCAACGGGATCGATACACCAGCCGTTCTGGAACTCAACACTTCCGGTGTTGGACCAACTACCTTCACTGGCTGGTCTGCGCTGCAGGCCGAGGCCACTGCGACCGGATTTGCGGTGTTGTGGCAGAACCCCAATGGTAGTTTTGCCGTTTGGCAAACCGATACGGCAGGCAGTTACAAGTCTTCATACAATTTGCCGGAAACCTCGCTGATTGAAGTCGAGACTCTGTTCGCAGCAGACTTAAATGGTGACGGCGGAATTGGACTGATCTAAAATCAAGAGCTGAAACAGGTTGTGATCCAACCGGCGGGAGCAGTCTTGGCAGGTCGCGATTAACCACGTCAAGTAGCTGATAATTCATTCGAATTTGAACAAATGACGTTGGATCAAATTAACTTCCATAGATCTACTATCGCTTGGGTGTCCGGGGTTATCCTGCCATCCGGGTTTCAGGGAAAAATTACATAAATATGTGGAATGCCTATCTCAAATACGCCGGTGCAAGCCTGAATATCTCAACCTTGCTGGAACAACTGGGCCAGTGGCTGTCTGGCGGCACCTCTCAATCCGGCCAGCATAGCGGGCAGTCGTGGCAGCAGATCGAGTGGCCCAGCGACGGTTTCTTTGACTTTAAAACCAGTCCCGCGTGGACAAATTCTGCGGCAACTCCGCAGCAAGCGGGCTCGGGCGAAGGCGGAACGGCAAATGGCGTTTCCGAAGGCTTCAACCAGGATCTGGTTGACCAGCTTGATGGTGACTACGATTACGGCGGCGGTTTCGTTGTACCGAACGAATGGCGCGAAATATCCGGTGAAACTGCCCAGACAATTACCTATGGTTTCCCGACAAGTGCCAGTTTTGCATCCGGCTTCGGCGAAGCATCGGGCTGGAGCGGGTTTGCGGAAACACAAAAAACGGCAGTACGCCTTGCCATGAGCATGTGGGACGACCTGGTAGCAACCGAGTTGGTTGAAGCCACCGGAAACGCCGCCAATTCAGCGGACATCAAGCTTTCCAATACCACAACCAATATTGGCTATGCGCACGCCTGGGGGACCGGGATTGTTGGCTATGAGGGTGGTACCTATGGCAGCATTGACGGATCTGTGTGGTTCAACACCGGCTTTGACAGCTCAGACCAGTCCAATGATCTGACGACACCGACCTTGAACAGCCACGGGTTCGCAACCTTTGTTCATGAAATCGGTCACGCGCTCGGCCTGAATCATAGCGGAGATTACAACGGCGGTAATCCGCAATACGGAAATACCTCAACCGGTTGGGAGTTCATTGAAGACAGCCAGCAATACACCATCATGTCGTACTTTGATGCTGACAATACCGGTGCTGACTGGGGTTACAACGACACATGGAATCCTTATCTTTGGGAAAACGCTGCCCAGACACCAATGGTCTACGACATACTCGCCATCCAGCAGATGTATGGTGCCGACTACACAACCCGCGCCGGCGATACGGTTTATGGCTTCAATTCAACCGTCGGCGGTGCCATTTATGACTTCAACAATAACCTCACCCCGATCCTGACCATCTGGGACGGAGACGGCACTGATACGATAGATCTGTCAGGCTGGTCGATGTCATCCACCCTGTCGCTGGTAGCTGGTTCCTACTCAAGCACCAACGGTCTCGATTACAACCTTGCCATCGCCTATGACGTTGACATTGAAAACGCCATTGGCGGTTCTGGTTACGACATACTAACTGGCAATGATCTGGACAATATCCTGACCGGCAATGGCGGCAATGACACCCTGATCGGCAATCGCGGCAATGACACGCTTTATGGTGGCCAGGGAGCCGACACACTTGACGGTGGCGAGGGCAATGACTGGCTTGATGGCGGCAGCAATAGTGACATCATCAACGGCGGTGCCGACAACGACACAATCGTTTTCGACGCGGCAGACAATTTCACCAATCTGAACGGCGGCGATGGTTGGGACACGTTGTTCTTCTATGATAACTGGCAAGATCTCGATCTTGCTGCCCGGAGCTTTGAGCAATCGCAGGTGCAGATCAGCGATAGCGGCAGCGAAACGTGGGCAACAATCACTGATACCTATGATCTCAATGACAATCTGATCGAGCGCCTGACGGTAAACGACGATGGCACGAGTTCCCTGACCGTCTATGATTTCTACAATGTGGAAGCCTGGATGGAATGGACCCGCAATTACGACGGCAATGGCACGCTGCTGTCTGAATCGTTTACCAGTGATGCGGATCTTATAGAAGACAACGGCGCCCACCAGCTGGCCGTCAATGCCGACGGCGCCTATCAGATCAGCAATGGAGTTGATGCCGCAATCGTCCTCAAGATTGGATCATCCAACGTTGGGCCGGAAAGTTTCACAGGATGGTCGGCGCTTCAGGCGGAGGCAGATGGCGGCGGTTTCAAGGTGCTGTGGCAGAATCCCAATGGCAACTATGCAATCTGGCAAACCGACGCTGCTGGCAATTATCAGTCATCTTATGATCTGCCGGCAAGTTCACTGAGCGAGGTTGAAACCCTGTTCGCAGCAGATCTGACCGACAACAGCGCACTTGACATAATTGAAGACAACGGCGCCCACCAGCTGGCCGTGAATGCCGACGGCGCCTATCAGATCAGCAATGGAGTTGATGCCGCAATCGTCCTCAAGCTTGGATCATCCAACGTTGGGCCGGAAAGTTTCACAGGATGGTCGGCGCTTCAGGCGGAGGCAGATGGCGGCGGTTTCAAGGTGCTGTGGCAGAATCCCAATGGCAACTATGCAATCTGGCAAAACGACGCTGCTGGCAATTATCAGTCATCTTATGATCTGCCGGCAAGCTCACTGAGCGAGGTTGAAACCCTGTTCGCTGCAGATCTGACCGGCGATAGCACACTTGACATAATTGAAGACAACGGCGCCCACCAGCTGGCCGTGAATGCCGGCGACGCCTATCAGATCAGCAATGGAGTTGATGCCGCGATCGTCCTCAAGCTTGAATTATCCAACGTTGGGCCGGAAAGTTTCACAGGATGGTCGGCGCTTCAGGCGGAGGCAGATGGCGGCGGTTTCAAGGTGCTGTGGCAGAATCCCAATGGCAACTATGCAATCTGGCAAACCGACGCTGCTGGCAATTATCAGTCATCTTATGATCTGCCGGCAAGCTCACTGAGCGAGGTTGAAACCCTGTTCGCCGCAGATCTGACCGGCGATAGCACACTTGACATAATTGAAGACAACGGCGCCCACCAGCTGGCCGTGAATGCCGGCGACGCCTATCAGATCAGCAATGGAGTTGATGCCGCGATCGTCCTCAAGCTTGAATTATCCAACGTTGGGCCGGAAAGTTTCACAGGATGGTCGGCGCTTCAGGCGGAGGCAGATGGCGGCGGTTTCAAGGTGCTGTGGCAGAACCCCAATGGCAACTATGCAATCTGGCAAACCGACGCTGCTGGCAATTATCAGTCTTCTTATGATCTGACGGAAAGCTCATTGGGCGGTATTGAAGCCCTGTTCGCTGCAGATTTGAACGGCGATGGCATAATTGAGACGTTACCAGACAACGGTCCCCAACAGATGGTGATTGAACAGGGTTACGATTTGCTCGTGTAATATCGACCTGCAAATATCAGGGCTTTCTTGAAATTTCCCTTTACTTAACGAGATTGGACAAAGTGAAAACCGGCAACTGCGTGGCTCAATTGACCTTAATGCCCAGGACTTCATCAATTGCCGTCACTACATCGACGTCGTGCTTTTTCATAAACTTGTTCACTTCATAGTGCTTTGCATCAACAAGAAACCGATACCAGAATCCTTGTAAAGTATGAAAAGCGGCTCCTTCCCAGCCATCAAGGAATCCCAGACGAACTACATATCGATAGAAGAAATATACAAAAGCCCGGACGCCTCCCGGAAGCCGCGCATAGATCTTTTCTTTGAGCCAACGCTTGACGCCCGCCTGATGTCCTCCACTAAGCTGGGCTACAGTCTCATGAGGCATAAAGCGATGCTCAAGGTTCAGCATGTCAATAACTTCCCTGCTGGCATAGGAATTGTGCTTTTCAGTCCACCATGTAAGCGAATTGAGATTGTCGTCTATGATCTCCCCTTGGAAATCTATTGTTCTGCCATCCACCTTGATGTGTTCATCCATCCACCGGTTTTCGCAGTGACCCATGCCGTTACGAAACAATCTAAGCACTCTTATCGGGAAAATTCCACCGTGCCGGATTGGCCGCTGAAGAAAGGTCATACGGCGTGAAACAACCACTCCCTCAACATCATCATCCAACTCGCTCACTTGCGCTTTGATTTCCGCCGCGAGTTCCGGCGTTACAATCTCGTCAGCATCCAGCCGCAACACCCAACCGCCTTCACCTTTGATCTGATCGAGCGCCCAATTGAACTGCGTTGCATAGTTTATCCAGGGATTCTCGAAAACTTCAGCATCAAAGTTTTTCGCGATCTCGCAGGTGTCGTCAGTGGAACCACAATCCACAACCAGGATTCGCTGTGCAACTTCACGCACTGAAGCCAGCGCACGGGCAATATGGCGCTCTTCGTTGAATGCCAGAATGACGACGGTGAGTGTCATGGCTTGCGAGCGATAGCGATCATCGACTTTGCCAGCGGTGGAACTCTTCCCACCAGAGCAAACCTTGGTTCCTGAAAGCCTGCTTCCTGCAGCAGGAAACTCAGGGTTTTTCGTGACCAGAACTTAATGTGCCCATGGTCCCAAAGAGCGGTAAAATGAGCATCCATTTTCCCTGACAGGGCTAGTGCCACGTTTTTGATGTAACCGTGATATGGCGTCGAAACCAATACAACTCCTCCTGGTTCACACAGTTGGTACAGCGACTTGGCATAATCTCGCGGAGCGTACACATGCTCGACAACCTCCAAGCTCACAATGGCGGGAAATGTCCCGTACTCTTTCGCAAGATCATCGTAAGCTGAACCCAAAAAAAGCTTCAGGTCAGGATAGCTTTCCTTTGCTTGGTCAATTCCCTGAGATGAAGGGTCAACACCTGTAACATCCCACCCGTCCTGGTTAAGGACCGACGCCACACTTCCATTACCGCAACCAAGATCGAACACACGCGGCGGAGAACTATCATCGCCGAATTGCTTCAGGAGTTTTGCAAGTTCCTCGCGGACAGTTGGCAACAAATAGCTGTGAGAACAATTGGTTTGCGCGTCCTCGTAGCTGTAACCTTTAATTCCATCAATCTGCTTCATAAGTCACACTCTTGAGTTTTCGGGCAGGATTTCCTGCTACGACAATTCCTGGGACAACATCTTTCATGACAACAGCTCTTGCCCCGACAATCGAAGATTTACCGATTGTAACTCCTGGACCAACAAAAGCATCCGCACATATCCATGCGTCAGCTTCGATCACAATGGGAGGTTTCAACAGCGGTCTGTCCGATGCAGTCCAGTCATGCGTTCCCGCACATAGATGGGCACCTTGCGAAACGGTAACCCGAGATCCAAGAGAAATCGGTCCAAGTGCATACAGTATTGCACCATCGCCAACAGCGCTTTGCGGTCCTATAGTGAGATTCCATGGCATCGTTATGCGAACAGTCGGATAGATATGAACCTCTTTTGCAATGCTGGCACCGAAAAAGCGCAGTATTTGCCGTCGCCATGACCAAAATGGACGGGAACTCCAGGCAAAAAGAGGGTGCATCAACGCCCAAAAAAACCGCCCTGCTTTCTCTTGCGTCGTCCATTTTTGGGCGCTGCGATTTGCCTTAACATCAACGCTGACTTGTCTTTCTGTATTCATACTCAGTCAAACTGAACCGATGCAGGCGGCTCTTCTCCCCTAACTATCCAACGATATACCTCGGCCATTTGCTGTGAAATCATCTCCCAGCCAAAGTCAAACTCCATCCAGGCTCGCCCTCTGCTGCCCATCGCCTGGCGTTGTTTTTGAGAAAGTGACATCGCTTCTTCGAGCGCCGCTGTCATTGGAGGTACACCTTGGTCAATCCACCAACCGCACCGGTTGATTTCAAGGCCGGCCCACGGTGCGCCTTTTGTGGAGATTACAGGAGTGCTACATGCGAGGCTCTCAGCGACCGTGAGCGCAAAATTTTCGCTCAAAGTAGACAGCGCGAACACCTCCGCTTCCTGCAATAGCTGGATTTTTTCCGCCCCGGCAACTGCATCGCAAAACTGCACATTGTTCGTGTTCAGCGTAACTGCCAGCTCCTTAAGCTTTCGGATATAGCTCGCTTCCCCGGGACCAACAATTTTCAGGTCCCACTCAGGAAATTTCTTTTCCAACAGCGCCCATGCGCCCACAAGCTGCTCCAGACCCTTTTTGGGGTGTATTCTCCCAAGAGAGAGAACAGCAGGTCGGTAAGCAGCACCTGATATTTTGGGCGTATGACTTGCTGGTGGTACTGTGACCCCATTGGGGACAATCGAAACCGGTTGCACCAATCCGAATTTACGGCAACTCTCTGTTTCACTCTCACTGGTAGTATGAATCGACAGGCATCCCGCAACGCAGAGTCTTGAAAAAGAAACCGGCTGATGGCCTTTTTTCTGGATGACATCTTCAGCGCTACCGGTTCCAGCATCCCATGAGGAGAAACCAAGTAAGGGCGTCCAGTTCGCCCGGCCCATTTGTGGACGCTACGTGAATGATGCATCCATAGCCCGTGCGTGTGTACAACATCCGGTTGCCAGCTCAGAAGTTCGCCAAGCATGGCGGGCGCGTAACCAAGGGCAAGTGGTCCGACAGCAGTCAAGGCAACTGGCTCAGCACCACTCCATTCTTGCCATTCATGTTGGTGCCAGCCGCCATCTGCAAGACCGAAAACACGAACATCATAGCCCTGAATCCTATCAACCCCCGCCGAAAGAGCTTCAACTACGGCTGATATCCCGGCACCGCTCCGAGACAGGCTCGCGGTAACAAAGGCAATTTTCAAACGCTTTTCAGTCATTTGATGTCGAGGTTATAGCTTGCTGAGCGGAGGCGCCCGGCATATCCGTGTCGAGTAATTTCGCAATCGCGTCGCAAAATCGATCAGCCATATCTGTGGCGTTGAAAAACTCGTCTATTGTGGCTATTGCCGCCGCAGACATACGGGTCAGATCAGCAGGTTTACCAAGCGTGTCTGCAATAACTTCTGATAATGTCGCTGGATCTCCATTTGCAAACGTGAGACCGTTGCTACCCGTTTCCAGTGCAGCGAATTCCGGTCCGTGTTTCCATCGATCGCCATGGACAATGACGGGCAAACCGTACGCCAAAGCGTGGATTAAACTTAAACCGACGGCCCCGGGGTATACAAAAAGCTTACAGCGATTAAAAACCGCAGCAATCTTGACTTCGTCAACAGAACCTTCATGCCAGGTAACACGTTGATCGAGTTTTAGTTCGAGGCATCGTGCTTGCAGGCGGGCTTTATCGTCTCCATCTCCAATGATGTCCAAAGTTACTCCCGCACAACTTGGCTGTGACAGCGCATTGATGAGCAGGTCAAGGTTGGATTTTTGGATGACGCGTCCGATATACACTAAATCCCGTTTACGACATCTCGCCGAATATGGCGCCCGCAGGCTGGATATCTCGTCTGTTTCAATTCCGTTATTGAGTGCAAACACTGGAATTTGACGACAATTCTTGATCTTCGCAAGATACTCGCTTTTCTCTTGATCAGTATAAAAAAGAAACGCATCGGACAATTTCATCAGGGTAAAACGTATAGTTGCCGACCATTTCCGGCTCGTGGAAGACCAATAGTGGCCCCACCAGATCGTCGTTGCTCCACACATTCGAGCCTTGATCAACAAAGCAATGTTCGAAAGGCAACGCGGAGCGCCCGAAATGACGACGAGATCACCTTTTTCAATCACAATGGACAATGCGCCCGATTGCCAGGCGACATAGGGGCCAATATGGCGGATTGCAGGCAGGGGATGCTCCCAGGCCGGTATGCTATCGCGCTCTGACAATACGTCCAAATTCCCAGGCGATGCATATACTGAAAAGCTTTTTCCTATTCGTTCGGCCACACGGGTGAAATACCCATACCGGTAAGAAGGTACACTTGGTTGAACCACAATAATCTTGGGCATTCGTTTTGATTTCCATGTTCAAAAAGCGTTTCAATCTCAAAACCACGGCTTAATGGTTCAACGGCGCGCAGACGACAAGACGATTTCGGGGCGCCCCGCCTCTCCTTTTGCAAATCCGCCTTTAACACCCCGGCTTTGTGACCGCATCAGATTGCGGTCTGTTCGTGACGCTCCCAAAGCCAGTAGACAAACAGAAGATATCCAGAAAACAAGATTACTCCATATGGCACCACTAAATTGGACGGCCACAAATTCTTTCAAAAATAGGATTGCGACAAATAACTCTACAAGAGTTGAATTATTTAATCTAAAAAACATAAAACAGAATTTAAAGCAAAATGAGAGATGTATTAAAAGAAACACAAATCCAAGCAATCCCACAGATATTAAAGATTCTAAAATCAAATTATGTGGGTATTGCCGGAGATACGGTTCAAAAACCTTATTTCCAATTGTAATGTTATCCAAAAACTGCTGCCAAGACAACTTGTACGCGATAATTCGCCCGTCCGCAGACGCTCCAATTCCACTCCCTCTATAATATTCAAATTATATAAAAAATCTTCTTATCGCAAATTCAACAAAATCTAACTCATAATAATAGGCAACAAACGTCAATATAAATACGATAATGATGCCAAAATAGATAAATCTTCGCCGATAAACACCTCGAGAAACGAACAAAAAGACCAAAGACGCAATTATACTCGCGACCACAGGGCCTCTGGCTTCGACAAAGGCGGTAATAGCGACCAAGACACTAACCCCGGCAAATTTGCACAATGTCATCCAAAAACTCTTCGTCCGAGAGATAAGAAGCAACAGCGCGAATGATGATGCAGCTGCTCCTAAAGAAATCGGGTTTAGTTTTTCAAGATTTGCCCTGGTATATTTCGATGTCAAAAGCAGATAATCGAGGTTCAAATACAAGCCGATAACAAAGGCGATTATCAAAATAAATTTGATATTAAAAAAATCCCCCTCATCCAAATTTTGGATGATTTTACTAAGGCAGAAACAGGGGATGAAAATCCCTCCGAGCAGAAATGCAAAAACTGTGAAAGGATCTGCCTGCCACTCCAAATTCCTAACATAGAAGTTTTCGTAGAGACGAGCAGTATACAAAGTAAAAAATATCGAAACAGGCCAAAGATAACTGTGTAGGCCATATTTGTTTCTGGGATACATCAGCAGGCAGGCAGCACAAATAAGCACCACAAATCCCCGCAGAGCTATAGATGCTCTGCTCCCCGATGGATCAATCAACTGGATAAACGGGGCGAATATTGAGTACCCAAAAAGCGCCAACGCCAAGGCCAAAGCCAGCATATAGCTGGACGGCCCTCGTTGGGCGGAGATGGGGTCAATACGGCCTTCCGCTGTGGAGTATTCAGACGTCAAGATTTGATGATTCCAGACACTTTTGCAGGCGCGAATCCGTTTGCGCTCGGGTTTTCAGCAGACAATTTGACCGCATAAAAAATCAAACCGATTAAACAAGGCAGTCGGCCAATCCGACAACTGGAGATGCTGCTGAGGCTTCTGAAGAAACTTGAAAGAGATTGCGTCTCAAATACCTCGCACCTGCGGCCAAGTCGCCTTTCACAGCCAATCCTTCAAGCTGAGACAACGTCACCTGTGTTGCGGAAAAATTCAAAACGTACACTTGTCGTCGCAATCTGTATCCCTTCAAATTCCCGGGATAAAGCTTTCATTTCTAGTCAATGGCACCAGCACGCACACCACCGCCGGTTACAACCAAGTCTCCTGAAGACTTAAGTCGCCGGCTGAGAATTATGCCATAGGGCAGGAGCAAACAGCCAACGTAAGCCAGATCCGTCGCAACGATTGCGCCTGAAGATCCCATGAGTTTCAACAGAAAAACTGTGAGCGATAGATTTGTAACCATCATGAACAGGCTGAGGGCGATCAATTCGCGTCGCACATCGAGACTGTACATGAGAAAGCGGCATGCTCCTTCTGCCACCATAAGAACCGAGTATATGGCCATTGCTATGGTTAGAGTTGCCGGTATCTCCAACGATTTGCCGATCCAGAGATAAATGATCTCATCAATGAACATGGAAAGACCAAGCGAGCAAATGAGGGCAACGGACACCGCAAGTGCCAGTGTCTTGCTGAAAGAACGGCGAACCCAATCGACATCCCCCCGCACAACCGCATCAGCGTACACCGGCCACTGCGCTGAAAAAACCAGGCTTGTCATGATAAACGGCAAGGCAAAAATGCGATAAACCACGTTGTAGGGCGCGACAGCATCGGCAGACACGAAACTCGCAATTAGCAACTGGTCGGACGAGACAGCGACGGCACTTGCCATTGCCGACACAAAAAACATGCTTCCTCCTCCCAGGAGGCTTTGCAGTTGTTTCATTCTCAGGTCGCGCAGGTCAGGTCTGTATTGTGGGTTTTTGAGCAAAAAGTATGCCGCATGAATACCTTTGATTGCGACCGGCGTACCCACCATCGCCGCAACCAGCCAATGGGCGCCGAGTTCAAGATACATCACTGAAATCAAAGCAGGCAGCGCAGATATGGTCGACGCTATCTCCCAGGCGCTGACCTGCGGTATTTGCTGCAATCCAGTTCTGATTTTTGCGGTTACGTTAAATACAAAACCAAAAGATAGAGCGGCAACCAAAATAATAATAATACCTGAGACTTCGCGAGCTGCTACTTCGTTCTTTATGTTGAGCAAATGCTTCCAGGAAACAACAGGTGCCAAAAGCCATGCCAAGGCAAATATCACTATGGCAATAGGGACAAGCAAAGCGAAAGACGCGCCGGCGAGTTGCCGAATCTCATCTCCACCACCCCGGGCCTTGGCTTGAGATGTCGCCGTCACCAACGAGTTTGACACCCCTCCTTCGGCAAGCGCTAACACTGTAATCAGCGATGTTGCCGCCATCCAAATGCCGAACCTCTCGTCACCAAGGTAATCAAGCGTCCATGGCAGCGTCACAAATGGCACACTCAACGAAATCACCCTGGATACGCCCAACGCAGCGCTTCCAGTCAATACGCTATAAATCCGACCATCTATTTTAGTAGGTAAAATACCCAAATCAGCCAATTCTGTATTCCAGAAAAAACATATTTATTTATTTTGCACTCACAAAATAAAAATAAAATACTAATAAACAAACAAAAATCTTTTCATTAGTTATTACCATTAAACATACTAACATATTGATGAACCCAATCGCCTTACTTCGCCATTTGACCTGGATCAGCAATCAAGCTGGCATATGTCGCCCGTAAGCCACTTATTAGATCACCCGTATCGTTCCAACCCAATTCTCTCAACCTGCTCACATCCGCCAGTTTACGGGGCGTACCATCGGGTTTTGACGCATCAAACTCCAGTGCCCCGTTAAATCCCACCACCTTGCAAATGGCCTCGGCCAGTTCGCGGATCGACACCTCTTCACCGGAACCCACATTGACATGGCCGTCACCGGAATAATGCTTCGCCAGAAACACCACTGCATCGGCCAGGTCATCGACATGCAGGAACTCCCGCAGCGGATTGCCTGACCCCCAGACCGTCAGGGCCTTTGCCCCGGAAGCTTTGGCTTCGTGGGCTTTTCGCAGCAGCGCCGGCAACACGTGGGACGTCTCCAGGTCGTAATTGTCACCGGGCCCGTAAAGATTTGTCGGCTGCGCAGCGATGAAGTCACAACCGTATTGCTTGCGATACGCCTGGCACAGCTTGATGCCGGCAATCTTGGCAATGGCATACCATTCATTGGTCGGCTCAAGCGGCCCGGTCAGCAACGCCTCTTCCGGGATCGGTTGTGGTGCCAGTTTCGGATAGATGCAGGTCGAGCCTAAAAAAACCAGTTTCTCGACATCAGCCCTGAACGCAGCGTGGATAATATTCGCCTCGATCATCAGGTTTTCATAAAGGAACTGTGCCGGATACGAGTTGTTCGCCTGAATGCCGCCGACTTTGGCTGCTGCCAGAAACACCACTTGTGGCCGGTTGGCGTTCATCCATCTCTCCACCTCTTCCTGGCGGGTAAGGTCGGCATCTTCACGTCCAGCCGTCAGTACGGAACACGCCTCAGACTGCAGTCTGCGAACCAGAGCGGAACCAACCATGCCCACGATGACCGGCCACCCAGACGGACTTGCCTTCAAGTGAGAAGACCGGGTCACTCATGACGGTTTTTGCGGTGCTCATCAGCCACCTGTTTCAAATCTTCCCGAACCATTTCCGAGACAAGCTCCGACAGCGTCGTCGTGGCACTCCAGCCAAGTTTCGCTTTGGCCTTGCTCGGATCCCCGATCAGAAGTTCGACCTCGGTGGGGCGGAAATAGCGCGGATCAACACGTACCAGAAGCCGCCCGGATGCCTTGTCCACCCCGGTTTCCTCAACACCTTCGCCGCTCCACTCGATATCAATGCCAACTTCCTTGAATGCAGCATCAACGAATGATCGAACCGTGTGGGTTTCCCCTGTCGCCAGCACAAAATCATCCGCCTGATCGTGTTGAACAATCCGCCACATGCCTTCCACATAATCGCGCGCATGTCCCCAGTCACGCTTGGCATCGAGGTTACCGAGATACAGCGTGTCCTGAAGCCCCAGATGAATTGCCGCCACCGCCCGGGTAATCTTGCGGGTCACAAATGTCTCCCCGCGGATCGGACTTTCATGGTTGAACAGAATGCCGTTTGAGGCATGGAAACCGTACGCTTCCCGGTAGTTTACCGTAATCCAGTAGGCATAAAGCTTTGCCGCGGCATATGGCGAGCGTGGATAAAACGGTGTCGTCTCAGACTGCGGTATTTCTTGCACCTTGCCGTAAAGTTCCGACGTCGATGCCTGATAAAACCGTGTCTTGTCTCCCAGCTTCAACAACCGCATTGCCTCGAGAAGCCGCAAGGTCCCTATGCCATCTGCGTTGGCGGTATATTCTGCAGTATCAAAGCTCACCTGTACATGCGACTGGGCGGCCAGGTTGTAGACTTCATCCGGCTGGACTTCCTGCATCAACCGAATGAGGTTGGTCGCATCGGTCATGTCACCAAAGTGCAGAAACATCTTTACACCCTGCTCGTGAGGGTCGTGATAAAGATGATCAATGCGGCCGGTGTTAAAGGACGACGAACGCCGTTTGACACCATGCACCTCATAGCCTTTTGCAAGAAGAAGTTCGGCCAGATAGGCCCCGTCCTGGCCGGTAATACCAGTAATCAGCGCTCGTTTCACAGTCACACAAGACCTTTCAGAAGAATAAATTGTCTGCCGGATTGGACCAGTTGTGTCAGATCGCTCTGCCCAAAACCGGCCGAAGGATCGCAAAGTCCAGTCTCTTCAAAACCGCTACGATGAAGGCGGCACATGCAATGCCTAGACAATTGGCGGCAAGATCTGCGATGGAGGCTTCACGAGACACCGTCATCCATTGCGCCAGCTCCAAACCTGCACCCAGTGCAAATATGCTCGCCGCGATTCTGAACATGGGCCGAAACAACATGAACGCTGGTATCGCCAGACTGGCAAAAGCAACCGCATGCAGCACAAGGTCAATCCGGGATAATCCAAGCAAAAGGACTGACAATGGCGGCTTCGAGAAGAGGCCGAAATGAATGATGAAACTGATACTCACTACTATCATGACCCACAAACACACCATGAGTAACTTGGTAAGGGGACAGGTCTTGGACAACGGATACGAATTCACTAAGCTGTCTCGCTTCTGCAGGGGCGATTGTACCAGCCAGATCAATTCGACCGGATCAGGGCAATCCGGTCTGTAGCACTGGTTTGATCATGTCGTGCCCTGCCTAAAGAATGGTAAACAAGCCCGCTGTTGTCGACATCTTGCAGCGAAAACAGGTTGCGAAAGTCCACCATCACCGGCACGCGCATGGATTTTGCGAGTCTTGCAAAATCCAGGCCGCGAAACTCGTTCCATTCCGTCAGGATGACCACGGCCGCAGCATCCATGGCAGCAGAATAGGCATCAGCGCACCATTGCACATCCTCAAACTGCATGCGGCCATTGTCCATGGCTGCCGGATCATAAGCGGCTACAACGGCACCGCCTGCTTGAAGCTCGGGGATCAGGACCAGTGAGGCCGCGTCGCGGATATCATCGGTATCTGCCTTGAACGCAATCCCCAGAACAGCAATGCGTTTGCCTTGCAGACTGCCACCAACTGCGTCTGTGACCCGCCCGGTCAGACTGCGCTTGCGCCGTTCATTGGCTTCGATGACCTCTTCAACGACCGTAAATGCCGCCTTGTGTTCGCGGGCTGTCACCATAAGCGCCCTTGTGTCCTTCGGGAAACACGACCCGCCAAATCCGGGTCCCGGCTGCAGGTAGTGCTGGCCAATTCGCTTGTCGAGTCCCATCCCCCGGGTCACGTGGGTAATGTCCGCGTCAACTTTTTCACACAGATCTGCCAGCTGGTTCACAAACCCGATCCGGGTAGCAAGGTAGGTGTTGGCAGCATATTTAATGACTTCAGCCGCCTGGCAGGATGTAAAGACAATCGGCACATCTTTTTGGGTCAGCGGGCGGTACAACTGCCGCAAAGGCGCTTCAGCCCGCTTTGAACTCACACCCAACACGATGCGGTCCGGCCGCAGGAAGTCTTCAACCGCAGACCCTTCACGTAAGAATTCAGGGTTGGACGCCACTTCAAAGTCCGCATTGGGGCGCGTTCTCAATATCAGGTCTTTTAACTTTGCCGCTGTGCCTACCGGCACGGTTGATTTGGTAACCACAACGGTAAAGCCTTGCATGGCGTCAGCGATTTCGGCACCTGCCCCGAACACATAAGACAAATCCGCGGCATCTTCGCCGCGCCTTGTCGGCGTTCCAACCGCAATAAACACCACATCTGCATCTGCGACTGCAGACTGGAGATCGGTGGAAAAAGTCAGGCGGCCTGCTTCAAAGTTGCTGTGAACGATTTGCTCCAGGCCCGGCTCGTAGATCGGGATCTTGCCTGCTTCGAGCGCAGTAATTTTCTCGGCTTCCTTGTCAACGCAAATGACGGAAAACCCAAACTCCGCAAAGCACGCTGCCGAGACCAGTCCAACATATCCAGCACCGATGACTGCCAGTTTCATGTCAATACTCTTCCTTGTCTCACTTCGATCCGAACCCGGTCAAAACAGTCCAGATGGTTTTCGCTGTGATAAGCGCATCGAGCCATGGTGAAAAGTGTTTAATGTAATAAAAATCATAGTGGAGCTTGTGGGTTGCCTGTTCCACCTGCGCCACATTGCCCTGGTGCACCTGCGCCCAGCCGGAAAGTCCCGGGCGCACAATGTGCCGATACCTGTAAAACGGAATATCGCGCTGATACCAGTCCGACAGTTCCAGGGCTTCCGGCCGAGGTCCGATCCAGCTCATCTGGCCTGCAAAAATATTGATGATCTGCGGGAATTCGTCGATACGATACTTGCGCAAATAACGCCCTATGCTGGTAATGCGAGGGTCATTGTCCTCGGTAAAGTTACCACCCGTTTTCTGCGCGTCCACTTTCATCGTTCTAAGCTTGATCATCCTGAACGGCTCGCCCCTGAAGCCCATACGCGGCTGCAGAAAAAACGCCGGTCCTTTCGAGTCAAGTTTCACAGCGATTGCCGCCAGAGCCACAATGATCAAAAAGAATGGCGCCAGGATGACAGCCATCCCAAGATCAACGAGACGCTTCAACCTCAGATACAAAAGTGAAGGCAGGACCGACCCGAGACTGTTTTCAGACAGATGTTCAATCTCTACCTTGCCGGTCAACGCCTCAGCCATCTGCTTGACATGATAGACCGGAATACCTTTCAGCGCACTGTCAGCAAGAAACCTGTTCCAGTCATCTGACAAGTCAGCCCTGAGATCGACAACTATGCCATCGATACGCCGGTCGGGGGCAACAGGTTTCCGCAGACTAAACCAGTCGACGGCATCCAGGTCTTTCAAACCCTTGGTATCACCTGTCTCCACCAGGGCGAAACTCTGCAGAAGCGCCCGCCGCGCGAGAAAAAAGCACGCATAGAACCAGACGACCGCAACTATAAAGCTGGCACCAAACTGGTAGCGCGAATAATCTATTCGCAGAAAGAAGAACATCATGATGATGATGGAGTAGGAGATGGCAAAAGCCGGCGCAATATATTGCGTTGCCTGGACACCGGGATAGGCAATCATCTGCCGCAGCGCCCAATAGCCCAGAAACAGCGCCAGCATGGAGCCCAGCATCGCAGATTGCAGGGAAATCATACCCGATCCCGGAATCAGGCTGGAAGTTGGCCAACGGGCCAGCCCCGGCACGATGACGGCAAATACCAGGCCGCCGATCAGCTGGAACCGGATCCGGGTTACCAGCCGCAAAGGTTGGCGATCTTTGATATCCTTTCCCCTTGCAGCAACCTGCGCCCGCTCACTCGCTACTCTTGGTGGAGAAATCACTTTGGCCCCCTCTTGCCGGCAGATGTTTGCGCCGGTTTGGATTTTGCACGCGGTTTTGCCGCAGACGCCTCCGGTTTGCGCAGAACCTGGTTCGGCCTCACGGCCATAAACGTCTTCAACCCGCACAATATCATCTTCACCCAGATAGGATCCGGACTGCACTTCGATCAGTTCCAGCATGGTCTTGCCGGGATTCTCCAGTCTGTGAACAGCACCCAGAGGAATGTAGGTTGACTCGTTTTCACGCAGCAAAAAGGTTTCCTCACCACGGGTAACCTTCGCAATGCCCTTGACCACGATCCAGTGCTCGGCCCGGTGATGATGGTATTGCAGCGACAACTGCGCGCCCGGTTTTACGGTGATGCGCTTAACCTGATACCGCTCACCCCTGTCAATACCTTCAAACGTTCCCCATGGGCGGGCAACCTTGCGATGATCGGTTAATTCACTGCGCTCAGCCGTTCTGAGATCGTCGACAACAGTCTTGACCTGTTCCACCTGGTCCCTGCTGGTGACCAGCAGGGCATCGGGTGTATCCACCACGACAACATCTTTCAAACCCAGCACGACCGCGAGTTTATCTGGGGCTGTGGACGAAGCAGTTTTCTGAGCTTGTAAACCATGCATCACCTTCCGAGCGATTGCCTTTGTCATCAGCTTCATGCACGCCTGCAACAGCATCCCAGGAACCAAGGTCCGACCAGTCGCCTTCATAGGGAACAACCGCAACGCGGCTTTCTTTTTCCAGCACCGCATAATCGATGGAAATCGACGGGCTTGAAGAAAACGCATCTGGCTGTAACCGGTAAAACTGGTTGTCGATGGAGATGTCTGCGACAGCTTGTTTCACAGCGTCATAAATTTTCGGAGCGTGCTTGGCAACAAGGTCAGCCGCCGTGCGGGCCTTGACGACAAAGATGCCGGCGTTCCAGACACATCCTGCACTGATCAATGCCTCGGCTTTTTCAACATCAGGTTTTTCCAGAAACTGTGACACCTGGGCTGCAGAACCGTGATCCGCAATCATTGCTCCCGGCTCAATATAGCCATAAGCCGACGATGCCTTCGTTGGGCGAATGCCCAGCGTCACCCACCAGCCTTCTTGTGCCAGGCGAGCCGCGCTGGAAATGGCGGCAGCAAATTTGTCGGTATCTGAAACAAAGTGATCCGATGGCAGTATCACCATGATCGCATCAGGATTTGTCTCTGCAATCTGCAAGGCCGCAGCACATAAGGCCGGAGCTGTGTTCCGCGCCACCGGCTCCAGCAGAATGGAACCTGGCAATCCCGCATTGTGCAGTGCTTCCGCGACCATGAAGCGATAAGCTTCCCCTGTAACAGCCACGCATGATGCCACCCCCTCGAGCCTGTTAATCCGGGCCAAAGTAAGGTCAAGAAGAGAGTCTCGTTCTATCTCTACAGCAAACTGTTTCGGAAACGCCTGCCGGCTCAATGGCCACAATCGTGTCCCTGCCCCACCACATAGAACGACTGGCACGAGATTAGGTTTGGTGTTCATATATCTACCGGACACACCTGTTGATTACGCAAATCAGGCAATGGCTACCGCACTCCGGGTGAAACGATTTTCACCACGGCAGGTACAACCAGTGTCTGTTATCAGCACCAGGGTTTGGCGCCTTTCTACTCAATTACCGTAAAGCTTCTTTGCCGTTCAGGCTGGCATCAACGCCTTGGCGTTGGATGTCACCCTGATCTCCTGACCCATGACTTCGAGCAGGACTTCCGCACGGCCGCGCGCATCGCAGCGGTTCAATCGCCCAATCAAGCCTGACAAGGGACCGGACACCATTTGCACACTCATGCCAGGTTGAAGATCAGGGGTAAAATCAACTAACCCGTTGCTTCCCGACATTTCAATTATCAACTCTATCACACCTGCCGGTATAATGGCCGGACGCTCGCCGGCCATCACCAGGCAGGACACACCATAAGTCGAATTGATACAACGCCACTGATCCCTCGACAGATCGAGTTCAACAAACAGGTAGCCCGGAAACAGGGCAGAGCGAACCTGCCGAACCTTCCTGGCATGACACACAGATTTTTCGATCAGCGGCAAAAACGTCCGAAACTGCTGCCGGTCAAGCTGATGTTTTGCGCGCTGCTCCCGATTGGGTTGCGTGCGCACAGCAAACCATCTCTTGCCGGCTACGTCGCCTCTAGTCATCCGAATCATCGCCCCTCAGTTTCCGACAGGTTAACTATCTACCCCGAGGGCCGCAACACCTGATGTGCTCGAAACCTGCATCTCTTCAATATTGAAATTGTAAGGTAAGGTATTGATTTTAAGTTATTTAATGCCAGTCAACATTCACAGCGCGCTGATTAGTGTCGAGTGCTCCACGATTGCGCCAGCCCCAATCCCAGCAGCAATGCAAATGCGAGCGCGTTCGCCTGAATCTGCAGACTGAAATCAACCAGGGAGTGCAGGCCGATCAGCACACAGGCCGCCGCAGCGATGGCAGCATAATGGGTATCGCGATGACGCGAAAAAAAGCCTCTGGTCACCATGAAAAACAGGCTGGCAAAGCCCATCAGGACAAGTGTCGCTGCAGGCAACCCCAGTCCGAGGAGCAGTTCCATATAGTCATTGTGTGCCTTGTCCCAGACCTGACGGCCCGGAGACAATTCAAGCCGGTAAGCCGTAAACACGTCCTGAAATGTGCCTAATCCACTACCCAGATACAGATAGTCCCCAATGGCCTCCCATGTTCGCGCATAAGCCTCAAACCTTGCATCCGATTCAAGTCCCTGATTGAGCAACCGCCCCATGAGCCGTGCGCCCGACAATTCAAAAATGCCCAGGATTAGTACCGTAATGGCGAGGATGCTCACCACCCAGGCAGGTCCGCCTCCTGCAGACCGACCTCGCATTGTCATCTTCACGCCGTGCAGCAACAACATGAAAAACATCGCCACTACCGTAAAGCTGATGCCGCCGCGAGAACCGGTTGCCAACACGGACACAAGCATCAATACAAACAAGACAAGATCAAAACCGAGCATGCCTGACATGGCAAGCGACAGTTTTCTGGCCAATTCACGGCGACTGTCACGCGACGTCGATTGCAATACTGAGCTAACATGCTGGATCACAAGGCCCATACTGGCCAGAGATGCCATTCCGAAATAGGTCGCAGCGCTGTTGCGGTTGATGAAGCCCGAAGTAAGATACCCGTTGTCCGGTTCATCGAACCACAGGATTTTGTCCAGTGACAGGGACAATCGCGTTAGCCCGTAAAGCGCTGCAAGCCCTGCTAGAATTACAAATACTCGCAGGATTGTTTGGGCATTTCGCGCCGAACGCGCCAGAACATAGACGCTCAATAAAACCGCTGCAGCAGTTAGATAACGCAATATGGCCCAAAGGGTCTCGGACGGATTGATGGATATGCTCGAAGCGATATCGCGGCCCAACGCCTCGCCGGCCACTTGCCACGCAGGATGACCTGCTATCGAAGAACCCAGCGGCAGGATTTGCACCCCTGCCCACGAGAGCCCCAGGCCGAACATCACAACAGGTACCGAGAGCTTTGAAATCATCAATGCCGGATGGCGCCGTGCCTCCAGTTGAAGTGACAAACAGGTGAAAACCAGCAGTCCGCCTACCATGACTGCATTCATACTCCATGCAAGCGGTCTGTTGGAGCCAAGCCAGAAACAGCTAAGGCCGACAACAATCGCTATCAACGCCGACGCAATCGCACTCATGACACGCGCCAAACAGAAGCAGCCAGGTATCGATCAACCCGGACCATCAAAGCTTTGCTCCGGCTCTGAGTAGGTATTGACGAAGTTCTGCAGCACGATCGGGATAGGTCTGATCCACAATCCTTACATCATGTCGGACGATGTCTTTGAGGCGAACACTGAGCAGCGGCCATGCGAGTGACATCAACTGCAGTCGCTCCAGCACCAGATCCACCTCTTTCGGTGAATAAGTGTATGACAACTCAAGATGGTGCTGGGCAGTGGCATCGAAACCGAACAGGCCATTGCGCATTTTGGCGGACAGAAACCAGAACTCGCCCAGTGCCGGCGCTTTCGCAAGCACCAGCCCCGATGCCTGCAGCATCAGCATTTGCAAACTGCGACGCTCAGTGAAGCTTAAGCCCATCGCCTCAAAGTACCCTGGTTGCGCAATCGCCAGAACGGCATCGCGACGGTGTGGCAATGTCATACTGACAAACCGGTCTGCAAGCCTGGCGGCGTTTTCGGGATCTGCAGGATCCAGCGTCGCCAGCCACACTTGCAGGGTCCCGGGAGAGACTGAATACAAGACTTCATTACGCAGATGTGTATCGCTCAGCCGGAAAAGCTGATAGCTGCCCAGACCGGTCAGGCACACGCCCAGACAAAGCAGAAGACCCATGGCGAACGGACTGCCGCCTCGCGCCACCTTAACCCGACCCGCCATAATAATAAGGATACTTTTTACTGTAGTATCCCGACTTGTAATAGTCGTAGTAACGCGCTCTCGACGCAACCACATCGTTCATGACAACGCCGGTCAACTTGGCATGAGCACCCAGCGACTGCTTGAGCGCCGCATCAACGGCATCACGCGCTGTCGTTTCCCATTTCACCACCAGCACCAGCGAATCGACAGCATCGATCAGGGCACGGCCATCCGTAACCGGAAGCAAGGGTGAGGTATCGACGACAATGAGATCGTAAAAGCCGCTCAGATGGGTGAACAGATCCTTCATCCGCTTCGACCCGAGCAGTTCGGCGGTGTGGGTCAGGTCCTTGCGGCGCGGCGCCGGCAATATGTGCAGACCCGATGCGGCATCTTTTACAATCACCTGTTTGAGATCAACCTCGCCAAGTAGCAGTTCCACCGCTCCGTGCTTGGCATCCGGCGCATACAACGACGTAAGCACCGGGTGGCGCAGATCAAGATCAATGATCAGCACCCGCTCACCGGACGCCGCCGCATGCAGCGCCAGATTGCTTGCAATGGTGGATTTGCCTTCACTTGGCAGCGCCGAAGCAAGCAGTACAATTTTTTGCGGGCGATCGATATCAGCAAACTTGATGCCCATTCTGAGTGCCCGAATTCCTTCGGTGAAACTCGACAACGGCTTTTGGACCACCAGCCGGCTGATGCTCACCCGGTCATTTTTCCCCATTCGCCGCTCCGACTTGTCGCCTTTGCGAAACAGTCCGGGCAGCAAACCGAATGGATTGTATTTTCGGGCCACGCGCCCAATTCCGCTGCCGGGCAGTTCACCATCCGAACGCGGAATGCTTGCAAGTACCGGTACGCCTAATTGTTTTTCGATCTGGATAGTCGTGCGATAGCCTGCATCCAGTTGTTCAAGCAGGAAGGCAAGTCCGGCCCCCAATCCCAGTCCGAGCATGGTTGCAAGTATCACAATCGATTTTTTGTTCGGGGCACTGGGCGTCGTTGGCGCGGCGGCCCGCTCAATCACGCGTGAATTGTTCGTGTTGAGTTTTTCCTGCTCACTGGTTTGCTTGAACCGCCCGAGAAAAGACTCAAACAATGCCTTGTTGGCCGCCGATTCCCTTTCCAGTTCTCTGAGAATGACTTCCGCCTGACCGTCTCTTGAAGCGGTTCCCTTGACTTCCGCGAGACTTGCCGCGATGGACTTTTCGCGGCTGCCGGCAACCTGCAGGGCATTTTCCGTAGAGGTCAGGATGCGCTTGGCCTCGGAACTGATTGAACGCCTGACATCTTGAAGCTGGGCTCGCGCAGAAACCACCGATGGGTGACGATCGCCGTACTTGGCGCTCAAATTGGCAAGTTCACGACGTATCTCCGAAGCCTTGCCTTTCAGGGACGCCAGTGCACTGGATTGCAGGGCGTCGGCAAATGCCGTGATGTCCCCGCCCCTTTTGCGCACAGCTTGAACCTGATCATATCTTGCTTTCGCCTGCGCCGACTCTGCCCGGGCCAGAATCAACTGCTCGTTCAGTTTGGCAACCTGCTGATCGTTCAGTGTCGAACCGTTGGTCTGAACAATATTGTTTTCCACCTTGAACAGTTCGACGGCACGCTCTGATTCACGCACTTTTTTCCTTAAGTCGCCAAGACGCTCACTGAGCCAGTCATTGGCACGTCGGGTAACTTCATAGCTCGCTTCAAGCTGATCAACCAGGTATTCGTCTGCAAAGGCATTTGCCACCTGAGCTGCCTTGACCGGATTGTCAGAGGTGTAATTGATGTCAACCACATAGGTCCAACCCTTGCGATCGACAGTGATGGACTTCGACAGGGAACGAATGATCCTGTCGGTGTGATTCTCGTTGAGAACCGGTTCGGGGGCAGGCTCACGGCTGAACACCAGTGAAATCAGTTGCCGAACCGCGGAAACCTTCGAAGCTTCAGCTTTCGACCGGTCGTCAAGCTTGAGCTTGCGGACGACCCGCTTGGCCACATCGTAGGACCGAATAAGCTCGAGTTCACTTTCCAGTGCAGAATTGTCTCGTCCAATACCGGAAACGATGGCTTCGGCATTAATTATGTTCTTCTGATTCGTATCAATCAGCAGTGTGGACTTTGCTGTATAGACGGGAGTGAGCTGGAGAGCATAGATCGCGCCCAACAAAGCAGTCAGCAAACCTATCATCGCGACCATCGGGCCGCGGCGGCGTGCAATCCGGAAAAGTTCCCTTAAATCAATACCATCAGAGCCACCGATCCCGAAGGGAGCTGATGAGTCAGGGTACCCCTCACGGCCAGCCGCGGGACTATTATCAGAAGCGCGCTTTAGCATAGACGCCCACAAGGTGACGGTCCCAATCGGTAAGGCCGGGACCTGTGACATCACTGTAGGAGTATTTGTACCTGCTGCCAACAGAGATGAAGCGGTTCACCCGGTATTCTAGTTCTGCGCCGGCTTCAATTCTGAAATCGTCCAGAGAGGAATTCTCATAATCGTTGAATGCAAAACCAACCGATGGTGAGAAAATCAGTTCGCGCATCACTTCATAGTCAACAACCAGTTTGGCAGAGTCCTGAACACGGCCTGCCTGATTGAACGTGCTGTCTTCAATGGTACGATCAGCATTGAGTTTGACCGTCATCAATGGTGTCGGATTCCAGGTCAGCGCGCCATGGTAGCTGAACGCGGACGTGGTCGGCGAGCCTGCAAAATCGTAAGTCTGCTCGTTGTACCCGACCCCCAGTTCACCTGAGATCAGGCGGGTCACTTCAAATTCAACGCCGGCAAGAGCGCGCCAGCCATCTGAGTCGACAATCGTACCGCCATTGTAATCGCGCCAATTGTAGCGGAAATCACCGAATATCCGATAACCGGGCGAGGCAAGATATGAAATACGCCCACCGGTAGTGACAACATTGCCGTCTCTAAAGTCCTGATCGATGCCATCGACATCATCAAAGTCGAAAAAGTCAAACGCGGCGCCCACCGACACTGACAGCCTGTTGAAAGCGTGTTTGATAGATGCCCAGGAATCGAACTTGTAGTATTCCCCGGGTGATGTTGGCACACCGGCGGTCGGGTATTCCAGGTCTCCGGGCTCCTGATTGAATTTCCCGCCTTTCAGGCTACCCCTGAGCACGGTATCGCTGCTCACTTCATAAAGGGCGTCCAGTTCACCGTCAAAATCGGTGCGGCTTTGTGATGAGAAATCGAAATATTCGTAGTGATCAAGTCCGGCTCGCAGATTTAGATGGTGCCGGCCAAAATCCGATCGCAACGAAACCGAAGGCGACACATAGACACCTGAGTCTGCGTTTTCGCCGGCTGATTCGCCGAAGACGTTGCTATCGTAAAAATACCCGGTTTCAATGTCGGGCAGAACCCAGAACTGTCCAGCTCGCAAACCCAGACCTTCGAACCGGTCACGAACAGTAGGCATGTCGCCTGAACCCGTGCGTGACAGTTCTTGCGCGGATGCTCCCACTGAAACACCTGCACATGCGCAAAGCACCGCAATTATAAATTTTGCCCACATTTCAGCCGCCACGCCCCATCTCAACTTCGTCTTGTTACCTGCACGATCAAACAATCCGCCAGGTCAAATCAGTTTCTGCTAACACCGTTACCGCCCCCGCCAACGTTGATTTGAAACACGCCTGGCGGCGAGCCCCCGCTCTCACCGCGCCACGCGCTTGAACAAACGTCGCGCTCCAATTCACCAATCCCATTTACAAAAGAGCTCAGGATCTGACCCGGTGTTCTTTCGCAGGTGCATAAAATCAACTTTATCCTGCTAGCCCCTGCAGAATCGTTAACCGACACCAAATACTGGTGCGCCCCGGCCAGACCGGCACCTACATAGACCTGAACGGGCTCTACCGCATCATCTGCCGCCCGGCAAAACGCTTCCGCTTCCCGAACGTCCGCACTAACCGCGTCTGAAACCGCGATTGTAAGGGCAGGGTCCTGATTATAGCTGGCGACGAATGCTTCCACACTTTGTGCGTGTACAAAACCTGAAAACAGCGCAATACCCATCGCGCTCGAGATTACCAGTTTGATTGACATCGCCGTCCACCCTTAATCCAGCTGATTAACAGCCTTGAAATCTGCACTCACCAAATTGCGTCAATAATCAATGATACTTCATGGTAACTAATGAATTATTTACAACTTAGTCTGCATACGTTGTACTTGTGACGAACAATGAACACTTGGCCGCTGTGCGGACCCACTTGCACACACAATCAGAAGAACCGTTCCGGCACCCGGATTATATCTCCTGGGTTAATCGCAACTCGCTGATTTGTCTGTATTTCCACTTCCCGGTCCTGACCGGCACGGCGCACAAAAGCCTTACCCGTATTGGCCCGGTAGGTATATCCGCCTGCAATTGCGACAGCGTTCTGTATGGTTAACCCGGCCTTGTAGGGATATTCACCGCCCTTGCCCACTTCGCCTTGAATGAAAAAGGGGCGATAGTTCAGGACCGACACCGATACTTTCGGATCTTTCAGGTAACCGCCTGAATATCTTGCCACCACCGCGTTCTGAAACTGGGTAACGGTCTGGCCGCGCGCCTGCACCGCTCCAATGAGCGGCAGGTCAATGCGGCCATTGTCCCCGACCAGAAACTCGCCGGACAGATCGGCTTCGCCAAATACGTTGACTTTAACCTTGTCACCGGCCCCCAACCGGTATGCCGCCACAGAACTTGTCTGCACGGGCACTGAAGGTTGTACACTTGCCCCATAACCAGCAGGCGCCGCCGACAATCCGGAAGCCCCCGCACCATCAGAAGAAGATCCGCACGCGCTCAGCAACTGCGCAACCAGGATCATCGCTGCGAGTATTCTGAACCGATTCTGAAATCCCCCGAGGATCATCATGACCTCTACCATCCGTTTTCTCAGACAAATCCGGAACACAATGATTTGTCTCAAGACATGTTAAGCCCGCCAACGGCGAATCAGTAACTCATACAACGCACCTGACATCACCGTTTCCGAACAACATTAAGACAGCATAGATTGCCAAATGGTTAACAAGTCGTTAATTTTAGATTTTTTGTTAAGTCGAGAGAAACCGAACATCGTTTCCTTCGAGCACCGCGCAGGTCAAACGACCTGTAATATAGGCGCCGGTATCTATGCCTATCCGGTGAACCTCGATTTCAGGTTTTTCGGCAGGCGTGTGGCCGTGAACGATTATTTTCGGCAACGCCCTGTCATGGCTCAGAAATGGCTCGCGAATCCAAAGCAGGTCTGCGGCGACCTGATCGTCCAGCGGAATATTAGGATTTACCCCGGCATGGGCGAAGAAATATTTGCCGGCGCCGGCTGACAGAATACAGTTTTCCAGGAAAACCCGGTGGCTGGGCGGCAGAACATCCAGCAGGCCTTTTTGAATATCGGCCCACTGGTCTTCTCCAATCGGCATTCGAAACTTCAGGCCATATGAATGCAGCGTTTCCAGGCCACCATATTGCCCCCACGCACTGATCACGCCTGGATCAACAAGAAAATCCTGCAGGTAAAGTTCGTGATTGCCACGTAGCGTAATCCGTTTGTTACAGACACTGTAGCCCTTCACCATCCATTCCAGCACCTCTCGGGAAGATGGCCCACGATCAATGTAATCTCCGAGGAAAACTTCAACGCAATGACCAATCGGGCGTTCGGTGCGGTCAGCTTCTATCATTGCATAAAGTCGTTCCAGCAGGTCGATTCGGCCATGGATGTCGCCGATGACATAGACCCTAACCCCATCAGGAAGACGAGGGTCTTCGTCCTGCTGTCCGCCTTTGCGTCTCGAAACAAGTTTTTTGAAAATCTGGGGGATCATTTCAACACAAAGCGTCCTGGTTCGGTTTCGGACTCTGCTGCAGTTTCCAACCAGACCGATACATCAAACTGGAGAAAGCACATTTGAATCCGCTATATTTCAGTAATTCCCATAGGCTACTATGAACGCCTGCCGGTGTTGAACGCATACTGGACGACTGGCTCGCTTCAGCGTCCGTCGATAAACTGTCTGCAGGCATCAAAGTTGTCAAAAGCCAGCATGCCACGCGTGGTTTGCGCAGCCACGCTGCCATCAGCGTAGTGCAGCACACGACGTCCCCGGTAACGGGCACGACCCACAATCAAATGCACACCTTCTCTCAGCAACTGCCTGTATTCCCGCTCTGCGACTTGCTTTCTGATCCGCGGAACAACAACGAGGACCAGCAGGCAGCTCAGAGAACCGATCGTGGCAATCAGCACCATGGCTGTGACACTCAGTCCAAGCAATTCAGCCAACACCACGCTCGCAACCATTACACCCAGCAAAATAAGGACAGATATCAGGCTTTTTTTCATGACAGCGCCTACTGCAAACAAAAAGATGACATAAACCAACAGATTAATCTTGATTCGGCCAGTCGTGATGTGCCCGCAGTCATGTCCGGCGCGGGCTCAGTGGTCTCATCCAATCAGGATGGAAGATGCATTATCGCGAACAACCTGGATCTAGCGGTCTATATACTGCCGATAAAGGTCAAAATTCTCAAATGACTTGAATCCGAATCGGGTTTCGGCCAACACAGATCCGTCACTGTAATGAACCACGCGGTGACCACGATATCTGGCCCGGCTTACCAATCGTGCGCCCGACGGCGCATCACGATCATCTTTCCAGCGTGTGTTTTTGCGCATCTGCAGCAGTGTTTGCACAATTACCGCAATCGCGAGAACGGCTGAAACACCTGCGAACCAATTCGTCGTAACATCCGACATACCGTCAAGCCCACCCTCGCGCTTAACTACCCCCATGATCCGGCGCCAATTGATCTTTCAACAGGTTATGTAGCTTTTTTAACGTAAAGCAAGCCATACCAGTCCATCAACTCACAGGTTTGCGGGTCTGGAGCCCAGATCAGTATGGATTTTGATTGAATCAATCGAAACCCATAAAACTGGCCGCTTTCAAAGTGCTAGAGCGTCATACCGTCGAGCGGAACTGCCGGTTTGCGTCCGGCAATGATATCTGCAACCAATCTGCCCGCCCCATGGCTCATGGTCCAGCCCATATGACCCTGACCGGTATTCATCCAAAAGTTTTTGAACCTCGTCGCGCCCAGGATTGGGGTTCCTTCAGGCGTCATCGGGCGCAGGCCTGCCCAATACTCTGCCCTGGAATAATCGGCGCCATCGGGAAACAATCCCTTCACCACATTCGTCATGTGCCGAAAATCATCCGGCGAATGGTCCACCTGATACCCTGAAAATTCTGCTGTGGCCGTCACCCGCAGCCGATTGCCCATCGGCGTATAGGCAACCAGGCTTTCTTCGTCGATGCCGCCGATACCGGGTGCGTTATTGCGGCCCGACACCGGAACCGTCATCGAATATCCCTTGACCGGATAGATCGGCAAATCAATCCCGATGGGTTTTGCAAGATGTGGCGAATACACACCCAGCGACAAAACGATAATATCCGCGGACAGGTTTCCCTGATCCGTTACAACGCCGCTGACGCGATCTCCATCCGTCTGAAGGGAACTGATCGTCACCCCCCATCTGAACGTAACACCGCGCTCGTCAAGCCAGTTGGCCAGATTACGTGTAAACATCCGGCAGTCACCGGTCTCGTCCCGGCCACCGAACAGCGCGCCGGCAAACTGCTCCTTGCTGCCAGCAAGGGCCGGATCCTTCTGTGCTATGCCATCTGCATCCAGAACGCCGATGTCGGAGCCCTCCCGGCGCAGTATTTCAGCTTTCCTGTCAGCTGCATCAAACGCTGACCGTGACCGGAACAGATACAGAATGCCGCCGTCATTTGCGTCATATGAAACACCTGTCTCAGCACGTGTTTCATGGAAAACCGTTTGCGCGTAATTGCACAATCTGACCTTACGCCTGGTGTTTATGGCCGCCCGTTCGGCGCTGCACTGGCCCCAGAACTTCCACATCCATTTCACGAATGCCGGATCCAGTGACAGCTTCAGCCGAAGCGCCTGATCATTACGCCACAGCGACTTGAGCAGAATTTTCGGCGACGCCGGCGATGCCCAGGCATAAGCGTGTCCCGGCGCTATCATGCCGGCATTGCCGAAGCTGGTGAATTCAGCCGCACCAGCCTCGCGGTCAATGACGGTTACCTCGTGACCGTCCCGCCACAGCTCGTAAGCCATGGTGACCCCGACAATACCGGCTCCCAGCACAAGCGCCTTAGCCATGGCAGCAGTCCCTCTGGCTAGATGGCGGCTTCCACCTGGATCTCCACGTCCAGACCCGGTGCGGCCAGCTTGGGTGAATGCACTGCAGCGCGGCACGGTGTTTCACCTGCCACAACCCAGTCATCCCACACAGTGTTCATTTCAGCCCAGGTATCCATGTCGGTAAGCCAGATGGTGGCCCTGATGACCTTGGTCTTGTCGGACCCGGCTTGCGCCAGTGTGGAGTCTATCTGCGCCAGGATGTCAGCGGTTTGCGCCGCAACACTGCCGCCTGCAGCCTTGTCCGCCACGAAACCGGACATGTACACCTTGTCGCCATGAACAATCGCGCTTGTCATCCGGTTGCCTGCACCAATTCTCTTCAAAGTCATTTGCTTTCTCCATATTCCTGATGTGTTAAAGCTGTCTTGAATGTGTTTCTGATGATGTGCCCGTCACGTTCCGGCAGAACTCTTGGCAGTTCATCCGAACCTGTCTTGATGACACCCAGCACAGGCCCGGCGCCTTCAAGCACGAGCTGCTTCACGGCAGCAAGGTCCGGCTGCCTGTGCGCTGTTGCTACCTGCTTGAACCCGCATGCCAACGCAACGGCAGCCAGGTTGGTGGTCTTGCCGGTGTGGCTGGTCTGCCCGCCGGTTTCACCGAACGCCTCATTGTCGATGACCAGTATGGCAAGGTTGGCCGGGGCCTTGGCTCCAAGGGTCGCAAGTGAGCCTAAGCCCATCAGCATTTCACCGTCGCCGGTGATAACCAGCACGCGTGCATCAGGACGTGCCAGCGCAAGCCCCAGCCCCATCGAAGCAGCTCCGCCCATGGCGCCCCACAAATAGAAGTTCTGCACAACATCCCCTGCCGCAGCCACATCATAAGTCGGTGAGCCAAGCCCGCTGATCACCAGCAGGTTGTCCGGCCGGTCCTTCAAAACCTCTGCAATGGCTTCGCGTCTTCCAATCATCTCAACGATCCGTCCTAAAAATCCTTCGCGCCGATCAGGCGCTGTGACAACAAAACGGCAACCGGGCAATTGCTGTCATAAGCCAGCCGCATTGCCGACCCGGTCATGGCCGCTGCATCTTCGCCGGTGTCGGCACGATAGACAACGAAGCCTGATCGCCTGAAAGTTTCTTCCGTTGCCTGTCCCATCGGCATCTGCCACGGATTGAACTCGCCCCATTCACCGCGCATTGTCACCAGCGTGACAAATGGAAATCCGCATGATTTGAGCAACGAAAACATGTTGACGCAATTGCCCACACCAGAGGACTGCATCAGCATGACGCCACGCTGCCCGCCAAGTTCGGCACCTGCCAGCAGGGCCACACCTTCTTCTTCGGTGGTAAGGACAGTGCAGTTGATATCACTATCAGCATGACACGCATTGATCAGGCTGGCGTGGCCGGCGTCCGGCACATAAGCCATCTGCTGCACTTGCTGCTTTTTCAATGCAGTGAAAATCTTTGCCCGCCAGTCATCGGCAGCAAACGCAAAAGGTTCGGCTTTCATTTTGCCCTTCGACTTCAAGTCTTATTTATCAGTTGCAAGGCACCTTGCGTTTACACCACATCCTGCGTCAAGCTGTTGAAATGGAATAGTGGAGTTGCGTATGAAGCATGTAACCCTTCCCGGCGGGGAAAAAATACCCGCACTTGGCCTCGGCACCTGGCGCATGGGTGAAGATGCAGACCTGCTGCAGTCAGAAGCCGATGTGCTGCGCCATGGCCTGGACCGCGGACTACAACTCATCGACACGGCGGAAATGTACGGTGAAGGAGGTGCCGAGCTTGTTGTGGCCGAAGCGATAAAACAACGTCGCGACGAGACCTACATCGTCTCAAAAGCCTACCCGCACAATGCATCCTATGACGGGATTATTGCCGCCTGCGAACGCTCGCTTGAACGATTGCAGACGGATCGCATTGATCTGTATCTGTTGCACTGGCGCGGCCAGTATCCACTAGACGAAACCGTATCCGGATTCGAACGTCTCAAGGCCGATGGAAAAATCCTCAAATGGGGTGTCAGTAATCTGGATGCCGACGACATGGAAGAACTGCTCGGTGTCCGTGACGGGCGCAAATGCGCGGTCGATCAGGTGCTATACAATCTGTCGGACCGCGGCATTGAATGGGATCTGAAGCCAAAACTGGTCGAGAATGGCATCCCGGTGATGGCTTATTGCCCGCTGGGTGAAGGCAGGCTGTTACGCGACGCCAGTCTCGCAACGCTCGCGGATCGCCACGGGTGTACACCGGCGTCCATTGCGCTTGCCTGGCTGATAGCCCAACAACACACAATTGCCATCCCGAAAACATCCCGCGTGGAGCGCATAGACCCGATCGTTGCAGCACTTGATATTGAGTTGGATGACGACGACCTGGCGTTGCTGGATCATGAATTCCCAACTCCGGATGGCCCGTCAGCCCTGTCCATCGTTTAGGGTCAGGACCCTGGATTGGACGCAATGATTTTCTGGATATCCGCGCTGGATTTTTAAACGGGATAGACCAGCACGATTGCCTTGCCGGCAGCAACCGACACGCGCGCCGGCGACGCCTCCACTTCATTCGACAAGGTCAGTGTTGAACCCAGCAGCACGTCCCGGTCTGTCAATGGCCATCGCACGCCTTCGATGGTAATGCGCTCCAGATCGGTCACCGGCAATATCGATAAACGCGATGCCGGCGGCACATCAATTTCCACAGTATCGTCCAGCAACGGCCAGGCTTCCTCGTGTCCGCTGGACAACATCACCGGCATGCCTTGCGCCTTTAACCGCAACAACAACATCAGGTGAGCAAAGGCATGGTCAGCCTGACCACCAAATCCGCCCGCCAGCAGCAATTCGGTGGCCCCCAGCCGGATAGCCTCATCAACTGCCAGTTCCCCGTCCGTTGCATTTTTGGCAACCGGATGGGACTGGCGCGGCACGTCGGCGTACCGGGCGACAAGTGCCCCGTCACTGGAATCAAAATCGCCAAGCCACAGTTCCGGCATGACACCCAGCGCGGCCGCATGCGCCATGCCGCCATCTGCAGCAATAATCCTGCTGCTGCCGATCTGGCTTCTGAGCCGGTCCGTTCCGGTCAATTCACCGGCCAGTAGTATTGTAAATTTCTGCGCCATGGCCGCTGCAATACCACACAATCTTTCTTGTACAAGCACTGTCTGGTGCCCTATATCTGTAGTCGCTCTCGGGGTGCCCGTAATTTTGAAGGGCTGAGAGGCAAGTGTCCTTGCCAACCCTCTGAACCTGATCCGGATCATGCCGGCGGAGGGATACGAGCCAGTTCTCGAGGTTTTCCCGCGATCTCCGTCAGCAAGTTGTCGTCTTCCTGGAGGAGATTGAAAATGCTGCGCCTTTTCACTTTATGTCTTGCCGTTCTGATGGCCCTGGTGTCACCGGCAGCGGCCAAAGACAAACTTACCGTCTACACTTATGACAGCTTCGTCTCGGACTGGGGACCGGGTCCGAAGATCAAGACGGCTTTTGAAGACACCTGTGACTGCGAGCTTGAATGGGTAGCGGTTGCAGATGCGGTTGCCACCTTGAACCGCATCAAGCTGGAAGGCGCCGGCAGCAAAGCCGACATACTGCTTGGTATCGACACCAGCCTGTCCGCTGAAGCCTCGGCAACCGGGCTTTTTGAAGAACACGGCATCAACATTGAAAACGTCCGCCTGCCCGTACAATGGACCGACAACACGTTCGTACCGTATGACTATGGTCACTTCGCCGTCATTTATGACAGCGAGAAGATCAAGACGCCTCCGGCAAGTCTGGATGAACTGGTGAACGGCGATCCGGAGCAGAAAATCGTCATTCAGGATCCGCGCACTTCCAGTCCCGGTCTCGGTCTGCTGCTGTGGATCAAGGCTGTATACGGCGACAAGGCCGGCGAGGCATGGACAAAATTGTCAAAGCGGGTACTGACCGTCACGCCCGGCTGGTCCGAAGCCTATGGCATGTTCACCAAGGGCGAAGCACCGATGGTATTGTCATACACGACATCGCCTGCCTATCACATGGTGGCAGAAAGCACCGACCGCTACCGCGCCGCCGCCTTCGCGGAAGGCCACTATATGCAGATCGAGGTCGCCGGCATTCTGAAATCATCGCAGAACAAACCGCTTGCCCGCCGGTTCCTGGCCTTCATGACCGGTCCCGGTTTCCAGAACCACATCCCGACAAACAACTGGATGTGGCCGGCCGGCAAGACCTCCGATGCCTTGCCGGATGCATTTGACAAGCTTGTAAAACCGGCAAAGTCACTGCTGTTGTCAGCCGATGAGGTGAACTCCAACCGCAAGGCCTGGATAGACGAGTGGCTCAAGGCCACCACCAGATAGTCAGATCGCCTGACATGCAGACCTTGCCAACATCGCGACCAAAGCCGGCCGTCCTTGCCGGTCTTGTGACATTGAGCTGTATCGGTCTTGCTGTCGCAACGCCCATGCTGGCTTTGATTGCTATCGCGCCTGCCATACCGGACCTGAGTGCTGATTATCTGGGCTTTGTCTGGTCGATCACCAAATTCACTGTGCTTCAGGCAGGATTGTCCACACTGTTGTCGGTTCTGGCAGCAATCCCGCTGGCAAGAGCACTGGCGCGCCAGGCATCGTTTCCCGGCAGGCACATCATCTTGCGGCTGCTCGCTCTGCCCCTGGCGCTTCCGGCATTGGTGGTCGTGCTGGGCATTGTCGAAGTGTGGGGCAGGCAGGGCTGGATAAGTACCGTGTTGCAGGACACAGGGCTTTCCGGGCCTTTGAACATCTATGGCCTGGCCGGCATTCTGATTGCCCATGTGTTTTTCAACATGGCATTGGCCGCACGCCTGCTGGTTGCCTCGCTGGAACAGATTCCACCGGAAAACTGGCGCCTTGCCGCCCAGTTGAGTTTCACGTCCCGGCATGTGTTTCGCCATATCGAATGGCCGGTGATCCGATCCGTCCTGCCCGGCATCGCCAGCCTTGTCTTCATGTTGTGCATAGCCAGCTTTGCCGTCGTGCTGGTATTGGGCGGCGGTCCCAAAGCCACCACGCTTGAAGTCGCAATCTATCAGTCCCTGCGGTTTGACTTTGACCCGCCACGCGCCGTGTTGCTGGCCGCGTTGCAGCTTGCCCTGTGTGCCGGCCTGTTCGTCCTGGGCGGTCGCATGGCCACCGATCTCGCAGTGATGTCGAGCGTCGGAAAACAGGCCCGGCGCCCGGACCAGGCCACATCAAGACGCATGGATACGCTCGTCATAGCAGCAGGTCTGACCTTTATAGCACTGCCAATGCTGGCCATTGTGCTGTCCGGCGTTACCGCTCCTTTCAGTGTCATTGTTTCGCAATCGGTGTTCTGGCGCGCGCTTGCCACGTCGCTCGTTCTGGCGCTCTCCGCTGCCAGCCTTGCCCTGGTTATGGCCTGGAGCCTGCTTGCAGCACAGCGCACCATCATGCGCCGCCGCGCGCCGTCGCGCGCAGCTTCTGCGTTAATGTCCTGCATGCAGGCGTCAGGATCGCTGATCCTGGTCGTTCCCCCGGTCGTGATAGGGGCAGGATGGTTTGTGGTATTGCACAGGACAGGGCTGGCCAACTCTGCGGCACCCGTCATCGTGGCAATCGTCAACGCGCTTATGGCGCTGCCCTTTGCATTGCGCATCTTGAGGCCCGCCGTAGTAGGGCAGGCCCAAATTCAGGATCGCCTGTGTGCCAGTCTGGGCCTGTCCGGACTGCAAAGATGGCGCCTGATAGACTTTCCTGTTCTGACGCGGTCATTCGCGCTGGCGTTTGCCTTTGCAGCCGCTCTGTCAATCGGGGACCTGGGAGCAGCAGCCCTGTTTGGCTCTGCAGACTTTGTAACCCTGCCGCTTCTACTGCTGCAGAAAATGGGCAGCTATCGGTCCTTTGAGGCTGCCGGAATTGCATTGTTGCTGGCCGGATTCTGCCTCGGTCTGATCTGGCTGGCCGAGCAACTATACCAAAGGAACTAACCTCATGACCGGCGCCGCCATCCAGCTCAACGAAGTGGATTTCGCCTATCCGGGCGGCGAACCATTGCACTTTTCGACCACCTTCGAAGCGGGCAGTTTTACCGGTCTTATCGGTCCGTCAGGGTCCGGCAAGACCACGCTGATCAATCTGATCGCGGGTTTTGAAGAGCCTGTTTCCGGCAGCATATGTTTTGATGGTACCGACGCGACAGGAACGGAACCTGCCGATCGCCCTGTTACAATGGTGTTTCAGGACAACAACCTGTTTGCTCATCTCGATGTCTTCACCAACATTGCACTCGGCGTGTCTGCCTCCCTGAACCTGTCCGGCGGCGACAAGGCCCTGGTCGCAACCTCCATGGAGGAAACCGGGCTTTCAGGGCTTGGGCAGAGGTTGCCCCGTGAATTGTCAGGCGGACAACGCCAGCGGGTGGCTATCGCCCGGGCACTGGTCCGCGACCGGCCGGTATTGCTGCTGGATGAACCGTTTGCAGCACTTGGCCCTGCCTTGAGACGTGACATGCTGCGGCTCGTCAGCAACATTCACAAGCAGCGCAAGATGACCGTCATCCTGGTCTCGCATGACCCTGCGGATGTAAAGTTTGCCGCAACTCATGCAGCGTTTCTCGATGCAGGCCGGGTTATCGCCAATCGCCCGGTCGATGCTCTTTTCAGCGCATCAGACATTCCCGGTTTGCAAGGCTATCTGGGCACCTGACGTATTGCCATTGCCCGCAAGCAATGGAACAGTGTCAGCACCTATTCCCGTGATAATTTCAAGCAACGGACCAGTTTCATGACGCTTGCCAATGGCCATCGGCACCTCGCCATTCCCGGCCCAACAAACATGCCCGATGAGGTGCTCAATGCCCTGCACCAGGCTTCTGTCGACATTTATGGCGGCAGTTCGGAAGTCGCATCTCGTGCCTGCATGAAAGACCTGAAAAAGGTTTTTCGCACCAAGGGCAGCATGTACATCTATGCCGCCAATGGTCACGGCGCGTGGGAAGCAGCCCTGACCAACACACTGTCGAAGGGTGACAAGGTGCTGGTACTTGAGTCAGGACTTTTCCCGATTGTGTGGGGTGAGAATGCCGACAATCTCGGCATCGAAACCGAGGTGCTCGCCGAGCGGCCCGGCCGAGCCGTCGATCTGGAGGCCGTCACGGCCCGGCTGGCGGCGGACACAGCACACGAATTCAAGGCGATATTGATGGTGCAGGCAGATACCGCCACCGGCGTTGTCAACGATGTTAAGGGCGTCCGCGCTGCCCTGGATGAAACCGGCCACCCTGCACTGCTGATGGTCGACACAATCGCTTCGCTCGGTTGCATGGAATTCGACATGGACGGCTGGGGTGTCGATGTAACCGTGGCAGGTGCCCAGAAAGGTCTGATGACACCGCCGGGTCTGAGTTTTACAGCCGTCAGTGCCAAGGCCAAGCGTGCGCACAAAACCGCCGGGCTGGTCACCAACTACTGGGACTGGACGTTTCGGGACGGCAAAGACCATTATATGTGGTACGCCGGAACACCTCCGGTGCAGATGGTGTTCGCGCTTCGCAAGGCGCTCGAAATGCTGCTCGCCGAAGGCCTCGACAACGTCATCCATCGTCATGCCGTGCTGGCAGGCGCCACCCGGGCGGCCGTGCAGACCTGGACATCAAAGGGCGATGCGGAGTTCGCCGTGTCAGAACCCACTGAACGCAGCAATTCAGTCACCTGTATGCTCACACCCGAAGGCGCAAGCCCGCGTATTCTTGAATATTGCGAAAACAATCTCGGTGTCACCATAGGTCGTGGCATCGGCCGGCTCGATGACAGGGCAATCCGCATTGCCCACATGGGCCATGTCAATGCCTACAACCAGCTGGGTACACTTGCGGCAATCGAAACCGCTATGGCAGCACTTGGCATCGAGCATGGGCAAGGCGGCGTGCAGTTGGCCATCGAGTATATCGCCAATCATGTAAAGTGACTCTCATGACACACGCCGAGCTCATCATCCGCAATGCCCGCATCATGACTATGGATGACGCGTGTCCATCGGCTGAGAGTCTGGCGATTTCCGGAAATGCGGTCATAGCCGTTGGCAGCACCGATGATGTCGCCAACCTGGCAGGCCCTGCAACCCGCACCCTTGATGCAGGTGGTGCAAGCGTTCTGCCCGGCTTCATAGAAAGCCATCTGCACATTTTTTCCGGTGCCGCGTCCCTGTCCCGCCTCGATCTGTCAGGGGTCGACAGTAAGGACGCGCTTCGAAACGCCGTTATGAACTGGAGTGTCCGGCAGCCCGACGGCGTTATCTTCGCCAATCAGGCCCACTATACGATACTGGGTTCCGGCCCCATTACCCGCCAGATGCTGGATGAAGCCTGCCCTGACCGGCCGTTCGCCATGATGGCACCGGACTCTCACACGGCCTGGGCAAACACATCGGCTCTTACCGCCGCCGGCATCCTCAACGGCAGACAGATAAATCCCGGCAGTGAAATTGTCATGGCGGCAGATGGTACTGCGTCCGGAGAACTGCGTGAAACCGATGCATTCGCGCCGGTGATCGCCCTGACCGAAAATCAGGGTCGCGAAGCGCTCGGATACACCACCGCGCGCGATCCTGTCCCCGCGCCGACAAAATCACAACGCGCCGCAGACATAGCCACTCTCCAGCAGGGCATTGAGTATTGTGCCTCGCTCGGCATCACCTCGATGCATAATATGGATGGCAATCTGTACCAGTGCGAACTGCTGCAGGAAATCCATCAGGCCGACGGCCTCAACTGCCGCATAGAAGTACCGTTCCACTACAAGAACGACAAGCAACTGTCTGACCTTGAAGAAGCAGACCACATGCGCCGTACCTGGAGCAGCGGTCACTTGTGGTGCAACAGGGTCAAACTGTTCATGGATGGCGTCCTGGATTCCGGCACGGCTTTCGTACTGGACGGATATCCCGATGACCCCGCCTCAACCGGCGACCCCTTGTTCAGTGCTGAGGAATTCAACGAGATCGCTTCCCAATGTGACAAGCGTGGATTTCAGATTGCCGTTCATGCCATAGGAGATGCGGCAGTGCGGCGAACGCTGGACGGTTATCAGGCAGCGCAGCAAACCAACGGCAAGCGTGACAGCCGCCACCGTATCGAACATATTGAAATCATTGATGAAACTGACATAAAACGATTTGCCGAACTCGGTGTTATCGCCTCCATGCAACCTCTGCATGCCCTCGGCACCGGGTCCTATCCGATGGAGCCGACCCGTTCGAAAATCGGTGATGCAAAACTCGCGCGTGCCTTTGCCTGGAACACATTGCGCAATGCCGGGGCACAACTATGCTTTGCCAGTGACTGGCCGGTGTCGCCGGTTGACCCGCTGATGTCGATCAAGGCCGCAATGACGCGGGAAAAACTGCACCCGTCGCACCCGGACCAGCGCCAGTCACTGCATCAGGCCGTGCATGGTTACACCGCCGGCGGTGCCTATGCGGAGTTCAGTGAAGGCCGCAAAGGAACTCTCAGGAAGGGATCACTCGCTGACATCGTCATGCTGGACGGCAATATCGAAACCACGGATCCCGGCACGATTGATACCATGAAGGTCACAACCACCATTTGTGACGGTGTCATCACTTACCAGGCTTGAGTCCTCACCCGCGTCCATGCGGTGCCATATAGTCCAGCACCGGTCCCACCGCGACAATCCGGGTCGGGTTCACCGTCTCATGACTGGCATAATAGTGATTGCGGATATGGCCAAGGTCCACCGTTTCGGCCACACCGGGCCTCTGGTAGATGTCGCGCGTGTACGCCCACAGGTTCGGATAGTCGACAATGCGGGCGCGATTGCACTTGAAGTGCCCGTGATACACCGGGTCGAAGCGGATCAGCGTCAGGAATGCCCTGATGTCCGCTTCGGTAAACTGATCGCCCGCCAGCCAGTGCTGCCGGGACAGGATGTCTTCCATCCAGTCGAGCGTGTCGAACAACGGCAACACAGCCCGCTCGTATGCCTGTCTGGGTCTGGGCAAAACCGGATTTGTAGACCCCGTTGTTCAAGGTGTCATAAACCCGCGCATTGACCGTGTCGATTTCCTCACGCAGTGCTGCCGGATAATAGTCACCGGGTTCAGCGCCGACCCCGTCAAATGCCGAGTTGAACATGCGGATGATTTCGGCACTTTCATTCGAGACGATCTGTCTGTTTTGGTATCAAGCAGTACCGGCACGGTCACCCGGCCGGTGTAATCGGGCTTTGCCGACGCATAGACATCGCGCAGATGGCTGGCAGCAAAAACCGGATCAGCCACAACACCATCGCCGTTCGTCAAACGACCAGCCGTCGTCACCCATGAACCAGTTGACCACCGAAACAGAGATTTGATCCTGCAAGCCCCTTCAACGCCCGCATGATCAGGGTCCGGTGTGCCCAGGGGCACGCCAGCGAGACATACAGATGATAGCGCCCGGCCTGCGCGGGAAACTCGCCATCCGCTGTCACCCAGTTGCGAAAGCTGGTCTCGCTGCGCTTGAAACTGCCGCCATCGGCAAGCTCGGCAATAGACTGCGTATGCCACTTGCCATCGATCATCACACCCATGCACTATCCACCTTCTTCTCAAGACCGGTTCGCTGTCCCATACTGACAAGTGATACCATTATCAAAACAACAATTGTTGAGTGACCATGACAGACCGCTACGCACACTATTCCTCCCTGAAGTTCAACCGGCCGGCAGATGGCATTCTCGAGGTCATCCTCTCTGCACCCAAGAAACTCAATGCGCTTGACGCAGGCGGCCACCGTGAACTGGCAGAGGTGTGGCGCGACATAGATCGCGACCCCGATACCAATGTCGTCCTGTTGCGCGGTGATAATGGCAACCTGTCGGCTGGCGGTGATCTCGGTCTGGTCGAAGACATGACCAACGACTTCGCAGTCCGTGCCCGGGTGTGGAAGGAAGCCAGCGATCTTGTCTACAATGTCATCAACTGCTCCAAACCAACCGTTGCCGCGATCGAAGGCGTCAGCGTTGGTGCCGGACTGGCAGCCGCCATGGTGTGCGATATCACCGTTGCAGGCCGCACGGCACGCATCATTGATGGTCACACCAGGTTGGGCGTCGCCGCCGGCGATCATGCCGCTATCGTCTGGCCACTGCTCATCGGCATGGCCAAGGCAAAATACTATCTGATGTTGTGCGAACCGCTGGCCGGCGAAGAAGCCGAGCGCATCGGTCTGGTGTCGCAGGTCGCTGACGATGATCAGGTCCACGAAGCCGCGCTGAAAATTTGCCGCAAACTCGCCAGGGGCGCACCGACAGCCATTCGCTGGACCAAGCATTCACTGAATAACTGGCTGCGCATGGCAGGCCCGAGCTTCGATGCGTCACTGGCGCTGGAGTTCATGGGTTTTTCAGGCCCGGAGGTGAAGGAAGGACTGTCCTCGATCCGCGAGAAGCGCAAACCGGATTTTCCGACGAAATCACCGTTCTAACAGCGTCTACCCGCCGGCACTTGCGCCGCGCCGCCTGGCGATCAACCGGCCCAGATTGCCGCTTTGCGACACCATGACACCGGACGCAATAATCACCGCGATGCCGATGAAGGTCATCGCGTCGGGTATGTCGGCAAAAAACAACAGCCCCCAACCAACCGCCGCAACAATTTCGGTATAGCTGAACGGAGCCAGCGCAGGCGCAGATGCGCGGGCAAATGCACCGATGATCAACAGGTGTGACACCGCATTAATTGCCCCCATCACGAACAGTATTGACGCCTGGTCGAGGGAAACCGGCTGCCACCAGGCCCACGCCAGCGGCGATATCAGCGCGATCGCCACCAGAGCCATGTAAGTGTTGGACACAAGCGCCGGCGCCGCATTGGCCAGCTTGCGGGTGACAATGATGTGAAACGCGTAGAACCCGCCGGTGGCAATTGCTGCAATCGTGCCGACATTGATCACCCCCAGGTCAGGCCGCATGACAATCAGGATGCCGATGAAGCCACACACCACCCCGAACCAGATGGCCGGGCTGGCACGCTCCCCCAGCAGCCACGGCGATAGTAACGCTACGAAAAACGGGTAGATGTAGAGGATAGCTACCGCATTGGCCAAGGGCAGGTAGCGGACGGAAACAACAAAACTCACAGTGGCGCCAAGGATCATTGTGGCTCGCAAAAACTGGGTGGGTGCCGCAGGCGGTAAAACCACCTGGCGCCCATACCGCCACACCGCAATCGGCAACAACACCACCAGATATCCGACATATCGCCCGAAAGTCATAACCGCAACATTCAGTTCTGCCGCCATCAGTTTCAGGAACGCGCCGGACAGGCTGGCAGTTGCCAGGCCCGCCACCAGCAGCAAGACAGCCATCGGAAAGCTTCCCGTCGCGCGATCATCGTCTGCAGGTGTCATCTGCTCGCGTCGGCAAGGGCGACCGGCAAGGCCGCTTCAAAACAGTCCAGATCATCTTCGCGTCCAGCCGATACGCGAATGCACCGGTTGAGAGGTTCCACCCCCGGCATCCGCACGAACACTCCCTGAGCCAGCAGACCCTCCATGACGGCCTTGGCAAAGACCCCGTCGCGGCCGCAGTCGATGGCGACGAAGTTGGTCGCAGAGGCCACCGTCTCCAGTCCGTTGTCATGGGCGATCCGGCAAATCCGGTCACGGGCGCTGTGTACCCGCATGACAACCGCTTCCAGCCAGTCACTGTCCGCCAGTGCCGCCAGCGCACCTGCCTGCGCAATCCGGTTGACACCAAAATGATTGCGGATCTTGTCGAACGCCTTGATGATTTCCGCTTCACCGATGATGTATCCAATCCGGCAACCCGCCATGCCATAGGCTTTGGAAAACGTACGAAACCTCAGAACCTGCGGATTATGTACATCCAGGTCCGGCATTGTGCCGGCAGGTGCAAATTCGCCATAGGCTTCGTCCAGACACAGCACGACACCTTCCGGGAGGTCCTTGATCATCGCGTCAATCTCGGCACCCCGCCACCATGTTCCCATGGGATTGTCCGGGTTTGCCAGATAGATCATTTTCGCATTTTCACGCTTTGCCAGCGCCACCAGTGAGGCTAGGTCTTCACGATCGTCTACATAGGCCGTGGTAACGATGTCACCGCCCGCGCCTGCAACCTGATAATTGAAAGTGGGATAGGCTCCCGCAGATGTTGCAACCTTGTCACCAGGCTCAATGAAAAGTCTTGCAGTGACACCGAACAGACCGTCAATGCCTTCGCCGATCAGGATATTATCCGGTGACACGCCATGCCAGGCGGCCAGCGCCTGTTTGAGATCATGGCACTCGGGATCGCAGTATTTCCATGCTTCGATTGCTTCCGCCTGCATTGCCTGGACCACTTTGTCAGATGGACCAAACACACTTTCATTGGCACCGATACGGGCCTTGAATTCTTCTCCACGAGCTCGTTCCTGCGCTTCCGGCCCGACAAACGGAACGGTTGAGGGCAGTTCCGCAACGAGAGATGAAAGGGGTGGGCGCATCATAACCTGAAACTCCTTGGTTTACTGGCTGGCGGCGGAGCCCGCCGCCGTCTAGTCTGTACTCGAAACCCATTAATCAGTCCTGACCAAGGCTGCAAGATGACATCGTTTTCACGGATACACCACCTGCTTGAACATCAAGCGGCCCGTGCGCCTGACGCAATTGGTCTGACCACGGTTCAAACCGGTGATATCACTTTTGCCAACTGGCTGCAGGCCGCGCAAGACCTCGCCGGGGAGTTGAAAAAAGCAGGCGTCGGGCCCGGGCACCGGGTGATGCTGGTGGCCGAGAACTCGTTCACCGCCGCTGCCGGACTGATTGCTGCAAGCTTGCTGGACGCCTGGTCGGTACCGGTAAATGCACGCTTGTCCGCGCCGGAAATCGACCGCATCCGCGATCATGCACAACCAGCTGCCATGCTGTTCACTCATACCGTGTCCGACGCAGCAAAATGCCACGCACAAGCCGCCGGCGCGCACGAGATAAACGTCGGTCCGGAACCGGTCATGCTGGCAGTTCGGCCGGAAACCGTGGCCGAACCTGTCAGCAAAGATGCAGGCCAGGTCGCCACCCTGCTTTATACAACCGGCACGACCGGTGATCCCAAGGGTGTCATGCTGACCCATGCCAATCTGATCTATGGTGGGCAGACCTCCGCCTCGCATCGCGAAATTACGGCAACCGATCACATATACGCGGTTTTGCCCCTGACCCACGTCTTTGGACTTTCATCGGCCTTCATGGCCGGTTTGGCGGTGGGCGCTCGCCTCGAACTTGTGGCACGCTTTGATGTGGCCGTTACATTTGCCGCCCTGCAGTCACGGGTGTCGATTTTTCCCGCTGTACCACAGATGCACGCACTGCTGATAGCACATGCCAGCCAGTGCGGACTGCAGAAACTCAAGGCAGAACACCTCAGATACATATCGTCCGGCGGCGCACCGCTTGATCTTGCCTGGAAACAGAAAGTGGAGGCGTTTTTCGAACTGCCCCTGTTCAACGGCTACGGCATGACCGAAGCAACCGCCGGCATTGCGGCGACCCGTCCCGGTGCCACGCGGGCCGACACCTCAGTCGGCAAGATGCTGACCGACCAGGAAGTGCGCATCGAACAGACCGGTCAGGACGGCATAGGTGAAATTGTCATTCGCGGCCCAAACATCATGGCCGGCTATTATCACAATCAGGCAGCAACCGATGAGGTTCTTGACAGCAATGGCTGGTTGCGCACAGGTGACCTGGGTTTTCAGGATGAGCACGGAAACCTGCACATTACCGGGCGTGCCAAGGAACTGATCATCCGGTCCGGTTTCAATGTCTATCCGCTGGAAGTCGAAGCCGCCCTGAACCAGCATCCGCAAGTGGTGCAGGCCGCTGTCATTGGCCACAGCGCGCATGGCAATGAAGACATAGTGGCCTTCATCCAGCCGCTCGTGAGCAGCGGTCTGCTGCCGGATCATTTGAAAGACCACCTGAAAGACCATCTCGCAGCTTATAAACATCCGACACGCTGGATTATTTCAGATCAACTGCCTGCTGCACCATCCGGCAAAATACTCAAGGCCAGATTGGCCACGGTCTTTGCCGACAAACTGGCCGCAAACAGCGAAGACTGACCTCCATTAAGGCTTTCGGTACTAAAAAGGCCTCCCGTTCCGGAAGGCCTTTTCAATTAGTCAGATTTGCAAGATCAGTATCAGTCGAGGTTCTCGCCGCTTGCGACCCAGCGCCCGAAGTTGGGCAGGTCGAGCGTCGCGCCGACACGGTCAAACTGTTTCATGTTGTCACCGCCAAACGACCATCGCGTACCAACCATGACGGTGTGATCAAGATAGTCTTCGGAGTCAAAGCCGCCTTCGCCGCCGCCGCCGCCACCGCCATTGCCCGGTGCATCGTCGTTTTCAAACCGGGCACCACGGTATTTCACGAAGACCGGCGTGTCGCCAATGATCGGTAAACCAGCCAGCACGGTGTCATAGCGCACACCCCATTCGATAATCGTGTGACCATCAGGCTCGGTATCTGCATCACCATCAGCATAGGAAAATTCCAGTTCCAGCCGCGACGTTTCGCTCATGAACCAGCGTCCAACACCGCGTACGAAAGTTGCGTTCCGGAACGTATCGTCGAAGTTGTTGGTGTTCGTGCGTTCGGCATCGAGATACCCGGCCTGAACATACAGTGTCAGATCTTCAAGATACATTTGCGCTTCACCGCCTATGAACCGGAATTCCAGGCTGTCAGCGTCATCAAGGTTTCCGGTATTGCCATCGGTAGCACCGCTACCCCAGCCACCGAATGCCCCGATCAGACCCATTCCCGGGTCACGAAAGCTCACATGGGAACCCATCTGGTAGGAGTAGATATAATTGTTCCCCGTCTCGTCTTCATAGGCATTGCCGGTTATCTCGATTTCCACATCCTGTTGAATCGAGAGGTTGTCGCCCAGCGGCAGGCTCAAGCGCCCACTGGTACCGGAAACAAAATAACTGTCATGCGACAGGACATTCCCATTGCCCGGTGTGGCAGGCGAGTAGCCGCTGACAATGGAATATCCGTTCCAGGACTCCACCACGCCTGAAACCACAAGTTCCATGGCTCTTTCATAATCCATATCGGCAGCGTTCGCGTTGCCGGTCATGGTGACACATGCCACAGCCAAACAGCCAATAGCCGATGAGTAGAGAGTTTTCATTTTAGCCGCCCCTGCCTAAATAATGCCCGTATTTGTTATCTTACGTATGGTTAGTTCAATAACGTAAGGTCAAATCCATGCCGCAGAGGTAGCGTGATTCTGATTAGTGGTTAAAGCCCTCAATGAACACTTTTCGACCACAATTTAACAATTTGTACGGACAGTCTCAGGCTGCATCTCGCCTACCTGGCTAAAGTTGGCCGGTTATACTGATTTCAACACCAGGCAGCAGCGCTGACCCGTCCCGCCTTAAAAAATTTCGATCAATCCGGCCGCACCTTGGCCACCGCCAATGCACATGGTCACGACAGCCTTTTTTGCGCCGCGCCGCTTGCCTTCCAGCAGGACATGGCCCACCTGCCGCGCACCCGTCATGCCGTAAGGATGACCGATAGCTATAGACCCGCCATTGACGTTGAGAATTTCGTTGGGAATGCCCAGCGTGTCACGGCTGTACAGGACCTGCGACGCAAATGCCTCGTTCAGCTCCCACAGATCGATGTCATCCATCTTGTGGCCTGTGCGCTCCAGCAGACGAGGCACCGCAAACACCGGGCCAATGCCCATTTCATCAGGCTCACAACCGGCGACTGTGAAGCCCCTGAACGCGCCCAGTGGCTCCAGTCCCTTGCGCTCTGCTTCTTTCGCTTCCATCACCACCAGGCAGGCAGCTCCGTCGGAGAGCTGCGAGGCATTGCCCGCGGTAATGAATTTACCCTCACCGCGCACCGCCTGCAGGCCGGCGAGCCCTTCCAGCGTTGTCGATGGCCGGTTGCATTCATCTGCCTCAATCGTCACTTCATGTGTGGTGATTTCGCCGGTTTCCTTGTTTTTCATGCCCATTGTGGTGGTGACCGGGATGATCTCATCGCCAAACTTGCCTGCCGCTTGCGCATCTGCTGTGCGTTGCTGGCTGGCCAGTGCATATTCATCCTGCGCTTTGCGCGATATGCCATAACGTTCAGCCACAATATCGGCTGTATCGATCATCGCCATGTAGATCTCAGGCTTGTTTTCCGTAAGCCAGGCTTCACGGGCTGCGCCTTGCGAGGCCGCGTCCTGGACCATCGAAATGGATTCCAGCCCGCCCGCCACAATCGCCGGCGTTGCTTCTTCTGTGATCCTGTGTGCCGCCAGGGCAAGCGCCTGCAGGCCTGATGAACAGAACCGGTTGATGGTCATGCCGCATGCCGTTACCGGCAACCCGGCCCGTATCGCAATCTGACGGGCAATGTTTGACCCTGTTGCGCCTTCCGGAAAACCGCATCCCATGATGCAGTCCTCGATCATGTCCGGATCAACACCGGAACGTGCAATGGCAACGGCTGCTGCAGCACCGCCCATGGTGGCGCCATGGGTCATGTTGAACGAGCCGCGAAATGCTTTGCCGATGGCCGTGCGGGCGGTGGAGACGATGACTGCTTCGCGCATCACGAAATTTCCTTCTTGTTCAGGCTGTCAAAGGTCTCACCGTTTTCGACAAGATCAACCAGCAATTGCGCCGGTTTCCAGAACCAGGCGTCTTCTTCCTCGAACTTGCGGATCGAGCCTAAAATCTTGTCGAGACCCTGCATGTCGGCATACTTCATCGGCCCGCCGCGCCAGCGCGGGTGGCCGTAACCGAACAACTGCACCATATCGATGTCCACCGGGCGCAGCGCAATACCCTCTTCCAGCACCTTGGCGCCTTCATTGATCATGGCCGCCATATAACGTTCCATGATTTCGTCTGCGGTAAAGTTGCGGGCCTTGATGCCCTTTTCGCGGCGCACATCTTCGATGATGCTGAGCGTTTCCGGCTCGTGTTCACCCTTTCGCGCGCCGTCGGGATAACTGTAAGTTCCACGCCCGGTCTTCTGGCCGTAATGGCCCTGCTCGCAGATCCGGTCTACCCAGTCAGACGCATATCGCTCATTTGGATCGCGTGTCGCTGCCTTGCGTTTGCGGGTTGCCCAGCCGATATCGAGTCCGGCAAGGTCCGACATGGAAAATGGCCCCATCGGATAGCCGAACCCGACGACCGCTTCATCGACCTCATAGGGCGTGGCACCGTCTTCGACCAGCATCTGGGCCACGCGCAAATACTTGCCCATCACCCGGTTGCCGATGAAGCCGTCACACACGCCGGAGCGGATACCTACCTTTTTGGCTTTTTTGGCTACGGCAAATGCAGTTGCGACAACATCAGGGTCTGTTTTTTCAGCCACCACGATTTCCAGCAGCCGCATGATATTGGCCGGTGAGAAAAAGTGCATGCCGATCACGTCCTGCGGCCGCTCGGTCATCGCCGCGATTTCATTGACATCCAGATACGAGGTATTGGACGCCAGCACGCAGCCGGGCTTGCAGATATTGTCAAGCTGGCCAAACACATCCTTCTTGACATCCATGCTCTCAAATACCGCTTCGATGACCAGGTCGACGTGAGCGAGCGCATTCATGCTGGTGGTGCCATGAAACTGGTCGGCCAGCATCCCGTCACGCTGTTCAGCGGAAATCTTGCCCCTCGCCACACCACCTTCCAGCGTCTTCTCCACCCTGGCCTTGCCGGCAGCGATGGCATCGTCATCGCGTTCAACCATGGTCACGTGGTAGCCTGCATTCAGCAGTGCAATGCTGATGCCGGACCCCATGGTACCGCCACCGATAACGCCAACCTTGCTCACCTCGCGCGGCTTGCCGGTTTTCAGTTCCGGCACTTTGCCAACGGCCCGTTCGCCAAAAAATGCATGAATTAAGGCTTCGCGCTGGTCTGACGCCATCAGCGTGTCAAACAACCTGCGCTCTTCGCTGAGACCGGCATCAAAGTCTTTGGCCGTTACTGCAGCCTCAATGGCGTCAATACACACCAGCGGAGACAGCTGGCCGCGCGCCTTTTTTTCAGCCGCTGTCCTGAGCCCGTCGAACAGGCCTTTCTGCGCGCGCGCCTCTTCGAGTTTGGTGTTCAGGTCACGGGTCGGGCGTGGCCCCATGTCGTTACCGATGATCAGTCCTGCAAATGCAACGCCGGCAGTGGTCGGGTCTGTTTCATTGGACACTTCATCTATCAGGCCTAAGTCAAGCGCTTCTTGCGCACCGACATGCCGACCGGACGTGATCAGACCGGCAGCGGCTTCGACACCGGCCAGTCGCGGCGCCCGCTGGGTGCCTCCTGCTCCGGGCAGGATACCCAGATTGACTTCAGGCAGGCCGACCTTGGCCGAGGCCACTGCCACCCTGTAGTGACACCCAAGCGCCACTTCAAAACCGCCACCAAGCGCTGTGCCGTGCAGTGCCGCGATAACCGGCTTTGAGCAGGCTTCGATCTCGTTGACCACGCCGGGCAGGCCCGGTGCCGCCAGGGGCTTGCCGAATTCCTTGATATCGGCACCGGCAAAGAACGTGCGCCCGGCCCCGACAATCACCGCAGCCGTTGCCTTGTTGTCACCTTCAAACCGCGTAATGGCCTTGCTCAACCCTTCACGGACCGGTTGCGAAAGAGCATTGACCGGCGGGTTGTCTACCGTGATCACGGCAATGGCGCCATCAAGCGAATAGGAAATGGGTGAAGACATGAAAACTCCTTGAGGAAACAAACCTGAAACGGGCATCATTGATGCCGCTAACTGTCCAACTTCTTATGCTTGTGACCCTAGTCAGCCGGAACAGCGCTGGCAATCATCTGCGACCGGCATAATCCTTCACAATGTGGAAACCTGATATGCCGTTTCGACAACACAGCCTGTCGCAGGACGGTCTCGACTAACATGCAACTGATAGAGTAGCTTGGCTGGGATTATGATTTCAGGGAGACTACCGATGCAGTATCACGCACCGGCCACTGTAAAAGACGCGGTAAAGCTGCTGGCCAGTTCAAAGGGCAACACGCAAATTCTGGCCGGCGGCACCGACCTGCTGGTTCGTATGCGGTCAGGATTTTCCGAGCCCGATGCCATCATTGACATCAAGCGGATATCGCCAATGTGCAAGATCTCGCGGGACGGCAAGGGCTTCTCCATTGGCGCTGCGGTATCTTCTGCGGAAATGAGCGAAAACGCAGCCCTGGCCAAAGCCTGGCCGGGCGTGGTTGAAGCAGCCGCACTGATCGGATCCACACAGGTACAGGGCCGTGCGACCATTGCCGGCAATCTGTGCAATGCCTCACCTGCTGCCGACAGCGTTCCGGCCATGGTAGCAGCCGGCGCCAAGGCCCTGATCCGCGGCCCGAAAGGCAAGCGCAAGGTCGCTGTTGAAAAAATTCTGCAGGAGCCCCGGCAAGACAATCCTGAAAAAGGGCGAGCTTATCGAGGCAATTCTGCTGCCGGCAAAGCCTGCCAGAACCGGTGATGCCTATTTGCGCTTTATTCCGCGCACCGAGATGGACATTGCCGTCGTCGGCGCAGGTATCTGCGTAACCGTGGATGCCAAGGGTGTGTGCACTGCCGCGCGTGTTTCTCTCGGGGCAATTGCTCCAACCGTCCTGCTGGTCGCCAAGGCGGCCAAGGCACTGGTTGGCACTACGATTGATGACACCGCACTGGATGCACTGGCCGCAGCATGTTCTGCCGCAGCCCGGCCCATTGACGACAAGCGCGGCACCAAGGATTTCCGCATTCATATTGCCGGCGTATTGGCCCGGCGTGCCGCCATCATTGCGCGCGACCGCGCACTCGGAAAGTCTTAGGGTCAGGAAAAAACAAATGTTTCAAATCCAGGTTTCAACGTCCATCAACGGTGATGACACAGAGTTCTCCTGCGAAGCAGACGAGACCCTTCTCGATGTTTTACGGGACCGCCTCGGCATGACCGGCTCCAAGGAAGGTTGCGGTACCGGCGATTGCGGTGCTTGCTCGGTAATCGTTGACGGTCGGCTGGTATGTTCCTGCCTGATGCTCGGCGCAGAAGCGCAAGACCGGGAAATCGAGACCATCGAAGGCATGGCCGACGGCACCGAGCTGCATCCGCTGCAGCAGAAATTCCTGGACCATGCAGCGCTTCAGTGTGGCGTCTGTACACCGGGGTTCCTGATTGCGGCAAAATCGCTGCTGGAGCGCAATGACGACCCGACAGAAGAAGAAGTCCGTTACTGGCTGGCCGGCAATCTGTGCCGCTGCACCGGATATGACAAGATCGTGCGTGCCGTTCTTGATACCGCAAAGGATATGAGAAAACCGGCAAAAACCGCAAAAGCTGTTGCGAAAAAGAGGGTAAAGGCATGAATTTTCAACCTGGCAAAGACACCCTGAAGCGCGAGTTCAAAACAGTCGGCACCCGGACACCGCGCCCCGACGGCCTCGACAAGGTTACCGGACGCGCCCGCTTCGGCGCTGACATGACGGCTCCGGGAATGTTGTGGGGCCTGATACTGCGCAGCCCGCATGCCCATGCCCGCATCAAGAACATCGACACATCGAAAGCAGAAGCGGTAAACGGCGTTCACGCCGTGGTCACCGCAGCCGATTTCGGACCCTGCCCGGACGATGTTCTTGATATCCGCGAGAACGTCATGGCCCGCGAAAAGGCTTTGTATGATGGTCACGCCGTTGCCGCGGTTGCCGCCACCAGCCGCGCGGCGGCCAAACAGGCACTGAAACTGATCAAGGTCGACTATGAGGTTTTACCGCATGTGACCGACGTGGACGAGGCAATGAAACCGTCTGCGCCGGTCATCAACAACAAGCTGTTCACCAAGGGCCTCGACAAGACACCGAGAAAACCGTCCAACGTGGCAGAGCGCTTCGAATTCGGCCATGGCGACGTGGAATCAGGTCTCAAACAGGCTGATCTTGTCATCGAGCGTACTTTCAAGACCGAAGCTACTCACCAGGGTTATATCGAACCCCATGCGTGCCTGGCAAGCATGGACACCGACGGCATGGGCGATATCTGGTGCTGTACGCAAGGCCACTTCATGGTGCGCCAGGTCTGTTCAGCCTTGCTTGGCATGGATGCATCAGCCCTGCGCGTGACCGCATCTGAAATCGGCGGCGGCTTTGGCGGCAAGACCACAGTGTTCATTGAACCGGTAGCGCTGGCCCTGTCCCTGAAGGCCAACCGTCCCGTGAAACTTGTCATGTCGCGGTCAGAAGTGCTGCGCGCCAGCGGACCAACCTCTTCAACATCCATCGATGTCAGGATGGGCATGAAGCAGGACGGCACCATTACCGCAGGCGATGCGACGCTGCGCTACCAGGGCGGTGCCTTTCCCGGTTCGGCAGTTCCCTATGGGGCCATGGCAGCATTTGCCTGCTATGACCTGAAGGCAGTACGCGCTGTTGGCTATGACGTCATTGCCAACCGGCCGAAACAGGCCGCCTATCGGGCACCCGGCGCTCCGATGGCCGCCTATGCTGTTGAAAGCGTGGTCGATGAACTGTGCAAGGAACTCAACCTGGACTCACTCGATGTGCGCCTGAAAAATGCCTCTTCCGACGGTTCCAAAGCCTCTTATGGTCCAAACTTTGATGTGATCGGCCTGCGCGCCACACTGGAGGCAGCAAGAGCCCACCCCCACTACAAGGCCAAGCTTGGCCCAAATCAGGGTCGTGGCGTGGCCTGTGGTTTCTGGTTCAACTTTGGCGGCGAGACCTCCGTGTCCCTCAATGTCAGCGCTGACGGCACCATCGGATTGTCTGTCGGCACGCCGGACATTGGCGGATCGCGCGCTTCTATCGGCAATATGGCGGCAGAAGAGCTTGGTGTTTCGCACGACAAGGTACGCTGCATCATCGCCGACACCGCCTCACTGGGATATAATGACGTAACCGATGGCAGCCGCGTCACCTTCGCGTCCGGCCTTGCAGCGATCAACGCAGCGCGTGATGCAATCGGCAAGATGTGTCAACGTGCAGCCGGCATCTGGGGCATACCGGTTGAAGCTGTTACCTGGGAAGATGGTGCCGCGCGCCCGTCCAGTCCCAATGCCGGCAAGCATGAACCACTGACCCTGGCCGATATCGCGGCCCAGGCGGGTGCCACCGGCGGCCCGATTTCCGGTCACTGCGAAATCAATGCCGAAGGTGCCGGTGTCAGTTTTGCCACCCACCTGGTGGATACCGAGGTCGACCCGGAAACCGGTTATGTGAAAATCCTGCGCTACACGGTGTTCCAGGATGCCGGCAAGGCGGTTCATCCGTCTTATGTGGAAGGACAGTTCCAGGGTGGTGCCGTACAAGGCATTGGCTGGGCGCTTAACGAGGAATACATCTACGGCAAGGACGGCACGCTGCAGAACGCCGGTTTCCTGGATTATCGTATTCCCGTTGCTTCAGACCTGCCGATGATCGATGCCGTGATTGTTGAAGTACCCAACCCCGGCCATCCATATGGTGTGCGCGGTGTTGGAGAAACCTCGATCGTTCCGCCGCTGGCCGCAATCTCCAACTCGGTTTCAGGCGCTGCCGGTGTCCGCATGACGCAATTGCCCATGTCGCCGCCAAAGGTACTTAAGGCGCTGGGCCGGATCTAGAAAGATCGGTAGGTCGCTATGGTCAAGGTTCAGGTCTGGGGATCACTCAAACCAGCCCTTGAAGGGGCAGACGAGATAGAACTGGAAGCCGCCAGCATCCGCGAGGTGCTGGATCAGCTTTCGGAAAATTATCCGGCCATGAAACAGGCCATAACGCGCGGTGTTTCAGTGTCGGTAGACGGGCGCATGTACGCCAACGCCATCATGGTACCGCTGAAACCGGACTCTGAGGTTTTTGTACTGCCGAAGCTGGTTGGGGGTTGAAGTATGAATGCAGCATCTGAAATCATCATTCCTGCAATTGCCGAAGACGGCTCGCTGTTTCCCATCGAAAAGATGGAAGCCCATCGCACGGCGCAACAGCATCTTGCCATCTCGGCATTCGTGTTTTCAGGCAGCAAATTGCTGATCCAGCAACGCGCGGCATCCAAATATCATTGCCCCGGCAAATGGGCCAACACCTGCTGCTCTCACCCGCACTGGGACGAAACCGTGGAAAATGCTGCAACCCGCCGCATTGGCGAGGAGCTTGGGATCAGCGTACCGCTGAGCAAAACAAGTGTTTTCGAATATCGTGCTGATGTGGGCGGCGGGCTGATCGAGAATGAGCGTGTGCATGTGTTTGTTGGCCATGCAGATGAGACCAGTTTGGCGATCTCTCTCAATGCAGAAGAAGTCAGCTCAACCAGGTGGGTGGAAGTATCGGAGCTTTCTGCGTTGCTGGTGGAGCAGCCGGACAGCCTGTGTCCGTGGTTTGCCATCTATATCAGCCACTGGGATGAGTTGAAGCTGGGTCTGTAGCCCAAGCAGATGGTCGTGCAGGGATCCTGTCCCGTATCCCGATCAAGTAATCCTGTTAGGCTTCGACACAGGCGTGCAGGCTGCACGGATCAACCGAAATCCGGCCCTTGACCGGCCAATGTGCATTAGACTTGTAGATAACCGTTACGTTGGACCGTTCCATCTCAGCAGATTTGCTGTTGGCGATTGACGTAGCCGCGACGGTCGCGGTTACGCTTGTTGCGGCAATCAGGCCTGCTATCAGTACTTTTGAAAAACTGGTCATCACTCTTGCCTCCCGAAACTCATGAGGGTGTTCTTGGCGTTCGTTTGATGAACACAACATGCCCGTTAGGCATCCGGAGTGATGTGCAATTGATCACATCGTGATTTTTAAGAGTTAAATCAATAGCTTAAGGAAAAAATGAAGAACAGTCAGCGAACCGGCTGATCTCCGGCTCACCCTGAACTGTCAGCTTTGGTGGTTTAAACCGCTCTAAATCGCCAGATAGTCGTGCCGCAATTGCTTGTTATCAAGCACTTCGCGGGCCGTACCGTCATAAACGACCGTTCCGGTATCAAGAATTACGGCACGATCAGCCAGATTGAGAGCCGCAACGGCGTTCTGTTCCACGATGATGGTCGTGATGCCCTGTTCGCGGATTAGGTGCAGGGTTTTCTCGATTTCCTGCACAATAACCGGCGCCAGACCTTCATACGGCTCATCCAGCAATAAAAGCTTGATGTCACGGGCCAGCGCGCGGCCGATTGCCAGCATCTGTTGCTCGCCGCCGGAAAGTGTTGTGCCTTCCTGCTTGCGACGTTCACCAAGGCGGGGGAACAATTCATAGATACGCTCAATTGACCAGCCGATCGGTTTTTCGATCTGGGCAAGCTTGATATTCTCTTCAACGGTGAGGCCCTGGATAATGCGCCGGTCTTCCGGCACCAGACCAACGCCGCACTGGGAAGCTTCATGGGCACGCATCATGTGCAGCGGTTGATGATCGAGCCAGACTTCACCATGCGTGAGCATCGGATTGTCAAGCCGCGCAATGGCCCGCAATGTCGATGTCTTGCCGGCGCCATTACGCCCAAGCAGGGCCAGAATTTCGCCCTCGTGGACATTCAGGCTGACATTCTGGACGATGTAGCTCTCGCCGTAATAGGCTTGAATTTCATGGGCCGCAAAATAGACCGGCGCGTGCGAGGCTATATTCGGGTTTTGCTGGGTAGTTGGCGTCATTCGTGTGCCCCTCCAAGATATGCTTCCTGGACTTTCAGATTGCCTTTGATCTTCGACGGCACGTCCTCAACGATCGGTGTACCTTGCGCCAGCACCGTGATCTTGTTGGCCAGCGAGAACACAACATGCATGTCGTGCTCGATGATCACCATGGTGATGCCGCGTTTTTCTTCAATTTCCTTGAGCAGTTCGATGGTATTGTTGGTATCCGCCCGCGCCATGCCCGCCGTGGGCTCATCAAGCAGCAGAAGTTTCGGATCCTGAGCCAGGCACATGGCCATTTCCAGCCGGCGCTTGTCGCCACGTGACATGGACGCTGCAATGTCGTTGCGCTTGTCAGCCATGTTGACGTCGAGCAGCATCTGCTCGACCTTGTCATGAATATCCTTTTCACCGCTGATACTGGTCAGGGGATTGAGCTGGAACGCCCCGTCGCGTTTTGCGAAGCAGGCGATCATGACGTTTTCAAATACTGACAGTGTCGAAAATATCTCCGGCGTCTGAAACACCCGGCTGATACCAAGCTGGTTGATCTGATGTGGCTTGAGGCCCAGAATTGACTGTCCCTCAAACGTCACCGTGCCGGTATCAGGTTCCAGCTTGCCAACCAGACAGTTCAGCAGCGTTGACTTGCCGGCGCCGTTCGGACCGATGATTGCGTGAACGGTCCCTTCTTCAACACTGAGATTGACGTCGCCAAGAGCCTGCAGTCCGCCGAACCGCTTGTTGACGTTCTTGATTTCAAGAATTCCCATTGACTTCTTGCCTCACTCAGCGGGTTTCGGGTCTGCAACAGCATCAACTTGAGTGCGGTTTCTGCCGGTTATCCTGTTCCAGATACGCGTTGCCCCGTCGACCAGGCCACCTGGCAGGAATATCACAATCAGCATGAATGTCAGGCCCAGCGTCAGATGCCATCCCTTGCCTACAAACGGATGAATGATCGTCACCAGGAAATTGTCGATGCTCTCGGGCATGAACGAGAACCAGGTATGCAACACCGAGTCGTTGATCTTTGAGAAGATGTTTTCGAAATACTTGATGAACGCGGCGCCCAGCAGCGGTCCAAGCAAGGTACCGGCGCCGCCCAGGATGGTCATCAGCACAACTTCTCCAGACGCCGTCCACTGCATGCGCTCTGCACCGGCCAGCGGATCCATTGCGGCCAGCAGCCCACCGGCAAGCCCGGCATACATGCCGGAAATGACAAAAGCTGCCAGCGTGTACGGACGCGAGTTCACTCCGGTATAATTCAGGCGCGTCTGGTTGGTCTTGATGGCTCGCAACATAAGCCCGAATGGCGACCGGAAAATCCGCATGGCAAGGTAAAATGCAATCAGCATCAAAACGGCGCACACATAATACCCGGCACTGAAATTAAAGGACCACCCGGCAACATCAAGTGTCACAACATTGCGCATCTCCAGTCCGAACAGATTGGTGACAGGCAGGCCGCCGGTTGTGTTGGCAGCGTCCAGAATGCGTGAGTCGTCGAGCGTCAGTTGCAAACCGGTTTCGCCATTTGTGATCGGTGTCAGAACCGAATAGGCAAGACTGAAACTCATCTGCGCAAATGCCAGCGTCAGAATGGAGAAGTAGATGCCGGACCGGCGCAGGCTGATATAACCGATGACCAGAGAAAATACCCCCGCCACTATTACGCTCAGCACGATGGCGGGAATGATATTCATCGACAGCAGCTTGAACATCCACACAGCCGCGTAAGACCCCACACCTAGAAAGGCAGCATGGCCGAATGACAGATAGCCGGTCAGTCCAAACAGGATGTTGAAACCGATGGCGAAAATGCCAAAGATCACAAACCGCTGCATGAGATCGGGATAGCCTGCATTGAACTGGGCCAGCACCGATGCTTCCGGGAACGGATTCATCAGGAAGGGTGCGAGCAGCGTGACCGCGATCACGAACATGAAGGTCAAGGTGTCTTTTCTGTCGAGATTCAACATTGCCTCACTCCTCCATCACGCCCTTGCGCCCCAGCAGGCCGCGCGGCCGGGTCAGCAGGACGATAATCGCTACAAGATAGATCACGATCTGGTCGATCGAGGGCAGGTAAATGGCTTCGAAGAACCCTTTGACACCGTTCATGGACGCAAAACTTTCCAGAATCCCCAGCAGGAATCCGGCCAGCACGGCACCGCCAAGCGACCCCATGCCACCCACAACCACAACCACGAAACTCAGCACCAGAAAGTCCATGCCCATGTGGTAGTTGGGAGAGTTGATCGGGGTGTACATTACACCCGCCAGACCGGCGACAGTCGCCGCCAGGGCGAACATGACCGTAAAGCGGCGGTCGATATTGATGCCCAGCAGCCCCACGGTCTCGCGGTCCGCCATGCCGGCACGAACCACCATGCCGAATGTGGTGAACTGCAGAAAGGCGAACACCAGACCGATTATCAATGCGGAGAATGCAAAATACACCAGACGCCAGTACGGATAGATGATCGCATTTTCGGCGTAACCGATCAGCACGCCAAAATCAAACGACCCCCTGAACACGTCGGGAGCCGGGGTCGGTATCGGGTTTGCGCCGTAAAATGCCTTGATGATTTCCTGCAGCACGATTGCCAGGCCGAAGGTAACCAGAATCTGGTCTGCATGCGGGCGTTTGTAGAAATGCCGGATCAGGCCACGTTCCATGACATACCCGATCAGCAGCATGATCGGGATGGCAAACAATATCGCCAGGGGCACCGACCAATTGATAATCGCCTGCCCGGCCACCTCACCAAACCAGGATTCGACCAGCGGCGTTTTGATCCGCAGCGGCTTGCCGAGAAAATCCGTCTTGGTCGGATCAATCGTAACAGTAGAGATATTCAGTATTTTCTGCAGCGTCACTGCGCAAAAAGCACCGATCATGAACAGGGCACCATGGGCAAAATTGACAACCCCGAGAGTACCGAAAATCAATGTAAGCCCAAGGGCGATAAGCGCATAGGCGCTGCCTTTGTCGAGCCCGTTCAATATCTGAAGGAGGATCGCATCCATTGTCTATACCAACTGAATTGTTTGCCGCCGCGCGCCGTCCCCGCCAGCGCAGCGTTCATAGCCCAAGTAAGGTGTTCTTCATAGCCCAGTTAAGCCGTGCCGCGCCAGCAACAATCTTGCCGGCGCGACACGTAACCAATTGCAAATCAGGCGTCGGTTACGCGCCCGGGTTACATTTACCCAGCGAACCACCCGCAAACATCGGATGATCAGGTGCATATTCCACCTGTGCACGTGGAGTAACTTCCACGACTTCCAGAACGTCGAATTCCGAAGTCGGGTTTTCCTTACCCTTCACAACCAGCACGTCCTTGAAGCACTGGTGGTCTTCGGCACGGTATTCAACATCACCATTGCCGAGGCCGGAGAACTTGAACCCTTCCAGAGCTTCAACAACACCGCATGGGTTGAACGTACCGGCACGCTCGCATGCATCAGCATACAGCAGCGTCTGGCAGTAAACCGTGTGGGCAGCCTGCGAAGGCGGGAAGCCATACTTTTCACCGAACGACTTGACGAATGCCTTGGAGCCGTCGTCAGACAGTGACCAGTGCCAGTTGGTTGAACCGAAGATGCCTTTAACGTTCGCGCCGGCACCACGGGCCATCAGGCGTGAATACAGCGGAACAACGATTTCGAAGTTCTTGCCGTTTACCTGCTTGTCACGAAGACCGAACTGAACCGCAGAGGTCAGCGAGTTGATCATGTTGCCGCCGTAATGGTTAAGCACCAGAACGTCTGCACCTGAATTCAGGACCGGGGCAACATAGGACGAGAAGTCTGTTGTGGCCAAAGGAGTAAGAACGTTCTTGACCGTCTCCCAGCCCTTTTCTTCGGTTGCCTTGGCGATGGATTCCTGTTGCGTCCAGCCCCAGGTGTAGTCGGCGGTAAGGTGATAGGCCTTGCGATCCTTGCCGTACATTTTCTCAAGCACTGGTGCGAGAGCAGCACCGGACATGTAACCGTTAAAGAAATGACGGAAACCGTTTGCCTTCTTGTCCTTGCCGGTTGTGTCGTTAGAGTGTGTCAAACCGGCCATGAAGATGACACCGGCTTCCTGGCAGAGGCCCTGCACAGCAATCGCAACACCGGAAGAAGAACCGCCGGTGATCATCACTGCGCCGTCTTTTTCGATCATCGACTTGGCAGAGGCGCGCGCAGCGTCGGATTTCGTCTGTGTATCGCCGGAAACGAACGCAACCTTTTTGCCAAGGATACCGTTACCCTTGAGGGCTTTTGACGAGAACGTGCCCATCATACCGCTGTCGCCACCACCGTTCAGATGCTCAACCGCAAGCTCATAGGCGCGCAGTTCATCAGCACCTTCGTCGGCATAGGGACCGGACTGGGGCACATTGAAACCAAGCGTGACAGTGCCGCCCTTTGGTTCATTGGTGTAGGAAAACGCTGGACGCGTCAGAAGCGTTGGCATGGCAAGGCCGGCACCGACTGCGGCACCGGACTTTATCAGACCACGACGCGTAAATTCAAATTTCGACATTCAATCCTCCCGTTAGGAATTTCGGCAAGATTGCTTCCCTTGCCGTTCAAGCTAAACTTTAGCCTTCTACAACCAATAGTAGATTGATGGGCTTCGCTATTGGACGAAGGTATAGTTTCCGAGCCATCGGGGTCTCAGAACGCAACAGTATGCTGCGAATTCGCTCGCTGGAGCGGAGAACGGTTAAAACACTGGGTAAATTCAAGCAGTTAACTGTCTGGCGACATCAGGTACGGCATGGCCTTGAATGATCGGGTGGTTGTCCTGCGTCACCATGGTATATTCAGACTGTTGCATGCGCATGATGAACTGCTAACGTGCATATGCGGAGAACGAATTATGCAATCCATCAACCGGCCACAATTTGAGATTGACGAAGCCGACATCCCCGTCGGCTGCAAGGCATGCGGTGCGCGCCAGTTCGGAATCTGCAGCGCCCTGAAAGCGTCCGAGCTGGCTCACTTTTCCACCGTGACGCGACGGCGCAAAATCGTTCACGGCGAGACCATCAGTTTTGAAGAAGATGAGGTTGTGGATTACGCCAACATCGTATCCGGTGCCGTGAAACTGACCAAGCTGCTCAGTGACGGCCGCCAGCAGATCGTCGGGCTGCAGTTTGCACCGGAGTTCATCGGCAAGCCGTTTTCGGAGAAGGTATCAATTTCAGTAGAGGCCGCAACTGATGTCGAAATCTGCGTGTTCCCCAAGACCGAACTTGAGAACATGCTCAAACAGCAGCCGGATTTTGAACATCGCCTGCTTGAGCAGACCCTGATCCAGCTTGATGACGCACGCACCTGGATGGTGACGCTTGGACGCAAGACGGCGCAGGAGAAGGTAGCCAGCTTTCTGCTTCTGCTGGCCGACCATATCGGCAAACCGTCGCCTGACAATCCGGCCCACACCGAGTTTATGCTGCCGCTCAAACGCGCCGATATTGCCGATTTTCTCGGCCTGACCCTTGAAACAGTCAGCCGCCAGATGACAAAGCTGCGCAAGATGGGGGCGATCGATATCAGGAAGAACCTCGAAGTGACGGTTCATGATACCGACAGGCTGACCGCGATCTCCGGCGGTGATTAAAACCTATTGCTTGCCGCCTGTTTTGTATTCGATCAGTGGTATCAGGCACTCATGTTCGAAAGCGACGTGGCGCCGGATTGAAGAGAAAAAGCCGCGCAGCATATAACCTGCCGACTCCGCGTTGGTCGGTCTTCCGGTACAACCGCAATCATGCAGCAGACAGGCGACTTCGTCTGCAAAGGAATCGTCTTCCAGATGCTCCTGGCACAGGCGATCCAGGCTAGCCTGCAGGCGCATGTCATCGGGAAAGGCCTGCATCAGTTGCGGGAACAGGCGGGTTTCTTCCATCATCTGGGCATTTCGGATTGTCGGCAGAACGCATCTCGACAAAGCCAGGCAGCTTTGCACATCAATCTGATTGGGCAGACAATCCGCGAAGTCCTCCAGGGCATCACACAGTCTCAACTTCAGGCGGTGATGTTGCCGGAATTCCGTCAGGTTCTGTTCCAGCTTCTGGACACCGGTTCCGGACGGTTGAAGCAGATAAATCGGCATCGGACAGCAGCAGCCCCTGGACCAGATGTTGACAACGGCACACAACAGATGTGCACTCAATGCACAGTGAGCATGATGTCGCAGGTCTGCTTTGACACAGATCAATGTCCAGGCACCACGCTGCAGCCATGTTCGCGATCGGTACACGCCCGCCATTTTTAGAAGGCGCTAATGTCTGGGGGCTCCTGACATGAAATATGGTTACGAATTGGCAGCCATGGTCCTGGCAACATTTCTTGCGCTGATGGGCGCAGCATTTGCCGCAGATCCGCTGTTCCAGGCTCATGCCTGGATCCTGTTCTTCATCCTTTCCGGCAGTTCGATCATGTTGATGCGGCGGGTACGGTTTGCACCTGCCGGCCAGCCGAAAGTTGCCGAAGACACGTCCGGTTACATGGACGATGTGGTGCGCTACGGCGTCATCGCGACAATGTTCTGGGGTATAGTCGGCTTTCTGGTCGGCGTCATCATTGCAGCCCAGCTTGCCTGGCCGGTGTTCAACATCGAGCCCTATCTGAATTTTGGCCGCCTGCGCCCGGTTCACACATCCGCCGTCATCTTCGCATTTGGCGGCAATGCGCTTTTGTGCACCAGTTTTTATGTGGTCCAGCGCACCTGCCGGGCCCGGCTCTGGGGTGGCAATCTCTCCTGGTTTGTTTTCTGGGGATACCAGCTGTTTATTGTCATGGCGGCCACCGGCTATCTGCTTGGTATTACCCAGTCCAAAGAGTATGCCGAACCTGAATGGTACGTGGACATCTGGCTGACCATCGTCTGGGTCTCTTACCTGGCGGTTTTCATCGGCACCATTGTAAGGCGCAAGGAACCTCACATCTATGTGGCCAACTGGTTCTATCTGGCCTTCATCATCACGGTTGCCATGCTGCATGTGGTCAACAACCTGGCCATGCCGGTGTCGTTGCTGGGTGTCAAAAGCTATTCGGCGTTTGCCGGAGTACAGGATGCACTGACGCAATGGTGGTATGGTCACAACGCCGTCGGCTTCTTCCTGACCGCGGGCTTCCTTGGCATGATGTATTACTTCGTGCCCAAGCAGGCTGAACGCCCGATCTATTCCTACCGGCTGTCGATCATTCACTTCTGGTCGCTGATCTTCCTGTATATCTGGGCAGGCCCGCACCATCTTCACTACACCGCGCTGCCGGACTGGGCTCAGACGCTCGGCATGGTGTTTTCCATCATGCTGTGGATGCCCTCATGGGGCGGCATGATCAACGGCCTGATGACCTTGTCGGGTGCCTGGGACAAACTGCGCACAGACCCCATTCTTCGCATGATGGTGCTGGCGCTGGCATTCTACGGCATGTCGACGTTCGAAGGCCCGATGATGTCGATCAAGGTGGTCAACTCACTGTCTCATTACACTGACTGGACCATCGGCCACGTGCATTCCGGTGCGCTCGGCTGGGTTGGTATGATCTCGTTTGGCGCCATCTACTATCTGGTGCCAAAACTGTGGAACCGTGATCGGCTCTATTCGCTGCGGCTGGTGAACTGGCATTTGTGGCTCGCCACCATCGGCATCGTGATCTATGCGGCGGTGTTGTGGGTTGCCGGTATCACCCAGGGCCTGATGTGGCGCGAGTATGACGAACAGGGCTTCCTGGTGAACTCGTTCGTCGAGAGTGTCAGTGCCATTCATCCCGAATACGTGATGCGTGTGCTTGGCGGTGGCCTGTACCTGATCGGCGGCCTGGTGATGGCCTACAACGTCTACCGGACCATTCGTGGTGATGTTCGCAAGGAGGTCCCGATGGGGGCTGCCGGCACGACGTCATCAGCGGTTCCAGCAGAATAAGGGGCATCGAAAATGAACATACTCAATAAGCACGGCGCACTTGAGCGCAACGTCACCCTGCTGGCGGCTTGTTCACTCGTGGTGGTCATGATCGGCGGCATCGTTGAAATCGCCCCGCTGTTCTATGTGAAGAACACCATCGAGAAGGTCGACGGCGTCAGGCCCTATTCTCCGCTTGAGCTTGCCGGGCGCGACATATACGTCCGCGAAGGCTGTTACCTGTGCCACAGCCAGATGATCCGGCCGTTCCGGGACGAAGTGGAACGCTATGGCCATTACTCACTGGCCGCGGAATTCTATGTATGACCGGCCATTCCAGTGGGGCTCGAAACGCACCGGGCCTGATCTGGCACGCGTGGGCGGCAGGTATTCCGATGACTGGCATGTGGCGCACCT
>CAVWYF010000024.1:0-69781 GCA_963759095.1 uncultured Alphaproteobacteria bacterium | reverse complement strand
ACCAGCCGTTCCCGGCCGCCCTTGCCGCGCACTGTGATAAACCTGTCATCACCCGAAACCATGCCGACCGTCAAACTGACCAGTTCCGACACCCGCAGTCCTGTTGCGTACAAGACCTCGGTCAGGCACACCATGCGCAGCGCTTTCAGCCGCGCCTTGCCGCGCGCGCTTGACGCCTGCTCACGCGCTGCGATCAGGAGTTTTTCCGCCTGTCGCACACTCATTGTCTTTGGCAGGGTGCGTGCCTTGCGCGGCGCTGCAATGCCACCTGCAGGATCATCATCCACAATGCCTTCGGCGTAAGCAAACTTGTGCAATTGCCGGGCAGCAGACAGCCTGCGGGCAATGGTGGATTTGGCCAGTCCTTCTGCCTGTAATTCACTCAGCCAGGCACGGACTTCATCGCTGCCCGCAGCACCAAGAGCACAGTCACGCCCTGTCAGGAAACCGCTGTAATGTTCAAGGTCACGGGCATAGGCTGCAAGAGTGTTTCCGGATGCACCGCGTTCGGCACTCATCATTTCAAGAAACAATGCGACGACCCGGCCGCCTGTGATGGGTGTATCTGGATCCAGACCATTATCTCTGTCAGTTTTCGAAGACACCATTGGAAAGCTGCTTCACCACTTCTTGCTGCTCGGGCGGAAAATTGGCCAGACCCCAGACTGCGCCATACCCGGCACCAGCCAAGCACAGTACGATTAACAGAAAGCGAAGACTGTCAGGCATAACGGATAATATGTTCCTCAAACAGATAGTTAGGATTTGTTCTCTGCGACCTGCAATGTGCAACAAACCGGGCTAAATCGCAAAGTGTTTGCGCGCCGCCGGCTTGCCACCGTAACGGGTCTGTATCATTAAGGCGGTTTGCACTTTCCTGAAATCACGCATGTTCTATGGCATCAATTGTCATTTTCTCCTAAAACAGGAAAAACAGAGAGCCAATGAAGCTCAACATCTGAATTGGGTTCAAACACCAGTGAACGAAACCAGCAAGTCGAATGACAATATCACCACCATCGTGTCGCAGCTCGACGGTCGCAGCATTGTGCTGATCGGACTGATGGGCGCAGGCAAAACCACCATAGGCAGACGTCTGGCCAAAAAGCTGAAATTGCCGTTTGCCGATGCCGACACTGAAATCGAAAAGGCAGCCGGCAAGACCGTTCCGGAGATTTTCGAAGAGCATGGCGAGCAGTATTTTCGCGACGGCGAACGCCGGGTCATTGAACGCCTGTTGAACGAGCAACCTCGCGTGCTGGCAACCGGTGGCGGTGCCTATATGAGTGAACAGACCCGCACGGCAATTGCAGACAAGGGAATTTCCGTCTGGCTCAAGGCAGATTTTGACCTGTTGATGAAGCGGGTGCGCAAAAGGTCCAACAGACCTTTGCTGAAAACCGATGATCCTGAAGCGGTCATGCACAAGCTGATCGCCGAGCGCTATCCCGTCTATGGCAATTCCAACATCACGGTGGAAAGCAAGGACGTGCCCCACGACCAGATTGTTGTTGCCTGCATTGAAACCCTGGCCGATCACCTGCGCCAGCAAGAAACGGCGGACACATGAACCCGACCCCGTCATCACAGGCCGACACGACCAGGGCCGAAGTCAATGTCTCACTCGGTGAGCGCAGTTATGACATTACAATTTCCGACGGGCTGCTCGCCCACGCCGGGCGCACGATCGCGCCATTGCTGGCACGCCCGGTCACCGCAATTGTGACAGACGAGAACGTCGCGCGTCTCCATCTGAAAACACTCACCGACAGTCTCGATCAGGCCGGCGTCAGATACACCTCAATCATTGTACCGACCGGCGAGCAGACCAAGAGCTACGTCCGGCTTGCACAGGTATGCGATGATATCATTGCAGCCGGCATGGAGCGCAATGACCACATAATTGCCTTTGGCGGTGGCGTCATCGGAGACCTTGCAGGTTTCGCGGCCGCAATTGTCCGCCGCGGTATCGGTTTCATCCAGATACCAACCTCACTGCTGGCACAGGTCGACAGCTCCGTCGGCGGCAAGACCGGGATCAACTCCAGCCATGGCAAAAACCTCGTCGGTGCCTTTCACCAACCCGTCGCCGTGCTGGCCGATATCAATGTCCTGAACACCCTGCCCGCCCGCGAGCTTGCAGCCGGTTACGCTGAAGTCGCAAAATACGGCCTGCTCGGTGATGCGGAATTCTTCGGCTGGCTGGAGGACAATGCCGCCCGGGTTTTTGCCGGCGACCCGCAGGCCCGCATCCATGCCATCCGCACATCCTGCCAGGCAAAAGCAGCCATTGTGGCGCGTGACGAACGTGAATCCGGAGATCGTGCACTGTTGAACCTCGGTCACACATTTGGCCATGCACTGGAAAGTGCCACCGGATACTGCGACAAGCTTCTGCATGGTGAAGGCGTGGCAATCGGCATGGCGCAGGCCTTCCGGTTTTCCGAACAGCTGGGCATCTGCAGGCCGGGAGCTGCAGCGCGCATGGAAAAGCACTTGAGGTCGGTTGGCTTGCCGACAGACGTATCCGAAATCCGTGCCCACCTTCCCGACGCAGCCAAACTGGTGGAAATCATGCGTCAGGACAAGAAGGCCGAAGCAGGTCGCATTAACTTTATACTGGTAAAGGATGTCGGCAGTGCCTACATCGACAGAACCATAGAAGAGGACGGCCTGATCAAATTCCTTGAGGCCGAATTGAAACTACAATGACGCTTGCACTCGGCATCATGGCCGGCTCAGCCTTAGGGCTGATCATTCTGTCTGCTTTTTTTTCCGGGTCGGAAACTGCACTGACAACCTCGTCGCGCCCAAGGCTTCACGAGCTGGAAAGGCGCGGAGACCAGCGCGCGCGCACCGTCCTGGACCTGAAAGAGCAGCCTGAACGCCTGATTGGCGGCATCCTGCTCGGCAATAACCTGGCCAACATTCTGGCCTCATCGCTGGCCACGACGGTATTCCTGACGCTGTTTGGCGAAAGCGGGGTGATTTGGGCTACCCTGGTGATGACCGCACTTGTTCTGGTGTTTGGCGAGGTGCTGCCCAAGACGTATGCAATTGTTCATCCAGAACGGTTTTCGCTTGCCGTCAGCTCGGTCATTTCCCTCATAGTCAGGATTTTCGGGCCGGTCGTGATTGGTGTCGAGGTCATCGTCAAAAACGTCTTGTCACTGGCCGGTGTCGACCTGGCCAACGCCGGCAGCATCCTGTCAGCTCAAGAAGAGATCCGCGGCGCCATTAACCTGCATCACCAGGAAGGGGCCGTCGTTAAAAACGACCGGGACATGATTGGCGGTGTTCTGGACCTGTCTGAAATGGAATTGTCGGACCTGATGGTTCACCGGACAAAGATGTTCTCCATCGATGCCGACATGCCAAACGACGAAATCATATCTGAACTGCTGAAATCAGGTTTTTCTCGCGCACCCGTCTGGCAGGACAACCCGGACAACATTATAGGCGTGCTGCATGCCAAGGACGTGCTGTCAGCCCTGCAGTCACACCAGGGCGATGCATCAAAACTGGACATCAAGGCAATCTGCTCTGATGCCTGGTTTGTGCCGGACACCACAACGGTAAATTACCAGCTCTCCGCATTCCTGCGGCGCAAGTCGCACTTTGCCCTGGTGGTGGATGAATACGGTGAGGTGATGGGCCTGGTTACTCTGGAAGACATTCTGGAGGAGATCGTCGGTGATATCGCCGATGAGCATGACGTGATCAGTGCAGATATTTCACGCGAAGAGTCCGGTTCCATGGTAGTCAACGGGTCATTGCAAATTCGTGACCTGAACCGGGCCAATGACTGGAAACTGCCGGACGAGGAAGCCAATACCATTGCCGGCCTGGTGATTCATGAAGCCCAGATGATTCCTGAAAAAGGCCAGGCCTTCACGTTTCACGGGTTTCGGTTTGAGGTTGCCGGCAAGAAGCGCAACCAGATCACCCGAATGCGCATCACACCGCTGAAAAAAGCCGGCTAGAGCAACATGGATTCATTTGAACCCATGTTGCTCTAGCAATTTAAAAACGATCAGGCTGCCGGCGCGCTTGCGGAGATCGCCAGGGCATGAACCGGACCGCTCAACTCTTCTGCCAGCACCTCATTGATCATGCGGTGACGCTGGACCAGCGATTTGCCGGCAAACGCTTCGGCCTGGATCTTGACCCTGAAATGGGTTTCTCCTTCGGGCCGGGCGCCGGAGTGACCGGCATGAAGATGTGATTCGTCGATCACCTCGAGCGCGTGCGGCACCAGCGCTTTTGACAGTTTTTCAGTGATTGTCTGTCCGACCTGGCCGAGCTGCATGACTTATTATTCCTTTTCCTGCACAAAATTCGACATGCAGGTCCATATTGATGACTTGTTCGTAATTTATGGGCTAATTGAATTCCAAATGTCCACAACATTGGGTTATGCTGTTGCGCTGCCAAGGCAGCCATCATTCCTCACGCACGATAAAAATCAGGCGACAGATGAAACTGAACTCGAAATACTTCGACGGCATCCGCATAAAAAAAGGCGGCAAGGCGGAACCTGAGACGTTCACCTGCGAATGGCCGGACTGTGAAGCCGTGGGCAATCACAGGGCCCCCAAGGGCCGTAATGCGGAAGGCGAGTACTTCCGCTTTTGTGTGAACCATGTGAAGGCCTACAACAAGTCCTACAATTATTTCGACGGCATGGCGGACAACGACGTCGGGGCCTGGATAAAGGCGTCGCAAACCGGTCATCGCCCGACCTGGAAACTGGGCGACAGTTCCTGGGCGGAAAACAAGCGCGCGCGCGCCACCAAAGCCGCTTCGGGTAAATCCGCGCGCGGCGGCAATCGCCATGACAGCGACGTCAATGATCCGCATTCGATTTTTGAAGAGGCCGCCGGCACTAAAAGGGCAGCCACGTCACGGCGCCGCGTCGGCAATGCCGAACGCAAGGCGCTCGACACGCTTGGGCTTGATCCCGGCGTGACCGCAGATGAAATCAAGGCCCAGTACAAGCTGCTGGTCAAACGGTTTCACCCGGATGCAAACGGCGGCAGCCGCGAGACCGAAGACCGGCTTCGCGACATCATCACCGCCTACAATTATCTGCGCGATGCGGGTGTGTGCTGAATTGCAGCAAAAGTGCCCCTTGCTAGGGTTGCATTACTCGGACTAAAACCTCTTTGTATATCACCCTTGAGCCCCGGTTTTCCATGTGCGAAGACCGGGTGTTGATTTCCCGGAGACCGCTTTCCAATGAACGCAAACACAAAGATCGAAGTACCAGGCATGCCTGACACGACCATTTCGGTGCGGGAGGTCTTCGACATAGACACGGACCTGAAAGTTCCAGCCTATTCCGAGAGCAACGAATATGTTCCGGAAATCGATCAGGATTATCTGTTCAACCCGGAAACCACACTGGCCATTCTGGCCGGGTTTGCCCACAATCGCCGGGTCATGGTGTCGGGCTTCCACGGCACCGGCAAGTCAACCCACATCGAACAGGTCGCAGCCCGGCTGAACTGGCCCTTGGTGCGCATCAACCTCGACAGTCATATTTCGCGTATCGATTTGGTCGGCAAGGATGCCATTGTCATCAAGGACGGCAAGCAGATTACCGAGTTCCGCGAAGGCATCCTGCCGTGGGCCTATCAGAACAATGTGGCACTGGTGTTTGACGAATATGACGCCGGGCGTCCGGATGTCATGTTCGTGATCCAGCGCGTACTGGAAAGTTCCGGCCGCCTGACACTGCTGGACCAGGCACGCGTGTTGAAACCGCATCCGGCCTTCCGTCTGTTTGCAACGGCCAACACCGTTGGCCTCGGTGACACAACCGGCCTCTATCACGGCACCCAGCAGATCAACCAGGCCCAGATGGACCGCTGGTCGATCATCGTGCAGTTGAACTACCTCAGCCATGAGCAGGAGTGCGGCATTGTTCTGTCCAAGAACAAGCCCTTCAGGGATGCTGCCGGCAAGAAGGTAGTATCAAACATGGTGCGTCTGGCAGACCTGACCCGGAACGCCTTCATGGTAGGCGATCTATCAACTGTCATGAGCCCGCGGACGGTTATCACATGGGCTGAAAACGCGACCATATTCAATGATGTCGGCCTGGCGTTCCGGATGACATTCCTGAACAAGTGCGATGAACTGGAGCGCGCACTGGTGGCGGAGTTCTATCAGCGGTGCTTTGGTGAGGAATTACCCGAATCGTCTGCTGCCCTGGCCATTGCCTGAATCGGCGGACAACAAAGAACCCAATGGCAAACGATCGTGAAGCACCTGCAGAGAACTTCAAGCGCGCATTGACGCTCGCCATGAAGACGATTGCCCAGGAGCCGGAACTTACCTGCTCCTTTGGTGCCGAACACCCCGGCATCACCGACAAGCGCGCGCGGTTGCCGCAGATCACACGCGATGCAACCGCGGCTGACCTGGCCGTTACGCGCGGCCTGTCCGATGCCATGGCGATGCGACTCGCCAATCATTCGACCAGCGTTCATTCGCGCTATTTGCCGCAAGGCCAGCAGGCGCGCACTGTTTATGAGGCAATCGAGCAAGCCCGCGTCGAAGCTCTCGGCGCGCGCGCCATGCCCGGCATGGCAACCAACCTGAATGCCATGCTGGACCAGCGCTTTGATGAAAAAGTCACTGGCCCCCTGCACAAGCGCGAAGACGCACCGCTGGAAGACGCGCTTGCACTGATGGTGCGTGAACGCCTCACCGGGGAAGCCCCGCCGGACTCCGCAAAGAAGCTGGTTGATTTGTGGCGCCCCTGGATTGAAGAGAAGGCCAGCGAGAAACTGGACAGCCTGGATGACTGTATCCATGACCAGATAGCCTTCTCACGCCTGTCGCGCGACCTGCTGGCACGGCTCGAAATGTCTGATGAGCTCGGGGACGACCCGGACGACGCCGAAGACAATGACGACGATACCGACGACGATGCCGAGGGCGATCAGGAACAGACGGAAACCGGCCGCGAGGATGCTGAAACATCGGCGTCCGAAGACATGGAGCAAGGTGAAGCCGACCAGGACGAAACCATGGAAGACGCCATGGAAATGGACGGCTCGGAAGACATGGACGACATGCAGGGCGAAGAAGAACCCGATGGCGACCAGCCCTGGCGCCCGGAGCTGCCGTTTGCCTCCATGTCCAATGACAAGTTTTATCAGGTCTACACCAATCAGTTTGATGAGACGGTAGAAGCAGATGAGCTGTGCGATCCTGAAGAACTGACCCGGTTGCGCAACTATCTCGACAAGCAGCTGGCCAGCCTTCAGGGCGTGGTGGCCAGGCTTGCCAACCGCATGCAGCGCCGCTTGATGGCACAACAGAACCGCTCCTGGGACTTTGACCTTGAAGAGGGCATCCTGGACGCTGCAAGGCTGTATCGGGTGGTCATTGACCCGATGAGCGCACTGTCGTTCAAGGTCGAACAGGATACCCAGTTCCGCGACACGGTCGTGACTTTGTTGCTGGACAACTCCGGTTCCATGCGCGGCAGGCCGATCACGGTCGCGGCCACCTGCGCAGACATTCTGGCCCGTACCCTGGAACGGTGTGGGGTCAAGGTTGAGATCCTCGGATTTACAACCCGCGCCTGGAAGGGCGGGCAGGCCCGCGAGAAATGGCTGGCAGACGGTAAGCCGGCCATGCCGGGCAGGCTCAATGATTTGCGCCACATCATATACAAGTCAGCCGATCAGCCATGGCGCCGCGCACGGCGCAATCTCGGCCTGATGATGCGCGAAGGACTGTTGAAGGAAAACATCGACGGTGAAGCGCTGATCTGGGCACACAACAGGTTGCTTGCGCGTCCTGAACAACGCCGCATCATGATGGTGATCTCCGACGGTGCGCCGGTGGATGATTCAACCCTGTCCGTCAATTCCGGCAACTATCTCGAAAAGCACCTGCGTCAGGTGATCGCCGACATTGAAAACCGCTCGCCGGTTGAACTGATCGCCATCGGCATCGGCCATGACGTGACACGCTATTACCAGCGCGCTGTCACCATTGTTGATGCCGAAGAACTCGGCGGTGCCATGACTGAAAAGCTGGCTGAACTGTTTGAGGAACGCGCCGCAGCCCCGCCTCCTGCCGGCAGGGGTGGTACCAGGATGCGCAAGGCCGGTTGAGCCATTTGAAAGACGTGACCATGAAGCACAGCAGATGGGTGATCGGATGTTGCTTGTCTGTGGCCATGCTCGTTCCGGTTCCACACGCCAGCGCAGACAGCACCGCCATCTCGGTCAGCACCAATCTCAGAAGTTTCGCGCGATTTGGAAATGGCAACCTGCCCTCAGGCATCACTTTCCTGGGCGGACTGACCCTGACCAGCGACAACAAGGATTTTGGCGGTTTTTCCGGCCTTGAAGTGTCGCGCGATGGAAAACGCTTTATCAGTGTCAGTGATCGCGGACACTGGCTGACAGGTAACTTCGTCTACGAAGACGGCCGCCTGAAGGGCATTTCGGACACGAACCTTGCGCCGATTTTGAACCACAAGGGCAGGATCGACGACCGCAACTCACGCTCGGACGCCGAGGCTGTTGCCGCCTGGAACTCCAAAGGGCTCGAAGGCAAGGTGATTGTCGGTTTCGAACGGCGCGAACGGGTCGAGCGGTTCAACATTGCCAAACACGGTTTCAAGGCAAAGGCAAAACGGGTAAAGAGCCCGAAAGCTCTATCGCAAGGTCAAAGGAATGGCGAACTTGAAGCGCTGGGACGGTTTGCGGAAGGGCCCTTGAAAGGTTGGCTGATAGCGATATCAGAACGCAATCACGCCAAGGATGACAGCCTGCGCGGCTGGCTCTGGCGCAAGGGCACGACGCAGGAGTTTCATATTCCGCGCCATGAAGACTACCTGGTTACCGGGCTTGCCATCCTGCCCGGCGGCAACGAGATCATCACTGTTGAACGCAGCTTCAAGCCGCCGGTCCTGGTTGGCATGGCGTTGCGCCGGTTCTCGGTGGAAGACCTGCAAAAGCGCACCACCGGCCCGGGCAAACTCCTGTTCTCCGGCAAGCTGACTTCCTACCAGATCGACAATATGGAAGGCATCGCCGCCCACCAGGACGAGCGCGGCACAATCATTACGGTGATTTCAGACGATAACTTCAACAAGTCGGTGCAGTCCACCGTGATGTTCCAGTTCCGCCTGCACTAGATCAGACCCGGTCTGATCCTTGCACAACGGTGCCGGTGTCTTTTCCGTCAATGCTGACGGCGTTCTTTCTGGCCCAGTAGCGCTCCACTCCGTCTACTCCCATATCCTCATAAAACGGCAGCAGTTCTTCTGGCCCGCGCTGGCCCTGACAGGTCATGACCGGAACACCAGTGCCACACGACGTCTGCACAAGGTCAATGTCCAGATCGAATATCTGGCGGCTGCCGGCCATGTCCGGAAACAGTCCGGCAAGATCGTTCCAGCCGGCATCACGCGGATGCAGGGTCGTAGCCGTTCCATATGTTCTCAGGATCAGTGCATTGCCTTCAAACGCGCAGAACATCAAGGTCATGCGGTTTGCTTCGCGAAGATGGGCCGCCGTCTCGTTGCCGCTGCCTGACAGGCTCAACCAGACAATGCGGTTGGGGCTCAGGACGCGCAGGCTATCGAGGCCTTTCGGTGACACATTGACCCTCCCGTCAGGCGCGGCTGTGGCCACGAAGAACAAAGGCTGGCGCTCTATGAACTTAACAAAACTTCCCGTTAGTTTGCTGCCTGTAGCCATGACTGATCCCTTGTTGCTGAACAGGCCGACTGTGCCACGCCCCTACTGACAACATCCTGTCAGCAGGCATTCAGATTTCGATGCCGCCGTCATGTTTGTCCAGGAAGGCCACCACGTCCAGCCGGGCCATGTCATCCACCGCATCTGCGAGCTGATCGTGGCTCCAGTTCCACCATGCCAGCTGCAGCAACCGCTGTGCGATATCCGGCTCAAACCGCCAGCGCACAAATCGCGCCGGCGTACCGGCGACAATGGCATAGGGCTCAACATCGTGGGTAACAACGGCGCCTGCACCGACAACAGCACCTGTGCCGATCGTTATCCCCGGCAACACGATGGCCCCATGCCCGACCCAGACGTCATGGCCCAGCGCAACCTGGCCTTCCTGCATGCGCTGTTCACGAAACGTGTGGTCAAGTTTCTTGCCGACGAAATATTCATTGGCTCGATAGGTAAATTTGTGCTGGCTCACCCTGTCAATCGGATGGTTGAGCGCATTGAGGCGCACGTCAGCCGCAATCGCGCAGAACCTGCCGGTCTGCGTATAGATCAGCTCCGAATGACGCTCGACATAGCTGTAGTCCCCCAGCGAAGACGACCGCATGAGAACGCGTTCCTTGACCTCGCAGAACCGTCCGACCTTGCAGTCTCGCAGCGAAGCCGATGTATGAATTGCAGGCTCACCGTCGCGGCTGGCGCCGGGTGAATGGCGCGCGCGATCATCGTTTCCGGTTTTTTCAGTCATAGCCGAAAGCCACCAACAAAAAGGCCGCCCCCTTGAGGAGCGGCCGCAACCTTGTAACAGGTAAAAAGCGTCAGACGCGCGTTGCCACCTCAGGCAGCAGCGCTCGCCAGCTTCTTTTCAACCTGACGCTTCACCCGCCTGGCCGACAGTGACAATTCCGTGTCACGAGCCTTGATCAGGTAGGCATCGAGGCCACCGCGATGCTCGACAGAGCGCAGTGCGGCAGCTGATACCTTGAATGCGAAATCACGGCCAAGGCTCTCGCTCATCAGGTGCACCTGGCACAGATTGGGCAGAAAGCGGCGGCGGGACTTGTTGTTGGCGTGGCTGACATTATTACCTGCCAGAACACCCTTGCCGGTCAACTCACAACGACGGGCCATGTCAATTACTCCAATTTGTTCAGCATTTCCGGTTGCCGTACGTGTCTGGTTTCAAGGCGAACTCAGTGCAGGTCCCAAAAGGTCCATAGACACGAAGTCCGGCGCCAGCGGGCCGGATCAAATTCATCGCGTGTCTATAGGCAAGCCTGCATCAGCCGTCAAGCCCGGTTTTGCGACAAGATCTCACATAGCCTCAGGACTGAAGATCAAGCTTACTCGACAATCTGGTTCAATACCTTGTGAACTTGGCGAATCATACCACATTCACGGCACAAACAAGCTCTAGATCAGGCATCGTTCGTTCAGCAACCGTTCAGGCATGAACATGCAAAAGTCGCTCACACAATCTCGAATGACATATAACGGGGTCCAGCAGGCATAATGAAATCAGCCATCATGAACACGATAGCAGCTACTGCGGTCGCAGCAGCTACATTCACCCTGGCTTTCACAGCATCTCCCGGTACCGCAGCGGCAGCGGACAAGCTGAAAGTCCAATATGACCTTTATACTCGCGGGATCCGGGCGTTTGCGCTGAACTATTCGGCAGATATTGACCAGAATTCGTTCAATGCGTCCGCGAAACTGCGCCCCAGGGGGCTGGCGTCGCTTTTTATCGACCTGAAGATGGACATGACATCATCAGGTGCCGTCACCGGGAAAGGCGCCCGGTCGGACAACTTCACCATGAAGGTTACGGAAAAAGGCAAAAAGGGCAGATACGCGGTCAGCTTTGACGGATTGCAGCCGGTCTCCACCAAGCGCAAACCGGCTGTGAACGGCGAAACCGAAGCTAAAATCAGTTCGGCATCTGCAGCCGGTGCCCGTGACACGCTCGCATCCATAATGGATATAGCGGTAACGCCTGCCAAAAACCCCTGCGATGCCAGTTATCGCGTCTATAACGGCAAGGAAGTGTTCGAACTTGCCTTGCAAAAAATCAAGGACGACACCTTCGGCAAGAAGGACGGCGGCGTTTACCGGGGTCCAGCAATTGTCTGCAGCATGACCTACTCCACCCTTGCCGGTCTGTCGGCCCGAACAGAAGCGAAGTATCGAAAAAACCCACCTGTATTCAGGGTCTGGTTTGCACCGGTCAGGTCTTCTGCACTGGGCCGCGACATGAATGTGCTGGTTGCCGTGACAGGCAAGATCAAGGGGAAGGACTTTGTGGCCTACGCCAACAAGGCAACCTTGTCCGGCCGGCCGCTCAATTCAAAGTCCCTGGCCAAGAGATAGCAGCAGGCAACAACACCGGCTTGTGCCCGACGATCACCCGGACCGCTATATATGGGGGGTGAACACAACATGAATCTGATGCGATTCATGATTCGGTCATGACATGTTCCTGTTTGAATCCGATACTGGAATGGCCCGGCCGCACACCCGGACAATTTTTGCGCGACAGGCTAACAGCGATGTTTTGGACCAGATACACGTGATATCATATCTCTTGCCCACCCTTACCGGATCCCCAGCAGAATCTCCATGGATGCCCACAGAAACGTAACAGCCCTTCTGGGGCCAACCAATACTGGCAAAACCCATCACGCGGTCGAGAGGATGCTTGCTCATCCCAGCGGCATGATCGGCCTGCCGCTGCGCCTGTTGGCGCGAGAGGTTTATGATCGCGTTGTTGCCCGGGCAGGCCAGATGTCTGTGGCACTGGTCACCGGCGAGGAAAAACTGATACCGCCGGCACCGCGCTACTGGGTGTGCACTGTTGAAGCCATGCCAAACGATATTCCGGTGTCGTTCATGGCCATTGACGAAATCCAGCTCGCCGCCGACAGCGAGCGCGGTCACGTGTTTACCGACAGGCTGCTGCACTCGCGCGGGCTTAACGAGACCCTGTTGCTGGGCGCGGCAACCATCAAGCCGATGCTGGAACAATTGCTCAAGGGGGTGAACTATGTGTCCCGCCCCAGGTTGTCAAAACTCAGCTTCGCCGGCCAGAAAAAGATCACGCGTCTGCCCAAACGCACGGCAATTGTGGGGTTTTCAGCGGGCATGGTGTACTCCGTCGCCGAATTGATCCGGCGTCAAAGGGGCGGCGCAGCAGTGGTACTTGGGGCCTTGAGCCCGCGCACCCGCAATGCCCAGGTGGAACTGTATCAGTCAGGCGATGTCGATCATATTGTGGCGACCGATGCCATCGGCATGGGGCTCAACATGGATATTGACCATGTCGCCTTCGCCGCAACGCGAAAGTTTGACGGGTTCCAGTTCCGCAATCTGACGGCTGCTGAGATGGGCCAGATCGCCGGACGGGCCGGACGCTACATGAACGACGGCACATTCGGCCTGACTGCCGATGCCGTGAGTATTGATGCAGAAACCATTGAAAAGCTTGAGGACCACCGCTTTGAACCGCTGCGTGTGCTGCAGTGGCGCAACCGCAACCTGAATTTCGGCTCGGTGGAAAGATTGCTCGGCTCGCTGAACGCCCTGCCCAACCGGGAAGGATTGACCCGGACAAGGCCCGGTGCAGACATCGAGACCCTGTCGCTGATTGCCCGCGATGCAGAAATCATCGACCGCGCATCAGGCCGCGAGGTTGTGGAATTGTTATGGGAAACCTGCCAGTTGCCGGACTATCGCAACATTACCGGCAGCGAGCATGCCAACCTTGTCGCCACCATTTTCAGGTATGTCGCCGACACCGGGCGCATTGACACACAATGGTTTGCCCGTCAGTTGGCGTATTGCGACAATACCAATGGCGATATAGACACCTTGTCAAACCGCATTGCCCATGTGCGAACCTGGACCTTTGTTGCCAACCGGCAGGACTGGCTGGACGACCCCGGCCACTGGCAGGAACTGACAAGGGCAATGGAAGACAGATTATCGGATGCCTTGCATGAAAGGCTGACCCAGCGGTTCATCGACCGGCGCACCAGCGTATTGATGAAACGTCTGCGTGAAAGGGAAGAATTAATGTCGAGTGTCGATCAGGAAGGTGCCGTGCTTGTGGAGGGTGAATATGCAGGCCGCATTGAAGGCTTGCGGTTCATTGCCGAACCAACGGACGGCGAAAACTCCAGGGTATTGATCTCTGCCGCCTTGCAAACGGTAACCGAGACCCTGGCCGGGCGCGCCCAGTCCGTCGTTGCCGCGCCGGATCCGGATTTCAGCCTTGATGCAGCCGGCAATATCATCTGGAAATCTCATGCGGTCGGCCGCCTCACCGGCGCTGAGAACCTGTTGAAGCCGCGCGTTGAAACACTGGCTGATGAACAGGTGTCAGCACCGGACCGTGAGGCGGTCCAGATGCGCCTGTCGAAGTTTGTCTCGCGCCATATTGCCGGCCTGCTGGCGCCGCTTGTCTCACTTGGCGAAGCAGAAGAGATCACCGGCATTGCCCGCGGCATCGCCTTCCAGATCATCGAGGCGCTCGGCGTCCTGCCGCGAGAACAGGTGGCCGAGGAGGTCAAGTCACTTGGCCAGGATGAACGCGCCGTGCTGCGCAAGCATGGTGTGCGGTTCGGTGCATTCCATATTTTCATTCCAACCATCCTGAAACCTGCTCCAACTTCCCTGCGGCTGTTGTTGTGGGCGTTGCATGATGCCGACAAGCGCGGACTGGATGCATCCGCGCTGCCTGATGCCATGCCGCAGCAGGGCCTCACATCGGTCCCGTTCGACAAAACAACCCCGCGCGGGTTTTATCAGGTTGTCGGCTTTCGCGTCTGCGGCGAGCGCGCCGTGCGCGTCGACATGCTGGAGCGGCTTGGAGACATGATCCGCACCCGCGTGTTCTGGCGTGCGCAACGCGAAGGCGAAGAGCGCCCTGACGGATCGGTGGACGGCGGTGGTTTCACCGTGGTGCCGGACATGATGTCCCTCGTCGGGTGTTCAGGTGACGAGTTTTCGTCAATCCTGAAGTCACTCGGGTTTTCGGCGCAAAAGCGAAAAGCCCCGGAGAAACCCAAATCCGAAGAAGAACCGGTTACAGACGCCGCTGCCGATGCACCGGCTGCATCGGCGTCCGAGCCGCCTTCTGAAACCGCTATGACCGGTGCGCCTGAAGAGGTCGCGCCAACCGAGGCGGCGCCTGCCGAGGCAGCACCAGCCGAAGCTGCGCCCGAGGCACCGGCGGAAACCAAACCTGCTGACGCTCCTGCAACTGAGCCTTCTGACGCTGCACCAACTGAGGTCACTGCGCCTGAAACCGCAACATCCCAGGACGCAGAACCTGCAGAACCTGAAATGATCGAAATCTGGTGGCCAAAGGACACAGGGCCTTTCCGCCACCAAAAACAACACGCGGGTAATCGCGCAAAAGGCGCAAAGGGCGCAAAGGGTAATGCCGGCAAACCGGATCGCAACCGGCACCAGAAAGGCGGTCCCGGCAAGAAAGCCGGCGGCCAGCGCCCGCCGGCGCCACGCCGGGAAAAGCCCATGGATCCGAACAGCCCGTTTGCGATACTGGGTCAACTGAAACAGGGTTTGACCAAGAAGTAGCATGACAGATGAAGCCGGCAGAGCTGTTCAGCGGGTTGATCGGTGGCTGTGGTTTGCCCGCTTCGTCAAGACCCGGGCGCTGGCCCAACGCCTGGTTGCCAAAGGCAAGGTGAGAGTAAACCGCACCAAAATCACCAAACCGTCCCAAACGGTTTCGCCCGGTGATGTGGTGAGTTTCATGAACCGCGATCACATTAAAGTGGTCGAGGTCATCGCCACCGGAACACGCAGGGGCCCTGCCCCAGAAGCCCGTTTGCTGTATTGTGAAATAAATCCGGCTTCCGGCGTTGCTACCGGCTCAGCCACCCACTCACCCGATGCCTGATATACCTACAAGTGCGCTTGACGATGCGCCAAGAAAATGCAAGTTCACCGGCAACCCGCTGACAAAGGCAACAGTTGAGAGTTTGAGAGCCAGCACATGACCTATATCGTCATTGAGAACTGCATCAAGTGCAAGTACATGGACTGCGTTGAAGTATGTCCGGTGGACTGCTTTTATGAAGGCGACAACATGCTCGTCATCCACCCGGACGAATGCATTGACTGCGGCGTGTGTGAACCGGAGTGCCCGGCAGAAGCCATCAAGCCGGATACCGAGCCCGGCCTTGAGAAATGGCTTGAGCTGAACACCAGGCTTGCCGATGTCTGGCCGAACATTACCCAGAAGGGCGAGTCTCCGGACGATGCGGAGAAACACGATGGCGAACAGGGCAAGTTCGAGAAGTATTTCTCAGAAGAACCCGGTGAAGGCGACTAGATCAGGATGATTTTGGTTGAAAAACCAAAAATCATGAACCTGATCGCCTCCAAAATGATCAAGCAACTTTATGGGTTCACTTGAACCCATGTTGCTCTGGAGCGCAACCGGGAGTTGGTGCTTGCGATCAAGCAAAACCGCGCACTTTTGCGGGCATTGCCATATGGCAGGATTGCGCTAAATTCCTACCGATTGACGTAATGCCGCGTTAACCATTTCTTTACACTTCAGCCCCATTCGACTGTTTCCGGCACGTCCATGGCGTCCAGAGGCTTTAACAATCGGTAAATTTGTGTTATACACCTTGTTAATGACTTGAAATTCACAGCAAAGCATTGAGAACCCGGGTCCGAAAGGCTCGGACTTTTTTTCGCCTGATCCAGTTTTTGAAACGAAAGCCTGCAATTCAACCGGACCTGACCTGCCTTCACATAAGGCTCACGCGGGTAAACACCGAACTGCAACCGACCGTATCAGACAAGCACTGGCTATCAGCTACGCACCCCTCCACCAGCATGAGGTGGTTTTTTGCCTTCCGGCAGGGAAGGTGAACCTGGCTGAAGCCTCAGGGCAACGGGCAGGATGCGGCGAAATAGGTTTTGCTGAAAGAAACGGTCGGACAGGCGAATTACGTCGAACGCACGAGTGACAAGGGAAAAATAAAAATGGCCACAGAAAAAAAGATCGCATCGCGCAAGCTCAAGTACAAGATCGGTGAGTTTGTCGTGTATCCGGCCCATGGTGTAGGCAAGATTGTCGCTGTGGAAGAGCAGGAAATTGCCGGCGCCAAGCTCGAACTGTTCGTCATCGATTTCGAAAAAGACAAGATGCGCCTGCGTGTCCCGCTGAACAAGTGCGACAGCGTCGGCATGCGCAAGCTGTCGGACAAGACCATGGCCGAAAATGCCATGAAGGTTCTGACCGGCAAGGCCCGCGTCAAGCGCACCATGTGGTCGCGCCGCGCCCAGGAATATGAAGCCAAGATCAATTCAGGCGACCTGATCTTCGTGGCCGAAGTGGTGCGCGACCTGTACCGCTCCGACCGCCAGCCGGAACAGTCCTATTCCGAACGCCAGCTGTATGAATCAGCGCTCGACCGCATGGCCCGTGAAATCGCCTGCGTGAAGAAGCTCGATGATGCAGGCGCGGTCAGCGAAATCGAAGCCGTGCTGGAAAACTCGTCGCACCGCGGTGAAAAGCCAGCCGCTGCCAGCGCAGAAGAAAAGGCCGCGTAAAGCGACCGCCGGACCGTTCAGATTTCCGGACAATCTGCAACAAGATACGCAACCCCGCCCGAGGTGTTCCTCCGGCGGGGTTGTTTTTTGATCGCCTGGAAGTGAATTCAGGTTTGAGTACACCGCTCAAATGACGCTATAAAGCGCTCGCACTTTAAGGCATGGTCCCGTAGCTCAGTTGGATAGAGCACCAGATTCCTAATCTGGGGGTCACAGGTTCGAATCCTGTCGGGATCACCAATAACCTTTGGTCCATACCGGACACATGGGTTACGTTTTATACCGGAGACATGGGTAACACTTTTGGTCCAAATGGATTTGCAAGTGGTTCCAGTCTGCATGTCTCATCATCAAAGTATCCTAAGTCATAGTCCATAAAGCTTACCAGCCAAATTCTGTCTTCGGTCTGCTTGATGCCAACAGTTTGTCCGGCAAAGACCTGGCTGAGATTGATTTTCTGCCGGTTGAAGCAAATACGCCCGCAGGTCGTCACTGTGGCCGACTTGTCATGGAACGGATAGTCAAGCTCCGGCAGGCCATTGTAGATTCTTGATGAGGGGGCATATCGTTCCGCCGGGTACTGCATGTCGAGAGCCTGATGTGGGCGTTCGTTGTTGAAGCAATCCACGAAGTCATCGAACCTGGCCTGCTGCTGAAGGAAGTTGTCGCCTGCCGGTTTGGTGGTCTCCAACTTCAAAGTCAGATGCATACGTTCATGGCGTCCGTTCTGTTGCGGGTTACCGGGTTTGATACGCTCGATCTGGATACCAAGGCGCAACCACCAAACTGACAGTCTGGACAGGTTGAACAGGGCATTGGGGCTGGCAAACGGCACGCCGTTATCGGTTCGTATTGAGCAAGGCATGCCGAAGTCCTTGAAAGCACGCTCAAATACCGTGAAGGCATAGACTTCTTTCGTAGTATGCAGTGCCTCACAGGCAATGACATACCGGCTGGCATGATCAGTGATCGTCAGGGGATAACAATAGCGTTTGTCGGCAAGCTTGAACTCTCCCTTGTAGTCGGCACACCACAGATCATTGGGCTGGCTGCCAGGCGACAGTGCCGTACCCGTTGCCTTGTTGCGACGCCGTCGTCCTCTGCGCTTGACCAGACCATGACGGTCCAGAACCGCATGCACCGTGCTCACTGCTGGTGAATGGATATCTGGGAAAAGCCGCCTCATCCGTTCGCGTATCTTCGGTGCACCCCAGGTTGGTCTCTCCCGCTTCAGACGCACGATCTGCTTCTCGATCTGCACCGGCAGCTGATTGGCCTGGCGATAAGGACGTCGAGACCGGTCAGTCAGCCCATGTAGGCCGCAAGCATTGTATCGTTTGAGGATCTTGTAGCCGGTCTTGCGGGAAATCCCGAACTCCCGGCACAGCACCGACATCTTGTCGCCGTCCAGCAGTCGGGCAATGAATTTGAGCCGTTCATCCATCTGATTACACTCCTTCCAAGGCACCTCGCATCTCCTTGCAAAGGGCCAAAAGTGTAACCTATGTGTCCGGAATGAAGTGTCACCCATCTCTCGGGAAGCACATTTTGAACAACATAGAAAACAGCTTTTCAAACCTGATCGATGTTCTGACCGCTCTGACATTGTGATGATACGGGCGCCCGTGGAATGCGGCATTTCATGGACCGCAACACTGCCCCGATGAAGGTTGCACCAGCGATCAACTTACTTTTAAACTGAACCAACCAATGAACGCTGTTTGAAGACCAATGTCCTGATTGAGTCGGAAACTCTCAAAGATGCAATCCAGTCATTCAAACACGCAAGCTGTCCAGCTGTTCAGCGATGAGGAATGTGATCGGATAGTTTCCCTCGCACAGCTTGCACCTGCGCTACCGGCTGTGTCTCCCAATGCAGGCCGTATCCGCCGCCTTACACAAAGGTTGTGCCTGGTACGGCACCTGCCGGAAGACGCTCAAAACAAGTGGATTTATGATCGGTTGCGCGACAAGGCAATGGAACTGAACGACGAGGTCTGGAAATTTGAGCTGGACAGCGTCGAGACCCTGCAGTTTGTCTCTTACGGTTTCTTGAACCACTTCGCCCGGCACATGGATTCAGGTGTGCCGGAACTTAGCCAGCGAAAATTGACCGTTAGTGTGCAATTGTCCCGGTCATCGGACTATGGCGGTGGCAAACTGTATGTCTGGTCACGCAACAAGGACAGAACCGCCCCGCGTACACGAGGCGCAGCGATGTTTTTTCCAGCTCATTTATGGCACAGGGCAAACCCGATATTGTGGGGAAGAAGACTTGCGCTGGTGGGATGGCTGAAAGGCAAGCACGCGCTTCGTTAGCAGCGCTTTGTGTTTTAAAATATGCCCCCAGACTCCTGATCTGAGGGCCACAGAACCCGGTCCTGTCGGGATCACCAAATATTTTCAGGCATCCCGGCGTAAGCCGATGCTCAACACACGCCCGTCAGTTATCAATCAAACCCTACCGGGTTCACACCAATGTCGCGCATGGTGCGCGCATCGATGTGGCTGCTGGCGAGCAGGCCGTGGTGCTTGCTGGAACGGAACAGACGCTGTGCGGACCCGACGATGGCCTTGGTGAAGCTGGTGTGATGCTGCGTGGTCATGGCTTTATTCCTTCTAGGAGAGGAGCTGTTTTTCTATGCCGTTGTGATGACCTTGGGGCATTTTGCAGCTTACAGATGTGCATTTCATCACTCTGCACGCATTGCGAGTGCGGCCCGGCGGCAACGTTCAGGGAGATTGTTGTGCCGTCCAACCCAGGCCGAGCTGGGTTTCACCCAGATCCACTGCCAGTACGCCCCGGCATCGCAGCGATCACCTGCTTCAGATGCCCTTTTTCAGCCACAAGGTGGTAATTTGATCACAATGTGGAAACTCGTCTTGCACAACGGGGCATACCTTCTAGTCTGAAATCACTGCCCGTGGAATTGAGTATGACCGGGCATTTAGGGAGAAAACAATGACTGATATTTCGAAGGCGGCAACCGCCGTCGCGTCACGCCGCAAGTTCCTGACCGGAGCCGGTGTTGCAACTGTTGCCGGCCTTGCTGCCCCCAGCATCGCCCGCGCAGAACCAAAGGTAATCAAGATGCAGGCCGCCTGGGGCGGTGGTATTTTCCTTGAAAATGCCCAGTCCTACGTCAATCGCGTCAACGCGATGGCAGGCAAGGACCTGAAAATCGATCTGCTGCCGGTGAACTCGGTGGTCAAGACCAGCCAGATGCAGGACGCGGTGCACCGCGGCGTGCTTGATGCTGCCCACTATGTGCCGGCCTACTGGTACTCCAAGTCCAAGTCCGCTTCCCTGTTCGGCACCGGCCCGTGTTTCGGCTGGTCTTCCCAGGAAGTGCTCGGCTGGATCCATTACGGTGGTGGCCAGGAACTGTTTGACGAATTGATGGGCTCACTTGGCCTGAACGTTGTGTCGTTCTTCAATTCCGCCATGCCGGCCCAGCCGCTCGGCTGGTTCAAGGAAGAAATCAAGGACGCTTCGCAGATGAAGGGTCTGAAATATCGCACGGTTGGCCTGGCTGCCGACGTTCTGCTCGAAATGGGCATGTCGGTTGTGCAGTTGCCCGGCGGTGAAATTCAGCCGGCCATGAAGTCCGGCCTGATCGATGCGGCCGAGTTCAACAACCCGACCTCTGACCGTGACTTCGGCATGCAGGATGTCTCCAAGCACTATCACCTGGCCAGCTTCCATCAGAGCCAGGAGTTCTTCGAGGTTACCTTCAACAAGAAAATGTTCGAAGGCCTGCCGGAAGAACTGAGAGCGATCCTGAAATACGCATCGGAAGCTGAAAATTCCAACTTCTACTGGAACAACACCAAGCGTTATGCAGATGACCTGGTGAAGCTGCGCGACGATCAGGGTGTCAATATCTACCGCACACCGGACTCGGTGATGGCAGAGCAGTTGAAAGCGTGGGATATCGTGGTTGACCGCATTTCCAAGGAGGATGCGTTCTTCACCAAGGTCATTGACTCCCAGAAGGTATACGCCAAGAACGTGATGAATTACCTGAACCTGAACCAGCCTGACTACAAGCTGGCATACAAGCACTACTTCGGATAATCACCGAACCTTCCCGCATCCGGAGCGTTGGTGCGGGAAGGTAACATCATGCGATATCTACGGAGAGCTGTGCGCTGAATCAGGCACGTGGGTTCCACTGAACCCATGTCGGCATGGTGTGTGGCTCTCCGAAGTATAATTTATGCCTGGGGAGGCGAACCGTGATAACACTCATTCACGCCATTGAAAGTCTTAGCATCTGGGTCGGCCGCGCCTTTGGGTGGTGCATTCTGATCCTGACGTTCTCGGTGTCATACGAAGTGTTCGTGCGCTATGTGCTGAACTCACCGACGGTCTGGGCGTTTGACATGATGGTGCAGATGTATGGCGCCCTGTTCCTGATGGCCGGGCCCTATGCGCTGGCCCAGGACACTCACGTGCGCGGTGATGTTTTGTACCGCTTGCTGCCGGTCAAGACCCAGGCAACGCTGGATTTCGTGCTTTATGTTATTTTCTTTTTCCCAGGCATGCTCGCCCTGTTCTGGTTTGGCGCCGAGATCGCCAAGGACAGCTGGCGCTATCTTGAGGTCAGTTGGAACTCCCCTGCCCGCATCCAGATTTACTTCTTCAAGACGCTCATTCCGCTGGCCGGTTTCCTGATGATCATTCAGGGCGTCGCAGAGATATTGCGCTGCTGGAAGGCGATGCGCGAAGGCGTCTGGCTGGAACGGCTTGAAGACGTGCGTGAGACCGAAGACCTGCTCGCGGCTCCCGACCCGGTTGCCGACAAATCCTGATCAATCCAATTTTACCCGCGCTGTTGCCGCTGGAGTTCAATAGAAAATGACGAACCCTGAAGTCGCCATCCTCATGCTGTCCCTGTTCATCGTTCTGGTGCTGCTGGGCTTTCCGATTGCGTTTACCCTGATAGCCATGGGGGTTGGCTTTGGCTATTACGCCTATTACAAAGCCGATGCGATCAGCACGTTTGGCGACTTTTTCCAGAACCAGATTTTCTACCTTTTGAACCAGAACACCTATTCGGTGATGGAAAACGATACTCTCGTCGCCATCCCACTGTTCTTGTTCATGGGCTATGTGGTCGAACGCGCCAACATCGTCGGCAAGCTGTTCCACTCGCTGCAGATGGCGGCCCGAAACCTGCCCGGTTCCATGGCCATTGCCGCCCTGATCACCTGCGCGGTGTTTTCCACCGCTACCGGCATCGTCGGCGCGGTTGTCACCCTGATGGGCCTGCTGGCATTTCCAGCCATGGCAAACGCCAATTACAACAAGGAGTTTGCATCCGGTGTTATCTGCGCCGGCGGCACGCTCGGCATTCTGATCCCGCCGTCCATCATGCTGATCGTGTATGCCGCAATCGCCGAGCTGTCACCGCTCAGGCTCTATGCGGCAGCCGTTTTCCCGGGGCTGATGCTGGCGGGCTTTTACATCGTCTATGTGATCATCCGGGTCACCATTAATCCAGGCATTGCGCCAAAACCGCAACAGGAAGATGTGCCGCCGGCCCGTGAGATTTACCTGAACCTGCTGGTCTCCTTTGTCCCGCTGACCTTGCTGATAATGATGGTACTGGGCTCCATTCTGGGCGGCCTCGCAACACCGGCTGAAGCAGCCGCCATGGGCTCACTCGGTGGCCTGGTGCTGGCGCTGATCTACGGTGCGCTGAGCTGGAAAATGGTCAAGCAGTCCGTCTACCTCACCGCCAAGGCGACAGCCATGGTGTGCTGGTTGTTTGTCGGATCGTGGACGTTTGCATCGGTGTTTTCATATCTGGGTGGCCATGACCTGATTGCACAGTGGGTCGCCTCGTTCGACCTGGCGCCATGGCAGTTCCTGGTGATGGCACAGGCGATCATCTTCTTTCTGGGCTGGCCGTTGGAGTGGTCGGAAATCGTCATTATTTTCGTGCCGATATTCCTGCCTTTGCTCGACCAGTTCGGGGTCAATCCATACTTCTTCGCCATGCTGGTTGCGCTGAACCTGCAGACTTCGTTCCTGACCCCACCCATGGCCATGTCGGCCTACTACCTGAAAGGGGTGCTCAAGGGCCAGATCGAGCTGATGCAGATTTTCCGGGGCATCATTCCGTATCTGGGCATTGTGATCTTCACCATGGTCTTGATGTACCAATTCCCGGCAATTGCCTTGTGGTTCCCTGACTATCTGTTCGGCCCCTACCAGAAATAGCTGAGCCGGACCTGAAAGGCATCAAAGCGGATATGTTGTGTCAACTGACAGCCAGTGAAGCCAGGCGGCAAATTGCCGAAGGTCTGATCACCTCGGAACAACTGGTTCAGGCCTGCCTGGACCGGATTGCCGAAACTGATGCGGGCATTGGTGGGTGGGTACATCTTGATGCCAAAGGCGCCCTTGGCCAGGCCCGTGAGCTGGATGATTTGCGCCGCAAAGGCAGGACACTCGGGTCGCTGCATGGCGTACCTGTGGGCTTAAAAGACATATTCGATGTCAAGGATATGCCGACTGAGTGCGGCAGCCCTGCCCGCACAGGCACAATCGCTGAAATCGATTGTCAGGTAACTGCAAAACTGCGCGAGGCAGGTGCGGTTATCATGGGCAAGACGGTCACCACCGAGTTTGCATTTCTCAACCCGGCCCATACCTCAAACCCGCACAATCACGCCCACACACCCGGTGGCTCGTCCAGCGGTTCCGCAGCCGCTGTTGCCGCAGGCCATGTGCCGCTGGCAATCGGCAGCCAGACAAACGGTTCCACCGTCAGGCCTGCCTCGTTCTGCGGCATTTTCGGGTTCAAGCCCACCCGCGGGGTGATCTCCCGCACCGGTGTGCTGCAAACCTCCGTCACTCTCGATCAGGTCGGCGTGTTCGCACGCTCGCTGGAAGACGTGTCACTGCTGGCAGATGCACTGTCCGGCTATGATCCGCGCGACCCGGCAAGCTTGCCGCGTCCCTTGCCATCTGCCACAGCCGGGCTGGCCCGCCAGCCGCTGGTAGCGCCTGATCTTGTATGGCTGGACATGCCGTTCCATGACCGCCTCACTGACGAGGCGCGAAGTGGCCTGGAGGACATACTGGCCGCGCTGGGCGACCGGGTGGAACGCATAGAGGCGCCGAAATCCGTCGCCGCCCTGGTAGACCATCAAAAAACCGTCCACGAGTATGAAATCGCCAGACACCTTGCTGATGACTTCGACCGGCACTGGGATGTGATCAGCGATACGTTGAAACCCGTTGTGGAACGCGGCCGGGGATATTCGGACGCGCAGTACGCTGAAGCCCTGTCCATGGTGGCCGGCGCGGAAGACTATTTCGAAGAGTTTTTCCATGACTATGACGGGATTATCGCGCCGTCTGCTGCTGGCGAAGCACCATTGAAAACCGACGGCACCGGCGATCCGGTATTCTGCACGATATGGACAACGGCGGGCCTGCCGGCTCTGAACCTGCCCTTGCTGTCCGGCGCAGCCGGTTTGCCCATCGGCGTGCAACTGATAGGCTCGGGCGAACAGGATGATCGCCTTATGACCACGGCGCAATGGTTGGTCAGTTCGTTGGCGGCAAGTGAATAAACAGCATTTCAACGGATGCAGCACGGAGTAAGAAGAAGATGGACATGACGAATATCAGAAAAATTACCGGCCTGATCGGCCTGGGGCTCGTGTTCACTTTCATCCTCGGGCTTGCACACAGTATTTCAACCGGGTTTGCCGGGTTTTGGGGCGGCCTGCCGTTCTGGATAATTGCCATCTCGGTGCTTTCGATGGTGGCTTATGACTATTGGGACGAATGCATCCGCAAGCGCTGATTGAGGCCTCCTCCATCCAATGAGTTGAAACACGCATGTCCAAGCCGACTGTCTGGATTTCCAGAAAACTCTCCGACAACACGCAAGACCGCGCCGCGCGCGATTATGACGTCATCCTCAATCATGATGACGTAATTTCCAGCGCCGACGATATTGTGGCCATGAGCGCCAGGGTAGACGCGATCCTGCCATGCCATTCGGAACTCTTTACTGCCGACGTGGTGGCCAGGCTGTCTGAGCGCACAAAAATCATCGCCAATCATTCCGTCGGCGTGGACCATTGCGATCTTGCCGCATTCAGGCAAAGAGGCATCGTCGTCACCAACACGCCGGACGTGTTGTCTGATGCAACCGCCGAGATTGCCATGCTGCTGATGCTGGGCGCAGCGCGCCGGGCACCGGAAGGCGATCACATGGTGCGCTCGGGCAACTGGAAGTCATGGAGCCCGTCCTTCATGGTCGGCACTCAGGTGTCCAGCAAACGCGTCGGGATCATCGGCATGGGCCGTGTCGGCCAGGTGATGGCGCAACGTTGCCGCGGCTTTGGCATGGAGGTGCATTACCACAATCGCTCCAGGCTCCCGGCCGAACTGGAACAAGATGCTATCTATCACGAGACGGTTGAAACCCTGCTGCCCGTATCGGACTTCGTGTCATTGCACTGTCCCGCGACACCCGACACAACCGGCCTGATCAACGCCGAACGCCTCGCCCTGCTGCCCGCAGGCGCGATTGTCGTCAATACGGCGCGTGGTGCACTGATCGTCGAAGACGATCTCGTCGCTGCCATCAGGTCAGGCCACATTGCGGCAGCCGGGCTGGACTGCTTTGTGACGGAACCTGGCGGAAACCCGGCGTTTGCCAATCACACCAACATCTTCATGCTGCCCCACATTGGCAGCGCGACACGTGAAACCCGCGATGCCATGGGCTTCAGGGCGCTGGACAATCTCGATGCCTATTTCGCCGGCAAGGAACCGCGTGACCGGCTGGTGTAAATCTTGGCTGTCGATAGCCCTCGCCTTACCATCCGTCATGCCAGCGAAGGCTCACTGCTGTCCGGGAAAAAATATTTGCTCCTGGACCAAGCATCTGAGTTCAAGCGTGTTTCTTGATCTTTCGCAGTTTTGGACTTGGTTTTTCATCCACAAACTGTCATTGCCCGGCTCGACCGGGCAACCCAGTATCCACTGTGTTCGCGAGTGCCGCACTGGTGTGCTAAAACCTCAGAATTCTGCGGATACTGGGTCACCCGGTCAAGCCGGATGATGACATTTGCGAAAATACACCAAGCTCGGATTTCAGTCTCAACAATTTTCCCGGACAGCAGTGAGCGAAGGCTGGCATCCAAAACCAGGTTACATATCACGGCCAGGCCAGTTTGGACCCCTTGGATTCACGTAACAAGTGCAACACCTGCTAAGGTGTTGTTGCGATGGGAAAGAGTTATGTTCATCTGTCTCTAGTAGAGCGGATCAAGATCGATTTGTTGCGTAAGGCGAACCAGTCGATCAGAGAAATTGCGCGCCAGCTTGGCAGAGCCGCATGTACGGTCAGCCGTGAACTGAAACGCAATGCAAAACCAACAAAACAATGGACGGGGGTGTATGAGGGTGAACGCGCTCATCAACTGGCCTTGCGACGAAGACGATGGGACTGTCGCTTCAAGCTGGCGCACCAGCCAGCACTGCGTGCACTTGTTCGCGACCGCCTTGCGATGGGATGGTCACCACAGATGATTGCAGGCCGGCTGGCACTGCATAACGCTCACATGCAGATCAGTCATGAGTCAATCTATCGCTTCATCTACCATCGTTCAGCTCAGAAGGATTACTGGCACAGGCTGCTGCCACGGGCAAAACACCGCAGAGGTAAACTCAAGCGCGGTGGTATCAGTCCGGTTGAGCATATAAAACAGCGCGTTAGCATCCATGAACGGCCCCGATCGGTTACGTCACGCACAAAACCCGGCCACTGGGAAGCCGACCTGATGCTGTTTTCCCGCTATGGTCAGGCCGTGTTGGTGCTGCATGAACGAACCTCCAGGTTCACAACCCTCATGCGCCAGCCTTCCAAGGCTGCCCGGCCTGTGGCAGATCGGCTTTCAAGCTTCCTTGCCAAGCTGCCAGGCCATTTGCGCCAGAGCATCACTTTCGACAATGGGACCGAGTTTGCCTTGCATCATGAGCTCAAACCCCTGCTGGCATGTGGCACCTACTTCTGTGATCCTCATGCGCCATGGCAAAAAGGTGGTGTGGAAAACGCCATCTCAAGGCTCAGGCGATCATTGCCGAGAAAGTCAGACCTGGCAGCCATCCCGGCACAACAGTTGCAGTTCATCACAGACAGGTACAACAATGCGCCAAGAAAATGCCTCAACTACAAAACCCCAAACGAGGTCTTCAATCAGATGTTCAACCGTGTTGCACTTCAAACGTGACTCCACCCCCCAGCCTTCGCTGGGATGACGCCAAGGTGTTGTAGGGTTTTACGGTCCGCTATTTCTTGAACTTGATACCGTTCAGCTCACCAATCACATCGGACATCATCGGCATGTGACGTTCACCGTCACCCTTGGCGACCGCCATCGCATAGGACTGTTTCACGGCCGGTGCCACAATCGCTGCCATGCCGGATGCCTCGATCATGTTGTTGAAATAGCGCTGGTCCTTGAGGCAGTTGCGAATGGCAAACTCGTGCGCTTTGGGGTCACGGCCGATAACCCACTTGCTCATGTTCTCGAAGTTGCCGCAGTACATGCCACCGGCCTTCACCACATCATAGAGCGTTTGCTGGTCAACACCGGTTTTGGTACACGCCGTATAGGCTTCCGCCCACACAGCTGAATACGACATGGCAATAAAATTGTTGATCAGCTTGATCTTGTGCCCGTTGCCCAGCGGACCGACATGAATGATGTTCTCTGCCCATGTCTCAATCAGCGGGCGAAGCTGTTTCAGGGTCTTTGCATCGGAGCCGACGAATGTGTTCAGGCGGCCTTCTTCAGCTTCCTTCGGGGTGCGTCCGAGCGGGGCATCGATCAGCTTGACGCCGATTGCCTTCAGCTCCGCTGCCAGTTCCAGTGTCGAGGTCGGGTCAGACGTTGAAGTGTCAACCACAATGGTTCCCTTTGCAGCACCAGCTGCAATGCCGGACTTGCCGCGAACCAGTTCTTCAACCTGTGCCGATGACGAAACACAAAGAAAAATCACATCGCTTGCCTTGGCAAGTGCAGCAGCGTTGTTCGCTTCCGTCGCGCCGCGCTTGACCAGATCGGCAACCGGCTTGCGGTTCTTGTGCCCCATGATTGTCAGTTCATAACCGGATGCCAGAATGTTCTTGGCCATGCCGTGGCCCATCAGGCCGACGCCGATAAATCCAACGCGTGGTTTGGTGCTCATGATTGGGTTTCCTTCTGTTTGTCTGTTTGGCTTGAAGATGAGGGTAGTTTCAGGAACGCAAATGCGCGTTCAACGATGGCGTCCGGTGGTTCGGCAATATCCAGCTTGATGACCGTCTCGTCTGCTTCAGGCACCTGCAGAGTGGCAAGTTGACTGTTCAGCAGGCCAGCCGGCATGAAGTGGCCGCGCCGCTGGTTCATGCGGGCCTGCAGCAAGGATTTGCTGCCGGTAAGGTGCACCAGCTTCAGATTGTGATCTGCCGTCCGCAACCTGTCACGATAGCTGCGCTTGAGGGCTGAACACGACACCACCACGCATGGAGCGCCGGACAACATCTGCGCCGCCTGTGCCGCTATGGCATCAAGCCATGGTTCACGGTCTTCATCGTCAAGAGGAACACCGGCGGCCATTTTATCCGTGTTGCTGACAGGATGCAGCTCGTCACCTTCTATAAAAGCAGCATCGAGCCTCTCCGCCAGTTTCCGGCCGATTGTTGTCTTCCCGCAACCGCATACACCCATCACGACAACGATCATGTTTCGGCCTCATGCCAGGGTCCGTGGAATATCTCGCCGGTTTCCCGGTGCTCGAGACCGTGTGCGCCAAACCTGTCGCGCTGCAACTGAACCAGGGCAGTCGGCAATTGATCCGCCGCGCAGGAATCCAGATAGGTAAGGCTTGCAGACATCACCGGTACCGGTAGGGCTGCCGTCGAGGCTGCAGCCACAGATTGGCGCAGTCCGTTCGAATGTTCCGATGCCATATCAAACAGGGCCGCAGGATCAGCAAACCTGTCGAGCAGGGCCATGCGCAGAATCGAGCCCTGCCGCCACACTCTTGCAGCCTCCGTCAGCTGAATTTTCCAGTCATACTCCTGGCTTGCCACCGTGAGCAGGTGTGCGCCCTGCGCCAGGGCCAGAGCCACGGCGCACACCAGTGCGTCATGCACAGCTTCGGTTGCGATCCCGGTCTCTGCTTCCGGTCTGTTTTCAGGAAGAACCCTCAGTACCTCATGGGATGAAACCTGGCGCATGGTGACCGCTGCCATGATCGATGGCACCGGTACACCAAGGTTAACGGCTTCGCTGATACACCATCCGCCGGTTCCTTTTTGCCCTGCGGCATCGTCCACCAGGTCGATCAGCAATTTTTCCGACATTGCATCACTGGTTTGCAGGACTTCGCCGGAAATCTCCATCAGGTATCCAGCCAGAGGGCCGCGGGACCAGATATCCAGTTGCCTTCCGGCGGCAAAGGTTGTCAGTCCGGACAGTTCAAGCAGTTGCCAGCTTTCGGAAATCGCCTGCATGATGGCGTACTCGATACCGTTGTGAACCATTTTGACGAAGTGCCCTGCTCCGCCTTCTCCGAACCAGCCCAGACATGGTTTTCCATCATGCCGGGCTGCCACATTGGCCAGTAGCGGTTCCAGCATGATGCGCATTTCAGCGGCGCATCCCAACATCATGGATGGCCCACTGCGCGCACCTTCGGCACCGCCGGATACACCAAGACCGGCAAAGTTGATGCCATGTTCGCGGCACGCCAGGACATTCGTCTCGGTGTCCAGGTAGTTTGAATTGCCGCCATCAATGATGATGTCGCCTTTTTCCAGCAACCTGGTCAGCTTCTCGGTCAATTCGAAAACCGGGTGGCCCGACTTGACCATCAGCAAGACGATGCTGGGAACCGGCAAACTGCTCACCAGTGCTTCCAGGGTGTCGCAAACCTCAATGCCTTCGACACTCCAGCTGCGCGCCTGTGGCCACGGATCCCAGACAACGCACTGATGACCGGCATCGCGGAAGTTCTGCGCCAGGTTCCGCCCCATCACGCCCAGACCAATGATCGCCAGTTTCATGACGCCGCCATCCGCTTTGCAGGCGCAGCGCGGTTTGCTGCATTGAAGAATGCCGTTATGTGCCGCTCAAGCGCCACCGGCACAGGCATCTCCGTCTCTTGCCAGGGCAGCATCGAGTATCGACTTGTGCTCTTCAATGATGCGCAAACCCCTGAAACCCACGGCCCGGTATTCCAGCGCAACCACTTTTCTGAACTGGTCAAATGCTGCCTTGTGAAGTTTCATATGCAGTGTCGAACCACAACCGGAAACCAGCGCCTCGTGAAATTCCCAGTCACATTGGCGCCAGAGTTCATAATTTGTAACCGAGCCGGATTTCATTCTGAACTCGATGTGTGCGAGACGGTGATGTGCTGCGACCAGCGCGCTCTCCCAGTCCACGCCGCCATTGGCGATGGATCGCCGGGCACCGTCGGTTTCCAACAGGATCCTGAACCGAGCTACTTCTTCCAACCCCTCACCGGATACCCCGGCACTTAATACGCCACCCTGATCAAGTGTCGTTGACGCATGAGGATCCAGTATAACCGCGCCGCAGTTCACCCGGACATCAACCAGCCCGAGTACTTCCAGCGCCACGATCGCCTCGCGCACGGTGGCGCGCGAGATGTCGAACTGCCGGGCAAGCTTGTGCTCAGATGGCAGCCGGTCACCGGGCTTCATGTCCTGCTCAGCCACAAAAGCCGCTATTTGCCGCGCCACAACCGCGTAGAGGCGTTTTACTTCCGTGCTCTGAGCAAGTGATTGATATTGTTTGGATTGGTTCATATTGTCAGACAATTTCTGCTTCGGGCAACTGTGCGCATGCGCCAACCATGCCTGCAACAAGGCAAGATTAGTTGTGTTATTGCAGGAAAGCAATTATCGAAAAACCGTCGGATTGTCAGACAATCCTATATTGCCAGTCCCTGATATGCGCCGTATCGTTGAAAACAAGAGGGAGCCGGCATAACCGGTCAACTTCGGCGTTCAGGCATCAAAGATCTGAAATCACGCACTAACAAGATGGTCAGCCAGAGGGGCGGCCATACACACGGAGGAAATGCTTATGTTGATGAAAAATATACTTGCCGGCGTCGCCACTGCAGCTCTGCTGGCCACTGGCCTCAGTGCCGTTGCCAGCGCAGCAGAAACCAAACTGCGTATCCAGACGCACTATGCGCCTGAAACACCATCAGGCAAGCTTGCCGCTCAATATGTCGACGACATTCAGAAAATGTCGAACGGCGAAATCCAAGTGGAAATGTTCTACTCGTCTTCCGTTGTGAAGTCAGTTGAAACCTTCGATGCCGCAGCAACAGGCATTCTTGATTGCGACATGACCGGTGGCTCATACCAGACCGGCAAGAACCCGGCATTCCAGTTTGTCGGCGACATCATGGGCGGCTATGAAACACCTTACCAGCAGCTGTCATGGCTGTACTATGGCGGTGGCCTTGATGCGGCGCAGAAGCTGTACAACAAGTTTGACATGGAGCTGATCGGCTGGTGGGTTTACGGGCAGGAGTCATTTGCGTCCGGCAAGCCGATCACCCAGGTATCCGATTTCAAGGACTGGAAATTCCGTTCCCCTCCCGGCATGGAAACCAAGATTTTTGAAAAGCTCGGTGCCAAGCCCATCGTGATGGACTTCACTGAAATCTTTACCGCACTTGAGTCAGGCATCATTGACGGAGCGGATGCGTCCGGTCTCGCCAACAATGTCGGCCTTGGTCTGTATGACATCGTGAAGTACGCAAACTATCCGGGCTTCCACTCCATGCCGTCAGATCACCTGGCCTGCAACAAGGCCAAGTTCGACGCCATGCCGGCACACCACCAGCGCATCATGAAGGTTACCATGGAAGCACTGGCTCTGCGCACTGCCCTGACATTCGAAAAGAAGAATGCCGAAGCAGCCGCAACACTGCGCGAAAAAGGGGTTACCCTGTCCCAGTGGTCACCTGAAGAACTGCAGAAGTTCCGTGATGCAGCCCAGGCAACCTGGCCCGAGTTTGCAACCACACCGGAAGCCAAGGATCTGGTTGAAGCGCACCTGAAATACCTGCGCCAGCTCGGCCTGGCCAAGTAACCTGAAACATCACAGGGCGGCTCCTTTAGGGAGCCGCCTCAACTTCATCTTTCCAACCACCATTGCCAACCTTGCGGCACTGATGGTTCGAAAGGGGAAATTCGGGGGTTGATGGGAGCTTGAACACATGATCGAACACGAACGAACAGGTCCGCTGGACCTGCTCACCTGGAGTTTCAGCCGCATCGCAATGTGGGCTCCGTTCTTCATTGTTCTTATCATCTTGTACGAAGTGGTGATGCGCTACTTCTTTGCCGCTGCCACGCTGTGGGTAAACGAAATGTCTCTGTGGGTCGCCGGCGGCATCTATCTGTCTGCCGGCCTGTATGCCATGCAGCAACGCAGCCATATCCGCATCTTCATCATCTACGACATGGCACCGCTCTGGCTGCGCCAGGCATTTGACGTGTTGTCGACCGTTTGCGTATCAGTCTTTGCATTCGCAGTTGTGTGGGGAGGGTTCGGAGAATCGAAAGCCAAGTTCCTGCGCTGGGAGACTTTTGGCACAGCCTATGATCCGCCAATACCGGCAACCATCAAGCCGCTGGTGCTGACAATGCTTTTGTTCCTGGCCTTGCAGGCGACTTCCAATCTCATTCGGGACTGGCCGTCGGTTGCCTGGGTGCGCAAGTCTTTCGATGTCTTTGTGACCGTCCTGATTACAGGACTTGCACTGACGGCGGCATACAATCTGTTCATCGACCCGCCCGAAGGACACGTCGTGCCACTGAAATGGCAGTTCGGCATCGGGGTGTTCCTGTTTATGTCGGTCGTCATTGTGATGGTCGGTCTGTTCCGGGATTTCAACAAAACACCGGTTCCCCACGTAGAACTGGATGAAGTCGCCGAAGAAGCAGCTCAACTTAAAAAGGTGAACATGCCTGACGAGATACTGTCCGGCAATCCACCAAAGCCAAAAGACTAGGGGCGACAGTCATGGATATCGCGACAATCTCGCTGATTCTGCTGCTGGGCATGTTGTTCCTGCTGGCCATCGGCATGCCGCTGGGCTTTGCTTCGGGCTTTCTGGCCGTTGTGGTCATGGTGCTCAAATTTGAACCGACCTTGCTGACGGATCCGTTCAGCTTCGGCACCGGCGTACTGACCGGCAATTTCGGCAGCGGCCCGATGAACATCCTGGCCCAGCGACTATATGGCATCACAACCAATTATGTCCTCGTATCGGTACCGTTGTTCATCTTCATGGCAACACTGCTGGAGCGCTCCGGTATCGCCAAGGACATGTACTCATCACTCAGCCAGTGGATGTCACGCACGCGCGGCGGTATCGCCGTGGTAACCGCCATCATGGCCATTGTCATGGCCGCCATGTCCGGCATTATCGGCGGTGAAGTTGTCCTGCTCGGCCTGATTGCCCTGCCGCAGATGCTGCGCCTGGGCTACAATCAGAACCTCGCCATCGGCACCATCTGCGCATCCGGCTCGCTTGGCACCATGATCCCGCCATCCATTGTCCTGATCTTCTATGGCCTGATTACCGAGACCTCGATCCATGCGTTGTTCAAGGCGGCTTTCCTGCCCGGCTTCATGCTGGCCGGCTGCTACATCATCTACATTCTGGTGCGCACCCGCATGAACCCCGAACTGGCGCCATTGCCGGAACCGTCGCCTGATGACATGACCGGCAAGGAAAAGGCGCTCTATGGCAGCACTTTACTGTTTCTATTGGCCGGCGTCGGGTCTGCCCTGATCGTGGCAAGATGGCTGTACCTGACCATCGGCAGCCAGTTCAATGAGAAGATGATCGACGGCAACACCCGCCTGATCGACAACGCTACCCTTTATCAATATCTCACCATCACCCTGATTTGCATGGCCTTCATTTACTTCGTCGTCGGCATCAACGTTGCAAAGACAGCGTGGGCCAAGGGCAAGGGAATGGTCGCTCCCATGCTGGTTGTGTTCGTCGTGCTCGGGTCGATCTATGGCGGCATCACCGGCATCACCGAAGCAGCCGCCATGGGCTCGCTTGCCGTACTGTTTCTGATCTGGATACGCGGAGAATTTTCAATCAACCTGCTGCGCGAAGCCTCCATGCGCACCTTCAAATCCACCGGCACCATCATCTGGGTGACGTTTGGTGCCACCGCACTCGCCGGTGCCTATACCATTGCCGGCGGACCGACCTATGTCGCCAACCTGATTGTCGGCTATGACCTGCCGACCATGGGTGTACTGCTGTTCATGATGGTGATCTTCCTGTTCCTCGGCGCTTTCATGGACTGGACAGGCATTGTGCTGCTGGTGATGCCTGTGTTCCTGCCCATCGTTTTGAAGCTGCCGATCGAAGAACTCGGCCTCACTGGAGGACTGGACTCCAGCACCATGGTGCGCGTCTGGTTCGGCATATTGTTCTGCGTCAACATGCAGGTCAGCTTCCTGTCGCCACCGTTCGGGCCGGCTGCGTTCTATCTCAAGTCCGTGGCGCCGCCGCATATCACGCTGCCGGATATTTTCCGTGGCTTCCTGCCGTTCATCGCCATGCAGGTATTCATTCTGATGATTATCCTGCTGGTCCCGGAAATCACCACGGTCTTCCTGTAAACCCGCTCGCCGTTCGGAGGTATTGTTGGAACCAACGTCGATCAGTGCCATGGATACCGGCCACTACCTGATCAAGCTTGAGCAGGTCCTGACAGACAGCATGCACGGCGAAATGCATGGCTTTGAGATTGTCACCGTCAGGCTGTCGTCTGCTGATGGCGCGGAAGGCGTTGGCTATACTTTCACCTGCGGACGCAATGGCGGCGCCATCGCCGACATCTTGCGGCGTGAGATAACCGGCCTGGTAACCGGTGAAGACCCGGACCGTATCGAGCATTTATGGAACAAGTTGTGGTGGGACCTTCACTATGGTGGACGCGGCGGGCCTACCGTGCTGGCTATTTCAGCGCTCGACATGGCGTTGTGGGATTTAAAAGCCAAACGCGCCGGGCTGCCCTTATGGCGTCTGCTCGGCGGCAATGATCCGAAAGTGCCGTGTTATGCCGGCGGTATTGATCTTGAACTCACCGCGGATGAACTGATCCGGCAGACCGAAGGCAACCTGGCCAAGGGCTTCCGCGCTATCAAGATGAAGGTGGGGCGCGAAAAGCTGAGCGAGGACGTCGCCAAGATTGCCGCCATGCGTGAATTTCTCGGCGAAGAATTTCCGCTGATGGTTGACGCCAACATGAAGTGGAGCGTTGATCAGGCAATCCGGGCAGCGCGCGCCTTCGAGCCCTATCATCCGGTCTGGCTGGAAGAGCCCATTTCACCTGACGATGTTGCAGGCCATGCCCGAGTGGTACGTGAAGGCGGACTGCCCATTGCAGCCGGTGAAAACCTGCGCACTGTCTGGGACTTCCGCCACCTGATCGCATCGGGCGGCGTGACTTATCCTGAACCGGACGTCACCAATTGCGGCGGCGTCACCAGTTTCATGAAGATTGCGCACCTGGCGGAAGCCTTCAACCTGCCGGTCACGTCGCACGGTGCCCATGATGTTACGGTACATCTGCTGGCAGCGGCCCCAAACCGGTCCTATCTTGAAGCGCACGGCTTCGGACTGGATGAATTCCTTGCCGATCCGCTGGTGATTGAGGATGGCTTTGCAATTGCACCGGAACGGATGGGACACGGCATGGAATTTGACTGGAAGGGTTTGAGCAAAATCAGCGTCTCGTGAAGTGGGAGGAAGTGATGTTATGGAAACTCTGAACGAAAACCAGGTACAGTTTTATCGCGACAATGGCTATCTGATGCTGAAATCACGGATTCCGGACACCGAGATCGACAAGTGCATCGCCGAAATCGAAAAATTCCGCGAAGAAGCAGCTCATCTGAGCGCATCAAATGACCGGCTCGACCTCGAAGACACCCACACGCAGGACAATCCCAGATTGCGCCGGATCAAGCTGCCGCACACCATTTCCGAGGTGTTTGCCAACCTGATGCGATCAGATCATGTGCTGGCACCGGTGCGCGACCTGCTCGGTAAGGACCTGCGTCTGCACACGTCAAAACTCAACATGAAATCCGCCGAATATGGCGCGGCCGTTGAATGGCATCAGGACTGGGCTTTCTACCCGCACACCAATGACGATGTGCTGGCGGTGGGCATCTTGCTCAATGATGTGGGCCCGGACAACGGGCCCCTGATGGTGTTTCCGGGCACCCACAAGGGCGACGTTTTTGACCATCACTCAAATGGCGTATTTGCCGGTGCCATGGACCTTGAAAAATCCGGCCTCGACCTGAAGGACGCGGTCAAGCTGACCGGGCCGCGCGGTTCCATGTCGATCCACCACGCGCGCACGGTGCATGGCTCGGACCTCAACCGGTCGGATCGTGACAGAATGCTGCTGCTCTATGAAATCATGGCGGCAGATGCCTACCCGGTCATGGGTGCCATGACACCATGGCCGTCGCTGGAGGAGTATGACGAAAAGCTGTTGTGTGGGTCCGGCACCATAACCCCACGGCTTGCTGACGTGCCGGTCCGCATCCCACAGCCGCAGCCGACCAAGACCGGGTCTATCTACGAAATACAGTCAACGGCGCAAAAGCGTGCCTTCGATACAGTCATGTGACGACCACTCCATGGACAAACTGACCGCTGGGCTGATCGGCTCTCATATTCAGAAGACCCGCCTGCCGCGTGCGCTCAGACTGCTGTGCGATGCAGCCGGCATCCAACTGCAGTTCGAGTTGATCGACACGGATGGCATTGCAGATTTTCACTTCGATGCAACAGTCGACGATCTGAAGGCACGCAACTGGTCCGGCGTTACCGTTACCCATCCCTACAAGACCCACGCCGCCCGTTATGCAGGGGATGCCCTACTACCTGAAATTGCCCGGTTGGGCGCTGGTAATACACTGGTTTTCGGACCGCCGCTGAGTGGCCACAACACAGACTTCACCGGTTTCATTTCAGCATGGCGCGCTGGCATGGCCGATACGTCTCCAGGCAGGGTCGCCATGGCGGGTGCCGGCGGTGTGGCGCGTGCACTGGTGTTCGCGCTGGCAGACCTTGGTGCCACAAGCATCTCGATCTGGGATGTTGAACCCGGAAAGGCAGGGCAGCTTGCAGATGAATGCGGCGGGCCGGCCCAAGCCATTTCACCGGACCAGGCCAACACCGCAGTCAACACTGCTGACGGCCTGGTCAACGCAACCGCCCTCGGCATGGACCACGCGCCCGGCATGGCTTTCGATGCACACCATATCGGGTCGCAGAACTGGGCATTTGATGCCGTCTACACCCCTACCAACACGGCGTTCCTGAAAACCTGCCGTGCAGCAGGCCTTGAATGCCTGACCGGCTTCGACCTGTTCTGCCATATGGCCATCGGCAGTTTCGAAGCCTACACCGGCCGTGAAGTCGACAAGCCATCAGCGTTGCAAAAGCTGTCTGGTCTGCGGCCTGAAGACTAATACTTAAAGGCAGGCCGTGATGCCGCCGTCCACATACAGGATGTGGCCGTTGACGAAACTGGCTGAGTCAGACGACAGGAACACTGCCGCGCCCACCAGTTCATCGACCTTGCCCCAGCGCCCGGCAGGCGTACGGTTTGACAGCCAGGCGGAAAATTCCTCATCCGCAACCAGCGCTTCGGTAAGCTCGGTTTCGAAATACCCCGGCGCCAGGCCGTTCACCTGGAGCCCGTACTTTGCCCAGTCGGTGCACATGCCCTTGGTGAGGTTTGCCACAGCGCCCTTCGATGCCACATAGGGCGCAATACCGGGCCGCGCCAGGGCGGTCTGTACCGAACAGATATTGATGATCTTGCCCTGCTTGCGCTCGATCATGTGGTTGGCGACAGCCTTGCCGACATTGAACACCGAATTGAGATTGGTGCGCATGAGCATATCCCATGCATCATCGGGAAAATCTTCCAGCGGGGTGCGATGCTGCATGCCGGCATTGTTGATGAGAATGTCAATCGCACCAGCTTCCGCCTCGACCTTTGCCACGCCCGCCCTGACCGCGTCAGGATCGGTGACATCGAACACGGCAGTCGAGACAGTCGCGCCGGCTTCCCTGAGCCCGGCAGCGGCCTGATCCAGCCTCCCGGCATCACGCCCGTTGATAACGATTTCCGCGCCCGCGCCCGACAATCCCCTGGCCAGCGCGTAGCCGATGCCCTTGCTGGAACCGGTAATCAGCGCCCGTTTGCCGGAAAGCCCAAAAAGGTCTTGTACATTCATCAACTGTGTCCCTTAAACTTGCGTGAGAATTACTAATGACTGCTGTGCGTAAGCACGGCAACCCCGGAGGCCGCGTAAGGTGCAGACACTCACAATTCATTCCGCCAGAGACCTGAGAATTGAACAGGCGGATGCTGGCGATCCGGGCGAAGGCCAGGTTCGCATTGCCATGGCCGCGGGCGGGATTTGCGGCTCTGACCTGCACTACTACAACCACGGCGGGTTCGGCACGGTCCGGCTACGTGAGCCAATGGTGCTGGGACACGAAGTCTCCGGTCATGTGGAAGCGGTTGGCCCGGGCGTCGCCCAGGTGAAGGAGGGCGACCTGGTCGCCATCAATCCCAGCAGGCCATGTGGCAATTGCGATTACTGCAACAAGGCTCATTTCAATCACTGCCTGAACATGCGGTTTTACGGATCCGCCATGCCGTTTCCCCACATTCAGGGCGCGTTCCGTCAACAATTGCTGGTGGATGAGACCCAATGCGAGACTGTCGAGCCCGGTGTGAGCGCGGGCGAGGCAGCAATGGCAGAGCCGTTCAGCGTCTGCCTGCACGCCGTAAAGCAGGCAGGCGCGGTTGCAGGCACGCGTGTCCTGATAACCGGCTGCGGACCGATTGGTGCGCTGTGTATCCTGGCCGCAAGGCAAGCAGGTGCCGGGGAAATAGTCGTGTGCGATCTGACCGATCAGGCACTTGAATTCGCCGCGCGCATTGGTGCTGACAAGACAATCAATGTATCGGGTGGACCGGATGCACTGGCGCAGTTTTCCGCCAACAAGGGATACTTCGACATCTGCATCGAAGCCTCCGGCAGCGAAAAGGCCCTGCATTCAGCTCTCTCCGTTGTGCGCCCTCGCGGCACCATTGTGCAACTGGGTCTGGGCGGCGACATGAGCGTGCCGATGAATATAGTGGTCGCAAAGGAAATAAACCTTGTCGGCAGCTTCCGCTTCCACGAGGAGTTTTCCGGGGCCGTGAAACTGATTAGTTCCGGGGAAGTGGACGTAAAACCGTTGATCTCGGCGACACTGCCGCTCGCCGACGCTGTAAAGGCATTCGAACTGGCCAATGACCGGTCCCGCGCCATGAAGGTTCAGCTGTCATTTAACGTTTAGGGGCAAACCACAATCAGGCAATGGTAACCGACGCTTCATTATTGCTGTCATCATAGATGAAGTTAAAGGTGCCCGATGTGACACCGGTAAGGGTGACGACATGGGTGAAATCCTGACCTGGTGACACATTTGTGTCTACCGAGACCTCCGTGTTGTCGCCTGTCACCACGGTAGTCACATGCACGTCCGGACTGCCGGGCAAGAAGGCGTCATCCAGGATCGCCGAAATATCCACCAAGTCACCTTCTGTCACATTATAGTCAGTGATTGTGTCTTCAACCGGGTATACAGCATCAATGACGAAAGTGTCCGCATCTTCACCCCCGGTCAATGTGTCACTGCCGGCCCCGCCGTTAAGGGTGTCTGCACCACTATAGCCAACCAGTTCATTGTCGGCACTGTCGCCAGTGATCGTGTCATCAAAGTAGGACCCATGCACGTTCTGTACATTGACAACCGAATCCGATGTACCAAACCCGTCGTCAGAAACCTGATTGGTCGCTGCGCTCAGATCAACTACAATTCCGCCCGGTGAATCAAAATGATCTATGCGGTCTATGCCGCCACCGCCGTCGATCTGATCGTTACCGCCAGACCCGCGCAGACGGTTGCTCCCTCCGTTACCTGTTAGAATGTCATCAAAGTCCGATCCGCGCAGCTGGTTCGCATTGACGAACGTGTCCGTACCGATCTGGTCGCCAATGACACTGTTGTTGTCTGTTGCGCTCTGGCTAACCAGGCTGGCATCCACGCCGTCTTCCGCGTTCTTATAACTGATGCGTCGGCCGCCGGACGCGCCGGTGAAATCTACAAAGTCATCACCCTCGCTCAGTCGTACTTCTGTGAAGCCGTTGCTGAAACTATTATCGACAAAAATGAAATCATTGTGGTCGCTGTCGCCGATTACATCCATGCCGGAGACGGTGTCGATGGTACCGAACCCGTCCGCGATCTCAAAAGAACCGGGTACATTTACCGGATTTACCCCACCGCTTGTCGGTGAGCCCGTAGTCAGGTTGGCTACAATACCGGCTGGTGCATCACCATAGTCTGCACGCACGAAGTCCCAATCGGGATCGCCGAATTCATTGGTGACCAGCAGCGTGTCATTGCCCTGGCCGCCGCGCAGGATTGCAAACCCGCCCTGGGCTACCAGCACATCGTCACCAGCCTGGCCGTTGAGTATGTCAATACCGTCAAAATCAAGGTCAGCACCACCACTCAGCAACAGGTCATTGCCTGCGCCTGCATTGATGACGTCATTGCCCAGGCCACCGTCAATGCGTTCGTTGTCTGAGGTACCGTTGAGCGTATTGTCACCGGCATCCCCATTGATCTGCGAAAAGATATACACTTCTGCATCGGTATTGTTGGTAAGGTTTTCTCCCTCAACAGTCAGCGTGTTGCCGCCGCCAAGATCAATGATCGTATCCTGACCATCAAAGCTGTATCCGATGAAGCTGGCCGAGCCGGCAAACCGTAGCCGGACAAGTCGATCAGGTCTTCGCCGACCATGAAGTTGCGGATCACATCATTGCCGTTGCCGGGGCCAATAATAAACAGGTCAGCTCCACTGCCACCTTTCAGCAGGTCGTTGCCGCCGGCGGCATCGAAATAGTTCGCGCCATCATTACCTATGAAAATCTCATCTCCTGATGAGCCTTCAAAACGATCCACTCCAAGGTCTGAACCGAGTATCCTTTCGACACTTGTGAGGTCATCGATAAAGGCTGCCAAGCCCCATGTGCCGGCCACGATGGCAGCGCCGGGTGAGGAATACACAACTGCAAGATTACCAACACCGGAGCGGTTGTAACGCACAGTATCCGTGCCGTCCCCGCCATCGACATTGTCATTGCCGCTTTCGGTGATGAAACGATCGTCACCTGATGTACCGATAAAAATGTCGTCAAAGAAACTGCCGCGCCATTCATCAACAAAGCCGGTAACAGTGAGCGTTGCCTGGTCGGCAGGGTCACCGTTCACTGCAAAGCGCTCGGTCGCGGACCCTGCAGCAGCATCTACTGTGACACCCTCATAGTCGCGCAAATCAACCCGCAAGATACCTGTCCCCGTGCGGGTGATAGTATCATCTCCAAAATCGGCACCGCCCCGAATGGCAAGCCATTCAACGCCGGTTGTATCAACATTGAATATATCGTCGGCGTTGCTACCCCGGATTTGCAAGCCGCCCTCAAGACCGTTGATCATGTCGACATTGAGCAGCGTATCGGTGCCGCCAGCACCTTTTAAGATACTGTTTGCAGCAATATCGGGAGTGGCTCCATTGCTGTCATGGTCAAATGGAGTGTCAGTGAGGTTGACCGCTATGCTACCAACGCCAAAACCGTAGTTCAGCGTATAGAAGCCGTTTACTGTGCCCAAAAATTCAATGGTGTCGTCGCCTGCAGAGCCATTGATGTTGTCGCCATCGAAGCCACTGTTGCCCGGCGCAATGAAGTCATTACCGGATGTGCCATTGATGTTGTCATCACCTTCAGTCTCTATGAATTTTTGCGTGGAACCGTCAAATACGAAGGCATCAGCAGGGTTCGGAAGCGAAGTAAGGTCTACGCCTTCTACTCTGAACAATACATTCGGCCCAACGTTGATGTCTGTGAAATTACCGCCAGCGTCATATTGGAAGAAGGTGAAATCACCTACACTTGCCGCAACGGCCCGCAAATCAATCTTGTCACCGTCTGACAAATTGAAATCTTCGATTACGTCAAACCCGGGGCCAGCCAACATGACAAACGTATCGGCACCATCGCCGCCACGCAGGGTATCGCTGCCATCGCCGCCGATCAGAATGTCATCGCCATCCAGCAGGTTGCCGCCATCCTGGAAAATGTCGCCACTGCCGCCTCGCAGAAAGTCATCTCCATCACCGCCGATCAGAACATCATCGCCTGTATTGCCGCGAATTTCATTGTCCTGGGCATCACCTGAGATGATGTCATCACCATAGCCGCCATTGATATTCTCAATGCTGACGAGTGTGTCGCGCCCGCCCTTGCCATCATCGAAAACGGTATTTTGAGACAGATCGGCAATCACGCTTCCGATTGAATCATTGTGATCAACCTGGTCATCTCCAAGTCCGCCATCAATCAGATCATCTCCGCCTGAACCGCGGAACCGGTTATCGTCTGAATCTCCCTCAAGGTGATCTGCATGGTTGGAGCCGCGCAGGTAATTGGCATTGGTGAACGTGTCGCTGCCGATCTGGTCGCCATTGTCAGCATTGTTGTCAGAGGCCGTACCCGTCACCAGACTGGCAAACACGCCGTCTTCGGCCAACTGGTAGCTGATCCGGGCAGTGCCGCCGATGTCGTTGATATCGGGATCAAATTCGACGTGATCATCACCATCGCTCAGGCGAACCTCGAGCCACGAACTCTGATACTGGTTCTGCCAGGCTTCATCCACGTAGAAGACATCATCAAACGCACTGTCGACCACCACATGGACGCCTTGCACCGTGTCTATGCCGCCAAGGCCATCTGCGACCTGGCCAAACGTCAGGCCGTTGATTTCATTGGTGCTGAAATTGACAACAATGCCTGATGTCGAGGTCGAATAGTCAGCCCATGCCCAGTCCCAGAAATTATCAAAATTGGTGAAATCGGTTTGCGTAAATGCGATTACATCATTACCTGCCCCGCCGCGCAGGATATTGAACCCTTCTTCAGCGATCAGCGTGTCGTTGCCGGTGCCACCTTCCAGCAGATTGCCGTCGCTGAAGAATGACAGCCCTGTGCCGCCGGCATTGAGAACATCATTGCCGTCTCCACCGAACAGTTCGTCATTGCCGTCATTACCGAGAATGACATCATTGCCCGCAGTACCGTTCAGCGCCGATGCACCACGATCATCTCCCGCCGTGCCATCGATTGTGTTGAATGTGAATATGTCGGAAGGATCATTGTTGATGATGTCTATCAGATCAACACCTTCAACGGTAATGATGTCAGCGCCATTGATATCAATGACAGTGTCTGAGCCAACTAGCGATATGCCGTCAAGATCACCTACATCGACCGCGGCGAAATCCTGTTCCAGGACAATCTGGTCTCGTCCAACCACAAAATTCTTGATTGTGTCGGTGCCACTCCCGAGACCGAAGATAAAGACATTGGCCTCGCCACCTGCAATCAGGGTATCGCTGCCGCCGCCGCCGTTGAACAGGTTTGCACCGCCGCGTCCGTCGAAGGTTTCTGCGCCACTCGATCCGGTAAAACTGTCAACGCCGACATTCGACCCGCGGACGATCTCTATGTTCTGGAAGGTGTCGGTGAATGACTGGCCATACCAGATGCCGGATGCGGTGCCTGCACCTTGTGCAGTGTACTCGACATTTACACCCGTGACGCCACCGAACCCGTCAAAGAAAAAACGGTCATAGCGCAAGGTGTCTACACCATCATTACCGTTTACATTGTCATCGCCTTCCTGTGTGATGAACCGATCATCATTTATCGAGCCCAGGAAAATGTCTGCCTGAGCGCTGCCTCGCCATTCATTTATGAAGCCGGTTGCGCTCAACGTAGACGACCCGCCGTTCAACTCCGTCACCGTACCGGTGGTGGCATTGACGTCGACACCATCATAATTGCTGAACTCAAGCCGCAGGAAGCCGGTTCCGGTGTGGGTTACGGTGTCGGCACCGCCGTCGCCACCCACGCGTAGTGCCAGCCATTCCACTTCGGTCGTATCGACATTGAAGTCATCATTGCCGAACCCGGTGCGAATCCTCAGACCGCCCGGACTTCCAATGTAAAACTCATCGAGGTTAAGCAGCGTATCAACGCCGCCGCCGTCCTTATCGATAGTGCCGGTCGCCCCGGTAATATTGACGGTGATGTTGGCTTCAAGATTGTCGTACCGCAAGTCGTAGAAACCATCGACCAAGCCAAAGAAATCGATGACGTCATCACCGCCAGACGGGTTGATACGGTCGCCAAAGTCGGGATCATTGTCACCCGGTATATAAATATCGTCACCGGATGTCCCGTTCAGGGTTTCGGTACCCGCTGTTCCCACAATGTAGGCCGGTCCATCAAACAAGAATGCCACATTCGGATCTGTCAGCGCGGTCAAATCCACATTCTCAACTACAATCTGATTGGTCTGATTGGGCTGATTGGGCACGTCCAGTTCAATGATCGTGTTGGTGCCATCAAATGTAAAGCTGCCAAAATTGGCCGTTGAGCTGAAACCGTAGTCGCTTATGTCAATCACGTCGCCCTGACCGAGATTGAAATCCTGGATGGTGTCGAACTCGTCGTCGCCCCCAGGGACGAACTGGAACACGAACTTGTCGGCACCGATGCCACCACGCAGCGTATCGTTGCCCGTACCACCAATCAGGATATCGTCACCGCCGATCAATTGCCCGTCAGAGAAGTCTTGATCGCCGAGGAAATCATTTCCGCCACGGCCAATCAGCAAATCGTCGCCGTAACTGCCGAATAGTGCATTGTCGCCGTCATCGCCTGCGATCCAGTCGCTGAGATAGGAACCGCCAACATCTTCAATGCTGACCAGGGTGTCCTTGCCGCCAAGACCATCCGACTGCACCTGCTCGGAACTCAGCGAAAGGTCAACAACAATGCCATTGTTGGAACTGGAATGATCTACCCGGTCAAAGCCCGCACCACCATCGATGAAATCGTCGCCACCCGCTCCACGAAACGCATCGTCCTCTGTGTGTCCTGTCAGACTGTCGTTGAAGTCAGAGCCGCGCAGATAGTTGGCATTTATGAAGGTATCAGTCCCAATCTGGTCGCCATTTGACAGATCATTGTCGAATGCCATGCCGGTGACCAGGCTTGCGTTCACACCATCTGCGGCATTCTGCCAGCTGATCCGGGCGGTGCCGGTTACACCGGTGAAATCCACCGTGTCATCGCCGTCGGTGAGGCGAACCTCTATCCAGTTACCGTAGGAATTGGTCCAGCTGCCATCGATGGTGATCTGGTCATCATTGTCGCTGTCGCGGATAACATGAACACCGGACACGGTATCGACGGTGCCAAATCCGTCAGCCACCTCACCCGAAGCCAAACCACCAAGGGTGCCGCCGGTAAAATTGGCAACAATCCCGTTCGTTGATCCGGTATAGTCCGCAAACACCCAGTCCCAGGTCGTACTGGTGCCATTGTTGACTGCCGTCAGCGTGTCGTTCCCGGCACCGCCTCGAAGGATCGAAAACCCGCCTTCCACGGTGAGCACATCATCACCTGCGCCACCATCAAGGAACTGCCCGTCAATAAATTCTCCGCCGGGCGTAAACCAGGTCAGGGAGCCTGTGCCGCCGTCAAGGATATCATTTCCGTCGAGACCGAACAGTTGATCGTCACCTGCAAACCCAAGGATGGTATCTCCGACCGATGTGCCGGTCAGGATATTGTCGTTTGCGTCACCTTCGATGAGTTCGTTTGCACCGTCGATTGTGATGGTGATTTCTGCAATTGTGCCGCCAGATGTTTCGACCAGCACAGAATCCGTCAGCGTTTCGCCGTCACCGAGTGCATTCACATCAACGTTGCCGTCGTCGAGCACATAGGTCCAGTTGCCGTCGCTTGCGATAGTCAGAGATCCGTATTGGCCATCCTGGTTGACAGACGTTGACCAGTCATCGTCGGCATCAGCGGTATCGACATCCGTGTGATCCAGATCACCGGTTGCCGATGTGCCATCATCCTCGATTACATTCCCGGAAAAATCACCGGAGATAATGGAATCATCATTGGAGCCTTCAATTGTAACGGAAATCTGCTGCTGCGTACCATCGGCGGTTGACACGGTTATGGTGTCAATCAGCGTCTCGGCGACATCACTCAGGGCATCAACAGCGGCATTCGCATTGTCAACCGCATATGTCCATGCACCGGCTGCACTGACGGTCAATGTGCCAAAAGTGCCTTGCGTGACAACGGTTGTGTTCCACTCATCATCAGGGTTGTCGACATCGGTATGGTTCAGGTCACCAGTTACATTTGTTCCAGAGTCTTCCGATCCTGTGCCGCTAACATCGCCAGTGATGATGGCTGCGTCATTTGCACCATTGATTGTGACAGTGATTGGAACTTCGGTGCCATCAGCAGCGGTGATATTGACGGTATCTGTCAGAGTATCACCAACATTCAATGCGTCGACCGTGGCGTTGGCCTCGTCAAGCACATACGTCCACTGACCTGCTGTCGTGTTGGAAAGTTCACCGTACGTGCCAGGCAAATTGCTGCCCACCTGCCAGGCATCGTCATCACCGTCCACATCCGTGTGATCAGCATTGCGGGTAAGCCCGAGCGGAGCACCATCTTCCGTGATCGTACCGCTCACCTGTCCGCCGGCAATCGAGGGGTCGTTTGCCCCATTGATGGTAATGGTGATGTCATCCTGAGTGCCGTCACCGGTGGCAACCGTGATCGTGTCAGTCAGGGTATCGCCGGCAGCAAGCGCATCCACCGTGACGTTAGCGTCATCAAGAGCATAACTCCACTGGCCATCCGCCCCAATCGCCAGCGTACCGTATTGGCCCTGGGCAACGACATTTGTGTCCCAAAGATCGTCGTCATCTCCGGCATCCACGTCGGTGTGGTCGAGGTCGCCGGTTGCATCGACGCCGGCATTCTCCGTAACCGAGCCGGCATTGTCCCCAGTGATGACCGCATCATCATTGACACCTTCGATGGTGATTTCGATTTGCTGCTGAGTACCATCGGCAGCGGTTACCGTTATGGTATCTATCAATGTATCGGCAATGGCGCCGTCATTGTCGAGCGCGTCAACCGTGGCATTGCCATTATCCAACGCATAGGACCATCCACCCGTTGGCGTGATGGTTAGTGTGCCAAAGCTGCCTTGCGACACATCTGTGGTGTTCCAGGCATCATCAGGGTTGTTGTTGTCCACATCGGTATGATTGAGATCGCCTGTCGCAGGGACGCCAGAGTCTTCCGTCACCCCACCGGATACATCACCGGTAATAACCGCATCATCATTGTCGCCATTGATGGTGATGGATATCTGCTGCTCGGTGCCGTCTTGCGTCGCAACTGTTACAGTGTCGGTAACTGTCTCACCCGCGCCAAGCGAACTGAAGCCGGTGGTTGGCGAATACTCCCACACACCATCACCGGAAATGCTGAGCGTGCCAAAGCTGCCTTGCGACACAACTGTGGTGTTCCAGGCATCATCAGGGTTGTTGTTGTCCACATCGGTATGGTTGAGATCGCCTGACGTGCCTTCATCGTCCTGACCCATCACACCGGATACATCGCCGGTAATAACCGCATCATCATTGTCGCCATTGATGGTGATGGATATCTGCTGCTCGGTGCCGTCTTCCGTTGCAACTGTGACCGTATCTGTTGCCGTCTCACCCGCACCAAGCGAGCTGAAGCCGGTGGTTGGCGAATACTCCCACACGCCTGTTCACCTGAATGGTCAGTGTGCCAAAGCTGCCTTGCGACACAACTGTGGTGTTCCAGGCATCATCAGGGTTGTTGTTGTCCACATCGGTATGGTTGAGATCGCCTGACGTGCCTTCATCGTCCTGACCCATCACACCGGATACATCGCCGGTAATAACCGCATCATCATTGTCGCCATTGATGGTGATGGATATCTGCTGCTGGGTGCCGTCTTCCGTCGCAACTGTGATCGTATCTGTTGCCGTCTCACCTGCGCCGAGAGCATTCAACGTTGCGCTGGTCGGTGAATATTCCCAAGAGCCATCACTGGAAATGCCCAATTCGCCCAGCGTACCCTGTGTGACGACATTTGTGTCCCAGACATCGTCAGTATTGTCGACATCGGTATGGTTGAGATCGCCCGAGGTGCCTTCAACATCCTCACTCAGGCCGCCGGTGACATCACCGGAGATCAGCGCCGCATCATTGGCGCCGTTGATCGTAATCGCTATAACCTGTTCCGTGCCGTCGGCGGTTGCCACAGTCACTGTGTCAATGAGCGTATCTACACCTGTAGAGCCATCATTCGCCAGCGCATTGACGGTTGGGTTGGCATTGTCGACCACATAGGTCCACGCACCCGCTGCCGTGATGCTCAAGGTGCCGAAAGATCCTTGCGAAACGATGTTGGTATTCCAGGTATCATCCGGACCATCAGGGTCGGTGCTGTCCAGGTTACCGGTTGCATTTACCGCAGTATCCTCATCTGCCGAGCCAGTTGTATCGCCGGTGATCACGGACGGATCACTGGTGCCGATAACCTGAATGGAGATCACCTGTTGGGTGCCGTCCTGTGTCGCCACGGTAACAGAATCGACAAGACTGTCGCCTGCCGCAAGTGCTGCAACGGTCGGATCGCCCGGGGTCAGTGAATAGGACCACTGCCCGTCAATCCCAAGGGTCATGGTCCCATGCGCCCCTTGAGAGACAACCGTGGTGTTCCACTCGTCATCGGCACCGGGGCCGTCCACATCGGTATGATCCAGGTCACCCTGGGCGGGAGACACTGCATCTGCCACGATTGAGCCGGATACATCCCCGGTAATGACGGCGGCGTCATTGGCACCGTCAATCATGATCGAAATGAATTGCTGCCGTCCATCCGCAGTTTGAACGATAACGGTGTCATTTTCCGAGTCGCCAAACGCCAGTGCGTTCACGGTCGGGTTTGCATCATCCACCACATATGACCACTGGCCATCAGTACCAATTGTCAGACTGCCAAGCGTACCCTGCTGAACAACATTTGTGTCCCACAGGTCATCCGGGCCATCCACATCAGTGTGATCAAGATCACCGGTGGCCGCAACACCGCTATCCTCAGAGACTTGGCCGGAACCATCGCCCGTTACGATCGGCAAGTCATTGCTGCCATTGATGGTAATGGATATCTGCTGTTGGGTACCATCACTCGTGGCGACAGTGATTGTATCAGTCAGCGTCTCGCCCGCTGCCAGTTCATCAAGAGCCGGGCTGGTTGGGCTGTATTCCCAGGCACCGTCAGTCTCGATGCTGAGCGCCCCGAATTGACCTTGAGAAACAACGGTGGTGCTCCACTCGTCGTTTGGGTTGTCAGCATCGGTGTGATTCAGATTACCCGTCGTTGCCGCATCATCTTCATTCAGGCTGCCGCTCACATCGCCGGAAATCAAAGCAGCATCGTTTACCGGTGTAACCTGGAGCGTAAACGTTGTTGAAACATCCGCTGTGCCGGCCTGGGTATCGCTCGCGGTTACTTCGACTGTTATGGTTCCAGTATCGGGATCATCCGGTGTGCCTGAAAAAGTCGTTCCGTTGAAATTCAACCACGCAGGCAGCGGGGCTCCCCCCGCCAGACTCGCCGTGAGTGTCAAGGTGTCGCCGCTATCGGGATCCGCAAACGCATCGGCAGGTACAGTAAACGAAAACGCCGCTTCCTCTGTAGCCTGCTGATTGGTAATGCCGGTATTCACCACCGGTGCATCCGGTTGAGCGGTCAAGGGCACGCTGAAAGTTGCCGTCTCGATGTTGGTGCCATCGCTGACGGACAACGCAAAGCCGCCGGTTTGGTCGTTATCCGGCGTAGGCGTATGCAGGCTGAGTACAATTACGCCCTGCAGGTACGCCAGATAGGTGAAGCCGTTGAAAGAGCCTACAATGGCCTCACACTAGGGAGGAAGCGGGCCAACATTCTGGACAGTGAGGTAAATGCAAACCGCCGCGTGGTTGCTGCCTACATTGAAGAATACAAGCTGTCCAAACGCAGCCTACTCGATCTTCTTGATGCAGAGTCGGCATTGTTCAATTCCCGATTCCAGTGGACTAACGCTTATTCTCTGTATGTGTTTGCTGCTTATCAGACACTGGCAACCATGGGGCTGCTGCTGCCGCATTTTAGCATCAACCAGCCAGCAGTGGATACTGGTGGAGTTCGACTGCAGGCCCAGGAACAGGGCGTGTTCAATATCACTCTGGACCCGTTGCAGTAATTATTGCGCAACTTTGCCGCTGTTTGGCCTATAATTTGCTTGGATAGTGGCAAGTTTCATTTGGTAACGGCGTTTCTCGGCGATGGACAAGAAGGTACCTCAAGCACCAGTGCAGTCCGCGCCGAGACCTGTCATGCGTCACGACGCAGCGAAGGATACACCACGCTTCGATCCGCTCCTGGCGTGTCTTGATTATATTACAACCTTGTTCGGCATGCCTTTTTCAAGCCATGGCACCATCGCAGGTTTGCCCCTGGACGATAACGGCCGCCTGACCCTCAAGCACTTTGCCAGGGCAGCTACCCGCTCTGGCCTCACCGCCAGTGTGGTGCGCAAGAAACCGACAACCGTTGCGCCCATGATTGTGCCGTTCATCGCCATTCTGGCAAACGGTGATGCTGCGGTAATCACCTCGATCAGCAAGAAGTCAAAATCACTGAAGCTTGTGTTTCCTGCCAGCTCCAGCATTACCCGCGAGGTGTCGTTTTCTTGGCTTGAGAAGCGCTCGACCGGCCATGTGGTCTATGTGACGCGGGAATTTGTCAGCAACGATGCCACCGCAAAGTCATCTGCCAGTACAAAAAAACGCCACTGGTTCTGGTCGCCAATGATGTCTTATGCGCCGAGCTGGATGAACATCATCATTGCAGCACTTGTCGTGAACGTGATCGGCCTCGCAACCCCACTCTTCATCATGAATGTCTACGACCGGGTGGTGCCAAATCTGGCCATCCCCACTTTGTGGGCATTGTCGGCAGGCGTTGCCATTGCGCTGCTGTTTGACCTGATACTGCGCCAGCTCCGCTCTGTTGTGTTGGACTGGACAGGCCGACGGGTAGACATGTCGGTCGCCAGCGAACTTTTTGAACATGCGCTATCGATCAAGACCGGTGACCGCAGGATTACCGCAGGTTCTCTGGCCAACAATATTCGGGAATTTGAGGTGATCCGCGAGTTCTTCACCTCGTCCAGCCTGATTGCTCTCACCGATCTCCTCTTCATCAGCGTTTTTCTGGCAGCCATCTGGTTTTTAGTGGGCCCGTTATGCCTCGTCCCCATCATCACCGTTGCGATTGTGCTCACCATCAGCCTGATCTTCCAGATGCCTATAGGGCGATCTGTTGAGCAAAGCATGACGGAAGCGTCGCAACGTCATTCCATTCTAGTGGAAAGTCTTATTGGTATTGAAAGCATCAAAGCGTCCGGTTCAGAAGGCTCTATGCAGCGCAAGTGGGAGGATGCCATCGCCGCGACCGCACGCGCCAACTCGCGCAGCCGGTTCTGGTCATCGTGGGTGACGAATCTCACCACCTCCGTTCAGCAGACGTCCGGCATCGTGGTTATCGTCTGGGGTGTGTTTCTGATCATTGATGGCAGCATCACCATTGGCGCACTGATTGCCACCTCAATCTTGAGCGGCCGTGCGCTGTCGCCGCTGTCGGGTATTGCCGCAACGCTGGCAAGGGCACATCAGGCGTTTGCTGCCATGAAGGATATTTCCACCATTATGAAGCTGCCGTCCGAACGCGCGACACAGGCGCGAGGCGGTCAGGAACTGACCAGCAAGGATATCCAGATCGAGGGCCTGACGTTCACCTATGCAGGCGGTCATGTGGAGGCGCTGAAGAACATCAATATATCTATTGCTCATGGAGAACGCGTTGGCATTGTTGGGCGCGTGGGTTCGGGCAAGTCAACATTCGGCAAGCTGCTGGCCGGGTTCTATGAGCCCACCGAAGGCAATATCCGCCTTGGCGGCCTGGACTTGCGCTCGTTCAATATTGCTGATGTCAGATCGGCTGTCGGTTATGTGCCGCAGGACCCGGAACTGTTTACCGGCTCCATCCGCGACAACATTATCATGGGCCGGCCGGAAACATCCAGCGAAGACCTGATGCAAACAATCCAGATTGCCGGCATTGACCGCTTCATTGCCGACAACCCGGAAGGACTTGGTCTGCAGGTAGGAGAACGCGGCAGGTCACTGTCCGGCGGTCAGCGCCAGGCAGTGGCGCTTGCCCGCATCCTGCTTCGCGATCCTGACATCCTGTTTCTTGATGAGAGCTCTTCAGCCATGGATGCCATGACTGAGGGAAATCTTGGTGCTGCCCTGATCAACTGGGCAGATGCGGGCAAGACTCTCATTGTCGCCACACACCGGGGGTCGATGTTCACACTTGTCGACCGCTTGATCGTGATCGAAAATGGCCAGGTCGCAGCAGACGGTCCAAAAGATCAGGTGTTGCAATATCTCCGGCAATTGGGTGAGCAGAACAAGTCGGGAGCATCAGTAAACAGGATTGGCCCCGCATGACTTCCCGCAAGGAATTTGACTTTGCAAATGATGCCCGCGCCGCTGTGCTGGAACGCACACCCTGGGCAGCCTGGGTTCAAACCGTTGTCATTGGTTTGCTTGTTGTCGCCGCCATCGGCTGGGCTTCGATTGCACGGCTCGACGAGGTGACCCATGCTGTTGGCAAGGTTGTTCCATCATCGCAATTGCAGGTAGTCCAGACGCTTGAACCCGGCATCGTCAGCGAGATTTCAGTAAAAGAAGGCGAAGTCGTCGACAAGGACCAGGTGTTGATGCAGGTGAATAACATCATTCAGCTTTCAAGGGCCGGAGAAATAAAGCAGAAGCGCTATGCACTGATAGCAACCATAGCCCGGCTTGAAACCGCTGAAAAGCTGGAAGCCACACTACAAGTGCCAGCCGATGCCGGCGAAGATCTACAGCGTTCCTTTGCATCGGAGCAGGCAACTTTGAATTCAGACCTGCAAAAGTTTCAAAGCGAGCGGCAAATCCTCGCGCAGCAAGTCGAGCAGCGCAAGCAGGAACTCAACGAGCTTCAAGCCACCCAGCAGAAGCTCAAGTCAACCCTAAAACCTCTGACCCGTGAATTGAAACTAACCCGCAATCTCAGCAAGCGCGGATTTGTGCCGGAAATTGAGGTGTTGCGGCTGGTGCGCCAGCAGGAGGATTTCAAGGGGCAGATCGAAATCGTTGAGGCTTCCTTCCTCCGGACTCGGTCTGCAATCGCCGAAGCGGAGGAGCGCCTTGCCGTATCCTTGTCCGTCTTCCGCTCCGACATTCTGCAAAAACTCACTCAGGCACGCAATGACCTCGCCATTCTTACCGAGAGCGAAAGGGCAACGGACGATCAGGTTGCCCGGACTTCATTACGCGCGCCCGTTCGCGGTGTGGTCAACAAGATTTCGGTGGGTTCCATCGGCGCTGTGGTCCAGCCTGGTCAAGACATCATCTCCATCGTGCCCATCGAAGACACGCTGCAGATTGAGGCTCGCGTGCGCCCCAAGGATGTTGCATTCATCCGGCCGGGCCACAAGGCAAGTGTCAAACTGACCGCCTATGACTATACGATCTATGGTGCGCTGAAAGGAGAGATCAAGCGGATCAGCGCAGACACTATACAGGATGCCAATGGCGAAGCATTCTACAGGGTGATGATAACTACCGGGCAGACACACATTGTTCATGGGGAAAAACAATTGCCAGTCATTCCTGGGATGCAGGCGACTATCGATATTCTCACCGGCGAGAAAACCGTGCTGGAATACCTGCTGAAGCCAGTCAACAAAATTAGAAACGAAGCGCTGCGAGAGAATTGAATGTATCAGAAGCGGCCAGGTGCATAGGCTGATGTTTCAGCATTGCTCACCGACCCATCGACCATGCCCGCAACCAGCCGGCCGGTTGCAGGGGCCATGCCCAGACCATAGTGGCTGTGTCCGAAGGCAGCGAACAGCCCGGTGTGGCCGGGCAGTTCACCGATCGCCGGCAGATTGTCCGGAAATGACGGGCGAACCCCCATCCATCGCTCATTGGGTTCAATATTAAGCGCCGGCAGCAGCTTTTTTGTCTGCGGGCCCAGCATGTCAGCCCGCTCGTAACGCGGCGGCGCGCTGTGATGGGCAAATTCCGCCGTACCGGCTGATCGCAACCCGCCTTCCATACTGCTCACAATAAACTTGCCTTGCATATCGGCCACGGAATGATTGAGGGAAACCCCCGGTTCTGAAAATTCCAGATGATAGCCGCGCTCGGAAATCAGCGGCAGTTTCACCCCGAGCGGTTTGAGCAGGTCGGCAGACCAGATACCTGCCGCCAGAACCAGACGCTGCGCCGGGATTCTGCCTTCCGTCGTAACCAGAACATATCCCGCCTCCGACGCCTTTTCGATGCCACGCACTTCGGCTTGGACAAACCGTGCACCCTGGGTTTTGGCCTTGTCGGCCAGAACCTTGCACAGCCTGCCGGGTGCCGCCGCGCGCGCCTGGTCCTTGATGATGACCCCGGTATGATAGTCTTCACTTATGGCAGGTTCGATGTCTCGGAGTTCACCTCCCCTGACAATCTCAATCGGTGCACCCTTGTCGATGCGCAACCGCCAGGTGAGGTCGCTCAGGGCAGGGCTGGCCTTGCCGCGAAACACGTTCACGTACCAACTCTCGCGCAGCAGGTTTTCGTGGCCGGTACCCTTTAGAAACCGGCGATAGACATCTATATTATCGTGCAGCAGAACGCTCATTGCCCGGGAAATTTCTTCAACTTTCGCAAGCCGCGTATTGGCCAGGAACCGCAATGTCCAGGGCACAGTGGTCGGCAGGTCACGCCAGCGGATACTGACCGGACCGTCGGAGTTCAAAAGCCAGCCGGGAATTTGCTGCAAGGTGCCGGGCATGCACTGCGGCACGCACGACCAGGGCGAAATCACGCCCGCATTGCCGTAACTTGTCGCCTCACCCGGTGGCTGGCGGTCAATAAGCGTGACCGAATAGCCCTTCTCCTGCAGGCTCAAGGCACAGCAGACGCCGACAATGCCGGCTCCGAGTATGGCAACCTCTCCGGTTACCGCTTGATGGCTGCCCATGAGACTATCCCACCTCCGCCAGCGCCTGCACGTTGCGGCGTTTCGTTATCTGGATAAGCAGCGTCGGCGCGGCAATGGCCAGCGCCACCAGATCCGCCTGGAAGCTTGGCGCAATCATGACCAAACCCGACAGCGCAAACAGCAGGCGCTCCGGCACTCTCATCGGCACCAGGAAGAAACCGACCACGGCAGCCGACAGGAACAGCACGCCGAGGATGCAACTGGTTGCCGTGTAGCTGAAGGTCAGAAGGTCAAACCCGGTTGATGAGACAATCAGCAAGACCGGGGCATAGACGAATGCCATCGGCGCCACCACTTTGCCGAGCCCGAGCGTGAACGCGGAAATGCCGGTCCGGAACGGATTGGCGTTGGCAATCGCCGCTGCCGCATAGGCAGACGTGCACACCGGCGGGGTGATTTCCGATACCACGCCATAGTAAAGTACGAACATGTGACTTGCGATCGGCGGCACACCAAGTTGTGCCAGCGCCGGCTGCGCCACCGATACCAGCATGATGTAAAGCGCTGTCGTGGGAATACCTGCCCCCATCAGAATGCAGGCTACGGCAATGAACACCAGCGACAGGAACAGTTGCAGATCCGTGACGGCGAAGATTTCCAGTCCGCCGATTGTAATCAGGTCATAAAGGCTTGTCGCCATCGCGCCGGCGCCCTGGGTCACCATGAAGCCGATGCGGAAACCGATGCCTGTCGTGTTGATGACGCCCACGACAATGCCGACCGCAGCAGACGCGGCGCCCACCGCCAGGGCATATTTCACCCCAAGCTGCACCGACTCGCTCATTTCAGGGATCAGCACGCGCGGTTGCGGGTTGAAGGTCCCGATGATCGAAATGGTGATCAGTATGGCACTCATCACCACATCGAAACCGCCGTCGGAATATTTCCACAACACAAAGGCGATAAACATCGCAGGCAGCACCAGTGTGACCGGCGCCTTGTGGCGGGACATACCGACGATCACCGACAGCGAGATACCGCAGAAAGCCGACATGAACGGCGTGTAACCGGAGAACAGCACCAGCAGCAGGCCGATCAGCGGAATGATGTTTGCCCAGCCTTCGCGCCATACCTCGGCAAATTTGGGCAGCATCTCCTTCGACATGCCCTGCAGGTTCAGCTTGCGAGCCATCAGATGCACCACGGTGAACACTCCGACATAATGCAGCATGGCGGGAAAGATCGCCGCGATCACGATCGTTGTGTAGGGAAGTTCCAGGAACTCCGCCATGATGAAGGCCGCTGCACCCATGATCGGCGGAGTGATCTGCCCGCCGGCAGACGCTGCGGCCTCGACACCGCCGGCAAAATGAGCCGGATATCCAAGCCGTTTCATGTTGGGGATGGTCAGCGCCCCGGTGGACACAGTATTGGCGACCGATGAGCCGGAAATGGTGCCGAAGAAAGCTGACGAGACCACCGACACCTTTGCCGGACCGCCTGTGTAGCGGCCAGCCAGGATGGTCGCATTGTCTATAAACAGGGCTCCAAGACCGGTGCGCTGGGCAATCACGCCGAACAGCACAAAGTGAAACACGATGGTCGATACGACCCACAGCGTGACACCGAAAATGCCTTCCTGGGGAAAATACATGCTGGAAACAAAGGTATTAAATTTCACGCCGGGATGTTGCAGGATGCCGGGGAAATAGGGGCCGAGCAGCGCGTAGGAAATGAACACGCAGATGATCAGGGGCAGCACCCAGCCCAGGGTGCGCCGCGCCAGGTCGAGCACCAGCAGAATAATGATCACGCCGAAGAAGATATCGTAGGAATTGGGATTACCCATCCTGAAGGTCTGTTCCTCGATGCCCAGCACGGGAATCCCGCGCCACGCCAGACCGACATAGAGCGACGCTGCAACACCCAGCGCCATGAAGGTCAGGTCGTACAGAGGTATGTTGCCGACCCGCAACCGGCTCACCTTCATGGCCAACAGGCTTTTGGTCCTGAAGATCGGAAACAATGCATAGGTGAGAATGAACAGGCCGGTGAGATGCCAGCCCATGTGCCAGTGATCTGCTGGCAGCCCGAAGCCTGCGGTCAGATAATGGTAAAGCGCAAACACCAGGGCCACCACCCGCAACACCTTGCCGACCGACGGCGAAACCTGTCGCGTCTGGGACGCTTCGTCATACTTTTCCTCAATGGCTGCAAGCTCTTCGGCTGACAGCTCACGATCAGTATCGCTTGATGTGCTCATGATGGCCTCCCCTGCGCAGTACTTTTGAGTGACAGGCGACGCACAATTCGGCGACGCCTGTCGTTTTTAGTTCGAAGTTTTTGAGAAAGGTCGCCTTACTTTAGCAAGCCGACTTCCTTGTAGAACTTCTCTGCACCCGGATGCAGCGGCACACCCAGTGCGGCAACACCGTCAAGTGCGGTATCCGGCGTGATCTGCTTGCCCTTGGCATGACCATTGTCGAGCAGCTTGCGGGTATTGTCGTTCCACAAGGCTTTGGTGATGCCGTACACAAGTTCTTCGGACTGGTCCGAAGACACCACCAGCAGGGCACTTACAGCCGGTGTCAGCGTGTCGGTGTCGACACCTTCATAGACGCCGGCCGGGATCTTGGACGGGATATAGGCCGGGATAACGCCATTGATCTTCTTCAGGTCATCGTCAGTGAACGAATGCAGGCTCATGCCCTTGGTCGATGACAATTGCACCATGGCTGCAACCGGCCATCCAGCGGCGTAGAAATAGGCATCAAGCTGACCATCAGCCAGGCGCTCTGCACTCTGGCTGTTGTTCAGTTCGGCTTCTTCCATATTGTCACGGTTGACACCCCATGCCTCGAGCATCTGCAGCACGGCAACCTGGGTGCCGGAGCCGGCCTGCGCGATACCGACGCGTTTGCCTTTCAGGTCACCGAGATCATTGATCTTTGCGCCCTTGGGCATCACCAGATGCAGATCTTCCGGAAACAGGTTCGCAATGATGCGCAGTTTCGGATGCGGTTTACCTTCAAACTTGCCTTCGCCCATATACATCGAACGGGTAACGTCGGCTGCAGCAAGACCAGCTTCCAGTTCACCGTTCTGCACTGCAGCATTGTTGAACACCGAAGCGGTGGTCGACTGGGCAATGGCGATCAGGCCTGGTACGCCGCACTGGCCACCCTTGTCGCAGGCACGTGCACCGGGAGGTGCGGAAATACCATTGGCGATTGTGCCGCCGATGGGGAAGTAGGTACCGCCGGCACCACCTGTACCGATGCGGAAAAACTGCGGTGATTGCGCATGTGCAATGCCAGCCGCCAATAGTGTACCGGCCGCCAAAACAGCCATAAACGCTTTGTGGAATTTCATTCCTTTTCTCCCTTGAACCGGCTTCCCTGTGAAACCTTGAGGAAAAGGCTACGCCGTATAACTCATTTGCACAAATTCTCATTTTCTTTAAAGTCATAGGAAAAATTTGTAGGTGTATTGTGAATTTAAATCAGATGCGCGCCTTCCATGAGGTCATGCTGACCGGGTCGATTTCGCAGGCAGCGCGCAATCTCAACCGAACGCAACCGTCAATCAGCGCAACCATCGCCAACCTCGAAAACGACCTCGGCATGAAGCTGTTCGACCGCAGGAGCGGCAGGCTGCACGCGGTTCCTGAAGCCCAATACCTGTTTGAAGAATGCGGCGAACTGCTGAAACGGGTCGCAACGATCACCCAGAACATGCGTCGCATCAGGGCGCTTGAAAGCGGCGAATTGCGCATAGCCTCCATGCCCGGCCCGTCGGTGTTTGTGCTGCCGGATATCGTTTCGAAATACGCCAAGGACAAATCCGACATCAAGACGACACTCGTCTCGCGCAGCACCGAGGCCGTCATCCAGCTTCTCGCGGCCCAGCAATATGACATCGGCATCTGCGACAATCATCCGAACCTGTCGCGCGAAAGCGGCCTGATAGACTCTGAATTGATACGTTTTTCCTGCCTGTGCGCGGTACCGGCGCAAAGTCCGTTGGCAGCAGAAAAGATCATCACCATCGACCATCTTGACACTGACCCGATCGGAATACTGATGGACGACCATCCCGTCAGCATCCAGTTGCAGGACGCATTTGCTTCAGTAGGAGCGTCAATGAATGTGGCGTTCTCCACCCAGTACTTCATTCCGCTTCTGACCTATGTGGAAAACGGGCTGGCGTGCGCCGTGGTCGATCCCGTAACGGCGCAAAGTTACAAACTCTATCGCAGCGGACAAACCGCCGGGGTCATATTCAAGCCGTTCCACCCGGACATTGCCTTCGAACTGGCCATCCTGCGTCCCAACCACCGCCCGGTATCGCTGCTGGCCAGAGATTTTGCCGACACCCTTGTCGGCCATTTTCGGACGATGGCCGACGGGCAGGCTTAACAATATGGCCTGGAGCCACCGCTAGAGCACCATCGGTTCAAATGAACCCATAAAGTTGCTCTAACACTCTGAAAGCGATCAGGTAACCTAGTACCCGATGGCGCAACCGTCCTTGCGCGGGTCGGAGCCGCCGATCAGCACACCCTCGTCCCAGTCGATCCAGATGGCCTGTGAGCCGCCGATCGGTTTTGCCGGGCGTACAAGCTTATGGCCCTTGGCTTCCAGGCCGGCCAGGATGTCTGCCGGAATGGTGCCTTCAACTTCAACCTCGCCGGTAAACGGATCGGGGAAGAAGCGCGGTGCATCCTGGGCTTCCTGCACATCCAGGCCAAAATCACACAAGCGGGTGAGAAACTGCATGTGGCCGAAGGCCTGGTACTCGCCGCCCATGACGCCATACGGCATCACCACCCGGTCATCTCTGGCCACCATGCCGGGAATGATGGTGTGCAGCGGACGCTTGCCTGGCGCGATGCAGTTGGGGTGGTTTGGATCAAGCACGAAACCCTGGCCGCGATTGTGCAGCATGACGCCCGATTTCGGCGCCATCAGCCCTGAGCCGAAATTGTGGAACAGCGTGTTGATGAAACTGCACGCATTGCGATCCTTGTCGACCACGGAAATGTAAACCGTTGACTTGTGCTGCGGACCGGAAAACGCCGGCATCGGATCAAGCGCATGAGCATCATTGATGGCGGCCCGGGTTTCGGCGGCATGTTCTTCAGACAGGAACCAGTCCACCGGCACGTCTGACTGGCCCGGGTCTGCCAGATACAGATTGCGGTCACGGTAGGCAAGCCTGCCCGCCTCGATCTCGCGATGCACCCGCTCCAGCGTGATCGGGCCGCCCTCGCCCGCCTCGATGCCGCTCATCACGTTGAGCAGCATCAGCGCAATCACGCCCTGCCCGTTGGGTGGGCACTGATAAACCGTGTTACCGCGAAACTCCGTGCTGATCGGTGTGACGTATTCGCCCCTCATGCCGGCAAAGTCATCCAGCGTATGAAGCCCGCCTTTGGATTGCAGATGGCTGACAATATCTTCTGCAACAGCTCCCGTATAAAACCCGTCACGTCCTGCCTCGCCGATCAACTGCAGCGTGTCGGCCAGTGCCGGTTGCTTGTGCAACTGGCCATGCGCGTATGGCTCGCCGTCTTCGCGCAGGAAAACCTTTGCGGCGTTTTCATCATGGCGCAAATGGTCACGCTGGCTGGCAAAATCCACACTGACCCGCGAGGAAATCGGATACCCGTTACGGGCAAAATCAATTGCCGGTGCCAGCAGGTCGGCCAGTGGCCTGCTGCCGTGATCACGCACCAGCATATCCCAGGCATCTATTGCGCCTGGAATGGTAACCGAGTGCGGGCTTTGCTGTTCAATCTCGGTGATGCCGTTGTCGGCATACCATTGCGCAGTGGCGGCTGCCGGTGCCCGGCCTGACCCGTTATAGGCGACAATGTCGGTGGAACCCTTTGGTGCATACAGACAGAAGCAGTCGCCGCCAATACCTGTTGATTCAGGCTCAACCACACACTGGACGGCGCACGCTGCAACCGCTGCATCGAGCGCATTGCCACCATCCTGCAGAACCCGCACGGCAACTTGCGTCGATAGCGGATGCGACGTCGCCGCCATGCCGTTTGTTGACAGAACCGGCGAGCGGCCGGGTTGTTCGAGATCTCTCATTTAGGACCGGCCTTTTCGTGCATGAAACTAGCTGTTGTCTTCAGGTGCCGACCACCAGCGGTGATGTCAACCGTTGCAGGGTTGCCAAAGCGCTCAGTGCAGTGATTTTTCCGGTGGGTGGGTTTTCCTCTGTGGGAATGTTCTGGATTGTCATGGTGAAATCGGATGAATCCGATTTTGCCGTAATCGTATGGGTGTTGTGCTGCACGGTCGGATCGGCCCAGATTTCAACCATGGTGCGGTCGGGTCCGATACCGGCAAGGCCAAGTGCTGCGGCCACATTCACATTGGCCGGAAATCCCTTGGCTGCTTCGCGTGCAGTGCCCGAGAACACTTTTACCGGTTCGCTGACATTGTCCAGATCAACACCGGTTGCCGCAATGTGCGGCGCGCCTTTCAGTCCGCGCGGCGGTTTGCGTGTCTCCATGGTGATGCTGGTGACATTGCCCTGGGCAATCGCCTTGACCGCATCAAGTCCGATCAGCGCACCGGTCGGCACCACGATTTTCGCTCCTGACGCGCGCGCCTGATCCACCAGTTCAGGCCGGTCCAGCAAAGCCCCCACCGACAGCGGGATAAAGATGCATCCATTGGAAATGGCTGACGCAGCAAGTGCATCAAACACCGACCTGGGTGCACATTCCAGCACCACGTCGCAATGCTCGCCAATCTCGCCTATCGGCACGATGTCGGGTCTGTGTGCGAAAGCGGAGATATTGTCGGCGGCTTTCTGCGTATTGCGTGCTGATACCGCCGATACCACCATATCGCCTGCCTCGCCGGCGTCTACGCGTTTGGCCACGGCCAGCCCGATAGTGCCGAGACCGGCAATGCCCAGACGCAGTGTTGGTGGCGATGTCAGGTTATTTTGCATATGGCTCTCCCGCCCTGCGGGACCGAATAACGCCCCACGCGATTGACTCAACGAGCGATACCCTTAGTCTTTTTCGTTCACTCGGGGCAAATGCCCTGAGAACAATATTTCAATAGTATATTACAGGGAGAAGTTCATGCGTTTCGCCAAATCACTTATGGGCGGCATTGCCATTGCGGCAGCCGCCATTGGAATGTCTGCCCCGGCGCAGGCACTTGATATGGGTTGCACCACCGCCAAGCTGATCGTGCCATGGAAGGCCGGCGGCGGCACACACATCATCTTTTCACAAATGGAAAAGACCATTCAGGAAATGGATGTGCCGGTAAAACTGCAGGTTGTGACCGTACCGGGTCAGGGCGGCAACAAGGGCGCCAAGGAAGCCCGCAAGGCCAAGGCTGACGGGTGCACCCTGTTCGCCATTCACCAGAGTGCCATTGTCGGTTTTCTGAACGGCCGTGTGGACTTTACCTGGGATGGTTTCGACATGGTGGCACAGGTCACCTCGACGCCTGAGATCATGGGCGCAGCCGGCACAGTGCCTTTCAACTCAATCGAGGAACTGGTAGCAGCAGCGAAAGGCGCACCGGAAAGCATTGAACTAGGCGCTACTTTCGGGTCAACCAGCCAGTTCATGTGGCTGCTGTTTGAAGACCTGACCGGTACCAAGTTCAAATATGTACCGTTCGACGGCACCAAGGAGCGCGTAACTGCGCTGCTGGCCAATACGATCAAGCTGGGCACCATCAACATTCCGACAGCCAAGAAGCATCTGGCCACAGGCGACCTCAAGGCTATGGCGATTGCGTCTGAAGAACGCTCACCGTTGCTGCCTGATCTGCCGACACTGAAGGAACTTGGTGTTGACATGACCTATTCGCTTGACCGCGGCATCGTCGCGCCAAAGGGCACACCGAAAGAGGTCATCGACTACTGGGCCGGCGTCATCAAGCAGGCTGCGGAAAACGCGGACTTCAAGTCGTCACTTGAGTCCAAGGGCACCCAGATCAAGTATCGCAATGCCGAAGAGTATGCCGACTGGTTCAAGGCCGAGTACGAAGCCCATGAAAAAGTCGCCATCAAGGTTGGCATGTACAAGAAGTAACCCGTTGCGGGTACAAAAGGACCGGATGCCGATCTGGCGTCCGGTCCAGTTTATCTTATTCCATTTCACATACCAGGCTGGCTCGGGCATCCATGCGCGCACTCAATAGAGACACTGTAATCGCAATCCTGCTGCTGCTGTTTTGTGGCCTGTTGGCCTGGTCGTCCCTGCACATCCGGTTGCCGGGATACGGCACGCTCAAACCGTCTACGTGGCCGCAGATCATTGTTGCAGTTCTGACCCTGTTCAGCGCCATCTATTTTGTCCAGTCACTCAGCTATCCGGCTTCAGCTGACGCCAAACCGGATGACCGAAAACCCGGATTGCGCGGATTTCTGGAGTATTTTCGCAATCCGATCATCTGTTTCGCGATCTATTTCGCGTTTCTGGCAACCCTGCCCTGGACCGGTGCGCTGATCGGCGGAGTACTGCTTGTGTTCGCCCTGCTTACTGTCCTTGGCGGCTGGACGCCACGCGACCTGGTTCGCCACGCGATCTATGCCACCGTGTCCATGGGCTTCATGTGGACCTTGTTCACCTTTGGCCTGCGAGTGATTTTGCCTGAGGGCGAAATCTTCTCGATCCGATAGAGCCTGAAGGACCACCTGACATGGAACACATCTTCGCCGCTCTCGCTGAAATCGCCACCGTTCATACATTATTGTTGATGAGTGCCGGTGCCATTGCCGGCCTGCTGGCAGGCGCCATTCCGGGGTTCACCATCGCCATGGCGGTGGTGTTGACCCTGCCGTTCACCTTCTCGATGACCGCATCCCAGGGCATCGCCACCATGATCGGCGTGTTCGTCGGTGGTTTGTCAGGCGGCCTTATGTCGGGAATCCTGATCGGCATTCCCGGTACACCGTCGTCAGTTGCAACCACCTTTGACGGGTTTCCCATGGCGCGCCAGGGGCGCCCCGGCCTGGCGCTTGGTCTCGGCGTGTGGTCGTCATTCTTCGGCGGCACCATTTCCGCCATCTGCCTGATCGCCATTGCGCCGCAGCTTGCCCGCATCGGGCTTGAGTTTCAGCCATGGGACTATTTCGCCCTGGTGTTCTTTGCGCTCACCATCACTGCAAGTCTGGCCGGCAAAAGTCTTATCAAGGGTCTGATTTCGGGTGCACTTGGCCTGCTGATCGCCACCGTCGGCGAAGAAGATATCAATGGCGTTTCCCGGTTCGACTTCGGGTCAGACTATCTGCAGGAAGGATTTGCGTTCCTGCCGGTTCTGATCGGCCTGTTCGCCTTCAGCCAGTTGATGGGCGACATACGCAATCCGGCAGAGGCCAGGCGTTCGCTGGCCCAGACCGGCGACATCGACATCCGCATCGAACACATGAAGGCAGCCAAAATTGTCCTGTCGAAATGGGGCAATCTGGTGCGTTCCTCGATCATCGGCATTTTCACCGGCATTCTGCCGGCCGCAGGATCATCAATCTCCAATATCCTGGCCTATGACCAGGCCAAGAAAGCCTCCGATACGCCGGAAAAATTCGGCACTGGTTTCGAGGACGGCATTATTGCGCCGGAAGCAGCTAACAATGCGACTGCCGGCGGCTCACTGATTACCATGATGGCACTTGGTATTCCCGGCGACATTGTCACCGCCGTCATGCTGGGTGCGCTGTTGATCCATGACGTGGTGCCCAGTCCCAGCTTCATCACCGAGGCTCCCGTACTTGCCTATTCGATTTTCATCGCCTTCTTCTTCGCCAACTTCCTGGTGCTGTTCTTCCAGTCAATTGCACTGAGATTGTTCGTGCTGGTGACTAAAGTGAAGATGTACGTTCTGGCTGGCATTATCCTGGCCTATTGCGGCATTGGTGTTTTCGCCCTGCACAATATCGTCAATGACATGTGGACATTGCTGATTTTCGGAGTGGTCGGATATGCCATGCGCAATCTGGGCTTCCCGCTGGCACCAATGATTTTGGGTGTCGTGCTGGGTCCGATTGCCGAACGCTGGCTGGCGCGCGCCGTGGCCATCTCGACCGACATGAGCAATTTCATCACCCATCCCTGGTCTGTCTTCTTCCTGACTTTGAGCCTGTTTTCCATGGGCTTCGGGATCTATCAGCGTGATCGCGGAAAAAGGGTATGGCCGTTCTACTATACCCCCCTGATGGTTCTGGCCCTTGCACCCGCCATGTTCATGATGGAAGGCTTCATACGCCCCGGCATAGGCATTGTGATGGTGGCCGGCGGCCTGTACGCGCTGTATCGCGCTCATCAAAAGGCCGTCTATTTTAAAACTGCTGCCGGAGAGAGCGCCTGATGACACTGCCCGTTATTGCAATCCTGATGCCCGGTGACATGGGCCATGGTGTCGGCGCTGCGCTGAGCGATGCCGGTCATACGGTGCTGACCTGTCTGGCCGGGCGCAGCGAAGCAACCCGCACGCTGGCAACCCGGGCCGGTATGCAGGATACCGAAACGCTGGTGAAGTTGGTCGAGCGTGCCGATGTCATTCTGTCCATCCTGCCGCCATCTGCGGCGATCAGCCTGGCGACCGAAATTGCCGCTGCCATGCGCGAGGCTGGCAAAACGCCCGTCTACGTGGACTGCAATGCCATCTCTCCCGCAACCGCGCGCGCGGCCGCGGACGCCATTTCAGCAGCAGGAGCTGTATTCATTGACGCCGGCATCATAGGTCTGGCGCCCGGCAAGGGCGGCGGCACCCGGTTTTATGTATCAGGCGCCGACGTGTCGTCCATGCTGGCATTGGATGGCAAGGGTTTTGAGGTCATCAGTCTTGGCGCCGAGGTCGGGCGCGCCTCGGCCATGAAGATGGTCTATGCCGCGCTCACCAAGGGAACCTGGACGCTTCAGACCGCCGTCATGCTGGCCGCGGAAAAACTCGGCCTCACCGAAGAACTGACGGCAGAGTTTGCCTTCAGCCAGAAACCGGCACTCGATGCCATGCGGGCCCGTATCCCGCGCTTGCCGGCAGATTCCGGACGCTGGATCGGTGAGATGGAGGAAATCGCGGCAACGTTTGCAGACGCCGGTGTGACATCCGGTTTCCATGACGGAGCCGCAGACATTTTCCGGGTACTGGCGCAAACCCCGTTTGCCGCTGAAACCCGTGAGACCATTGATGCAAGCCGCACCATGGAAGAGGCACTCAAGGTCTATGCGCAAATTGACATGAAGAAGGACTAGCTCATGCATAAACGTCAACTTGGCACCGGTGGCCCGGAAGTGTCGGCCATCGGTGTGGGCTGCTGGAGTTTCGCAGGCGCCTACGGACCGACGACCGAAGCCGAAAGCCATGACACGCTGGCTGCAGCGCTCGATCTCGGCATCGACTTTCTCGACACGGCAAATGTCTATGGTGCCGGTGTGTCGGAGAAGGTAATCGGCTCGTTCATCAAGGATCACCCGCACAAATTCACAATCGCCACCAAGGCGGGGATTTACCGTGACCCTGACACCAATGTGCGCGGTTTCAACAATTCTCCTGAACACCTGCGCGAAGCGCTCGAAAAATCCCTGCGCAATCTCGGCGTGGACCATGTCGGGCTGTACTATATTCACCGTCGCGAGGCGAACCGGCCTATCGAGGACGTCATGGAAACCCTGGTGCGTTTCAAGGAGGAGGGCAAGATCGGCGGCATCGGGTTTTCCGAGATCGCGCCGTTCTCGCTGCGCCGGGCCCATGCGGTACATCCGGTTATGGCAGTGCAAAGCGAATACTCACTGTGGACCCGTAGTCCGGAGCTTGGTGTCATACAGGCGTGCCAAGAACTGGGTGTCGCGTTCGTGCCGTTCTCGCCGCTGGGGCGCGGCATGTTCGCTGATACACTGCCGGATCCGGGAACCTTCACGGATGGCGATTTCCGAAACGGCAATCCACGCTTTGTCGAGCCGAACTTCTCATACAACGTCAAGGCGCTTGAAGCATTCCGGGTGTTTTGCGAAGGCCGCAGTGTATCTCCCGCGACTGTTGCAATTGCCTGGTTGCTGGAACAGGGAGAACACCTTGTGCCCATCCCCGGCACCCGCTCACGCAAGCATCTGGAACAGCTGGCTGCCGGTGAAAGTCTGAAACCGACACCGGATGATCTGGCTGAAATCGCCAAATGCCTGCCACCCGGTTTTGCGTACGGCGACAGGTACACCGACGCGCAATGGCCCGGTGCCGAGCGTTACTGCTAAGAACTGCATTGATCCAAGGAAACGATAGATGACTGATATTCTTCTGGTCTCCAACATGATGCCGCATATCCAGGAGGCCCTGGAAGCCCGGCACACGCTGCACCGGCTCTATGAGGCAGATGACAGGCAAGCCTTTCTGTCATCCGTTGCAGACAGAATTGAAGGCATTGCTACCATGGGCAAGGCCGATGCCGCCCTGATTGACGCATTGCCCAGCCTCAAGATCATTGCAAGTTTCGGCGTCGGCTATGACGGCGTGGATGCGGCTCATGCGGCATCGCGCAATGTTATCGCCACCAATACGCCTGACGTGCTCAATGATGACGTCGCCAATATGGCGGTCACACTGGTGCTGACCTGCTCCCGCCGCTTCAGCGAATGGGAAAGGTTTGCCCGTGCCGGGCGCTGGGAAAAAGAGGGTGACCCACCACTTGCCCGTGCCATCAACGGTCGCAAGGTCGGCATTCTGGGGCTCGGCCGCATCGGCAAGGACATTGCCCGCAAGCTGGACGTGTTCGGATGCGTGATCGGGTATCATGGCAGAAGCCAGCAGGCAGACCAGGCTTATGAATTTTACGATAACCTGACGGATATGGCCCGCGGCTGTGATTTCCTGATCGCCATTTGTCCCGGCGGCGAAGCTACCAAAGGCATCGTCAATGCGCAGGTACTGGAAGCACTCGGTCCGGAAGGCACTTTCATCAATGTCGCACGTGGCTCGGTGCATGACGAAGACGCGCTGATTGAAGCTCTTGCCAGCGGCAAGCTGGGTCATGCGGGTCTTGATGTGTTTGCAGCAGAACCGAAGATTCCTGAAAACCTGCGCGTACTCGACAATGTCACTCTGCAGCCCCACCAGGGCTCTGCAACCGTCGAGACCCGCCTCGCCATGGGTGATCTGGTGGCCAACAACCTGTTGAGTTTCTTTGACGGCAAAGGGGCGATCACGCCAGTGGCTGAGTGCGCTGGCATCAGGTAGTCAGCTTCAGCCGGTCTTGCGCGCGGAAGTTTCATCGAGGCCGCGCATCAGGTCGAAGAACTTCTCGCCCTGTACCGTCACATGCTCACGCAGCAGGCTTTCGGCGGCCTCGCCGTCCCCGTCCTCAATCGCCTGCAGAATTTGCCGGTGTTCGTCGAGCGACTGCCTGATGCGGCCGCGCACCCATAGCTGCAAGCGTCGAAACGGCTGCAGCCGCTTTTGTAATTGCAGGGCCTGGGACTGCAGAAACCCGTTACCGCTCGCCTGGTACAAGACCTGGTGAAAGGTTTCGTTCTCGCGGTAATAGGCATCTCGGTCGCCGGCTTCCTCGGCCTGTTCGCATTTGAGGCAGGCTGCGGAAAATGCCTTGAGCTGCGCATCGCTTATGCGCTTGGCGGCAAGCCTGCCGCACATGCTCTCCAGCTCGCCCATGACTTCGAACATCTCCACCACTTCCACGAAACCGGGCATGCGGACAAACGCCCCGCGGCGCGGCTTCATGTCCAGCAGGCCGGAGGCCGTGAGCTGATGCAGGGCTTCGCGAACCGGCGTTCGCGACACGCCGAAACGGGTGCACAAACGCACTTCGTCGAGGCGTACGCCGTCCTCGAACTCGCCGGTCAAAATCGCCTGTTCGAGAGTTTCGCGAATACGGTCTGCAGTTCTTTCCGTCATGATGACCAGGACAGTAACCGCATTTCAATGCATCCAACAAGCAAATTCTTGTATACAATCCAGTTGACTCTTGTACGCAAAGACGTAGGCTGCAGGTGCTGACCCATTTCGTCAGTCAACGAATTCAACATGAAAACGTCCGGTTGAGTTACACGCCGGACCGGGAGGACTACATGAAACTGAAACTGACATCACTGATAGCCGGTCTTGCCATGGCGACTGCCCTGTCGGGTGTGGCTCACGCAAAGGAACTTCGCCTGTCGCACCAGTGGTCG
>CAVWYF010000023.1:0-214469 GCA_963759095.1 uncultured Alphaproteobacteria bacterium | reverse complement strand
ATCTTCCCCCACTGAATTGGTCCATCCTAAATGTTAGTAAAAGGAGGACTGAAAATGGCTACGAAGCGTCACAAACCCGAAGAGATTGTCTCGAAGCTGCGCCAGGTCGATGTGCTGGTCGGGCAGGGAATGGCTCGTGTTGATGCGATCCGGCAGGTGAGTATCACAGAGCAGACCTATTACCGCTGGCGCAAGCAGTATGGCGGCATGGGCACTGATCAACTGAAGGAATTGAAGAAGCTCCAGAAGGAGAACGAGCAGCTGCGTAGGGCTGTTGCTGATCTGACCATCGACAAGCAGATCCTAGCCGAGGCTGCCCGGGGAAACTTCTAAGCCCCGCACGTCGCCGCAAGTGCATTGATCAGGTGCGTGGCAGGTTGGGTGTCTCAGAACGCCGTGCCTGCCGCGTACTTGGTCAGCATCGCACTACACAGCGCCACGTGCCCAGGGGCAGAGAAGATGAAGAGCGCCTTGTCGCTGATATGATCGAGCTGGCCCGGCAGTATGGTCGATATGGCTACCGTCGTGTTGCAGCGCTGCTACGTGACGCGGGCTGGCAGGTCAATGACAAGCGTGATCGAACGCCTGTGGCAACGTGAGGGGCTGAAGGTCCCGCCAAAGCAACCCAAGAAAGGCCGTCTGTGGCTCAATGACGGGTCGTGCATCCGGCTGCGAGCAGAGTACGTGAACCACGTCTGGTCCTACGACTTCGTGCATCACCGAACCGATGATGGACGGGCGTTCCGAACCCTGAACGTCTTGGATGAGTTTGGCCGGGAGTGTCTGGCCATCCGCGTCAAGCGTAAGCTCAACTCTGTCGATGTGATCGACGTCCTCACCGACCTGTTCATTCTGCGCGGTGTTCCCGCTTACATCCGCTCAGACAACGGCCCAGAGTTCATTGCTGAGGCTGTCCGCAGTTGGATCAGCGCAGTCGGCGCGCAAACGGCTTACATTGAGCCGGGATCGCCCTGGGAGAACGGATATGTGGAGAGCTTCAATGCCCGATTTAGGGACGAACTGCTCAACGGGGAGATCTTCTACTCACTGAAAGAGGCTCAGATCGTCATCGAGCAGTGGCGGCAACACTACAACACCAAGCGGCCTCACAGCTCGCTTGGATACCGACCTCCAGCTCCCGAAGCGATCATCCCATTGCAGCAGAGGCCAACGATAAACTAACATTCAAACCGGACCAACCAGTTGGGGCTAGCCATGTGGACCTCCCGTCTGATGACGGGAGGTTCCTCTACCTCTACTTGCTGACCTGCCCGCACCAGAACAGCGCGGGGTGCTTTTGGCTTCCAGACGGCTATGCCTGCAATGATATTCGCTGGGATTCAACGCAGTATCAGGCAGCACGACAGACGCTGATCGATGCTGACCTCATCCAGTTCGATGCAGCCAATCAAGTCATACTCATTGAACGTTGGTTTAAGCACAACCCGCCAATGAACCAGTCACATCTGAAAGGTATTGCCGCGATGTTGGAAAGATGTGGTTCACCTGACTTGCGTGAGTATTGCGAGAGAGAACTCCATGCTGTGTGGGAAGAAAAGTGCATCGGCAAATCTAGTAACGAGCCTGCTAATTCACGCCTACCGCCTTTGCGTCCGGGTGGAAAATTTGCGAACACATTGGGCAAGTAAGAAGTTCAGATATTGTTGTAATACGGAGTAGGCAAAGGTAACATGCGGCGATTGGTGTAACGTTCGACTGTGAGGTTTGATGTCTGAAAAACAGTATCGAATTTTACAACGAAAAACGGCTTGGCAGCTATATTACTACTGACCGTCCGTACCCATCAATTTATGATTTGGGAGACGAACGAATGAAACTACGTATTACTCTGTTAGCCTGCGTTATCACTGCATTGGCACTGGTTGCACACGGCATACCAAATTCGGCAGAAGCGAAAGTTTACAAGACCAGCTGTAGTGCTTGCTGGGCAGCAAAAGGAATTTGCCACCGTGGTACCTGTGCGACCAGATGGAAGAAGACGAAGCTATCTCAACGAAAATGCACGACAATTAAAACAAAAACTCGCCTTAGATTTTGGGGCGACCGCTCAAAAGTGTGTCTTGATGGGAGATAGGGACTGACGTTTGAGCGATGCAATGTAGCCACTATGCTGCAAATCAAAAGACAAGGCAGCAGCCTGACAGCGGACAGTTACTGACCACGGTATCAGTGGGCATTCCTTTGGGAGCGCCCGTTTTGCTTTGTAAGGCTGGGTCGGAATGAACTCTCAACGACACCCTGTAGACACTGTGTCGAGACAGTGTCGACATACAAGACAGAGACTAGACTCAGACGGAGACCAGACCAGACTGTGACAAAACAAAACTAAAACACAGACTGAGAGATTGGTTTTGAAGAAAGGCCTCCATGGGTAACCTGTCGGTCGTTAGGGTTTTTGGAACACATTGCCGCTTAGATTAAGCGAGTGTCCTGCCTGATCGTTCATTTTACACTCAGAAAACAACCCACGGTTACTTCTCTTGTAGTCGGCCGATATAAGCGATGAGTGCTAGAATTCGGCCATTGATAATCCCCTTATCAATCATTCCGCCATAATACGGACCGTGCCGTTCGTACACTTCGGCCTTATACTCGTCACCCCAGATAGGCATCTCCCGAGTGCCATGGGCTGGCACTGACTCTTCTATCGTTCCGTCAATGGTCATATAGACGCGTTCAAAGGGAAAGATACCTTCATTTTCCTTAATAAGCAGGGTAAGGGAAGGCACCGGTTGTTTAAGGGACGCCGCAAGTGGCCCGTCGCCTTTGCCCTCTAGGCCATGGCATACAGCACAGTTCGCCTCATACTCTCGTTTGCCCAGATTTTCTTGCGCGAAAGCGGTTCCCGGAAAGAACAACATCGCCACGATGGCCGCTATTTTTTCTAAATTTTTCAAATTATTTCCCTGCAGTGCATTTCACGCTAACAGCTAAAAATCAGACTTCAAGAACGTTCATGAGTGCCTTCATCAGCAGCATATCAAAAGTCCGCGTCCACACTCAAGGCTCAAAAAACCATCATCCCGTTGCAGGAAACGCCCGTCATGAACTAACATTCATCTGACATCTCCCAGACGGGTTCACGCATGGTTTCGGACGGAAACCAGTTTGCAGGTGGTCAGGTACCTGACCGGCAGTGGGCAACCGTCATTCGTCGCACGGCCATCTCTCAGGTGCCGCAATACCCTGAGGAAGAATGGTCGAATCGTCACCACAGGATTGCATAATCTGGTTCTGGATCAACCCTTTCACGCCACTGAGGTCCGCTCCGATCAGATTTGTTCGGTACAGATAGGCATTTGACCAGTCCAACTCTCCAAGTGCCGCCCCGTCAAAGGAGGCGCGCGCTACCATGGCAAAAGATAAATTGGCGCCTGTCAGATCAGCGCCGTCAAAAACTGCTCGTATGACATCGGCCTTAGACAGGTCAGCACCGGAAAGATCTGCCTTTCTAAAGTTGGCACGCGGCATTACGGCGCGCGACAGGTCTGCATGTGAAAGCTTCGAGCTAGAAATGTCCGCTCTATACAACTCGATAAAGCTCATATTGGCGCTGGACAGATCTGCATCTGACAGATCAGTTCGATAGCCATAGGCCTTGAACATCGAAGTCCCCGCAAGTTTTGCTCCGCTCAAAGATGTGTAAGTGAGATTAGCTCTATCGAGCGTAGCGGTTGCAAGATTGGCCCGCCGCAAATCTGTGCTAGTGAAATTTACCTCAGAGAGATTTGCACCATTAAGATTAGCTCCGACAAGCATAATAATTTTCTTATCGCATCCACTCCAGTCAACCCCATTGCTAGGTCTGTCATCACACTCTGCGAAGGCAGGGTGGATCCACAAAACAAAGACTGCAGCTGCAGCACTCATTGCAGGTCTCACGGTGTCACCTCAACTCTATCCATCCACTTTATTGCAATCATGTTACACTTCAACATCAAGGTGGCAACAACCTGGCAAGCAACAGACTGGCTTACCAGACAGGCAAGCTTGATATGAAATGGTGCAGTGGGAGGTCTCTGGGTAGGCACAAATAGCGAAGGCCGCGAAGCGGATGCCTATCCCTCCAAACTAAGCTGGCCAAGTCCCACGCGACTCCACGAGCGAGCGCAACGGCGTGCTCAGTCCATGACACCGGAAGCGCCAGAACACGCGTCAGTGACTCGCTATGGGGTTTCTAAGGGCATTCTGCTGGTAGAGGCAGTTATCGTTGAGATTAAGGTCTGCTTTGAGGGATACAGCAGCCATCTGCAATGTGGTAAATCGCACATACTGGGGTTGCGAGTTGCGCAATAGTCAACACATCAGGGCGGGCACATACTCCTAACCCTAAGGAACACAGCCATGAACACGCAGCACCATACTAGCTTCATCAAAGCTATTCTGTGCCCTACGCAGCGATTGTTCCGTTCCAAAAAGAACAATCTGCTGGCCAGCCATCACATCGATGCCCACACGAAGCGAGACATTGGCATCGATCCATCAAAACCACTCTAAGCCTCCCAAATCTCCCTGCAAACCATAAGCCCCGGGTCACAAGCCCGGGGTTTTCTTCTGGCAAGCAACAAATAGCGAAGGCCGCCAAGGAGGGATAAACCGGCGGCCTTCTTCAAGGTCGTGTGCAAGGGAAACTCACACAGGGGACCTTGCACAATATTGGCAAAAATACGGTTTTTTTTGGGTTTTGCGTTGATTTAAGTCAACCGCACGTCGAAACGGATGTATAGTCTTTCTACGTAACCATGTGTGTGAAAGGTACGGTTCTTTCTCCGTTGATGGTATCCGGCTGATAAATGACAAGAACAGGGAGGCCGAAATGCTACATTATATGAGAATACTTGGTGCTTTGTTCATCATCGCACTCTTCTCGAGTGCCAGTGCATTCGATTTGGAGTTGCATAGTGATCCGCAGCAGAACGTGACATCAATCCAGAAATCCAACCCTTACTGGCCAGTTAAAGGTGCCATATCGGTTGATCCTTGTCATTATCGAGACTGCACTGACGTTTAAGCGAGGCAACGTAGCCTCAATGCTGCAAGTCAAAAGGCAAGACGGTGTGTTTGTTGACACCACAGGCCAGGACCAGCGCACGAAACGGCTTGCTGAGTCCCAAGCACCGGCAACGGTGAAACACGCGCCAGTGACTCGCTCTCGCTGTTCCAGAGCCTATCTACCTGCCATCTACCATGGATGGTGTCGCCAGCCTCAAAACAGCAGGTCTACACGCATGGTTTCGGAGGGAAGATGCTTCTCAGGTGGTCAGGTACCAGACAGGCTGGTTCAGTTGGAAATTGTGCTGCGGGAGGCACTTAACATCAATTCATGGTATACTAAGTAAGTCCCAACGCTATTAACTTTACGTTGCGACAGAATTGGCAGCAGGCTGAGGAATAAAGTGATGTCCCACCTTAACGGTATGCAGGACCACGAACTGGCCATCCAGAGCATTCTGGATGAGCTAGCATTTCTTGAACGCCACATGGCATCAGGGCAACGTTTCAGTACCGATGAACTGAACGACCTGAGCGAAAGTCTGATGCGCCTTGTAGACATCATAGGAAAAGCCGGACAGCTAGAACAATCCAGTTGGGAAACTGACAATGAACCTCTGCCGCCATGGCTGCAGCCAAGGCAGGGCGATGAGGAAGAGATTGAGGAACAGGTAGACCAGAAAGTCGGCTGATAACGGCAGGAAGCGTTGCCCGCTTACGAAGAGATTAAACTGTCCCTCTGGGTCGTCTAGCGAAGTTCAACCAACGCCCCGGGTCGAAAGCCCGGGGTTTTGTTTGCCAATACCGCTTATTGCTTCTAGCTTTGATGGCTCAGACATCGAGCAAAAGGGCTTTGAATGTACACACAGGCGAGAACAGGACTTGCAGCAGTGACGCTGGTCTATGGTCTGCTATCTGCTGCATCAACTGTGGCAGCGGCGGAGTCGGGAGATATAGATGCGGGTCTGAAAGTTGCGGCAGAAAGATGCGCTGAGTGCCACGACATCACATCGCGAAATCCGATGAGTACCGCCTCTGGTATTCCAACTTTCTACGTGGTCGCAAACACCGCTGGAATTTCGCGAATATCGCTGCTCGTTTGGATGCAGACTTCTCATCCAACAATGCCCAACCTGATGATTGAACCCGAAGACTTAGACAACCTCATCGCTTATATCCTCCGCCTCAAGGATAAGTAGGTGGTACCTCAAAGGCTTGCGCCCGTGTCTCTTCATATTTGGCTTACAAGCTCCATACGACTCCAACAGCGTGCGAAACGGCCCGCTGAGTCCCAACCACCGGAAACGGCAGAACTCGCGTCAGTGACTCTCTGTGGGGTTTACAGACGCTCTCTGCCTGCCATCTGACTTAGATAGTATCGCCAGTCTCAAGACCTCACGTCTACACGCAAGGTTTCGGACGGAAGACGCCACTTAGGTGGCCAAATTGCTTTTACAAAACTAAACCAGCCACGCCGTTGCGGCTGTGTGTCAGTCAACAACCGCTGTGCTGAGTGTTCCTGGTCGTGCCATTTATCGCTCTGAACCTTCATATCAGCAAGCTGCTTGCGCATCATTTTCACTTTTTCCATTTGCGCTTTGAGCCAATCAATTTCAACATCCATGCGCGTCATTAAAACCGCCGTTTCAGGTGTTTCAACTTTTGTAATTGCAGGGGGTGCATTTCGTTTCATGGCACTATCCCAACCATCGGCGTTCTTATTCGCAGAAATCCTGCGACTCCTGAAGGCACGGGTAAGCGTTGCCTTGCTAACACCGGCCTGTTTCTCGGCCCGTCCTATAGTCAACATATTGAACCCCTCAACAACCGTTATCGCAACGGTCGTAAGGGTTGCGGTGAAATGGTTAATGAATCGTTAATAGGTAGGTTAGACCCGACACAAGAAATGGCAAAACTCACGTCAGTGAGTCTCTGAGGGGCGTGCAAGCGCTATTTCCGACTTCGTCGATTGTCACTGGTGGTGATGGCCAGAGATTTCGCCAATCGAATGTCCGGTTCACAACCAAACACCGAGCCAAATTGCTACGAGTAATCAGTCGGTTGGTATGGGGCCATCCAGAGGGTGTTGCGGCACATCTGGGAAAAATTCAAGCTTTAAAATGGACATGTTCTTACAACTGATGATTATCGGTAACCGAGCAGAACTACTGCTGTACGGACTTTGGTTACAAAGCCTAAAAAACGGGCAGATCGCAAACGCCGAATCAGCAACTCTGATATGCTGATAGCGCGTGGCTTTACGGGCGGTTTCTTGCGTAACCAGCCGTCTGTCAATCCCAGTGTAAAATAGGCCAGTTTCCCGGAGTAATCGTGGCCACCTTAGCGGCGCCTTGGCGCGTGTGCTTGTCATATAGCTGACGCGTGCCAAGGCGCGCTTGCCACAGGCCAGCACTTCTGATCGTGGTTTTCTGGATTTCAGCTTCTGGCTTTGCGGCTCTGGCGCAGGCGGAAGCTCTCGCCATTCATTTCCAGGATATGCACATGATGGGTCAGACGATCGAGGATGGCGCCTGTGAGGCGTTCCGATCCGAAGACTTCGGTCCATTCGTCGAACGGCAGGTTGGAGGTGATAATAATTGACCCGCGTTCGTAGCACTGGGAGATGACTTCGAACAGTAACTCGGCACCGGTCTTGCTAAGAGGAACGAAGCCGAGCTCATCAATGATCAGCAGGTCCTGGCTGACCAGCAGTTTTTGCAAGCGTTGCAAGCGCCGCTCGTCGGCAGCCTCGATCAGTTCGTGCACCAGAGCAGCGGCGGTCGTGAAGCGGACTTTAAGGCCCTTCTGACAGGCGGCCAACCCAAGCCCCAGTGCGACGTGGGTTTTTCCGGTTCCACTCGGCCCCAGCGCAATGACATTCTGGCGCTGCTCCACGAACTCGCAGCGGGCCAACTGCATGGTCAGAACCTTGTTCAGCGACGGGATGACCTTGTAGTCGAAGCTGTCCAGACTTTTGGTCGCCGGGAACTTTGCAGCTTTGATCCGGCGTTCGATCATCCGGCGTTCACGCTCTATCAGTTCCAACTCACATAGCCGCATGAGATATTGGACGTGATCCTTGTTCTCAGCCGCACATTGCTGTGCCAGCTTGCCGTACTCACTGTAGAAAGTTGGCAAGCGGAGCTGTTTGAGATGATGCTGTAGCAACACTTGTGGGGCATCACTCATGCCGTCGTTCCAGACATCAGCACAGCGTAGCTGGCAGGCTTGGTCGTCTCGACCACCGCTTTCGGCAGATAGGGGTAGATGTCTAGATCCAGCCGTGGCGGGCGCTTCTCGATCCGGCAAAGGACCAGATGCTTAACCGCGTCATAACCGATGGCCCCGAGGTTCAATGCATGCCTGATGGCGCCATGGACATGACCCATCTCAAAAGTCTCCAGCAGGCGCAGGACTTGCACGTACTCTCGTTTACCCTTCTTTCCCATCCGCGCTTCCAGCAAGCGGTGCAGGGTCGCAAATTCTCCGGGCAGATCCCAGCCCTGGAGTGGTGCCGCCTGGTCCAGAGCGCCGACCTTCTGCTCCAGCAGCGGCAGGTAGTGCATCGGATCGAAGATCATGTCCGCCTTGTCGTAGGATCGACGGTGGCAAGCGATCACGTCAGCGCCGCAGCCGATGACAACCTCATGGACATAACCACGGACCTGCACTTCGTGATGAGCAAAGGCGACAGGTACTGAGTAATCGTTGTTGCGGTAGCGGACCATCGAGATCGACGTCGCCCGCGTGCTCACTTTCTCGCAGGCGTCATAGGGCGTAAGCGGCAAGGCCATCAGCGCATCCAGATCCCTCAGCAGCCTCTCACCGATACTCTTGGAATGACCCCGTACAATATCGTTCTGGCGCTTCAGGCATTGCTCTTCCAGCCAGGCGTTCAGAGCATCGAAGCTCTCGAACCGGGGGGCCGGAACCAGGAAGTTCCGCCGCCCATAGCCGATCACGCCCTCAACATTGCCTTTGTCGTTCCCCTTGCCGGGTCGCCCAAACTTGTCCTCGAACAGATAGTGCGATTGCAGCTCCGAGAAGGTTCTGGTGCGTATCCGTTTGCCGTCCCCAAGAATCTTTGCCACGGCGATCACGGTGTTGTCGTAGAGTGCCGACAAAGGCACGCCGCCGAAGAACGCAAACGCCGCGTTGTGCCCGTCACAGAATGCTTCTGTCGTCTCCGCAGGATACGTCTTCATGAAAAATGCATCTGAATGTGGAAGCGACATTGCAAAGTAGTGCAGCTTGCGCTCAACACCGCCGATCACGCCAAGCGTCTCGCCAAAGTCAATTTGAGCGTGGCCGGGGGAATGAACCAGTGGGACAAACACTTCCCGGGTCCGCCGCTGCTTCTCGCGCACATAGTCCGTGACGATGGTGATGCCACCCGCGAAACCATGCTCGTCTCGAAGCCGTGCATGAATGCGCTTGGCTGTGTGCCGCTGCTTTTTGATAACTCGTTTGTCGTCTTCCAGGATCTGATCAATAACCGGAATGAACGCATCAAGCTTGGGGCGTCGTGGCCGTGAAACACGCCGATAACCTGGAGGCACCGAATGCTTCAGGATCTTCGCAACGGTCTTGCGATCAATACCAAAATGACGCGCCGCCGCGCTATTGCTCATCCCATCAACATGGCACGCTCGCCGCACACGGCTATAAAGTTCCACTGAATACATCTCCCCACCCTCAGCTCATTAGCTTCAGGTGTCAGACTGCGGAATTTTACTCCGCGACGGTCAGATCATCCAACCAATTCAATGGCCATTTTGTCTCCGGGATTCACATTTGCTGATAGCGGTTGGTAATTCGGCACATGACCTCCTGCAACCAGATGTCAAAGGCGTCTTATCTATCCTAACGAAATTAATCGTGGGCAGATTGTTTTTCCCACAATACCGTTTTCGGAGTACCAGTAGGTTATCGTCACAAATCCTGTTCCATGAAAATATGTGCAGTCTATCGCCTGGTTATTCACCGGCGGGTCGGTATACGGCCCCTTACCGAAAACCAAGACCCCTGATGTTGACAGGTAAACGTACGCCCATAGTACAAGTAGTCCACATACAATCATTGTTGCGATTGACCTCATGGCGAGCAATATAACTGAAAACCGTAAATCAACTATATGCCGAAGCAACTCAGACCCACTTTAATGTGAACAAGGCCACACGACCCACCAGCGCGCGAAACGGCCGGCAGAGTCCCTATAAAACTGGAAGCAGCATAAGCCGCGCCAATGACTCGCTCTGGGGCTTCTAGAGTTATTCTGCCTTGGGTTGCTCGACCAGTTGCAACTAAGGGCCACAATTGCCCCCTCGCATATTGAAACTGCCGTCAGCGCAAGAGGCATTCCCGTTTGCGGTCACTGTTTTTATTTCGTAGCACCGCAGTTTGGGCGTGGACCAAGTATGGCCAGTTTTTTTTGAAATGAGACGCATATCAGATTGTGTCAACCCTCAAGCTATTTTTGGGTTAAACATATAACCTAAGGTTAATTATATAACTTTAAGTTAAGTACCAGACCTAAGCGATTCTCTTCAGCCAAACAATGCCGGACTTCATAGGTTCACACGTGACGCGAAACCAGCAGCAGGCCAATGTGTCAGCCTAAGCGTCTGTGCAATCTGGTGGCGCAAGCGGATGGCAGCAGTCTGACAGCACACAGTCACCTTGGTATTGGCGGGTGTTTCTTTGGGAGCGCCTGCTTTGGTTTTGTGACGGCGGAGATGAGGCTCTGGCAACCAACCACCCTCACAAGCCATTTTAGACTCCGCCAACGCGTGAAACGGCTTACTGAGTCCCCACCCCACCAGAAACGGCAGAACGTGCGTCAGTGACTCGCTCTGCCGCTTGTAGGAGCTATCTGCCTACTATCCGCCCTTGGTACTGTCGCCAGACCGACGTAATTGCCGCTAAACAGGAGTCCCAGTTCTTTACCGAAAGCGGGCGTTTCCAAAGTGTCGCCCCAAAGCCCAAGAGCGGAAGTACGTTACGGCACAAATCCGACGTAAGATCAGTATGTTGGCCTTATGTCATCATTGACGTGAACGTTGAACGGTTGAACACTCTTCAACTCAAGTGAGTGGAGAGAGTGTTATTGTCTCTCTGATAGCACCCGGAGAATGGTGCTGCATTTACTTTTCACAGCCAACAGGGAGGCCCAGATGGCTCAAGATACCACCAAGACACAGACAATGGATGTACCCACTACTGCGATCGAGTTTGCAGGACGTTATGGCACAGAGGCCATGCGGACTCTGAGCGAGTGCCAGGGCAAGTATGCTGCGTTTATCAACAAGCGCCTGTCAGAAGATTTTGCAATGCCGCAACGGCTGGCAGACTGTATGACACCGATGGAGATTATGGATGTATGGGCGGACTTCTATTCCACTGCAACGAGCCACTATTTCGATCATGCTCGCCATGTGACCGAGGCCGGCACGCAAGCGGCGGAAGAGTTTGTCCGCGAGGCGGGAACTGAGGCCGAAGAGTTGTTCAACACCACTGGAAAAGCACTCAAGTCAGTTAACAACAACACAGTCAATGCTACAAACAAAAGTGGCTCCCGGGCTGCCTGACAATCTACTGCCTTACTCCCCATAATTGACAGGCAGGCGAAATTCCGGCCGCTCAAGCGTTAATGGGTCCGGAGTTTAACCGTATGCCGGTGATACTGGATCCGGCAGACCATGACGAATGGCTGACAGGTACGCCGGATGAAGCCACAGAATTGATAAAGCCTTATCCAGCAGACCAGTTGCACATTGCAATGGAAGGCGGCAAGTCAGACAATATGAGGCAAGCCGTTACGCTGGGGTGGTATTGATCCGATTTGCGCTTTGAACCACACCCAGTGGATCTAGGCTGCTCGCGCAGATGCATTGGCTTATCGGGTCAGTTCGGCATTTGGATGATGTGAATAACTCTCCGCAAATGCCTCATGTGCCCCACACGACTTCAGCAGCGGGTCCACAGCTCAACTCATATGACCAGAGCGCAATTCATGAATGGCTTTGCGAACCTTTTCCCATTGTTGAGCTTCGCCCGCCTTGCCTTCTGCTTTCAGGGCCGAAGCCTTTTGTGCAGCTTCAGCTTCAGCTTTGTCTCCATGGGCATCAAGCAGCGCCCTTGCATATTCTGCAATTTTTACTGTTTCCATTGTTTCATCTCCTTCTGCCTCGTCGGCACTTCCAGTTTCCGTTGTTCGCACCGTCAATGTGCCCCAATTGACCGCTCTACATCTTCCAGATGACACTAGGCACAAATAGCGAAGGCCGCCGAGGAGGGTACAACGGCGACCTTCTTCAAGGTCGTTTGCAAGGGGAAACTCACAAGGGAGACCTTGATGATTTGGCAAAAATGTCTGGTTGTGTGCCCATTTGCATTGATTTGCGTCAACCGCTGGCAGCAGAAACATTTTTCGCCATAGAGCGACTTCTGCATGCACTGTGATGAATCTCACATTCAATCGCTTCAGATTTCGCGATAATGGTTTCATAAGAAGGGCAGAAAGTACCACCCATCAAGGAACTAATGTCATGAACACGCAGCACCACACCAGCTTCATCAAAGCTATTTTCAGCCCTGCGCAGCGCTTGTTCCGTTCCAAAAAGAACAACCTGCTGGCTAGCCACCACATCGATGCCCGCACTATGCGAGACATTGGCATCGATCCACGAAAACCACACTAAGTCTCCCAAATATCCCTGCATACTATATGCCCCGGGTCACAAACCCGGGGTTTTGTTTTGCACCGAAACGACACAAAGGCTCATAGTGCTACTCAGCCCGCGCATGAGTGTGTTCTGGCGTGGGTGCTTTCAAGAAAGGAGATTGCAATGCCATTCTATATGTTTCAAGGCCGTTATACTGCCGCTGCTCTTAAAGCGATGGTTGATAATCCTCAAGACCGCGAAGCAGCGGCTCGCCCACTGATTGAAGCGGTTGGCGGCAAGCTTCATCACCTGTTCTTTTGTTTCGGATCAGAGGACGTTGTTGCCTTAATCGAGGCTCCTGATGATAAGGCAATGGCGGCTGGCGCATTGGCCGTAGGTGCCTCTGGGTCTATGTCGGCTGGGGCAACCACCAAGCTTATGACCGCTAGTGAAGCGATGAAAGCGATGGCTGCTGCCAAGAAGGCTTCGGCAAGCTACAAACCCGCGACTGGTTAGGCTGTAGTCAGCAAACCCCAGACATCAATTATTGCCCCGGGTCACAAGCCCGGGGTTTCTTATTCTACCGATGCCTTGAACAAAACGCGAACATGTGATTTCCTATTTGCATGGCAAGAAGCAAACCACCACCGCATGTGCGGAACCCGTTCTACCACCCAAAGCCCGATGAATATGATTTCAACAGGCTGCTTGAGACGCTTAGGGATTGCCGGGTGATGGCCAAGCGACTGAGCATGACTTGCGGACTTCGCAACCCCATTTATCGAGAAGCCGAGGGTCTCTTAGCGCAAGTAGATGCCGTTGCCGCGTTGAACCGCGTATCCGGGGCTTTGGAGTTCGTAAACCCGGAGAAACCAGTTCATACATCGGATTTTCTGAATAACACACCAGGCGGTCACAGTAACGATGAATAGCTATCCACCGTGTCAACGAAGGACGATTGGACAAAAGCCAATGATTTCAATTCAACTAATCATAGTAACCACAGGATTTCGATAAATATGGGCGGACTAGGTTCAGGCAGATCAGGGTCATTGCCAGTCATTGAAGATGGCTTGAAGCTGGACCTGCGACGTATGCGCAAGCTAGGACAGTTTGTGCCGGATGCTCATATCGCCAATGGCAGGTTGACCTGGTCTTACACACACTCCGGCGAGGAGGTTGCAAACATCGGCTATAGCTATTGCTCCAGCGGAGAACATCCGTGGTTCAGGGTAAAGTACACTTCGACACCACGCGGTGGTGAATCTATCTCAGTGGATGAAAAATTCGACCTTGAACGCTTTCCACAACCCTTCGGCGGTTATCGCTGGTACTTCATATGCCCACAAAGCCGCAGACGCGCCCAATGTCTCTACTTGCCACCAGGAGCCACCCGCTTCCGTTCCCGGCATGGGTTCAGAGTGCCGCTGCAATATCGCTCACAATGTGAGGACCCCACATCACGTCACATTAGCCAGAAGCACAAAGTCACCTATAAGATGCTGGACGCTGGAAAACCGGAATGGCGCGAAAAGTACCGGGCTTGGGATTTTCCGCCTAAACCACCGGGCATGCACTGGAAGACATACAATAGGCATTTCGAGCGATGGGAATGGTACGACGCCGCAAGCTGGGCGATGATTGGCTCAAGGCTCAAGTTGTTTGGATAAGTGCTGAGAAACCAGCAATCCGCGCTTACTATGTGCTTACTGGCCTTATTCAGCAAACATTTAAAATATTGTAAGTCATTGAAATGATTGGTGGGCGCACACGGACTTCGAACCGTGGACCGTCTGATTAAGAGTCAGATGCTCTACCAACTGAGCTATACGCCCTCACCAATTCATACAGCCATCAGACTTTTTAGGGAATCCCGCGGCTGGTGTGCGAGGGGCGCGCATGTTCGAGCGCGCCCCCGCATCAGGTTCAGATGCCATATCAAAGGAGTAAATGAAAGTCTACCGGCAAATGTTGCAATGTGCCAGTTCCATTCACTTTGATAGTTAAGGGCCGCGCCGTTCTGCGCCCGCCAGCGCCTTCACAGGTGCCGTGGCATCACCGCGCATCCGCTTCAGTTCGAGCTTCGACAGGGCCGCAATATAGGCCTTGGCAGAGGCTACCAGCGTATCAGGGTCAGCCGACCGGCCGGTTACCTGGCGGCCCGAATTGACATCTTCCAGCCGCACCGAAACCTCTGCCTGGGCATCGGTTCCTTCGGTCACCGCGTGAACGTCATACAGCGCCAGCTTGGCTTCATGCGGGTGCAGTGCATGAATGGCATTGAACGTGGCATCAACCGGCCCATTGCCCACCGACTGGACCGTTGACTGCTGGCCGTCTATGTCCAGCGTCAACGTAGCGGTCTGCGGACCCATGGTGCCGGCAATCACCGTCAGCGCCACCACCTTCATGCGGTCAGCGGATGAGGCGATGCGTTCATCGACCAGCGCCTCGATGTCTTCGTCGTAAATGTGCTTCTTGCGGTCAGCCAGCGCCTTGAAGCGCACAAACGCGTCCTGAAACGCGTTGTCGGACAGCTCATAGCCCAGATCTTGCAGTTTTGACTTGAAGGCATTACGGCCTGAATGCTTGCCCATCACCAGTGAGGTCTTGGTGACGCCGACCGATTCAGGCGTCATGATCTCATAGGTTTCCTGGTTCTTCAGCATGCCGTCCTGGTGAATGCCGCTTTCATGGGCAAACGCATTGCGTCCGACAATGGCCTTGTTGTACTGCACCGGAAACGATGACACCGCAGACACCAGCTTTGATGCCCGGGTCAGAAATTCCGGCTTCACATTGCAGGCATAGGGCAACACGTCATTGCGGGTTTTCAGCGCCATGACGATTTCCTCCAGCGCCGCATTGCCGGCCCGTTCGCCCAGCCCGTTTATGGTGCACTCGATCTGGCGCACTCCGCCGTCAACCGCAGCCAGCGAGTTGGCAACAGCCATGCCCAGATCATTGTGGCAATGAGCGGAAAAAATCGCCTTGTCGGAATTGGCCACGTTTTCCCGGATGGTCTTGAACAGGTGCCGCATTTCATCGGGAACCGTATAGCCCACCGTATCCGGCAGGTTGATGGTGGTGGCCCCTGCCTTGATGGCGGCATCGACGCATTGCGACAGATAATCCAGCGGCGTGCGGGTGGCGTCCATGGCCGACCATTCAACGTCGTCACACAACGAACGCGCCAGCGTCACCGTCTCATGAATGATGTCGAGCACTTCTTCCTGCGTCTTGCGCATCTGGAACTCCAGATGGATCGGCGATGTCGAGACAAACGTATGAATGCGCGGCCGCTTTGCGTGTTTCACCGCATCTGCGCAGCGCTTGATATCGCCGGGTATGGCGCGCGCCAGTCCTGCGATCACCGAGTGTTCGGTGCGCCGTGAAACTTCTGACACGGCCTCGAAATCACCGTCTGATGCGATCGGGAAACCTGCCTCAATCACATCCACCCGCATTTCATCCAGCAAAGCTGCCACCTGCAGTTTTTCCTCGAACGTCATGGTGGCGCCGGGCGACTGTTCGCCATCACGCAATGTGGTATCGAAAATAATGACCTGGTCTTTTGACTTGCTCATCGGCCTGATGCTCCATCCTTTTTTGCCTGGCTGCGTGGGCGGACCTGAAACCCTTCAGGCGAAATCGCACTCATCACGTACCAGCATTTTATGGTTGTTTTCTTGAATTTCCGAGTTCCCCTGAGCATCCGTCTCTTTGGTGACTGAACACCGGACAGCCAATGGTCAGGGGCAAATAAGGAGGAGGCCGGCGCGTAGTAGAGCGCGGCCCTTACGGTCGATTGCAATGTCGAAAGCAGACTTCATATGCTCTTCGCCGGTTCCTTCAGATTTCCCAACCACAATCACAATGCCTCGGGAAAGTTAAGGGAGTTTTACGTCAAGCCGCTGACACGTGCAAGCAGGAATGCCATTGAGCATTGCGCAGGCTGAGTTTTCCCGCTCAAAACCCGAATTCCGGCGGCCCCCTGGACGCACGCTTCCCAGGAAAGGGCAAAAGAACTTTCGGCGCGCTACAGGTCAAGCTTCCCGGAACTGACATTTACCGCATAACCGCCGACACGAAGCCCGGTCAGGCCACCCTTGGCAGCCTCTGCTTCCAGTTCGATGCGACTGGCACGGCCCATGTCCTCGCCCTGCATGATGACCCATGCGCGCATACCGTCCCAGGGGCCTTCATAGCTCAGCAACGGGCCGGGGAAACCTGCCGCTGCTGATCCTGTTGCCGGGTCTTCTGCGATGCCGGACAACGGCGCAAAGGCGCGCGCGTGATAGTCAACGCCGGTGCCGGAATCACCTTCGCAATAGAGATAGGCCAGAAATGCGCCTGCCGCACCAAGGTCATGCCAGTCGGCAATGGAGGTTTTTGCCTCACTCAGCGTGGCGCGATCTTTCAGCGGAACGTACAGGACCGGATGATTACCCGGATCAAACACGCTGGAGCGATGTGTGCCGTAGCCAATCTGGTGTTCTTTCAGCGACAGGGCAGCGGCAATTTTCTTGTCGCACGGCACATTGGTCCAAGGTTCCGGCATGACAGCGGCGGAAAACTGGGCAAACATGCCGTCTTCCCGGGCATCCAGCGCCACCGGCACCAGGCCAACCCCTTCCTCCAGCCTTACCTCATCCTTGATGCCGAACAGGCCGGCCAGCAAGATGGCCGCACCCACTGTCGGGTGCCCGGCGAAAGGCAGTTCGCGGGCCGGGGTGAAAATGCGCAGTTTTGCGGTGTTCGCCTCGTCTTCCGGCGGCAGAACGAACACCGTCTCGGACAGGTTGAACTCGGCTGCAATTTTCTGCATCTGCGCATCGTCCAGCGACTGGGCGTCGAGTACGACCGCCAGCGGATTTCCCGTAAAGGCTTTGGTGGTGAATACATCCAGCGTGTGAAACGAATACTGCATTGGCCAGCGTCTCCCGTGACGATGATGATAGGTCAGCATTGCTGACATATGACGTGAAATCAATCAATGCGTGTTTTGTCAGGGTGACAAGTCGTGATGTACTAGAGTCCTGGTCCTGGTCACGCCCCGACGAACAGCGCTTTGACGAATTGCCGATACAGCATCACTTGGCGTGGAAGTATGTTCTTGTCATGCAGCACGCGTGACAAAATGATGCCGCCATCGGCAATTGCACTCAGCATGTCCGCCACGTCGGCAAGATCAACCTCAATGCGCGGCGGATAGGTTTCGGCGATCGCTTCCAGCTGCTGTTGAAACCGGGCCCGCCAGGACACCAATGCCCGGGCGTTCAGGTCCCGAATGTCGGCACTGAACAACCTTGACTGATAACAGTATGAAGCGATCAGACAGCCGGGATGCCCGTTCGGCAGGTCTTCAAGCAGTTCAGCCAGCAGTTTGAGGCTGATCAGGAAGCCATGCAGCGGATCCTCATTCAGCTCATAAGCTCGGGTTTCAATGTCACGGAAAATGGCCTCCTCCATATCGATGTAACGCAGCAGCAATGCCTTGGCGAGTTCGTTCTTGTCGGAGAAGTGGTAAAAGAAACCACTCTTGGTGATGCCGACTTCCACGATGATTTCCTCGATGGAAGTTGCCGCAAATCCCTTTTCGATGACACTGAGGCCAGCCACATCGAGTATCTGTTCACGTTTGCCTGTGCGTGCATGCTGCATTGTCGTAAATCTCTGTTTCGACTGCACCAAGGGTACAGCTGGTTCGTCCTGACAACAGCGCAACCGGAATCTTTTTCACATGAAGTCCGCGTAAGCATCTGTTTTGCTGGTGTTTAAATAATTCAGGGCGATCTGTACCAGGAGTTGTCTATCGCCAATGTGTGTTTCCTCACATCCTCGTGAACGACCGCCTGACATGTTCCGGCGCAATTGAAACCGACCACTAAATGGAGAGTACATCATGGCAAAATACCGCCACGACCTGCCGATGGGAAAAGGCAAGCAGTTCCTTCTTGACGGCGGCCTGGAAACCACTTTGGTTTTTCTGGAAGGCATGGACCTGCCCTGCTTTGCATCTTACCCGCTGATCGCAGAAACAGCAGGACGCACCCGCCTGCGCGATTACTACCGGCAATATGCCGACATCGCCATCAAGGCCAATGCGGGCTTCATCCTTGAAAGCGTCGGTTGGCGCGCCAATGCGGACTGGGGAGCAGAGCTCGGTCACAATGCCGAAGACCTGGCTGCGGTAAACCGCGAATCCATCCGGTTGATGGAAGAGGTTCGCACGCAGATTGAAACAGACACCACGCCGATGGTGCTGTCGGGATGCATCGGCCCGCGCGGCGACGGCTATCAGGCAGACACCGCCATGACGATCGAAGAAGCCCGCGACTATCACGCCGAGCAGATCAACACCTACGCGGAAACTGCAGCCGACATGGTCACCGCCATGACCATGACCAACATGGAAGAAGGCGCCGGCATCGCCATCGCGGCCAGGCAGGCCGGCATCCCGTCGGTGATTTCCTTCACCGTGGAAACCGACGGCAAGCTGCCGACCGGTCAGAGCCTGAAGGAGGCCATCATGGCCGTGGACGAAGCGTCTGGTTCAGCACCGGCCTACTTCATGATCAACTGCGCCCATCCCGAACATTTCGCCGACATTCTGGAACCAGGTGCTGCGTGGATGGATCGCCTGAAGGGCATTCGCGCCAATGCGTCACGCATGTCGCATGAAGAACTCGATGCCTGCACCGAACTGGATGACGGTGATCCTGAAGAGTTCGGCACATTGCATGCGTCGCTGACCAGCCAGTACCCCAACTTCACGGTACTGGGCGGTTGCTGCGGCACCGACCATCGCCATGTCGGTGAGGTGTTCGCCAGGTGCGCCCACACCAGCAGCAGGGCTGCTTAGGCCCAAAACGGTCGCAGCTTCCGTTTTGCCCGGTCAGCCGCAAAGGTTGGCCGGGCATTTCTGGCTTGGGCCTGCGTCAGCCCGGCGTCCGTATTGCGGTATCGCAGTAGACAGATCGCGCGCAGTCTTTCATGCTGGTTCTCCAAGAAAAAATGTGATGGAGGACGCCCGATGAAGCTGACCGACCAGCAACTCGCCGAATTTGATGAGCTTGGCTACCTGTTTACGCCGTCCTGTTTCTCCGAAGCCGAAATCCAGGTGCTGCGTGACGAGGCCGAGGAGATTTACAAATCCGATCGCAAGGAGGTCTGGCGCGAAGACACCGGTGCGCCGCGCACCGCTTTTGCCGCCCACACCTACAATGAAGCCTTCCGCCTTCTGGGCTCGCATCCGCGCCTGATCGATCCCGTGAGCCAGCTGTTCGGCGAGCAGGTCTACATGCATCAGTACAAGATCAACGCCAAGGCGCCGTTCGACGGCGCGGTGTGGCAATGGCACCAGGACTATGGCACCTGGGCACGTGATGACGGCATGCCGGAGCCCAGGGCCATGAACATTGCCGTGTTCCTCGACGAGGTCATGCCGATCAACGGGCCGTTGATGTTCATCCCGAAAAGCCACAAGCGCGGCACGCTTGATGCCTCGCATGACACCACCACCACGTCCTATCCCCTGTGGACGCTCGACAATGAAACCGTGACCGAGCTTGCCGATGCCGGCGGCATTATCGCACCCACCGGCCCCGCCGGGTCCGTCATGATGTTCCACGGCAACCTGGTGCACGCCAGCCCGCCAAACATCACCCCCTACCCGCGCAAGATCGTCTACCTGACACTGAACGCGGTCTCAAACCACATAACGCAATTCAAACGCGAAGACTGGATAGCCCACCGCGATTTCACCCCGATAGACCCGGTCAGCGACGACGCCCTTCTGGAGTACGCCAGGTCGCACAGCAAGGCTGCATAGCGAATTCAGGTCTTCTATACTCCGCCATCCCCATGCAAATGGGCATCCAATGCCGCGTAGGATTATGTGCCCGTTGCAGGATGGATTCCTTGGATTCACGTAACAAGTGCAACACCTGCTAAGGTGTTGTTGCGATGGGAAAGAGTTATGTTCATCTGTCTCTAGTAGAGCGGATCAAGATCGATTTGTTGCGTAAGGCGAACCAGTCGATCAGAGAAATTGCGCGCCAGCTTGGCAGAGCCGCATGTACGGTCAGCCGTGAACTGAAACGCAATGCAAAACCAACAAAACAATGGACGGGGGTGTATGAGGGTGAACGCGCTCATCAACTGGCCTTGCGACGAAGACGATGGGACTGTCGCTTCAAGCTGGCGCACCAGCCAGCACTGCGTGCACTTGTTCGCGACCGCCTTGCGATGGGATGGTCACCACAGATGATTGCAGGCCGGCTGGCACTGCATAACGCTCACATGCAGATCAGTCATGAGTTAATCTATCGCTTCATCTACCATCGTTCAGCTCAGAAGGATTACTGGCACAGGCTGCTGCCACGGGCAAAACACCGCAGAGGTAAACTCAAGCGCGGTGGTATCAGTCCGGTTGAGCATATAAAACAGCGCGTTAGCATCCATGAACGGCCCCGATCGGTTACGTCACGCACAAAACCCGGCCACTGGGAAGCCGACCTGATGCTGTTTTCCCGCTATGGTCAGGCCGTGTTGGTGCTGCATGAACGAACCTCCAGGTTCACAACCCTCATGCGCCAGCCTTCCAAGGCTGCCCGGCCTGTGGCAGATCGGCTTTCAAGCTTCCTTGCCAAGCTGCCAGGCCATTTGCGCCAGAGCATCACTTTCGACAATGGGACCGAGTTTGCCTTGCATCATGAGCTCAAACCCCTGCTGGCATGTGGCACCTACTTCTGTGATCCTCATGCGCCATGGCAAAAAGGTGGTGTGGAAAACGCCATCTCAAGGCTCAGGCGATCATTGCCGAGAAAGTCAGACCTGGCAGCCATCCCGGCACAACAGTTGCAGTTCATCACAGACAGGTACAACAATGCGCCAAGAAAATGCCTCAACTACAAAACCCCAAACGAGGTCTTCAATCAGATGTTCAACCGTGTTGCACTTCAAACGTGACTCCACCTTCCCGCTTTCGCGGGAAAGACGAGTATGGATGAACTTGTGGATGCCGTTATTCAATCCAGCAGATGCTGCACCAGAATACGCGCAAAGCCCGGCATGCGGTGGTGTACGTGAAAACCGGCGCGGCGGAAGATGACGATTTCGTCGAGTTCCGGTTCATCCTGCATGTCCACGTGGGCCATCATGCGTGTTTTCAGATCGCGCGACGGGGCGTCAAAATCAAATACCGCGCACACCGCACTCATGCCGGCATTTTCAATCAGCATGTAACCCGGTTGCCGCGTGGCATCCGCCGTGGACAGTCCGGCTTCCTCCAGCAGTTCGCGCTGCATCGAGCCTTCGATATCGAGCTTGCCGTCCTTGATATCTTCCAGGTCCGGTGTGCCGGCCATCGGGTACACCCTGCCGCTGGTCGCAGTGTAAGGTGCCATGCGTCCAAACAGCAGGTGGCCTTCGCCGGAACGCACCACCGCACATCCGAACACATTGCGGATACCGGCTTCTGCCGGCAGCCCCTTGTCCTTGCAGTACAGGAACGAGGCATAGTCGGTCTTATGGACCTCGCCGGTCAGGCAGCCGTCGCTGAGTGTGTGCTGTCCCATGACCAGCACCTGGCCGTTGAACAGGGCCGGCTTGTCAACAATCGCCTTGTTCCAGAACCGCTTGACGGCAGATGCATTGTCTTCAGCCCACGCCCAAGGGGCTTCGGTGACGTCAAGGTCGCACGATTGAAACGGCACAATTTCGGTTTGCGCCTGAGCGGCTTTGCCAGCTACAGCCATTTGCGCATGCGCGGCAACATCCGCCCCGGTATGGAACCGGACGGTGCCTGTCCGATGACGCTGCACCCCATCGCCGTGTAAAATTCAACAGCGGCAGGATCAGCATCCAGTTCTATCGCCTTGGCTGCCATGGCACTCGCCCTTTCCTCCAGCGCCGCCCACAGTGTCCGCCCGACACCGGAGCGTCTGACATCAGGGTCGACGTACAAGGAGTAAACCTCAAGCGCGTCATTTTCCAGTCGGATGTCAAAGAAACCAACAGGCTTGCCGTTCGTTTCGGATACCCAGACTTCACCATCGGCGATGGTTGCAGGCGTAACGGCAAGCTCATCCCGGCACGCTTCCATAAAGTCTGTGTCATAGCCGTTGGATGCCTTGGAGCGAAACGACAGGTCGCTGAGGGCGTCTGCGTCCAGGGTTACAGCTCTTCGCAAGACGGGCTTCATTTGGCGGCGGACATGGCAGCGCGCAACAGGCGGCCAAGGCGTACCATGCCTTCCTCGATCTGATCATTGGACATGCAGGAATAGCTCAGGCGAAGCGTGTTTTCATTGCTGCCGTCGGCAAAGAACGGACGGCCCGGCACAAACGCCACCTTCTCGGTTTCCAGCGACCGGCTCAGCAGATCCGCCGCATCAAGGCCTTCAGGCAGCGTGACCCAGATGAACATGCCGCCTTCCGGCTGCGTCCATGTCACACCGTCAGGCATATGTTTTGCCAGCGCCGCCAGCATGCAGTCCCGGCGTTCACGGTAAACCGTGTTGGCCCTGGCGACCTGGCCATCAAAGCAGGCCCGTGCTACCTGGTTGATCGCCATCTGGTTAATGGTTGCCGAATGCAGGTCTGCTGCCTGTTTCATCATCACCAGGCGGTCGATGATGTCGCGCCGCGCACATACCCAGCCGACCCGCAATCCGGGCGACAGCGTCTTGGAAAAAGTCCCGCAAAAGATGGTGCGGGCTTCGTTGATGCTTCCGCAGCGCTGGATTTCCAGCGCCTGAATGGGTGGGATCGCGTCACCGTCATAGCGCAGTTCCAGGTAGGCACCGTCCTCGATGAGGGCGATATCCAGCTCATCTGCCAGATCCAGCGCCCGGTTACGCTGCTCCAGCGTCAGGGTTTCTCCGGTTGGATTGACGAAATCAGACGACATGTAGGCAAACTTTACTTCACCTCCTGCCGCTTTCGCCTTGCCCGCAAAGTCGCTTGCAGACCGGTTACCCATCAGCGCAAGGCGGTCATAGTTTGGCTCATAGGGGTTGAAGGCCAGCAGTGCACCCATATAGGCGGGCCACGTCACCAGGGCTGTATCGCCCGGATTCAGGAACAGCTTGCCGAGATAGTCCAGCGCCTGCTGCGATCCTGACATCAGGACAATGTTCTCAAGCTCGCATGGCACACCAATCCGGCCCATGTACTGAACCAGCCATTCCCGCAGCGGGCCATAGCCTTCGCTGGGGGCGTACTGCAGAGCGGCCTGCTGTTCTGGCCCGGACATGATGGCGTCAAAGGCTTCCTTGAACGCTTCTGCAGGAAACAGCTCAGGGTCCGGAATGCCGCCAGCAAATGAAATGATATCCGGACGGCCGAGCAGTTTCAGCAGTTCGCGGATTTCAGACGCATGCATGCGTGACGTACGTGACGCCAATTTCAGCGCGTCGGTCATGGCGGCCTCCGGTTGGACAATGTCCCGAGGATGCTGCGCTGATCATGAATTTATGTCAATATTGCTGACCTATTATCTGGACATGACAGCAATGCAGAAACAGAAAGGGCTGCGGAAGTTTCCGCAGCCCCGTATCGGATGTTGTGAGATTGTCTGAGGCAGGTTCAGTTCTTGTCCTTGTCGACCAGTTTGTTGCTGGATATCCACGGCATCATGGCGCGCAGCTTCTCGCCGACTTCCTCGATCTGGTGGGCATCGTGCATGCGCCGCGTTGCCTTGAAGCGGGCCTGTCCGCCTTTGCATTCCTGCATCCATTCGGAGGTAAAGCGGCCCGACTGGATGTCGTGCAGTACACGCTTCATCTCAGCCTTGCTCTCTTCATTGATGATGCGCGGGCCGGAGACATACTCACCCCACTCAGCCGTGTTGGAGATCGAGTAGTTCATGTTGGCGATGCCGCCTTCATAGATCAGGTCGACAATCAGCTTCACTTCGTGCAGGCACTCGAAATAGGCCATCTCAGGTGCGTAACCTGCTTCAACCAGCACTTCAAATCCGGCACGGATAAGCTCGACCAGGCCACCGCACAGCACAACCTGCTCGCCGAACAGGTCGGTTTCGCATTCTTCCTTGAAAGTGGTCTCGATGACGCCTGAACGTCCGCCGCCAACGCCGCAGGCATAGGACAGCGCCAGGTCATGGGCATTGGCAGATGCATCATGATCGATGGCGATCAGGCATGGCACACCGCCACCTTTCAGGAATTCACCACGCACCGTGTGGCCGGGGCCCTTGGGTGCAATCATCACAACGTCGATGGTGTCTTTCGGCTCGATCAGCTTGAAGTGCACATTCAGGCCGTGGGCAAATGCGATTGCAGCGCCATCCTTGATGTTGGATTCAATATCGTCTTTCCAGATGTCAGCCTGAAGTTCATCAGGCGCTGCCATCATGATCAGGTCTGCCCAGGCTGAGCCTTCGGCAACCGTCATCACCTTGACGCCGTCTGCTTCTGCCTTCTTGGCCGTGGCAGAGCCTGCCCGCAGGCCGGTTGCGATATCGGTGACGCCAGAGTCCTTCAGGTTAAGCGCATGGGCCCGGCCCTGGCTGCCATACCCGACAATCAGAACCTTCTTGCCCTTGATCAGGTTTACGTCTGCATCACGATCATAATAAACGCGCATCGGAATTTTCCTTTCAAAGATTGCGTTTCATTGCGGGCTACCTGCCCTCGTTTTCCGGCACGCCGTAAAGCGTGAGAAACTGTTGTGCGGCGCGGCTTGTGCCCCGTCTGATTGCGTGGCTGTCCGGCAGCGGTCTGTCACCAAGCAGTGCGCGGATCTGGACATCGCGCACCACCAGCCCGAAGAAGGTGCAGAATGCCTCCTCGGTATCGTCGAAGGCCAGCAGCCCGGCATCGCGCGCCATCTCCAGCACCGGTTTTATCCGCTGACCGATGGCAAACCGGCCATTGTCCAGCACAATGCCGCCGAGCCCGCTTTTAGCGGAACTGGAATGCGCAATGGCCATGGCATTGAGCGCAATGGATATCTGACCCGTCAGCACCGACAGCCAGCTCTCGGCAAAATCCGCCAGCCCCTGCTCAAGCGAGCGGTAATCGAGGTTTTCCCGGTCAAGCGACGGCAACCGCACCTTGGACGCCTGCCACTGCACCGTTGCAGTCAACAGCCCGTCGCGATCACCAAACCATTTGTACAGCGTCTCCTTGGAGCAGCTTGCCCGGCGCGCAACCGATGCCATGGTCAGGCCGTCACCTGCCTGCAGGATCAGCTCCAGCGCTGCATCGAGCACTTCGCGCTGACGCGGCGAAAATGCCTCGTCATCACTTTGCTGATCAACCTGTGCTGCTGCTGCAACCGCCACTGAACTCACCTCTAACACCCCGTACCGTACGGTACAGTACGGGTTACTTAGAAGCTTGCTCGCCGACATGCAACAGGTTTTTGGGATGATTTATCCGGCCATGGGCCAGGTCAGCATGATCGCCGGCACGGCCAGCAGCACAACCAGCACTTCCATGATCAGCCCCATACGGGCGTAATCGGTAAAGTGGTATCCGCCAGGGCCCATCACCAGTGTGTTGGACTGATGCCCGATCGGTGTCAGGAAAGGTGCTGCGGCCCCCACAGCCACCGCCATCAGGAAAGCATCCGGATTGGCATCAAGGCCGATGGCGACGCGAACGCCGATGGGTGCCATCAGGATTGCCGTCGTGGCGTTCGGCACCATGTCCGACATCCACATGGACACCGTCATCAGCAGCGCCAGCACTGCCCATACCGGCATGGAACCGGCGTTCTCGATGATGGAGCCGGCAATCAGGTCCGTACCACCCGTTGCATCCAGCGCCTGGCCGATGGGGATCATGGCCCCGAGCAGCACCAGCACCGGCCATTCCACCCCGTCATATATTTCGTTGATGGAGATGCATGAACACAGGATCATAGCCACACACGCGGTCACAAAGGCCACCGGCACCGACACCATTCCGCTTGACGCAGCCAGAATAGCGATAGCGAAAATACCGGCAGGCAGCACGGCGCGCGTACCGCCATGCAAGGGTTGCAGGCCGCGTTTTTCTAACACCATGCAGCCCAGAGACTCCAGGGCCACTTCCATCTGTTCCGCTTCTCCCTGCAGCAACAGCACATCACCGGTCCGGAACTTGATGTTTCTCAGTCGTGCTATGGGTCTTTCACCTGCCCGCGACAGCGCCAGCAGGTTGATGCCATAGCGGGCATGCAGCCTGACACCGCGCATCGATTTACCCTCAAGCACGGAATTGGGCATCACGACGGCCTCGACGACCTGCACCGCTTCAGTTCTGAAACCGGCCGGTGCAGCTTCCGGCGTGCCCAGCTTGGCCAGTTTCTTGCCGTCTGCCAGCGGGTTGATGACAACCGGATCACCTTCCAGGATCAGCGTGTCCCTTGCCCTGAATTTTTCGCGCGCGGCCGGAGCCTGGCGGCGCACGCCATTGCGGATGATCGCCATCACCGTCACTTCATTCTCGCATTCGGCCTCCAGCGCGCTGATCCGCTTGCCCACCAATGGCGAGCCTTCCGGCAGAGATGTCTCGAATGTGTAGCTTTCAACCCGGGTCAAGGCGCTGGTCAGCTTGGGCGCAATGCGCGTCGGCAATAACCGCCATCCGATCAGCGATACATAGATCACGCCGCCAATGCACACCGCCAGCCCGACCGGCGCAAAATCGAACATCGCGAACGGTTGGCCGGTCATGTCCTGACGGAAGCTCGAAATAACGATGTTGGGCGGCGTACCGATCAGCGTCACCATGCCGCCCAGCAGCGTGGCGAACGACAGCGGCATCAGCACCAGCGACGGAGACCGGCGGGCTTTAAGCGCATTGCGCAGTGTCACCGGCAGCATCAGCGCAAGCGCACCGACATTGTTCATGAAGCAGGACAGAAATGCTCCAAGCGCACTGCCTGCTGCCACCTGTAATGTGGTTGATCTGCGCGTCGGTGCCAGAAACCGGACAAGATAGTCCACCAGACCGGAATTCTGCAGGGTGCGTGAAATAATCAGCACTGCGGCTACCGTAATCACGGCAGGATGGGCAAAGCCCTGAAACGCCTTGTCCGGCGGCACCACGCCGCCATAAACACCGGCCAGCAGCGCCATGACGGCAATAATGTCATAGCGCACCTTCCCCCACAGAAAGCACGCCATCGCAATCGCGATAATCCCGAAAACCGTCAGTTGTTCCAACGTCATAAATGCAAAACCGCATCAAGTGCGCCGCCCGCACGATGATGAGGCTAGCAGGCAGCCTGACCATTTGCCAGTACAGTGATGGCAAGCAACCGACAAACAAAACAGCCCGTCCAACCCTGCCCATACGATTGCAACACAAATTCAGGTTCCAGGTATTTATGCTTCTGGCTACCTCGGGATATCCGAGCAGACCTGACAAGTCTCGCCACATTGGGAGCACGTGAATTTTCCAAGAAAATTCCGTAGCAGGGATTCCAGTTTAGGGTTTTCGGCCTGCTGAGCCAGGGTAATCAGCTTGTCTACAGAAGGTGTACTCTCATCGTTTTGATCATCAAATGCGATCACCAAACTGTCAGCGCGCCTTGCCGCGCCGTCCTGCCAATCGAGTAAAGCGCGATCAGCATTCTGGACGCCAGCCACTTCAGATTCATTAGTCTGAAAATAAAGCGCCATGCTATCACCGATCACAATGTAGTCGATTTCCGCGCTGCATGCCCTGCAGGTAAAGCAGCCATCCTCTCCACTTTCAAGCAAGCCTGCAAGCTCAGTCAATCTCTCGGTCGCCGCCAAACCACTCAGCAGATATCCCGGAATGTGTTCGTCGCCTGCATGTTCGTGAAACGCGAGTTCACAAACAGATCGAATGGCGGGCAACAGGGCAATAAACTCATCGCGTATGGCCACAAATTTTTGTAGTTCGCTGCCAGTGGGTGGCTCCAAACCAACAATTTCACGACAATCAGCCACCATCTGTCGCTCAGCGCCGCGATCCAACATCCAACGATACGAGTCGCGAGTTTGTTCCCAACTTTCGAGTGTAGTGGCCAGCCCATTCAGACCAGATGCCGGACGCAAGCCGCCGTCAACCCTGCCAAATGCACACAAGACGCAGTGACCAAGAAAAATTGCAATATCCATGCGCTGCCGGACATTTTTGTCAGACAGTGCTATTTGCAGCAAATGAGGTGCAGCGGCATATGTTGCACCATAACAGGTTTCCTGATGTATCAGATCGCCATACATCAATTCTCTTGCGTCATTCTCGTCCCATTGCGTGGCAAGTGCGTGAAGTCGCAGCGGAATATCCTTGCCGAAACCGTAGGCGCTGTTGAGCTTGCACCAAAGTGGATCTGACAGTTCAAGCATCAGGTCGAGATTTCCTCACCGCATGCGGACCGAAAGCGTTTTACTGCACCGGCCATGCCGTACTCCAGCGCATCTGCAGTTAATCCGTGCCCGATGGAAACCTCGTCGATCCACGGCGCGCGGGCCAGCAGAGGGGGCAAATTGGCGACAGTGAGATCATGACCCGCGTTCAGACCAAGTCCGGCTGCGCGTGCGACCTCGGCTGCTGCCTGCAGCTTGTCCAGTTCCTCCTCCGCAGCACCCTCATCATCGAATGTGGCACCGTAAGGACCGGTATAAAGCTCGGCCCGGTCAGCGCCGGTTTCGGCTGCTATGGCTATGGTATCCGCATCGGCATCGGCAAACAGCGATACCCGCATCCCCTCACCCTTGATCCGGGCCACGATGGGTTTCAGGAAATTGTGCTGCGATCTGAAATCCCAGCCATGATCAGACGTCGCTTGCGCCGGATCATCCGGCACCAGCGTGACCTGATGCGGACGTACCTCAAGCGCAATTTCCACAAGCCGATCATCAGGATAGCCTTCGATGTTAAACTCCGCATCGGGGTATTCCGCCACCAGATCAGCCAGAGGCTGGACATCGGACCGCCGGACATGGCGCTCATCGGGACGTGGGTGAACGGTAATCCCCCACGCACCTGCCTCCAGCGCTATCCGCGACAGGCCCACAACCGACGGCCACGGCAGATCGCGCCGGTTGCGCAACTGGGCAATGGCATTGACGTTTACCGACAGCTTTGTAGTCATGGTGCACATCCGTTGTTCAACAGTTACCGCAGCATCGGCCACAAGCTGACAACAAGCAAGATTGCCATCGATATATTGAACACTTTCAACCTTGTGGGATGGTTCAGCCACTCCCGCAACATCGCGCCACACACCGTCCAGATCGACGCCGATGGAATATTCACGAAGAAAAACACCAGCGCAACCAGTATCGTGGACAAGGTGAGATTGTTGGCGTTGGTGAAAGTGGCCATGGCTGCAATGGCCATCACCCAGGCTTTCGGATTGACCCACTGAAAGGCTGCAGCTTCAACAAAGCTCATCGGCCGTGCACCTGCCCTGCCGCCTTCGCCAATTGACCGGGCCATGGCGATGCGCCAGGCCAGATAGACAAGGTAGGCACCGCCCATAAACTTGAGGGCAAGGTATAAAGTCGGCACCTGTTCAAGCAGCGCACCAAGTCCAAAACCGACACACAGCAACAGGGCCAGAAACCCGACCCCGATCCCCAGCATGTGCGGGATGGTTCTGCGGAACCCGTGGTTCACGCCCGACGCAAGCAGCATCAGTGTGTTTGGGCCAGGTGTCGCGGAGGTCGCAAAAGCAAACCCGATCAGTGACACAAGAATTCCCAGCTCCACGAGAGGCCTCAGACTTTCAGAGCTTCGGGCCCGCGTGAAATTGCGGTGACGCCGGTGCGCACTACTTCCGTCAGGCCGATTGGCTGCATCAGCGAGATGAACTGCTCCACCTTGCGTGACTTGCCGGTTATCTCGAACACGAAGGAATTCTGGGTGACGTCGACAACCCGTGCCCGGAAAGCATCCGCCAGGCGCAGGGCTTCCATGCGGTGTTCGCCTTCGCCGGCCACCTTGATCAGCGCCAACTCACGCTCGATGGCTTCACCGATTACGGTAAGGTCAGCAACCGAATGCACAGGCACCATACGTTCAAGCTGCGCCTTGATCTGGACCAGCACTTCGGCCGTGCCGGATGTGACAATGGTAATGCGTGAAATATGGGCCTCATGTTCGGTTTCAGATACCGTGAGGCTTTCAATATTGTAACCACGGCCGGAGAACAGCCCGATGACCCTGGCCAGGACACCCGGTTCATTGTCCACCACGATGGACAATGTGTGCTTTTCGATCGGGTCCTTGGTGTCATCAAGAAAATACGCCGAAGCGGGTTGTTGTGTGCTCATGGCTTTGCAGCTCCCTTTTCAGCGACAGGGGCAGGATTTCCAAGTGCCAGCCCGCCTTTCGCTATCAATATACCCAATATGATGAGACCAAGTGCTGCCAGCGCATTCGGTCCCGGAATTTCTGAAAACAGCAATGCAGCCCACATGACGCCGGCAATCGGCACCAGCAGATTGAGCTGACTGAAAAAACTCGCCCCGGCCCGGCCAATAATCGCAAACATGATCAATGTTGCAATCGCCGCATGCAGCACGCCCAGTGTCACAACCGCAGACCATGCCGTAACGCCTGCCTCAACCGCCAGCGGGTCTTCCAGCATGAAGGCAAACGGCACCACCATGACGGCAGACAACAATATGATCATGGTCACGGCAGCGATCTTGTCCGGTGCCTGCATGCGCCGGATCAAAACCGCATTGAAGCCATAACTGGCCGCGGCAACCAGCAATGCCAGCATGGCGACAAGATCAGCGGTCAGCCCATGCAATGCCGCCTGCCCGACCAGCACACACAAGCCCAGCAGGCCAACCACCATGCCCGTAACCTTGCGCGAGTTCAGTTTTTCATCAACCGTAAAGACATGTGCCAGCACCATGGTGATCAGCGGCATCACGCCCATCAAAATGGCAGTCGTGCCGGGCGGGATAACCTGTTGCCCCCAGGCAATCAGACAGAACGGCAGCGCATTGCCGGTGACAGCACTGGCCGCCAGCATCCACCAGATAGTCCTGCCCTTCGGAAATGACCGCTTTGTCACGGCCATCACCAGCAACAGGAACAACGCTGCCAGTGCCAGTCTTATCGCCGTCATGGTAACCGGTGGCACTTCGTCGACACCGACCTTGATGAAGACAAACGACGACCCCCAGATGGCTGACAATAACAACAGCAATCCGTAATCACCTGCGTTTGGTAGACGATGCGCCATAAGGGGTGTCCGTGCCGGTTCTTAAACCAGCATCTTGCCTTCCTTGTCGATGGCAGAGCCAACTTCCTCGTCAGACACATCTTCACCCAGCAGCATTTCATTGTGCGCCTTGCCGGACGGGATCATCGGGAAGCAGTTGGCCAGGCTTGCCACTACGCAATCGAAAATCACCGGGCCGGGCGTGTCGATCATCTTGCTGATGGCATCATCCAGTTCATCCGGCTTGGTGCAGCGAATACCGGTTGCCCCGTAAGCTTCCGCCAGCTTCACAAAATCCGGCATGGCTTCGGTATATGAATGTGACAGCCGGTTGCCGTGCAGCAATTGCTGCCACTGGCGCACCATGCCCATATGCGAATTGTTCAGGATGAATATCTTGAACGGCAGTTCATACTGAACCGCGCTCGACATTTCCTGGATCACCATCTGAACCGATGCATCACCGGCAATATCGATAACCAGTGCATCGCGATGCGCTACCTGCACACCAAGTGCTGCCGGCAAGCCGTAGCCCATGGTGCCCAGCCCGCCCGATGTCATCCAGCGGTTCGGCTCTTCAAACCTGTAGAACTGCGCCGCCCACATCTGGTGCTGGCCGACCTCCGTGGTGATATAGGTGTCACGGTCCTTGGTCAGCTCATACAGCCGCTCAATGGCGTATTGCGGCATGATCACATGCTTGTTCGGCTTGTACTTCAGGCACTCGACATTGCGCCAGGTGTTGATCGAGTTCCACCAGCTTTGCAGGGCGTGCTCGTCGGGCTGGCCACTACGCGCTTTCCACGCCCTGATCATCTGCGCCATAACGGTACCGACATCCCCCACAATGGGAATATTCACCTTGATCGTCTTGTTGATGGACGAAGCGTCAATATCCACGTGGATCTTTATGGAGTCTGGCGAGAAGGCATCGGTCCTGCCGGTGATGCGATCATCAAACCGGGCACCCAGGCAGATCATCACATCGCAATCATGCATCGCCATATTGGCTTCGTAGGTGCCGTGCATGCCCAGCATGCCCAGCCACTGCCTGTCGGATGCCGGATAGGCTCCCAGACCCATCAGGGTTGAGGTGATCGGATACCCGGTCATGCGCACCAGTTGGCGCAGCAGGTTGGATGCATCCGGGCCGGAATTGATGATACCGCCACCGGTGTAGAACACCGGCCGCTTGGCATTCATCATCACTTCAACAGCGGCTTCCACGGCCACCGCATCGCCTTCAGTGCGGGGCTTGTAGGTCTTGTGCTCGATATTGTCCGGCTTGATATAGGTCCCGGTGGCAAACTGCACGTCCTTGGGAATATCGACAACGACCGGACCCGGTCTGCCGTGCGTCGCCACATAAAACGCCTCATGCATGATGCGCGCCAGATCGTTCACGTCCTTGACAAGGTAATTGTGCTTGGTGCACGGCCGCGTGATGCCAACCGTGTCGCACTCCTGGAATGCGTCATTGCCGATCAGGTGCGTCGGCACCTGGCCGGTGATGCAGACCATCGGGATGGAATCCATCAGGGCATCGGTCAGCCCGGTAACCGCGTTTGTCGCGCCGGGACCCGATGTCACCAGAACCACGCCGCACTTGCCGGTGGAGCGCGCATAGCCTTCTGCCGCATGGGTCGCACCCTGCTCATGACGCACCAGAATATGCTCGACATCATCCTGCTGGAAAATCTCGTCATAGATCGGCAACACCGCCCCGCCTGGATATCCGAACATGTGCTCCACGCCCTGGTCCTTTAGCGCCCGCAGCACAATCTCGGCACCTGTCATCATCTCGGCTTCTTGGGCGTTTGCTGTCATGGTCTCGGACTCTGCTTTTATGTTCATCGTTCCAGGTTCTCTTTTAGGCTCGCTTCAGACAATAAAAAAGGCCCCCGAGGGAGCCATTTTCGCGCACCACCTTATTCAGGTCAGTTCAGACTGACCCGGCGGAGCGCGTTCGTACCACTACTAGAATTTTTTTCATGGTCGCGACCATAAGCGCAATATTTTACTGACGTCAACCTGCGAACGGGTTTTATTCTTAAGCTGGCGCAAATTTCTTGCGCGCCCTAACTGCCGAACACTACACCGTGCTGCTGCGACATCAGACGGGCGTCGCGCGACTTCACCAGCACAGGTTGGCCGTTCAGAATTTCCTTGCACCGCTCCAGGACCTCTTCTTCCAGGCGCTGCATTGCCTCATGCGTATAGAAGGTCAGATGCGGGCTGAGCAGGACATTATCCATCTCGAAAAGTTCGCTCAGGGGATGACCGCTCAGGCTGAGCGGTTCCTGGCTGAACACATCCAGCCCGGCTCCGGCAATACCGTTTTCCTTCAGCGCGGACAGCAGAGCTGCCTCATCGACGAGCGCTCCACGCGCTGAATTGATCAGAAATGCTGATCGTTTCATGCAGCGCAATTCTGCCTCGCCGATCAGGTGACGGGTTTCCGGCTTCAGGACACAATGCATGGACACGAAATCACACTGCGCCAGCATGTCATGCAGGTTGTCGACCTTTTCTACACCCGCTGCTGCCATCTCTTCCTTGCTCGCAGACGGGTCGTAGCCGATCACCCGGGCACGGAGGCCGGCTCCGGCCATACGCGCCATGCTCTTGCCGATCCGGCCCACGCCGACCAGGCCGACAGTCTTGCCGGCGATGTCATTGCCCAGCCATGCGTTTTCGGGCCAGGCCCATCCATAACGACGCATGGTCCGTTGCAGCGGCACAAGTTTTTTCGCCAGCGCGATCATCAGCGCAAAGGCGCCTTCCGCCACGGTTTCCTCGGCATATTCGGGAATGTTGACCACCGGGACCTCGGCAGCGTTTGCCGCTGCAAAATCGATCGCGTCGATGCCGACCCCGTACTTGACGACGCCTTTCAAACGCGTGGCATTGGTAAAAACCCGCTCGGTGATCGGCGTATAACACATCAGCAGCAAGTCGGCGTCTTGCGTCTCTGCAACCAGTTCATCTTCGCTCACATCATCCGGCAACAGCACCAGTGCCGCACCACTGTCGCGGAAATGCCCGTCGATCTGCGGGCATTCCAGTTCCCGGTCCGTGCGCACGACCTTTATTGCATCGCCCATGTGCAAACTCCATTGATGGTAGCTCACACCAACCATAGCAGTCCTGCGGGCGCAGTCACAGAAAGTAACCTAGATTGGCGTACCAAGACGCGCACCGCATTCCTTGTCGGACATGCAGTCAATCAATCCCGCCTTGGTTGCGGCATCAAACTCGCCGTTTATTTCAACACCTGTTTGGCCGGCATTGCGCAGTTTGACCTGCAACTGGAGTATCATCTTCAGATTTCCGTGTGCAGTGGCCAGTGCAATATCAGCCATGGCCTGATCAAGGCGATACCTGTATCGAGTTTTGTGCTTGGGCCCAGGCACCGGAAACCGTATCAAGGTCGCCTCGTAACGTGTCTTCAAGACACAATTGCCTGTCATTTGCGGACGCATCCATCCCCATCAGACAGAAGAAAAAAATAATTGCCAATATGGTCCGACCAAACCTCATGTCCCGCTCACTCGTATGGTTTGAACTCTATATCATCAGTCTACCGACGAGTTTGTTAATGACTTCTTAACGATCGAGTGACGCGAAAAGCAAACAAAAACGTCGTTAAGAAACAGGCTTAACTGGCAAATCGGCCCGACTGTGTGGCATCACAAAACACAACTACAATACAAGGAGATTATCATGCTGAAGTCACCCGCTCTTGACCCTGCCCTGATTGAAGCAAAGGTCGGATCCGGTTATCCGGCTCCTTTCAACGTATCAACTGCAGGACGGGCAAAGAAGATGCTGACCGGCGCGCTGGGCCTGAACCAGTTCGGGATCAACATCACCGAACTGGATCCCGACGGCGCTACGTCGCTCAGACACTGGCATTCGCATGAAGACGAGTTCATCTATGTGCTGGACGGCGAAGTGACGCTGGTGACCGGCAACGGAACACAAGTGTTAACCAGGGGTATGTGCGCCGGATTTCCCGCCGGTGTAGAGGACGGCCACTGCATAGAAAACCGTTCTTCCAGACCGGCAACAATTCTGGAGGTTGGCAGCCGCGATGATCGCGACGAGGGTAATTACCCCGATGTCGACCTGCATTGTAAGCCGAACCGTTACAAACACGTGCAGTTTACCCGCAAGGACGGCACGCCTTATTGATTTACATAAAAAAGCGGCAGTCAGGTTTCCCTGACCGCCGCAAAGCTCAATATTGACTGCCGGTGTGGCTTACTGAGCCTGACAGAAATACTTGATGCCGTCATACCCGGTGTAGGTACCGGTGCGCGGTTTGAATGAACGGTACCTGGCGCGGCAGTAATCGAACCACTCGTCTGTCCAGGGTTCTATTGCATCATCGTTATAGAGCCTGACGGGTTCTTCACGTACCGGCGCACGGACAGGTTCGTATTGATCGATACAATCGTCATAGGCACGGTCATAGTGGCGCTGCCATGGCCCGGCTGTACCAACCGCACTGCCGACTGCGCCGGTAGAACCGCCAATTATGGCCCCTTTGCCAGCTCCCTTGCCGCCACCAAGCACACCGCCGATTATGGCTCCGATCGCGGCTCCGCCAACGGCACTGCCCAATGCAGATTCGCCACGGTCAATGCGGCTGTCCGCATAGCGCTTTGCTTCACGATGACAGCGGCCGTCCCTGGCCGACGCCGTATCTATGGTAGTCATGAATACAGTGGCACCAAGTGCCGCAACGACTAGAGATTTCAAAGCTGTAGAATACACGATTTCCCCTCCTCCGGTGGAAATGCCCCTTTAGCTATCGGGAATATCGGGATTCTATGGCTGCATTGTGAGCAAATCCTTAACAAGGTCTGAATTTTCCAGCGGCCATATCGGCCTTGGAATATTCCGATAGGTCAACTCCCGCAACTGCATGGACGCAATACCACCGGCATCGACCAGCAGGGTTTCACGCGCAATAGGGCCATAGGCCGCCTTGAAATGATTGCGGCTTTTCAGGCCAATTGTGGTCAGCTTTTCGGGAGCAACACCAACCGACCTGAACACATTCAGGTCCATGACGGCCGTCGGTACGGAGGAGACAATCACCTCAATCCCGCCAATGCGCATCACCGCCGTTGCGCCCATGGAAAACGTCACGCCTTGCCACATGGGCCCGGCGCAGATGAATTCGCCATCCGTCAGGTTGACCACCTCCGCCTCGACCTCCAGCGGCGGTGTCAACTCCGGCGCGCCCTTGCCGCCCAGTGAGAGTTGAACCTTTGCGCCCACACCGGCATTTGCGGCCCGTTCAACACTGGCCGGATCGCTTATCGTGGCAAAGGCTGCTCGCTCCAGCCCTTGAGCAATCATGGCGCGCAGCAGGTTGGGACTGTCCCCATAGGCACCGCCTGCCGGGTTGTCGGCAAAATCAGCCAGAACAAGCGGCTTGTTCCCGGCCTTGCCGCATCCTGCCAGCGCCATGGCCTCAGCCGGTGTGGCAAATTCAAGTTGTGTGTCATGGCGGCTTTGCCACACCGCCCGCATGAGTTCCCCAGCCGCTGCACGTCCCTGCAGGTCATCGGTCGCTGTCACAACCACATTGGGGCCAATGTCGGGCACGTCTGACCATGGAAACCCGATCTGGATCGAGGCACACACGATGCCGTCGCGACCCTCCACCGTTTCTGCCAGTTTCAGCAATGCCGGCATTGGTTGCCCGTCCGCTGTCTGGCCGTGATTGGCTGCATCCATCATCGGCATGCGCGCCATGATCAGTTCAGGTCGTGGCGCGCCTTGCAGCACATCTTCCATCATCTGCGCCATATGCAGCGCGCGTTCACGCTGATCCACATGCGGATAAGTGCGATAAGCCATCATCATGTCAGCCGCCGCGATCATGGCCGGTGATACATTGGCGTGCATATCAAGTGTTGCTGCAATCAGCGTGTCGGCCCCTGCCAACGCGCGCACGTCACGCAGCAGATCACCTTCGGCATCAAGCGTGGTCTCGGTGACCATCGAACCGTGCAGAACCAGTGCAACCGCATCAAAAACTTGTCCTGCCTGTAGCGGTTCCAGGATCAGCTGCCTAACACGATCCCAGTCATCAGCCGCCATCGGCCCGGAAGGACTGGCGGATGCAGCAAGCGGAATCTCCATCGACCAGTCGTAGGTTTGTGCCGCCTCTATGAAACCGGCAATCTCTGTATTGGTGCCGGCAAGCACAGATGCCGCCTGGGTGCCTTCATGCCAGTACCGGGTTTCAAAATCGGCCTTCACTGTGGCAATCCGGTTAAAGGTATTGGTCTCGTGCATGATCTCTGCCAGCAGAACCTTGCGTGTCATCTCACCAGCCCTCGCACCGGGCAATAAGACCGTCGAGGTCGTGCCAGCCAATACGCCTGTCCGGTGCATCGCCACCGGCAAACTTGTCGGTGCCATATGCGTCGGTCACACCGCCAAGCCGCTCGTAAAATCCGATTGCGGCTGAATTGTCCTCAAACACCCACAGGCAGATGGTCTCGGCACCACCCGCCTGCGCGGCCATCGCAGCCTCTTTCATCAGCATCCGGCCAAGGCCGCGGCCTTTGCTCTCAGGCAAAAGATGCACATGCTCTATGGTGAAGTCATAGCCCGCGTCTTCAGGGTCGTCGTGCAGGGCAATCAGCCCCACAACTGCGCCTGCCTGACAGGCCAGTTTCACAATCGGATACCGGGCGCCGGCCAGTGCCGTGTGCCAGTACCGGGCGCGCTCGCCATCAACTTCGCTGTCCAGATAGGTGTCCGGCAGAATTCCCCGGTAGGTTGCCTTCCAGCTTTCCGCATGCACCCGTGCTACGGCATCGGCATCATTCGGGCCGGCGTCAACAATCTTAGGGTCAGGACTCATTTGAGCAGCACCTCGATTGCCTGCTGAGGGGTTTCAACCTTTGGCCAGTCCGCCATCTGGTTTCGAATCCAGGTCATCTGCCGCTTGGCATAGTTGCGGGTTTGCCTTTGCGCCAGCGCGATTGCATCTTCCAGCCGCGCTTCACCGGCAAGGTGAGCTGCCAGTGCCTGAACGCCGATTGCTTTCATGGCCGGCAGGTCCAGGGCAAGGCCCAGCGCCGCCAGCCGTTCAACTTCGCCCGTTGCGCCGCAATCAAGCATCGCGTGAAACCGGGCATCGCATGATCTGTACAATTCTTCCCTCGGTGGCGTCAGCGCAACCCGCCGCACCTCAGCGTTCGCTAGCACTGAGGCCTGCCTTGCTGCTGCGAAATGATCGCCGAGCGGTTTGCCGGTTGCCTGCAGCACCTCCAGTGCCCGTACGATGCGCTGTCCATCTGCCGGTTTGATGCGGGCGGCGTCATCAGCGGCAGTCCGGGCCAGTTCCGTGTGCAGCACCAGAGGTCCTTCACGCTGCAGTCGTTCGCGCCAGTGATCACGGATATCGTCCGGCACGGCAGGTACCGGCGATAGCCCCTCCTCCAGCACCTTGAAATACAACCCCGTGCCACCGGCAATCACCGGAACCTTCCCCGCCTGCCAGGCCGCTGAAACTTCCGCGCTCGCCGCTTCAAGCCATCGTGCCGCCGACCATGCCTCACTCGCCCGAACACACCCGAACAGCCTGTGCGGAACTCTGGCTTCGTCCGCGCGCGACGGCCGCGACGTCAGCACATCCAGATCCGTGTACAACTGCATGGCATCCGCGTTGATAACGACACCATTCAGACGCTCGGCAACGTCCATGGCCACAGCCGACTTGCCGCTGGCAGTCGGGCCTGCAATAAGGATGGCGGTTTTCAAACGAGTATTCCCCATGTCCTATGTCCTATCGCTGATTGCCGGTTCGCAAAAGTCCCCATTGCAGACAAAGCACATCAATGCTGCCTGCAAGCTGATGGAAAAGCTCGGCGCCGAGCTGGAGACAGGCCAGTGGTTACACGAAAAAACCGCCTGGCAGGTGGAGTTTGACAGAAAACCCGATGATGTGCTGCGCGCGGTCCGCAAGGCGGCTGCCAGATGGCCCGTTGACGTCAATATCGTCCCGGCAGCAAACCAGCGCAAGAAACTGCTCATCGCAGATATGGACTCCACCATGATCGAACAGGAATGCATTGATGAACTGGCCGATGCGGCCGGCGCAGGAGATGCAGTGAAGGCGATAACCGTTCGGGCCATGAACGGTGAACTGGATTTTGAAGACGCTTTGCGCGAGCGCGTTGCAGCCCTGAAAGGCCTGCCGTCCGGTGTCATCGGCGAGGTTATTGCGGCCCGCATCAGCTTCATGGCCGGTGGCCACGAACTGATCGCGACAATGCGCCAGAACAGCGCCTATTGCGCGCTGATTTCAGGCGGCTTTACCCACTTTACCGCCTATGTCGGCGCCGAACTGGGATTTCACGAGCATCAGGCCAATGAACTGATCATCAGGGACAATCTGCTGACCGGCGAAGTTGCCTCCCCCATTCTTGGCCGTGACGCCAAGGTTGCCGCCTTGCAGCGCATCACCGGCACATTCGGGTTTTCAATGGATGAGGCCATGGCGGTTGGTGACGGGGCAAATGACATCCCCATGCTGCAGACTGCCGGCATCGGCGTGGCGCTTCATGCCAAGCCCGCGGTCAAGCAGGCAGTGGACATTCAGATCGACCATGGCGACCTGACCGCCCTGCTCTACCTGCAAGGTTTCACCCGCGACGAGTTTGCACGTCACCATTAAACACAAACGACCAGGTAATGGGCCTGGCCGCTATAGTTCGTGAACCCTATGTACCGGTTATTTTTTCTTCAGGCGCAAGGCAATGAAGTGCGGATCAAAATTGCGCTGGGCGCGCAATACCAGCATCAGAATCGAGTTGTCACCGGCCTTGACCGCTGCTTCAACAGCCTTGGACAGCTCTGCCGGCGAAGTTGCCTTGACATCGCCGACCTCGGCAATCACATCACCCGGCCGCAATTGCTTGTCGGCTGCAGCACCATCTGCTGCAACCTCGGCAATAATCACGCCCTGAACCTTTTCCGGCACCTTGAACTTTGTGCGCAGTTCGTCGCTGAGTTCCTCAACCTTGAGGCCCAGAATTTCAATCTCCGAGGCACCTGCCGCTTCGGCCGCCTTCTTGCTGTCGGCTGCCTTTACAAGCTTTTCGCCCGTTTCAAGCCTGCCCAGCGTTACCTCGATCTCCACTGGCTTGCCCTTGCGAAGCACACCCACCTTGACCGTCGTATCCGGCGCGAGTTGTCCGACGACACGGGACAACTGACGACTGTCCTTCATTTCCTTGCCGTCCAGTGACACCACCACATCACCAGCCTTGATGCCGGCTTTCTCAGCGGGGCTGGTTGCGGTCACATCCGCCACCAATGCGCCGTGGGCTTTTTCCAGACCAAGGCTTTCAGCAAGGTCATCGGTCACGTTCTGAATCCGCACACCAAGCCAGCCGCGGCGGGTTTCACCAAACTTGATCAACTGGTCGATGACGTTGCGCGCCGTATCACTGGGCACCGAAAAACCAATGCCGATCGACCCGCCTGACGGCGAGATGATTGCTGTGTTCACACCGACAACCTTGCCATCCATCGAAAACAGCGGTCCGCCGGAATTGCCCCGGTTGATCGATGCATCGGTCTGGATGAAATCATCATAGGGTCCCGCATTGATGTTGCGGTTCATGGCAGAAACGATGCCCAGCGTGACGGTTCCGCCAAGGCCGAACGGGTTGCCAATTGCCATCACCCAGTCACCGACCCGAAGTGTGGATGAATCGCCAAATTCAACGAACGGCAGGGGCGTGTCGGATTTGACCTTCAGCACTGCGATATCGGTCTTGGCATCCTTGCCGATCAGTTCAGCCTTCAACCGGCGGCCATCGTTGAAGATCACTTCAATTTCGTCAGCACCGTCAATAACGTGATTGTTGGTGATAACCGTACCACCTGCGTCAATGACAAACCCCGATCCCAGCGAATTCGCATTGCGGGGCCGATTTGGTTTGCGGCCCGGCGTTTGACCCTGTTCCTGCTGTTTCTTGAAAAACTCTTCAAAAAACTCCCTGAAGGGAGTTCCTTCCGGCACGTTGGGAGCGGGTACGCCGTCGGCATCAGACACTTTCTGGCTGGTCGAGATATTGACCACGGCCGGTGACAGTTGCTCGGCCAGGTCAGCAACGGGAGCCGGACCCTGCGCGCGCGCGCTCTGTATGCCAAGCGCCCAGATGGCCAGCACCACAAAGGCGAACAATGTCACCCGCGCCATTATCTGAATTGCCAGGTTGGCGTTGTATGCTGCTACTTTTGTTCTCGCTCTGCCGGTCATTGAGTAGATACTCTCCTGAAGTGAATTCTTGTCGTATCGGACGCTTTAAAGGAGTTGCGAACCTGCACGATAGTTTAGGACCTGATTGTGGACATCATAAGCTGTTTTACGCAAGTACCGGCCAGCACGGATCGTAACGATTGCGTGACCTTGTTTCCCATAGAACAATTCCCGCAAAAATTGGACATCGGTGCTTCACCAAAAACTTCGTCAAAAACAGGTCTATGTCAGGAAGCTCCTTGCCACCCAGACAATCAACACGCCGACACCAATCGCGGCCAGGCCAAAATTGCGCAGCGTGTCTTCTGAAAACCGGGATGCCATCTCGGCAAGGTCCTTCAGACGACCGGGTGCTATGGCATAGAGCAGGCCTTCGATAACGAAGACCAACCCTATTGCCATAACAAACTCGCTCACTAGTTCGCCGGAGCCGACTGCTGCGTACCGAAATACTTGAAGAACTCGGAGTCAGGCTTCAGTACCAGGGTGGTGTCGCGGTTCGACAGGCTCTTTGTGTAAGCCTGCATGGACCGATAAAACGCGAAGAATTCCGGATCCTGCTGAAATGCTTCCGCGAACACCCTGTTGCGGTTTGCATCGCCTTCACCACGCAGAATTTCAGACTCACGCTGCGCCTTTGACATAAGCTCGACAGATTGCCTGTCGGCTTCCGCCTTGATGCGCGTCGCCTGTGCCTCACCGATGGCGCGAAGTTCTGCAGCTTCTGCAAACCGCTCTGCATTCATGCGGGCATAGGTATCTTTCAAAACCTGCTCCAGCAGATCGGTACGGCGGATTTTCACATCAACCACGTCGATACCCAAAGCTTCTGCTTCGAGGCGAACCTGATCGCGAATTTCGCGCATCATGGCTGCACGATCCTTTGACAGGGCTGCATCAAATGACCGCCGGCCATAGGTCTGGCGAAGGGCTGCATCGAGACGGGTTTCAATCCGGTCCTTGGCGCGGTTAAGCGATGCACCAACGGTTTCACGGAACAGGCGAGGATTGTTCACGCGGATCATGGTGACGGTATCAACGACATACCGCCGACTGTCCACCACCTGGACTTCCTTGTCCGGGCTTTCAAAGAACACGATACGATCTTCGATTTGAATGACTTCCTGCACAAACGGCAGTTTGAAATACAGACCGGGCTTGTCGATCTCCCGCTGGATTTCACCAAGCTGTGTGACCAGGGCTTTTTCTCTCTCGTCGACAACAAACACCGATGTCCACACAAGAAACGCAATCGCTGCAACAACAATAGCTCCGAATGACTTGAACATGCCCATTACTGGTTACCCCCCGAAGACTGCTGACGCTTCTGTATTTCCGGCAATGGCAGATACGGCACCACGCCGGTCCCGCCCTGACCGCCGGAACTGCCTTCCACGATCACCTTGTTGGAATTCGACATGACGTTTTCCATCATTTCAAGGAACAGACGCTTGCGGGTCACTTCCTTGGCCTTGGAGTATTCAGTGTAAATGGAATTGAAACGTTGCGCCTCACCTTCGGCCTCATTGACCACGCGGGCCGTATAGCCTTTTGCGTCTTCGACGATTTTGGATGATTCACCACGTGCCTTACCCAGCACCTGATTGCGGTATGTTTCGGCTTCACGAATGAACTGATTCTGGTTCTGTTCGGCACGTTGCACTTCTTCAAACGCATCGGCCACCGGTGGCGGCGGATCGGCCCGTTCCAGCAACACGCCCAGAATAGAGATACCGGCCTTGTAGGAATCCAGAGCGGCTTGAATCAATTCGCGTACCTGAGCCTGAGCGTCCAGACGACCCTGGGTACGGAAGTCTTCCGCCCGTGTCCGGCCAACAATTTCGCGCATCGCGCTTTCCGACACGGTTCGAACCAGCATCTCCTGGTCCCGAATATTGAACAGGTATTCCTGCGGCTCGGCTATTTTCCACTGCACCTTGAATTCGACATTGATCAGGTTTTGGTCACCCGCCAGCATCAGATTGCTGGAATTTCGGTCGCTACCGCCAAAGTCGATCTGGCTGACGCTCTCCACGGGAAGTTTTTCCATGGTCTCGATCGGCCACGCCGCAAACCTCAGGCCCGGCATAACTGTGCGGTTGTATTCACCCAGCCGCAACACCAGGCCCTGCTCTTCTGCCTCAACTGTGTGAAAACTGTTGAAAAACCAAAGCGCACCAACGGCAATCAGGCCAATAATCCAGGGGCTTTTGCCGCCACCGCCCTGCGGCAGGACGGTCTTGAGACGGTCCTGGCCTTTGCGGATCAGGTCCTCCAGATCAGGAGGTGTTCCCGGCCCGCCGCCGCCGCGTGGTCCACCACCGCCGGATGGTTTCTGTCCCCACGGTCCGTCGCCGCCACCGTTTCCGCCGCCGCCTTGCCAGCCGCCGCCACCCTTTTTATTCCATGGCATATTGTGCTCTTGTCCTTGTTGTTGAGCTTACTGCCGACCCTGCAAACAGTCAGCATCCAGTCTGTCTTAGTTGGTATAGGCAAACGCGGGCGTCAAGTCCATGGATCAACCCGCCTGCCACATTACAAGTTGCTAACCAGGGTCGCGCAAGCGATCAGGTTCACGATTTAGTGTGCCAGCGCCTGTGCATGCCAGGCCACATGATCGCCTATGAAGCTGGCAATGAAATAATAGGAATGATCATACCCCGGCTGCATGCGCAAAGTCAGTGGATGATCAGCCTGGGCACAGGCAACCTCGATAAGCTGCGGCTTTAGCTGGTCATCCAGGAAATCATCCGCATCGCCCTGGTCAATCAGGATCGGCAGTTTTTCGCCCGCCTGTGCAATCAGTGCGCAGGCATCATGAGCCGCCCATGCATCCTTGTCGTCACCCAGATAGCCACCCAGCGCCTTGTGTCCCCACGGGCAGTTCATCGGTGACACAATTGGCGAAAACGCCGATACGGACCGATATTTTCCGGGATTTTTAAGGGCGATGGTGAGTGCACCGTGACCGCCCATCGAGTGCCCGGATATGGCTTGCCGGCTCACATCAGCATTGAAGTTGGCTGCGATCACTTCCGGCAGTTCCCGGATGATATAGTCATACATATGATAGTGTTTTGCCCAGGGTTCCTGCGTGGCATTGACATAAAACCCGGCACCAAGTCCGAAATCATAGGCAGCTTCAGGATCATCGGGCACGCCGTCTCCACGCGGTGATGTATCAGGCATTACGATCGCCATACCATGTTCTGCCGCATAGCGCTGGGCACCTGCCTTGGTCACGAAATTCTGGTCCGTACAGGTCAGCCCGGACAACCACCACAGAACCGGCACTTTCGCATGGACCGCCTGCGGCGGCAGGTAAATGGAGGCCGTCATGTCGCAATTGCAGGCATCACTGGCGTGTGAAAATTGTATTTGCTCGCCGCCAAAGCAGACATTCCGGCTCCTGATCTCGACACTTGTCATGTAGCTGCACCCCGTTTCAGTAAAGCATGCCGTTTTATGCATACCCCGCATGATTTTGTCACCATCGTCAATGCTTGCGTCCCGCGCCGTTTTCGCACACCTTGCAGCGGGGCCTGCCCCCTAATATCGAATGGGGTCCCCATGTCTGTGCAATCCACATCTGTTACGCCCGATCAGGCGACCGTTTCACGCGGGCTGGCGCTGATGGCCATTGCCATGCTCGTGATACCGTCGATGGACATACTCGGCAAGCTCGTTTCAAAAGAGATCAACGGCATCCAGGTCGCGCAATGGCGTTTCGGCATTCAGGCCTTGTTGATCTTTCCGTTCCTGTTGTGGCTCAAGGGCGGGCGCAGCTTTCTGCCGAACCGCATCGGCCTGAACGTCATCCGCGCGGTTTTGATGGCCGGCGCGGTCACCTGTTTCTTTACCGCGCTGCGCTGGATGCCGGTACCCGACGCCATTGCGGTTTTCTTTGTTGAACCGCTGATCCTCACCATCATGTCGGCTGTGTTCCTGAAAGAGTATATCGGCTGGCGTCGCCGCTGCGCCGTCGCAGTCGGCTTTATTGGTGCATTGATCGTCATTCAACCGAGCTATCAGGTGTTCGGTGCGGTTTCCCTGCTGCCAATACTGACCGCTTTCCTGTTTGCAACCTACCTGCTGTTGACCAAGAAGCTTGCGGCAACCGAAGACCCGCTCACCATGCAGTTCTTTTCCGGCGTGATCGGTTTCGCCTTTCTGGCACTTGTCGCCGGCACAGGTACTGCAGCCGGCATTTCCATTCTCGCCATCGTCTGGCCGAGCCCGGTACAGTGGGTCATGCTGGCCGGGGTCGGCGTCATTGCGACCGTGTGCCATCTGATGATTGTGCACGCCTTCAAACGCGCACCGGCATCCGTGCTGGCGCCGTTTCAGTATCTGGAAATCGTCTCTGCCACCATATTGAGTTATCTGGTGTTTCAGGACGTACCCAATGCCTGGAAATGGCTCGGCATCTCCATCATCATCGCCTCAGGTATGTATGTCTGGTGGCGCGAGCGGCAGGTCGACTAAGGCTGCCTTCATCAGCGGCGAGTGCGCGTCGCATAATCCGTCAATCACATCGAAATGATGCTGGCCCGGCGCCACAACGCATTGCGTCCACGCGCCAAGGCCGCGCCAGACATTGGCGATGAGGTCAGACTGGCGCAAAAACTCCGGGCGCTCCGCCTGACCCACCCATGTTGTCAGCCGGCATTGGGGATCAGGAACCCTGAATGCCGGGCTGAGCTGCATGGCTTCGCGGTCACTCAGGTTAAGCTGAGTGTTCATTTGCGTTTTCAGCAAAGGACGCAAATCATGCAGGCCGGAAATGGAAACCGTGTGGACAATCCGGTGTCGCACTTCGAAAGAAAGCGGCGACCCATCACACACCATGCAGGCCGCCAGGTGCCCGCCGGCAGAATGGCCCGTCAGCACAATGGGGCCTGATATTCTGTCTGCGGCGTGCTCGATGGCTGCTCCGACCATGCGGCGGATGTCACCAATGCCGGCTTGCGGACAAAGAACATAGGACGGCACGGCCACTGCCCAGCCGCTTTCTGCAGCGCCTCTGGCAAAATGAGACCAGTAGCTTTTGTCGAAATCGAGCCAGTACCCGCCATGGATGAACACGAACAATCCTGCCGGTTCACCTTCAGGAAAAAACAGATCGTAGACATTGCGCGCGTGTTCCCCATAAGCAATGTCCAGTTCACACTTGCTGTTTGCCCGATACCGGGCCGCAGGCTCAATCCATGCATCAGGCCACCGCAGGCTGTCTGGAATATGAGCCGCGTTCGAGTAGGCATCATCCCAGTCGGTGATCTGGATTCCATTCATTCTACAACTCGGTTCTGACGCGCCACAGTTCGGGGAACAGCTCCACTTCAAGCATTCGCTTGAGATAGGACACACCGTCAGTACCGCCTGTGCCCCGCTTAAACCCGATCACCCGTTCAACCGTGGTGACATGGTTGAACCGCCAGCGCCGGAAATAATCTTCGAAATCCACCAGTTTTTCCGCAAGTTCGTATAACGTCCAGTATTTTTGCGGGTCTTCATAAACAGTCTTCCACGCAGCTTGCACACTAACATCGTGTTGGTGCGCCTGTTGCACATCCCGGTTCAGGACACCCGCTGAGATATCAAAACCTGCCCGGGAAAGTGCCGCAATCACCTCATCATACAGGCTTGGCCGGGACAGTTCTGCTTCAAGGATTTCAATCAGGTCGGGGCGGTGGGCATGGGGTTTCAGCATGGCCTGGTTGCGGTTGCCGACGACAAATTCGATGAGCCGGTATTGCCAGGACTGAAATCCCGACGACTGCGCCAGGTCTTCGCGAAAAGACGTGTACTCGCTCGGCGTCATGGTGCGCAGGACGTCCCAGGCATTGTTGAGTTGCTCGAATATTTTGGACACCCGGGCCAGCATTTTGAATGCGGGTGGAAAGCGGTCATCACGAATGGCGGCACGCGCTGCATTCATCTCGTGAAGCGCAAGCCGCATCCACAGTTCAGAGGTCTGATGCTGAACAATGAACAGCATCTCGTCGTGAGTTTGCCCCAGCGGTTTCTGCGCAGACAGTATCTGATCCAGGTTCAGATAATCCGTATAGCTCATCTTTGCGCTGAAATTCATTTCAGCACCTTCGGCAGCAGGATTGTAAGGTTGATCGCCCATCAGGTCACCGCCGCGCGCTGTTTGAATTCCTGCCGGTCCCAGGTCTGGTTGAGCATGATGTCCTCCAGAATGGTGACAGCCTTCATCACATCCTCGCTATCAATGTAGAGCGGCGTGAAACCGAACCGCATGACATCCGGGGCGCGAAAGTCGCCAATCACCCCCGCCGCGATCAACGCCTGCATGGCGGCATAACCGTCCTCGAACGCGAACGAGACCTGAGAGCCCCGGTGTTCGCTGGCGCGCGGACTGACCAGTTTCAGTTGCGGGCAACGGCTTTCGACCTCGCGGATAAACAGTTCGGACAGCTCGATGGATTTTGCACGCACCTCATGCATCGAGATGCCTTCCCAGACATCCAGGGCGGCATCGAGGGCTGCCAGCTGCAACACAGGTGGCGTGCCCACTCGCATGCGTTCAATTCCCGGAGACGGCTGATAATCCATGTCAAATGCAAACGGCGACGCATGGCCCATCCAGCCCGACAAGGCAGGCTCTGCTACATCAGCCAGATCAGGGCGGGTATAGATGAAGGCAGGAGAGCCCGGGCCGGCATTGAGGTATTTGTAGGTACATCCAACCGCAAATTCCGTCTTGCAGCCTTCAAGATCAATCGGCAACGCCCCGGCAGAATGCGCCAGGTCCCACAACGCAACGGCACCGGCCTGGTGCGCCTTCCGGGTCAAAGACGCCATGTCGTGCAGGCGCCCCGTCCGATAATCAACCTGTGTCAGCATCATCACGGCGACACTGTCGTCCAGGTGGTCCTCCACCTGTTCCGGCGGCACCACCTTGAGCTCAATATCACTGTCGATGAGTTTGATGAGCCCTTCGGCCATGTACAGGTCGGTGGGGAAGTTGCCGGTATCAGACAGGATGACCTTCCGGTCCGGCCGCATTTTCAACCCTGCCGCCAGCGCCTGATAGACCTTGATGGACAGCGTATCACCGAGCACGACGCTGTTTTGCGGCGCACCAATCAAGGGAGCCAGCCGGTTGCCCAGCACAGCCGGTTGATGAAACCATCCGGCTTCGTTCCACCCCTTTATCAGCAGGTCTCCCCATTCATCCGTAACGGTTTGCGCAACCCTCGCCGCAGCTTTCCTGGGCAGCGGACCAAGCGAATTCCCATCCAGATAGATGACCCCTGTGGGCAGGTGAAAATGTTGTTTTCTCATATCGTCCTCGCTCAACGCGGCGTCCCGTACTCTCAGGGAATCATACCGGGTATTTATGGCGGAGCGAAAAAGTGCTTCTCCAACGCTCAGCCTTTATAGCCTGCGCCGCGAACAAGCGAGCGAACTCACTTTCGGTTGCACTTCGGAGTGAGCTGATGGTCAGCCCAAGGAAGCGAGTATCATAGCAAGCGAATTGTTTCAAGCTTAAAGTATTTTGACCCGCCGCAATTCCCGTTCCAGCACATCCAGAAACCGTGACCTGTCCTGCTTGGAAAACGGCTTGCCGCCGCCGCCCTGATTTAGCGGGTTGGCAGCTCGCAGGTCTGTCATCAGGTCGCGCATCGACAGTATCTGGCCGATGTTCTTTTCGTCCAGCACCTCGCCATTGTGTTTCACCACGCAGGCACCACCCTCAATGCATTTCGCCGCCAGTGGAATGTCGCCGGTTATGCAGATGTCGCCCTTGCCCGCCCTGTCGGCGATCCACATGTCCGCCACGTCCGGCCCGTCCGGCACGATCACCGTTTCAACCAGCGGATCGGGATCAGGCCGGATACCGCCATTTGAGACAATGAACACCTTGACCGCGTGGCGGCTGGCCACGCGGGTCACCTCGGCTTTCACCGGGCAGGCATCCGCATCGACATAGATGGCGGTCAATAGACGACAACGGCGCGGATCGAGTCGCCGGCATGCATCAGGTCAAAGCCCTTGTTGATGTCTTCAAGCGCCAGTGTGTGGGTGATCATCGGATCGATGTCGATCTTGCCGTCCATGTACCAGTCAACGATCTTCGGCACATCGGTGCGGCCCCTGGCCCCGCCGAACGCCGTACCGCGCCATGACCGGCCGGTGACAAGCTGGAACGGCCGGGTGGAAATCTCCTGGCCGGCGCCTGCAACACCGATGATGATGCTTTCACCCCAGCCCTTGTGGGCACACTCTAAAGCCATGCGCATCAGGTTGACATTGCCGACACATTCAAACGAGTAATCCGCGCCGCCGCCGGTCAGCTCGACCAGGTGGGCCACCAGGTCGCCGTCGACGTCCTTCGGGTTGACGAAGTGGGTCATGCCGAACTTGCGGCCCCAGTCTTCCTTGCCGGCATTGAGGTCAACGCCGACGATCATGGTGGCGCCGGCAAAGCGCGCACCCTGGATAACGTTCAGGCCGATGCCGCCGAGGCCGAATACCACGACGCTGGATCCGGGTTCCACCTTGGCGGTGTTGATGACAGCACCGATGCCGGTGGTCACGCCGCAGCCGATATAGCAGATCTTGTCGAACGGGGCCTTCTTGTTGACCTTGGCCAGCGCAATTTCCGGCAGCACGGTGTGATTGGCAAACGTCGAACAGCCCATATAGTGCAGGATTTTCTCGCCCTTGTAGGAAAACCGGCTGGTGCCGTCCGGCATCAGGCCTGCACCTTGCGTGGTGCGGATTTTCTGGCACAGATTGGTTTTCGGATTGAGGCAATACTCGCATTCGCGGCACTCAGGCGTATACAGCGGGATGACATGATCACCCACTTCAAGCGACGTCACGCCGGGCCCGATCTCAAGCACGACACCGGCACCTTCATGGCCCAGAATGGCGGGAAAGGCGCCTTCGGGATCATCGCCTGAACGGGTGAATTCATCGGTGTGACAGATACCGGTTGCCTTGATTTCAACCAGCACCTCACCGGCCTTGGGGCCTTCCAGGTCTACTTCGACGATTTCCAGTGGTTTACCGGCCTCAAATGCAACGGCTGCACGGGTTTTCATGGTCTGCCCTCCAACTCAAAACGGTGTCTTTATTGCAGCGCAGTTTGTCAATGAAGCCACTGCGCTGCAACCCCTCAAACGAGGCCTTGCAAATACCGCCTGCTTTCAACTCACGTCAAGATTTACTAACCTATGCGGTTAGCTCTGGTGTTTTGGGTAAAACTTGTTGCACAATCTTCACGAGCGGACGTTTAACTGTCCGTTCGGGAGTATCACAGGGAGACAAACTCATTATGTCAGACAAAGACAAACTCAACCGGGTTTTGAATTCGCCGAAGGTTTCACGGCGCGAGTTTATTCAATACGCCGTTGCTGGCGGCGTGGCAGCCGGGCTGGCCGGCTCCATGTTCGACAAGGCCAACGCAGCTACACCGAAAAAGGGTGGCAACTATATCAATGCCCTGACCGGCGGCGGCACCAAGGATGTCCTTGATCCCGCACAAACCAATGATTCATTCATGATCAATGTTGGCAATCAGCTCAGGAACAACCTGACTGAAATGTCACCGGACGGTCAGTTGCGCTCGGAACTTGCGGAAAGCTGGGAATCCAGCGACGCAAAAAACTGGGCTTTCAAGCTTCGCAAGGACGTCGAATTCCACAACGGCAAGACACTGGACGCCAAGGACATTGTGGCATCCTTCAATCATCACCGCGGTGATGATTCAAAGTCTGGCGCCAAGGGCCTGGTCAAGCAGATCAAGGACGTCAAGGCTGACGGCGACATGGTCATGTTTGAACTCGAAGGCGGCAATGCCGACTGGCCGTTCATCGTGTCCGATTACCACCTGATGATTTGCCCGGCCAAGGATGACGGGAAAATGGATTGGGAAGACGGCGTTGGAACCGGCGGCTACAGCCTCGAGAAGTTCGAGCCCGGCGTGGCTACGCAGGTAAAGCGCAATCCGAATTACTGGAAAGAGAATGCAGCTTACTTCGAGAGCATTGAAAATCTGTTCGTAGCAGACGCAAACGCTCGTACAACCGGTGTTCGCACCGGCGCGCTGCATTCCATGTCGAACCTGGACCTCAAGACCGTGGCCCTGCTCGAAAGAGATCCGAATGTGGATATCAGGCCGGTTACCGGTAACAAGCATGCTGTGCTGCCAATGCACTGCGACACTTCACCGTTTTCCGACAACAATGTTCGCATGGCTCTCAAACACGCCATTAACCGCGAGGAATACGTCAAGAAAATCCTGCTTGGACAGGGCGAAGTCGGCAATGATTCACCTGTCGGCCCCGCCAACATCTACCGCGCAACAGCGGAAGAAATGCCACAGCGGGTATATGATCCTGAGAAAGCCAAGTCCTACCTCAAGAAGGCCGGCATGGAAAACCTCAAGGTTGATCTCAGTGTGGCAGATACGGCGTTTGAAGGTGCCGTTGACGCAGCCCAGCTGTTTGCAGAAACCTGCAAGGCAGCCGGCATAACCATCAATGTGGTACGCGAAGCTGATGATGCCTACTGGGATGATGTATGGCTCAAAAAGCCGTTCATCGGTGGCTACTGGGGTGGACGCCCGACCGAAGACTGGGTGTTCTCGCAGATCTATTCCAAGGGCGCAGACTGGAACGAGTCCAAGTGGGACAATGACCGGTTCAATGAACTTCTGGTTCAGGCCCGTTCAGAGCTGGATACTACAAAACGCCGCGAAATGTATGTCGAAATGCAGAATCTTGTCCGCGACGACGGCGGCACCATCGTTCCAATGTTCATGGCTTACACGCATGCTGTTTCCAAAAAAATCAGCACGCCGGAAAAATGGGCAAACAACTGGGAGCTGGATGGCCACAAGAACGGCGAACGCTGGTGGATGGCAGGCTAGTCCTGCAGAACCCGATTATCGCCATCTGATGATGGACTGAAACAACATAACCGCATCTCCTGATATGAGGAGGTGCGGTTTTCTTTAACTGATACTCCCTAACTGGTTGCCTCTATGTCCGACGCGAAATCATCACTGAAACCTGCTGCCGGTTTTACCGAACCGGAGCGTGATGCTGTCTACAAGGCAATCTTCAATCGCCGTGACGTGCGCGACCAGTTTCTGCCCGACCCCATTGCCCCGGATGTGCTGGACCGCATCCTGACCGCAGCGCATCACGCACCGTCGGTTGGCTTTTCGCAGCCCTGGAGTTTTTTGCTGATCCGCGCAATCGAGCGGCGCAGGCTGGTGCACGAGCTATTCACCATCGCCAATGAGGAAGCCGCCGGCCGGTTTCCGGACGACAAGGCAGAGCTTTACCAGTCGCTCAAGCTGGAAGGCATATTGAAGGCCCCGCTGAACATCTGCGTCACCTGCGATCGCACCCGCGGCGGCAAGGTTGTGCTTGGCCGCACCCACAACCCGGAAATGGACCTCTACTCCACCGTCTGCGCTGTCCAGAACATGTGGCTGTCCGCCCGCGCAGAGGGCATCGGCATGGGGTGGGTCAGCATCTATCAGCACGATGCGCTGCGTGACCTGCTCAACATACCGGATCATGTACAGATAATAGCTTATCTGTGCATGGGCCATGTCGAGGAACTCTATGAGCGCCCGGAGCTTGAGGTAAAGGGATGGGCTGACCGGCTGGCAATTGAAGATATCGTGCATGAAGAGAGCTGGCCCGGCGCTGATACGAAAGGAACTAATTATTGATCCCTTTGGTATGAAGCCGATAAGTGACAAACCTCACATCGCGCCGGCTTCCGGGCACCTATGGTCATTTCAGGTTCACAAGTACACTTGAAAAGATCGACACCATGTCCAGCCAGTCCGAGATATCAGAAACTCCCGAAACCCGCTCCGTCTCCAGGCCGACACTCATCCTGGCCATTGTCCTGACCATCGCCTGGTTTGCCATACTGGCAATCGCCATCGGCAGTTCGGAAGATGTGAAAGCGGCAAGCGCTTACGGAATTGACACCTTTCAGGCTGAAACCCTGGTCGCGTCACGTTAAATCAGCCTGGGTTCAAGAACCGCACCGCGAGGCCCCGGCAACGCGGAAAAACCATCAAATATTTGAAAAATCAAATAGATTTCGATCCAGCAAATGACTGGGCCGGCTGTTGCTCAGCGCTTTCAGCATAGTGTCTTTCCGCCCCGGTTGCCGGGTCTCCAGGGTGTCCAGCATGATTTTCATCTGGTTGCGTTTCAGGCCATCCTGGGATCCGCACAAATCACACGGAATAATCGGAAACTCCAGCGCCGACGAGAACTTCTCAATATCATTTTCGGCGCAGTAGGTTAACGGGCGCAGCACCGTCAGATCACCCTCGTCATTGCGCAGCTTGGGCGGCATTGCTTCAAGCCTGCCACCATACATCAGGTTCAGGAAAAACGTTTCCAGAATATCTTCACGGTGGTGGCCGAGTACAATGGAAGAACAGCCCTCTTCACGCGCGATGCGATACAGGTTCGCCCGTCTCAGCCGTGAACACAGTGCACAGTAGGTGCCGCCTTGCGGCACTTTATCGGTAACGATGGAATAGGTATCGCGATACTCGATACGATGCTCGACACCGTGTGCCGACAGGAATTCCGGCAGCACATGTTTGGGAAATCCCGGCTGTCCCTGATCAAGATTGCAGGCCATGAGGTCAACCGGTAACAGCCCGCGCCATTTCAGATCACTCAGTATGGCGAGAAGTGCATAGCTGTCCTTGCCGCCGGACAGGCACACCAGCCATTTGCCGCCATCGCCCGTCACCATGGCAAAATCATCCATCGCCCGACGCACATGCCGTACCATCCGCTTGCGCAGCTTGCGAAACGACACACTGTCCGGTGCGGCACGCAATAGTGACGGTCCACCGGTATCATCAGGTTCTTCGATGTTTTCAGCAATGCTCATGATTGCTGACTAGCTCGCCGGCGCCAAATTGTCCACCAGCCTGGCGGCAACATCGCGCCCGCTCGCCCAGGCACCATGCGCGGTTGCTTCCCACTGCCTCGAGAAAGCCTCGCCGGCAAATGCCAGATTGCCGGTATCTGCCTTGATCATCTCATGGCGCAGATAAGCACACCCCGGCTTGGCAAAACTGTAGCCACCGCGCACAAACAGATTACTGCCCCAGTCGGTCGTTGCCGCATTCACCATCCTGGTCTTGATGTCTGAACCAAACGCGGCAACCAGCCGCTGCATGGCAAACTCGACCATCGCAGCATCACCTGCAGCCAGCAACTCCCCGGCCACACTGCCCGCCACATGACCAATCACCATCGGCTTGCCAAAATTTGCAAACTGGAAATTTATCGGCGCACTGCCGTCTTCAGGCAATATATTGACTGACGGCTGTTCAATGCCGCCAAACACGTCTCTATCGAACGCAATCGCCACTTTCTCGTAAAACCCGCATGGGACGTTCTCCATCAATGTCAAAAGATCGCGTGCCGGGCCTGCGCCGATCTCGATTGCACCCGAGTTCAACACGGCAGTCGAGGCCGTGACAATGGCTGCTTTTGCCGCAATTGTACCGCTGGCCGTTATCACCCGAACATCATTTGCGCGCTGCTCAATGCCGCTGACCGGTGTGCCCAAGCGAACAGGCAGCCCTGCTGCGAGGCGCTCAATCAGGTCGCCGTAGCCGGATTTCATCGGCCAGTTCTGCTCTGTGTCCTGGTAGTCTGCATAGCTGCGTGTTGAAACCTGCTCCGGATCACCCGACGACATCAGCTGGATCCAGTGGCGCACAATCGGCGCCCAGTCTCCGGCATCCGGCAACACATCTGCGATCGGTACATCACGCCCGTTTCCGCCTGCCACGTAAACAGCCTCGAATGCGGCTTCCATCATGCTCAGCGTATCGGCGCGGCCTGCCTTGTCTGCCCAGTCGCCGTTCGCCCACACCGCATTCCAGTCTTCGCGACCGCCTTTGAGATACTGCGCCCCTACCCGGTCAGCTTCTGCAACCAGTGGATTGACGTCTGCACAATGCAGCCAGTGGCAACCCTGATCCCAAGAGTATGGCAAAGAGGTCTTGTCGGTATAAGCGCGTCCGCCAATGCGACCAGAGGCTTCCAGAATAACGAAAGGCACTCCGCGCTTTGTGAGCTCCATGCCGGCCCCGACACCGGCAGCCCCTGCCCCGACGATCACGATGTCAGGCTGGTCGCTCATGGGCTCACGCGATCCATGACAATCAGCGTAAACGCGGCGTCATCACCCTCACCTTTGGCAAACGAACGTCTTTCAACCTCCTGCCACTCACCAACTTTCAACTCCGGCAGGAAGGTATCGCCGTCAACCTCAAGGTGAATGCGGGTCAGGTAGATACGGTCTGTGCGCGACATGGCATCTGCATAGACCTGTCCGCCGCCGATGATTGAAACCTCCGCCTCTCCTGCACACAGAGCCAGCGCTTCATCAACTGAATGGGCCAGTTCCGCGCCATCAGCAGCAAATTCCTGCTGCCGCGTAATGACAATGTTACGCCTGCCCGGCAATGGTTTGCGTGGCAGGCTCTGCCATGTCCGCCTGCCCATGATGATCGGCTTGCCCAGGGTGATTTCCTTGAACAGCTTCAGGTCCGACGACACATGCCACGGCAGGCCGCCATCACACCCGATCACTCCGTTTTCCGACGCAGCCACGACAGCTGAAACCCGCATTATTTCTCCTCCGCAAGGGCCCGGATGTCAGCGTCCCAAAGCTGCCACGTATCAGCTCCGCGGAGTACCGTGGCACCAATTTGTGAATAGAATTTCTGTCCTAACTCGTTGTCTTCCATAGCCAACCATTCAAACCGAGGACAGCCGCGCTCCACGCAAATTTTGGCCAGGGCTTTGACCAGCGCAAATCCGGCACCTGTGCCCCGTGCATGCCTGCTGACACAAATATCTTCCATGTAGAGCTTGGGTTTAGCTGTAAAGGTCGTAAATATCTCATACCAGTAGACAAAACCGACCGGTTCGCCATCGCATACAGCAATCAGGCATCCGTCACGGTCTGACGACGTACACAATCCGGCTTCCAGGGCCTCGGGTGACGACACCACCCGATCCAGTTCATCGTGATGCTCTGCCAATTCGCATACCAGCCTGTGCAAGGCCGGTCCGTCGCCGGGCCGTGCTTCGCGAACGGTAATGCTCATACCGCGATCGGTGCTGCGATATTGGGATGGGCCTCATAACCGACGATCTCGAAATCCTCGTACACGAATTCATCCAGTGTTTTCACGTCCCGTTTCATCACCAGTCGCGGCAAGCCATGCGGGGTTCTGGTCAGTTGTTCATCCGCCTGTTCAAGATGGTTCGAATAAATATGCGCATCGCCCAGTGTGTGGATGAACTCGCCGGGCTTCAGCCCTGTGACATGCGCTATCATGTGGGTCAGCAACGCGTAGGATGCGATGTTGAACGGAACGCCGAGGAAGATATCAGCCGAACGCTGATATAACTGGCACGACAGCTTGCCATCGGCGACATAGAACTGGAACAGACAGTGACATGGCGGCAAGGCCATCCTATCAACGTCGGCCGGGTTCCAGGCCGTTACAATCAGGCGGCGCGAGTCAGGTGTTTTCCGGATGCGTTCCACGACGCCGGCTATCTGGTCAATTGTCGAGCCGTCGCGCGCCGGCCAGGAGCGCCACTGGTGACCGTAGACAGGTCCAAGATCGCCGTTTTCATCGGCCCATTCATCCCAGATCGACACCTTGTTCTCGTTAAGCCACCTGATGTTGGTATCGCCGCGCAGGAACCACAGCAATTCAATGATGATGGAGCGAAGATGCAGTTTCTTTGTCGTCAGCACCGGAAACCCATCGCCCAGGTCAAACCGCATCTGATGGCCGAACACCGACAAGGTGCCGGTTCCGGTGCGATCACCCTTTTCAGCGCCAGTGTCGCGCACGGTCCTAAGCAGGTCGAGGTACTGCTGCATCTGTTGTATCTCCGAATTCCACTAGATCAGGATGGTTTTTGATTGAATCGACCAAAAATCATAAACCTGATCGCTTTCAAAATTATAGAGCAACATGGGTTCAAGTGAACCCATGTTGCTCTATGGTTTTCACGCTACTGCGAAAAGCCAAGCCGCCGACAATCGCTTGCCGGCGGCAATCAACACCCTGAACAGGATTGTCGTATCAATGGCTCAGGCAAGCGCGCTCATTGTGCCGGATTCTTCGGCCAGCAGATAGTAAAAGGTCACCCGGCTTTTTTGCCGGTCATCCTTCATTTTGTCACAAACTGCGGCAATGGCCTTGTCAGCGGCATCGCCGGCCAGGCCAAGTTTCTTGGACGCGAAACCATCACGCACCCGGCCAAGTTCAACCGGGTCGGTGCACGAAACCAGCGAAGCATCCCGCGAGCGAAGCGCAATACCGCAATACTTCACAATTGCATCAACGGCGGCGTTGTTCACATTGCCGGCAAATTTATCAACATCATCATAGTACTGCGAATTATCGGCCATTGCTTTCCCCTTTTGGATAAGTGTCCGTCAGTTGATCTGGATGCGTTTGCAAATCGGCCGCCTCGTTCGCACATCCCGCTTCATGCCGCAGAGGTCCCACCTTCATCAACGCGAAAATATTAACATATCGCGAAACATTGGGAAGGCCAAAGGCCATCAATGCCGGCATTTTGAGGTTGAAACGTCACAAGACTTTATTTTGCCGGGATGACGCACTATATTGGTCGTGCTGGTGCTTGCATCAGATATGGCGATAAATGGCGATCGTAATAAACCATTCGGACCCGGGGGCAGTACCCGGCACCTCCACCAAATGCTGCTTTTTTGGCATCAGGTGGTCAGTTAACCCCAAAAAGCATCATTTGCTGGGGGTGAACCAGGATCGACGAGGGCGTAAAGGGTTTGCTTTTGCTCGGCATTGTACCGCCGTTATCGGGCTATTTTAGTAGTTGCAAACGACAACTATGCGGAAGCACGTCTGGCTGCGTAACGCAGTTTGATCGCTTCAATTTAAGTCCTAGGCCCTCGCAGGTCTAGGCGGGGTTCGGGGGCACCTGGCAACAGAAGCCCCCACTCAATCATTGGCAATTGTGGCGCGGATGGCAGCAATTATGGCACTGGCGGTAATGTGATCACGATCACGAAACAACTCACCAGATCGTCATTTCCGCTTCTGCAAACTTGGCGATAAAACTATTTCAAAATCTCATTCGAATTCCAGCTGCAGATATTCACGAGGATCGAAACAAATGCTGAAATGTTTTACCGCATCAACTTTCGCAACTGCCGTTACCGCGCTTGCCGCCGTTTCAATGACGTCAACATCTTCATTGGCCGAAGACGCCAAAATCGTAGAGTTGACGCAGACCGCCTGTCAGTTTCTGGAAGTGGAAGACAAGGATCACGGCTACAAGTCGACCAAGAAGGCCGACTGTGAGGCGATTAATGCAAAGACCGCAGAAGAGCGTCTCAAGACCGCCAAGGTGTTGACCCTGAAGCCGGGCAAGCACGTGTTCCGCGTGACCAACAAGAACGTACCATATGGTCTTGGCTTTTACCTGCGCGGAGCCGGTCTCAGCCGTCTTTCTCTGCCGAAGGTTTCCGGCGGCGGCCTGGATCAGGGTGTGTCCAAGGATTATGCCATCACCCTCAAGCCGGGGACCTATTATTTCTCATGCCCGTTGAACACGACGCCTGATTACACCATCAAGGTCGAAGGTTAAAAACGTCAAAGACTTGACCGGCTGCGGCATATTGCCGGCAAGCCTCATTGGCCTCGCTCATTTTCATGAGCGGGGCATTTTTATGCACAGCAGCCGCCCTGCACGCGATGTTCACAAGTTTCCGGACTTTCAACGCTCTACCGATGGCCGAAACAGCGCTAAAGCTGTAAGATGTACATTGAAAAAAGAATCAGCGCGTAAGAATTGGAAGAAGAACCGTGAGTGACGGAGACAGCATGCCGGAAGATTTGATGCGTTATGACGTTTTGGCCCAACATGCGCTGCGGTCAGTTGTCAAACTCGCTTTGCAGCGTGTTGTGAGGGACGGTTTGCCTGGCGAACATCATTTCTTTATTTCCTTTGACACCAACTATCCCGGCGCATCCGTATCCAGTCGCATCAAGGCCAAGTACCCTAACGACATGACGATTGTGCTGCAACACCAGTTCACGGACCTCAATGTTTTTGACAAATACTTTGAGGTGCAATTGTCGTTTGACAATATTTCGGAACGGCTGGTTGTGCCATTTGCGTCAATCAAGGGGTTCTTTGATCCCACGGTGCAGTTCGGCCTGCAATTCGAGCCAGGCGCGCTTGACGATGGTGAAGACAGTGAAGCGGCCGACATTGACAGCACAGGCAATGCGCAGGAAACTGACACACCTGTGCCGCATCCCGGCAGTGCCAATGATCAGGCGGGCGCGGCGAAAGCGTCAAACGACGATACAACGGTGGTCTCACTGGATGCGTTTCGTAAAAAATAGTCTCGATTTCCCGGGCATTGATGCCTCGAAAACGCTGAGCGTTGCATTGGCGGGCGCAGTTGTATTGGCATCGTCAATGCAGGCATCCGCGCAGACCAAGGGATCGGTCAAGGATATCGAGAAACCGCCCGTTCCGGCTATTTCCAACGCCATTCCCGCAAAACTCTACTTTGGCCATATGACGGGACCTGCACCGCTGAAACCGGAAGTGTTCGGGTCCTACGCACGCGGGTGTGTTGCAGGCGCCGAACAGATGCCGGCGGACGGGCCTGCATGGCAGGTCATGCGGCCATCCAGAGATCGCGCCTGGGGTCATCCAAAACTGATCAAGCTGGTCAAGCGTCTTGCCGTTGAGGCCAAGAAGCATGATGGCTGGAACGGGTTGCTGGTGGGAGATTTGCAACAACCACGCGGCGGGCCGATGCTGTCCGGTCACGCATCACACCAGGCCGGTCTGGATGCCGACATCTGGTTGACGCCGATGCCCGATCGCACCCTTGTCCGCAAGGAACGTGAAACCCAGTCAGCGGTCCTGATGACACTGGACCGCAAACGCATCAACCAGAAACGCTGGACCGAAGCTCATGCGCGCCTGATCAAGCGAGCCGCATCCTACAACCAAGTGGCCCGGATATTCGTCCACCCTCCGATCAAGAAAGCACTGTGCGACTGGGCCGGAAACAAGGGCGCGTGGCTGGCAAAGGTACGCCCGCTCAAAGGTCACAATTACCATTTTCATATTCGCATGAAATGCCCGTCCGGTTCGCCACAATGCAAAAACCAGTCAGCGCCCCGCCCCAAGGATGGCACCGGATGCGGCAGCGAACTGGCCTACTGGTTTTCGGACAAGCCGTGGAAGAAGCGCGTTTACAAAAAAGCGAAAAAACGCCCGACAATCGTCAATGGTGTACCGATTCCGCGCAAAAAACCGATTGCCCGCAAAACGCTAGCCTGGCTGCCGAAAGCCTGCCGTGCACTGGTCAAAATTCAATAACACCCCGGCCGAAAAAAGAACCGTACAACCTGCATTAACAAAAATTAAGAAAGCGCGAGACAAGCAGCTAATTCGCGGTTAACCTTGCTTGGGGTAAGCGAGACATTCGAAAAACTTAGGAGCTTTAAAATGAAAAAATTTCTCCTCGCAATCACTTTGGCGACATTTGCCGCTCTGGTTGCGATGACAGGAGCTAAGGCAGCACCGGTATCAACCGGCAACCTTTCTCAATCCACAGTCCAGGAATCCACAATTGAGGGCCTGACCTTGGTTCACATCAAGCCACTTAATCATAGGCACAATTGTCGTCGCCACGGCGTTTGCGGTGGCGGATTTGGTTTCGGACCTGGCGGCGTCTATATCGGCCCTGGCTACTACAATTACGAAGGCTCATACAGCCGTTCATGCCGGCGCGTTCGCCGCCGCTGCCGTAACAGATTTGGTCGTGGAGGCCGCTATCGTCGTTGCGTACGTCGCCAGGATTGCCCTCTGTAGGGTCTGGCATCTGAATTAGCAATTTTGAAGACGCGGTAGGTTTCGCCTGCCGCGTTTTTCTTTGAATATTGCAGATTGCAACATTTCTGTTGCACATAGTTGCCAGTAGAGATTGTATTCGCAATCAACAATCTGCTCTGAGGCGCCCGCAATCATGTCTCCTCTATCCCTGTTCTCCCAACCCGGCCGCTTCTGGCGCGGCAACCTTCACACTCATTCCACCTTGTCTGACGGCGCGCTTGAGCCGGCACAGGTCATAGATGCCTACCGCAATGCCGGTTATGACTTCATGTCCCTGACCGATCACTTCATCGGCCACTATGACTGGCCGGTATCAGACACATGCGCGCTGCGCACAGACGATTTCACCATCATCATCGGTGCGGAACTGCATGCGCCCGCCACTGCAGTCGGCGAACTCTGGCACATTCTGGCTAACGGTCTGCCTCTGGATTTCGCCCCCTGCGGCGATGATGAAGACGGCCCGGCACTGGCCAAACGCGCAGCGAAGGCCGGCGCCTTTGTGACCATAGCCCATCCGGCATGGTCACAACTCACCATGGCCGACGCCCGTGCTCTCAATGACAGTGCCCATGCCGTGGAAATCTACAATCACGGATGCGCGGTGGAAAACGACAGAGGGGACGGTTTCTATCTGCTCGATGAACTGCTCAACGAAGACCAGCGTCTGACCAGCATTGCAACCGATGATGCTCATTTCCGCGATCATGACCATGATGCGTTCGGCGGCTGGGTGCATGTCAAGGCAGACAGTCTCGCTCCCAACTCCCTGCTCGAAGCACTGAAGGCAGGACACTTTTATTCAAGCCAGGGACCGCAGTTCCAGATGCTCGACCTTAACGGTACCGAACTCACCATAGAATGCTCGCCGGTCAACGCCGTCAGCATCAATGGCGGCACCTCACGCACCGTATCGCGCACCGGGCGTTCACTGACCCACGTCACCCTGGACCTCGCCAATCTTGATAATGGCTGGCTCAAATGCCCGCCATCCAAATGGCTACGGGTAGTGATCCGCGATGAAGCTGGAAAATGCGCCTGGACCAACCCTATTTGGCTGGAGGACATTGGCCTGAGCTGACACCCGTGCTAAGTGCTTGCTCCATCACCGAGAACGAATTTCCGACGGAGCATCCCAGACATGGCAAAAACCCGCACCGAGACCGACACTTTTGGTCCAATTGAAGTAGATGCCAGCCGCTACTGGGGCGCCCAGGCACAGCGCTCGCTGGGGAACTTCAAGATCGGCTGGGAAAAACAGCCTTTGCCGATCGTACGCGGCCTCGGCATTGTCAAGCGTGCCTGCGCCGAAGCCAACATGAAACTCGGCCAACTGGACAAAAAGCGTGGCGACGCGATCGTCAAGGCAGCCCAGGAGGTCATCGACGGCAAGCTCAACGATCACTTCCCCCTGGTGGTCTGGCAGACCGGTTCCGGCACCCAGTCCAACATGAACGCCAATGAGGTGATCTCCAACCGCGCCATCGAGATGCTGGGCGGCACGATGGGTTCAAAAGATCCCGTTCACCCCAACGACCACGTCAATATGAGCCAGTCGTCGAACGACACCTACCCGACCGCCATGCACGTTGCCTGCGCCGAACAGGTTGTGCGTGACCTGCTGCCTTCGCTGAAACACCTGCACAAGGCGTTGGCGCGCAAGGCGAAAGCAGTGGGACAAAATAATCAAGATCGGCCGCACCCACACCCAGGACGCAACCCCGATCACCCTTGGCCAGGAATTTTCCGGTTATGCGAAGCAGGTTGAAAACGGCATCGTGCGAATTGAGCAGACACTGCCGGCGCTCATGGAACTTGCCCAGGGCGGAACCGCAGTTGGCACCGGCCTCAACGCGCCGAAGGGATTTGACAAGATGGTGGCCGCAAACATCGCAGGCATCACCAAGCTCAAATTCAAGACTGCGCCGAACAAGTTCGAAGCACTTGCCGCCCATGACGCAATGGTCATGGCACATGGCGCCATCAACACCGTCGCCGCATCGCTGTTCAAGATTGCCAACGACATCCGCTTCCTGGGCTCCGGACCGCGCTCCGGCCTGGGTGAACTGGCATTGCCGGAGAACGAGCCGGGCTCATCGATCATGCCGGGCAAGGTCAACCCGACCCAGTGCGAAGCCCTGACGCAGGTTTGCGTGCAGGTGTTCGGCAACAATGCCACGCTGACATTTGCCGGATCGCAGGGGCATTTCGAACTCAACGTGTTCAATCCGGTGATGGCCTACAATTTCCTGCAATCTGTCCGGCTGTTGTCCGATGCGGCTGTTTCGTTCACCGACAACTGCGTTGCCGGCATCACGCCGCGCAAGGACAACATCAAGGCAGGCCTCAACCGGTCGCTGATGCTGGTTACCGCACTGGCGCCGAAATACGGCTATGACCTTGCCGCAAAGATCGCCAAAACCGCTCACAAGAACGGTACGACACTGCGCGAGGAGGCCGTTGCCGCCGGTATTGATGCGGCAGACTTCGACAAGATCGTAAAGCCGGAAGACATGATCGGTCCGAAATAGCGCTGCCATGGTCAAAATCACCAATCTGAACCAGTTCCGAAAAGCCAAGGCTCGCACTGACAAGACCAGGCAGGCCGGGGAGAACCGTGCCCGGTTTGGGCGCACCAAGGCAGACAAACTCCTCAGCACAACCCGCAAGACCAAAGCACACTCACATCTGGACGGACATAAACTCGACAAAGATGATGAGTGAACCACCCCAGGGACCGATAAAACGGTCGGTGACCATCGCCGGCCATCGCACCAGTCTGTCACTTGAGCCGGAATTCTGGAACGCCCTCAATGCGCTTGCAACAGTGCGTGATATGCCGCTGGCCGGACTGGTTGCCGCCATAGACGAAGCGCGCGGCCGCACCAACCTGTCCAGCGCACTCAGGGTGGCCGTACTCAATGCCACCCGGACCGGCGAGATTTGACAGCCGAACGCTGGGTCAGTCTAATCACACGCAGCAAGCTGAAAGCGGACGGCGCCCTGGTCATTCATATTTCCAATCGTCACCTGGAACTGCGCTCAGTGGTGGCCGCCATGGCACACGCCGAAGGCCTGGTTGCCTATTTCAATGATCCGACCGGACCGGGCTGGCCCGCAGATGCGTCCAAGTATGAGACTGCAGCAGGGATCGCCGTACTGGCATCAAACAAGCAGGCCCTCGGTGGTATTATTGATGATGATCGCTGGCATCGTCTGGATCCGACCACGCTGCCTGCAGCCTGGACCGACAGTTATTCCAACATCATCAGCGCCATTTGGCGAAAGAGGGTGCTGGGTCAATAAGCGCTTCTTAGGGATAAGTTCAACGCTGCAGCAATCAAAGACCTGCATGAACGTCATGGGGTCTGTTGTTTAAACCTTGACGTTCATCGCGCAATCCATGCGCCAGATGGCCACTTTGCCAAAGCCTTTCAGTTCAACTGATCCGGCACGTTCGAACTTGTGATCCTTGTGCAGGACCACCTTGATGTCGCCGGTTGTGACCACGCATCCCGGTGTGCCGATGTTCTCAAGCCTTGCAGCAAGATTTACCGCGGCCCCCCACACATCATAGGAGTATTTGGATTTACCGACGACGCCTGCCATTATCGGGCCGGATGCCATGCCGATCCGCATTTCCAGGTCCACGCCATGACGTTCACCTACATCGCCGACAACGTGCAGCATCATTTTGGCAAACCGCGCCATGGCATCTTCAGGCTGGTAGACCGGCGACGGTACACCGGCCACCGCCATATAGGCGTCACCGATGGTTTTGATTTTCTCGACACCATGCTCGGCGGCAAGTGAATCAAACTGCCGGAACATATCATCCAGCAACGCCACCACCCGCACAGCGCCCAGCCGGTTCGACATTTCCACGAATCCGACAATATCTGTAAACAGCACCACCACATGCTCGTGCGCCTCGGCGATTGTCTCGCCGTCATTGACCATCAGGCGCTCGGCAATGGCATCCGGCATCATGGATTTCATGAGCTCCTGCAGGCGTGCCTGGGCTTGCCGTGTCAGGTAGAATGCATAGTAGATCACCACAAAGGTGATCGCCATGATCGACACGATGGCCGACGCAAAAGTCTGCTCCATGAAGGCAGCGTCATCATGAATGCCCTGGGCCGTTTGCGGCCATAATATCCAGCTTGCGATAATCAGCGCGGCGCCTCCCGCACTGATCAGTGCCACCAGCTTCACCCGCTCCAGCCCGAGAATGGCGAAGGCCACAGCCGATGTGCCGATCAGGTTCAGCGCGACACCGGAATCACGGCCCAGCAGACTGGTAAACCAGGTCAGTGACACAAAAAACACCGCCGTCAGCCACAAGGCAGCCGCGATGCGGCCAAACCGGTGAAACGCCGGCGTCATCGCCGTGCAGACTGCGGAAATCAGATTGCCGATGACCAGCGGCATCAGCGAATGCATCTCATGCATGGCATAGGTCGCGGCGAACCCCAACGAAGACAGCGATGCCAGGTATCCGGTCACATTGGCCACGACCAGACCAAGCTTGTCCTGTCCGTACCAGTCGTCGGTGCCGAGCGTCACCAGTCGCTCTATCCAGGAGCCCTTATACTTTTCCCTGATGTCATTGTTCATTGGCTGAGCCTTGGAAGCAGCGGTGGGTTTTCAGAGATAATGATCTGTGTGCGCAGGACGATAACCGCAATTTGACCATTGGGAAACAACCCTCACTTGTGTTCTTCCACATTGGCCTCAATCAAGGCTTTGTTGTAGGCGGCAAGCGCCTCGACCTGATCCACCCAGCCAAGCAACACACCATCCTCGCGCTTGTCGAGCACGGCAAGCCGCGTATAGCCGCCTTCGTCGAACGTCCTGAGCGCCATTTCAAGGGTGTCGGACGGGATCAGCCGCGGGCGGTCAAACAGTTCCGGCGGTTGTTCTATCTCTTGCAGCGTGAGTTTTGTCATGAAATCACGCACTGTCCAGGTTCGCACAATACGCAAATGCGAGCCTTCTCGCAAGAAGACACCGCGCTGCGACAACTGCCAGTCGAAGAAGCTTTTGCCTAACAACCCCTGCATGATCATCGAAGCGATGGATACCGACAACAGCAATGCAATAGTGAGTTCATAACCACCGGTCAGTTCGAACACGACAAGGGCTGTGGAAATCGGGGCCCCCAGTATGGCACCAGCAACAGCGCCCATGCCGAGCAATGCGTAGACACCGTAACTGGACGCATATTCAGGCACGGCGCTCCCGGCGATAATGCCAAACGCCCCGCCGGCCATGGCGCCGATATACAACGACGGTGAAAACACCCCGCCGCCGAATCTGCTGGCCATGGAAATAGCGGTGGCCACCGTCTTGGCAACCAGCAGAATCAGCAACCAGCCCAGGCCGTAACTTTCCTTGATCGCCAGATTGGTGGCTTCATAGCCGACGCCCAGTACCTGCGGCACGGTCAGCGCCATCATGCCCACAGCCAGTCCGCCGAGCGCCGGGCGTAACCACAACGGCATGGTAAAGCGCCGGGCACTCCAGTCCGCCGTCATGACGGTCAGGTGAAAACACACGGCCACCAGCCCGCACACGATGCCAAGCAGTGCAAACGCCGGAAACTCCCAGTAAGAGGCAATGTGTTGTTCCGGCAATATGAATGCCGGAAAATCTCCCAGCCAGACCCGGGTGATGAGCGTTGCGGTAACAGCAGCCAGCACGGTTGGTACAAAAGCTGACAAGGCGAAATGTCCGAGGATCACCTCATGGGCAAACAACACACCTGCGATCGGCGCGTTGAAGCTGGCGGACACGGCTGCAGCCGCCCCCGATGCCAGCAGAACCCGGCGCGCGGCAGGCGACAAGCTGAACTTCCGGTCGAGAAAAGCCGCAACTGTCGCGCCAAGATGCACTGCCGGCCCTTCACGGCCCACACTTGCACCGCACCCGATGGAGATTGCGGATGCAACGGCCGAAGCCAGTCCGGCGCGCAATGAAATATCAGCCCGGTGCAGCGCACCAGCCTCAATCACATCGGCTATGCCGTGCGCACGGCGCTCCTTGATGAATTTCCAGATAATCAGACCGACGACCAGTCCACCCAGCGTTGGTCCGGCGACAACCACCCATGGCGCGCGAAAACTGGCTAGCGTGCCCACTACATTTTCATTGGAGTTGCCCAGCCACAGCCATTGGACGTAACCAATGCCCAGCCTGAAGCCCAGAATGGCGAACGCGCCGACCACGCCAATGGTCAGCGCAAGCGCCCACACGAGTGGATGACGCGCTGCCCAGAAGGCGCGCAATTGCGGCAGGGTGAGCTCACCCAGCGTTGCAAATAACCTGTCCCGCAGTTCGCCCATCGGCGAGCCCCACGTGTTTTATGTTTCAGCCCTAATCGCAAAAGACTTCAACATGTTAGCTTGGGTCGATGCAAGCGCTTACGACACGTTACTTCCTGATGATACCGATTTTGTGACCCACCTGCGGCGGGACGGCTAAGCCTGCGTGCGCTTCCTGCATGGCGGCGATCCGGTTCAGGATGGTTTCGGGAAACGGGGCTGACTTCTTCGCTTCCATGTCAACATGCATGCAGATGGCTTCCATGGTGGCCGACAACCAGCCCTCGTCGGCGTGAAACATCTCCTGCACGTAATGCATCCGTTTCGAATCGTAATCGAGCAACTGCACCGTTACCTTGACCTTGTGGTCGGCATGAAGTTCACGAACGTAAGTCGTGTGTGCCTCGAGTGTGAAAAACGACGCTCCGGATTTCAGATATTCCGGCCCCAGGCCCACCAGTTCAAACGCCTCATCGCAGGTGCGATCGAACAAGACCCCGTAATATGCCATGTTGAAGTGCCCGTTATAGTCGATCCAGTCGTCCTCGACTGTCTTGATGCTGCCAACAAAGGGCCGTCCATAATCCGTCATTATGTTGTTTGCTCCAAATGCTCGGGATTTTGACCGTAAAATCAGGGTCAGGACTCATTAATCTTATGCAATTCTGTTTGAAAGAAAACAGTCGAATGATGTTGAAAACGCGCAAGACAAGGCTTTTTGCCTTTTCGAGCATTTTTCGACTTCAGGCGGGTGTTTTCTTTCAAACCCGAAGGGCGGGGTCTATTTTGCCCCTGACAGCGTTGAAAGGTCTTGAAAACCGGACGGTTTCCTGCGACCTCTCGCCTTGCCAGAGGCAAAATATCCTCCCGCAGAATGGATAAGATTAATGTGTCCTGACCCTAGTGCGCAATTGCCAAGACCCGGTATAGTGCAAGCGGCAGGATACGTGGAGTCCCAAAAACCAGGCTTCAAAATCAGGATGGAAATGATAATGTCTGTTCAAACCATGCAGCGTCGCAATTCGGTGTCACAGGCTATCGCCGAAATTACCGAAGTTCTGGGCGACAGGGTATCGACATCGCAAGCTGTTCGTGACCAGCATGGCAAGGACACAACCTGGAATCCCGGCCATGCGCCCGACGCTGTTGCTTTTATCAACAATACCGAGGAAGTGCAGAAGGTTGTGCAGATATGCGCAAAGTACGAGGTTCCGGTCATTCCTTACGGCACCGGCACGTCACTGGAAGGTCATATCACCTGCCCGCATGGGGGTATTTCCATAGATATGAACAACATGAACCAGGTGCTTGAAGTAAACCCGCAGGATTTTGACGTGCGTGTACAACCCGGTGTCACCCGCAAACAGCTCAATGAGTATATTCGCGACCAGGGCCTGTTCTTTCCCATTGACCCGGGCGCCGACGCATCGCTTGGCGGCATGACCGCCACCCGCGCATCTGGCACCAATGCCGTACGCTACGGCACCATGCGGGACAATGTTCTGTCGCTGACTGCTGTCATGGCAAATGGCGAGATTGTGCGGACCGCGCGGCGTGCGAAGAAATCATCCGCCGGATATGACCTGACCCGCCTCATGGTCGGATCTGAAGGCACGCTGGGTGTGATTACGGAAATCTGCCTGAAGCTGCATGGTATCCCGGAATCAATTGCCGCCGGTGTATGTCCGTTCCCATCGATCGAGGCTGCCTGCAATGCGGCCATAACCTGCATTCAGATGGGTGTGCCCATTGCGCGGGTTGAATTGATCGACGTTGAAAATCTGAAAGCCTTCAACGCCTATTCCAATCTCGGCCTGAAGGAAGTGCCCACTTTGTTTGTGGAATTCCACGGCACCGAGGCCGGCGCACGCGAGCAAATTGATACGTTTGCAGCTATCGCGGACGAGCTTGGCGGCGGACCGTTCGACTGGGCCACCAATGAAGAAGACCGCCACAAGCTGTGGCAGGCACGCCACGACGGCTATTGGGCGATCAAGTCCATGGTGCCAGGCAAGGAATCGCTGGGCACCGATGTGTGCGTACCCATTTCAAGACTTGCCGAATGCGTGGAAGAAACCCGCCTGGACCTTGCCAAACACGGTCTGTACGGCCCCATACTGGGTCATGTCGGCGACGGAAATTTTCACGTCGTGCTGTTTTGTGATCGTGATGACGCTGCTGAAGTCAAAGCCACCGAGGAATTCCTCTACCGGCTGGCCATGCGCGCCATCGCCATGGACGGAACCTGCACTGGCGAACATGGTATCGGCTCGGGCAAGCGGAAATTTCTGGAAGCAGAACATGGATCCGGCGTTGCCGTCATGCGCTCTATCAAACAGGCACTCGATCCGAAGAATATCATGAATCCGGGCAAGATATTGCCCTAGAGCAACATGGGTTCAATTGAACCCATAAAGTTGCTCTAGTACTTTGAATGCGATCAGTTTTGTGTTTTTGATTGATTCAATCAAAAATCATACTGATCTGAAGCCAGGTGCCTGTGACGTTATTGAAATTTGTTGACCAATTTTTTCTGTGGGCCGGTAGTTACCTGTGAATATCGTAAGATCACCACTTCTGATTTTAGGCATCCTGATCATCCTTGTTGCAGGCGCACTTGGCGTCGGCCCACTGCTGGTGAACTGGAACAGCTACAAGGCGGACTTCCAGCGTCAGGCAAGCCTCCTGATTGGCCGGCAGGTCACCATTGATGGACCGGTCACCGTCAGACTGTTTCCCTGGCCTCGCCTCACCGCGGCCAATGTCCGGGTTGCCAATCCCCCAGGCTCAATGCTGGCGGATATGCTGCAGATTGAAAAAGTGGACGCAGAAATTGCCGCCGCCCCATTGCTGTCGGGGCAATTTTCTCTGCGCAAACTGACACTGGTTCGCCCTGTCGCATCGTTTGAGCGGCTGGCTGCCGGGGGCGTCAGCTGGAAATTAAACCCCACCCATTCCATCGTTGGCCTTCCCGGTGCTGACCAGGTGGCAGTGGCCGGTATCGACATAATCGACGGGCGGGTATTTTTCGGCGACGGCAGGCGTGGCGGATTATCCGAAATGACAGGTGTCCAGGGACGGCTCAAGGCACCGGCGCTTGATGGACCTTGGCGGGCGGACATAACCGCGACGCAGGCCGGTTCGCCCCTGGCATTGACGATTTCGACCAGCAAATACCGCAAAGGTGAACCACTAAAGGTGTCGGCAGCGATTTCACCTCGCGGCGAGGCAGGTTTCATGTGGGCGTTCGACGGTGAAACACTGCGTGACGATGGCAAGGTCACCGGCCGTGTTACCGTTCAGCCTGCCCGCCAGCCCAATGGCAAGGCCAATCCTCTGAATGCCAACCTGCAGGTTCAGGTATCCGGCGATGTCACCGCAGATTTCGATATGGTGAAACTCGACAATATCGAGGTGGTGCCGGCAAACGACCTTACTGGCCGCAACCTTATGACCGGCGAGGCATCGGTGAAACTCGGCTCGCGATTTGTTGTGACAACCAAGCTTGAAGCAGCGTCAATCGATCTGGATCAATTGGTCGGGCGCAATGTGCTTGCAGAACTTGGAAGCGGCGAGCAACTCTATGCTGTGTCAAACCTGCTGGAGGCCCTGCCGTCAAACACGCAGATCCGTTTCGATGCCGGCATCACCAGCCTGATCACCGGAGGTGAAACGCTTTCAAAAGCGCGCCTGAGTGGCGACATCTCACCACAGGCCATGCGCATCACAGAGGCATCTGCCAGCTTACCGGGACAGACCAGGGCGCGCTTCGCCGGTGTTGTGTTGCCGGCTGATACCGACGGCCTGCCGCAACTGGCCGGTGAGCTTGAAGTTCAGTCAGGCTCGTTGCGGGATTTTGTAATCTGGGCCGCCCCGGACAAGGCAAAGTCAACTAAGCAGGTCTGGTCCGGTGCCCGTGGCCGCGCCAAACTGCGCACCCTGCTGGGATGGACCCCCGTTGCACTTCGCCTGACCGGTATAAAAGCCAGTCTGGATGATGCCAGTGCCACCGGTTCATTCAGCCTTTATCGTGGCGACAGCCCATCCCTGAGCATTCGGCTGCTGGCTGACTCCATTAATGTGGACCGCTATGCCCCTCGCGGATTTTCGACCAGCGCTATCGAAGAAGGAACGGTTGCCGGCGTGACCGATCTGGCAGCAAACGCTCTGGCATTTGGCGATGCTCACATCACCATCCAGACCGACAGCCTGATATTGCGCGGCGTTGAGGCGCAGGATATCGCAATTGATATAGACATGTCCGAAGGTGCCGTGGAACTCCGCACCATCGAGATCGGCGGTATCGGCGATGCGCGCCTGGACATTGCCGGCGTGCTGAACTTTCCCGAGGAAGGCATTACCGGGTCTGTGTCGGGTGATTTCAAGGCAACCGACCCTCGTCCCTTCCTGCGCCTGATTGGCGTAATGGATGCAAATCTCGCATCCACGCCGTGGGCCAGACGTCTCGGCCCGGTCGACCTCAAGGTACTGAGTGAAGTCAGCACCGGTAGCACCATCAACAAGTTCACCATAGCGGCGAACGGCAAAGCGGCTGGCGCTGAAATTGCACTTACTGGTGGTTTTGACGGCAAGTTCGCTGAATGGCGTGAAGGCGACACACAGATCACCGGCTCTGTCACCGGAACCACCAGCGCGAGCCTGCTCGCGCTTGCCGGGCTCCAGCCTCTTGCCGGCGGCAACGAACCGGCCAGATTGAAAGTGGCCTTTGCCGGAAAACCCTCTTCCGCCCTCACCGGCACATCCGAACTGACATTGCTATCCAGCAGCGTGGGATTTGATGGCGGTATCACAGTCAGCCCCGCAGGTGACATCAGTGCCGCCGGAACCATAAACCTGAAGGCGCCTGACATCACTCCTTTGGCGTCGGCAATCGGACTTGCGGTGCCGGCATGGCCGGCGGAGATAGACCGCAAATTCGCCGCAAGTGCAGACGCTGTCATATCTCCGGACATGCTCACCCTGTCGAGTCTGGCGGCTACCATGCCGCTCAACACGATAGCCGGCAAGGCGACCGTGACTGGCAATATCAAGGCTCCGCTCATCGACGGCGAGTTGACGGTTCAGACCCTCGATCTTGGCTGGCTCGCATCCAGCATGGTCATGCCCGCCGATGGCAGATCAGTTCGTGCCGCCACCGGCTTTGATGCAACCCGGCTGGGCTGGCTTAACCGGTCACTTACAATTTCGGCGCAACGGATAGCGCTCCTGCCGGGTCTCGCATTGAGCAGTGCGCGCGCCGATATAAAACGCGCCAGCAAAGAGACGGTAAATTTCAGCATTACCGGAAACGCCAGCTCTGAGCGCCGATTTTCAATGTTCGTGGCCGCGGAGAATGCCGGTCCCCTGCTCAAGTTATCCGGCAAACTTGATGCCACGCTTACGCTGGCGGACCTTTTACAAACCGTGGACGGCCAGGAAGCGATCGGCGGGGATATCGGCCTGCAACTGGACTTTGACGGCGAAGGACGCTCGCCCGGTGGCCTCCTCAGCCAGTTAACAGGAACCGGTCGTGTAGTCCCAACATCACTGACATTTCCCAGGTTCAATTTGCCCGGCGTGACCCGGCGCCTTGCGGGAATTGAAGATATGAGCACAATTGATGAGACCATCAACTCAGCGCTTTCGCAAGGCGGTACGGTTGTGACCGCCAAGCCGACCGATGTGTCCCTGCAGAATGGCAATTTGAGAACCGGCAACATCCCCATCAGCACTGAATCTGCCAGTGGTATCCTGCGCCTGTCTGCAGACTTCAACGGGCAAAAGGCACGTGCGGACATTTCACTCAAACAGAAAAGCAGCAACGCTCAGGTGCCCGGCATCGCCATGCGTCTTAGAGGTCATCCTCTGTCACTCAACCGCACCTATGACACCTCCGCGCTGAAATCCTGGGTTGTTGTCAGTTTATTGCAAAAGGGCATGGACCGGCTGGAAGAACTGCAGCGCCAAGAACAACGCCTCCTCGAGGAAGAACGCCAGTTTCGTGAACAACAGGCGGAGCGCGAAGCAGAACGCAAACGCAGACTTCTTGAGGCACGCGAAGCTGCTGCACGCCGTGCTCTCGAAGAGGAAGAGCGCGTCAATGCCCGCGAAGGGGCTGGCAGCCGCGCGATCACCATAGAACAGCAACGCCTGAAAGACCTGATCGAAGAAAGCATACCGCTTGAAATCCCCGACGCCGCGATTATCAAACCGCAAAGCTCCGGTCTGTTGAACATCCAGCCAACCCAGCCGTCAAATCCAAACTAGATTTGAGCTTTCAATAGATTGTTGTTTCCATGCGTTCCGTGAAACCGGGAGTCGCCACACCTCGGTCTATGAGCCGCAGGCTCATTTGATTGATGCTTTACCGCCGGTAACTTCAACCGTTTCACCTCCGGAGAGGGTTTCCCGGTCACCGTTTGGCATGGTTACGAAGCAGCCGCCGCCGCACACATTGACGCTCTGGCCGGGTGCAATACCCACCTCGGTTTTCTGGCCGCCTTCTGTCACCACGATCATGATGGCCGAGCTGTCCTTGTTGGTGACGGTAGCAGCGTTCGCCAGTCCGGCCCCAAAGGCCAGCATGACTGATGTCAGTATTATGGTCTTAAACATATGCTCATTTCCCCGGAATTGTGGGTGGGTGTGGATGGAACCAGCGCCACGATCTTCAATCTCCATGATTTACTATCGCAAATCCCATGTGAACGGCAAATGAACGGATCTGTTCACGTTCCCGCCGTGGACGGTCGCTTCTTCTTGCGGTTCACTTTGTCGATTGCTTCTGCCAACGCCTCAATGTCCTGCACTTTGAGATTGACGTCGCGCTGCGGGAACGGAATGGCAATGCCCTCGCGTTCGAATGCCTCCACGATCTCGAAACGCAACTCAGTGGCGATGCCAATTCCGTCGATAACCTCCGGAACGTGCACACGCACTTCAAAATCAAGCGAATTGTCGCCGAAACCCATGAATACAACGGTTGGAGCCGGAGTCTTCATCACGCGAGGATGGCTGCTGGCAAGGTTGAGCAGGAGGTCGTGCACAATGCGTGGTTTGGTGCCGTATGCCACACCGACAGGGATTTCGATACGGCCGCGATGATTACGGTGGGTCCAGTTGCCGACGGGCTGGTTGATCAGGTCGGAATTGGGCAGAATGACCGTCTGGTTCTGGAATGTCTCGATTTCGGTAGCACGCACGGAAATCTTCTTCACAAAACCCGCAGTGCTGCCGGTAACAATCCAGTCGCCTACCTTGAACGGCCGTTCGGCCAGCAGTATCAGGCCGGAAACAAAGTTGGAAACAACGTTCTGCAGGCCAAACCCGATGCCCAGTGACAGGGCGCCCGCCACCAGGGCCAGGCTGGACAGGTCAAATCCGGCCGCAGACAGGCCGATCACCGCAGCCAGCGCAATACCAACATAGCCGACGATGGTGCGAATTGAATTGCGAACACCAATATCCACACGACTGCGCGCCATGACCGAGCCGTCAAGCCAATGCTGAACCCGGCGGGTAAACAGAAATCCGACAACGAACACAGCAAAGCCCAACAGGATCCCAAGCAGTGAGATTGAAATATTGCCAATACGGATATCGGTCAGAATGCGATACAGCCACGTCTGAATATCGAGTTGATTGAAACCCCACTGCAACAACAGCAACGGCAATCCGATAACAAAAACAGCGCCATAGATAACAAAGCTGAACAGCAAACCAAGCTGATCCAGCGTCGTTTCATTCAAGGAAAACTTCTCCTTGATGCGGCTTCCAATCACTGATTGCGGGAACGCGCCTTCGGCCGCCAGAACCTGGCCTGACTGCACTCCGATGTACATGGTGGCCAATATGGCTGCGGTAACGACGATCTGGGCGGCTGCGAACCGGGCAAGGCCAATGTAGCCGAACAAGGCAGCTGCAATGATGAAAATAGCCATTATCAAAATGGGAGTGCGCACCCAGACGGGCCAGCCATAGGCACGACCGCTGATCTTGTCGTTGAACGGTCTCACCAGCGCTATCATGACGAGCACAGCTGAAATGAGCAGGGAAGAAATAAGGCTCTTGGAAACCGTCAATGCCAAAGGCGAGGAGAAAATATCGTTCATCCTGCCAATGAAAAAGTCCAGCACGTGAATGACGGAGAGGCTGACTATCAGGAAGAAAAGCGTTCGAGCCGCCTTGTCCGATACCAGAATCAGGCGCCGGGACGGGTTGCCCGGCGACAACAGTGCAGATGCCAGGCGCTGGATGAAATAGACCGCAGCAAAAGAGACAAGGATGGCCTCAGTCAATCCTTCTGTCTGCGGTGTGAAAACGCCAAAATGGGAAAACAGCCAATACGCTGCCGCCAGGGCAGCAGCAACAGCAAGGGACGGGATGATTGTGGACCAGAACGCCAGGGACAGCCTCGCAATATAGCTGTCTTCCGTACCAACGGCAGTTGCCCGGCGAATGAAAACAAACACTCGCCGCACGCCAAGCAGTGTGGCCAATCCAATCAGAATTGAGAAGCCGATGGCCGACATCAGCTCCGTGCTTCGGAATGAGTACATGAACCGCATGCGCGATGATATCTGCTGGCTTGCCTTGGAAAACTCGTGCTGAAAGCCTGAAAGTGTTTCCAGGCTGACAGCGCCGTCAAGATCGGTCTGCTTGAACAACGTGCTGGCGAACAGGTCCCGGCGCAGCGAACCGATCCGGTCAATCGCCCTGCTGGATCGGATTGACAGGTTCTCTGCTTCTCCAAGCAACAGGTTGAACCGGCCTTTTTCCTCCAGCATGGACTTGCGTTCCAGGGCAAGACTTTCAGCTTCAGCAGGTTCGCCTTCCTTGGGAGGTGCCCCCAGCGCGTCCAGGCGCTGTTTGATTTCGTTGATGCGCGGCCGAAGCGACACGCCGAAATCAATCACAGCCTTTGAAAACGTGTCGAGTTCAATGCGCAGCTTGACAAGGCCCGTGTCGTCGTCTGCCGTTTCCGAGATTGATGATTCAATGGCGCTAATACTGTCGCGCAATTTGCCAAGCTCGGCCTGCTGAGAGCTGAGATCGGTTGCCTGCACGGGCAGGCTCAGAACTATAAGCATAAACAAGGCTAGAAGCGCGCGCATGGAGTTTACCTGATTCCGATCCAAAAATTATCAACCTCAACACATCACATCTGGTCGCTGCAGCTTGTTAGACTATTGCTGCACCTATTGAAACTGTTTCAAGATCGAGGTTTCATATTTGTTCTCCTCAAAATCACTGAGGCGATTTGCCCGACGCAACTGGTACGGGGGTGCCGGCCAGGTAAGACTTTCCAGGATCTACCAACAGCCCCCGATGTCGGACAGTTGTACGGCCAAGAATGATGTCGTGCTTCAATTTCTCCCGATCTGCGAGGGACACCTCTACCTGCCATTGCTGGTGGCCCAGCACGAGGGTTGTTTTTATCACATAGCGGACCTGGTCGATGCCGCTGGTATTCCTGATTTTACGCCTGTCGAAAATCCTGGCGCTATGGCGGACTGAACGTGGTTCTCCAAGGTAGGGAACGTGAAATGAAACCCACTCTTGCCCGTTGCGGTTTTCAACCGTCAGATCCACTGCATGCAGGGCAGATGTTCGCGCTCCGGTATCGATCTTTGCATCGAGTTCTGCGCTGCCGAGCTCCGGCAGGATGATTCGTTCACGCCAGCCTATGACCTGCTGATTTGTGGTTTGTCCAGCATGTTGATGCTGGGTCTCGATCACGGCGCTCGCAGATCTGTCAAACCCGGTGCGCAGATTCACATGGCCGGTGTCATCATCTGGCTTTCTGTTGACCGACACCTCAATGGCACTGATGCCACCGGGCAACTGGTCAGGTACGGTCTGAGGTGGGCTGAAATCGGCCGCCGGAGCCGATAACGTCAACACTATGAGCATGACAAAGGCAATAAACGCGCGCATGGGATCCACCTGTTTCCGATCGAAAAGTCGCTAGCCTGGATATGTCTAGGTGACGACTGCCAGTCAGACCAGTGCTGCAGACAGTAACTGTCATAGCCGGATTCATTTCATTTTTGGAATTGCAGCAGGCATGGCGAGTCTGATTTGACGCCTGCAAGTTGATAACCTGCGTTTTCATAAAATAAATTTATTTGCCTATGGACAAATTTTAATTGTCTATATATATGTTAAACATGCTTATTGAACTGGAAAACATATCAAACGCAGCTGATCGCCTCGCTGAGCTCTACGATATTGGGTTTGGTGGAAAGAAATCCGGGCGCTATCGAATTCCTGCAAAGCTCATGCGGGAACTGGTGCAGCGGCAGCGACTTTATGAGGACGATATCCAAGCCCTTGGACGTGCGCTTTTGGAGCGCGGTTTCGTGCTTATCGACATGGACAGTTTTTACGTCGTGATGAGGGCAAATGCGTTCGTGAACTATCGCCGCGCGAATGAAGATTTGCTGTGAAAATGGCAAAACAAAAGAAAGTCTCCCGGCGATTGGGAGAAGTCGTGGGTTGGCGCGAGCTGATTGGACTCCCCGACTTCAACATAGAAGAGATGCGCGCAAAGATTGACACTGGAGCACGCACATCTGCCCTGCATGCGGAGAACCAGCAACAGTTCGAGCGAGCCGGTCAAAATTGGGTTCGTTTCAAGCTTTCGGCACACGGACCGGCACCTGACTATTTGCTTGAAGCGCAAGTGATTGATGAACGTGACATTAAGAATACAGGCGGCGTGCCTGAACGCCGCCTAATCATCCGCACAACGCTTCTGCTGGGTCGCCACCGCTGGAAAATCGATGTGTCGCTCGCCGATCGAAAAAAAATGGAATTCGATTTGATATTGGGGCGTACCGCACTTCGGTCGCGGGGCGTGCTCATCAATCCGGGGTCATCTTTCATCATGGGTCGACCTCTCATCAAGCGACCTGCAGTCAACACTGCGGATGACTAGCCCCGGCGCAAGTTTCGCCCGTCTATAGGGATAATTTATTTCAACAAAGGAGAAGAACATGAAGATCGCAATGTTGGCAAGAAACGCCAACCTATACTCGCATAAACGTCTCAAAGAGGCCGCCGAAGCGCGTGGTCATACTCTCGATATAATCAATACCCTGCGCTGCACGATGAACATTGCCTCGCGTCGCCCCGATATTTTTTACAATGGCGAAAAGTTGACAGGTTACGATGCTGTCATTCCGCGCATTGGGGCGTCCATTACATTCTACGGACTTGCTGTACTGCGCCAGTTCGAAATGGCCGGTGTGTATCCACTTAACGAATCGGTCGCAATTGGCCGTTCGCGCGACAAGCTGCGCTCGACACAGATCCTGGCACGTGAGGGCATTGGCTTACCCGTCACAACATTTGCGCATGACCCGAAACAAACCGAAGAAGTCCTGAAAATGGCCGGTGGGGCGCCATTGGTCATCAAGCTTCTCGAAGGAACTCAGGGACTGGGCGTCGTTCTGGCCGATACAGACCGTTCGGCCAAATCTGTGATCGAGGCATTTCGCAGTGCTAATGTGAACATTCTGGTGCAGGAGTTTATCAAGGAAGCTGGCGGCACCGATATTCGCGCACTTGTCGTTGGTGGAAAGGTAGTTGCAGCTATGCAGCGCACCGGTGGCGAAGGCGAGTTTCGTTCCAATCTTCACCGTGGCGGGTCCGCGAAACAGATCAAGTTGTCGCCGGAAGAACGGTCTACCGCTATCCGCTCCGCAAAGGCCATGGGTCTCAATGTTTGCGGTGTTGACATGCTTCGGGCCAATCATGGACCGGTCGTCATGGAGGTCAACTCATCACCTGGACTGGAGGGTGTAGAGAAGGCAACCGGCATAGATATCGCCGGGAAAATAATAGAATTGCTGGAAAAGAAATCTCAACTTGGCAACACCAAAACGAAAGGCGCCGGCTGATGGCACGTCGCACGCCGTTCGCGCTCGGCAACGTTCAAATTTTGCCTGGCGCGCGGCAGACGATCGATCTGCCGGTCAGCGTGTTGTCCGACCACACACCGGTCACGATGTCCGTGCACGTCGTGCACGGGTCACGGCCCGGCCCAACTCTCTTCGTCAGCGCAGCAGTGCATGGCGACGAAGTGATGGGTGTCGAGATCGCAAGACGTCTGTTGCGCGCCCCGCAGCTTGACGCGCTCCGAGGCACCTTGCTGGTCGTCCCGATCGTCAATTCCTTCGGGTTTATCAATCGTTCGCGTTATCTGCCGGATCGGCGCGATCTCAACAGGTCGTTTCCGGGAAACGAGACCGGATCCCTGGCAAGCCGTCTGGCACATCTGTTCATGCGTGAAATCGTCGGACGGTCGGATTTTGGCATCGATTTACACTCGGCAGCCATCCACCGCACGAACATTCCGCAAATCAGGGTGTCGCCTTCGCGAGAAGAAACCACAAAACTGGCCGATATTTTCGGCGCACCCGTGGTCATCATTTCCACCGTCAGGGAGGGGTCTCTCCGTCAATCCGCGCATGCCGCCGGCGTCGATGTCCTGCTCTATGAAGCCGGCGAAGGGTTGCGCTTTGACGAACTTTCTGCCCGGGCCGGCGTAGCAGGCATACTTCGTGTCATGCATGCACTTGGAATGGTAGCGGCCAAAGGCATCCCCAAGGCGTCTGGAACACCGGTGCACACATCATCTAGTACGTGGCTGCGTGCGCCCGTCGGGGGCTTGCTGCGGACACTCAAAGCAACCGGAGAATCGGTTGTTCCCGGCGAGATATTGGGGATCATTTCAGATCCGTTTGGTGAGATGGAAATAGAGGTCAAAAGTGGCCTTAGCGGCATCATCGTGGGCCGCACCAATTTGCCGGTCGTAAATGAAGGCGATGCACTTTTTCATGTCGCTTTACCTGAAACCAAAAATCCCCACACAGCCGTCGCGCATCTGTCGGCCGAGTTGAAAACCGATCCGCTATTTGACGAAGACGAAATCATTTAGGCGACGTCCGACACAAATTTCCTCTCCCCTCAACAACTGGAGCCAACCACGCATGACAGATCCGACACTGATCGCCCAGGCAGATGCCGCTGAACCGGCTACTGCTGCACCGGCTACCGCTGCTCCAGCGACCGCTGCACCTGCTACCACTGCACCTGCTACCGCTGTACCTGCTACAGTTGAGCCTGTTGCCGTTGAGCCCGTTGCCGTTGAACCAGAGACAGCCGAAAAAATAGCGGAAAATGTAACCGAGACCCTGTCGCCGATCGTGGCTCATCTGCAGGAACTCTACACCATCCTGTACTACCAGCTTTTCTCATACCAGGGACCGATGCAACTGGCCGTTATCGCCGCCGTAGCTGTTGCGTCCTTTTTGCTGCGCAACTATGCCAAGTTGGTTTTTGACCACATCTGGCGGGAAGGAAAGTTTCCTGTATTTGACCGGTTGCGGCGTGTCCTTCGCGGACTCATGCCATTTGCCGCCTGCATTATCGGACTATGGATCGCAACCCTGGTTCTGACCGGGTTCTCAATCAATCATTATGTGGTCAGAATTGCCGCCAGCCTCCTGAATGCATGGATATTTATCAGGATATTCTCGAGCGCTGTGTCAGACCCGTTCTGGTCAAAGGCTTTTGCGATCGGTATGTGGCTGATCGCCGCTCTCAGCATCATGCGGTTGCTCAATCCCACCATTGCCATGCTCGATTCGATCGGTACGACCATTGGCGGAACCAAGGTAACGGCCTATCTGGTCCTGAAAGGCGGGCTGACTGCTGCTATCTTGCTGTGGACTGCCTCGGCCGGATCGAAGGTTCTGCAGGCCAGGGTAAGCAGCTCCCGCAACCTGACGCCCTCCGTGCAAGTGCTGATCAGCCAACTCGGGCGGTTTACCCTGCTTTTCCTGGCCGTTGTGATCGCCCTCAACGTAGTGGGCATCGATCTGACCGCACTGGCTGTATTTTCCGGCGCAGTGGGTGTCGGTATCGGATTCGGCTTGCAGAAGATTGTGTCCAATCTGATCAGCGGTATTATCCTGCTGATGGACCGTTCAATAAAGCCCGGTGATGTGGTTGAGTTAGTTGGTACTTATGGTTGGGTGGCCAGCCTGGGTGCCCGGTATACGTCGGTTCGAACCCGCGACGGTACCGAACATCTGATCCCCAATGAAGAATTCATCATCAACCGAGTTGTAAACTGGACACACTCCGACAAGACCGTTCGGCGCAAGGTCATGGTCGGGGTTCACTATGATTCCGACGTGCCCAAGGCAATGGAACTTATGCTTGAAGCGACCCAGGGGATAAAGCGGATCGTCGCAATACCGGCACCGACTGTACTGTTGCGAAATTTTGGAGATTCATCGGTCGATCTTGAAACTCGCTTCTGGATCAGCGATCCTGCCAACGGCGTATCCAATGTCGCAAGCGAATACCTGCTGGCCGTCTGGCGTGAGTTCCACAAACACGGTATCGAGATACCTTACCCGCAGCGTGACCTGCATCTCAAGACATCTGCGCCACTCTCGCTTGAGCAAAGTGCCGACAAGGACGGGCCAACACCAATCGCCTCCTTTAATGAAAACGCAGATCCCGACATTGTAGAAGACATACGGCTGATTGCCATGGAAGACGAACGCATATTGCGTATCAACGAAGTTGTGACAGTCCCCACGAGCTCCGACGAGATCTTGCTGAACCTGAGTCTCGACTTCACCGACACGTTGGATTCGGTGCAGGTGGAACAGGCGGTGTCGGATCTGGAAACCAGCATCAAGGCCAGCCACCCCAATATCGGGCGCATCTTCATAGAGGCGCAAAATTGGCGGGCCCACCTGGCAGACAAGTCCAGAACTTCCACCAAAGCCAGTAAAACCAAAAAACGGTGAACCAGATGTCGATCCCAAATGAAAACGGTTTGATTTCCGCCTGCATACTGGATGGTAAGGGAGGAGCAAAGCCTATTGGCTGGAAAGAAGTTCGTAGGTGGCAGTCCAAGGATGGTCCGATCTGGATTCACCTCGATCGAGCAGTACCCGAGGCGCTGAAATGGCTGCGTGAAGAAAGCGGCCTTACTCCCGTGACCGTAGATGCCATTACCACCGAAGAATCCAGACCCCGGGTATTCCGGGGCAAGCGCGGCTACATTGCCATCCTGCGCGGGATCAATCAGAACGAGGGGGAGAACCCTGATGACATGGTGGCCATCAGATTGTGGTGCGATGGCGAGCGTTTGATCACCTTGCGTCATCGCCGCCTGTTCGCGCCCCGGCAGATTTTCCAGGAACTGACTGAGCATGGCACCGGACCAGTCAGCGTGGCCGCCTTGTTTGAAACAGTTGTTTCTCGCCTCATTTCTCAAATGGCTGGATGCGTTACCGAGTACGAAGAGAAGCTGGATGCCGTTGAGTTACGGGCAGAAGATGCTGCTGCCGGCGACCTGCGTCGCGAACTGGGAGATATTCGCAAGGATGCAATTGAAATTCGCCGGTTCATGGCACCACAGCGAGAAGCGCTGGCGGCCATGCTCGCCGATCCTCCCAGCTGGATGCCGGAGGAAGTCAAACCGTCACTACGAGAGACGATGGATCGTCAGCAACGGCTGGTCGAGGAACTGGATGCCATTCGCGAACGCGGTCTGGTCATCAAGGATGACATTTCAAACAAGCTGGCCGAGAAAATGAACAACAACATGTATGTTATCTCGATCATCGCCGCGATCTTTCTACCCTTGTCATTTTTCACCGGACTCCTGGGCATCAATGTGGGCGGCATGCCAGGTGTGGACAGTGCCGCAGCGTTTTGGGTCACCTGCGTACTGATGGTGATCATTCTCATCGCGCAAATCTGGATATTTCGAAAACTCAAATGGATCTGAATTCAGATACCGCTATCTGTCTTTCCGCGGACGTTCAGATGGCCTGGTGAATGTGCTCCAACCACGGGTTTTCCTGAGCACTTGCCCGTCGCCAGTTGAAATAAACGGCGCGTGAAAACTCCGGCACATCTTGCACAACATACAACCGGCCGGCCTCAATATGAGGTTCACACATCCGCCACGGCAGGTAGGCTGAGCCGCCTTTGCGCAACAGGTAGTTCAGCGCCCATCCACTTGAGCCAAACGCGGTACGCGCCGTGTTGTCGGTTGGCCAGACAAGTGAATGCCGGCGCCGAAAATCCGCTCCCAAATCCACAAAAATGTAACTCTCGTCCCACTCCATCACCGAGCGGGGCTCGCTGCATACCTGCACCAGCCGGTCGCGGCTGAGTTCGCAAGACGTAATATCATCACCAGTGACAGGCAGCAGTGTAATGGCGGCATCGACCAGTCCGCTATTGAGCCACCGGCCCATTTCGGCGTGATCACCCGGCCAGGCCTCAAACGCAATGTCCTTCTGCACAGACTGGGCTATTTCAATCCAGCGCTCCCCCAGCCCCGTCCACAGTTCATCATGAGTGGCTAGCGAAACCATGCCGGAAAACCCGCTGGGCAACCCTACCGCTTTACGCCCCTGCTCCCAGGTCCTCACCATCAGTTCCGCATGACGCTGGAATGCAAAGCCTGCCTTGGTCAGTTGCGCGCCCTTGCGCGACCGCACCAGCAGGGCCTGCCCCAGTTCGGTGTCCAGTGCGTCAAGCCTGGCTGTAACTGTTGACTGGGTGACGTTCATGATGTCGGCAGCCTTGTTCAGATTGCCTGTCTGAACGACCGCCAGGAAGGTTTTCAGTACCACCAGGTTCATGTCAGTAAATTCGATAAATTCGAATTATATGTCAAATATAATTCGTTTTACGAGATCACTTGCGCGCGGCATCATGGTGCAGATGTCAATCCGGAGCGACCCGATGGATTTCTCAATTCAGCTTTCAGCCTACTATCCCGACAAAACCTATGGCGGTGACAAGGTCTATGCCGACATGCTTGAACAGGCGGTGCTGGCTGACCGGACAGGGTTTGATGCAGTGTCACTCACCGAGCATCACCTGATCAACATATTGATGCTGCCGGCGCCCTTGCAGTTTGCCGTGAAGATTGCCGATCATACGCAACGGATCAAAATTCTGACCTCGGTTGTTGTGCTGCCACTGCACGACATGCGGATTTATGCGGGCGAGGTTATCTGCGCCGACATTTTCACCAATGGCCGCCTCATGCTCGGCGTTGGCCGCGGTGCTTTCGGCTTCGAAATGGAAAGACTGGGAGTGCCGCTCGACAGTTCCCGGGAAAGATTCGACGAGGCACTCAACGTCCTGCAGGCCCTGCTGAGTGAAGAAGAGGTCTCCTGGGACGGCAAATACTACAAGTTTGACCCTATCACCATAATGCCGAGGCCGGTGCGCGCGCCGCAAATCATGATGGCCGTCATGGTGCCGGCGGGCATTCGTGCCTGCACCAAACGCGGCTTCCACATCCAGACGACGCCGCTGTCCGGCAGTCACCAGATGATGCTGGATCAGGTGGCCGCCCATAAAACCGCCAAGGCGGAGATGGGCGAGGACGGCAAGCACCTCACCCTGTCTTTGTCGCGTGTCGGTTTCATCTGCAAGTCTCCCGCGGATCGTCAGGCGAAAATCGAGCAGGCCAACGACTATTACAGCCGCTTCGACAATGTCTTCACCGGTCCGGGCATTGTAGAGAACGGCATGATCAAACCGCTGCTGCGCAAACAGACTATCGAAGACCTGGCCAACAGCCTGCTGATCTGCACACCGCAGGAAATGATCGACAAGCTGGCCCCTTATGCCGATGCCGGTGTCGACCGGGTTATCCTCAATGTAAATTTCGGCGCTTCGCAATCTGAAACACTGGACTGCATCCAGCAGTTTGCCGAAGATGTCATGCCACACTTCACAGATCGCACAACACTGGCTGCAGAATAGGAAACGTCATATGCCGATAATACGAGTTGAAATGTTCAAGGGCCGCTCGCGCGACCAAAAACGCGAACTTGTCGCCGCGCTCACCGATGCCATGGTCAAGACCACCGGGGCCAACCCGGAAGCCGTCTGGGTTGTGCTGTCCGACGTGGAAAAGGAAGACTGGGGCTTTGGCGGTGAGCTCGGCGTCGACAAGTATCCCGGTTAAAAAATGACCATTGCAATTGACTGCGAGTACACCGTAGAGGGCGCCGGACCGCCGCTGTTCCTGATCCACGGCATTGGTGCCGCGCGTGATGCCTGGCGTTTCATGGTGCCGTCCTTGCGGGAGCACTTCACCGTCATCAGCTATGATCTGCGCGGCCATGGCACATCCCCCCTGCCTGACGGAGAATTCGGGCTCGATGAACTGGTCGCCGACCTGGAACGGCTGCGCCAGCGAACCGGCATTGCAAAGGCTCATTTCGCCGGACACTCGCTCGGCGGACAGATCGGCCCTGCCTATGCTAGGGCTTACCCTGACCGGGCGTTGTCACTCGGCATCCTGTCCACCGCAGCTTTCCGTACCGAAGACGACAGCGCAAAGGTGTGGGGCGTGGTCGAGGCGATGCAGGAAAAAGGCATTGCTCAGGTGCTTGAAACGCTGACAGCCCGCTGGTTCACCGATGAATTCATCGCCAGACATCCCGACCTTGTCGAGCGCCGCTTGAAACAGGTCATCGACACCAATCCGGACATCTTCATGAACGTGTTCCGCATCTATGCCGGAACCGAAATGGCACCCTGGCTGCATGAGGTAACAGCCCCGTCCCTGGTGCTGACAGGCGAGAATGACGGCGGCTGCAACCCGCGCCTCAACCGGCTGATTGATGCAGCACTTCCCGATTCAGAACTGGTCGTCCTGCCCCGCTACAAGCACTCGATTCTGGTTGAGGCGGCAGATGAGGTGTCCGCGCACCTGATCCGCTTCATGCTCTGAACCCAAACCAAATCCCGTTTGCAATCCAACCAGAGATAGTTTTGACTGACACGATCATCCTGCAATCAGGAACAACATCAGGTTGCAGCATGGATGATCAAGATCGACGCAAGGGAGAATTACATGTTGAAAAAATCACTCAAACTGGGGATTGCCGCCGGGGTCGCACTGGCGACCGCCGCAACGGCAGCGGCCGCAGCGCAATGCAGCAATGACACATGGAAGAAGGTCATGTCCGCCGGCAAGCTGGTGGTCGGCGTCAAGGCCGACTACAAGCCATGGGGGTTCCGCGATCCGTCCGGCAAGCTGATCGGCATGGAGGCCGACATGGCGCAGGACGTAGCCGATGCCATGGGCGTTGAGCTTGAAATGGTGCCGGTACAGTCGTCCAACCGCATGCAGTTTCTTGAGCAGGGCAAAATCGACCTGATGATTGCCACCATGTCGGACCGCGAAGACCGCCGCAAGATTGTCGGCATTGTCGGACCGAACTATTACACGTCCGGCACCAATGTGATGTCGCCGAAAGCCGTCGGCATCAAGAAATGGGAAGACCTGAAAGACAAGCCCGTATGTGGCAAGCAAGGCGCGTTCTACAACAAGATCGTCACCGAGCGCTACGGCGCCAAGGTCGTCGCCTTTACCGGCAATGCGGAAGCCAAGCAGGCCCTGCGTGACAAGAAGTGCATTGCCTGGGTTTATGACGATTCATCGATCATGTCCGACCTGTCGTCAGGTGAGTACAGCGACTACGAAATGCCATTGAGCTCTGAAGACGACAATCCATGGGGTCTGGCTGTGCCACTGCCTGAAAAGAACTGCGTCTTCGGCAACTTCATGTCCGGCATGCAGTACAACTGGCTGGCGTCCGGCCGACTGATCGAGCTCGAAAAGAAATGGGGCATCCAGCCCACCAAGTTCCTTGCCGACAAGAAGGAACAGTACAAGGACTGGCTCGCCAAATAACAAGGCCAATCTGGTACCGCATTCCCCGGGAGCATTCATCGCGATGCTCCCGGAAATTCAATCGAATGAGGGGTTTGAGGGGCAATGCTGGAAGCTTTCCAGGAGTTCTTTCGCGAATTGGCGCAGACCAATCCGAAATGGAACTTTATCTATCTGTATGATCCGGTGCAGACCGAACGTGTGCTGAGCGGGTTGTGGATGACCATCAAGTTATCGGTTGTCTGCGTTGCGTTGTCGGTGGTGATCGGTGTGGTCGGTGCGTGGCTGCAAGGCTCCCCGATCAGGTGGCTGCGCATGCTGGTGCAGGGCTACATACAGTTTTTCCGCAATACACCGCCCCTGGTGCAGTTGCTGTTTTTCTATTTCGCGCTTGGACAATTCACGCCGACCTATGCACCGGACGGCTGGGTTGAAGTGCCGGTCATCTCCAATGTCGGCTGGGCCATCCTGTCGCTGTCGTTCTTCGCCGGCGCCTTCAATGTCGAGATTTTCCGTTCCGGCATCGAGGCGGTTCCAGACTCAACAAAGGAAGCAGCCGACGCGCTGGGCATGAACCGGCTACAGATCTATCGCTATGTGGTGCTGCCGCTGGCGTTCCGTGTCTCGCTGCCGTCTTTGAACAACAATCTCGTCAATCTGGTGAAAACCACGACGCAGGCCATCGTGATCGCCGTGCCTGAACTGCTGTATCAACTGGTCAGCATCTACAATGACTATTCCACTGCGCAGAATGCCTGCATGGTGCTGATGTTTGTCGTCTACATCGTGCTGGTGGGCATTCTGGTCATGGGCATGAACAAGTGGGAACGCAACATGCGCATTCCCGGGTATGGGCAGAACTGATCATGGCCATGCTCAAACCAATCCCCGGCATCAATTCAGTGGCCACCACCGACATGGCCGTACTGAAACCTGTGAGCGTGGCCACGCCCGGCGGCGCCAGCGACATCAACTTTTCACGGTTCATTGCCGACCTGCCCTGGTGGGCGCTGCCGGCACTGGCCGCCACCCTGATGATGTGGCCGATGGCAGCCTACGCCCAGTCGACCTACACCATGGCGGACGCTACAAATGCCCTGATCAAATGGCTGCCCTTCCTGGTGCTTCAGGGTTTTGTGTTCAACATCCTGATTTCAATCACAACCATGGCGTTTGGAACCCTGGCCGGTGTGGTACTCGGGCTGATGCAGATATCGCCGAACCGGTTGATTTCGCAACCGGCATGGCTGATCACCCAGACATTCCGCAATTCACCCTGGCTGGTGCTGCTGTTCATTGTCATGCTGGCGTTCCCGTTCAAGATCGAGATCGGCAGCCTGACCATACAGATCCCTGACTGGGTCAAGGCGGTGTTCGGCCTGTCGCTGCCGATCATGGCCAACATTTCCGAAGTGGTGCGTGGTGCCATTTCATCGGTGCCGTCGGGTCAGTGGGAGGCAGCGGAGTCACTCGCCTACTCGCGGCAACAGACAGTCTGGCGCATCATCCTGCCGCAATGTTTCAAGCGCATGATCCCGCCCTGGATGAACTGGTATGCCATTTTGACAATGGCGACGCCGCTGGTCTCGCTGCTCGGCGTGGAGGAAATCGTCACCTTGTCGCGCCAGGCCATGGCGGCAGAGAACGGCCGGCCGGAACTGCTGGTGCCGTTTTACGGGTTCTGCCTGGTGATCTTCTTTGCCTATTGCTACCCGATTGCGCGCTGGACCATCGCGCTTGAGAGAAAATACACGGTGAAACTGTGAGGATCATGAACTATGTCTGAAACCGAATGGACACCGGACCAGCCGATCATTTCAATCAAGAATGTGCACAAATCATTTGGCGACCTTGAAGTGTTGAAAGGCGTCAGCCTGGATGTGATGAAAGGTGAAGTGATCTGCATTATCGGGCCATCGGGTTCCGGCAAATCGACGCTGATCCGCTGCATCAACGCGCTCAACGATATTCAGGCAGGCTCCATCCAGGTTGAAGGTCTGGAAGTAAACACACCTGCTCTGGACAAGCTAGCGCTGCGCAAGAAAGTCGGCATGGTGTTCCAGCAGTACAACCTGTTTCCACACAAGACGGCCCTTGAAAACGTCATGATGGCGCCTCTGCTGGTGTTGAAACAACCCGAAGACGAGGTTGAAAAGCACGCCCGCGAACTGATCAGGAAGGTACGCCTGGAGGGCAAGGAAAACAGCTATCCGGGCGAGTTGTCGGGCGGCCAGCAACAGCGTGTCGCCATCGCCCGCTCGCTGGCCATGAACCCTGACGTCATGCTGTTCGACGAAGTCACGGCGGCGCTGGACCCGGAAACGGTGAAAGAGGTTCTGGTCACCATCAAGGACCTGGCGGCCGAAGGCATGACCTGTATTCTGGTCACCCACGAAATGGGTTTTGCTCGCGAAATTGCCGACCACATCTATTTCACGGACCGCGGCGTGATCGTTGAACACGGGCCGCCCAAGACATTCTTCAAAAGCGCCAAGGACCCCCGTACCCGTGAGTTTCTCAGTCAGATTCTCTGATTCATCTGTTTCATCCCACCGATTTACGCTTGTCTTTCACTTTGCATTTCCATATACTTTGCATTGTAAAGTTAATTGGATGCCCTGATGAAAGATATCGATCGCGCCCTGGCGGATATTTCCGATATGCGCAACCAGCTTGCCGCCGGAACCATGTTTCGCGGGTTTGGTCCCGCCGTGATGGCGTTGAGCGGCGGTCTTGCGGCGCTGACCGCCCTCTCCCAGATGTTATGGCCGGACCTGCTTGCCTCAGATCATACGGCCTACATCGTGACCTGGCTCGTTACTGCAGTGCTTGCAGCCTGTCTGATCTCTGCCGAAGTTTATGCGCGCTCTTATCGCCATCATGGCGGACTGGCCGATGCTATTGTACTGAATGCCTTTGAGCAGTTCCTGCCTGCAGGCTTTGCCGGTCTGGCCACGACCCTGGTCATCTGGAAATTTTCCCCTGACGCTTTGTGGACGCTTCCCGGTCTCTGGCAGGTGTTTCTGGCACTTGGCATCTTTGCGGGGACTCGCTCTTTGCCACGCACGGTTCGCTGGATCGGCGGCTGGTATTTCGTCTCTGGTTTCACCGTGTTGATGCTGGCCAGTTCGTCTTCCGCCCTGTCACCCTGGCTGATGGGCCTTCCCTTCACACTCGGCCAACTGGCGCTGGCCGGCGTCCTGCATTTTGCCTATGGAGAATTCCATGCCGACACCAAGTGATGCGCCGTTTTCCTATGACGGTCTCGACCGGGTGATCCACGAAAAAGCCCGGTTGAGTGTCATGACCTCGCTGATCTCTCATCCCAAAGGCCTTGCCTTCAATGAGTTGAAGAAGCTGTGCGGTCTGACCGACGGCAACCTGTCACGCCATGTGCAGGTGCTTGCCGAAGCCGGTCTCGTGGCTGTTCACAAAGGCTATGAAGGCAACCGCCCGCACACCTCCTGCGCCCTCACCCCAGCCGGTCGCGAGCGGTTCCTGGAGTATCTCAACGTCCTCGAACAGGTTGTGCGAAACGCCAGTTCTGCTGCCGAAGAAACCGCTGCCGTCCCATCCCGTACGGGCAAACTCAAACCCGCCTGATCGCCAACCCCACCCGCCAAAAAAATTTGACAAGGAACTTTACAATGCAAAGTAATCTGCAAAGCAAAACAACACCTGCCCCGCTGCATGTCGGTATCATCATGGACGGTAATGGCCGCTGGGGCGAACAGCGCGGCCTCACCCGGACAGATGGTCATCACGCCGGTGTCGATGCAGTATGCCGTGTGATGATGGCAGCTCCCGGTCTCAACATCGATACGCTGACCATGTTTGCGTTCTCGTCGGACAACTGGAAGCGGCCGAAGCCGGAGGTCGATGGCATGATGCAACTCATCGAGCACTATATGGCAATGCAGGCCCGGCCGTTCGCCGATGCCGGTGTCAGACTGACGGTAATCGGGCGCCGGGACCGCTTACCTGCCTCCACTGTCGCGGCTATCGAGAAAATCGAGATGGCCACGGCTGGCGGCACCATGCTCAACGCCCGCCTTGCCATCGATTTCTCCGGCCGCCACGCCTTGCTGGAAGCAGCCGCGAGGGCATTCTGGAACGGTCCGCTCACCGCCGACACCTTGTCACAGGCGCTGGCGACAGGATCCGGGTATCGCAACATTGACCTGTTGATCCGCACCAGCGGCGAACAGAGGTTATCGGATTTCCTGCTGTGGGAGAGCGCTTATGCCGAGTTGTGGTTCACCAAGACCCTGTGGCCCGACTTCTCCGGCGAAGAACTGGCCGACGCGGTTGCCGCCTTCCGAAGCCGCAATCGCCGGTTTGGCGGCTTGCCAGATGCCATGCCTTCTATCGGCGCGCAACAGATGCTGGCTACGACCTGACGCGAGCGTTGTCCGGATCATACTGGCAAGGGTCACAGACTTGCGCCGGAACCGGCTCGCCGATCACCTCCACATGAAGATCGCTGCCGATACTTGCAAATGACGGATCAACAAACCCCATGGCAAGATTCGCGTTCACCCGGTGTCCCCAAGCAGCAGACGTCACGGTGCCGACAATCTTGCCACCGGAAACAATGCTGTCCCCGGGATGTGCCGGCGCATCATCGCTATTAAGCTCAAGGTGCACGAAGACCCGGCGTGGCCCGGTCACGATCATGTTCTCAAGTGCAGCCTTGCCGACGAACTGCTTGTCCATGTTCACAAACCGCTCAAGGCCGGATTCCATCGGGTTGAATTCAGTGATCAGGTCTGCCTTCCAGTGCCGGTAGCCCTTCTCGATGCGCATGGCCTCCACCGCGTGCAGACCGAAGTGTGCCAGTCCAAACGGCTCACCGGCTGCTGTCAGGGCCGAGTAACAATCAACCAGACATTCATTCGGCACGTGCAGTTCCCAGGCCAGTTCGCCGGAAAAACTCACTGACATGGCCACGATCCGGTGCCCGGCAACCGTGACCTCCCGTGCGCTCAACCACCTGAATTCATCTTTTGACCAGTCAGTATCCGTGAATGCCGCCTGCAACAGGTCGCGCGACTTGGGCCCTGCCACAACCAGAATGGAGTGTGTGTCCACAAGGCTGGTGATCGTGATCGATCCGTCACCAGGCAGATGTTCGACCAGCCAGTCCATATCATGCAGTTCAGCGGCGGCGGCTGAACCATACCAGACACGGTCCGGGCCCAGATTGGCCAGCGTCGCTTCGCCCTTCACATTGCCATCCTCATTGAGGAAGTAGGTCAGCCCCACCCTGCCCTGCTTGCGCGGCACGCGCGAGCACATGATGGTATCCAGCCAGTCATGCACACCCTTGCCAACAATCTCATACCGGTTGAACCCCGACACCTCCATGATGCCGACGCGGTTACGAACCGCCTCGACTTCCTTCGCCACCACATCGAAAGTATTGTTGAAACTGAATGAATGAACTTCCTCGAAGTCCGGCGATGGCTTGTAATACAGAGCCCGCTCCCAACCGTTCACCACTCCGAACTCGGCGCCTGCTTCTTTAAGCACCTCGTACAACGGCGTTGTCCGGGCCGGCCGCCCGGCCGGGCGGTGTTCATGCGGCATGTGGAATCGGAACTCGTTCTGGTAGTCCTCGATGGACTTCAGTGCCGTGTATTCAATATCGGCATATTTTGCAAAGCGGCGCGGATCCAGACACCAAGTGTCATAACATGCCTCGCCATGCACGATCTGCTGCGCCAGCAGCCAGCCATGCCCGCCGCCTTCGCCAAGGCCTGCCCGCAAACCGGTAATGCACCAGGCGTTGCGTTTGCCCGGCACATGCCCGACCAGCGGTAGACCGTCCGGCGTGTAGGTGATCGGACCATTGATGATGGTGTGAATGCCAACCTCGGTGAGACACGGCATCCGCTCAAACACGTTTTCCAGTACCGGCAACACGCGGTCCGGATCATCAGGGCATAATGCGTTGGTGAAATCGGGATCGATACCGTCAAGTCCCCAGGTCCGGCAATCCTGCTCGTAAAACCCCACCAGCAGACCGTTCTTCTCCTGCCGGGAATAGAAATCATCCGTGGGACAGCGGATCAGCGGCACCCGAAAGTCCAGCGCCTCTATATCGGCAATCGGCTCGGTCAGAAAATACTGGTGCTCCATTGAGGCAACCGGATGCACCACGTCCATCATCGCCCCCAGCTCACTGCAGCGATACCCGCCTGCGTTCACCACATGCTCGCATGTAATATCGCCCTGGGCAGTGTGCACGATCCATTCATGGTTGGCTGTCTGTGTCAGACCGGTTACCGGCGTGTGGCGATACACCTCCGCACCCGCCTTGCGGGCCCGGCGCGCCAGCGCCTGGCACAATTGTGCCGGATCGATATCGCCATCCATCGGATCCCACAGTGCGCCAACCAGATTATCCGTGGTGATCAGCGGATGGCGTTTTCTGCATTCATCGGCATCGATGATCTCGAATTCGACGCCCATGCCCCTGGCCATTGACTGGAAATGCCTGTACCCGTCCAGGTGGTCTTGTGTTGACGCCAATCTGAGCCCGCCGGTGCCGTGATGATAGTTGATCGGATATTCAGGATCTTCCGCCAATTCCCTGTAAAGATTGATGGAATGAGTTTTCAAGCCCACCATGGTCTGCACCGCACCGAAATTGGTCACCTGCGCTGCCGAATGCCATGTCGTGCCGGACGTCAGCTCATCGCGCTCGAGCAGAACGACGTCGTTCCAGCCTTGCTGCGTCAGGTGATACAGCGTCGAACAGCCGGCAATCCCGCCGCCGACGACGACCACGCGTGCATGCGATTTCATTCCGTTGCCTCAGGTCATTTCACTTTGTCTGATCAAATCAGAAAAGTAGCATCGCTGCCATCGAATCATGGCAGCCGCGATGCTATATAAAAGCCCATGACGTCGAACCCAGCCAGCAACTCAATCACTGAACGCGCCACCGCACAGGCAGCGCCACCTTATCTGCGGGCGCTGAACCCTGAACAGCGCGCAGCGGTAGAGACCCTGGATGGGCCGTTGCTGGTGCTGGCCGGTGCCGGTACCGGCAAGACCCGGGTGCTGACCACGCGGCTTGCCCACCTGCTCAACATGCGCAAGGCCTGGCCTGGTGAAATCCTGGCGGTGACCTTCACCAACAAAGCCGCGCGTGAAATGAAAAAACGTATCGGCGGACTGATCGGCGGCATGGTCGAGGGCATGACCTGGCTTGGCACCTTCCATTCCATCGGGGTGAAAATACTGCGCCGCCATGCCGAACTGGTCGGCCTGAAATCGGATTTCTCCATCCTCGATACCGATGATCAGGTGCGCCTTTTGAAACAACTGATCCAGTTGCACGAGATCGACGAAAAGCGCTGGCCGGCGCGCCAGCTTGCCGCCCACATTGACGGCTGGAAAAACCGCGGGCTGGTTCCGTCCAAGGTGCCGGCAGGCGAAGGAGCAGCTTACGGCAATGGCCTTGGGGCGCAGATCTACGCTGAATACCAGGCCCGCCTGAAAGTTCTCAACGCGGTTGACTTCGGCGACCTGCTGCTGGAAACCCTGCGCCTGTTTCAGGAACAGCCCGAAGTGCTCGCCGAGTACCAGAAGCGCTTCAAATACATGCTGGTGGACGAGTACCAGGACACCAATGTCGCGCAATATCTGTGGCTGCGCCTGCTGGCCCAGGGCCATCGCAACATCTGCTGTGTCGGTGATGATGACCAGTCGATCTATGGCTGGCGGGGCGCCGAGGTCGACAATATCCTGCGCTTTGAAAAGGATTTCCCTGGTGCCGGTGTCATCCGGCTTGAAGCGAACTACCGCTCCACACCGCATATTCTGGGTGCTGCATCAGGTCTGATCGCGCACAATGAAGGCCGCCTTGGCAAGACCTTGCGCACAGATCAGAACGACGGTGAAAAGGTCGTCGTGCGCGGCCACTGGGACGGTGACGAGGAAGCCCGCGCCATTGGCGAGGATATTGAACAGGCCCAGCGCTCAGGCACGTCGCTGGAAGAAGTCGCCATTCTGGTCAGGGCGTCATTTCAGATGCGCGCCTTTGAAGACCGCTTCATCACGCTCGGCCTGCCCTACCGTGTTGTTGGCGGGCCGCGGTTTTATGAGCGCGCAGAGGTTCGTGACGCGCTCGCCTATCTCAAGGTCACCATGTCGCCGGACAACGACCTCGCCCTTGAGCGCATCATCAATGTGCCCAAGCGCGGCATCGGGAATAATTCGGTCCAGAAAATTCACAATCTGGCCCGGGCAACCGGCCAGTCATTGTATCGCGCTGCGCAGGACATCGTGACAACCGACGAGTTGCCGGCCAAGGCGCGCAAGTCGCTGACCGACCTGCTGGCGTCGTTCTCGCGCTGGCGCGCATCGGTCCAGGCCGTTGCCCACACCGAGGTCGCCGAGATCATCCTGGATGAAAGCGGCTATACCGACATGCACCAGCAGGACAAGGACCCGAAAGCCCCGGGGCGGCTGGAAAACCTGAAGGAGCTGGTCCGGTCCATGAACGAGTTCGAGACCATGGAGGGTTTTCTGGAGCATATCGCCTTGGTCATGGAAGTCGAACAGTCCGGCGAGCAGGAAGACAAGGCGTCGATCATGACCCTGCATGCGGCCAAGGGTCTGGAATTCGACATGGTGTTCCTGCCCGGCTGGGAAGAAGGCCTGTTCCCGCATCAACGCTCGCTGGATGAAAGCGGCAAGGCGGGCCTGGAGGAAGAACGCCGTCTCGCCTATGTCGGCATCACCAGGGCCCGCAAGCGCTCGACCATTTCATTCGCCCAGAACCGCCGCGTGCACGCCATGTGGCAGACCGCCCTGCCCTCGCGCTTCGTCGACGAATTACCCGAGGCCCACGTGGAGGTGGACACCATGTCGTCCAGCTATGGCGGCTATAATATCGGTGGTGCAGACCAGTTCGGCGGCTCGCGCTTTGACGAAATGAAACCGTTCAATTCCGGCTATGACACACCGGGCTGGAAACGCGCCCAGGCCCGCCACGCCGACGGCGACGCCCTGCGCTCGACACCGCGCATCGTGGAAGGCAGCCTGACGGCGTCAGATGCTGGACCAGAATCATTTGAGACCGGCGACCGCATCCACCACCAGAAATTCGGCCCCGGCACGGTCACCCACGTAGACGGCAACAAACTGTCTATCAGTTTCGACACGGCTGGAGACAAGCGGGTGCTGGACAGTTTCGTGACGCGCGGGTAAGGTTTAAAACTCCCTTATCAAGCGTGCAGCCGCATCACACCGTGAACCCGTCACCCCAGCTGGGATCCACAGCTCTGTTTCCACTCGCATCAACCCTGTTTTGGATTCCAGCCTTAGCTCACTGCTGTCCGGGAAAACAAATGGTTGTGGCCTAGCCGCCTGAATCCAAACGTATTTCTTGACACTTGTCAGCGTTGGACTTGGTTTTTACTCCCAACTTGTCATTGCCCGGCTTGACCGGGCAACCCAGTATCCACCGTGTTCTTGAATGCGACACCAATGTGCCAAAAACCTCAAAATCCTGCAAATACTGGGTCACCCGGTCAAGCCGGGTGATGACAGTGTAGGGAGACGGCGGACTTGGATTCCAGTCTCAATAATTTTCCCGGACAGCAGTGAGCCTTCGCTGCAATGACGGTTTCCTGGAAGAACATCCACACAACGACCCTCTTGACGGGAATCGCTGGCTGATCCATCACGAAACCCATGCCATTACCTCCTTTGGATACCACCGGCCTGCCTGCTCTTACCCGCGCCCGCGCGTGGTGGATCGAGAAGCTTGTTGCGCGCCGCAACAGGCGGGCTGAGAAAACGCTGATGAAGCGGCCTGAATTTGCCCACGCGATTACCGAATATGCCAAGGTGTCCAATGTCACCGGCGCCTCCATGTCGGACTATCTCACGCTTTATGAGGAAGTCCGCACCCGCAAGCCGAAGGAAATCCTGGAGTTTGGCACCGGCTTTACTACGGTTGTCATGGCGCAGGCACTGATTGAAAACGCCGCCGAAGGTGCGCCCCTTGGCCGTATCACCTCCATGGAGGAGCATGAAGGCTGGACGGAAACCGCTCTGGAGGCGCTGCCGCAGGACGTCGCTCACGTAGTGCAGATCGTCCACTCGCCGAAGGTTGACGGTTACTACAAGCTATTCCGGGGCGTGCAATATGCCGACATCCCCATTCGTGCCTATGATTTTGTGTTTTCAGACGGGCCGGAACGCCATTCCCCGGTCAACAATGACAAGCTGTTTGATCTCGACCTCATCCATATCGTGCGGCGATCCTCAAAACCCATCCATGCGGTTGTCGACAATCACTACCTGACTTTTTACGTACTGCAGAAAGTCTTCGGCACCAAGCTGGCGCGTTATTCGCCATCGCACCGGCTGATGTTTGTCGGCCCGGTGACCAAGAACGATGTCCGCCATTTGCGCAAAGAGAATTTCGTACCAGACTTGGCCCTGTTCGGCACAACAGAACTGAAGCTACGAATGGCACTGGACGACCAGCCCTACCCCATCCCGGGCAAATAGAAGCAGGCAGAACAAACCTGTTATCAACAACGGCGGAGAAACGGGATCCGGCAACGCCGTATCGGCAATCACGCCGCCAGAACTCAACAGGCACGTGAACCCATCGGGCATTTTAAGTGAACTATTATCGAACGTTGGGCTAGCGTTAGGTTAGAGGAGTTTACTGATGGGAAAATTTCAACAGAAGGAGCCGCCAGAAGGTTGGCAGAATCGGGAGCTATTTCGCCATCTTGATGCTGGGAGAGACAACCAATACGCTTGCTTTGCAAATTCCGAAACTAGACAACTAGTATTGAGAGCACTGGATATCGATGATGCCCTACACACCGTACTTGACGGGTGGCACGGAACAGCAGAAAAAGATTTTCCTAAACAGTCACATTACTTTGCAGCGTCTATGTTGTACCGATGCCATGCAGCATATAGAGCAAGCGCCATGTTGGCGTTTTCAGGTATGGTACCGGAGGCATATCCAACACTTAGAGCTGTTATTGAGTGGTCAGGGTATGCTTGTCGGTTGATCGAAAGTGATAAAGCAACCCGTGCTTGGCTGGAGCGGGACAACAGCCCTGAGAGCCGTAGAAAATGTGCAAATCAGTTCGGCACTCGCAAGTTGGAGAATAGCGTTCGAAGACATGATGAGACTCTAGCGGATGCGTTTCGCAACATGTACGAAATGGTAATCGATTACGGGGCACATCCTAACATGTATGGAGCTTTGTCTGGAGCCAAAGTTGGTGGAGATAGCAACACGTTTCAGTTCACCGCAGCATATTTACAAGGGCCAAGCGTGGAACTGTCGCTCGTGCTCAAGACTGTTTGCCGGGCAGGATACTTTCCACTCGGTGTTATGCAGTTCCTTTTCCCTGAACGACTAAACAAAACAGGTGTAACTGATCGTTTGTCAAAGCTTTCCTCCGGCTTGTAGCTACAGTTTTATAGTTGGCAAGTCGCCCCACCTGTGCCGTCGACCAAAACTGAGTCTAACGCGAGCGGCATGAATGAATCCCACATGAACGGGCTATTCAGGCTGCACTCAACCCCCACTGGCTACACCTGTCTTCAAGTTAAACGGACTACCCCCTTGAAGGAACAAGAACAATGAACCGTCGCACCCTCATTTACACCGGCATTGCCGCCGCCCTGGGTCTTGCAACTGCCGTCACCGCCTCGACTGCCTATGCCGGAAACGGCGGACTGGTCCAGAATTCGATTGGCGCCAAGATGAAAGTCAAGGATGTGACCCTGGCGATCAAGTCGCCCGCCGGCAATGTCTGCCCGGGCTGGGCAAAACTGTCGGTATTTTTCCGTGCCACGAAGAAGGGAAAGATCACGTTCCTGCTGGTACGCGACAAAGGCGCGCTATTAGGCCCGTTCACCGTCCAGACCAAAAAGTACGGCAATGAGTATCGCGCGTCCTACTCAAAGTCGTTCAACGTGCAGACACCGATCAACACCCGATATCGCGCCGTTGTCACCCATTCGGGCAAGAAAGGCTCACGCTGGGTACCGCTAAGGGCGTCCTGCTAAGAAAACTGTTCGACAGGCCAAACAATCAATCGTCGCGGGTAGCCTTGATCACCGCGGCGGTTGTCGCCTGTTGTATCTCAAGATAGTCGGCATACTGGCTCTTGTTCAGGACCCGCTTCATCTGGCCCTTCTCCCATGACTCGATGGACTGGAGTTCCGTGGATGCTGCGCGCAACTGGTCAAAAACCGGTTTGGCCCTCGGGTTGATCTTGTACTTCGCAAACACCTTGACGATGCGCGCCTCGGACTGGTCGAGTATCTTCTTGACGGTGGCCAGTTGCTCGCCGGCGAACTTCATCCGGACCAGAATCCGCGGGTCATAGACGGTGCCGTCTGTACCGGCCGCATAGGCAGGTGACGCCGGCTGAACGGCAATCAATCCGGTCAGCAGCAATCCAAAAACCAGGTTTTTCATTATAGCCATGTCAATTTCCCCGCCAACATCTATGCGTCTCACTTCGGCTGATTCCTCGCAGGTGTTCAAGGCGATTTGGCGGCACCTGTGCATAAAGATTCATTTTTGAGCGTTGCACTCAATCATTCTAGGATAGCGCCCATGTCGAACCCTGTTCCCTACCTGGTGGTTGGCGGCGGTCCTGTCGATCAGACCGATAAGGCGAAAGGCACTGAAAGGGCTTGCAGGTCTCGACTTGCCCGTCACCTGGCGCTAAATGATCTGATGCTTCGTGTTGCCCTGACAATTGTGTTCCTGTTCACTGGCTTTGCCACGTGCCATGCCGGCGATGCCAAAAAAGGCGCAGATGTTGCCATAGAGCATTGCCGACGATGCCATGTCATCCCCGGCCAGAACAATATGGGCATCGGCATAACACCGTCCTTCAAGGCCATGGTGCAGTCTCCAGCGCAAGACTGGCGGCACAAATTCGAGGTTTTCTACGCCCTGCGCCCGCACCCGAGTTTCGTTATCATCCGGGAATTCCGCACCACACCTGAATTTCCCCTTGGCATAACGCCCGTTATCATCGCGGTTGACGACCTGGGTCACCTGATGGCCTATGTCGACAAACTCGCGCAGGAACTCCGTAAATGAGCCAGCAATTCATCCTCACATCACCCAGCCTGGCCAGACAGACGGCCACCGAACTGTCAGATGTGCTGGAAGCCTGCCCATGGCCTGAAGCACTTGCTGTCAGCATGGTTGAGACCGATGAGGCCCGGGATCTGTGGCGGGTCGAGGCCATCTACGCGGATGAACCGGCAAGCACCGAAATTGATGACGCCCTGCAACGCGCCGGTCTCGACAATGCCGGCCTGACCATCGCTGCCATGCCGCAAAAGGACTGGGTGCGCGAAAGCCTTGCCGGTTTGGCACCGGTTGTTGCCGGACGCCTGTTTGTGCACGGCAACCATGATCGCCACCTGCGCCCGTCGGGAAGTATCAATATAGAAATAGACGCCGGTCTGGCCTTCGGCACAGGTCATCACAACACCACCCGCGGGTGTCTTGTCGCGTTGCAGACAGTTCTGAAGTCTCACAAGCCGAAAAATTGCCTGGATGTTGGGTGCGGTTCCGGTGTTCTGGCCATTGCAGCCTGCAAACTGACCGGCATCACCGCCATTGCCAGCGATATTGACGAGGATGCTGTCACTGTCACCAAGGACAATGCCCGTTTGAATGGCACCGCCCACCTGATGCGGTGTGTCACGGCGGCCGGGCTCGATCATCCGGCAATCACCGCACATGGACCGTATGACCTGATACTGGCCAATATTCTGGCCAGGCCACTGATGTCGCTGGCACCGGCGATTGCCAGGGCACTCAGTTCTCACGGCAGGCTGATCCTGTCCGGTTTGACAAGTGATCAGGTCCGCATGGTACGCGCAGCCTATCTCGCCCAGGGCCTGAGCGTCATTAATACGCTGCTCGATGACAACTGGGCAACACTTATGCTCGCGCAAAAACAAAGAGGGATGGCCTGAACCATCCCTCCTGAAACTCAATTTCTAAACAGATGCAGAAACGCTATTAGCTTAGCGGCCCCAGACATGTGCCCGAATGTCAGCGCGCTCGAGACCGATGTCTGCCAGCATTCTGTCGTCAAGACCTTCAAGACGTGTCTGTACCCGGCGACGATGTCCGTAGGTTTTGACACTGTTCACGACGCGGCGCAGCTGTCCAACAAAGTCGAGACTGGCTCCATCGCGCATTTCGACTGCACGGTTTGCAACGACGACGACCATTTCATTTCTCCATTTTCAACAAGGTCCGGATTATTCTGTCCCAAATTCCGAAGCGGTTTGCATTTCTGTACCGCGCTGTTTTTTGCGCCGCACAATTTATATGTCCCGTATATGTTGAGTGCATGATTTTTTACCAGAGACGTTTTGATATCTCTGATATGCGCACTGTGCATATCGAAATAAACGGCCTGTTAATACTCTGCTTAATTCCATTAATATATATTAAATCAATAGTTTAATAAAATATTCCGTACTCTGAATCACCTTTCTGGAAGTTAATAAATCAGCTTGCCTCTCAATGGTGCGACAAAAGTGCTCACATGGACGTAAGCAAGGCACTAATTGAACCGTCACATTTTTAATAATATTGCGCCGCACAATTATCCAGAACAATGAAATCCTGGCCATGATCCATTGCCGATACCCACCGTCTTCGTTAATCTGCCGCGATGTTTCAGAATTTTACAGACACCAACCAGCGCCATCTCACACCAGCACGCATTGCAGACCTTCGGGCCCGGTTCGACACCCTGGGCATCGACGGCCTTGTTGTCCCGCGAGCTGATGAGTTTCAGGGCGAGTATGTACCGGCTGGTGCAGAGCGCCTGAACTGGCTGACAGGATTTTCCGGTTCAGCCGGCAGTGCCGTGATCCTGAAATCGACAGCCGCCATCTTTGTTGACGGGCGGTATACGCTGCAGGTCCGCGAGCAAGTCGACCTGGATATCATAACGCCGCTGCAGGTGCCGGACGAATCTCCCCACACCTGGGTGGGACAGAACATATGCGAGGGCGGCAAACTCGGATTTGATCCGTGGCTGCTCACTATCCGGGATGCAGATGGTTTCGATGCGGCATGTCGCGCAGCCGGTGCTGAGCTGGTCGCACTGGATAGCAATCCGATTGACACAATCTGGAAAGACCGGCCGGCAGCCCCGGCCAAACCGGTTGTACAGCAGCCGTTGCAGTTCGCCGGTGTGTCCGGTGCAGACAAATTACACGTCATTGCCGAAGGACTGCAGGAGCGCAACGCTACGGCCTGTGTGCTGACCCAGACAGATGCTGTTGCATGGGTTTTCAATATTCGCGGCAGCGACATTCCCCACACGCCCGCTGTGCTGGCATTCACCATTGTTCATGATGATGCCTCAGCAGATCTGTTTCTGGATCCGGCCCGAATTGACGAAGATGCCCGCGATGCGCTGACCCAGGCCAATGTCCGCCTGTCGCCCCCGGAGAAGATGACAGAAGTCCTGCAGGCACTCGGTGCAGCAGCGGCCAATGTGGAGCTTGATTTTCCGTGGGCAGCAGAGGCTCTCAGGCGCACGCTTACCGCATCCGGCGCCACCGTAACCCATCGCGAAAGCCCCTGTACACTGCCGCGCGCCACCAAGAACCGCGCAGAGCTTGAAGGTGCCCGTGCAGCCCACCTGCGCGATGGAGTTCCCATGGCGCAATTTCTGCGCTGGCTGGACGTCAATGCACCTGCAGGCGAGCTGGACGAAATTTCAGCCGCCAGACAACTGGAATCCCTGCGAGCACAGACCGGTGAACTGCGTGACCTGTCGTTTGATACGATTTCAGGCGCCGGGCCGCATGCCGCCATTCCTCACTACCGGGTGTCGGAAACCAGCAACCTGCCGATCGAAAAAGACCGCATATACCTGGTTGATTCCGGCGCGCAATATGTCGATGGCACAACGGACATCACCCGCACAGTTATCGTCGGCACCCCGACGGCTGAAATGAAGGATCGTTTTACCCGCGTGCTGAGCGGCATGATCAACCTGTCCCGCGCCAGGTTTCCAGCCGGCACCACCGGTGGCCATCTCGATCCGCTGGCCCGGGCACCGCTGTGGGAGGCCGGCCTCGACTTTGATCACGGAACCGGTCACGGCGTCGGCAGTTATCTGTCGGTACATGAAGGTCCGCAACGGTTTTCAAAAGCCGACAGGACAGTGCTGCAACCGGGCATGATCCTGTCCAATGAACCCGGTTACTACAAGGCGGGTGAATACGGCATCCGCATTGAGAACCTGCTTGTGGTGCGCGAGGCCGAAGCAATCGCAGGCGGCGAGCGCCCCATGCACTGGTTTGAGACACTGACGTTCACACCCATCGACCGCAATCTTGTTGAGCCGGCCATCATGAGCGATGCCGAACTGGACTGGCTCAACGACTACCATGCGCAGGTTCACAAGAAGATCGCACCACGGCTGGAAAGTGAACAGGATCGGGCCTGGCTGGAAGCCGCCTGCGCACCAATCACCCGATAAGCACGCGCAGTGCCACTACGCTGGCCACGCCTATGGCCACAGCCAACAGCAGAGGCAGGCGAAACGCGGCTATTATGGTGACAGCGGCAGCCAATGTCTCTGCCAGCCCGGTTGCCAATACCGTCGGCGCGATGACCGCCATTAAAACCGCCGGTGGCAGGGCATCCATCGCCGAGCGTGCCCTGCCCCTGACATTGGCAAGCTGCAGCAGCCACAGGCCGGCGATACGGGTCAGGTAGGTTGCCAGCGCCATGCCGATGATGGCCAGCAGCGTATTGGTATCCACGCTCATGACGGCATTATCCCGTCGGTTTTCTTTTCATCGCTTTTCGCATGCAGCGCGGCAGCCACGCCGACACCGGCAAACGCACCTGCAATGATGTACCAGGCCCCCGGAACCAGCAGGTAGACCATTGCCGATACCGCACCGCTTGCGGCCAGCACCGCGCCGGTGCGCCAATTGCTCCAGAAGCCAACCAGAATGCAGATGAACACCGCCGAGAATGCAAAATTGAAACCGTAGGCCGACGGATCGCCAAGCCCACGGCCGATGACGGCCCCCAACAGCGATCCGGACGTCCAGACAAGCCACATGGAAAACCCGATACCGAAATAGTAGGCAGGTGTCAGGCTGCCGTCACGCACACGGCGTTCGGCAAAAGCCCAGCCCTCATCGGTTAGGACAAACATGGCGGAGTATTTTGCCGGTCCGCTGAAGTCCGTCATTGCCCGGCCGATACTGGCTCCCATCAGGACATGGCGCACGTTCACCACAAGAGCTGTAAACACCAGCAGACCAATTGGTGCCGGGTCAGCCCATTGATCAATGGCCACAAACTGCAATGCACCTGCATAAACCGTGGCACTCATCAGCCAGACTTCAAACGGCGACAGACCCTTTGCGGCCGCCAGAGTGCCGAACAGCAAGGCGATGGGTGCCGTGGCAACAAGCACGGGAAGGATGGCAATTGCCCCTGCTGAGAATTCCTGTGTCCTTGCACCCATTTTTCTATCCCAGCAGATGTCGCATGGCGACAACGGTAGCCATTGCCACAACAATCACAACGGCCATCGGGGCTCTCAATCCCACCAGTACGGCAATGGTTCCCGCAATGGCCTCCGGCAGGCCTTGCGTCAACACGGCAGGCGCGATGACTGCCGTGAGCACAGCCACCGGCATCGCCTCAAACGCCGCCGAGGAAATCGGGCCCAATTTAACCCGGGCCATGACAACAGCGCCTACAGCCCGCATGGCAAACGTTGCCAGGCTAACCAGCAGGATCAGGGTCAGGTTGTACGGATCCATCGTCATGGCGTCTGCGCCCGCTTTGCCTTGCGGGCAGCCATAAACCCGGCCACCGCGACGCCGGCCATCGCGCCGATGAACACATACAACGCTGAAAATCCTGCGAGCTTGGTGGCGATGGCCACTCCACCGCTTGCAATTGCAACCGGCAGTGCACCGGACCGTTTCCAGAACGGCAGGGCCAGGGCAATGAAAATACCGACAAAAGCGAAATCAAGTCCAAGCTTGGTCGGATCGTCAATGAGGTTGCCCAGCAGCGCACCTGCAAGCGTGCCGGATACCCAGATCAGGTAGATCGGAACGGTAATGCCTGCAATGAACCAGAAGGTAACCTGCCTGGACAGGTGACGCACCTCACTCATCCCCCACGCGGGATCAGTGAGGGTTGCGACCGTCAGCCAGCGCTGAGCGCGAGTAAAATGATTGATCTTGCGTTGTACTGATGCGGCCTGCAGCGCGAACCGGACATTGATCGAGATTGCGGCCAGCATGACCAACAGCCAGGCTTGCGGCTCATACCAGACTTCAAGCGCCAGCAACTGCCCGCCACCGGCAAACACGCCGGCGCTCATCAAGGTCGCCTCGAACGCCGACAGGCCCTTTTGCACGCTTGTGGCACCCGTAATGAAGGAAAACGATATCGGTGCCACCAGAATGGGCAAAACCAGCCTGAAGCCGTCAAGAAATTCCTGTTTGCCAGTGGTCATGGAGGTGCTTTTCAAGGGAAAGGGATGTTGGAGTGGATTTTCATCATTCATGGACCCTGTGCAAGGCCGAATGCTGCCGGGCTGGGTTGCGTTTTTGTTGGTGTTGTTTTTATTCCGCTCACGCAAGCAGCCTGCAGGCTGCGCTCCGCTGGGGCGCACTTCGTGCGACGCGCAGTCGCGCTTGCCTCAGCACTGACGTGCTTCGGGGGAGTTTATCACTAAGGTTGTTCAGGGTCGGACAGGCAAACTGACAGATATTGTCATCCTCGGCCTTGTGCCGGGGATCCATGAACCTTTGCGGCGAGTTGAAACGGATAGATCCTCGGGACAGGCCCGAGGATGACAAACTGTTGGTTAGATGCCGACAAGATGTATACCGCTCAGGTATTTTCCCATACACTCGAACAGCTTAGCTGGAGTTCTGAATGCCTCGCGATCCTCGTTATGATGTCCTGTTCGAGCCGGTAAATATTGGTCCGGTTACCGCAAAGAACCGGTTTTACCAGGTGCCGCATTGCACCGGGATGGGCTGGCTCCGTCCAAACACGCTGGCCGCCATGCGCGGTGTGAAAGCCGAAGGCGGCTGGGGGGTGGTCAATACGGAGTATTGCTCCATTCATCCAACCTCCGATGACCTGCCCTACCCTTATGCAAGCCTGTGGGACACGTCCGACATCAGGGCCCATGCAAAAATGACCGGCAATGTGCACGAATACGGCGCGCTGGCTGGCGTAGAACTGTGGCATGGCGGCAGCCGCAGCGCTAACCAGTTCAGCCGCAACGTTTCGATTGATGTCGCCAGCCTGCCGTCCGCGTCAGGAGTGCCGTTTCAATCGCGCACCATGGACAAGCAGGACATTGCAGACTTGAGGCAGTGGCACCGCGATGCGGCCCTGCGGGCGCGTGAGGCGGAGTTTGACCTGGTCTATGTTTATGCAACCCACGGCTATCTGCTGTCGCATTTCCTGTCGGCGCAAACCAACCAGCGCACGGATGAGTATGGCGGCAACCTGCGCAACCGGACCCGGCTGTGCCGCGAACTGATAGAAGAGACAAAACAGGCCGTCGGCGACACGTGCGCGGTTGCGGTGCGCCTTGCCGTGGACGGGCTTTCCGACGACAACGAAAGCCGGGACATGTTTTCGCTGATGGCGGAAATGCCGGACCTGTGGGACATCACGGTCAATGATTATTCCCATGAGATGGGTGTTTCGCGCTTCGTCAGTGAAGCATCGCTGGAACCGCTGATGTCGTTTGTGAAATCGGCAACGACCAAACCGGTTGTCACCGTCGGACGCTTTACCTCGCCCGACACCATGGTAAGCTATATCAAGCGCGGCATTTCGGATTTCATCGGGGCCGCTCGACCGTCGATCGCGGACCCGTTTCTGCCCAACAAGATTGCCGATGGCAGGCCAGAAGATATTCGCGAATGTATCGGCTGCAATATCTGTTACGCCGGCGACAGCCTGGGTGTGCCGATCCGCTGTACCCAGAACCCGACCATGGGCGAGGAATGGCGCAAGGGCTGGCATCCCGAAATCATCAGCACGAAACAGTCGGGCGACAAGATACTGGTCGTCGGTGCCGGACCAGCCGGGCTGGAATGCGCACGTGCGCTGGGGCAGCGCGGCTACGAGGTGATGTTGTCCGAAGCGCGACGCGAACTGGGCGGCCGGGTATCACTGGAAGCCCGCCTGCCGGGACTGAGCGAATGGGCGCGGGTTCGCGACTACAGAACCCAGAAACTGCAGGCCATGCCCAATGTTGAGATCTATCCGGAAAGCAAATTGAACGCCGCTGATGTGGCGCTTGTCGAACCCGATCACGTTGTCATTGCGACCGGCTCACACTGGCGCAAGGATGGGCTTGGCCGGTCCAACACCGCCGGTATTTCAGGGCTGCAGGCGCGATCACATGTGTTTACGCCGGATGACATAATGACCGGGCTACTGCCTGAAGGACGGGTGCTGGTTTTTGATGATGACAACTACTACATGGCGGCCGTCATCGCAGAGTTGCTGCAGGCCACTGCGTCCGGTGTAACCTATGTGACGCCTGAAAATCTTGTTGCATCGTTTTGCGCCGAGACAGCGGAACAGCACGGGACACAAAAGCGGTTGATGGAACTGGGTGTTGACCTGGTCCTGGCACACAATCTTCATGGCTTTGACGGCAATGAAGCTATGCTCAAATGCAGCTATACCGGATGCAGCCGGACAGTGCCGACCGATGCAGTCGTCATGGTCACGGCCAGGTCACCGAACGATACGCTGTACCGGCAGTTGCAGGAAAGAGCTTCTGAAGGTGCCGCCGGGACGCTGAAAACCATCCGGCGGATCGGCGACTGCGAGGCACCCGCAATCATCGCATCAGCGGTTTATGCCGGTCACAAATATGCGCGCGAATTTGATGCTTCGGACGCCGGCAGCTACGCCGTCATGCGAGATCGTGTGGAGGCATAGGCCAAGCTCTATCCAGCTTAATCGTTACCGGCAATTGCCGCCTGCACATCCCTGTTGCGCTGCTTCTCCGCCCTGAACATCAGGAAACCGGCAACAACCACGCCTATGGTCACGACGCCGACAATAAGAGTAGCAAGAGCATTGATATCCGGCGTCACGCCGAGCTTGACCTTGGAGAAAATCAGCATTGGCAGCGTGGTCGAGCCCGGCCCGTTGGTAAAGCTGGCAATCACCAGGTCATCCAGTGAAAGGGTGAACGACAAAAGCCACCCTGACACCATGGCAGGCGCAATGATCGGCAAGGTTATGTCCCACAGCACGCGCAGCGGTGTGGAACCCAGATCCAGGGCGGCTTCTTCAACCGAATTGTCCATCGACGTCAGGCGCGACTGAATGATCACCGCGACATAGGCCATTGAGAACGTGATGTGCGCCAATGTCACCGTCGTTGCCCCGCGCCCGGTCGGCCATCCGATCAGCGTTTCCAGGCTTACAAACAGCAACAACAGCGACAGGCCTGTGATGACGTCCGGCATGATGAGCGGCGCCGAAATCATACCGGAAAACAAGGTCCGGCCCTTGAATCGGCCCAGCCTTGCCAGCGTCAGGCCGGCAAGCGTCCCGAGAAGTGTTGCGAAACTGGCTGAGACAACCGCAATCTGAAGCGACAGAAGTGCTGCATCAATCACCTGGTCGTTTTCCAGCAACTTGCCGTACCACTGGGTTGAAAACCCGCCCCAGACCGTCGCAAGCCGGGATGCATTGAACGAATAGGCCATCATGATCAGGATCGGCACATACAGGAAGGCAAACCCGAAACACAGCACTGACAGCAAAAATACGGAACGGTTTCGCATTACTCAACTCCCTCCGCGCTTGCCTGATAATGATTGAAGATCATGATCGGCACGACCAGCAACATCAGCAGAACAATGGCCACCGCAGAGGCAACCGGCCAGTCGGTGTTGAGGAAGAATTCATCAAACAGCACGCGCCCGATCATCGGACTGTCGCCTGCCCCCAGCAAGACCGGAATGACATACTCGCCGGTTGCCGGGATGAACACCAGCATGGACCCCGCCACGATACCGGGGATCGACAATGGCAACGTCACGTCCAGAAACGTCCGCGTTGGCGTGGACCCAAGGTCCATCGCGGCTTCGGTCAGCGTATTGTCGAGCCGCTCCAGATTCGCATACAGCGGCAGGATCATGAACGGCAGATACGAATAGACAATACCGATATAGACGGCAAAATCCGTGTTCATCAGCTTCAGCGGCTCGTCTATGATGCCGATGGCGAGCAGCAGGTTGTTGATGGTGCCGTTGGTGCCCAGAAGCCCGATCCACGCATAGATGCGCAGCAGAAATGATGTCCAGAACGGCAGGATGACCAGCAGCAGCAGGATGTTGCGGGTCGCCCCGGAAGACCGGGCAATGCCATAGGCCATCGGATAACCGAGCAGCAGGCAGAAAACCGTTGAAATGGCGGCGATTTTCAGGGAATTCAGATACCCGGTATAATACAGCGAGTCATTGATCAGGTAGCCGAAATTGGTGGAAATATTGGCTGTCAGCGCGTCCCAGTTGAACGGTATCTTGAACGGCGGAATTGAATAGGCTGCCTCCGATACCGCAATCACCATCACAATGAAGAACGGCGTCAGAAAAAACAGCAGCAACCAGAAGAATGGAATGCCTGCAACAAGCTTGCGCCAGCCGTCCCGGTTGAGCCAGCGCTGAAAACCGCTTGTCCGGCGGGCAGGAGAAACGACGTCGCGGCTGGCAAGCTCGCTCATTACGTCTCCTCCGGCAGCACAATTGCCGAGTTCGCATCCCAGGTCAGCCACACCTTGTCGTCCCAGTCCACCTGGCGGTCAGCTTCGACGACACGTTGCTCGTTGACACGGTTGACGCGGATCAGTTCTCCACTCGCCAGCTTGACCCGATACAGCGAGTCCTTGCCGAAATAACCAAGATCGAGCACCTCGCCCTGCACCGCATTGACATTGGTCGATTTCGGTTTTTCCCGGGAGATGGATATCTTTTCCGGCCGGACGGCAATGCCGACACTGTCACCGGCCTTGATGTTGCCGGCCGCCGGTGCCTCGAACGTGCACCCCGCCTGCGCCGCTTCGATGCGGGCCTTTCCGGCCTTGACGCTGATAACCGAGCCATCAAACAGGTTGATCGACCCGATGAAGTCGGCGGTAAAGCGCGTGGTCGGGAACTCGTAGACGTCGGTCGGGGTGCCGACCTGTTTGATGACCCCGCGATCCATGATGGCGATACGCGAGGCAAGCGTCATCGCCTCTTCCTGGTCATGGGTAACGACCATGAAAGTCACCCCCAGCTCTTCCTGAATGTTGATCAGTTCAAATTGGGTCTGTTCGCGCAGCTTTTTGTCAAGCGCGCCGAGCGGCTCATCCAGCAACAGAACTTTCGGGCTTTTCGCCAGTGCGCGGGCCAGCGCCACGCGCTGGCGCTGGCCGCCTGAAAGCTGGTGCGGCTTGCGGGCTGCAAACTGGCCCAGTTGCACCAGGTCGAGAAGCTCCCTGACGCGGTCCTTGCGTTGCGCGTCGCTCATGTTCTCATGCTTCAGGCCATAGCCGACATTCTTTTCCACATTCATGTGCGGAAACAGGGCGTAGGACTGGAACATCATGTTTACGGGACGGTTGAAAGGTTGCACATCGGCCATGTCCTGGCCGTCGATAATGATGCGGCCGGATGTCGGGGTTTCAAAGCCTGCCAGCATGCGCAGCAAGGTGGTCTTGCCGCAACCGGACCCGCCAAGCAGCGCAAACAATTCGCCCTTGCTTATATCCAGTGACACATTGTCAACGGCAACAAACTCGCCGAATTTCTTGGTGACATTCTCGATGCGAATAAAACTGTCGTCAGCCGTCATGTGGGGGCCCGTTCTGACTTGAGAGGAACATCCCGCAAGGCTCCTTGTGAGCCTTGCGGGCATGATGTCATATCAGTTCAGGGTCAGGAACCCGTTTTGATTTTGGTCCAGGCGCGGGTCAGCGCACGCTGGGCCTTTGGCGGCAGGGACTTGGACGTCCACAACCGCTTCTTGATCTCCTCATTTGGATAAATCGCCGGATCATCCAGGATTTCCTTGAGCACGAACTCGTTCGCCTTGGAGTTGGCATTGGCGTAGTAGGTGAAGTTGGTGGCGCCTGCGATCACTTTCGGGTCAAGCATGAAGTTTAGGAACTTGTGGGCGTTCTCAACGTTCTTGGCATCTTTCGGAATGGCCCACACATCGAACCACGCAGGCGAACCGGTAGCCGGTACCTCGTAACTGAGATTTATCTCCACACCGGCATCGGACGCCCGCGACGTTGCTGTTGCATAATCGCCCGACCAGTTATTGATCACACACAACTCCTTGTTGGGAATTGCGTTGAGATAGTTGGAGGCATCGAAGGTCTTGATGTACTGGCGAACCGGTTTGAAGGCCTCCACCACTGCATCATAGTCGGCCGGATCTTCGGTGTTCGGATCCTTGCCCAGGTAGGACAGCACCATCGGTATCACGTCACGCGGGCTCTCCAGCACCGAGATGCCACAATCGGCAACCTTCGACGCCAGTTCCGGTTTCATCAGTATATCCATTGTACCCATTGGTGCGTTGTCACCAAGACGTTCCTTGACCATGTCGAGATTGTAGGTGATGCCGGTGGTGCCCCACATATACACCACGCTGTACTCATTGCCCGGATCCCAGTTTTCCACCGTCTTGAGAATACCTGCATCCTGGTTGTCGTAGTTGGACAATTTGGAACGGTCGATTTTCTGGAAAGCACCGGCCTGAATGAACTTGGGCAGCTGGCTGCCCGAATGCAGCACCACATCATAGCCGGAACTGCCGGCAAGCAGTTTTGCCTCTTCGGTTTCGGAAGCATCATAGGTGTCATAAACAACCTTGATGCCGGTTGCCTTGGTGAAGTCAGCCAGCGTGGTTTCGCCGATATAGTCGACCCAGTTGTAGACATGTACAACTTCTTCAGCCTGCGCTGCGGGGCCCGTCATGAACACAGCCGTGGCGGCTGCGCCCATTGTCAGTGCAATCCTGCGTGTAATACTTGCCATCGTCTTGTTACTCCCTGTTGAAAAATTTTCTTGTGATGAAGTCTAGTGCGCAATCTGTTTTTCATTCAATGCTGAATTTCAGGCAGTGCTGCCGGAAATTTATGCAACTTTCATTTAGTTGTTTACTGCCCCCCAGCAGCTTGTCATTGGTGGTTTCAAGAGCCCCGCGCTCAGGCGCTTCGGCTTGGTTCAAGACCGGCATGACGTTACGCAACTGGTCGTGATACTGTTTGACGCCATATTCCAGGTCAGACAGGATGAAGCCCTGAAAACCGCTGGAATGTGCGGCTTCGTTGGACCAGACGGTCAACTGGATGTCTTCTGCTGCGGTGTCATTGTCGATCCGCTCGGACAGGTAGCGCGCCGCCCGAACTCGCCGGTTGAAAGTTGCATCGGCAGCATCTGAAAGCGGCATGCCATATGCGCCACCGCGCAACGCAGTCCTGCTGGTTGCCACCGGGAATTCCTGATAAAAGCCCAACCCATCCGGGTAGAAATACAAAACCTGGTTCGGGAACATGCCGATATAGAGCCAGGCCCGGCGATGGCTTTCCGGCAGATAATCAATTTCAGGCAGGATGCTGTTATAGGCCCGCACCGACCACAGCCTGTTGTGCTCGCTCTTAAACGGGCCAAACGAGCGTGTCGTACCGTCTTGCCAGTGTTCATCGAAATAATTGTTGCCGTACAGATCCTGCAGTCCGGGATGGGCCATGGGGACATGATATCCCTCATTGTCGACATCGCGAACGCACTTCCAGTTGGAGCCTATTTCCTGGGACCAGAAACTGTTGCGGGTCGGTTCTGCCTCGGCTGACCGGTACAGCGCAATTTCGGCTTCATGGCGGGCCAGGATGTCCGCGACCGCAGGTTGCGGGCCCGGCTGAAACCTGACGAACACAAATCCGTGCCAGATTTCAAACTCCACCGGCACAAGTCCGTGCTCGACCGGATCAAGCGCTGGCACTGCCTTGGGTTGCGCAACCGTTCGCAGCGTTCCGTCAAGGTTAAAGGACCAGCCATGGAACGGGCACACCAGCGCCGAACCGCATGTACCGGTTTCGTTGACCACCACCCGCGACCCACGGTGGCGGCATACATTGTGGAAGGCGCGTATCTCATTGTCCTTACCGCGCACAATAATGGCGCGCTCGCCTGCCACGTCAAAACAGAAGTAGTTACCCGGTTCTGGCGCGTTGCTGACATGGCCGGCCAGTTGCCAGTGGCGGCGGAACAGCAAGTCACGTTCCAGTTCCAGTTGTTCATCGTTCGTGTATGCCCAGGCAGGCAGCCCGCTACGTTCCCATTGCTCAGGCAGGCCACTGATTTGTGACTTGTCAAGCGCAGGCGGAGCAGCATTGAAGCGTTCCATCCGGGTCATCGGAAACACCTTTGTCAAACTGAACGGTCATTCAATATAACATTATTTTTCCGATGGTGACAATTCTGGAATTGCGCAGTTGTCGGCGCAGGGCCTCGCGGTTGACCTCGCATCCGGCCGGGGAGGCCCAAACCCGCGTGCAAAATTCTCAAAAAATGCTGCAGATTCGGCTTATGGTCTGCGCTCGATACAGGCAGCGAAAACCAGCCTGATCTAGGCGCCTACCCTGACAAACCAGTCGTCTTCCGAAATAACTTCGACACCGAACTCGGTTGCCTTCTTCAGCTTTGACCCCGCACCAGGACCAGCCACAACAAGACTGGTCTTTTTGGAGACCGAGCCGGCCACTTTCGCGCCAAGCCGTTCCGCCATGGCTTTGGCTTCATCGCGCGTCATGCGCTCCAGCGCTCCGGTAAACACAATCGTCATGCCGGACACAGGCGAGCCGGTGTCGACAGCTTCCAGCGGCTGAATGTCGAGATGATCATCAACCAGTTCCTTCACCACGGACAGGTTGTGCGGCTCGGCAAAAAACTCCGCTACGGCCCGCGCCACTACATCGCCGATGCCATCAATGTTCACCAGATCGGCATAGGCTTCCGATGCATGATCCTGCGCTGCTGCCATGGCGTCGAGAAACTGGTCGGCTGTCCCGTATGACCGCGCCAGCGTCCGCCCGGTGGTTTCTCCCACATGCCGGATGCCGAGTGAATATATGAATCGGTCGAGACCGATCCTGCGGCGTTCATCAATGGCGGCAAACAGATTGCTCGCCGACGTACCGCCCCAGCCTTCCCGGTCCTTGAGCTTTTTCAGCGAGCGTTCATCCCGGGCCTTGAGCGTGAAGATGTCCTGCGGTGATTGTATCAGACCGTCATCGTAAAACTCCTGGATGACCTTGTCGCCCATGCCCTCAATATCAAACGCATTGCGCGACACGAAATGCTTGAGCCGCTCGACGCGCTGCGCCGGGCATATCAGGCCGCCGGTGCAGCGGCGCACCACATCCATCTTGCCGGTTTTCTCATTGATCTCACGCACCGCATGCGAGCCGCACGCCGGGCACGTTGTCGGGAACACATATTCCACTGCATCTGCCGGGCGCTTGTCGGGCAAATGACCGAGCACCTGCGGTATAACATCCCCTGCCCGCTGGATTGTCACCGTATCACCGATGCGGATGTCCTTGCGGACGATCTCGTCTTCATTGTGCAGGGTTGCATTTGACACCACCACACCGCCAACCGTGACCGGTTTCAATCGCGCCACCGGTGTCAGCGCGCCGGTGCGGCCCACCTGAATGTCGATACCTTCCAGCACCGTGGTGGCCTTTTCGGCGGCAAACTTGTGGGCAACCGCCCAGCGCGGCGAGCGCGACACAAAGCCGAGCCGCTCCTGCCAGTCGAGCCTGTTCACCTTGTAGACAACACCGTCAATGTCATAGCCTAGCGATGCGCGCTGCTCTTCGATAGACCGATAGTGCGCCAGCAGTTCATCGACAGAGGTGCAAAGTGTCGTCAGCGGATTGACCGGAAATCCCCAGCGGTCAAATGCGTCCAGAACCCCGCGCTGGGTTTCGGCGGGTATTCGGTCAACCTGACCCCAGGCATAGGCAAAAAACCGCAAGGGCCGTGCGGCTGTGATGGATGCATCAAGCTGGCGCAGGGAGCCGGCGGCCGCGTTGCGCGGATTGGCAAAAACCTTGGCATTTGTCAGTAACTGCTTCTCATTAAGTCGAGCGAAGTCGTTGTGGGACATATATATTTCGCCACGCACCTCAAATACGTCGGGAAAATCATCGCCGTTCACCTTGTGGGGAATGTCGCCGATTGTTTCCACATTTCGGGTGACATTTTCACCCTCCTGCCCGTCTCCGCGTGTAGCTGCCTGCACCAGTTTGCCGGCTTCGTAACGCAGCGAGATCGACAGACCGTCGATCTTTGGTTCAGCAGTAACCTCAACCACCTCATCATCGGCAAGTTTCAGAAAGCGGCGAATGCGAGCGACGAACTCATGCACATCTTCATCAGCAAAAGCATTGCCCAGAGACAACATCGAGACGGCATGACGAACCTTGCCGAATTTTTCCGACGGCGCTGCACCAACGCGGCGTGACGGCGAGTCCGCCAGAACCAGGTCAGGAAATGCGGCTTCAATCTCTTCATTGCGGCGCCTCAGCGCGTCATAGTCCGCATCGGAGATTTCCGGTTCATCCTCACGGTAGTAGGCCTCGTCATGGCGCGCCAGCTCGGCTGCCAGACGCTCAAGTTCGTCAGCAGCTTCCAGCGGAGTCAACGCCGCAACAGGGGTATCTTTCGTCATCGATTAACCTGTAGCCGACAGCAGTCGGTCAGCTTGGGCGCGGGCTTCCGATGTCACCTCGGCACCGGATAGCATGCGGGCTATTTCCTCACGGCGGCCTTCGCCGGTGAGCGGGGTAACGCGGGTGATCATGCGCCGGCCGGCGGCGTCTCCAGCCTCTTCCATCTTGGATATCAGCAAATGCGCGTCAGCACGCGAGGCAACCTGCGGACTATGGGTGACCGCCAGCACCTGCAAACCCTTCGACATGCGCGAAAGCCGCTGGCCGATGGCATCGGCAACAGCCCCGCCGACACCGGTATCAATCTCATCAAACACCAGAGTGGGCGCAGATGCCCGTGCAGCCAGCACCACCTTCAGGGCCAGCAGGAAGCGGGACAGCTCGCCACCGGAAGCCGCCTTGACGATGGGCGCCAGCGGTGTCCCGGGATTGGCCGCAATCAGAAATTCCACCCGGTCAATGCCGTGCGCTCCGGCACGGGCTTCATCCGTTTCGACCCGGGTTTCAAATCGCGCCTTTTCCAGCCGCAGCGGCGCCAGTTCGGACAATATCTCCTGATCCAGCTTCACAGCCGCCTTCACGCGCGCATCCGACAATTTGAGCGCCAGATCGTCATAAGCAGCCTGCGCTTCGTCGCGGGCGGTTTTGAGTTTGGCGAGCATGACGCCGCCATCATCAATGGATTGCAGATCGGTCTCAAACCGCTCCATCAGGCTAGCCAGATCATCCACCTGGACTTTGTGTTTTCGCGCCAGTGCGCGCAGCGCAAATAGTCTCTCCTCGGCCTTTTCCAGTTCAGCCGGGTTGAGTACGAATTCCCGGGCCGCCGCATCAAGCTGGTTTTGCGCTTCGTTCATCTCGATAACGGCACGCTCAAGGGCCGCACATACCGGGTCCAACCCGCCTTTTGCCTGCTCGCGGCGTCTTTCCAGCTTGCGCAGCGCCGTATTCAGGGCGGCAATGGTATCGCCGTTGGAAACAGCCTTCTGCGCCTCATTGACCACGGATGAGAATTCTTCCGCGTTCATCATCATCTGACGCTTGTCCGCCAGGGTGGCTTCTTCACCCGGTTGCGGATCAAGTTCATGCATTTCCTTTAGGGCATGTTCCAGAAATGCCCGCTCGGTCTCCGCCCGGTCAAGCCGGGCCTGATGAGCATCGTATGCCTCGCGCGCGGCACTCAGCGCCAGCCAGGCAACCTCCACCTTGCGCAATTTCGGCTCGAGTTCACCATAGGCATCCAGGGCAGTGCGATGGAACGAGACATCCATGAGTGCGCGATCATCGTGCTGGCCATGGATTTCCGCCAGCAGTCCTCCCAGTTGCCGCAGCAGGTTGACGCTGGAAGGCTGGTCATTGATGAACACCCGGGATTTGCCGTCAGCGCCTTGAATACGGCGAATGACAATACCCTCCTCGCCCGCCTCGAATTCAGCATCGGCCAGCAACCGGAACGCAGCATGGTCTGCAGGAGGATGGAAACTGGCCGTCACGCTGCCCTTGTCGCAACCCGTTCGCACCAGGGACGCATCACCGCGCGCACCAAGCGCCAACCCCAGCGAATCCAGAAGGATTGACTTGCCGGCACCGGTTTCACCGGTCAGCACACCAAGGCCCTCCTCAAGGGAGAGGTCCAGCTTTTCGATAAGGACAATGTCGCGTATGGCAAGATGTGTGAGCATGATTAGAGCGAGATATGGTTAGATTGGATCATTTGACCGCGGCGATTTTGGTCGCTGGCTAGACGGACTGCACGCCGTGGTGTTGCCCCACCACAAGTGCAGGTCAACGACGCCAGAGGGCAAAATCGCCCGGCCCTTTCATCAGCGGTATCAACATCATGGTTGCTATCGGGGTGGGGAAATTCGGTCCATCGGCGTCGTTGCGCCGCTTGCCCGATGCACCACATCGCGCTACGCGACGCGCCTAGCCGAGTGAACCGATTTTCCACCATCAAATGTTCCAATCTAACCATACCTCGCTCTCACGCCGTTTATAGCGCATTTTTATAGAATCGGGCGAGAGGAATAGGGCGTGGTGACAATTACACCCTAGCGTCACCCATGCATGGTCAGACCACCTGAAACACTGATCGTCTGCCCGGTGATGTAATCGGCATCGTCACTGGCCAGAAACGCAATGATGCCGGGATAATCTGCCGGCTGGCCGAGGCGGCGCATGGGGATGGCGCGGGTCAGGCCGTCAATCAGTTTTTTGCCCTGCTCGGCGTCGCCGGCAAAACTGGCAAACAGCGGTGTATCGGTTGGGCCGGGACAAACCGTATTGATCTGGATGTTCTTGCGGGCAAGCTCGCGGGCCAGAGTTTTCGAGAACGCGATAATGCCACCCTTGCAGGCTGAATAGACCGCTTCGCCGGACGACCCGACACGACCCGCGTCAGATGCAACATTGATTACCTTGCCGCCTTCACGTTGCACCATCCGCGATACCACCGTGTGATGCAGATTGAGCGGCCCGTAAAGATTGATGTCGATTATCTTGCGCCAAAGAGCTGTATCGGTGGCCAGAAAGGGCTTGGCTTCATCCCAACCTGCATTGTTGACCAGAATGTCGACAGGGCCGAGTTCATTTTCAGCCGCAGCAACCGCAGCTTCCACGGCATCATAATCTGAAATGTCGGTTATATATGCGCGCGCGCGGCCACCTGCATCGGAGATCAGCCTGGTTGTTTCCGCCGCACCATCGCCGTTGATATCGAAAATGGCGACATTCGCCCCCTCGTCTGCGAACCGTTGACATACGGCCCGGCCAATGCCGCTGCCGCCACCGGTTACGACAACCACTTTTCCTTCGAGACCTCGCATTCTAGTAACTCCGTTCCTGTGAATTCAGACAGTCCTGCCCTGTTTCGCCGGTGGGTAGATTTCATTCAAAGGGCGGGATTTGCCATCTGCCTGGATCAGGCGAACGTGCCGGCGTTCAAGGGCTCTGGCGTGCGGAACCCCGCAGGCGTGCGCAATCAGGCCAACTCCATAATGTATCTTGCCGGTGTAATTTTTAACCCGCACTGCCTTGTCAGCCGGATCAAGCCCGCGCTGCAGGTGACGTTGATGAGTGGTAATGCCGGTCGGGCAGGTATTCTTGTTGCACTTGAGCGATTGAATGCACCCAAGTGCGAACAGGAAACCTCGCGCTGAATTGACAAAATCCGCCCCGGCGCAATAAGCCCAGGCAACCTCAGCCGGCGTGATCAGCTTGCCCGCGCAAATGACCCGAATGCGGCCTTTGAGTTTGTGCTTCTCCAGCACATCCACCACCATCGGCAGCGCTTCGCGAACAGTCAGGGCGGTATTGTCAATCAGCGGCATGGGAGCAGCACCCGTGCCACCGTCACCTGAATCAATAGTGATGAAATCAGGAGCCGAGGCCGCCCCCCGCTTGTTGATGAGCGCGCACAGCTCCTCAAGCCATTCCACGCCGCCCATGGCCGTTTTAAACCCTGTCGGCAAGCCGGATAACTCACGCACACGGGCGATAAAATCAAGCAGTTCGCCATGGTTGGCGATCTCCGAATGCCGGTTCGGCGAGATTGAGGCTTTACCGGCGGGAATCCCCCTGATCCGGGCGATTACCTCAGTTACCTTGTCGGCTGGCAAAAGCCCGCCTTTGCCCGGTTTCGCCCCTTGACTGAGCTTGATCTCCACCATCTTCACTTGTGGCAGATCGGCGATTTCTCTCAGCTTGTCTTCCGAAAAATTTCCATGCTCGTCCCGTACACCGTACTTTGCCGTGCCGATCTGAAAGATGATGTCGCAACCACCCGACAGATGATATTCCGACAGTCCACCCTCGCCCGTATTGAGCCAGCACCCCGCCATCGCGGCACCTTTCGACAAGGCTTGCACCGCAGGCGCAGAAAGTGCGCCATAACTCATGCCGGAAATGTTGATAAGAGAGCTGGCCTGATAAGGATGGCGCGCACCTTCTCCGATGGTGAGAATTGGCGGATCAGACACCTCATCGTCCAGCAGGCCATATATTTCATTGGCATAGATCGGAGAGCCGACAGCGGAAATATTCTGGGTCGAACCGAATGCAACCGTGTTGTCGACCCCGGCGGCAGATTTGTACGCCCATTCGCGCTGCGCCCGGTTGAACGGCATCTCCTCACGATCCTGGGCGAAAAAGTACTGCCGGAAAAACTCACCAAGTGTGGAGAACAGATGCCTGAAGCGCCCGATAACCGGATAATTTCGCCGAATGGCGTCCTGGCGCTGGCTGATGTCGATGATGAACATCACAACAACGCTCAGAACAAACACCCCGATCGCAAACACGAACAGGGTCGCCAGCAGCGACAGCGCCTGAGCGACAAGACTTCCGACAAATCCCATAACCGACCCTTACTGTTTGGCAGTCCTGCAAGTTTCGACGTGACGAAACGCCCCCGCACCTAAAAGAACCTGATGTGGAGGCTGCGGTCAACTCGCACTAGGGCCTGTTGACAAATATGAACATGGGTATGACGGGCCATATTTTGCATAATTTTTGCAGGATATCCGGTGCCCCAACCGCGGTTGCCGTCATGAGATGGTTGTTGAAACCGAAAAACTAAAAATCGATAACGGTCACGAGGTTCCAGATCAGGTTTATGGGTTCACTTGAACCCGTGTTGCTCTATGAACCGAATATTCCGGACAGCCACGAACCGGAATCGGCAACCGGCGTCAAGCCACCGTCCTGCAACAATGCGAACGCGTCCTTGTACCACTTTGAATTAGGGTAGTTATGCCCCAGTACGGCAGCAGCAGTCTGCGCTTCGGAACGGATGCCCAACTGCATGTAGTTTTCTGTAAGCCGGTACAGGGCTTCGGGCGTATGGGTCGAGGTCTGGTACTTCTGGACGACGGTCTTGTACCGGTTAATGGCTGCAAGAAATGACTTCTTGCGCTGATAATGCCGGCCGACTTCCATCTCCTTGCCGGCCAGAATATCACGCGCCAATGACGCCTTGCCGGCTGCATCTTGCGCATAGGATGTGTTGGGATAGCGCCGCGCCACCTCCTCAAGCTCGGCCAGGGACTTGCGGGCAGCGGTCGGGTCGCGGCGCACATCGTTGATCTGCTCATAGTGATTGAGTGCGATCAGATACTGTGCATAGGCAGCGTCCTGATGTCCTGGATGCAACTGGATAAAGCGCTGGGCCGCCGCAATGGATTCCGGATGGGCACTGCGCCGGTACTGCGAATAGGCCTGCATCAGGATGGCCTTGGTGGCCCACTTCGAATACGGATGCTGGCGTTCCACCTCGGTAAACTTCTTCACCGCAGAGCGAAACTCTTCGGCGCGGACGTCCTTGACACCCTCATTGTACAGTTTTGCAATCGGGGCACCGTCCGGATCGTTGCCGAGATCGGGCGCCACAGCGTCACCACCGCCAAACAAGCTGAAGCCTTGCGAAGAACTGGACCCGTCGTCATCGCCACCAGGCAGGTAGTCCTTCAGATTACCACCCGCACAGCCGGACAACACAATGCCTGCTGCGCAAACCACGGTCAGTGTCGTAAATTTGGACTTTGACAGCAACGCTCTACTCCGCAGATTTCCGGCCTGAACCAGTGTTCAGCAGGCCAAGTTCCCATGATACTAACGCAAAAAGCATTGTACAGCCAGCTTTGCTGATTTGCTTTTACATGTGGAATGGTGCAGCAACCGGGCGGAAATATGGCTGGCCTAGAGCAACATGGGTTCAAAGGAACCCATAAAGTTGCTCTACCACTTTGAAAGCGATCAGGTTCATGATTTTTGGTTGTTCCAACCACAAATCATCCTGATCTGATTAAAACCGGGCCAGCACACAACAATATCAGAACGTGGCTCTGATGTGTTGGAATCAGTTGGATTGCCTGCGCAGAAACGCCGGGATTTCCAACTGATCATCATCAAGCGATGGATCAATGGCAGGCTGAAGCGGATGCACATTTCCCTGGGCTTGCGCTGCAGACTGAGGACGCTGCATTTTCGGTTCTTCCTTGGCGGCTTTGGGAGCAGGTGCAGGCTCTTCGTCACGCCGCACGCCCAGTCCGACGCTGGCCAGCCGTTCCAGCAGGCCTTTACGTTTCGTTTGCGCAGCCTTTGCAACCTGCTGCAGTTTTTCAGGACCGGCCGCCATTTGCTCACGCGCAATCGGTGGAAATTCTTCACGTGCCGGCATTTGCGGCCGCGGTTTCGGCTTTGATTCTGCCATGACGGGCCGCGGTGCAGGCTCCGGCGCGGCTGCTTCCTGAAGCTCTGCGGCAACTTCCATGCTTTCTTCGACCACTTCTTCAACCTGAGGTTTTGCAGCCGCAGGCGCCGGAGCTATGGTCTTCGCGGCAGGCTGGGGTGTGGCATAGCCATAGCCGGATTCTTCTTCGTCATTTTCTGCATCAGCATCGTCGCTGCCTTGCAGGAATTCTTCTGCCAGACCGGTTGCAACAACCGACACGCGCATGGTGCCTTCAAGTTTTTCATCAAAGGTTGCGCCCAGTATGATGTTGGCTTCGGGATCGACTTCCTCGCGAATACGGGTCGCGGCTTCATCGACTTCGTACAGCGTCAGGTCAGGGCCGCCCGAGATGGAAATCAGGAGGCCGCGTGCGCCGCGCATCGATACATCGTCAAGCAGTGGATTGGAAATTGCGGCTTCAGCCGCTTCAATGGCACGTTTTTCACCGGAGGCCTCGCCGGTGCCCATCATCGCCTTGCCCATTTCGGACATGATGGCACGAACGTCGGCAAAGTCGAGATTGATCAGCCCGTCGCGGGTCATCAGTTCGGTGATGGATGCAACACCGGAATACAACACTTCGTCCGCCATGGCGAAGGCAGCAGCAAAGGTTGTCTTCTCATTGGCGACACGGAACAGGTTCTGGTTCGGGATGACAATAAGCGTATCGACGTGCTGGGTGAGTTGTTCAATGCCGCGATCCGCCGTCAGCATGCGGCGTTGGCCTTCAAAGTGGAACGGCTTGGTGACAACACCAACTGTCAGGATGCCCTGCTCTTTCGCTGCGCGTGCAATCACAGGGGCTGCACCTGTGCCGGTACCACCGCCCATACCGGCGGTGATGAACACCATGTGTGCGCCAGCCAGATGATCCAGGATTTCCGGCAAAGCCTCTTCGGCTGCACCAGCGCCAATCTGCGGCTGTGACCCGGCACCGAGACCTTGTGTCAAATCGGTACCCATCTGGATGCGCCGGTCAGCAGCACTTTGCAGAATTGCCTGCGCATCGGTGTTTGCAACAACGAACTCGACCCCTTCAAGGTTGGACTCGATCATGTTGTTGACGGCATTGCCCCCTGCACCACCTACGCCAAAAACAGTAATACGCGGTTTTAACTCCGTAAAGTCAGGTACAGTTAATTTGATAGGCATGGCTTTGCATCCGATTGATATCCCCTGGGAGTGCCATTTTGGTTTCCAAATCACTAACAAATGGTTAACGCGACCTTACTGCAGTGCAGAAAATTGCAATAAATCGACGCAACGCGTTTGCAAAAGTTAACGGGGTGCAGAAGCGATCTAGCACCAATGTGGTACCACAAGATTGTCGAATCTGAGGGTATGTAACCAGTGAATTAGGGCATATACGCCGCAAAATGGACGTGAGGATTATCCCACGTCACTTTTTTGGTGGTTTCTGTCATGTCTAGGGTCAGGGCTCATTAATCTCATGCAATTCTGTTTGAAGAAAAACATTCGAATGATGTTGAAAAAGCGCAAGACAAGGCTTTTTGCCTTTTCGAGCATTTTTCGACTTCAGGCGGGTGTTTTCTTTCAAACCCGAAGGGCGGGGTCTATTTTGCCCCTGACCGCGTTGATAGGTCTTGAAAACCGGACGGTTTCCTGCGACCTCTCGCCTTGTCAGAAGCAAAATATCCTCCCGCAGAATGGATGAGATTAATGAGCCCTGACCCTGGTAGCCTTCGCCCAAAACACTGGCCCAAAAGCAGCTATGATCCGCACTACGACCCGCTGGTCGATGCAGGCCCCGGCCATAACCGTGATTATGCGCCCACCTACTGGATCGGCACGGCCGGTACACCGCCGCCTGACGACGGCCCTGTCTCCGGTGATACCGATGCCGACGTTGTGGTTATCGGGTCAGGCTATACCGGTCTTTCATGTGCCATCCATCTTGCCCGCGAACATGGCATCAAGGCCATTGTGCTGGACGCAAACACCGTCGCGTGGGGATGCAGCACCCGCAATGGCGGTCAGGCGCAGATATCGTCAGGCAGGCTCAAGCGCTCGCAGTGGATACAACGCTGGGGTGTTGACGTTGCCAAAAAGATGCATGACGAAATTGTCGAGGCATTTGAACTGTTTCGCGGCCTGATCGCAGAACCGGAGATCGACTGCGACCCGCAGGACGGCGGCCATTTTTACATTGCCCACAAAGCCGGTGTGATGCCCAGGCTGGAAGCAGAATCCAAACTGCTCAACGAGGTGTTTGGCTACAAGTCCCGCATCATGTCGCGGGAAGAACTGCACGAAACCGTCGTCAGGGATGAAGAAGCAGCAGGTGCAATGATGGAGCCTGACGGCATTTCCATTCACGCTGCAAAACTGGCATTCGGTTACATGAAACTTGCCCGGAAACTCGGGGTGAAAATTCACCCGGCGAGCCCGGTTATGGGCTGGAAAACCGTGAACGGCGTCAATCATCTGACCACTCCTGGTGGCACAGTGCGCGCCAAAACCGTTGCGCTTGCAACAGCCGGATACACCCCGCCTGGCCTGCACAAACGCACCAAGCACCGCCTGATGCCGGTACTTTCCAACTCGATGGTGACACGCCCGCTGGATGCAGACGAGATTGCAGCGTGCGGTTTCAAGACAGGCTCTCCCCTGACCGATACCCGGACATTGCGCCACTATTACCGCTTTCTGCCGGACGGTTGCGTGCAGATAGGCAGCCGCAGTGCCGTCACCGGGGCAGATGCGGAAAACCCAAAACATCTTAAGCGTTTACAGGAAAGTCTTTACAGGAAATTTCCGGCTCTGACCGGCATTGATCTGGACTATTCATGGTGGGGCTGGGTAGATGTCAGCCACGACATGATGCCGCGCATCTTCCAGCCGGATCCCGACCGGCGTATCTTCTATGCGATGGGCTATGGCGGTAATGGCGTGATGTACTCCGCCCAGGCGGGCAAGCGCATGGCCCAGATGATTGCAGGCAAGGCCCAGAATCTCGATCTGCCGATCTTTACCTCACAATTGCCGGGTCACGGCATCCTGACGCCGTTCCGCCGCATGGGCCAGCGCATGATGTACGGCTGGTACTGGATGCAAGACGAAAAACTCTAGAGCGAGATGGCTTCACCAATAACAGGACACCGTGATATGACCAGCACACCGATCATCGACTTCTCGGATGATGTCGAAGAAACCCACCGCCGTCTTGCGGATCTGCCGGACCGCGTATTCGACGGCGATCCGCATCACACCACCCAGATCAGATTTGAAAGCCCCGACGGCATTGTCATGTCCGGCACCTGGACCAGCACGCCGGGCAAGTGGCACGTATTCGCGGATCGTGACGAAATCTGTTTCATCCTGTCCGGCCATTGCCGTTTGGTCAGCAAGGACGGAATCGCAAAAGATTTCCGCGCCGGTGACAGTTTCATCATTCCAAACGGATTTGAAGGTCACTGGGATGTTGTGGAAACCACAAAGAAACACTTTCTGGTTCGCCACGTTAAATAGAAATCCGCACTTGATCAGACGGCGCTAACTTGCGAGCCTCACGCGGAAAAACCTGCAGGAGGCAGTTTGATGGCAAAGGTAGAATATCACGGCGATGGGCGCATCGGGCGGATCACCCTGAACCGCCCGGACGTTCTCAATGCCATCGACGATGAAGTCCCGCAGCAACTTGCCGATTGCGTCGCCCGCGCCAACGCTGACGATGGTGTGCATGTGATTGTCCTGAGCGGCGCAGGCAGGGCATTTTGCGCCGGCTATGATCTGAAGGCCTATGCGGAGACCGCAGGCGAAAACTCCGTTACCCAGGAAATGCCGTGGGACCCGATGAAGGACTATGCCTTCATGAAACGAAACACCGATCTGTTCATGTCCTTGTGGCGCAGTTACAAACCGGTGATCTGCAAGGTGCACGGATATGCAGTGGCAGGCGGCTCCGACATTGCGCTTTGCTGCGATCTTGTCGCCATGGCCGACGACGCTGAAATCGGCTATATGCCAACCCGTGTCTGGGGTTGTCCGACCACCGCAATGTGGGTCTACCGGCTGGGCGCAGAAGGCGCCAAACGCATGCTGTTGACCGGCGACAGGATCGACGGGCGTGAGGCAGAACGCATTGGCCTGGTGCACAAGGCCGTACCGCCGGCAGAGCTTGACGCTCACGTGGAAAACCTGGCCGCGCGCATCTCGACCGTTCCCACAAATCAACTGATGATGCAGAAACTGGTGATCAATCAGGCGATTGATGCCCTGGGTCTTGCCAACACCCAGATGATGGCGACCGTGTTCGACGGTATCACGCGGCATTCACCTGAAGGGATGAACTTCAAACATCGCGCCGAGGATGTAGGCTGGAAGCAAGCCGTGCGTGAACGCGATCTCGGCACATATGACTGGACGCATAACCGCCCGATCAACCCGAAACGGTGACCGGTTGGCCTGACCGCACGCTAGGTGCCGGTCCGCTTGCAGACAACCCTGGTGAAATAGGAACATTTACCGTAGCAGGGTCTTTTGGTGTCGAGATACCATGACACCGGCAAATCTGCCTTGACACTGAAAGTGCCTGCGCGCTTGTCCTTCCAGGCCGTGCTGTATTTCACCATGTCGCCATCGCCCTTCAGTGTGCAAAACAGCTGCGCATTCGCCTTGCCGCACATTTGCGGGCTGTTTGAACTGTCTTTGGAATTGCGGCTGCAAACATCTACCGGCAGTCTTTCACCAAGATAACTTCCGCCCCAGGCCGGAGAATACACGATGGGCTTGGATTTGCATTCATCCAGCTTGCGGTCCCTCCAATCAGAGGCCCTGGCTTTGGCCGTCTTGTAGCCGACCTTCACACACCATTTCTGGTGGCCCTGCTTGTTGTCCGACCAGTTGCCGCCTTTGAACCCGCATTTGTAATCCTTGTTCAAACCGTTCTGTGCGACCGCCTGGATCGCGTACAGTTTGCACGGTCCTTCGTTGTTCTTTGCAATCTTCTTCTTGCAGGCCTGCATCTGTTTAAAGCGAATATCAAGCTCGCGATGGATGAGCTGTTTGGTGGCCGATGTCTGACACCAGTTCAGGTGGCCTGCGTGATCGTCAGCCCATCTGCCACCTTTGAACCCGCAGCCCAGTTTTGCGTTCTCCCGGGCGCGAAATACCGCAGCGGCTGCATATTCGGCGCAGGTAACATTGTGATTATCGGCAACCGCCGAGGTTGATGACAAGGCGACCGTTCCAGCAGCCAGCGCCAGGGCAGTAGCGAACAAGGTACGTAGTCATTCCAACGTGGCGAACATGTTTCATGAGCATTCAACTCCCCAAATGACACCCCGGTCAGGAATGAAGCCGTTCGGCACCCGCCCCCGCAATATGGCAAAATCCATATATTGAAATTCTGACTATCGCAACGTCATCATGAGTGCGGGGCGCGGATCACGAAGGCAGACAAACAGCATGCCCACAGCATTCGAGAATTTCGCCGACCAGATGATAAACCTGCCGGACGCCAACGATGTCTGGCGCTGCTCTGCTGAATTCAGCCACAATCTCGGTTTCAGTTCCTGCTCGCTGACCTTGGCGGAACGGTCAGGAAGCAAGCTGGAATCAAGGTATTTGCAAACCGATCTCGGCAATGAATTCAGCGATGCCTATACCAAGGGGGAATTGATCGATATTGACCCGTTCCTGCTGTTCAGTTGTCACAAGCCGTGTGCGGAAAAGGTATTGACCAGGGATCTGTCGAGCTTTCCCGAAAGTTCTTCGAAACATCAGGAGTTTCTGGATCGCCTGGCTCAGTCAGGCAACACCGGTGGCTATTGGCATCCCGGTCCGGACCTGCGAGAATCAGGTCTTCGGGGGCTGGATGTTTTCGAGCCGTGAACCGGAAAAAACCTTCCACATGCTGATCGCGGACCACGGCCATGAAGCTCATCTGGCCGGGTTATTGGCTTATGAGCGGATGATTTCCCTGGGGCTTGGGCACGAAGCGAACGAAAAGCGGCTCAGTGGCCGCGAGCGCGAGGTGCTGCTCTGGCTGTGTGCAGGTTATCGGGTTTCGATGATCGCCGACAAACTTGGCGTAAGTGAATCAGCCGTCAATCTCTACCTCAAGAATGCGCGGGCCAAACTTGACGCAAAGACCCGTGAACAAGCCGTGGCCCGGGCTATTTTCAGCGGGCAGATCGAATTGTAGCCCAGACACAGCACCTTAATTTCCAACGCCTCTTTCTTCTGCCAGGGCTGCATTGAATTCCGCCCCAAACAGAATAAGCGCAGACAGGCCGTAAAGATAAACAATGGCGACCATGGTGCCCGCCAGCCCTGCATAAAGGGCGGTGTAATTGGCAATTGTCTGCAGATAGATCGCGAACAATTGCGACCCGACAATGATGCCGGAAATGGTCAACGCGATGCCGGGGAAAGTGGTCCTGATCGAACGCTTGCCATCGGGCAGGAAGCGATGAAAGGAAAACAGCGAGAGGGTCAGGACACCAACGGCAAGCGCGTACTTGACCGCACCGACAGTAAAGGAAAACGGTTCCAGCCAGGCAAGCTTGTGGACCAGGAACGACCACACCAGCGGCGTCGCAATAAGAATGAAGGCGGCCAGGATTAGGCCGAAAGCACCGATAATGACAAACACCGCGCCTTGCAGGCGCCGCCACCAGAACGGACGCGTTTCCACTACCCGATAAGCCCGGTTAAGACCATCACGGGCGTTTTCAATACCGTTGGTGGCCAGAATGAGTGCGATAAATGTACTGGCGGAAAAAAACTCGTTCGGAGTTTGCGCAACCATGATCTTAACCTGGTCCGTGATCGCCTTTTCGCTGTCGGCAGGCCAGTGCTCAAGCACCAGATTGAAAACCTCATCAACCAGGGCGGGACTGCCCCAGATGCGCACCAGTGACGTAACCAGCATCAAAAACGGAAACAGCGAAAGCAGCAGGGAAAGAGCAACATTGCTTGCAATCGCGGACCCGCCGTCATCTACGAATTTTATGGTTGCTCGCCAAAGCGTTTTTGCAATCTGGACCATGTTGGAAAACGCCTTATCTGAAAATCGCTCCATAGCAACATGGGTTCAGGTGAACCCATAATCCAGACCCAGTTGACTGCCGGATCAGAAGCTTTCCTTGAGCCACTGACCGACACGTCTGAAATAACTGCTGTCATGACCAGCGCCCGCAATCAGCGCACCGAGATTTGCTGCCTGCTCATCCGGCATCAGGCCGTAGCGCAGCAGGCCCGTTGCGACACAGAAACCGGGTGTAGACAGGGCGTCCGGCAAGCCGTCAAAGCGCGATGGTTTTGCCACGCGAACCCGCCGGCCAAGAATTTCTCCCGCCAGTTGCTCAACGCCGTTCAACTGGCCGCCACCACCTGTCAGCACCACGCGGCGCACAAAATGGCGTGCCGTAGGCACTTCATCCAGCTTGTCCCTGATGATTTCAAATATCTCTTCCATGCGCGGGCGGACCACGCCACAGATCATCGAGCGTGGAATGCTCTGCACGGCATCACTGCCGGTCTCGCCGAGGATCGGGCAGGTAATCAACTCACGCTCATCAAGCTGGGCCGGAACGGTTGAACCCCACAATGTCTTGACCCGCTCTGCATGCGCGATGGTGGTGTTGAGACCACGGGCTATGTCAGTGGTTACGTGGTGGGACCCCACCGGAACCATATCCGCATGAGCCAGCATGCCTTCGTTGAACACTGCATATGATGTGGTGCCGCCACCAAGCTCGATCACGGCAACACCCAGTTCCATTTCATCAGCCAGCAGAACCGAGCGCGCCGCAGCATAGGGCGCGACGACGAATCCGACCGCATCCAGATGGCAGCGCTCCAGCAAAATACCAAGATTTGTGATGGCGTGCGGATCTGCCAGAACAACGTTCATCTCCGCAGTCAGTGTGCTGCCGTGCATGCCTGCCGGTTCACGCACGCCGCGCGCATCATCAAGTCGATACTGTATCACCGATGCATGCAGAACGGCGCGACCGCCGGTCTCCACTTTGGACATGGCATTAACCGCGGCCCGGCGCTTGGCCGCTTCATCAACAGCCTGACGGCCGAGTACAGCCTGGCCGGCGACATGCACACTGAGAGTGCGGCCACCCGACATATTCACATAGACATCGGAAATTGTGCGGCCGGCCATGCGTTCAGCCTGATCGATTGCCGTGCGCAGTGCGCGTTCGGCATCATCCAGATCGGCAATGGCGCCACCGCTCACCCCCTGCGAACGGCAATGACCGGCACCAATGATCTTGATTTGCGGCACCGTTTCATCGACAGCGCGGCGCCGGCGGCCGTCAATGGACCCGATCAGGCAGCAAATCTTGGTGGAACCGATATCCAGTGCCGCAATTGTGGAAGGTACAGATGCATGGGTGGATCCGCCATGTGCGGACGAAGATGGAAAAGGCACAACTTTCATGAAACTCAAAAACCTACTCAAACAACCTACACACCCAGCACCGCAGCCGGCCGGCCTGGTTCAGCGATTACGCAAAGCAACTTTGCGGTCCGCGTCCACCTTGGCGCCACCAAACGGAACCAACACTGCAGAACCGGCGAGACGAAGGTCCACCTGCTCTATTCCCGATGCCAGAACTCCGTACCGCGCATCCAGGTCTGTCAAATTGGCGAGGGCCTGTTCCACGTCCTTTTCAGGCAATAGAGCCTGCCGTCCGCCAGCGAAATACAAGGACCACCGGCGTTTTCCCACACGTGCCGCAGCCTTGATCCTTGAGTGTAGCTCAGGCCATGCTTCAAGTTGGTTAACAAGTTGCGAAACGCTTTCCTGTGCGCCTTCGCCCGACACCAGCATCAGGTGCGGGAACTTGTACGCTTCAAAACTGGCAATCGCGGCACCCTCACGGTCGATGACATAATAGTTGCCGTCGCGTTGCCAGACTGCAAACGGTTCCCGCTCACCAATTTCGATTTCCAGCCGATTGGGTGGAATGACCCGTACACTGGCTTCCTGTACCCAATCGAGATTGAGCAGAATCGAACGCGCATTGTTCGCGTCAAATCCTATGAGTGAACCGCCTGGCTTGATACCAATGGCTTTAAGCACGGTTGCACCGCCCATTCGTTTCAGGCCGGTAATCCGGATTTGTTCAGCCGCATAACCGAAATACGACGATACCTGTGCCGGCAGGCCGCGCGTCCCGCTCGATGGGTCCGACAGGTGATCTCCAACAAGCAAGCCGTATCCGGTGACCAGCGTCAGCATGGCAACTGCGCTTGAACGCACCAGAATACGGCTTGTGCGGCGATTGGAAATCCGCTCTCCGGCCTGCAACACGCTGGAGGCAGCAGCCCAGAAAGGAGCCCGGCGCAATCTGCGAAACTTGCGAATAATTGACATGCCGCTCACCGGTCCAATCCTGCATCATTGATCATCCAGGTCAGCAGTTCGGGAAAACTGTGGCCAGCATGAGAAGCCATTTCCGGCACCAGCGATGTCGGTGTCATGCCGGGCTGAGTGTTGATTTCCATAAAAATCAACTCCCCGTCGGGGCCTTCGGTGTCATTGTAGCGAAAGTCCGACCGTGTCACGCCCTTGCAACCAAGTTCCGTGTGAGCCGCGAGTGCATACTTCTGAACACGATGATAGACCAGATTGGGAAGATCGGCAGGCAGGATGTGCTCGGATCCACCGGGCTGATACTTGGCCGTGTAGTCGTAAAACCCCACCGTTGACAAAACTTCCGTAACACCCAGGGCCACATTGCCCATCACAGCGCAGGTCAGTTCCCGGCCAGGCACATAGCGTTCCACCATGACCTGGCTTTCCGGATCAAAACCCTCGCCGTCAATCATCGAGACCAGCGAATTGTTGCCCTTGTCTATAATATGCACACCGACACTGGACCCGTCCGCTACAGGTTTCACCACATAGGGCTGCGGCATGACGTCGTGATCGATAGCATCACTGAGCGGCACAACCTGATGTTCGACAACAGGCACCCTGACCCGGGCAACAGCGGATTTACAAAGGTGTTTGTCCATGGCCAGAGCCGAGGCAAGCAGGCCCGAATGGGTATATGGAATTTTCATGGTTTCAAGAATTGCCTGAACGTGACCATCCTCGCCCCATTTGCCGTGCAGGGCGTTGAACGCCACATCAGGTTTCAATTCGCGCAGGTGATCGATGATATCGGGCTGAGCGTCTATCTGGGTAACCTTGAACCCCGCGTCTTCGAGGCCTTTGGTGCAAGCCTTGCCTGAACTGAGAGACACTTCACGCTCATTCGACCAGCCACCCATCAGCATGGCGACATGCGTAGATTCAGGATCGCGTTGTTGCATTACTCAACCTTTTTAAGAACATCCATTGATCGGAACCGATCAGGAAAGTTGCTCTGGATCAGGAAAATTTCTGGTTGCGACAACCAAAAACCATGAACCTGACCGCTTCTAAATTGTTAGCGCTGCTCGACGCCAACCCGCTTGATCTCCCAGTGCAGATCGATCCCGGAATTCTCCTTTACGCGCGCTCGTACAGTTTCGCCGAGCTGTTCGATCTCAGCGGCGGTGGCGCCACCTTCATTGATCAGGAAGTTGCAGTGCATCTCGGATACTTTTGCCGGACCGACTGCGAAGCCACGCATGCCGGCTGCATCGATGAGTTGCCAGGACTTTCCACCTTCAGGGTTTTTGAAAGTTGATCCTCCGGTGCGTGAACGGATCGGCTGGCTAGCCTCGCGTGCAGCGGTAATCTCATCCATGTGGGCCTTGATCTTGTCACGGTCGCCCTGCGCACCTTGAAACAGTGCAGACGTGAAAATCATGTCTGCCGGTGCTGTTGAGCTGCGATAGCCATAGCCCATGTCGTCGTTTGACATGATATGAAGCTTCCCCTTGCGATCGATCCCACGCGCTTCCACCAGAATGTCACGGATCTCACCACCATGAGCGCCCGCATTCATCCTCAGCGCGCCGCCGATTGTGCCCGGTATACCTCTCAGAAAGGTTAACAAAGTGATACCTTGTTGCAATGCGAACTGGGCCAGCCGGATGTCTGGGACCGAGGTGCCGGAGCGCACACGAAACCCGTCTTCAAGCACCATCTGGCCAAATCCGCGTCCCAGCCTGATAACGACGCCCGGAATGCCGCCATCGCGAACCAGCAGGTTGGAACCGACCCCGATGACCTGCACCGGAATGTCTTCGTCCAGTGCGGCAAGAAAGCCTGCAAGATCTTCTTCATCGGCTGGTGAATACAAGACGTCAGCCGGCCCGCCAACGCGAAACCAGGTAAATTCAGCCAGAGGCTTGTCCAGCTCAATACGGCCGCGAACCGCGGGCAATCTGCGCGCCAGTTGCGCACCCGGCGTCGTCATTACCTGCCGCTCCGCTTTGCCAGTGCGTCAAGTTCATCAGGCAATGAATATGCCCATTGTGTAATATTGCCTGCGCCAAGACAGATGACCAGATCGCCACTTTCTGCGGTCTCGTGGATCAAGGGCGCAAGTTCACTATTGTGCGAAATTGTCGACACGTTCCTGTGACCGTGTGCACGCAGGCCGTCTGCCAGCGTCATATGATCAAACCCTTCGATCGGCGCCTCTCCGGCTTCATAAACCGGGGCCAGCACCACCTGATCAGCATCATTGAAACATGAACTGAATTCATCAAACAGGCTTTCCAGCCGGGTGTAGCGATGCGGCTGCATAACTGCAATTACCCGCTTGTCGGTGACACCGCGAGCCGCCTTCAACACCGCCGTTATCTCAACCGGGTGATGCCCATAATCATCATAGACATCTATGCCATTGCTGGAACCGGTCTGAGTGAAGCGGCGCTTTACGCCGGCAAACCCTGCCAGGCCTTTGCGAATTGCCTCATCGCTCACGCCCAGATTGGCGGCCACGGCGATAGCCGCGGTCGAGTTGAGCAGATTATGCTCCCCCGGCATGGCAAGCGTGATGTTGTCCAGAGTGCGGCTTTCACCGGTGCGGCGGTCATTGATGACCACTGAAAAATGGCTCTTGCCGCCGGAATAGCTCACATCCGTCAGCCGGTAGTCAGCCTGGGCACTCTTGCCATAGGTGAACACACGCCGGTCAATGACCTGCGCAATCAGCGACTGTACTTCCGGGTGATCCATGCACATCACTGCAAACCCGTAGAACGGAATGTTTTCCACAAATGTGCGGTAAGCTTCCTTGGCCTTGTCGAATGTGCCGTAATGATCAAGATGTTCCGGATCCATGTTGGTAACGATGGTCACATCAGCCGGCAGCTTGACGAAGGTGCCGTCGGACTCGTCGGCTTCCACCACCATCCAGTCGCCCTTGCCGAGCCTGGCATTGGTACCGTAGGCGTTGATAATGCCACCATTGATGACGGTCGGGTCGATACCACCGGCATCCAGAAGTGCAGATACCAGGGATGTGGTTGTGGTTTTGCCGTGTGTGCCGCCAACTGCGACACATGACTTGAACCGCATCAGTTCCGCCAGCATTTCTGCCCGCCGCACCAGTGGCAAGAACCGGGCGCGCGCTTCCAGCACTTCAGGGTTGTCCCGCTTTACCGCGGTAGAGGTAACCACGACCTGGGCGTCGCCCAGATTCTCCGGCTGGTGACCTATGTGAACGGTAACACCTGCCTTGCGCAGCCGGGCGACATTGTAGTTGTCGGCCATGTCGGACCCTTGCACCGTATAGCCCAATGTCGCCATCACCTCGGCAATGCCGCTCATGCCAATGCCGCCAATACCCACAAAATGGATAGGCCCGATGTCCTGCGTCAATTTCATTCCGGTGCAGTGTCCTCTGACTGTCTTTCGCGCGCCAGCTCTTCAACCTCGTCTGCCAGTAGCTCGGCAGCATTTGGCCGACCATGCGCAGACGCCGCCAATGCCGTTCTGGTAAGGTCAGCTTCATCGAAACGCAAGCGTGTAAACACGGCAGCCGTTTCCTGCGGTGTCATTTCATTCTGCAGCATGACCCAGCCACCACCGGCTTTCTCCATGCTCTGCGCATTGCGCAGCTGATCGTTATCGAGGGAATGCGGCAACGGCACATAGATCGCAGGCCTGCCAATTACACCAAGCTCGGCCACGCTGGATGCGCCGGAACGGCAAATCACCAGATGGGACCTGGCGATCAACTCCGGCATGTCATCAAAAAAGCTTTTGCAAAGGGCCGTGACACCTGCTGCTTCATACGCCTGGCGCACCCTGTCAATGTCTTCAGGGCGGCACTGCTGGGCGACCCGTAAGGTTTTGAGAACGGCTTTCGGCAGTTCGGCAATCATTTTGGGCATGAAGTCGGAAAAGAACTGGGCACCCTGGCTGCCGCCAAACACCAGCAAATTGAACGACGCATCGGCGGGCGGCGCGGTATACGGCCGTGCTGCATCGATCACCTGCTTGCGTACCGGGTTACCCGTCAGCCTCACCCGCTCCATCTGAGCGGCCGAAAACCCGTACAGCGGTTCAAACGATGACGCGATTACCCTGGCATTGCCCAGCCCTGCTGCAATCCGGTTGGCGCGTCCGGCGACCGCATTCTGCTCATGAACCATGGACGAGATCCCGGCATAGCGCGCGGCCATCATGACAGGCAAAGAGGGATAACCGCCAAACCCGACCACCACCTGCGGCGTCAACAGTTTGAACTGGTCAAGACACTGCCGAAAGCCCGAGATCAGTTGCGAGGCTTGTCCCGGCAATAACCATGGCTTGCCGAATGTCAGGGTTGATGAGGCAATTTCTTGCACGGTCCCGTCGCGAAACCGGTCCTGCCATTCCAGGCCACGTTTGTCGGTAAACAGGTGCACCTTCCAGTCGCGAGCCTCCAGCGCTGATGCAAGCGCTTGCGCCGGGAACAGATGGCCACCTGTGCCACCCGACGCCAGAACAATCGTCCTGCCGGCTTCGGCGTTGGCTGTTTCAGACTTCTGCATAATGCTCAGGCTGCCTTCAGGGCCATTCCGCCAACTTGGGATTGAAACGCAGTGTTGCGTACCCGCACACGCGAGAACGCCAACAATAACCCCATGGAGAACGCCATCGCAATCAGCGATGAACCGCCATAGGAGATGAACGGCAATGTCATTCCCTTGGCCGGCAGCAGTGTCAGGTTCACCCCCAAGTTTATGAACGACTGAAAACCGTAGAGGCTTACCAGCCCGGTCAGCGACAAGACAGTAAACGGGTCACTGACACGCATGGCCCGCAGCAGCACACGCAACACGATAAAACCGATAATGCCGATCAGAATGGCGCTTGCAATAAAGCCGAATTCCTCGCCGATGACAGCAGGAATGAAGTCAGTGTGTGCATCCGGCAGAATATGCTTTGCGGTTCCACCACCGGGACCGGTTCCCATCAGGCCGCCATTGTTGAATGCCTGGGTAGCGGCATCCACCTGGAACGTGTCATGCTTTTCAGGATCAAGAAACCGGTTCACCCGGGAAGCCACGTGAGGAAAGGTCAGAAAGGCAACAACCGCGCCGCCGCCGGCCAGCCCGCCAAGGCCGATTATCCATAGCCATGAAATGCCGTGAACAAGCAGCAAGGTGGCGAATACGGCGGTGATCAGAACCAGTTGTCCAAAATCAGGCTGCTTTACCAGTAACCCGGCCAGGGCCGCAAACATCGCAAAGGAAATCCACAGGCCCGGCATGTCCGGGCGCCGGATGCCTTCAGCCAGAAACCAGGCAGCGGCAACCACAAACGCCGGTTTGGCAAACTCTGAAGGCTGCACATTTATCGGGCCCAGATCGAGCCAGCGATGCGCGCCCTTGATTTCCGGCCCGACGAAAATCGCCAGCAACATGGCGGCCAGGCCCGCAATGAACGTCAGCATGCAAATGCGACGCGCCTGAGATGGTGACAACAGCGATGTCAGCACCAGCACAACAGCTGCCGGAACCAGAAACACCAGTTGGCGGGTGAAGAAATGAAAATGATCAAGCCCAAGGCGTGCCGCAACAGGCGGACTGGCTGCCATGGAGAACAACACTCCGGATGCCATCAGGACCAGCACACAGCCCAGCAACACCTTGTCGACAGAAAACCACCAGTCGGCAATCAGGCCGCGATCAGAACGTGAGATCAGCATGTCTCAAGCCACCTTTGTTTGTTGCTGCACGCCGTCAAGTGCCAGCACACAGGCGCGAAAATCTTCTCCGCGCATTTCGAAATTGGGATATTGATCAAACGATGCGCAAGCCGGTGACAAAAGCACTGCTATTTCACTTTGCTCACTTGTGTCGGCAGCTGCATCCAGCGCTGCTTGCTGCACGGCAGCCTGCATTGAGTCGCAGGCGATGTAGGTCGCTTTGCCCTCAAGCGCATCTGCCAGCAGCGGGGCATCCTGACCAATCAGATAGGCTTTCGCAATCCGGTGGAAATGAGGTTGCAAGGGGGCGATACCACCCTGCTTGGCCTGTCCGCCGGCAATCCAGTAAATGCGCTCGAAACTCGACAAGGCCTTTTCAGCCGCATCGGCATTGGTCGCCTTGCTGTCATTGATAAACACGACCCGTCCGGCTGAGCCGATTTCTTCCATACGATGTTCGAGCCCGGGAAAGCTGTTGAACCCCTGTACGATCTGCTCGGCATCGAGACCAAGCCGGCGCGCAATAATGTATGCCGCGCAGGCATTTTGTGCATTGTGCGCGCCGCGCAGCGCCCGCGCCTGCGAGAGTGAGACGGATGTACCGTCACGAGTATCGGATACCTTGTCACCATCCGATTTGACGGCAGCATCTTTCGCGCCCACGGAAAATGAGGACAGTGACGTGTGTTTCGCAGCATCAGCGGCAATCCGGACACACCACTCGTCATCCAGCGAAATACCGGCAAGATCATTGCGGTCCTGCAACGCAAACATGCGCGCCTTGACAGCTGCATAATGCTCCATGTCGCCATGTCGTTCCAGGTGATCCGGTGTCAGGTTCATCAAGATGCCTATATCTGGTTTCAGCGACGGCATCAGATCGATCTGGTAAGACGACAACTCGATGACATAAACCTTCCCCGCAACAGGGGCCGGCAACAGCAAAGCAGCAGTGCCGATATTGCCGCCGACGGCAACATCAAGACCGGCAGATGCCAGAACATGACCGGCCAGCGCCGTTGTTGTGGACTTGCCGTTGGTTCCCGTAATCGCCACCAGTTTTGCGCCGGTTCCCGCCAGTTCGCGAGCCAGGATTTCCGTGTCACCAATAATCTCCACTCCGCATGCAAGAGCCTTTTTGACGCTCCAGTGCGGTTCTGGGTGGGTGAGCGGCACACCGGGAGACAGAACAAAACTGTCCAGCGTCGTAAAATCCACACCATGCAGATTGACCACTGGCAGCCCCTGCTCGGCGGCCTTGTCGGCTGCAGCGGGCGCGTCATCCCACGCCAGCACTTCGGCACCACCGCGCACCAAGGCGTCGACAGTGGCATTACCACTGCGGCCCAGGCCGAACACGCCGACCGTTTTGCCGTTGAAACTGTGCGCTGCGATAGTCATCGAGTTCAATCCGGCCCCTAGCGTAATTTCAAGGTGGCAAGGCCGATGAGTGCCAGAACAACAGAAATGATCCAGAAGCGGATCACGATGGTCGGCTCCTTCCAGCCCTTCTGCTCGAAGTGATGATGCAGCGGCGCCATGGCGAACACTCGCTTGCCGGTGAGCTTGAAGGATGCCACCTGCACAATCACCGAAACGGTTTCCAGTACGAACAGGCCGCCGATGATTGCCAGGACAATTTCATGTTTCGCCGCCACGGCAATGGCGCCCAGCGTACCGCCGAGAGACAGCGATCCTGTGTCACCCATGAAGATCATGGCAGGTGGTGCATTGAACCATAAGAATCCAAGGCCGGCCCCGATCAGGGCGCCGCACAGAACCGCCAGTTCACCGGTACCGCGAATATAGTGAATCTGAAGGTAGTCGGCGAATTTCACATTGCCGGCGAGATACACGATAACGCCAAAACTCGCAGCAGCAATCATGACCGGCACGATGGCCAGTCCGTCCAGTCCGTCAGTCAGGTTGACCGCATTGCCGGCGCCGACCACCACCACCATGCCGAACAGCACGAAAAACGCCCCCAGTTGAAGCAATGTGTCTTTCAGGAACGGCAGCGCCAGGGCATTGGACAGCTTGTCATCGCCCAGTGCCGTGAACATCCACACCGCAAATCCGGCAATCACAAACTCCAGCGCCAGCCGCATGCGCCCGGAAAAGCCGCCAACGGTGGCGCGGGTCACTTTCAGATAGTCGTCATAAAAACCGATTGCACCGAAACCCAGCGTGACGAACAACACCGACCACACATAGAGGTTGTTCAGGTCGGCCCACAGCAGTGTCGAGATCACAATACCTGCCAAAATCATCAGCCCGCCCATGGTAGGCGTGCCCTGTTTCTCAATAATGTGACGGGCCGGGCCATCTTCGCGAATTGGCTGGCCCCTGCCCTGTTTCAAGCGCAGATTGGAGATCAGCCAGGGCCCGAACATGAATACCAGAAACAGGGACGTCATCAGCGCGCCACCGGTTCTGAAGGTGATGTAGCGGAACACATTCAGCCCGGAAATCTGGTCGCTTAGTTCGATGGATAGATAGTAGAACATGAGAATTTCTCTCCAAAGGCTCAGCCTCCGGATGTGCCCCCGTATTGCTTGATTATTGCTTCAACCACCGGTGCCATGCGCGACCCCAGTGACCCCTTTATCATGATAATGTCGTTGGCTTGTATGGATTCAAGCAGCGGAGTAATCAGCTCGACAGATGACGGCGCATAAGCACTGCGAGTTGCAGCCGGCAATTTCTGCCAAAGAGCGTTCATGGCGGGGCCGCATGCAAACACATGGTCAACTTGCGCTGTTTGCAAGGGGCCGACCAGTTCGCCATGAAGGCGGTCTGAATGATCGCCAAGCTCCAGCATGTCGCCGAGTACGGCGATCCGCCGTCCGCGCCCTGACGGCTGTGATGCGCCGAGCATTTCCAGCGCCGCGCGCATGGACGCGGGGTTGGCATTGTAGCTTTCATCGATAACCGTCACATGTGACCCGTCAATGCTCAGCTTATGCCGGACACCGCGTCCTGAGGGTGGTGTAATGTCCGCCAGCGCCAGCGCGCATTTCGCCAGATCTGCGCCTGCGGCTTCACAGGCAGCCAGAACGGCAAGAGAATTCACAACCACGTGCCTGCCTGCCGCACCCAGCTTGTAAGTAACCTCCTGCCCGCGCACATCAGCGGTGACGCAGGAACAGGCGTCGTGCAGGGTCGCCCGTTTCAGTGAAATATCGGCCCCGTCTTTTTCACCAAAACTGCGAATGTCCGTGATGCCCTGCTCACGTGCGGCATCGCGCAGCAGATTGAAAAACTCGGTGTCGTGATTAATGATGGCCACACCACCTGCAACCACGCCGGTAAAGATTTCAGCCTTGGCCCGGGCGATATCGCTCAGCGATGCAAAGTGCCCCAGATGACTTTCCGCGATGGCCGTGATGATCGCGGTATGCGGGCGCACCATGTCAATCAGCGTTTCAATTTCCCCGGCATGGTTCATGCCGACCTCAAACACGCCAAACTCGGCTGTGCGGGAAAACCGCGCCAGGGTAAGCGGCACACCCCACTGATTGTTGAACGACGAAACCGACGCATGCGTTTCACCGCACGATGCCAGTGCAATCTTGAGCGCGTCCTTGGTGGTTGTCTTGCCCACCGAACCGGTGACGGCAATAATATGCGCTGCGCTGCGCACACGCGCCGCGCGTCCCAGTGCTTCAAGTGCCGCCAGGGCGTCATCCACCACCAGCACCGGCCCCGCTTCACGCATGGTTGTGTCCGGGCGCGAGACAATTGCTATCCCGGCACCGGCCTTCAGCGCCGCGGCCGCATACTCATGGCCGTCAGTTCGCTCGCCCCTGATGGCAACGAATATGTCACCTGCATTGATGGCGCGGCTGTCTATTGCGACCCCGTTCAGCGCCAGCGTTACCTCGCCTTCAAGGTGTCCGCCAGTGGCTCCGACAACCTCATCGACCGTCCACAAGGGTTGATCAGCCATTGGCGACCCTCCCGGATACGCAGGCCAGAACAGCTTCCTGGTCTGAAAACGGAATGACCTTTTTGCCGACGGTCTGGCCGGTCTCATGCCCCTTGCCGGCAACGACCAGCACGTCACCTGACGCCAGATTTTCAACGGCATATTGAATGGCCTGCGCGCGATCACCAATCTCGACCCCGTCCGGGCACGCTGCCATGATGGCCGCGCGTATCAAACCGGGGTCCTCGGTGCGCGGGTTGTCATCAGTTACGATGGCAATGTCGGCATATTTTGCGACAACCTTGCCCATTTCGGGCCGCTTGCCCGGGTCACGATCGCCGCCTGCCCCGAGCACAACCTGCAGCCTGCCGGACGCATACGGCCGCAGTGACTTGAGCACATGCTCCAGCGCATCAGGAGTATGGGCGAAGTCCACAAAAACCGGCGCACCGACCGGCGCCGTTGCAACCAGTTCCAGTCTGCCGGATGCGCCTTGAAGTTGCTCCAGAGCCCGTATTGCATGAGGCTCCGACCCTCCTGCAGCAACAACCAGTCCAACCGCCATAAGCGCATTTTCTGTCTGAAAATCTCCAACCAGCGGCAGGTAAACACTGTATTCGCCCTCCTGCCCCTTAATTTCAAGCGACTGACCGAACCCCTGTGGTGTCGCCGAAACCAGCTTCAAACCGGTTCCGTTGCGCCCGACACTGGACACAACCAGGCCGCGCGATTTGCAGCGCGCCATGATGCCTTTTGCCTCAGGCATATCCGAATTGACGATGGCTGCGGCACCTTCACCTAGCACCTCTTCAAACAGCATCATTTTGGCATCGAGATAGGCTTCAAAGGTCTTGTGATAATCCAGATGATCACGGGTCAGGTTGGTGAACCCGGCAGCCGCAAACCGCGCGCCATGCAGCCGGTATTGCGCCAGCCCATGGCTGGACGCTTCCAGTGCAACATGGCTGACCTGCTGAGCAGCCAGTTCGGCCAGAACGGAGTGTATCTCGACAGGATCAGGTGTCGTGTGAACCAGCTTTCGCGTACCACCAGGTGACACGACGCCGACAGTGCCGATGCTGGCGGCGGACAATCCTAGCACGGTCCAGATCTGGCGTACAAAGGACGCGACCGATGTTTTGCCATTGGTGCCGGTAACCGCCACCATGACACCCGGCTGGCGGGCGTAAAACCGCGCCGCCATGAGAGCGAAAACAAGACGTGGATTGTCACATGCCACCACCGGTACGGCCAGGCCGTCAGGCAGGTTCGCATCGCGGGCAGCGACAATCGCAACAGCCCCGTTGTCAATCGCGCTTTGAACATAGCGTGCACCATCGGCTTCAACACCGGCAAGCGCGGCAAACACCTCGCCTTGCTTGATCAGGCGGCTGTCACTGCTCAGTCCGGTAACTGTTATCTCTCCGGCGCCGTCGGGAAGCACTGCGATGGAGTGCATCAGGTTGGACAGTGTCATACTCATTGGCCGGCACCTGCCAGGCTAGCTTGCGTGTCAGCCTTCTTGCGTTCCTTCAGAACCCGGACCTTGTACTTTTTCAGCTTTGCGGTCGAGATTTCATCAAACTTCGGCATAACGCCGAGAAGAGGCGCAATCCGCGCAATGACCTTGCCGGCGGTTGGCACCGCATTCCATCCAGACGTCGCATAACCATGGGTTTCCGGCAGCGGCTTGGGTTCATCCAGCATGATCAGGATAACGAATTTAGGATCATCCATCGGGAATGCGCCAACGAAGGAATTGAGCCGATGGTTCTTGGAGTACCGGCCGTTGACCACTTTTTCAGCAGTGCCGGTCTTGCCGCCAACGCGAAAGCCCGGCACCCCGGCCTTGCCGGCGGTACCCTCATCTACATTGAGCTTGAACAAATAGCGCATGTCCGCGCTGGTGGACGGTTTAATCACTTGTTGAGCAAGGGCCTCGGCAGTTTCTGCATCGCGGCGCAGCAACGTGGGCGGTATAAGCTTACCGCCGTTCAGCAAAGCTGCTGCGACTGTGGCACCCTGCAACGGTTGTACGGCAAATCCGTGACCAAATGAGGCCGTGACAGTCACCAGCTTACCCCATTTTTTCGGCAATAGTGGCTTGGCAGCCTCGGGCAACTCGGTGATCAACCGATCGAAGAACCCCATTTTGCGCAGAAAAGCCTGATGACCTTCCAGACCAACATCCAGCGCCATTTTTCCGGTGCCGATGTTTGACGAAAACATGAAGATTTCCGGTACGCTCAGAATACGCCGCTTGGCATGGAAATCATTGATACGGGCCCTGCCGATCACCAGCGGGCGACGAGCGTCATAACGGGACTTCAGCGTGGCGGTACCGGCATCAAGCGCCATGGCGAAGGTGACCGCCTTGATGATCGATCCAAGCTCGAACACACCGGCTGTCACGCGATTGACATTCTCGTTCTTGAGCGCGTCTTTGGGATTGTTGGGGCTGTAGTCCGGCAGCGAAACCAGCGACAGCACCTCACCGGTATCGGACCTGAGCACGACCCCGGCTGCGGCCTTGGCACTGAACTTGGCAATGGATTTGCGCAACTCGTCGGTGACTGCATGCTGAACGCGAACGTCGATTGAGGTTTGCGCCGGCATGCTGGCAGCCCGTTCCGTCTCTGCCAGAGAAGCTGTATAGAGCGCGCCCTGATCATCCAGAAACTTCTCAAGACCTGCAATCCCGTGCGAGTCCACGTCAACTGAGCCTAAAACATGGGATGCCAGCTTGCCCATCGGATAAATCCGGCGGGTTTCCGCCCTGAAGCCAACCCCGGGTATGCCCATATTGTGGATCAGCTCGCGCTGACCGGGAGAAACTTCGCGCTTGATCCAGACAAACCGCCGTTTGCGTTTGTCCAGCTTGCGCCGCAGATCCTTCGCATTCAGTTCCGGTAAGGCACCGGTCAGCAGCTCAACCGCTTCATCCACGTCAATCATCTTGGCTGGATCAGCATACAGTGATGACACCGGAATGTCGGTCGCCAGTACATTGCCGTGCCGGTCAGTGATGTCGGGTCGCGGAATGCGCACTTTTGCATCGAATTGCGCCGTCTGACGGATCTGCCCGCCTTCAACCAGCGTCAGCCATCCAAGCTTGCCGACCAATACTGCAAACCCCAGCGCGAATCCGGCAACCACCAGCCGCAGCCGCTTGTGGCCGCGAAAGGTAAAGTCTGTCTGACTGGCTTCGATTGTGTTTGTCGTGGTCATTGCATCATCCGCAACAGGTCGGCCATTGGATCATCAGAGGCCGGTGTCTTGTCTGGCTCATGCACAGGCGCAGGTGGTAATTTTTCGGCCAGTCCGTTCAGCTCAACCAGTTGGTCAGGCAGTACAGGCCCTAGGTCCAGATGGTTTCTGGCAAGCTGTTCCAGCCGTTGCGGCCGGGTCAGCATGCTCCACTCGGCATTGAGCAGACCGATGAATTCATATTCGCTTTCAATGCCTGCATCGACGCGCGCGATCTCTCTTTCAACCGACCGGGTGCGATGTTCAAGCGTGTAAAGACCAAAACCTGAAGCCAGCACACAGACAACCAGCAAGACGTTGAGCAATCTCAGCACAGCGTCACCTCACGTCCGAAATCCTCGAGCGCAAACGGATGCGGCGCAGCTTCAGTGCGCTTTCCGGCACGAAGCCGCGCAGACCGTGCCCGCGGGTTTGAGGAGGTTTCCGCCTCATCCGCAACAACGCCGCCTCGCGCGAGTTCCTCAAAGGACGGAGCCAGTTCCGTTACCTGCGGCGCATGGCGCGAAGGCCGCGCGGCGCGGCCTGATCTTTGGTGGAGGAAGCGCTTCACGATCCGGTCCTCCAGGGAATGGAAGGTCACAATGGCCAGCCGGCCACCAGGTGCCAGCAACCGTTCAGCTGCTGCCAGTGCTTCAGCCAATTCTCTCAGTTCCGCATTTACGTAGATGCGCAACGCCTGAAATGTGCGGGTCGCGGGATGGATGGACGGCCCTTTGAACTTCGGCGGTCTGCCAAGTGTTGCCTCGATCAGCGCGGCCAGATCAAGCGTGCGGGTGAAAGGTTCCTGCGCTCGTCGCTTGATAATGGCCTTGGCAATGGCAAATGCGCGTTTTTCCTCGCCCAGAACCCCAATGATGTGGCGCAAATCACGCTCTTCAAAATCGTTGACGACATCTGCGGCGCTGGTGCCTTGTTGCTCCATGCGCATGTCCAGAGGTCCGTCCCGCATGAACGAAAACCCGCGTTCCCCCTGGTCCAGTTGCATGGATGACACACCGACATCCAGCACGATGCCGTCCACATGGGTCAGCCCGGCGTCAGCAACGATTTGCTCCATCTGCGAAAACCGGCCCTGTACCAGTGCCAGCCGGTCAGCACAGCTCTCGACCAGCCAGGCACCGGCTGAGATCGCATTCGGGTCGCGGTCAATCGCGATGACCTTGCAAGGCGCAGCATCGAGCAAGGCCTTGGTGTAGCCTCCGGCCCCGAATGTGCCGTCAACGAAGACCTCACCATCCGCCGGGCGCAGAGCATCCATTACCGGGCCAAGCAGCACAGGTATATGGAGATCTGGCGTATGATCGCCTGAACGGGTCATGTCACTTATGCGGCTCCACCTGACGAACGCCCCCTCAAGGCACGTTCATCGCCAAAATCTTAACAAGCGTTAGGACTTTGGAGCCGGGATACTTAACAAACCGTTGATTTCATGCCCCGTTTTGCGCCGTGCGGGCAAATTTTGCCGTTTGGGGCACTTCTTGCGAAGCAGACACCGGTTTGACACCCTCGAAAACCTGTTCTGCCCGCGCAACGACAACGGATTCCAGTTTTATTGGAAATCCGGCATTTGAGGTAGTACACTCGTACCGACGATTGACGTTATGGGCTCTGGTCCGGGTCACTTCGTTGATCGATACACCCCGTCATGGAGGAGTTCGATATGCAATCAAACAAGCTACTGACGCTGTGCTGCGCTGCGGCGATGTCAGCATACAGTTCGGCCGCGCTGGCCGCAGATGTTGTCATCGGTGTTCCCAACTGGCCGTCCGTCCAGGCAACGGCCCATGTCTTGAAGGTCGCGATGGAAAACAAGCTCGGCCTTGAGGTCGAGCTTAAGAACGGGTCCAACAAGGCCGTGTTCGACGCGATGGATGCTGGTTCGATCCATGTGCACCCCGAAGCCTGGTTGCCCAATCTGAACCACCTCAAGCGCCAGTATGTCGATGGCAAGAAATCCATCAAAATGACTCCCAACGCTGCCACTGGCACCCAGGGCATGTGCGTTACCAAGGGAACCGCGGAAAGAACCGGTATCACGGACATCAAGCAACTCAGAGAATTCGGAGATGGCCAAGAAATTCGACACCGATGGTGACGGAAAAGGCGAGGTCTGGATCGGTGCGGATGGGTGGGGATCGACGCCCATCGAGCAGATACGCGCCCGCTCATACGGTTACGACAAGACGATGACGCTCAAGATCATGGAGGAAGCTGCTGCCCTGGAACAAGTGAACAGTGCGGTCAAGGAGAAAAAGGATATCGTTTTCTTCTGCTACACTCCGCACTACATGTTTGCAGTCAATGAACTGGTGGTTCTCAAGGAACCGGCCTATGACGCAAACAAGTGGGTGATCGTGCCACCGTCTCCCACACCGGGCTGGCTGGAGAAATCGAGCGCAGGTGTTGCCTGGAATACGGCGTCACTCCATGTCAGTTATGCCGTTGCACTTGAGCAAGCACAGCCCAAGGCGGCAGCGATGCTGTCCAAGGTGAAACTGGACACCGAGACGCTGACTGCGATGACCTATGCACTGGCGGTCGAGAAGCAGGAGCCGGCGGCCTTTGCTGCCAAGTGGGTCGAGGACAACAAGGAGACTGTCGACAGTTGGTTCCAGTAGCTGTTCTTGCGATAATCGGGGCATGGTGAAAATCGGCGACCGCGTTCGCCTTGTTGCCGTCCCCGATGAATTGCCGCCGGATGATGAACCTGGCGCGCTGGATACAATCAGTCTTTTCCGACGCTGTCTCGGTAGCGTCTTTCCTGTCGATGGTCTCAACGAGTTGGGGTATACCGAGTTGGAAATGGGTGAGGTGAACGGTCGGCCACCATACATGGAATGGATTTGGGTTGAGCCGCGATGCCTGGTTGTCGCGGAGTGAGGCCCCGGTTCAGGGCCGTTTCCAGAGTGTCGGAACTCCCTGGTGCTTCCGAAAATCAGCGACGGTTGCCGCCCGGACGGCGATTCTGATTCTGTCCCGGAGGTGGCGGGCTGCCTGATTTGGTGTCCTTGTGCCGGAAAGTAATGCGGCCCTTGTCGAGATCGTAAGGGGTCATCTCAACCGTCACCCGGTCACCTGCGATGGTGCGAATTCTGAACTTCTTCATCTTGCCGGCGGTATAGGCGATGATCTCGTGATCATTTTCGAGTTTAACCCGAAAGCGCGAGTCTGGCAGGACCTCGGTAACGATACCTTCAAACTCGAGCACTTCTTCTTTCGACATAAAAACTTCTTCCCTCGCGGTGTCTGGTGATGGATGCATACCCGTTTGCGCGCCAGCAATCAATTGCTCAAAAAACAAAAACCGGACAAAGCCCGCGTTTCTGCGCGCTTTTATCCGGCTGCAGCCGGATCCGGCTTGAGATTGTCTGCAACGACACAACCTGCTGCCCGAACCAATTTTCCGGCATCACCGCAACCAGACCGGTTCTATTGAACCCGTGCTGCCGGGATGTCAGTCAGTTTCAGACCGAGCTGATCAGCCCATCTGGATCTCGGTTGCCTGCTGACCTCTGCCGCGTGGGTCGTCTTCCACGACAAAGCTGACCTTATCGCCGTCAGCAAGTCCCTCAAGGCCTGAACGCTGGATGGCAGTAATGTGAACAAACACATCCTTTGAGCCATCTTCCGGTGCGATAAAACCGAACCCTTTCTGAGTGTTGAAGAACTTGACGGTGCCACTGACACGCATGGGGATATTCCTTTCCCGCTATCAATCTGGAATGACCAGTCCGGCTCAAAATTCAGTGCCGGTCTCCGGGCGTACTCGGGAAAGCTGTCGTGCCTCAAATCCAGGGCAACGCAATTCTAATCCGATCGTCGCTGGACACATCCATTCCATATTCGATGTGCCGGTGATCGCGATCATAAGGCAGAAACCGCCGCAGGGCAATTCAAACAACAACCAGTAACTGCGGCAGTTCTGCCGTTTTTTCAAAATCGTCCGCGTAAGCACTTTCGATAGGTGTTCCAGGCAGCCTCGGTCTTCAGTTTGAAGGCCAGTTGCTTGTACCAGTGACATTTCGCGTGGATGGAACTCCCTTCGGCATAGGCTGGCTGGCTTACAAAGGTGGCCACGCCAATCATCGACACGGCATAGAAAAACGCGATGGCAAACGCATAGGTTGTGGTGTTCATGGTCATCAGTCCTTTTTTTGTTTTTGCTTATCTGGACAACAGCGTGTGGCTGTTCTTTTGCCTGGACTTAAGTGATGCATTCAGTCGGCCGCCAGGGCAATTCAAGCCGGCTCAACAATGCGTGTGGGAATGTGAGTGACACCAGCCGGCCTGTAAGCCGGGTTCTGTCCATGGCACATGCTGCGCCACTGGATGACCATTCATCTGGGATGCACGTTACCGCACACCTCTTGCGACCAACCCGGGCAGCGTTCCGGAAAACATGAACCGGCTCGCCATCACTGGCGCGCCTGCTGCCCCTATTTAGTCTTGCTCCCGGTGGGGTTTGCCGTGCCGCTTCCGTTACCGGACGCGCGGTGCGCTCTTACCGCACCCTTTCACCCTTACCTTCGCCCGTTGCCGGGCGTGAGGCGGTTTGCTTTCTGTGGCACTTTCCCTGGAGTCGCCTCCGCCGGACGTTATCCGGCACCGTGTCTCCGTGGAGCCCGGACTTTCCTCACTATGCCCCCGGTCCCGAAGGGATCAGTAGCATTGCGCGGTCATCCAGCCGACTGGTGTCAAGATTGTCATCTAGCACAAACGCAACACATATGCACCGGATTCTGACCCTAGGCCAAATGAGCCGCCAGCAACGCGTTGAGCGTTGCAATTGTCGACACATCTGCCCGCCCGTCGCACAGTTCCGGTCGAAAATGCAACTGGAAGGACCGCACCACTGACGCCGTTGCGCCATCATAATCACCGGTAGCATCGATACCGTATCCATATGCGGCCAGGTTTTTCTGCAAGCTGGCAACCTCTGTACCACAAGCGCCTTCTTCCAGTACCGGGCCATCGGTAATTGCGGTTGAGGTCACCCACAAACCGACACCCCGGCTCGCCAACCGGGCCCACGGAAACCTTTCTCCCGGATCAATCTTGCGCCCCGGTGCCACGTCTGAATGGGCCAGTACGTGCCGGGGCTGAATGTCGTGGCGGGCAATAATGTCGTTTGACAAAGCAATCACCGCCTCGATCTGGATATCCGGAAAATCATGATAGTTTTCACCATGGCCGGGATTGCAGATTTCGATGCCGATCGAGCGGGAATTGACATCGCCTGCCCCTTCCCAGGATGACTTGCCCGCATGCCAGGCGCGCTTGTCTTCATCGACCATGTGCACGATGCCGCCGTCCTGGTGAACCAGGTAATGACATGACACCTCGCGCTCGCCGTTTGTCAGTATCTCGATCGCAAACTCCGGCGTCGGCACACCGGTATAGTGCATCAACAAGATGTCCGGCCCTGTCACGCCGACGCGGTCACTAAAATTGATTGCAGGGATAAGTTCATGCGGCAGGCCGGTGACACTCATATACCACGCTCACGTTCCACCTGCCCCCAGGCTTCGGTGATGCGGGCAAGCCTGGTTGTCGCGATTGCCACGGCTTCTTCAGGCATGCCGGCTGCAATATGGCGGTCAGGATGGTTTTCCTTCACCAGCCTGCGATAATGCGCCCTGAGATCACCATTGCTTGCTTCGCAGTCAATGCCAAGAATGCTGTAGGGATCACCATCGGTCCCGCGCAGGTTGCGTGAGCGGATGCACCCGAAGCGATCTTCCAGACCGAATATCCGGGAAACTTCTTCCAGGAACGCCATTTCCTGTTCCCCAACCGCACCATCGGCACGCGCGATATGAAACAGGCCATCGACCAGGTCTTCCAGCACTTCCTTCTGATCCTTGAACAGTCTGGCGATCTGGCGGGCGTAACTGTCGAAGCCGGTCACCTCCTGCTTTGCCAGATTGAACACCCGTGCCACATTCTGGGTTTCTTCCGGATGGATCACGAATATCTCGCGAAACGCCCGAATCTCGGCTTCGCTTACCAGACCGTCGGCCTTGGCCATCTTGGCGGACAGCGCAATGACGCCAATGGTGAAAGCAACGGATTTTTGCGGATCGCGTTTTTCACGCGGCGCGCCGACAATGTGCGACAATGCCTCGCTGACACTGTCTCCCACCGCCTGAAGTATCTCAGTGATTGTCGTCCAAATCGTCATTGCTTGTCAGACTACCCGATGACCATTAGGTTTCGCACCTGTTTCCCGCATCAATTACAAAGATTTCATGTCGCACACCACCAAGGGCTATCTGCTGGCATTCGCCGGTGTCGTCATTTTTGGCCTGACACTGCCGTTTACCCGCATTGCCGTGGCTGAATTGCCGCCAGTGTTTGTCGGGTTGGGCCGGGCCGTTGTTGCCGCTGTGATTGCAGGGTTCATGCTCTCAGTGACGCGTTCACCCCGCCCGGTCCGTCGCGATCTGCTGAAATTATTGTTGGCAGGATTCGGCATCGTCATCGGCTTTCCCCTGTTTTCCGCCATTGCCATGCAAACCGCCCCGGCAAGCCATGGCGGCGTGGTGCTGGGCATTTTGCCGTTGGCAACAGCGGCAGCCGCCATCGTGTTCGCTGGAGAAAACCCGTCGCCGAAATTCTGGGCCTGGGCCGTCGCCGGCTCTGTTGCGGTGGTGGCGTTTGCCGTGCTGAACGCCGGCGGCAGTGAGCTTTATGGCGCCGATTTATGGTTGCTGGCCTCCATCATTGCAGCCGCCGTCGGCTACGCCATATCAGGCGACCTGACCAGGCGGCTGGGTGGATGGCAGGTGATTTCCTGGTGCCTGCTGGTCATGATGCCGATTATCATCCTGCCCGTGGCGTTCATCTTGCCGGAGGTAAACTGGAACGCGTCAACCTCAGCGTGGCTGGCATTTGCCTATGTGGCCGTATTCTCGCAGTTTCTGGGGTTCTTTTTCTGGAACAACGGCATGGCGCTTGCCGGTGTGGCCAAAGCCGGACAGGTTCAGTTGTTGCAGATTTTCGTAACGCTGGCAGGATCATGGGCCCTGCTTGGTGAGACTGTGTCAGCAGTTACCTTTGGTTTTGCACTGGTTGTAGCATTTTGCGTATGGATGGGTCGCAAGGCATGAGTTGTTTGTGCCTTAGAAAACTCCGGCTTCAAGCCCTGCCGCCATCGCCAGTCCGAGATCTTCGACCTGCCGCGTAAATCCGTCCTGCCACTCGCCACGCAGGATCATCGGCTCCTGCACCAGCTTCCAGCGCAAGCCCCCGGTAATGCTTTCAATGGCGCGGCGCGTGCCGGTACCGTCCAGGCCTGCCCGGATGTAGACGCCGAGCGGCAGTCCCTGCTTTTCCTCGATTACCCCATAATAGGTGCGGTCGAAGAAGTCCTTCAGCGCACCGGACATGTAACCGAGATTTTCCGTGGTGCCGAGGATGATGCCATTACAGGTCAGCACGTCTTCCGGGCCTGCCTCGAACGGTGTCTTCGACACTGTTTCTATACCTGACACGTCCGGCGACGAGGCACCCCGCACAGCCGCGTCACGAAGAGCCAGGGTGTTGGGCGACGGCACATGCGCGACTATCAAAAGCCGCTTTGTCACGAATGGCCCTGCACCGCACGAGGCGCATAGGGTGCTTCCAGCGCAGCGATCTGTGCATCGGTCAACTTGATGTCTGCTGCTGCAACCGCATCGCTCAGGTGATGCGTTTTGGTGGCACCGATAATGGGCGATGTAATGCCTTTGGCCAATACCCATGCAAGCGCAATCTGTGCCGGTTTCACGCCCAGTTTCGCCGCCAGTTTTTCAACCCGCGCCAGCACGGCATAGTCCTGCCTGGTGCCAAAATATCCTTGCGCAATCTTGTCGGTCTGCCCGCGCGATGTGGCACCCTTGCCATCCTTGGGCTGGTTACCGGCCAGGAAGCCGCGCGCCATGGGAGACCACGGCACCAGCGCCACGCCTTCTGCCTCGCAGTACGGGATCATCTCACGCTCTTCCTCGCGGTAGCACAGATTGTAGAAATTCTGCATCACGCGGAACTGCGCCCAGCCATTGGCGCGCTGCATTTCGCGCAGCTTGGCAAACTGCCAGGTCCACATGCTGGAGGCACCGAGATAGGTTGCCTTGCCGGCCCGCACCACGTCGTTCAGGGCGTCCGCCAGTTCCTCAAACCCGGTGTCAGGGTCAAGCCGGTGGATATACAAAAGGTCGACATAATCGGTTTTCAACCGCTTCAAAGATGCATCGATACCTTCAAGAATGTGCTTGCGTGAAAGTCCCTTGTCGTTCGGGCCATCGCCCATCGGCAGGCACACCTTGGTCGCAATGACAGCGTCTGACCGCTTCATGTTGGCGGCGACGAAATTGCCGAGAATTTCCTCGCTGGCACCGGTGGAATAAAAATCCGCCGTGTCGAAGAAATTGATGCCTGCGTCCAGGGCGCCCTTTAAGAAAGGTTGCGCTTCTGCCTCCCCCAGCACCCAGGGATGGTGCGGCCATCCCGGCGTGCCATAACTCATCATGCCGAGGCAGAGCCGCGACACCTTAACGCCCGCTCCGCCAAGTTTCACATAATCCATATAACAAGTCTCCTAATCAAAATCCCGGCGCTTCAACACTGCCAGTCGTGTTCGTTTTGCACCGTAAAGAACGAGTTTCAAATGCGTCAATTCAATTGCACGCACCCGTTTCAACAGGCCGAGCCATTCCCTCTCCTGCTTCATGGCAGCGTCACTGCATAATTTGCGTGTTGTGGCTATTCCGGCAATCTTCAGCTTCGAACCGCTTTGCACGTAACTTGTGAAAAAGCGGTTGCACCCGGCATGTCCGGAAATCTTGCCGTCAGCGCCAAATTGCACAAACCGATCATCGCCCTCGCCCAGCCCCCATTCGGACCCGGCAAGCGAGCCTCCGACAGCGTGGCCCGTGGCAAATGCAAAGATCAGCATGAATGCAAGGAAAACCAGAAATCGCGGCTTTATCATCACAAAATTATGGGTGAACACCGCGCTGCGGTCAATCAGTTCAGGAATCAAAAAAGCGATTCAGTTAAGGCCATTGGCCAAAACTAGAACCGCTTTCCAAACCGCAGGACGTACATCCGGCCTCTGCGTCTATGTTCGCTAATATGGGGGTTAATTATGAAGAAACAATGAACGAGGCGAATTAAAGTGAACCAGGTCAGGTATTTTCAGCAGAAAACTGGGAAGAAATAACGCTTTTCCGGTTCGCCATTTGCACCATCCATCCGGTCAGATGATCGAATTCAGCCAGTTTTGCGGCCCCTTCCGGCACCATCGAGAAGTATGTCAACATCGGATACACATGGGCATCTGCAAGACTGATTTGGTCTCCGGTGAGCCAGTTTTCTCCGGCCAGCCGTTGCAGTTCACCCAGAATGAGACCGGCACGCTCAAGGCCCGGCATGGCCTCTTTGTCTTGCCATGGCACAAACACACCCCAGACCAGGTGTTTGTATATTTCAACATCCGCCAACCGCATGATCTGGCGTGCGCGGGCACGGGCCTGCACATCGCCAGGCATCAGTTTAGGCCCGTCAAAGGCTCCATTGACATAAGCCGTGATGGCATCGGTTTCATAAAGCTCGAACTTGCCATGCCGGAATGACGGAATGCGCCCAAACGGGTTCAGAGCGAGGTAATCCCGTGGCGGCCCGTCATCAGCAAAGATGTCTATCGGCTGCAGCACATAATCCACGCCCTTCTCAGCCAGCACGATGCGGCAGATGCGGACATAGACACTGTAGTTAGCGCCAAACAGCTCTACAGACGTGCTCACAGAGATGCAGCAGCCCTTGCTGCCTGATCATAATGGCCTGACAATACCCGCAGTTCCTTGGCCAGGGCTGATGCCGTTTCGGCTTTCAAGCCTAAGGATTTGATGGTTTCCACCAGCAGTTCTTCGCGCACTTCACGGTATTTGCGGCATACCTCGTCACCCATGTCGGTCAGCACAACGGTCTTTTCCTTGCCCGACTTGCCCGATTTCACCAGCCCTGCCCCGTCCAGCTTGCGAATGGCATAGGTCACCAGATGGGTGTCCTCGACATTCAGCACCAGGCAGATATCAGCCAACCGCTTGGGCTTCGTGCGATGGTGCACCGAAAACAGCACCAGTACATCAAGCGGCGACAGACCGGGCACTCCTGCGGCCGTCATACAGCGAACCATCCAGCGCTGAAACGCGTGAGATGCCATGATCAGGCCGAATTCAAACTCCGACAATGACGGCATCGCACCCTGAGCCAGATGCGAGGAAGAGACGATTGGGCCAAGTTTTCCAGTTTTCTCATTATTCATGTTGACAATTTACCGATAAATCGTAGACGTTGGCAATCTTTTTTGTCACCGGGCATGACGGACCGGCAAAATACGGGAGCGTACGATGGCCAAATGGGATTTCTGGATCGATCGTGGCGGCACGTTCACTGACCTTGTGGCGCGGATGCCCGACGGCAGCCTGAAAGCACACAAACTGCTGTCGGAAAACCCGGAGAATTATCGCGACGCCGCCATTCAGGGTATTCGCGACCTGATGGGGATCGCCAGCGATGCGCCCATTCCGGCGGACCAGATTTCCGCAGTCAAGATGGGGACCACTGTTGCCACCAATGCCCTTTTGGAGCGCAAGGGCGATCGCACACTGTTGTTGACCACGCGCGGGTTTCGCGACGCGCTGGAGATCGGTTACCAGGCACGGCCCAACATTTTTGACCTCAACATCATCAAACCGGAACTGCTCTATGAACAGGTAACCGAAGTTGATGAACGCGTACTGGCTGACGGCACGGTGGAAACGCCGCTCGACGAGGCAGGCACAAGAGCAGCCCTGCAGGCGGCCTTCGATGCCGGTATTCGCGCTGTCGCCATCGTGTTCATGCACGGATACCGCTACACGGCCCATGAGACCCGCGCCGGTGAGATCGCCGATGAAATCGGCTTCACGCAAGTCTCCATCAGCCATAAGGTCTCACCCCTGATGAAACTGGTCGGACGTGGCGACACCACCGTTGTGGATGCCTATCTGTCGCCTATCCTGCGCCGCTATGTGGATCAGGTCGCAACCGAACTTGGAACCGATGGCAGCGACTGCCGGCTGATGTTCATGCAGTCATCCGGCGGTCTGACCGCGGCGGAACTGTTCCAGGGCAAGGATGCCATCCTGTCCGGCCCGGCCGGCGGCGTGGTCGGCATGGTCGAAACCGGTCGCATGTCGGGTTTTGAAAAACTCATCGGTTTTGACATGGGCGGCACGTCGACGGACGTCGCGCATTTCAACGGCGAGTTTGAACGCGCCTTCGAAACCGAAGTGGCCGGTGTCCGCATGCGCGCGCCGATGATGCGCATCCATACCGTTGCTGCCGGTGGCGGTTCCATTCTGCATTATGACGGGTCCCGCTTCCGCGTCGGCCCGGATTCCGCCGGCGCCAATCCCGGTCCCGCCTGTTATCGCCGTGGCGGGCCACTGGCTGTGTCGGATGCCAATGTCATGTTAGGCAAGCTCAACCCGGATCATTTTCCTGCAGTGTTCGGGCCCAATGGCGATGAGCCGTTTGATGGTGATGTGGTACGTGAAAAATTCGCCGCCATGGCAGACGACATCGGCAACGGCAAAACGCCTGAAGATGTGGCTGAAGGTTTCATCCGCATTGCGGTTGAGAACATGGCCAACGCCATCAAGAAGATTTCCGTGCAGCGCGGCTATGATGTACAGGGCTATGCGCTTAACTGTTTCGGCGGCGCCGGCGGCCAGCACGCCTGTCTGATTGCCGACACGCTCGGCATGAAGACCGTCTACATCCACCCCTTCGCAGGTGTGCTGTCGGCCTATGGCATGGGCCTTGCCGATATTCGCAGCCACCGCCAGCAGGCAGTTGAAGAAACACTTGGCGCCAAAATTGAATCGACGCTCCAGGACATCGCGGCAAGTCTTTCAAAAGACTCCATAAACGAGCTGTCCAATCAGGGCGTGTCGGTGCAGGAAACAACCACTTATCCTCGTGCGTTGCTGCGCTACAAGGGCACTGACTCAGCGCTTGATGCTGATCTTGATACGGCCGGCCGGATGCGCGCGCAGTTTGAAACGGCACACAAGGCCCAGTTCGGCTTTTCCAGCCCCGGCACGGATATAATTGTAGAGGCCGTCACCGTTGAGTCAGTGGGTGGCGGATCAGACAGTGCAGAACCTGCATGCACACTTCAGCAGGGCTCTGCTGATGCCATGGGCCAGACACGCATTTACGCCAGTGGTGAATGGCACGATACACCGCTCTATGATCGCAGTGTCCTCAAGCCGGGCTTCAACATTTCCGGCCCCGCCCTGATCATCGAGGCGCACAACACCACCGTCATTGAACCCGGCTGGCAGGTTGAAATTTCCAGTCTCGATCATATGGTGCTGACCCGTGCAGTCGCGGCCAAACGCGAATTTGCCATCGGCACCAAAGCTGATCCGGTGATGCTGGAAGTGTTCAATAACCTGTTCATGTCAATCGCCGAGCAGATGGGCGTGACGCTTGAGAAGACGGCGTATTCCGTGAACATCAAGGAGCGCCTCGACTTCTCCTGCGCCGTATTCAATGCTGACGGCGCACTGGTGGCGAATGCACCGCACATGCCGGTGCACCTGGGCTCGATGGACAAATCCGTGGAAACCATCATCGCCAACAACCCGGTCATGCACCCGGGCGATGTGTACATGCTGAACGCACCGTACAATGGCGGTACCCACCTGCCTGACATCACGGTGGTCACCCCGGTGTTTGACAGCGATGACAAGACCATCCTGTTTTATACAGCAAGCCGCGGCCATCACGCCGATGTCGGCGGCATGGCGCCGGGCTCCATGACACCGCTGGCAACCTCCATCCATGAGGAAGGCGTCGTCATTGACAACTTCAAGATGGTCGACAAGGGCATCTTCCTTGAAGACGAAACCATGGCAGTGCTGACCGCAGGCGAGTATCCGTGCCGCAATCCCGGCCAGAACATCGCTGATCTGAAAGCCCAGGTCGCCGCCAATGAAAAAGGCGTGCAGGAACTGCGCAAGATGGTGGCGCAGTTCAGCCTTGATGTGGTGCAGGCCTATATGAACCACGTCCAGGACAATGCGGAAGAAAGCGTGCGCCGCGTCATCGGGGCGCTGCATGACTGCTCATTCGATTATGAAATGGATGCGGGCCAGCACATCAAGGTCCATATCAGGGTGGACCGCGAGAACCGCACTGCCGTGGTGGACTTCACCGGCACCAGCGAACAGCAGGCGAGCAACTTCAATGCGCCGCGCCCGATCACCAATGCCGCCGTCTTGTATGTATTCCGCTGTATGGTGGCCGACAATATTCCGATGAATGCCGGTTGCCTGAAGCCTATCACCATCGTCACGCCTGAAAAATCCATGCTGTCACCGGAATACCCGGCCGCCGTGGTGGCCGGAAATGTTGAAGTTTCGCAAGCCGTGACCAGTTGCCTGTTCGGCGCGCTCAACGCGGTCGCTGCATCGCAATCTACCATGAACAATTTCAACTACGGCAATGACAAATACCAGTATTACGAGACCATCTGTTCCGGTTCCGGTGCCGGGCCCGGTTATGACGGTACCTCGGGCGTACACACCCACATGACCAACACGCGCCTGACCGACCCGGAAATTCTCGAATTCCGCTACCCGGTGGTGCTGGAAGATTTTCGCATCAGGCGCGGTGCCGGCGGCCATGGCAAATGGTCCGGCGGCGGCGGCACCAGGCGCACGGTGCGGTTCCTGGAGGAAATGGACGTTTCGCTGCTGACCGGTCACCGGCGCGTACCGCCGTTCGGACTCGATGGCGCAGAGCCTGGCGAGGTTGGCATCAATTCATGCCGCCGAAGCGACGGTACTGTTGAACAACTCAAAGGCTGTGACCAGACCAGGGTGTTTCCGGGCGATGCCATCATCATCCAGACACCAACCGGTGGCGGGTACGGCAAAGCCTGAGCGAGACGAGATAAACTTCAGGAAACGCCTGCCTCGCGCAAAGCCTTCGCATAGGTTCGGCTGACCGGCAGTTCGGTGCCGTCAGTCATGACGACACTTGTTTTGCCGCCGTCGCGTGTGGTGGTCGCAATGGCGGCAAACGCCACCCAGTGCGAGCGGTGCACCTGAATACCGGTGGTGCTGCCTGCCTCGTTGATGGCGTCCGCCAGCCGAAGCAGGACAAGCTCCCTGCCCTTGGCTGTAACGATTTCAACATAATGATCCTGCATCGACATATAAAGCAGTTCGCCGCGTTTCTCCGGCGGCAGGCGCAGCATCAGCCGCGCGTCGGGATCACGTCCTTCGGGATCAGTCGATGGTGACTGCACGGGCTGAAAGAAAAAATACGCAACGATGCCAATGATAATGGCGACCGGCAGCGCCTGAACCATCTGCCAGAAAACGCTTGTGACGGTTATCGGTTCGTTCAGAAACAGTGTCCTGATCGCGCTGACCGCAAACCCGATGAACGGTGTTGCAAGGCAGCATCCGATGACCGTTTGCCATATGCCGATACGGGAGTTGTCGTCATTCCACACGCTGACCAGTGCGACGCTGGTCAGCGCTATTGTCCATGTCACGAAATGCACGGTCAGCCAGAACCCGAGCCGTTCGGCAAACTTCAACTGGTCAATAGTGCCGAACGGGCCGGTAAACACGAACAGCGCAACAATGGCGCCAAACGCCACCCACAGCCGTTTGTCGGAAAACAGTGACCGCATTTCACGAAGCGTGAGTTGCACAATCTGACGTTTCACGTAGCCCTTGCCCCTGTTGACGCATCACAGCTTCTTAAAAGCTGCAGCTCGCCGCTAAGCCTTCAGTTGAGACACAACACATACCTGAAGGAATGCAGAATGAACATCAAGCCATTGCTGGAAGCCGGTCTTGCAATTCAGCTTCATGTGGCAGCCGCAGCCGTTGCCATCGCGCTGACAGCGGTAATCCTTATTGTGAGACGAGGGACACCCGCCCATAGACATGTCGGGCGGGCATGGGTGGCGATGCTGGCCCTCATCTGCATTTCATCATTCTGGATAACCGGCATGAATGGTTCGAGCTATAGCTGGATTCACCTGTTGTCCGCATGGACACTGCTGGGATTGACCCAGGCCGTCTGGGCAGTCAGGGCAGGCAATATTCGTGCGCACAAATATGCAATGATATCAACCATGGTGGGCGCACTGTTCGGAGCAGGTTTCTTTGCGTTCATGCCAGGCCGGATGATGAGTGCAGTATTGTTCGGATAACAGTTCAGTGCCCCATCGGCAAAGGCTTGCGACGCAAACCCGTCAGTGCATTGAAACCGATGGCCAGCATCAATATACCGCCGCCGATCAGCGTTGCCGCTGCTGCGGTTTCTCCCAGGATAATCCACACCCATATGGGTGCCAGAACCACTTCGGTCATGGACAAAAGCGCCAGTTCCGCTCCCGGCACAACCTGTGACCCGAATGTGTACAATGTCATGCCCAGCGCGAGCAAAACAACGCCAAGCATGACGGCAATGGCGATTTCGTGCACCGGCAGATCAAGCCCCTGCCCGGTGCCCGAGACAACCAACCCCGACAGTACCAATGCAAATAACCCGCCCATAAATGAAACCGGCATCATGTCGGCTGCCTTGCCCCAGCGCAGTGCGAGCGTGAACAGGGCAAATCCCAGTGCCGCCATCAGCGCAACAGCGTCACCTTGCCAGTTGCCAGTGGTGAAACTGTCGGCCACCATAAAGCTGATGCCGGCGAGGCCGAGCACCATGGCTACCCACGTGGCCGCGCGGACCCGCTCGCCCAGTACCAGAAAGCTGAGCAGTGCAACCATGAACGGCGCGGTAGCAAACAGAAAAGCCGCATTGGCCACGCTGGTCAGTTGGACGGCTCCGATGCCGCCGGCATAGGCCATGGTCAGCGCCAGTCCGCCCAGTACACCGGGAGCACCCGCCTTGAATAACGCTTCCAGGGGCCGGCCACCGGACCGCCAGTACATCAGACAGAACAGCATCGGCAAAAGCCCGGCTGAACGAAAGAACAGAATCTGCCAGACACTGGCCGTTTCAATGTGCCTGATACCCAGCGGGATGAGCGACCAGCACACACCGGCCAGTGCGCACAGGACGACGCCCAGCGGATAGGACAGATTGGATCCCCGATATGTTGCCTGGATAACCACGGGCTCAGGGTATGTCGGACATGATGCATCTGTATATCGCGTCAACGACACCCGGAAACGTCGCAAACAGACCACAGTCGGACCGTTACTCAGCGGTTGTGATCTATCGTTTTAGCCGGTCAAGGCATGTCTTCAGCGACAGTACTTGCCGTTGCCCGAACGGCCATGCTTGCCGAGATCAAAGTGAAAGTGGTTTCGATGTGCGGCATTTGCTTTGGGACCAAGAACAGTTGTGAACGTACCGCACGCCTGTCCGTGCACCTGCTTCAGGAACGCACTTTCCTTGCCGCCGTTTTTCCAGCCGTCTTCCACTTCCACAACCCGCCCCGACGCCAGCGTAAAGGCCGAGACATCGAGCGCATTGCCAAACGCATGTTCGGAGATTTTGGCGCCGCGTTTGTTGTCGCGGCCGCGGCAGGCATAAGACGCCGCTATGCGCAGTTTGACCACCCGCTCCCCGAACGCTGAACGGGCAGCCGGCTGAAGCACCTTGCCAACCCAGTTGTTTGTAGCACCCACCATCTGGCACCGAATCCTTGCCGGTGTCGAGAACGCCACATCGCCGACCGCGGATACTTTCCAGGCGTTCTTGATGCCGCACGCCCCTCTGCCATCGACGGTGCCGATCGATACGGCATCGGCAATGGAGCGCGGGTTCACCGTGCATTGACCCGATGGCGGGCGAACGCCAACGCTGGTGAAGTCATCCGTGAGGTTCGGTGTGGACGAGCACGCGGAAACACCAACCATCGCCAGGCCTACAACCACCCGGCAGATCATATCTGTCGAAAATCGCTTCACGTTCATTCTCACGGCGAATAGATTGCAACAATGTTCAAACTACGTCAGCCTCATTAACGAACCACAACCAGAGTGAGCCCTGTCAAATGTACACCATCTACACGTCACCCGGCACAGGCGCCTTTGCAGCCGAAGCCATGCTTGAGGCAGGCAATGCGCCGTGGAAGCGCGAACTTGTCGATACCGGCAAGGATGAGCACAGATCCGCCGGTTACCTGGCAATCAATCCGGCCGCCCAGGTGCCTGCGCTGATATTGCCGGATGGCCAGCTGATGACCGAGTCAGCCGCTATTTGTCTGTTCCTCGGCGATGCCCACCGCGACACCGGCCTGGCACCACAACCCGGTGATGCCGGGCGGGCCGCCTACCTGCGCTGGATGGTTTACCTCGCAGCGAATGTTTATGAAGCAGATCTTCGATGTTATTATTCCGACCGCTACACGTCGGATGCTGCAGGCGCAGAAGCCGTAAAATCCTGTGCAATCGACCAGATGAACGCTGCCTTCGCCATCATGGATGAACACCTTTCCAGACATGAGTGGCTGGCCGACAAGACCATGTCGGCAGCGGACATCTATATGGCCATGCTGGCAAGCTGGCATCCCGACATACCGGCCCTGAAACTGGCATGTCCTCGTGTAGCCGGTGTATGGGAGAAGGTCGCAAAAGTCGATTTCGTCAAGAAGGCCAACACCTTCCACAAACTCTGGTAGTTCTGCCACCGCTCGCGCAGGTGCGTGGTGCCGATCGAGGCCGATTAGCTGCACCACCGATGCTTTAAAGATCAATCAGCCATTTGCTCTGAAATACGCGCGAGACGGTGCAGGTGGGCTTCAGCGCTCGTAGCGCTCCGCGGTCAGACCATCGAGTGATATCTCTGGCTCATTGCCAAGCACCAGATCGGCCACGGCTCGGCCGGAACCGCAGGCCATGGTCCAGCCCAAAGTGCCATGACCGGTGTTCAGGTACAGATTATCGTAACGCGAATGCCCGAGCACCGGCGTGCCATCCGGTGTCATGGGACGCAGGCCGGTCCACCCTTCCGCCTTGCTGATATCACCGCCTTTCGGGAAAAGATCGCTGATGACATGGCGCACTGTATCAGTGGCATGAGGACCGAGCCGGTTGGAATATCCCGCGATTTCTGCAGTGCCCGCCACCCGGATCCGGTCGCCCAATCGAGTGATCGCAACCTTGTGAGTCTCGTCCATGATCGTCGATTGCGGGGCAAATGCATCATCGGTAACAGGCAGCGTGACCGAGTACCCTTTGACCGGATAGACAGGCAGCTTAACACCTATCGGGTTCAGCAGCTTTGGACCATAGCTGCCCAAGGCACAAACGTAGGCATCACCGACAATCCTGCCTGCGACCTCCGTTTCCACCCCTTCAACTCTGCCATTCTCGATGGCGATAGCCCTGATTGACTGACCATACTGGAATTCGACACCCATCTCTGCACATTTTTCCGCGAGTGCCATGGTGAACATCCGGCAATCTCCAGTGCGATCAGCAGTCAGGCGCAGGCCACCGACGAATTTGCTACGCACCTCGGCGAGCGCCGGTTCCACTGCAATGCAGGCGTCGCGGCCCAGCACTTCGTACGGTGAGCCATACTCCGCCAGTATTTCCTGATCGGCCTTCGAACCTTTCATCTGTTTCGCCGTACGAAACAGTTGCAATGTGCCCTGCTCGCGCCCATCGTAATCGATAGCGGTTTCGGCAATCAGATCAGGCATGACGTCGCGCGAATAGTTCGAAATCCGCACCATCCGGCCCTTGTTGGTTCGGTAACTTTCCTCGTTGCAGTTGCGGATCATCTGCAAACCCCACATCCACATCGTCGGGCTGATCAAAGGCCAGATGAAAAGCGGGCGGCGTTTCATAAACAGCCACTTCAGCGCTTTCATAGGCACACCCGGCGCGGCCCAGGGAGAGGTCATGCCATAGCTGAGTTCGCCGGCATTTGCATAACTTGTCTCCAGCCCGGGTCCGGACTGACGGTCGAGCACAACGACTTCAGCCCCGCCCTTAGCGAGGTAATATGCGGTGGTCACGCCTATCACTCCCGCACCCATCACGACGATTCTCATGGTAGGAGGTTCTCCTCTGCTGATCCCGCGACTAGCGGGCGCCAGTCAGTGGCCCGCCGCAAGGCCGGAACGGGCACTCCAGGCTCACGCCTTCTCAATTACCCAGAATGCGACCGCCAGACCTTCCTGCGCCAGGTGTGCAGGCGCACTGAGTTGTTCATGCTTGGTGATCTTGGCGCCTGCAGCCTTTACCCACGATGTCATGTCATAATGGGCGACACCCAGGCGGCGATGGGCGAATTGCTCGCGCAGAAACTCCAGGTCATGCGAGGCAAAATCCGCCACCACGAGGCGTCCGCCCGGCTTGAGCAGACGCACGGCTTCAGCAATCGCCTTGGCGGGATCAGCCACAAAGTGCAAAACCTGATGCAGGGTGACGAGATCTGCAGATGCGTCCTGCAATGTCAGCCTGGAAATATCACCTTGCCGGACCTGAACATGGTCCAGCCCCGCCTGCCCGAGGTTTGCCCGGGCGAAACTCAGCATTTCGCGGGACATGTCGACGCCGATTGCCTCGTCGGCCAGCGGTGCAAATATCTCCAGCATCCGGCCGGTGCCGGTGCCCAGATCAACATACCTGCCGATGTGGCCGTCTCCGACCAGTTGACGTATGGCCTCTTCGGTCTTTTCCTCAGCCACATGATAGGCCCGGATCGCAGTCCAGTTTTCGGCATTTTCGGCAAAGTAGGCCTGAGCATCCGCCTGGCGCTGCGCCTTGATCTGGGCAATACGCTCAAGGTCACGGGCAACCTGCGGATCATCATCCGCCAGAAACCGGATCAGGGACCGGGCAAGCTCGGCATTGCCCGAGCTTGTATTGATGCGAAACAGCATCCAGGCACCTTCCCGGTATCGCTGGATCAGGCCCGCCTCAACCATCAGTTTCAGATGACGGCTGACCCGCGGCTGGCTTTGCCCCAAAATGGTGGTGAGTTCCGATACATTGAACTCGCCGCGCGACAGGATAAACAGCAAACGCAGCCGGGTTTCCTCTCCCGCTGCACGCAATCCTGCAAGAAGTTCGTCAATCATCGCCATTCAACCGGACAGCCCGTTTTGCCAATTCCCTCATTTAAAAGCCTTAACCTGCCTTGACATCACCAGCAAGTCTGTCTGCACGCTTGATAATCTTGACGACTGCCGCGAAACCGCTTTAGTTGTTAACTAATTGATTTAGAGATCGAGCACGGGCCTTGCGGCTCTGGGTCTCATGTCACGTAAATATTACTCTAAGGACACGAACCGCATGAACCGGCGCACATTAGCATTGGGCACTGTATTGGCTGCCCTCATGATGGCAGTAATTTCGATCGCACCGGCGGTCGCGGCAGATCATCCGGCAGTCACGTACACACGCAAAGTGGCCAATGACCTGCTGGCAGCGAACAGAGCCGGCACGATCACAAGTTTTGCGCGCGTTCTGCGCCGTCATGCCGATATCCCCGGTATTTCGGTCTATTCGCTTGGCAAGTATCAGCGATTTTTGCAAAAGTCACAAAACAAGCGCTACTACAATGGTGTCACCGCTTTCATGGCGCGTTACTTTGCCGATCAAACCCGCGAATACCGTGTGGCAAAAGCAGAGGTCCTGGACGCCAAGAAGGCAAACGGCTCTGATATTGCGGTCAACACTCTGGTCACCCTGCGCACCGGCAACAAATATACGGTGCAGTTTCTGCTTCGTCCGGCAGGCAGGTCCTTCAAGATCGCCGACGTAAAAGTGTCCGTACCGATAGTTGGGTTTGTTTCACTGACCTATCAGCAACGTGGCATTTTTCAGAAGTTTCTCGTAAAAAAGGGCGGCGATCAAAGCGCGGTCAATCAACTGGTTGAAACCCTAAATCGCTAGATCAGGTTATGGGTTCACTTGAACCCATGTTGATCTGAGAATGGTCCCGGACTGGCCTTACCTGGCAAATTTCGCCCGGGCTGCCTGAAAATCTTCCGACATCCATGCCACCAGCTGCTGGTCTTTGTCATAGGCACTTGTCGCATAATCAAGCGCGTGCGCTGACGCATCGATCTGGCGTTTGATCATCCGAACTGCCAGCCCCGGATAACCGGCAATCCGATCAGCCATCTGTCTTGCCGCAGTGAGTGCTCCGCCCGCCTTGCAAACCTCGTCCGCAAAACCAAGCCGTCGGGCTTCATCCGCCGTCCACTCTTCACCGGCCAGCAAAACCCGACGCGTTGCCTGAACGCCGACCAGCGCAATCAGCCTTGGCACCGAATGCCATCCCATATTATGCGCCACCTGGACTTCAGGGGCACCAAACCGGGCACTTTGTGACGCAATGCGAAAATCACACATGGAGGCCAGTGCCAGTCCACCCGCAAGGCACGGACCTTCAATGGCACATATGACCGGCACCTCAATGCCTGCCCATGCTCGCCCCAGTCTGGGACCGCGTTCGCTATAGTGACGCATATCCTGCAGAGACATCTCGTTGATGCGGTCAAAAACCGGATCGGAAAGGTCCATGCCGGCCGAAAAAATTCTATCCGTGCCTGTCAGCACCACACATCTCAGTTCGGTGTCATCGACAAAACCAAGGGCGGCAGAGGCCAGTTCATCCATGACGGCAAACGACATGGCATTGGCCCGCCCGCCGCGGTCATAAGTGACAATCGCTACGCCGCCTTCACGAGCAATAGTTACGGTTTGTGTTTTCATGGCCACACGCTGCACTTTTGCGCGGATTGGTTCAAGCCTGCATGGTGTTTCTGACCTTGCCCGCACAAGCGAGTTTCCGCATATTGGTCGCGATGATACATAGGGTCAGGGCCCATTAATCTTATGCAATTCTGTTTGAAAGAAAACAGTCGAATGATGTTGAAAAAGCGCAAGACAAGGCTTTTTGCCTTTTCGAGCATTTTTCGACTTCAGGCGGGTGTTTTCTTTCAAACCCGAAGGGCGGGGTCTATTTTGCCCCTGACCGCGTTGATAGGTCTTGAAAACCGGACGGTTTCCTGCGACCTCTCGCCTTGTCAGAAGCAAAATATCCTCCCGCAGAATGGATAAGATTAATGGGTCCTGACCCTAAACCAATCATACGCCGCGACTTTCTTGTTGCACTGTCAGCCGGTCTTCTCGTACTGGGCTACCCCGGTCCCGGCATGGTGCTGGCGACGCCTGCAACGTCATCGGAAAAACTGGTTCATGATGCTGCCAACCGATTTCTGGATGTGATGAGAAACGGAGCTCACAGCGATGCAATTGCAGACACCCTGGATAAATATGTCGCCATGAGTTCGCTCGCTTTGTTCGTGCTCGGCAAGCACCGCCGCAAACTCAAATCGGACCGGCAGCAGACCTATGTCGAGTTGTTCAACCGCATGGTCCTCAAAGTCATTTCCAAAAATGGCAAGAAAGTCCGCGGCACGGCATTTGTGGTAACCGGTTCGCGCGGCAATATCGTGCGAGGCTATGTGCAGCACTCCCGGGACCGCCGCACGGAGTTGGAGTTCAGAACGAAAAAGGACCGCATTACCGACATCCGCATTCAGGGTATCTGGATGGGTATCCTGCTTCGGCAAAGCTTTGATCACGTCATACACAAGGGTGGCAATATTGACGCAATTTTTTCTTTCCTGAAATCCGGCAAGGTTCCGCTATGACCGAAACCCCAGTCAAAAGTGGCCCGGCAGATGTGCGTGACGGTGAAATCAGGTCGCTGCGTGATCCGGGCCTGGAAATCGGTGATGCGCATGTGGTCTTTATTGGCCGTATCAGGTCACCATGGAGCGAACGCAACGAGTGTCCAAAAAACATGCGTCAGGCTCGCGAGAAAGCTGCGGGCAACTGTTATCTGGAGATAGATGAAGCATGGCGGCCCGGACTGACCGGTCTTGCGGTCGGCGATTACCTGCATATCCTGTACTGGATGCACCAGGCTCGACGCGATATTATCCTGCAAAAACCGCGGCATCGCGAAACGCCGGCAGGCGTTTTTTCGCTGCGTTCGCCGGTGCGCCCCAACCCTGTCGCCATGGCCCTGGTTGAGATCACCTCCCTCGATTCAGACGCAGGCATCATCGGCATAGACGCAACAGATGCACTCGACCAGACACCTTTGGTCGATCTCAAGCCATATTTACCCGCCATTGATCATCCCTCCAGTTGCTGACACCGCACCGGCATGCGGATCACAATCGGTTGTGTCTCAATGTGCTTTGTGCGATAGCGAAGCACGGCGGAGTGGTGGCAATGGCAGAGTTGGAAATTATCGGACCGGCACGTGATGCAGGTGTGCGCATCTGCAGAATGGCGTGTATGGAAAAAGGCATTCTGTATCGGTTCCGGGAAATTGACTACGGTTCCCTTCAGGCACTGAAAGAGAACATGTTCGGTTCCTTGCCGGCATTGCGTCACGGTAAGATCCGGCTATTCGAGATACGCGGCATTACCCATTATATTGATCATCGCTTCAATGGCCGGGCACTGGTGCCGGCCGATCCCATTCGATCAGCCGAAGTGGAACAGTGGATCGGTGTCATCCACTCGCGTCTGGGCAAACTGATGGGTGCGCAATCAGCCGCTGCGGCTGTGCAGTGCGCCGACACACGATCCTGCCTCAAGGTGTTGAATGAATGCATCGGCAGCCGGACCTGGCTGGTTGGGCGGGGATTTACCCTGGCAGACATGTCGCTGCTGCCGGCAGTACATAACTTGTGCATGCATACCGGCCACACCCGTCTGTTGCACGACCTGCCCGCCATTGGCATCTGGTATGACAAGCACAAATCGCGCAAATCCTGGAAATCACTGTGCGGTGATGAAAGCCCTGACACCGAGGAAACTACCTATTGACCCTTTGGTATAACTGGCAATGATTGAATTTGCGCTTGCCTGCTTCTTCCTCCTGATCACACCTGGCCCCGGTGTACTGAGTGTTGCCGGCGTTGGCTCCGGATATGGTTTCAAGGCCGGCTTTTCCTATCTCTGGGGGTTGTGCGCAGGCAATTTTGCTGTCGGCATGGCTGTTGCAACCGGTCTGGCGGCGGTGTTGTTTTCCATCCCCTATCTACGGTTGATCCTGTTGGTTGCCTCAATCGCGTATCTGACTTATCTGGCTGGAAAAATCGCCTTCTCCGGCAGCAAGGTCGCTCTGATAGCTCCGGAAAAAGCACCCGGATTCTGGAATGGTATTACACTCCAGTTCATTAACCCGAAAGCCTATGCGGTCAACACAGCACTGTTTACCGGCTTCGCCTTCCTGCCCTCCAACTATACTGTCGAGGTAGCCCTCAAGATCGCCGTACTCAATGCGTTCTGGATACCTATTCACTTTCTGTGGCTCGGCATTGGTGTCTACCTGAAGCGGCTCAACCTGCCGGACGGCATCCAGAGGCTGATCAATATCACCATGGCAGTCACCATGCTGGCAGTGGTCGGGCTCGCCCTGTGGGCGGAGCGGAACTGATGGTTAACTGTTCCTTTACGAGATCATACAAATCCCGATTCCTGCGCTAAACGCCTGCCAAGATTTATCCGCTACGATCCGCCCCATAACTCGGAATTGAGTTCAAATGCGGACCTGGAGCACCCTTTTTGTGTTCACCTGAACACAAAAAGGGTGCTCCAATATATTGGAACCGGAAGTTTGTTCTGATGCGGTGATCTCGCCTTGTCAGACCTTGCTCAAGGTGTGGATACGATCTTGTCAGACAGACGCCATAGCAAAAAGATGAAAGCGGACAGGCGAACCGGTCGCTATCTTCATCTGCTTGTACCGGTTGCAGTCGTCATGATGGCCGCGCTGCTGAACTGGATCGAGACCCAACACATTGACCTCAAAGGTGACGATCAGCAGGTTGAATTCACCCGTGCATCACAACAACTGGTCAACACGATCTCAACCATTTCGGGCTCGGACAAGCAATCAGAGACAGTCCGTCTCGGCCTGTTGAACGCCATAGCCTCACGCCCGGAAGTCGAGTGTGCCGTACTGTCATCTCCGAACGGCGAACCCCTTGTAAGCGGCAAGGCAAAGGCCACATGCGCCCAGTGGGAAACCAGGGCGGAAACGGCTGTCGCGAAACACAATGGATACACCCTGAAAGTCTACCACACCCAGACACTGCTGAAGCGGTCACATGAAATATTTCTCCAGATGACCCTGGTCGCACTGCTGTGCGGGTTGTCACTCGCAATAGTGTTCAACAGCGTGTTCCACGATTTATATATCAAACGCGAGCTGCTTTCCACATTCAAGGCGCAAAAACGAGCCCAGCGCGCACGCGCCGCTGCTGAGCGAGTAGCGATCGAAGCCGAAGCCCATAGCAAGGCCAAGAGCAATTTCCTGGCGACAATGAGCCATGAAATCCGCACGCCACTAAACGGTATTGTTGGCATGGCAACCTTGTTGTCGGACAGTCTGAACGATGAAGCAAAGCGTGGTTACGCTAAAATGATTGCCACTTCCAGTCATGCATTGCTGGATATTCTGAATGATTCACTTGACCTGTCCAAGATTGATGCCGGCAAACTGACCATGCGGCCGGAAACCTGCGACCTGAAGCAGTCGATCTCTGAAGCCGTTAACCTGTTCAATATCCGCGCCGGGGAAAAAGGTATCGATCTGTTATCCGTTTTGGACGACGGTCTGCCTGCATATGTGAAAGTCGACCCGATGCGGTTGCGGCAATTGCTGACCAATCTCATCTCCAACGCGGTAAAGTTCACCGAACATGGCGGCGTTGTGCTGAACGTAAGTGCAGTGCGAGGGGCGACAGAACGCGACCACGCAGACATCCGTATCGAGATAACCGACACAGGCATTGGTATCGGCAAAGACAATCTTGACAAAATATTTGATCGATTTTCACAAGCAAGCCAGCCGTCTCACGTGCAGGTTCAGGGCACCGGTCTCGGCCTTGCCATCTGCCTCGAGATTGCCCAGCTCATGCAGGGCAGCATCGAGGTCAGCAGCAAATTGGGCGAAGGTTCGAAATTTACCGTCGATTTGCGCTTGCCCGTTGCTGAACAACCCCACATTGGCAACAAGCCGGTTACCCGTCACCCTGACCAGGCAGCGAAACGCCGTGCCGCCAATATAATGCTGATCAACAACGATTCCAGCGTTGCCTACCAGATAAAAGCCCGGCTGGAACAACGCGGTTACAAGGTCGCTCATGTCGCCAACTACAGCCAGGCACTGAACGGCCTGCGCAAAGGTCACACCGGCCCGGTCATTGCCAACCTGGACCAGAACCAGGACGTATCGGTTGAGGTCAACAAGTTCCTCACCGAATCCAGACAGCGGAATGTCAAAACAATAGGCATTTCCGACCGTCCGGCCTCACTGGACCAAACATTGACGAACCTGGTTGACGCGCTGGTGATAACGCCGGGGCCATGGGATGACCTCATGCGGGAAACAGCCTTTGCCTGCATGGACATCGAAAACACCATTCCTGACGCTGCCTAGATCAGGATGATTTTTGATAGAATCAATCAAGAATCACAAAACTGATCGCTTTCAAAGTGCTAGAGCAACTTTATAGGTTCACTTGAACCCATGTTGCTCTAGAACAATTCAGGTTTTGAACACGTCTAAACCGCGCGCACTGTTGCCAGGTGTCTTCTAATTATTTTCAGCAAGACCAAGGGCTGTATGAACACCTGCCTTCGGCATGGTTGCAGGGTCTCGTGGCCGCCAATCCCCTCTGTCAACCAGTGTCAGGAAATTCAAAAGACTGTTGTTGAACAGATCCGGTTCCTCCAGGTTCAATGCATGGCCGGATGCCGCAAACACCATAAGCCGTGCACTCGCCATGATCTGCTTGAGCCAGATATTCACGTTCAGGCAGGACGTATCCTCGTCACCGACCATTAGGTGCACCGGTACCGAAACAGTCCGCAACGTGTCTTCCTGATCACGCAATGACGGTCTGCCAACCTGTACGCCGCGCAACATCTGAGCTGCCGGCTGCCAGGGATGCGACGCCAGGTGATCTACACTCATTTGCCAGGCCGCCGGGTCTTTGCAACGCAACTGAACCCGGGTCGGTCCCTTGCACATGGCTTCGGCTGGAATTGCCCGGTTTTTTTCCATCATGGCAGCAAGGCCCAGAGCTTCAGTGACAAATCCATCACGTGCCAATTGCTCTTCTGCCGAGCCGGAACCGCCAGCAGCAGCCGTGACCGACAACACTCGCTCGGGGTGAAATTGTGCCAGTTGAAGCGCTGTGAACGCGCCCATTGAAAGACCAACGATATGCGCCTTATCAACCCCTGCTGCATCCAGAACCGCAAGCGCGTCATCGTTCATGGCGTCTTGTGTGTAGGCTACAGGACTGTCCGGGCAATCGGAAGGCGGGTAGCCGCGAGCCGATGCAAACAAGCACCGCCACCCGGCGGACAAGGCCTTGCCCTGCTCCGCCCACGAACGATGATCACCGGCATATTCATGCAGGAACAGCACCGGCGGGCCGGAACCACCACTGTCCTCGAAATAGATTTGAACATCTTGATTTTTCGCTTGCGGCATAGGCTTGCTGGCTCCGTTAGATCTGCGCTCAGCTTGCCGGATTCAGACGCGTGAGCCAAGTACCTGACTTGCCGCCCGCATGCCCGCAGTCAGCGCCCCTTCAATCAGGCCGGGGCTCACATCAGAAGTTTCTGCGGCTGCGAAAACGATACGTCCACCTGCATGGTTTTGTCGCAAAACATCAGGGCCGACATCAGGATGGTTCATTGGCTCTGCAAGATCGCCGGGTGTGCAGATAAACCGGTTGGCCGCCCAATCCTCTACATGGATCTGCGTCGGGTGCGACGCCGCTTCTCCAAAACAGCGCACAAGCTGGACAATGATTTCGGCATCCAGCCTGTCCTTGTGCGCAACCCGCATTTCATGCGGCCATCCGACAAACCCGAACAGGGCAGCGGGAATGGAGTTCTCGGCACTGATGTCATGGGCTTCGACCAGCGGCCCCGCCTGGCTGGCGATGCGGCCCGACAATCCTGCCTCACGCCAGAAGGCAGTGGGATAAACAATCAGCGCCTTGGCATGCACCGACATCCATGTAGGCGTAGCCCGCATGGCTTGACGAAGTGCATCAGGAAGAGCCGGCGACCAGTCGATGGAACTTTCCGCCACCCGCAATGGGGTGGCGACAACCACCTGTGTGGCGGAAAAAGCATTACCTGACGCGTCGGCCCCGACACCTGTTTCGCCAACACAAACACCAGTTACCGCATGGCCTGTGCGCAAGACGCCCTCGGGCAGCTTTGCCACCAGCGCGTCGATCAGCGCGACGGGACCTCCCGCAATCCGCGCAATGCCATGCTGACCGGGCAAGGGCTGAAACTGCACTGGTGCCGCAGGACCATGATCAAGCGCCGCATTGCCCGTCTCAAACTGGGGAAATGTATCCAGTCCAAGCCGCTGCAGCCACTGCACCACAACTGGCTGGTAGAGCGGCCATACCCATGTCGGTCCCAGGTCGCCCAGCACACTGCCGGTTTCAGCATCATGCAATGACTGGATGCGACCTCCCGGCCTGTCCGATGCCTCCAGCAACAAGACGGTGCACCCCTGCTCCAGCAACAGCGTTGTTGCAACAAGACCGGACAACCCAGCGCCAATGACAATGACATCTGCGCTGGAGCATCCGTCGGTCACCGAGAGAACTGCTTGTACTTGATCCGTTTCGGCATGACTGAAGTCTTCACCCAGCCTGCGCTTCTTGTCTTCTTCATAGTCGGCAAAGTTGCCCTCAAACCATTCCACATGGCTGTTGCCTTCAAAGGCCAGGATATGGGTGGCCAGACGGTCGAGGAACATGCGGTCATGCGAGATCACGACAGCGCAGCCGGCATAGCTTTCCAGTGCCTCTTCGAGCGCAGCCAGGGTTTCCGTATCCAGGTCATTGGTCGGCTCATCGAGCAGCAGAACATTGGAGCCCTTCTTCAGCATCTTGGCCAGGTGCACCCGGTTGCGCTGACCGCCAGACAGTGAGCCGACTTTCTGCTGCTGGTCACCACCCTTGAAGTTGAACGCCGAACAATAGGCGCGCGAATTCTGTTCACGCTTGCCAAGATAGAAGATGTCACTGCCCTCTGAAATTTCCTCCCAGACGGTTTTGTTGGGATCGAGCGTATCGCGGCTCTGATCCACATATCCAAGCTGCACGGTTTCACCGATCCGGATGGAACCTTCGTCGGGCTGTTCCTGACCGGTGATCATGCGGAACAGCGTGGTCTTGCCGGCGCCGTTGGGACCGATGATCCCGACAATGCCACCTGGTGGCAGACGAAAATCCAGGCCGTCAATCAGCAGCCGGTCGCCATAGCCCTTCTTGAGGCCTTCGACATCGATGACCACATCGCCAAGCCGGTCGCCCGGCGGGATGACGATCTGGGCGGAGGTCGACTTGAGCCGGTTGTCATTGGCCTTGACCAGTTCATCATAGGCCCTGATACGCGCCTTGGACTTGGCCTGCCGTGCCTTTGGTGATGCCGCGATCCACTCCTGCTCGGCTTCCAGCGCCTTCTGTCGGGCCACGTCTTCGCGGCTTTCCTGCGCATAGCGCTTCGCCTTCTGGCCGAGATAGGCGGAGTAATTGCCCTCGTAAGGGATACTGCGGCCACGGTCGAGTTCCAGGATCCAGCCGGTTACATTGTCGAGGAAGTAACGGTCATGGGTGATGATCAGGATGGCACCGGGATACTCACGCAAGTGATGCTCCAGCCAGTTGACGCTTTCTGCGTCGAGATGGTTGGTCGGTTCATCGAGCAACAACAGGTCCGGCTTGCGCAACAACAGCTGCGTCAGGGCAACGCGGCGGCGTTCACCGCCCGACAGCTTCGACACATCCGCATCACCCGGCGGGCAGCGCAGCGCATCCATGGCCTGTTCAACCTGGCTGTCGAGATCCCACAGGTTCTGTGCGTCAATCTCATCCTGCAGGCGGGTCATCTCGTCCGCGGTTTCGTCGGAGTAATTCATCGCCAGTTCGTTGTAGCGATCAAGGATGGCCTGTTTTTCGGACACGCCTTCCATGACGTTGCCCATCACGTCCTTGGCCTCGTCCAGTTGCGGTTCCTGGGACAGGTAGCCGGATGTTGCACCGTCGGCCAGCCAGGCCTCGCCGCTGAATTCCTTGTCGATACCGGCCATGATGCGCAGCAGGGTGGATTTGCCGGCCCCGTTCGGACCCAGCACGCCGATCTTGGCATCCGGATAAAAACTCAGGTGCACATCGTCGAGCACCTTCTTGCCGCCGGAATAAGACTTCGACATGCCTTGCATGTGATAGATGAATTGACGCGCCATGGCAGGCTCGTGCCCCTCTTTAGTAGATATTATGGAATTGGTGAGCGGGTTTTAGCCGATGGACGCAGTTTACGCAATCATTCACACGTGCTTCACGACAAGAAGCCCGGTGCATGAAACTGCACCGGGCCTTTCAGTTCGAACTGGTATTCAGATCACGGCTTCGTCGGCACAGCCGCGACTCGATCGGTTGATTTTTGGTTGCATCAACCAAAAAACATAAGCCTGATCACTTTCAAGGTGACAGAGCAACTTCATGGGTTCAGTTGAACCCGTATTGCCTAACCCTTGCCGGGCCAGCCATTGGCCATGGCATTATTCTCGGAAGATTTCTTGCCCTTGTAGCCTTCGGTGGCGCGGCCAACCTGCTTGCCGTTGGACGCAAAACAGCGCCAGCGGTGCTCGCCCTTCTTGTCCTTGTAGAACTCCCACTTGTCGCCGGCCTTGGAGCCGCGATTGGCGTTTGACTGACAGTCCTTCTTGTTCACATAGCCTTCCGAAGACGCACCGATGATTTCACCGTTGCTGGCCGTCTTGCGCCAGCGCCACTCACCCTTTTTGTCTTCGTAGTATTCCGTTTTCACATCAGCCATCGCCGACCTTCTCCCAAACCGTTTGGTGTAACAACGCGGCCAGAAGAAATTGATTCGGTTGCGAAGTCACGTAGGGAATTTCAACGTAAGGATGCAAGTTTCACCGGGCTGCAGCCGAAGGGTTGACGGATTTGGCCTCAGCCTCCGCCATGATTTTGCGCTGATAACGCCCCTGCACCACATCCACGAGCACCAAAGTGACCAGCACAAAGTAGAACGTGGCCTTGCTCATGGACTCAATCGCGTAGCCGAAGAATGCCAGATGCGCCAGATGGCCACCTTCACTCATCAGCATAATGCCGACCAGCAAAAGCACAAAAAGACCAAGCACTTCGTACATTCGGTTGCGTTCCAGAAAGCCGGCCACATGCTCTGCCATCACGACCATCAGGATGCCGGACAGCACGATGGCCAGTGCCATGACCCAGAACACGTCGGTCAGGGCAATTGCCGACAACACCGTGTCGAATGAAAGCTCGACATTCATGATCAGCATCCACATTAACGCTGCAAAAAACCATGCGTTTGGAGCGATTATCGCCATTTTCACCATGCAGATCATGCACCACAAGCATGTGGAAAATTTCCTTCAACGCCGTGTAGATCAGGAAAACACCGCCGAGCAGGACAATGATTGCATGGCCGTTTATGTCAGCGCGAATAAACGGCAGGTCCACTTTGACCAGTGACGACTGGAAAGCCGAGATCATCTGCAGCACAACGAACAGCAGGACTATCCGCAAGCCGATGGCCAGCACGATACCTACCTGGCGGACATACTTTTGCTTGTCGGCCGCAACCTTTTTGGCCTCGATCGAGATGTAAAGCAGGTTGTCAAAGCCTAAGACGGTTTCAAGCGCTGTAAGCACCATCAGCGTGAACAGGTTTTCCAGTGTGAACAATTCGAGCATGTCTGATCCCCGGTATATGGTGCGTTTGATTGGTGCAGATGAACCTGGACTTACTGAAGACCGACTGCGTCGACAACGCCTGACGGACAGCCCGGTTCCGTCGGCGACGATGCCGCGATCAGATCTGCCATGTTGCTGTCCGGTGACACCGTGCCGGACAATCCGATGGTCAGTTCGACAATCAAGCGCCTGCCCTGATCGTTTTTGCAGGCAATACGCACACGCGTCACCCGCTCCCGGTCCAAAGCTCTTGTCAAAGGCTGCACGGATTTGTTCACCGTTCAGCTCATCGCCAATTCGCGCGGCAAACAGTTTTCGAACCTCTGAAGCATTGAGTTTGTCCATGAGATGAAGCGCATCGGAAAAATATTCCCTTGCATCTGTTCCGTCATAGCAGGTGCCGTGCTTGACCCATTCATGCTTGTGCAGGCCGGACCGGGTTCCCGGCATGACCTGTTGCAACCGGCGCCAGGTATTCTGCTCAAGCCTGTCCCACGGCAAGTCATGCCAGCGCCGCTTCTTGTCCTGTCGGATATCGTTTTCAGACACACCGCAATAGGCCTTGCTGCGCGGTTGTGGCCACAGCCCGTGCAACGTGAAATGCGATGCATCAAATCTGCCTTCAGTCTGGGATCGGCACTCAGGCAACCGTGACCGGCCTTCGCAGAACGCCGGTTGCCAGCTGACCGCCAGCACATATTGTGCCGGTCCAGCCGCCAACTGCCGGTAACCGAGCAGACCGCACCCAGCGCCAGCATCAGCAGCATGAAATTTCTGGAACTTGACGACAGCACGGTTCAGGGCGCCTTGCTTGCAACAAAAACCGCCCAGAAATAATTGCGGTAAACCACGTCAACCTGACCAAAGCCTGCCCGTTGCAACCACAACACCTGATCATCCAGATCCGCATTGATATCCATGGCTTCCATGCGGGCCACACCGTCTGCAAGGTCCTGTTCCAGCGCACCGGCGGCCAGCGCGTCCTTTCTCCACAAACGCATGTGAATGTCCTGCACGGCTTGCGAACACGCCTGTACCTGATCGATGTTGACGAATATGCCGCCAGGTTTCAGGGCAGCGCATACATTGGCAAACACTTCGCGTTTGGCTTCATGCGGCAAATGGTGAATGACAAAGGACGAGATGATCCGGTCCCAGCCGGTGCCGAACTCTCCACTGATAATGTCCAACTCGCGAAACGAGAATCGGGGGTCAGTTCCAAATCTTGAACGTGCCTGTTCCAGCATTGGCACCGACAGATCGGACAGTTCGACCTGGCAGTCGGGATGGGCGTTTATCACCTCTTGTGAAAACCCGCCTGTACCGGCCCCCAGATCCAGCACCTTCGGGTTCTGCACCCGGACAAGCTCAAGTGCATCAATAGCCGCGCCGTAAAGATCGTCATAGTCCGGTATCAGCGCATGGCGCGACCGGTCATAGGTGGCTGCTGCTTTGTCAAATCCCGACATGTTCAGTTCCTCTTGGCTTGGCTTGCACCTTGTAACCCCGACCGGCATCGCGTTTCCACCCTCAACTTAACCCTTGTATTTAGTTCGATATCGTATTAAATAGTTCGATATCGTACTTATTTGAAAGGTAATGCCATGACAATATCCCGACGCAAGGCAATCAGCCTGATAGGCGGCGGCGTAGTTCTCGCCGCAACTGCATCCACAACCGGTTTTCTGACAACCCGGACACCGCACACGGCGCTTGAGCCGTGGAAGACGGCGGGTAGCTATCAGGAACCGAGAAAGTTCGCGCTGTCCTACGCCATCCTGGCGCCAAACCCGCACAATCGTCAGCCATGGCTTGTTGATCTCACTCAGGACGGAAAAGTCATCCTGCTGCGCGACAAGCAGCGCGACCTGCCGATGACAGACCCGCACAACCGGCAAATCATCATTGGACTGGGCTGCTTCCTGGAACTGATGAGCATTGCCGCAGCACAGAAGGGATTTGACGTTGAGCATGATATTTTCCCGCAGGGCGAAGATGGCCCGGTTGCCATTTCAACCTTCAGACCGGGAGCACAACCTGATCCCCTGTTCACGCAAGCCATGAAGCGGCGATCCTGCAAGGAAGCATTCGACGAGCGGCCTGTTCCGGCCAGGCTGGCCGCTGATCTTTCAGGCTTTGCGACGATCATTGACCAACCGGAGCCTGTCGCGGCGCTTCGCAAATTGACCTGGGATGCCTGGATGGTCGAAGCTCTGACCCCGCACACGATGCGCGAAAGCGTAGACCTGATGCGGTTCGGCAAGACCGAGATCAACGCCAATCCTGACGGCATCGACCTGGGAGGTCCGTTTCTCGAAGCCCTGATGCTGGCAGGCCAGCTCACCCGCGAGGATCAGCTGGATCCGTCCTCGAACGGCTTCCAGCAAGGCGTCGAGATATACCGAGACATGCTGGCGGCAACGCCTGCCTACGCCGTTCTTATCAGCGCGACCAACACCCGTGCCGATCAGATTGAAGCCGGGCGCAAATGGCTTCGGCTCAACCTCATGACCACCCGCCTCGGCCTCGCATTGCACCCTGTCAGCCAGGCGCTGCAGGAGTACCCCGAAATGGCGGCGCATTATAAGTCGGCTCATGACATGCTGGCCCAACCCGGTCACACTGTACAAATGCTGGGTCGACTTGGTTTTGGGCCGGAGGTACAAGAGGCACCCCGGTGGCCACTTGAGACCCGTATCGCACATGGATGACCAGACCAGATCGACCTATTTCACCTTCTTCAACGAGGTCGGCATCATCAGTCAGCTCAGCCGCGCTATCCTGGAAAGCCGCCTGCCCGACGGTATGCTGATCTCGCATTTCTCCGTGCTCAATCACCTGATACGCGTGCAGGATGGTCGCACGCCACAGGATATCTCACGGGCATTTCAGGTGCCAAAGACGTCCATGACCCACACGCTTTCCGTACTCGAGAAACACAATCTCGTGGAGATGAAACCCAACCCGAAAGACGGTCGCAGCAAGAATGTCTGGATCACCGCAAAGGGTCGCGAGTTTCGCGATCACGCCATTGGCGGCATGGACCCGGATATAGAGCGGTTGTCCGGTTTGTTGGCAGGCATTGATGTTGCCGCCCTTAGTGATCAGCTTGCAGGCATCCGCAAAATCATGGATGTTTCGCGCGCGGAAGCTGAGTGATCATGTGATGGTTTGACAAACATGGAATTTCTGATCCCCCTGATTACCCTGTGGGCCGCACAATTGCTGGCGGCCATCAGCCCGGGTCAATCGTTCGTGCTGATCTCCAAGCTTGCCTTGGCGAACCCGCGACCTGTCGCCCTGTCCGCCGTCCTGGGCCTGGGTGCAGGAACGATCATCTGGTCAACCGCAGCGATTGCCGGCCTCGCCATCGTGCTTGAACACGCTGCATGGGCCTACACGGCCTTCAAGATCGCCGGTGGCGTCTACCTGCTGTTTCTGGCCATCATGCTGTGGCGGCATGCTGCCGACCCGGTTGAACTGGATCCAGCCAGACAAAAACAGATGCGGCCATGGCCTGCCTTCATGCTGGGTCTTGCCACGCAACTGGCCAACCCGAAAGTGATTGTGTTTTTCGGCTCGATTTTTGTGGCCTTGCTGCCTGCTCACTCACCCTTGTGGGTCTATGTGGTCGCAGTCATCATCGTGTTCTGTAACGAAATCGGCTGGTATGCCATCGTCGCCATGCTGTTTTCCGTGCGCAGATCCCGCAATGTCTACATCGCCGCCAAGACCTGGATCGACCGGGCAATGGGCGGGTTTCTCGGCCTGATCGGCGCACGATTGATCGTGGATGCCTAGCGCTTGAGGCCTTTTGCATAATTCACGCTGAACCGTGCATAGCCGTCTTCGGTGACCTGCAGGTACTCGCGTGTTCTGGCATGAAAATCCGGAAGCTTGTGATACGGCACAGCCGGATACGCATGATGTTCGGCGTGATACGGCATGTTCCAGGCCAGCCATCGCACCACACGGTTGGTAAATGTGGTGCGGGTGTTTTCAAACATGTTGGCCACGAATGCACACCGTCCGTGCTCAGCCAGCAGATAAAGCCGTAAAAAAGGTTGCCCCAAAAGCAGTGGCACAATCCATATCCACGCCAACATGGTTGATCCGGTCCAGACTGACACGGCAAGCAGGCTCAGATACAGTACGAGCATGATCTGTGCTTCGCGCATGACTTTCGCCTTTCCGCGCGTCGGTACAAAGCTGTCCTCGTTCGCCCACATCGCATTTCGAAACAACGTTGTTACATGTCCCCGCCACACAGCAAGTCCGCAGATATGGACAATATACTGCCGGACGGTTTCAGGCTTCGGTTCAGCCAGTTCCGGATCCCTGTCAGGCTCCTGGGTAAACCGGTGATGCGCCAGATGGAAATACCGGAACCAGTCAGCCGGCAGGATGAGAATGACGCTGCAAATGCGCCCGACCAGCTTGTTGAGCCAGACACTTCGAAACGGTGTGCGATGCACGGTCTCGTGCAGAAGCGTGAACAGGAACACCTGCTGAATGCCAAGTGGCAGCATCAACAGTGGCCAGCCCGGCACTCCAGCCAGTATCAGCCACACGAATACACCCATGCAGACAGCATGCTGCAAAAACTTCAGCAACCCCGGCCTGTCGGACAACGCAGTCAAACTGTTGCGCTCTTCACCGCTCAGGGATGCCAGCAGACGTTTGTGATCCATAAGGTACGTTCTACAGCCGAACCGGTCACAGTGAAAGCGCCGGGCGTGCTGTTGCCTCGATCTTTACCGTGGCGCGCAACAAGCTATTGTCATCGACGGCATCCGGCAGCAGAAACTTCTCGATGTCCTCGGCAAAGCTGACCTGCCCGCCGCCCATGGCATTGACCTGCGCACCGGCGGTTTCGCGTGCCAGCCGATTGGCTTCTTCAATGGCATCATTGGCACTTGCGAACTGCGATACGCTTTGCGGTCCGTGTACTCTGAACACACCAGCCCCGTTGCCGTTGACCTCGATCGTCACCGTGCGGGCAATCATGCCCGTTGCCGCGCCAACCGCGTTGGCCACTTCACAGGATTGCGGGAACACCATTTCGCACTCAAGCCGCTTGCCGACTTCCGGGTAATAGACTTTCACAGGGCCCCCGACGGCAACCACCGGCACCTCGGGTGAAATCGATACCCGCGCCAGGGACCGCCTGCCTTCACCCCGGCACACCACATCAATCAAACCACCGGCACCGCCAGGCTCAATTGCATGGTGACCCAGCGCTGTTTCCAGAACTGCCCGCCCGGTCAGGCGAACGGTTTCCTCCCACACGCTTTGCGAAAGCAATGTGACGAGTTCGTCTGACGGTGCCTTCTGCAATACATTGCGCACCAGCAGCCGTGCAGCCAGCACAGCCGCTTCGCGCGACCAGTTATCCTGTAGTTCAAGCACATGAGCCGCATCGGACGGGGTAAACCCCGCCAGTTGCACGTGACCTTTCCGCGACAGGGTCTCCAGCGTGCGATGTGTCCCTGACCCGGCTGCCAGTTTACGCAATACCAATGGCTCTGTCGTAATGCTTTCAAGCAGGTCTTGCTCGCGTTTCGACAACCCGGCAGGTTGTGCGTCACCTGCTACCCGTCCAAGTGGCAGCATGACAAACTGACCTGCCATGGAGCCTGACTCGGTATCTGAGATATCTTCTTCTAGCTGCTTGATGACGTGGGGAAATTTACTGGCGATAAGAGACACCGGAACGGAACGGCGGGCACCTACTGTGGCGACGCCTTTCATGTCAAAAACTACTTCGCTGTCCCCGCCAAGCCCGAGAGTGCGCACATCGATGGCCTGCACCATGGTGCGCCATCCACCGACATCAGCACCTTGTTCGTTAACCTGCGGGCGGCCGTTTTCCAGCACCCCCAGATCGGTTGTCGTTCCGCCCATGTCAGACAGGATGAAATCGCTCAATCCCGACAAGGTGGCCGCACCAACGAGGCTGGCGGCAGGCCCGGACAATACGGTTTCAATCGGACGGAGCGCCACCGTTTCAGCCCGAGCCAGGGAGCCGTCGCCCTTTGTCATCATCAAAGGCGCATCGATACCAAACCGCGCCATAGCGAGTTGCACTGCCTTGATCAAAAGCGAGATGCGCGAGATCAGGCGCGCATTGAGAGCGGCCGTCAGCGCCCGTCTGGGCGCATCCAGGGCCGATGCCAGCTCTGTCGACACGGTAACGGGTAACGACGTCTTGCCGGTAATGAAGTCTCGTGCAGCCAGTTCATGGGCCGGATTGCGGACAGCAAACTGCGAGGCAACGGCAAATGCCTCGACAGCAGCCCCGTGTTTGTCGACAACGCCGGCAAGCGCATCCATGTCCAGCTTTGCAACTTCGCCACCATTGTGATCGTGGCCACCGGCAATGCGCTCAACCACCAGACCGGGAAACGCTGAACTTAAGCCGGATCGCTGCACCATGGTTTCATCAAAGCCGACAAGCACAACACAGACCGGGGACCCATGGCCTTCAACAACGGCATTGGTGGCAAGAGTGGTGGAAACCGATACCAGCTTGACCTGCGACGCCGCGCCCGCGCCATCATCACCCAGGGCTGACAAGGATCGCTCAATGGCCTCACAAACACCGACCGCCAGATCACCCCGCGTGGTCAGCGCCTTGGCACTGGCGAGCACCTGATTGGTTGCAGCGTCCATAACCGCTGCATCCGTATAGGTGCCACCGGTATCCACGCCGATGAGATAAGACTTTGTCGAACCGCTCATGTTTCCTCTGCCATGAAATATTCCACGGGCATTCGTGAGCAATGCTTGATGTTGATGCAAAGGTAAAGTGCCAGCACGACCGGATTGCGGAAAATTGCAGCGCACATCGTGTCAGCCATCAAGTTCCTCACGCAGCATTTCCAGCTCCAGCCAGCGCTCTTCCGCCTCTGCCAACCTGGTTTGCGCGGCTTTGAGGTCTGACGCTGCTTTCTCGAACCCTGCCGGGTTGGCTGAATAGAAATCCGGAGCCGCCATTTTCTTCTGCAGCGCGGTAATGCCGTCGCCCAGCGCCTCAATCTCTTTCGGCAGGGTTTCCAGAGCATGCTTGTCCTTGAAGGACATTTTCCGATTCTGCGATGCAGACGAATTTGCAGGCGCAGCAGAAGCACGGACCGTCTTGTGGACAGGCTTCACGTCTGAGGCCTGTTTGACTTCCGCCCTCGCCTCACCAGCCTGGCGCATCATGTCGGTGTACCCGCCGGGATACTCACGCCACACCCCGTTGCCTTCAAAGGCAAGCGTCGACGTTGCCACCTTGTCTATGAAGTCGCGATCATGGCTGACCAGCAGCACCGTACCCGCATAGGATGCAAGCAGTTCCTGCAGCAGATCCAGCGTTTCCAGATCGAGGTCATTGGTCGGTTCGTCTAGCACCATGAAATTGGATGGCTTCGACAAGGCACGCGCCAGCATGATGCGGCCACGTTCTCCGCCCGACAGGACATCGACCGGCGTGCGCGCCTGTTCAGGGCGAAACAGGAAATCCTGCATCCATGACATGACGTGGCGCGCCTCGCCGTTGACGATCACCTGGTCCGATCCGCCACCGGTGAGCGCATCCCGCAAGGTCGTTCCCGGTGTCAGCGATGTCCGATCCTGTTCCAGCGACACGATTTCAAGGTTTGTGCCGAGCCGCACAGTGCCGGCGTCCGGCGCAAGCTGTCCGGTAATCAGGCGTATCAGGGTTGTCTTGCCGGCACCGTTCGGCCCGGTGATGGCGATGCGGTCACCACGCAGCACCCGCAGGTCCAAATCACTCACTATGGCGCGTTCACCAAATGATTTGCACAGGCCCTTGGTTTCGATCACCAGTTTGCCGGACGTATCGGCATCGCCGGAAGACAGATTGACATTACCTTGCGCGCGCAAGGCCGTGCGGCGCTTTTCCCGCAGCGCTTCCAGATCACCCAACCGGCGCACATTGCGCTTGCGCCGTGCGGTAACGCCGTAGCGCAGCCAGTGTTCCTCGCGAACAATCTTGCGGTCCAGCTTGTGCTGCTCGCGCTGTTCTTCTTCAAGCACCTCGTCGCGCCAGGTCTCAAAGTGAGCAAAGCCGCGATTCATGCGCCGCGCCGTGCCCCGGTCGAGCCACACAGTTGTCTGCGACAGGTTTTCCAGAAAGCGGCGGTCATGGCTGATCAGCACCAGCGCCGAGCGCAGTGACTTCAATTCCGCCTCAAGCCACTCGATGGCCGGCAGGTCAAGATGGTTGGTCGGTTCGTCCAGCAACAGAATATCCGGTTCCGGTGCGAGCACCCTGGCAAGCGCTGCCCGGCGCGCCTCACCGCCTGAAAGCTGCGTGGTATCCTCGTCGCCGCTGAGCGACAACTGCTCCATCAGGTAATTGGCGCGATATTCAACATCCCCCTCCGTCAAACCTGATTCAACATAGGAGCGCACGGTTGAAAATCCTGCAAAATCAGGCTCTTGAAGAAGATATCTGATGGTTGCACCGGGTTGCAGAAACCGCGTACCGCTGTCTGCCTCAACATCGCCGGCAGCGATCTTGAGCAGCGTCGACTTGCCCGACCCATTGCGTCCCACCAGACAGATGCGCTCACCTGCAGACGCGCTCAGCTCTGCTCCTGCCAGCAACGGCCTGCCGCCAAAGGTCAGCGTGATATCCTGCAATGTCAGAAGCGGCGGTTGAGCCATGATGGAAGCCGGAAAAGTGGATGAGATCAGATTGCGCTAGTCGTTGTCGGTCAGGCCAGCGCCTGCACCCTTGAGCCGCGAGGCCTCACTGGCGGGTACATAGGTGCGATGTGCAAAGGCTGACAGGGCTTCCCATATTTCGTCCGCAATGTCCACGGCTCCCGGGTGCAAACGGTGAGTGGTTTCTCCTGCAGGTTCCCCGCGACCGATCAACACCTGTTCGGCAATGCCGGTATTCAGCTCGCCTTGTGCAGACAGACCTTCATTCGAAGTACAGATATTGCAGCCGTTCCAGTCCAAAACCACGGTCTCAAAGGCCACCTCGGCAAACGGCACCAGCAAAAGAGGTGTATAGACCTGGCGTAACTTCAACGCTCCCGATCGCACACCTGAGTTTGCAATGAAAGCGCCGACCAGCACAGGGCACAACGGACGCTCTGCCTGCCACCATTCGGTTTGCATGGAAGCCGGCCTCAGGGTCTCGCAAGGCGCGCCATCGGTGGCTGCCAGAAGATCAAGCAGAGACTTGGCACCGGGAAGGCGCATGGCTTCGAGCGCAGATACCGCCCGGCCTGCTTCCTGTGCCAGCCCCCAGGGACGCCCGGCTCCCCACGCGGCCTTTGTCGCCATGACTTCTGCTTCGTTGAGAGAAACGATCATGCAGGCCGGGCTTCATCAAACAATGGCCAGGCCCAGTCATCTGCGTCCATGCCGGTTATCTCATCCGGGAATGGTGCATCCGCATACATGGTAATCCGCACCCAGCGATCAGATTTCGGATCAAAGCGTGACGCACCGAAAAAGGCCAGCTTGCAGCGCAGCATATCAATCGGCATCATGGCCGATGACAGAACATTGTCGTGTATCTCGGCATAGGGCAGTTGAGCCGCAACCTGCACCCGGCGGGCAGCATGGCGATGTTCAGGATGACGCAATAGGAATTCAGCCAGTAATGTGTTTTCGGGCTCTTTCTCAAGTGCTGCCATCATCATGGCAACCTCACGGCCTATCCCGAGGCGTTGTTCAAGCTCAGCCCCGTCTTCTTCGTACCGCTCGCCCAGCCGCGGCTCCAGTTTTTCTTCCGACACATACCAGAAACGCGCGGTTTGATCTGCGGAGCCGAAGTCTGTTGCCAGCGCCCAGTCAAAATGCGTGGCGGCCAGGCCGGCAAGCGCATCAACTCGCATTGTCCCATCGATGGCAAATGCCTGCCTTTCATCTGCTGCCATTTCACCGGCCAGGTCATCAACCAGATCGCCATGAGGTTCGATCATCAGCGAACACACCGCTTCCTGGCCTTCCAGCGTGAGATTGGCAGCAGCCCAAAGATATAGTTCATTCCACGGCTCTGCGGCTTTCAGGGCGTCAGCCTCGAGATGGGTTTTCAGCTTGTCAAAATCACCGGCAAGTTCGCACACCCGCATAGACTGGCGTTCATCCGGCGTGCGCCAGCGCTCAAGCCCGGCATGCGCCCGGTCCAGTTGCTCCAGGAAATGCCTGATCGTGTCGGCATTGGCAGCCGGCAATGCGCGAACTCGTGCCAGTGCCGTTTCCCGCGCCATTATCCAGGCGTTCAGCAAGGCAGGATGGGTGACCAGGAACGGTGCCATGCCCAGCCCTGTTGAATTGCCAACCCCCAGCCGTCTGCGAATCTCACAGTCCAGAGGCACGGCATCCGCGCCTCCCCTGATCCGCGCCATGTGTTCAACGATGTCCACCGTGAATGCCCGGATGAGCCACACCGCCAACAGCTCAACCCTGAACGGTCCGCCGGCCTCTTCACGCGTGGCATACAGGTCCCTGTCAGCCAGGCCAAACTTGCCATTGCCATAAACCGCGGTGGTCCGCATCAGGTAGCCGACTTTATCTATTTCCGCCACATCCGGTTGCCGGCCTTGCGACAGGCAATCGGCCACATGGTCGAACAGACGCACTGACCTGTTGGCGCGCGACAGCACCAGTTCGCTCGCTGCACACCGGCCTGCTTCCTGTTTCGGTACATTGCCACGCAACCGTTCAATGTCAGCCTGTGTCGGCACGCCGTCGAACAGGGCAAACGACGCATCCCATTCCGTGGCGATCACCCGGTCGGAGCGCTTTTCCGGCGGCAGGTCATTGGCGTACGCAATCAGTGAATAGGTGCGCTCAGGCCCGCGTGCTTCATAAACGCCGACGCCAACACCCTTTTCATCCACCTCCCAGATGGTGCGCTCCACCCGCCAGCCTTCACGCTTCACCCGGCGCAGGATGGCGCGCATGAACGACAGCCGTGTCTGGTGGGACGCCCCCATACGGGCAAGCCGCATGACCTCTTGCGGTGTCCGCATCAGTTCGCCAACACGTGCATCATCCGGCAAGGCAGTTGTCGCGTCAGCCATTCTCAAAACCTTCCAGCACGTTCACGGTGTTGATGCCGATTTCTTCCACTGCATACCCGCCTTCCATGCAAAACAGGGTCGGCAGCTTCAGCTTTGCGATGCGGCCGCCATAGTCGATAAAATCATCCGACTTGAGCTTGAAGAAGCTGATCGGGTCACGTTCGAATGTATCGACCCCCAGCGATACTACGAGCGCATCGGGCGAATAGGCTTCAATCCGCTTGATGGCATCATCCATTGCACTGCCCCATTCGTCATATCCGGTGTCGGGCGGCATGGCGTAGTTCGCAGTAAACCCTTCGCCCTTGCCGGCACCTGTCTCGTCTTCATACCCTAAAAAGTGCGGAAACGCATGCTCCGGCGCGCCATGCAGCGACAGGAACAAGACATCATCCCGGTCATAGAAAATATCCTGCGTTCCGTTGCCATGATGGAAATCGGGATCAAGGATCGCAACCCGCCTGGCACCGTCGTTCAAAAACATCTGGGCAGCGATGGCGGCATTGTTCAGGAAACAATACCCGCCATACATGTCTCTCGCGGCGTGATGACCGGGTGGACGACATAGCGCAAAGGCCGACCGCGCGCCGCCAGCAACAATACGCTGCGCCGTTTGCGCAATGGCCGCACTGGCCTGCGCTGCTTCCCAGGTGCCGGAGGTTATCGCTGTTTCGATGGCCAGGGCATAGTACCCGACAAGCCCGTCAATATGGACCGGTTTGCGCACCTGCATGCGCCGTGCCGGAAAACAGGTGGCCAGGATTTCACCATCATAGCCTTCCGCAACCCATCGATCCCAGGCGGTTTCCAGGAATTCCAGAAATCCTTCATCATGGATCTGGCGTACTGGCTCCATGTCCAGTGCCGCCGGCTCAGCAAAATCTGAAAAGCCGCGCACACCCAGACGGTCCATGATGTGTTGCCAGCGCTCCGGGCATTCGAACGGCCGCACAAAAAGCCCGCCCGACAGCTCGCCTTTCGGAAAGTGCTTTAAATGGTCATCACTGCGAACAACTTGCATGAGGTGTCACTCTTCAACAATTCCTGCGATTTTCAAAACGCGTTCCAGAGGCGATTTTGATCAACCTTCTGGTCTGCTCTCAACATAGTGTTTCATTGCCCTTACACTACACACAATCCGGCACTTGCTCGCCAACGTTCAAAGTACTTAAGGCAAGCCTGCCATCTGTTGCCCATCATTTCAATCTAGGTTTGACCTGCAGAATTTGGGAGATGTCGTATGCATATCAAACGGCTTTGTATGACAGCGCTGCTCGGCGTGCTCATATCAACCTCCGGCGCACTGGCCGGCAGCGACTGGCAATCGAAACATTTCCGTGACCACAAGCTTGTCGGCAAGATTTACGCAAGCCCTGACAGGCAGCAACTGACGCTGGACGAGGTGAAGCAACGCGCTGCGCAGGCCCAGTTTGTGTTGCTGGGTGAAATCCACACAAACCCAGATCATCACCGGCTGCAGGCCGACATTCTGCAGCACATGGTCGACCAGGGTCGCCGCCCGGCTGTCGTGATTGAAATGGTCACCCGCGCACAACAACCGGTTCTGGATTATTTCGTCGCCAATCCGACCGACAATGCAGATGACATCGCAGCCCGGCTGGAATGGGGCAAGTCCGGCTGGCCCGACTTTGCCATGTACAAACCGATATTTCAGATCGCATTGAAGCATCGTCTGGCCCTGCGAGCCGGCAATCTTGAAAAAAGTACGATCCGCCGCCTGGGTGGGCGGGTCGGATTGAAACTGACCGATGACGAACGGGCTCAGCTTGGACTGAACACGCCTTTTGCGGCGGAGACAAATAAATCACTGCTCAAGGAGATTGCAGAAAGTCATTGCAACATGATGCCGGAAACCGTTCTGCCCCGGATGGCCGACATTCAGCGCGCCCGCGACCACGTCATGGCGAGCGCCCTGATGGACCCGGCCAACAAGGACGGTGCCGTACTGATCGCCGGTGCCGGTCACACCAGACTGGATTGGGGCGTCGGTTCCCTGATAGAAAATGATGAACCGCGACGCGTGCTGAGCCTGGCATTCAGGGAGGTTTTCGAAGGAGCCACCGAAGCCGACTTTGGCAAGCCCACGCATCATGTTGCCATTGTGACCCCTCGATCCGAAATCAAGGATCATTGTGCCGTGTTCAGGAAGAACAAGAAGTGAGGCAAGCGGCAGGTTACTCTGCCATTTTCAATCTCAACACCTTGCCGTCATCACTGTCCGTCAACAGGTAGATGAGCCCGTCCGGACCCTGAACCACATCCCGGATGCGTTCACCCAGATCCTGAAGAATTCGCTCCTCTGACACGGGCTTCCCGTCAGCGAAGACCAGCCGCGACACTGCAGCACCGGCCAGAGCTCCGATAAAGTAATTGCCTTTCCATTTGGGAAACGCCTCGCCTGAATAAATCATCAAGCCCGATGGCGCGATGGACGGGTCCCAGTAATGTACCGGCTGTTCCATGCCTTCCTTGCTGGTACCCTCGCCGATGCTGGCACCTGAATAATCAATCCCGTAGGTGATAACCGGCCAGCCATAGTTCTTGCCGGCTTGCGGATTGTTGACCTCGTCTCCACCGCGCGCACCGTGTTCCGCCGTCCACAACTCACCGGTTTCCGGATGCAGTATCGCGCCCTGAATATTACGATGCCCGATCGACCATATACGCTTGTCCCACCCGTCCGGCTGAGGATTGCCCGGAGCCGGATTGCCATCCGTGTCAATCCGGATGACCTTGCCGATGCCCGTCGACGGATCCTGGGCGGAGTCGGATTTATTGCCACGATCACCGGTTGTAACAAACAGCATGCCGTCCCGGTCAAACACCAGACGGCAGCCGAAGTGCCTGCCGGTTGTGCCGGCCGGGCTCTGTTCGAAAATCCGCGTGACCTTTTCCAGCCGGTTGGCCGTCAGATCGAGTTGCGCTCTGGACACTGCCGTCCCACGGCCACCGTCATAAGACGCTGCATGGCAATAGAACACCGTTCCCGAGGTTTCGAAATCAGGTGCCAGCGCGATCCCGTGCAAACCGCCCTGACCGCCCGCTGAAACCCCTTCAAGACCATCGATGACAACCGGTTTACCGCCTTCTGCAGGAACCACGCTGAGGCGCCCGGGGCGTTCACCGACCAGCATGCGCCCGTCTGGCAGGAACGCCAGCGACCACGGCGCATCCAGCCCGTCAACCAGCGTCTCAACATTCAGTTTGTAATCCTTAGCCTGGTGCACTTCGGCAACAGCTGGAATGGCGCATGCTGCCAGCATGCTCGTGGCGATTGCGAAACTCTTCATAGTCAGTCTCCTTGTGACGGCACCGGCATGGATGACATCAGTGTCAGAACAAAAGATGTCAGTTTGAGTCTTTCCGACGCAGACAGCGCAATGTATGCGTCGCGGGAGGTTTGGGCTTCACCACCATGCCAACGTATGGCTTCATCAATGTTTGCGGCACGGCCATCGTGCAGAAAACGATGGTCCGGCAACTGTCCCCTGAAGCCAACCAGCGGCGTGGTGCGCCATTCTGCCGGCGAGGCCGATCCCTCGCCGCCATAGGAGGTCAGCCCGTCACCCATATTGTGCAACAGCAAATTCGAAAACAGCGCAACTGAGCCGCCATCTTCCGTCTCCATGTAAGGTGTATGACAAGAACTGCATTGGGCCTCTACAAAGCTTTTTGGCTGTTCCGGTATTTTCGGCGGCACTGCCAGCGAGCGCACATGATCGGCCAGCGCTGTGATCTTCGTGCCGTCGAAGTCGACGGCCAGGTCGGGCGACTGGCTGCCGGAAGCGGCCAGACAGTCGTGCTGGCGGGACGTACATTCGCCTTGCGGCGCCGGGTGAGCGGGTGACGTGAGCCCCATGTCAAACCAAAGCGCATTGGCAACCTGGTCCTCGACCCTGGCGGCTGTCGCCTTCCAGTTGAAGCGGCCGATCTTCGGTTTTTCACCCGGCACCTGCAGCAGGTGCACCCGGCCTGATATGCCATCCTTGTTCTTGTCCTGTGAGTCCGCCCCCTTGACGATGGCAGCATCGGACACTTGCGCAACCAGCGCAGTTGAATCAAGGGCTGGCGCTGCGCGCAACGACATGGTTATGCCGGCGGTTCGTCCCGGCCCGCTGGCAAAGCGAACCGATGCCAGGAACCTGGTCAATCCATCGCCGGCCTGCAAGGCGGTCAGGTCCGCCACACCTTCCGGCTCAACGCCGTCAACCGCCTTGTTCTGCAGTTGCACACCGTAATGCGGATCACCCGTGCCATCGACAAAAGTATGGCGCAGCAGAACACCCGCACCTGCCACTTCGCCATCCGGCCTGACGCGAATACGCGCACCTCCACCGAACCAGTGGCAGGCATGACACGACGCCTCATTGAAGATCGGGCCCAGACCGTCGGACGCAGTTTCCGCGCTGGTCCAGTTTTGCCGGAACATTTGCGCGCTGGTCAAATCTTGCGCCTCAGCAGCAGACCCGAAAACTACTGCCGCCAATATAGTAACAACAATTCTTTTCATGTGAGCTTTATAGGCTTCACATTGTGGCGCCGATTTGCCAGGGCACGAATTCGTGATCACCGAGCCCCTGATTTTCCGACAAGGAGCCTTCGCCCGACGCGATACGCAGCCAGGCCTGGAAAATCTCCTCGCCCACCTGTTCCACGCTTGCCTCGCCCGACAGAATGCGGCCGGCATTTATGTCCATGTCTTCCGGCATGCGCGCAGCAAGCTCGGAATTGGTGGCAATCTTGAGCGTAGGTGCCGGTTTCGACCCGAACGCCGAACCCCGCCCGGTGGTGAAGGTGACCAGATTGCAGCCCGACGCGATTTGTCCGGTCACCGACACCGGATCATAGCCGGGGCTGTCCATGAAGGTGAAACCACGCGCCGTGACGGGTTCGGCATATTTGTAAACACCATTGAGAGGTGATGTGCCGCCTTTTGCCGCAGCCCCCAGGGACTTTTCGAGAATGGTCGTCAGACCACCCTTCTTGTTGCCCGGTGAAGGATTGTTGTCGAGTGAGCCGTTATTGCGGTCCACATAGTCCTGCCACCAGTTGATCCTCTCAAGCAGTTTGCGGCCGATCTCCGGCGTGGCAGCCCTGCGGGTAAGCAGGTGTTCCGCGCCATAGATCTCAGGCGTCTCGGCCAGTACGCCGGTTCCTCCCTGCGCAACCAGCAAATCGCACGCATATCCAAGTGCAGGATTGGCCGTGATACCGGACCAGGCGTCCGATCCGCCACACTGAAGCGCCACCATCAGGTCGGACGCCGGGCACGTCACGCGGACCGATTTATCAGCCGCCGGCAGCATATCCTTGACCTTTGAAATCCCGGTTTCGATGGTGCGGCGCAGGCCGGCAACGTCCTGAATGTTCATGGTCTGAAAACGCGGGCCGCGCTCAAGGCCGTAAGCCTCCAGCAACCAGTCAATCTGGTTCATTTCACAGCCCAGCCCGACCATCAGCACACCGGCATGGTTGGGATGGCGCGCATAACCCCACATGACCCGCTGCAGGGCATCAAAACCGTCGCCGGAATCTGCCATGCCGCACCCTGTGCCGTGCACAAACGCAACAACGCCGTCCACATTTGGATAGTCGGCGAGTTCGGCGGGGGTAAAATGATCGGCAATCATGCGGGCTGCCGTCGCCGAACAATTCACCGAGGTGATGATGGCAATGTAGTTGCGCGTGCCGACTTTGCCGTTTTCGCGGCGGAAGCCTTCGAATGTTGCCCGATTTGTGTCGGTTACCATAGAAACCGGGCGGACCGCTGTCGAAAACTCATAGGTCTGCGATGTGCTCTCAAAGTTCACATTATGAGTATGCACATGCGCACCGGCTGCGATGTCGGCTGAGGCAGTACCGATAAACTGGCCGTATTTCGTAACCGGTTCACCGGCCTTGATGGTGCAAAGGGCAATCTTGTGACCGCGTCCAACGCGCTCGGAGCCCGTCGTGCCGAGTACATCTTCGCCGATCTCAAGGGACCTGAGGGCGGTTGCCACATTGTCAGTTTCGTCAAGCCGTATTGCGGCAGGTGCCGTCATGTCATTCGCTCCGGAATATGAGACTGCTGGGATTGCGGATGATCAGTCAATGCTGGCAGCATTTCAAGGGAAGCACGATTTATCCGGCAAGTATCTGCTGGCGAACCATCGACACCAGGCTGTCATGTGTCACGTCAGGCGCAAGGCCGGACGTGTTCAGGCTGTAATGTGAACGGGCATAGTCTGCATTGCGCTCATCGAGCAGTTTGCGCAATTGCTGCATCGCTGCCGGATTGCCCTCCATGGGACGCAGGTCGCCCTGTGCCCGGACCCGGTTCATATGTTCTTCAGCACTGGCCTTGAGCCAGATGGTGTGGAAATCACGCAGCAGGCAATTGTATGCATCCCCGTCGCCGACAATGCCGCCGGCCACCGCCAGCACCACGCTCTTGTGGCGTGCGGAAATGGTTTCCAATGCATCAGCCTCCAGCCTGCGATAGCCGTTCTGGCCGTACAGATTGAATATTTCCGGCACCGGCAAGCCGCTCTGGCGTTCGATTTCGTCGTTCAGTTCCACAAACGGGATGTCGAGGGCGCGCGCCAGGCTGAAACCGAGCGTGGACTTGCCGGCACCGCGCAGTCCCACCAGCGCTATGCGTTGCCGGCGGCCGGAATGACCGTCCGGCAGCGACCGTGTTTCGGAGACGAGTTCTTCCAGCGACACACCGAGCGACTTCGCTATATCACGCAGCAGAATAATGGAGATATTGCCGGAGCCCGTTTCAAGCTGGGCAAGATAACGCTCTGACACGCCGGATATGCCCGACAATACCCGCCGCGACAGGCCGCGCGCCCTTCGCTCGGCGCGCACCCTGTCTCCAAGCCCGATCAGGAAGGCTTTGGAATCGCGCCTGCCTTCCGGCTGCGTGCGTGGCGTATGATTGCATTGCGCCAGTGTGGCCGGGTCAAAACGCTCAGTAGGTTTCAACGTGATACCTCCCGCTGGTTCTCATGTCCGGCTTGAGGGACGCCCAGTCCAGCCCGCCATTGCGGCAGATATCGGCCAGGGCTTCATCGACACCGGTTTCCATGCCTTTCAACCCGCAAATGTAAATGTGGGTTTCATCCTGTTGCAACAGGTCCAGCAGCTCGCGAGCCCGCAGCCGCATCCGGTCCTGCACATATTCCTTGGTTTCGCCATCAACCCGCGAATAACAGAACTCGGTGTGCAGCAGGCTTTTCGGCACCTTTTTCAATGGCCCGAAATAGGGAAGTTCTTCCGGCCGGCGAGCGCCGAAGTATAATTGCAGTTTGTTCTGCAGTTCCGGCATTGTCCGGCGGCGGCGTTCGGTAAAACCGCGGAACGGAGCTGAGCCGGTCCCGGTGCAAATCATGATCAGATTGGCCTGCGGATCATTGGGCAGCAGGAAGGTCGCACCAAATGGCCCGGTAATGTCAATTTCAGCCCCCCTTTCCAGATCACACAAATAGTTGGAGGCGATACCCTTGTCCTCGCGCTTGACCGTCAGCGCAATATTGTTGGTGTTCGGTTTTTCGCCGTCACGCGCACTGGCAATGGAATACAGACGCGGCTCATGCGGCCGGCCATCGGCATCTTCGCCGGGCACGACCACACCAATGCTTTGGCCTTCAAGCACCGGAAACACCTGTTTGCCCAAATTCAGTATGATGTGGCGCACGTCGCTTTCGGCATCTGCATCGGTCAGCCTGAAGTTCCCTTGCACAACTGCCCTGGCAGGCTTGGCCCGGTTGAACAGGTTGATCGACGGTTTTGAAGCCGACACAGGCGCCACCGGCTTGCCGCCGGTGCCTTCATGAGCCTTGGCCAGCAGGGCCTCGATTTCGTCTTCCAGCGCTTCAAGCGAACCGCCGCCGTCGCCGGCCTCTTCCAGCCCATCTTCCTGCTCGGGCAGTTCCAGCATCTCAAACTGCTGTTCCAGCGTGTAAGGCTCCGCCACCACCCGCCAGTTGTCGATCGACCCCGTCGGGCACGGGCTGATACAGTCCATGCAGAAATTGCACTTGCTCACATCCACCACAACATTGTTGTCGTCATGGGTGATGGCATCGATCGGGCAATGCTCTTCACATGTGTAACACCGGATGCAGATCTCCGGATCGATCAGGTGTTGTTTGACAAGCGCGGTCATGCGTTCGACGCGACACCGGAGACTTTCACATACTCGAAATCACCGGGCTTGTTGTCGATGCCAACCCGCGGTGGCGATATCCAGCCGGCATACTTGCCGGATTCCCATTGCGGCTTCATCAGGCTGTCGATGAAATCACCATCAGCTTTTGACGGAACCCAGTCATCCTTGCGCTTTTCCCACTCTTCAGCCGACAGCAAATTGCCTTCCGGATCTGCGTGAATGGTTGAAAATTCGCCCTGATGGCGATGGAAAGCCACGTGCGGCAGGATAATCTGAAACTCCATACCCTCTTTCTTGAGAATGTTGTTCCACCGGTTGACGCCGCCGGTGGCGTCTTTCACATAGTCATCGCGCAGGCGCATATTGATGGCCGACAGCGCCGGCTCGTCTGAAATGACCACTTTACCATCGATCAACCTGAGGACCGGATAGGTGTCACGCTCAAGCTTGTGATCATCTTCGATCTTGGCTTCCCGGTAGCGGCCCTTGATGCCGGAGTTGAACGCGTTGGCTGCATTGGTGGATATCTCCGACCCGAACAGATCCAGCGACAGCGAGTAATGCATGTTGGCCTTTTTCTGGATAGTCGGCAGGTCGATAACACCAAGTGCGCGCACCCCATCGATATCATAAGGGTCGGTGATGCCGGCTTCCTTCATTGCCTCGCAGGTGCGCAGGATGGTGCGGCCCACACCGGTTTCGCCGACGAACATGTGATGAGCTTCCTCGGTCAGCATGAACCGGCAGGTCCGCGACAGCGGATCGAAGCCGGATTGCGCCAGTGCCTCAAGCTGCATCTTGCCGTCACGGTCGGTGAAGTAGGTAAACATGAAGAACGACAGCCAGTCAGGCGTTGCTTCATTGAAGGCTCCCAACATGCGCGGATGATCTTCCGAGCCTGACTGGCGCTGCAGCAGCATGTCTGCTTCCTCGCGACCATCGGCACCGAAATATTTCTGCAGGAGATACACCATCGCCCAGAGATGGCGGCCTTCTTCCACGTTCACCTGGAACAGGTTGCGCATGTCATACAGCGACGGCGCGGTTTGCCCCAGATGCCGTTGCTGCTCAACCGAGGCCGGCTCGGTGTCGCCCTGGATCACGATCAGGCGGCGCAGCATGGAGCGGTACTCACCGGGCACTTCCTGCCATGCAGGCTTGCCGGCGTGTTCACCGCACGGGATGGTGCGGCCTTCTTCTTCCGGCGCCAGCAGGATACCCCAGCGGTATTCCGGCATCTTCACATAGCCGAACTTGGCCCAGCCCTTGGGATCAACCGAAACCGCGGTTCGCAGATAAACCAGCGATTCCTGAAACCCTTCCGGCCCCATGTTGTTCCACCAGTTCAGGTAGCCCGGATGCCACTTTTCCAGCGCCTTCAGCACGCGCCGGTCATCCGACAGATTCACGTTGTTGGGGATTGAGGTATTGTAATCGACATTGACGAGATCAGCCATACTGCTTGGTCCTTATACCTAAGGTATTACCTACACACGTTCCATATTGAAGTCAGCGCGCTTGCCCGAACCGTATCGTTGCAAAGCGCCATCAGCACCCACCGCATTGGGGCGCTGGAAAATCCAGTTCTGCCAGGCCGTCAGCCGGCCGAATATACGCGTTTCCATGGTCTCCGGTCCGGCAAACCGCAGGTTTGCCTCCATGCCGGTCAACGCATCGGGCGAGAAGCTGGCACGTTCCTCCAGGAAAATCCGCACCTCGTCTTCCCAGTCGATATCGTCAAATGCAAATGTCACCAGGCCAAGCTCATCGGCCGCCGATGCATCGAGTGCCTCGCCCTGCCTCGCCTTCGCAGCCTCCACCGCCTCAGGCTCACCGAGAAACCTTGTCTCAAGCCGCGTGATGCCGTTGCTCATGGGATAAGCGCCAAAATTCAACGGCCCCAGCGTGATGTTTGCCTCGGGCCGGTTGTCGCCTTCAAACTGGCCGTCAGCCATGTAGGAACGGTCTGCCGCAAACAACAACTCCGCCAGCGTGCCGGCAAAACACGAGCCCGGTTCCGCCATCACGGCAAGTGTGCGTGATGTGAGGTCAACGCGTTTCAGCACGCGGCGCCAGTACAGCAGCAGTTCCCGCATCAGCCAGTGCTTGTTATTGCTGTCCATGAAGTCGTCATAGGCCAGCACCATGGCCGGATCACCGGCGGATTTGAACTGCACCACAGCCACTTCCAGCTCATTGAACCGGATTTCCAGCAATGCATCGTCCAGTTCACGGGCCAGGCGCAGCGGCCAGAACTGGTCACCGAGCCCTTCGGCGGCAGCGATATCGGCAGGCGGGGCTGTGTCCGGGCCGGTGATGTTGATCGTTGCAATTCTTGAACTGCGATCAAGTTCAACGGAAACGGTTGAATAGGCGATGGCATTTTCAGTGATGGTCTTGTTCAACGGCATGAGCTTTACGCCCGTGCCGTCAGACGGCCGGTCGGATTTCGCCGCCAGTTCAAGAGCGCGCTCGCTGACGGCGTCAGCAAACTTCGATGCCGGTGCAACTTCATCGACCAGCCGCCAGTCGACCGCTTTCTTGCCGCGAATACCCTCTTCAAGCGAACAGAAGACATCAGCGCGATCGCGCCTCACCTTGCGTTTGTCCGTGACCCGCGTCAGACCACCGGTACCGGGCAACACGGCCAGCAACGGCACTTCCGGCAATGACACCGTGGAAGAACCGTCGTCGGTCAGCATGATATGGTCGCAGGCCAGAGCCAGTTCATAACCGCCTCCGGCACAGGCACCGGATACGGCGCACAAATAGGTCTGCCCACTCTCGGCGGACGCCTCTTCCATGGAATTGCGGGTCTCGTTGGTGAATTTGCAGAAATTGACCTTGTGCGAATGCGCCGACCCGCCAAGCATCCGTATGTTGGCACCGGCACAGAACACCTTGTCCTTGCCTGATGCCAGCACAACCGTCTTCACTTGCGGGCATTCGAACCGGAGCCGTTGAATTGCGTCAGCCAGTTCAATGTCCACACCCAGATCATAGGAATTGAGTTTCAGTTCATAACCGTCAAACAGACCCGCCGTTTCATCCACGTCCATCACCAGGCGGGCCACCTCGCCATCAGGTTCGATGCGCCAGTGTCGGTATGCGTCCGGCGATGTCTGAAAATCAATTCGGCTCATGTCAGGCTAATCCAGCGTTTTGAATCCAGATTGCACCATCATATGCATGCTCAGAAGCGGTCAAGGAATTTCGCACATAAAATGCATGAAATAGAAACAATCATGCAATATAATGCATATTACGATTATCTATGCTGACGCCCATGTACGTTGCAATCTGCCCACCCAACCTTGCAGTCAGGTCAAGCCGCAACTCCTCAACCTGGGTCTGCAGCCGTGCCGCAGCATTCTGGCGCTGCATCCCTGTCTTCAATTGCGCATTGGCTTTCTGGATCAGGGCCTGCAGCAAAAGCCGTTCCGGGCTGTTGGCCGGCGTGGCCAGCCAAACCGCCTCCCACACTTCATGGGCCTCCCAGTAGTAACCGGCCCGCATCAGGTCATGACCATAAAGATACGGCACGTTGTCCTGCCAGTCATGCGCCTTTGTTACTGCGGGCGTGAGATCCTTCGCGTGCTCAAGCGGCACCAGGTCAGGCAAACTGCCGGAACCCGGCACATGGGCATGTGACGGCAGTCTGATATCCGGCACCAGTCTCACGATTCCGGCAGGGCACCGCCTGCAGCAATGCGGCGTTCAATATAGTCGTCCAGTTCAGCGCGGACGCCGGCATCCATGACCGGCGCTTCAAAGTCAGCAACCATCTTCTTCCAGATGGCATTGGCTCGCTGCGTCGCAGTCAGGGATCCGTTTTCGGTCCACTGGCCGTAATTGCTCCAGTCCGACACCAGGGGTTTGTAAAACGCGGTCGAATACCGCTCCATGGTGTGAGCGCAGCCGAAATAATGACCGCCCGGCCCCACTTCGCGAATGGCGTCAAGCGCCAGTTCATCCTCGTCAAACTTTGCCGGCTGGCATAATTCGGCAATCATCTGCAGCACCTCGATATCGAGAATGAATTTCTCAAAAGATGCGGTAAGTCCGCCTTCCAGCCAGCCTGCCGTGTGAGCAATGAAATTGGACCCGCCCTGGATGGCCCCCCACAGGGAAAGCTGCGTCTCATAGGCACCTTGCGCATCCGGCGCATTGGACGCGGTCGGCGCCGAAGACCGCCACGGCAAGCCAAGCTTACGCGCAAGCTGGCCAGAGCCCCAGGCAGCCTTGACGTATTCAGGCGTACCAAAAGCCGGCGAACCGGATTTCATGTCCACATTGGACGTGAATGCCCCGTACACCACCGGCGCGCCCGGGCGCACAAGCTGGTTGATGACCAGCGCCGCCAGAAACTCTGCATGCTGCTGCACCAGCGCACCGGCAATGGTCACCGGTGCCATGGCGCCCGACAGCGTGAACGGCGTGATGACGACGATCTGGTTGTAGTCGGCAAAATCCATCAACCCGTTGAGCATCGGAATATCCAGCTGCAGCGGAGAATTGGTATTGATCACCGTGTAAGTGTGGTGGCCAGACCTGAACTCGTCATCGGACAGCCCGCGTGCGATGCGGATCATTTCAAACCCGTCCATCGACTGGGGTGTGCCGCGCGCCCAGGTGAACACGGCTTTGCTGGTCAGTGTAAGGTGATCCAGCTTTACCCACAGATGGCGCTCGTTGAGCGCCAGATCCTGTGCTTCAACACATGGGCCTGCCACGTGCATGACATCAAAGTGCTGGCACAGTTTCATGAAATTACGCGCAGCAGCGCGCGTCCCGGTCTGCTTGCCGCCTTCAAGGTCCGAAAAGCCCGGCGGGCCACCCACCGGCATGAAGTTCAGCGACTTGCCGCCCAGTTGGATATTGTTTCTCGGATCACTGGCCTGCAGCACATAATTGCCGGGTGCAGATGCAATCGCCGCCTCGATGATCTCATCACCGATACGCACCATCATGGTGTCGTCGTCAACAATACAACCGGCCGCGCGATAGGTGTCCCGAGCCCGCGGCAGCAATGCGCGAATGCCGATTTCAGCCAGCACCTGCTTGGCCAGTTCATGAATGCGGTCAATCTGGTCATCGGAGTAGAGCGGCTGCGGCGCAAACGGATTGGTCAGGTTGCGATAGTTCACGTTCCTGTCTGGAGTTTCCGTTCCGGCCTGCCGTCTTCCGCCGCGTCGTGTCCGCTGTACATTCATTGCCGGCACCTCCTGAAGCAACATGGGTTCATATGAGCCCATAAAGTTGCTCCGGTATTTCAGAAGCATCAACCTGATCCGGAGCCGACGCTATTCCTTTTCCGGCACCAGCGAAACCAGTAAATCACCGTCGCTTACCTGGTCACCGTCCGACACATATATCTCGGCAACGGTACCGTCACGGGCAGCCGTAAGCGTGTGTTCCATCTTCATGGCTTCCAGTACGGCGAGTGCGTCACCTCGCGATACCTCTTCGCCGGCTTTCACCCTGACCTGCTTTACCAGGCCGGGCATGGGCGCACGGACATCGTCGCCGGAACCGGCATCGCCTGCATCGGTAACACCGTCCGGCACATCAAAGACAAACGTATCCCCGTTCAGGAAAACCGTGACCTGGGCCACCCGGCCGGATATTTCCGATACGGCAAAGCGCAATGGCTGGGTGTGACCGTCTACAATCATCCTGCCGGACGCACGCTCCACAAGTGACACATTGATTGCTTCAGTTTGCGATGAAACCTTGAAGTCGCGTGCATTGCGCAGAGACACGCGCAAATCAAATACGGCAGCGCCCTGCACGAGCTTGACAAAATGCTGTGCAGCCCCCCACAGCCGCCACCCGGACAGCGAACTCCACGGATCCACATGATCTGCATCACCTGTCAGCCCCAATACGGCAATCGCCGCCACTGCCTGCGCCAGGACGGGAGCTTCGCCTTCGTGCACAAGGTGCGCCAGGTCCCGTTCAATCAGGCCGGTATCAACGTCGCCTTTGCAAAAACCGTGATGCCTGCACAAGGCCGACAGGAACGCCTTGTTGGTAACCGTACCGGCTATCTGGGTATCGGCAAGCGCTGCGCGCATTTTCGCAAGCGCCTCGTCCCTGGACCGCCCGTGCACGATGACCTTGGCGATCATCGGGTCGTAATGCGGGGTGATTTCATCACCTTCACGAACGCCTGTGTCATTACGGGCAGCAGACGAAAACCTCAAGTGATCCAGCGTACCAATGGCCGGCAGGAAACCTTTGGGAACGTCCTCCGCATACAGCCGTGCCTCAAAGGCATGGCCGTTAATGGCGAGATCGGCCTGGATAAACGGCAACGGCTCACCTGCAGCAACACGAAGCTGCAACTCTACGAGGTCGAGCCCGGTGATTGCCTCCGTAACTGGATGTTCGACCTGCAGCCGCGTGTTCATTTCCATGAACCAGAACCGATCAGGCCGCAGTCCATCCGACCCGTCAACGATGAATTCGACGGTGCCCGCACCTGAGTACCCGATGGCCTTGGCTGCCTTGACCGCTGCATCGCCCATGACGGCGCGCATCTCATCCGTCATGCCCGGCGCCGGTGCTTCCTCGATCACCTTCTGATGCCGGCGCTGCAACGAACAGTCACGTTCAAACAGATGTACCGCATCACCGTGCCGGTCGCCGAAAACCTGAATCTCGATGTGGCGCGGCGAAGTCACGTATTTCTCGATCAGCACCCTGTCATCTGCAAAGCTTGCCTTGCCTTCACGCTGCGCTCCCGCCAGTGCGTCGGCAAACTGTTCAGGCGCGTCGACCTTGCGCATGCCCTTGCCGCCACCGCCGGCGCGTGCCTTGATCAACACCGGGTAGCCGATTTTTGCAGCCTGTCCCTTTAGAAATTCCGGCTCCTGCCGCTCACCATGATAGCCCGGAACAACCGGAACCTTTGCCGTCTCCATCAGCGCCTTGGCGGCATCCTTCAGACCCATGGCGCGAATGGCATCAGCCGAAGGACCGATGAACACCAGTCCTGCCGTTTCGACTTTTTCGACAAAATCCGGGTTTTCGGACAGAAAGCCGTAACCGGGATGAATGGCCTCAGCACCTGTGGCCTTTGCTGCTGCAATGATGACCTCCGCCTGCAGATAGCTTTCCGCAACCGGTGCGGGACCGACACGCACGGCTTCGTCTGCTTCCGCCACATGCATGGAACCGGCATCTGCATCCGAATAGACGGCGACAGTTGCCACGCCCAGCCGTTTTGCAGTGCGCATGATGCGCACGGCAATCTCGCCCCGGTTGGCTATGAGAATTTTGCTGAACAAGTGCGCGCCCTCACATCCTGAACACGCCGAAGCGTGTTTCTGCTATCGGCGCGTTGAGTGCCGCAGACAGCGATAATCCCAGCACATCGCGGGTCCGGCGCGGATCGATGACACCGTCGTCCCAGAGCCGGGCCGAGGCATACAGCGGATGACCCTGGTGTTCGAACTGTTCAGCTATGGGCTTGCGGAACGCGGTTTCGTCATCGGCGGACCATTGGCCACCCTTACGCTCAATACCGTCACGCTTGACCGTAGCCAACACGCCGGCGGCCTGTTCTCCGCCCATCACCGAAATGCGGCTGTTGGGCCAGGACCACACGAAACGCGGATCAAATGCCCGGCCCGACATGCCGTAATTGCCGGCCCCGAACGACCCGCCGACCATCATCGTCACCTTCGGTACCGATGTTGTCGACACTGCCGTCACCAGCTTGGCGCCGTCCTTGGCAATGCCGCCGGCCTCGTATGATTTGCCCACCATGAATCCGGTTATGTTTTGCAGAAACACCAGCGGAATGCACCGCTGCGAGCACAGTTCCACAAAGTGGGCACCCTTGGTTGCACTTTCCGAAAACAGCACGCCATTGTTGGCAATGATGCCACACGGAATACCGTGAATATGGGCAAAACCGGTAACCAGCGTCGGACCGTACCGCGCCTTGAACTCGTCAAACCGTGACCCGTCTACAACCCGCGCCAGCACTTCGCGAATGTCATAGGGTGTTTTCAGGTCGCCCGGCACAACACCCATCAATTCGTCGGGGTCATAAAGCGGGTCTTCCGGCGTTTGCAGCGTGACCGATACCTGTTTCTGCGAATTGAGATTGGCAATGGCCCGGCGCGCAATCTCCAGAGCATGGGCATCGTCCATCGCCATGTGATCAGCCACCCCGGACAATCGCGTATGCACGTCCGCCCCGCCGAGTTCTTCCGCCGTAACGATTTCTCCCGTGGCCGCTTTCACCAGAGGCGGACCTGCCAGAAAGATGGTGCCTTGCTCCTTGACGATAATCGACTCGTCCGACATCGCCGGCACATAGGCACCGCCCGCGGTGCAGGAGCCCATGACCACCGCGATCTGGGCAATGCCGCGAGCCGACATGTTGGCCTGGTTGAAAAAGATGCGCCCGAAATGGTCACGGTCCGGGAATACTTCGTCCTGGTTGGGCAGGTTGGCCCCGCCGGAGTCCACAAGATAGATGCAGGGCAGATTGCTGGCCTGGGCTATTTCCTGGGCGCGCAAATGTTTTTTCACGGTGAGCGGATAATAGGTTCCGCCCTTAACCGTGGCATCATTTGCGATGATCATCACTTCACGGTTCTGCACCCGGCCGACACCGGCAATCATGCCGGCGCATGGCGCTGCCCCGTCATACATGGCATGGGCAGCCGTTGCGCCGATTTCCAGAAACGGCGAGCCGGGATCAAGCAGCCGGGCGACCCGCTCGCGCGGCAAAATCTTGCCACGCGACATGTGCCTTTCACGCGCTGCATCACCACCGCCATCAAGAGCCGCCTTGACGGCATCTTCAACGATGGACAATGCATCGAGCATTGCCTTTCGGTTGGTATCGTAGGTCTCGCCGCGTGTCGGCGCCGTCGGTTTCAAAATCCCCATTATGCGGTTTCCACAAACATTTCGCGGCCGATAAGCATGCGCCTGATCTCAGACGTGCCGGCGCCGATCTCGTACAGCTTGGCGTCACGCAGCAAACGGCCGGTCGGGTACTCATTGATGTAGCCATTACCGCCAAGCGCCTGAATGGCTTCCAGCGCACACCAAGTTGCCTTTTCCGCTGCATAAAGAATGCATCCTGCGGAATCCTTGCGTGTCGTCTCGCCGCGATCACACGCTGCTGCTACCGAATAAACATAGGCGCGGCAGGCATTCATGGTCGTGTACATGTCGGCAAGCTTGCCCTGCATCAGCTGAAACTCGCCGATGGACTTGCCGAATTGCTTGCGTTCGTGGCTGTAGGGTACCACCACGTCCATGCAGGCAGCCATGATACCAAGCGGCCCACCGGCCAGCACCACACGCTCATAGTCGAGACCGGACATGAGAATCTTCGCCCCCTGCCCTTCTTCGCCAAGCACATTTTCGTAAGGGACCTCGCAATCCTCAAACACCAGTTCGCAGGTATTGGAGCCACGCATGCCCAGCTTGTCGAGCTTCTGCGCCGTGGAAAAACCGGTCATGGATTTTTCAATCAGGAACGCCGTAATCCCGTGGGAGCCGGCCTCGGGATCGGTCTTGGCATAGACCACCAGTGTTTCGGCGTCCGGACCGTTGGTGATCCACATCTTGTTACCATTCAGGACAAAGCAATCATTGCGCTTTTCGGCCCTGAGCTTCATCGACACCACATCAGAGCCTGATCCGGGTTCTGACATCGCCAGTGCACCGAAGTGCTCCCCGGAACATAATTTGGGAAGATATCGGGTTTTCTGCTCGGTGTTGCCCCAGCGATTGATCTGGTTCACGCACAGATTTGAGTGGGCGGCGTAGCTCAGGCCGACAGATGCCGATGCGCGGCTGATTTCTTCTGTCGCCACCACATGCGCCAGGTACCCCATGCCGGTACCGCCGAAATCAGGGTCTGCAGTGATACCCAGCAGGCCCAGTTCACCCATCTGCGGCCACAAATCCTTTGGCGCTTCGTTGCTTTCGTCGATCTGTGCGGCACGCGGTGCCAGGTTGTCACCCGCCCAGCGCTGCACCATGTCGCGAAGCGCGTCGATATCCTCGCCAAGACCAAAATTCATTCCGCTGCCAAACATGATGCCTCCTTCTGTTGCGCACCGGCGCTGCGCAACACCATCTTCGTGTAAATGTCTTCGATTTCAGACAGTGACAGCCGCCCGCGCGACCTGTACCAGGTGTTGACCCCGGTCAGCATGGCAATGATGGCCATGGCGGTGATGCGCGTATCGCTCAGGTCAAATTCACCGCTGGCGCGTCCGTCTTCGAGAATATCGACAACAAACGCTTCATAAGTTTTTCTCAGGTTTTCGACCTGCCGAAAATTGTCCGGCTCGAGATTGCGAAGTTCCATATAAGAGATGAACACGGCATCCGAGCGGTCGATGTGATAGCGAATGTGAAACCGGGCAAACCGCTCCAGCGCCTTGCCTGCGGTTTCCCCCGCATTTGCCTCGGCTTTCCAGGCGGCAATCAGGCCTTCCATGTGCGAGACCAGCAAATCTTCCAGCAAGGCCTGCTTGTTGGAAAAATGATTGTAAAGCGCCGCCGCCTGCACCCCCACTGCCCCTGCGATTTCGCGCATTGATACAGCCGCAAAGCCGCGTGCTGCAAACAATTGCTCAGCGGCTGAGCGAATGCGCTCTGCCGTTTCAGTACCGATACTGCCTGTGGTTCGTGCCAATATGGACTCATTAATTAAATGAACGTACGTTAAATTAAACTGCATATGTGACATGAAGTCAAGTGCGGTACCGCTTCCGCTCAGCCCACGTGAATACTGAATACAGCAGAAATCAACATCACAAGGGTCACGCAGTCTCCAGCGGGTCCGGTCCATATTCATTGGACCCGATGGTCCCGGGCAAAACGCCGAGATCAATAATCGCCCATATAAAACCCACGAATGGAATGAGCAGGAGCAGGCACCACCAGCCCGACTTGCCCCGGTCATGGCAACGCTTGATGTGCAACATGATGCCCGCGAGCCAGATGAGTAAGCCGATGATGAACGGTATCAAGCCGTCCCGTCCAAGCAAAAACGCACTCAACAGCCAGATGACAGCCAGAACTCCAATCCCGATCCACCATTGCTGTCTGCTGATACGTCCGTCTGCCGATGTAAACAGGTAGCTCATATCGACATTGCCCATGATTGTTCTCCCGAGATTCGCAGTTTGACAATCCAGACCAACATGCTGTCATGATCGGGCATAGCAAACAACACGGATTTGAGCAGGCAGCATGGCCCATCAACAGCTTCACAACACTGTCGAGCTACTGGGAAAGCTCATCGCCTTCCCTACGATTTCTTCAGACAGCAATCTTGAACTTATCGATTTTGCCGCGCAAAAACTCGAAGCACTGGGGGCGGCAGTTCGCGTATCACCGGATCACACAGGCCACAAGGCAAACCTGTTTGCAACACTCGGGCCTGAGGCAGATGGCGGCATCGTTCTGTCCGGCCATTCCGATGTGGTGCCGGTTGCAGGCCAGGACTGGACCTCGGACCCGTTTTGCATGCGCGAAGCCGAAGGTAGATTGTTTGGCCGAGGTGCCTGCGACATGAAAGGTTTTATTGCAGCCAGCCTGGCCATGGCCGAACACTATGCCGCCCTCCCCCTGGTCAGGCCGGTGCATTTTGCCTTCACCCACGATGAGGAAACGGGCTGCCTGGGTGCGCAGACCCTGGTTGAGGAACTGCGCGATATCGGCATGAAACCAGCCGCCTGCATAATCGGCGAGCCAACCCTGATGCGCATCATCGAGGGCCACAAGGGGTGTTATGAATACACCGTCGAGTTTTCAGGTCTTGCCGGTCATGGCTCCGTACCGGATGCTGGGGTCAGTGCCGTTGAGTATGCGGTGCGCTATGTCAGCCACCTTTTGTCACTACGGCCGGAACTCGTCGCAAGGTGCCCGCCTGGCTCACCGTTCGACCCCCCTCACACCACGCTTCAGGTGGGCCGTGTGGCAGGCGGCATTGCCCACAATGTGATTGCCGACAAATGCACAGTCGACTGGGAAATGCGGCCGGTTCAAAACAGTGACGCCGATTTCATCAAGACCCGCATGGGCAAGCACGTCGAAAACGATCTGCTGCCCGCCATGCAGGCCGTGCATCCCGACGCGGACATTGTGACCCACACCATTGGCGAAATTGCAGGCCTGGAAGCCATGCCGGACAGCGAAGCAGTGAAACTGGTTTATGAGCTCACCGGTGCAAACACCACGGATTTCGTGTGCTTCGGTACAGAAGCCGGCCTGTTCCAGCAGATCGGTATCCCGGCAGTGGTGTGCGGGCCCGGCTCCATCGAACAGGCCCACAAACCCGATGAATTTGTCGAACTGGACCAACTGGACCAGTGCCTTGCCATGCTGGACAAGCTCAGCGGCAAACTGGTCTAGACCCTAACTGTTGCCGCGATGTTCGCGCCACAGGCCGCATTTCTCCTGAACCGGGCGGTCTGAATAACTGAACATCACCGCATCCTCTGACGTCTCATGCACAACCTCGCGCCAGGACGGAACGACAACGACATCGCGCGGTGACCAGGTGAAAACTTCGCCATCCACAATGATGCGGCCTTTACCTTCAACACCGACAAAAACCGTTGCATCGGTAGAACGATAGGCTTGCGACGTGAAGCCTTTCGGCAGCAATTGCAGACACGTGCCGATAGTTGGCATGGCCCAGCCCCCGTCCACCGGGTTGACATAACGCATCTTAAGGCCGTGACAGGGATCCCACTCTTCTTGTTGCTTCATTTGCTCGAGCGCCTCTCGCGACCGTTCATAGGGGTAATTGAAGATCGGTGATGTCGGCGTCACTTTCTCATATCCCAGCGGCAGCATGTTCGCGCCATAGCGCGCATTGGAATCACCGGGCTGTTTGCTGATCGGTTGCTGGTCCTCGCCGAACCCTTCGGCAAATGACGCATCGAGGAACTGCACCAGCGGTATATCCAGGCCGTCGAGCCAGAACACCGGGTCGGCGCTGTCATTGCCATGATCATGCCATTCCCAGTTGGGTGTGATGACAAAGTCACCATAGTGCATTTCGGTTTTTTCACCGCCGACCGCCGTATGACCGCCCGACGCCTCCAGCACAAACCGCAGTGCCGACTGGGTGTGTCTGTGGGCAGGAGCCACCTCGCCGGGCATGACAAGTTGCACTCCGCAATACAGCGACGTTGTGCATTTTGACGTCCCCTTCAATCCGGGGTTTTCCAGGATCAGCACCCGGCGTTCGGCTTCCTTTGCCGTGATCAGGTCGCCCGCCTCCAGCAACCGAGAGCGAACCTTGTCATAGTGCCACATGAAAGGCACACAGTCGCTTTTGGGTTCCGGGGTAATAATTGCCCCCATGACAGACCACAACGCAGTCATGCTTTCAGGTTCAATCGCCTTGTAGAACGCCTCACGCTGCGCGGTGTTTGAAGCTGATGCCTGTGCCATTACCAATCCCGTTTCGATGAATGATGTTACTGTATCAAATAGACAGTGAAACGCCGCGCGCTTCAAGCTGCGCTGTAAAATCCGGCGCGAAGCGGCGCAGCTTGTCTGCATCCAGCCGGCCGGCGCGCCGGATGTAACTCAGCGCAAATGGCCACGGCTCAAGTGCCATGTGCTGGTCAAATGCCTCATACCAGGAGGCCGATTTTGTAGCGGCACTGACGATTTTCTGCAGGGCCGGATGGCGGGCATCCTGAAAAGCCGCCAGCGCGACGGGAATGTTCCAGTCGTTTGATTCAAGCGCATCAACCAGCGCAATCACATCTTCCAGCGCCAGCCTGGTGCCTGACCCGATTGAAAAGTGCGCGGTGTGCAGTGCGTCTCCGACCAGAACCTTGTTGCCCGAGAAATAGCGCTCGCACGTCAGGTTGGGAAATTGCCGCCAGGCAGAATTATTGTCCACCAGCCGTGCATCGCCCAGAACATCAGCAAACAGGTCTTCGCAAACGGTTCGCGTTGTCTCAGCATCGAGAGCCGCAAACCCGGCCTCGCGCCAGATCGCATCGGTGGTCTCTATGATAAACGTGCTGCGCCCTGCCTGATAACGGTAATGATGGGCGTTGAATTTGCCCAGCCGAGTCTCAATAAAGCTTTGCGTGAGAGCATCAAACTCGCAAGCCGCCCCGTACCAGATGAAGCGGTTGGACAGCGTTTCCATGCGCTCGCCGAACTCTTCCGGCGCGGCTGTCCTGACGACCGAATTAAGCCCGTCTGCCCCGATGATCAGGTCAGCCGACCCGTGGGCATCAGGCGTTGCAATTCGGGTTTCATAAACCGGAAGAATGCCAAGTTGCGCAGCACGGCGCTGCAACAGCTTGAGTAGATCAAGCCGTCCAATGGCCGAGAACCCGATGCCATCAATTGCAATGCGCTCATTCTTGTGCACCACAGCAATATCGGACCAGCGTTGCATGTGCGGTTCGATCAGCGCTGCCGTTTCAGGATCATCCTCGCGCAAAAACCCTAACGCCTGATCAGAAAACACCACGCCAAAACCGAATGTCGCGTCACTGGGGTTTTGCTCGAATACGGAAATTTCGATATCCGGTCGCGCGCGCCGGATCAGGATGGCCGCATATAGACCAGCCGGTCCCGCGCCTGCAATGGACACACGCATCGGATACCAACTAACCCGCCGACAGTTTGTTGAGTTCGGCCCGCGCCTCGGACAAATCCGCAGTCGTCGCTGCCAAACGTTCCGCCAGCACTTTCATCAAGTCAATTGCCATGGCAGGAAACTCTTTCAGCAGCTTGAGCAATTGCTCCTTCTCGATACACAGTGTTTCCAGGCGGGTCGCAGCGCGCACGCTTGCAGTTCGCGGTACATCGCACAAAATGGCGATTTCACCGATAATGGAGTTCTCTCCAAGCGTTGCCACAACCACATCGCTGCCATTGATTTTGACAATGACTTCCGCCTTGCCGCACAGCACGACATAAGCTGCATCACCGGAGTCATTCTGGCTGAACAGCATGTCGCCTTCCGTAAAAGTCAGGCGTTGCGATGTAAAGGCCAGCAATTTCAGCTGACTGGGTTGTAGCCCGGCAAACAGTGATACATTGCCAAGCATCTCGACTTCATCATTAAGCGCCATAATTTTCTCCCTGTTGGCGCAGATCGCTGCTGCTACTCTGCCAGCACTTTTGAATAGGCACCACCACTTTTCAACAGTGTTTCTCGTTTGCCGGTTTCCAGTATCTTACCACCAGCCATTACACATATCTCGTCAAAATTCGCCGCAAGCGCAGCATCCGATACGACCCACACAATAGCGGGCTTGTTCGGCTGCAGCGCCACATATTCCATTACGTGGCGCAAGATTGCGGCTTGCTGACGACCATCAAGCGCACTGAGCGGGCGGTTCAGAACCAGAAGGTCCGGCTGCTTGATAAGAGCCCGCGCCAGACCCAGTTTCTGGCGTTGCACGGAACTCAGCCGCTTGCCCGCAGACCCAATGTCGAACTCCATACCCAGATCGAGTATCTCGTCACGCAACTGCATCTGCTTGAGAGTCTCCGACATCACCTCAAACACCCGTTGCGGACCCCGGGCGATGCCATGCGCGACACGTCCCATCAACAGGTTATCCTGAACCGACGCTGCTGCATTGTAGGTTTCAGGGTCGTAGAAGCTGATACTGCCGGCGAGGCTTTCCGGCAACCCGGTCTTGAACCGGTTGCGGCCATCCAGAATCCGCTCTTGCAGATCGTCATCAACCAGTCCCATGCGATGCTGCGGTTCCACATAAGAGAATGTGAGCTCAATCAGCATATAGCGCTCGTCGACCGTCAGGGCAGTTTCGCCAGCCTGCTTGGCACGTTTCAGAAGTGCCGCATACTCAGGCAGGCGTTCAGCATCCATGAAGGTAATCTGATTGAAGAATTCATGATCCGGCGGCAGATCCTGAAACAGACCAATGGTCGTTTCGGCAAGTTCTATACCCTTGGCAAGCAGTGCGTCCTCGAGACCGGCATCACGCAAAATCGAACGAAGATACTCGTTTTGCGCCAGATTCTGTGGTGCAAACTCGTTGCCAACCGGTGTGCCGAACAACAGGTTTTCCCCAATTGTCGCCTGCACGGCATATTTTTGCGGATCGAACAGCTCGACCAGCTCAGACAATTTCAATTCATCGATATGCGAGCGCAGCGCTTTTCGAGCCGCGAGAATGTTGTCTGCAAACTGCGGGTTGTTGTGCGGATCGACTTCACCCCGCAGTCCGAGGTTGAATACATCGTCTTCCAGGCCTGCAGCAACCAGGACATCCACAAGCCGCTGGTGGATAACCATACCCTCGCCACTGGCAGCAAGATTATTGTCGATGCTCAGCCAGTCCGCATCGATATCCAACTTGCTGTTGGCTGTAATTTCGGCCTCACTGACAAAGCGCTGGCGGGTCAGAGCATCGGGACCTTCATAGCTGCGCTCTTCAACAGGTTGATGTTTCAGCGCATAAAGCAGTCCGTCACGCAGGCTGCCCTGCGGCAGGAATATGTCACTGGCAGCGTAACCGACACGCCGCCCGATACTGCTCTCGCCGATATCGAAGAGATCAGTTCCGCCGAAACTGACTGAACCGGCATCGGGAACATACAGCCTGACAATCGTGTCTGCGAGCACATCAGCGCCGGAGTTTGACGGCCCGACAAGGGCAAGACTGGTGCCTGCGGAAATTTTCAACCGCGCCCGGTTCAGCAAGGTAGTCCCGGTATCATCGGTAACCGTCAGGTTATTGATTTCGATCGGGAAAGCCAACGGCGGAACCGCTTCGTCCGGCAGTGCCTGAAGATTTTCATCAAGCATGTCCTCAATATCAAACTGCTCTACCACCTGTGTGTACTTGACTTCCACATCAAGCCGTTGCTGATCCCAATCGATCAGTTCCTTGATCGGCGACGGCAGGTCCTTGTAGGCGGCAATCACAGCAACCAGTTGGCCTACATCAATCTTGCCCTGCAGGGCGAAGTAACCGCCCACAACGTAAAACAGGAAAGGGGTAATCTGCGCCAGCAGGTTATTGAGGAACTTGGTGAAAAACTTGCGCTGAAACAGTTCGTAACGAATGTAGAAAATCTTGGCCAGGCGGCTGGATATGTCGGCGCGCTCGAAGTGTGACGTGTCATTGACGTGCACATGCGTGATGCCGTCAACAATCTCCCCAACCCGGCCGGCCAGCTTGCGGGCAGTGATCTGGCGCTCCTTGCCCAGGCGGATCAGGTGGCGGCGCATTCTGGGAATGATGATGAACTGTATGCCGATCATGAACATGGCAATCAGGCCCAGATAGACATTCTGCACCATGATAAAGGTCATGGCGGTGATGGCCTGGCCGCCAAGCAGCAAGGGTTGCACGAAGGCATCCCCCATGAAGCCGCCAATGGGCTCGACCTCGTCCTTCACCATGCTGGCCATTTCGGAGGATTTTATGCGCCGGAACGCCCGCACAGGGAACCGCAACAGCCGGTCGACCAGCGAATAGCGAATGCGCCGCAACATGCGCTCGCCAAGCCGGCCCTTGTAGGTGTTGATATAAAATTTGAACAGACCGTTGATGATGATCAATGTCAGGAAGGTACCGGACAGGGCGAACAGCATGTTCAGTCGCTCAAGCTGAAGGCCTGAGAACAGAACCCATTCCTCGCCGGCGAAAGTCCAGCTGAGTTTCATGAATGTCTGTTCTGCACCGGCTGTTTCAAAACCCTGCCCCAGAATCGGGCCGTTGACGATCTGCTTGGGCAAATCCAGCGACATGAAATAGGTCGGCATAGACAGCAGAACAATGAACAGAATGTATATCTGGGCCGGCCGCGAATGGATCCAGGTAAATTTCAGGATGTTCCGTTCAAGCATGGGCA
>CAVWYF010000022.1:0-145233 GCA_963759095.1 uncultured Alphaproteobacteria bacterium | reverse complement strand
ACCCGCGGTTCTTGTCTTGGATCAACTTGGGATCATGATTAATATTGATTGAACTGCTGTCGGCACTTAGCTGCCGTTTGGGATTGCCGAATGCATGTCTGCAAAGGGCTCAGAGCGGTCATCAGACGCATTTGGTAGGGCTTCCCTGCCTTTCAGCTAAACGGCCCGGCCTTCGATCAGGTAACCACTTTATCCAAATTCCTTAACCTTGGGATGTTCTTTGCCCAGGTCATCCGCATGTCCACTAAAAATGCCGCATTGGCCCTGTCCCCGCCTGACCTGGGCACCCTGAAACCGGGCGCGGTCGGTGGTGCCGCCATCCTCAGCGTGGATGAAGGTCAGTTTAACTATGTTGATGTGGTGGGCGAGATGCTTGCCGGTGACAAAAATGTTAACGTTCAGGGTGTTGTGCTGGCGGGCAAGTGGTGGCATCCAAAGTGAACCGCACAACTGCATTGTAAAACCGCTGCAGGCGCAGTTTGTAGGCTTTTTCCTTGAAAAATGCCCAGAAACAGATGGTCTGAGATCAACCCGCGCCACAAAACGGCAAAGGGCAGTATCCGGACGAACCGCGCAAAAATTGACTGAACAGCAGGTTGTGTAAATTTCAACTTTGACACAGCAGGTTAACAAGATCCCCATTCAACTTTGCTGGCATAATTGTTGCTTTGTCCATAACGCACTGGATGAAACTTAACAGCTTGTATCAAAATGAAACGGGGCTGCGGCAATGACTGACGACGAACCTGCACAAGCAGGGATCTACAAGAAGCCTGTCAAACAGGCACAAGTTTATGTGTGTGAAGTTCGACCATCTGTCTGGTCGGTTCGTGATGACAGCAACACCAAGGGCGGACTGTTTCGCACAAAACTCGATGCCTACCGGTTTGTGCATTCACAGTTTCCTGCCGACACCGAGATCATCCATACCCGCAATACACCGATCGCATCAAAGTCCGATCCCTGCTCAAAGCGAACTGGCCGCTCACGCGCTTCTGTCGCAAACCGGCAGTGCCATCTGGTCCAACGCGACATTTCACCAAGGAGACCTGCTATGCACAAAGACCATACAACCACCCCTGAGCCACAAGCAGATATCTTTGCTCTCAAGGAGTCATCGGTTCAGTCCTATGCCCGGGCCTTCCCGCTATTGTGCAACCAGGCCAAGGGCGCGGTTATCTGGGACAAGGATGGCCGCAGGTACCTTGATTTTCTGGCCGGTGCCGGGTCTCTCAACTACGGCCATAACAATCCAGTGCTGAAGCAGGCACTGCTGGACTACATATCCAGCGATGGCATTACCCATTCCCTGGACCTGCACACCTGCGCCAAGGAAAAGTTCCTGCAGTCGTTCAATGATGCAATTCTGGAACCGCTTGGACTTGACTACAAGGTTCAGTTCACCGGACCAACCGGTACAAATGCAGTAGAAGCCGCGATCAAGATTGCCCGCAAGGTCACCGGCAGATCCACGGTGATTTCGTTCACCAACGGGTTTCATGGTGTCAGCATGGGCTCGCTTGCGTTGACCGGCAACAGCCACTTCCGCGCTGCAGCCGGATTGCCGCTGCAAGGCGCTGTCTCCATGCCCTACGACAAATACATGGGTCCTGAGACCGACACACTCGACTATATGGAAGCCATGCTCGGCGATTCGGCCAGCGGCCTGGACCATCCGGCTGCGGTGATCGTCGAGACGGTTCAGGGCGAAGGCGGGATCAACACAGCCCGGTTCGACTGGCTGCGCCGGGTGGAAGCAATCTGCAAACGCAACAAGATCCTGCTCATCGTCGACGACATTCAGGCAGGATGTGGCCGCACCGGCAGCTTCTTCAGTTTCACGGAAGCAGGTATCGTGCCTGACATCGTCACACTGTCGAAGTCGATTTCCGGGTTTGGCCTGCCGATGGCCGTTGTTCTGCTCAAGCCTGAGCATGACCAGTGGAAGCCTGCCGAGCACAACGGCACCTTCCGGGGCAACAACCATGCCTTTGTTACCGCAGCTGCAGCGCTTGATCATTACTGGCGCACAGATGAGTTCGCGGACGCCATTGCCGAAAAGAGCTCTGTCCTGGACAAGCGACTGAAGAAGATCATGAAACTCTATCCTCATGAGGTGGTCGAACTTCGCGGCCGCGGGATGATGCGTGGCATTTGCTGCAAGCATCCGAAAAAGGCTGCCGCCATTACGGCACAGGCTTTCCAGAACGGAGCCATCTTTGAACGCGCAGGCTCCCATGACGAAGTCATCAAGTTCCTGATGCCGTTGACGATCGAGACTGCCGAGCTCAATGAAGGGCTGGACATTCTGGAGGACGCATTCCGGGCAGTCCTTAATCCCACCCCGTGCAGGAAGGAACGCCGTCCCGCAAAGGCCGAGAATACCTCTCGGGTTGCTGCAAAAAACAAGACTTCAGACCAAACCGTACAGCTTGAGAATACCTGATGAGCGTTCAAGACTTACCAACGCGGACCCGGCGGCGGGTTAAACAGGCTCGCAAAAACCGTGGAACCCCACATCGAACGACCCGCCAGCAACCGCTTACGACAGTCAACTTGCCGGCAAGATCCTGGTCCCAGTGAAAACGAGCAAGCTGTTCAATGGCCATCACAAAGGCTGATATTGGCCTGAATGTTACGTACGCTCGTCCGGGTGACGTCATACGCTGGTTGGGGGCGGATGCCCTTGACGAGGCGGAACATGCACGGGCCAGTTGCATATCGAACAAGGTACGCCACCAACACTTCATTGCCGGTCGAACCTTGTTGCGGCACTCCCTTTCCGCCGCAACCGGAAACGCTGTTCAACCTGCCGCGTGGCAGTTTGCGAGAACCACATACGGTAAGTCGTCGGTAAAACCTGGCCTGCCGCAGGTCCACTTCAGCATCAGCCACGCGGACGGACTGGTTGCTGTCGCGACCAGCGCAACAACCCAGGTTGGTCTAGATCTGGAATTGGAAACGGGAAACGGCGACACCAGCCTTGTTCTTGACCATTTAACCCAACGCGAGCAGGCATGGCTGGACCGGCAATGCGACGCTGACAGGTGGCATGCATTCCTGCAATTGTGGACCGCGAAGGAAGCCATGACCAATGCGGTGGGCATCGGATGTGGGGTGGATTTATGGGAAATCGAAATCGATGTGCCAACTGGATGTGTCCGATGCCCAGAAGGTCTGTTGGATACCGCTGATCAGATAGACATAGATATGCGAACCATAGATACACAAGGCTTCAAGTACTGCTTCAGCGTTGCCTGCATGCAAACGGCCGGCTCGGACAGCAGTCTGTCAACCGATTTGTTGTGTGCCCGACTTGCACTGCAATCGCTTCATACCTAGGCAATCGAGTCGGAACTACTGCCTGCTTGTGCGCTAGTGTTGGGTAGTTGGAACATTCGTCGGCATCCCATGTCTCCTGGCTAAGCTAAGTTTCCCGCCAAGCCGCTTTTCTGTGCCCGCAAGTTCGGTCCAGGCCTTTCGATACAATGCCGGATCACCGGCATACGGCTAGGGTGGCCGACCGGCAGGTTCGGTCAGTAATCGCGCCGTGGGAGTAATTTGGATATCTTGACATTTTGAGATTGTGAGCAAGTCAAGCTCACTACTTGCCCATTCTTGTAGCAATCGCCGTGCCGACGTTTTTCACTGGCACGATTTTTGCTTAACAAAAGGTTAGGTAGTTTGCTTGGCTCTTGCTTTATTCATCAGCGCAGGTGGTGAGCCAAACAAGACTGAATGCAGGAGCTCGAGATGAACGACCTGGCACTGGTGGCACTTCTGATAGCATACGCTTGGGTGGTATTGATCCGATTTGCGCTTTGAACCACATAATATGCGTCAGTGACCCGCTCTGGGGCTTCAAGAGGCGTTTTGCTGGTAGAGGCAGTAATCGTTGGGATTAAGGTCTGCTTTGAGGGAAACAGTAGCCATCTGCAATGTGATGAATCGCACATTCTGGGGTTTCGAGTTGCGCAATAGTTAACACAACAAGACGGCACATACTCCTAACCCCCAAGGAATACAGCCATGAACACGCAGCACAAAACCAGCTTCGCCAAAGCCATTCTGGGGTCAACGCAGCGTCTGTTCCGTTCCAACAAGAACCACAGCCTGCTGGCCAGCCATCACATCGATGCCCACACAATGAAAGACATCGGTATCAATCAGCTTGGATGGAACTGACCCATAATAGTCATACCTAAGGAGGCAATAGACCTCCTACTTCTCCCTGAAATATCCTTCCCCGAGCCATCAGCCCGGGTTTTCTTTTGGCTAGCAATAAATAGGGAAGGCCGCCAAGGAGGGGTAACCCGGCGGCCTTCTTCAAGGTCGTGTGCAGGGGAAATTCACAGGGGGGACCTTGATGATTTTATAAGTAGATGAGGTTTTGTGCGGCTTTGCATTGATTTGCGTCAGCCGCCTGCATCAGAAGGTATGTTATTGTTGTTTGTACCTCTGGCGTGTTCTGTTGTTTGTACCTCTGGCGTGTTCTGTTGTTTGTACCTCTGGCGTGTTCTCAAGTAATGCAAGGGCTAACCTGTCAATAGATTTTTGAGAAGTAACTCGCTGGCAGACCATAGTTTATAGAATTGATGGAGATTGTAGAAAATGGAATTTCCATGCGGTCGAGTACACACGCTGCGCATTGCACTTGCGGTTGCAAGCTTTATTCTGATGCAAGGCGCGTTTGGTTCATCTTTACGGGCAGAAGAGCCGGAAACCATGGCGGCCCGTATATTGGAGGCGGGTCATAGGGAGTTCCTTATCTCGTGCGCGGTCTGTCATGGTCTAACTGGTGATGGCGTAATGGCAAAGAACCTGTTCACTGTTTACCCGAGCGACCTGAGAACTCTTGCGAAAAAAAATGGCGACCAATTTCCTTTTGTTAGAGTCATCAACGTGATTGACGGTGGGGTTGAGGTTCTCGGTCATGGAGAACAAACGATGCCTATATGGGGTGAGCGCTTTATGACAGAAGCTTTGAAAGATATTAATCCATACAATGCTGAGTCGGTCGTCCGATCCAGGCTGCTAACTCTCACCTATTACTTACAGTCGATTCAGATCCAGCCTGACAGCAAGGAGTAGGCGCTGGTTGCGATGTACAATATCAGCATATTTTCGTGGTCAGTTTTATGTTCGGTGCGCATCGCCGTATTTCTGAACAGCAGTCATGCAAACGCCGTGCCGCGATCTTTCCTTTTGATACCCGCACGGCCACAGACATAGGCATCAATCCAGTTGTCCGTCCTGCAGTGAGGTGGCAGGCTATTGCTGGACCGAGTATGTGCGACCTATCAGTAAAGTGGAGGAGGCTTTCTAGTTGTCCAACGACCCCCATGAAGCAGGCAATGGCAAGCGCAAGATAAGACGCTCTCACATTGTTCTGGCGATCATCATTGTCTGCGTGTTGGTACTTCTGCTCAGGTGATGTTGCACGGGGCGCACACCGCAAGGAAACTCGAAAGCCCTGCGAGGTAATGTACCGGCGATGCCGAAAACGCACTGTACGGTCGCACCGAAGATCGGGAACCGGTATTTAAAACTAACCCACGCCATCACAACCATCACACGATCCCGTCAACGCGCGAAACGGTTTGCTGAGTCCCCATTGCCTGAAATGACAGAAAGCGCGTCAGTGACTCTCACTGTAGCCTGCAGGGCTTTCCAATCTTCAACCCCAACCAGCCAATCAGCAGGCACAGGTTCATGAAAAACCACGCCGAGTCCTCTACAATTTATTCCTAAAAGACCACCATCGTTTTGTGTCGTGTCGCCGCTGCACGTCTTTGACATCTGCCAGCAGCGAACAGTGCGAACGCGTGTTGTGGTTTTGTATTACGGTATAGTAACCGACACTCTCGTAGGGCGACTTCCTGTTGGAGAAGTGGCAATAAATATGAGGGTAGTTGTAGTATTCGTCACCGTCCCAATCGACATCTTCGATATTCTCAAAGGGGATGCGGCCAGCGAGGAGCACATTCTCACCTTCCTCTTTGTCTTCTTCATAGTTTTTCTCCCGCCAGCCACCCTGTGCAGTTTTAATTAGGCGATGCCATCCGAAGCCCACCACAATCCCGCGATGGTAAAGGTCGATCAGGCCCACTCGGAACCAAGGTGAAATTCCCCGGTCTCGTTCGTCAATATCCGGATAGTTATCAATGCGCCGCATATCGCGAACAACGACATCGGATCGCAGCTTGTCGCGCCAGTTCTTGGTGATCTCTTCCTCAAACCTAGACTTCCACTTCAGGCGCAGTTCGATCTTTTCTTCAGAGGTAAGCTTCCGGCCGCGTCCAGACATGAACCGCCAGAAATCCTTTACCAGATTGTAGAGAAATGTTGCGCCGAAATAATCAAACATACTGCATCCTGTTTTCGGTTGAACCCCGGCTGCCAACCGCCACCACAACTATTTTAGAGTCTACCAGCGCGCGAAATGCTATCGTCTCGCGCGCCGCCACCCAGCGGCTCTAGCTTCATCTTCCGAGCAGAACCACCTTTCCCCTTTCGATGCGCTTATCCTCGTCTCGTCGTAATGTCTCTGGCCGGGAAGCTGCCGTTTAGGATTGCCGATTGTATGTCTGCAAAGGGCTTATTCCGTTGAAAAACTCTCCTTGTTTTATCGGTTTGATTGCTGATTCAATTTCGCAAATGATTTGGGAGATTGAAGACAATGATGGGCCCACGTCAGGAAGCACAGGCGGCGCTGTTTTATGAGTTCTGCCTTGAAGATCACGTTCCTCAAGATCATTTGCTCCGTTCGATCGAAGTTCACATCCCACTCAGACCCGGCATCACAGTGGACGGCAGCGCGCAAAGGACCTGCCTTCTTCGCCTATTCCGCCAATTACATGATTGATACCGACCATGCGGTGATCCTCGATGTTGAAGCCAGCCGCTCAGTCCGACAGGCCGAACTTGGTGCAATGCAAACCATGCTCGACAGAACCAAAGACACCTTCGACATCAACCCAGAACGTATGATTGCAGACACGGCCTATGGCACAGGGCCGCTGCTTGATTGGCTTGTTCAGAAGCGTGGTATCGCTCCTCACATTCCGGTTGTCGACAAATCTGGACGCACCGATGGAACTTTCGAGCGGGCCGACTTCACCTATGATGTCGACAATGATGCTTATATCTGTCCGGGTGGGAAGGAACTCAAACAAAGCCGTCGCGCTTTCACCACACCGAGAACCACAAAACCCGACAAAGACGGTATCTTGCGCTACCGCGCGCGCAAGGCAGACTGCGATGCCTGCCAGTTGGTGGGCTCAACAGGTGGACGCAACACTTTAATCTTTGACCAAAGATGGAGTGTTGGACATGAAGTATCGTCGCCGTATTTATTATTCAGCCGCTCAGCGGGCCGAGATTTGGGATCGTTGGCAGCGCGGGGAGTCAATGAACTCGATTGGGCGGGTGTTTGATCGGCAATCATCGTCTGTGTTTTCGGTGATCTCTCCCACAGGTGGCATCCGTCCTCCGGACCGCAAACGCGGCAGGCAAGCTTTGAGCCTAAGTGAACGCGAAGAGATATCTCGAGGGCTCAGTATCAAACAATCCTTGCGTGCTATTGCACGTCACCTGGGCCGCGCACCATCTACCATAAGCCGTGAAGTCTATCGCAATGGAGGACGTGCGGCATACCGGGCCACTGCTTCCGATCAGGCTGCATGGGACCGTGCCCTGCGTCCCAAGACATGCAAGCTGGCTTGTCACCCATCTTTGAGCCGCGCAGTATCGGCAAAGCTGCGACGTAAATGGTCACCGCAGCAGATTGCTGGCTGGCTTAAACGCACCTTTCCGGGAGAGGCGCACAAACAAGTGTCACACGAGACGATATATCGGAGCTTGTACATACAGGCGCGTGGCGTGCTGAAGAAGGAACTTCTGGAACATCTTCGGGCCAAACGTACGGTTCGCCGCTCCAGGCACGCCAGTCTCAAACGTAATGGATTGGGACAGGTCAAAAATGCCGTCTCGATTAGCGAAAGGCCTGTATCTGTGGAGGACCGTGCCGTACCGGGTCATTGGGAAGGCGACCTCATTGGTGGCTCAAAGAACAGCTACATCGCGACACTTGTGGAACGACAATCGCGCTATGTCATGCTGGTCAAAGTGGCCAACAAGGATACGGAAAGCGTCATCTCGGCATTGATCAAACAGTCTCAAAGGTTGCCAAAGGAACTCTACAAATCCCTGACCTGGGATCGCGGCAAAGAGCTGGCAGATCATCCACGACTGACAATAGCGACAGATGTCGAAGTCTATTTTTGCGATCCGCAGTCGCCTTGGCAACGCGGGTCAAACGAAAATACCAACCGTCTGTTGCGACAATATCTGCCGCGCGGAACTGATTTGTCGGTGCATTCCCAGGTAAAGCTAGGCGCAATTGCAAGGCAGTTGAACGAACGGCCACGCAAGACCTTGCAATATCAAACTCCAGCTGAGAAGTTCGCAGAGTGTGTTGCGGCGATCAGTTGAATCCACAGCCCAAAGAGGACGTTGCGTGAGCCTCGATGCCCAGTGTTGCAAATATGTCACACTTTTAGAAAATCGGAAGTTATTTTCCCTAAGGCATTGACTTACAAAATGTGCACTGATTGATTCGGTCAGAAAGCTGGAATAATACCGGCAAAATCAAGACAGGGGATTGAGTTATGCACAAGTTTTGCACCTTTGGTGCCGCGCTGGCACTGGTTTCGACGGCATATGTTTCACCAGCAAACGCTGCAGATTTGCCTGAGCCTTCATTAAACCCATCAAACCCATCATGGACCGGGTTTTATGTTGGCGGGCTTTTTGGCGCAGGTGGTCTTGTTCACCAGATTGATATACCTGCTGACCCGGCAATATTCAGTTTCAATGGCCTTGGGGCCGAAGGCATCGTCGGCGGTGGTATGGTTGGTTACAACCATCAGATCGGTTCCAATCTGGTGCTGGGCGTGCAGTTTGATGGTTTGCTGTCAGGTATAGAGAGTGAACTCTCATTGGGTCCAATAGACGCGTCAATCGAACTTGACTATTCGCTGGCTGTGTCCGGTCGAATTGGTTATCTGATCAACCCGGATGCACTTGCATATATCATTGGCGGTTACACCTGGGGTGAGTTTACAGCCAGTGTTGCAGGTCTAGGATCGGTCAGTGAAAACGTAGAAGGTTTTCATGTTGGAGGTGGTCTTGAGGCTAAGGTTACGGAAGACATCACCGCACGCGTTGAGTATCGCTACACTCAATTCACAGAGGAAGAATTCTTCGGCGGATTTGTAGGCATTGAGCCTTCCATGCATGTCGGTACTATAGGTGTGGCGTGGAACTTGTGGTCGCCAGGTGGAGGCAGTTATGCTCAACCTGTTGCCGATCTCGATCCGGTAATTGCTTCTTGGACAGGTTTCTATCTGGGTGGCCAATTGGGTGGTGGCGCAATCGTGCATCAGCTTGATGTGCCGGCAGCGGGCCCTGTATTTAGCCTCAATGGTATTGGTGGCGAAGGTTTCCTAGGCGGCGTTATGGGCGGTTACAACTGGCAGCTAAACAATAACCTGGTTATCGGTGCTCAGGTAGACTGGACTGGGTCAGATGTCTCGACAGATGTATCGTTGGCTCCTAATCCAATCACAGATCCAATTTCCGGAAGTGCTTCGGTATCATTGGAGCATATGGTGTCAATCTCAGCCAGGCTTGGCTATCTGATCAACCCGGATGCAATGGCCTATGTCATTGGCGGTTATACACACGGTTGGTTTGATGCCACCGCGACGATTGAAGGCATTATCGATAATCCAATCACAATCAGCACGGATGAGGATCTTTCAGCCTTTCACGTTGGCACAGGTCTCGAAGCCAACATAACGGACAATCTACGGGCTCGTGCCGAATACAGATATGTGCAGTTTGAAGAGAAGGAGTTCGGTGGCGGAATTCTAGGCATCACACCCTCTCTTCACATGGGCACTGTTGGTGTTGCCTGGGTTTTCTGAACGAACCTAAAATTTACGAAGCTGGATTGGGGTGGTGCCATACGCGCTGCCCCTCTTTTTGTAAATCGTGGCCCCCGGAGACGCAGGTTAACTGGCAGAAGTGCGTCCATCTTCGGGCGTATGGCAGAGGCTACTTGAGCTTATCAGGTGTGTCAGCTTGTGGCCGTCAGGTGATTGCCCGGCGTACCCGACTTTTGGCGGTCAGGAAAAGCGGACGTGCTTTGGGCTTATTGGAAATGTCCGCTTTGGCACTAAGCTGCCGTTGGAGGTTGCAGACCGAATGGCAACTAAGGGCTTATTCCGTTGAAAAACTCTCCTTGTTTTACGGTTTGATTGCTGATTCAATTTCGCAAATGATTTGGGAGATTGAAGACAATGATGGGCCCACGTCAGGAAGCACAGGCGGCGCTGTTTTATGAGTTCTGCCTTGAAGATCACGTTCCTCAAGATCATTTGCTCCGTTCGATAGATCGTTTCGTGGATCTTTCAGATATTCGGACCTATCTGTCGCCTTTCTACAGTTCGACTGGCAGACCTTCGGTTGATCCTGAGCTGATGATCCGCATGTTGCTGGTTGGCTATTGCATGGGCATCCGTTCAGAACGACGCCTGTGCGAAGAGGTTCATCTCAACCTGGGCTACCGCTGGTTCTGCCGCCTTGATCTGGGAGATGCTGTTCCGGATCATTCCACGTTTTCCAAAAACCGGCATGGTCGGTTCAGGGACAGCGATCTATTACGCCATGTGTTTGAGACGGTGGTTGCTCGCTGCATTGCCGAAGGCTTGGTCAGCGGCCAGCGTCTAGCTGTCGATGCCAGTCTGATCGAAGCCGATACCAACCGGCAGAACTCCACTCCGAAAGAAGAATGGGAACCGGACAAGATTGATCCTGAAGATGCCCCGCGTGCTGTGCGCGAATATCTGGCGACACTGGATGAGGCAGCTTTTGGTGCTGCTACACCGGTGCAGCCGAAGTTCACATCCCACTCAGACCCGGCATCACAGTGGACGGCAGCGCGCAAAGGACCTGCCTTCTTCGCCTATTCCGCCAATTACATGATTGATACCGACCATGCGGTGATCCTCGATGTTGAAGCCAGCCGCTCAGTCCGACAGGCCGAACTTGGTGCAATGCAAACCATGCTCGACAGAACCAAAGACACCTTCGACATCAACCCAGAACGTATGATTGCAGACACGGCCTATGGCACAGGGCCGCTGCTTGATTGGCTTGTTCAGAAGCGTGGTATCGCTCCTCACATTCCGGTTGTCGACAAATCTGGACGCACCGATGGAACTTTCGAGCGGGCCGACTTCACCTATGATGTCGACAATGATGCTTATATCTGTCCGGGTGGGAAGGAACTCAAACAAAGCCGTCGCGCTTTCACCACACCGAGAACCACAAAACCCGACAAAGACGGTATCTTGCGCTACCGCGCGCGCAAGGCAGACTGCGATGCCTGCCAGTTGAAGTCCCGGTGTTGCCCGAAAGAACCGCAACGCAAGGTGACCCGATCCATCTATGAGCCTTCCCGCGATGTCGCGCGCAAGATCACCCAGACAGTGGACTATGCCATCTCGTGTAAGCTGCGAAAAAAGGTCGAGATGCTGTTCGCACATCTCAAGCGCATTCTAGGCCTGGGGCGACTGCGATTACGCGGACCATGCGGCGTAAAAGACGAAATCCACCTCGCTGCAACCGCCCAGAACCTCAGAAAGCTCGCGAAACTTATCCCCGCACAACAAACAATGAGTTGAGGCAACCAAGGCCACAGCACGCTCAATTAAAAACCCCCTTCACTCCCGTTCAGTTAGCGCCTTTTTCAACGGAATAGGCTCTCTGCAGACCTTCGCTGCAATGCAGTGTGGATCGGACGCTTACTGGCGAAGCGGATGTCCGCAGAGCGGACTTTCCGGTCATTGGGCGTCCAATGCAATGAGTTTAGTAACTTTGCCAGTTGCGACTGTTCTGCTGCCCTCAACACAGTAAAATTCTGTTCCAACCGAAATGCGTTTCCTGTGAAAATCCACCATCTCTTCGACTAGGATGAACATGAAAGCATCGATTGTGCCAGACAGGGGCTGATCCTTAGGAATGGGGGCTTTGTTTTCGTCCAGAAAAATGGGATGGATGATATAGATACCTTCCGACAGGTCGTCCTCTGGATATCTAAAATCCCATCGAATTCCATTGAACGGCGGAGTTTCTCACCCACCTTGCGCGGCTGTCAGAATTGTGATTTCGGCTTGGAAATCGGCTTCTCGAGAATACAACTTGAACATGCTATTTGGATTTAGACACGCACATGAGATTGAAGCAATCCATTGTCATAAAATTCGGCCATTTCTAGAAAGAACGAGAGGTCCAATTGGGGCTCGAAGGAGCCATTGCGGACTTGATGATTTAATGGAGCCTGATCCCAGGTGCCAGAGTTGAACGGGTTTTGCACCCGGTCCACGCTGAAGTGATTGGACCTACTTGTACGCATCCACGAAGTTTTTAAGAATCTGACCCGGTATCCGGACATCCTGCTGATGACAGAACTCGATGATCCTGTCGGCGTCCGAAGGCGGAAAATACCCCTTGTCCTTGTAGACTTTGACACGCGTCTCAAAAACCTTGCTGTCGGCCTCGGGGTGAAACTGGGTGGCGTAGACGTTGGTCTTGTAGCGGATCATCTGGTACGGGCACGGACCGGATGCCAACAGGTGGGAACAGCCCACCGGCAACTCCTGCACCGCTTCCTTGTGGCCGACAAACGCCATGAATTTGTCCGGAGACCCTTTCAGCAGCGGGTCTGACCTGCCGTCGTCGGTCAACCGGCATTCAACGGCGCCAACCTCTTCGCCAAAACGCTCCTTGTTGACCTTGCCTCCCAGATGATGGGCGAGAATGCCGATACCGTAACAGCACCCCAGATAGGGAAAATCAGCTTCGGTAATGGCTGGCATCAGGTTCAGGACCGCGTCTTCTATGCGCTTTTCGGTTTCAGACTTCTTGATCTCCGCATCACTGACACAGCCGGGTCCACCACCGACGATGACGCCCGCATGATCCTGCAGGTTCAGGTCGCCGGGTATGGGTTCCTGGTCGAGCCTGATGCGAACAGTTTCAGATCGCTCCAGCCCGCCCTTCTCCAGAATGGCTTCGTATTCGTCGTCCGAGGCTTGCGTCTCCGGGCGAAGCTGCAGGATAAGAAATGGTTTCATGTGTCGTCTGCACTGTCTGAATTGATGTGCAAGCGTAAATGCGGATAAAGACGCCTTAAGTCAAGCCGGAGGGATGTCAGCAAAATCGTCAGGACCCAGGCGAGCTTTCGATGCGACCCAGCACGATACCGGCAATCGCCGTCAGGGCCGCCATCGGCAGCAGGTAGACCAGCGACATGGTCCAGTTGCCGTTACCGGTCGCAACCAGCCATGTAGTCAAGGCGGGGCCGATGAGCTGACCGATCGCCACGCACTGCAGCATGAGCCCGTTTACGCTGGAGACATGTGCCCGGCTGGGTGCATGGCGCGCGACACCTGCAAACAGTGATCCAGGTATCATGCCGCCAAAGCTTGAAAACAGCACGGCACCTGCAATGCGCACTGGCACCGGCAAGGCGGCGCTCATCACCATGACCGCGCCCAGTGCCATGGCCGCGCTGGCCAGAAGAATGAGGGATTGCCGGCGCACGCCGCGATCCAGCATGAAACCGGCGGCGATGTTGCCGGTTGTGTTGACCACCATGATCATCGCACCAACCGCTGCTGCAGGTGCCAGCTCCCATGCTGCACGTTCAACCAGGATCAGCGGGACAAACGACGTCACCGCCATATATTGTCCGGAATAGCATCCGAACACCGCGCCCAGCATGACAGCGCCCGGCGTTTTCAGGACCGCTTTTACACGCCCTTCCCCGACACGGGGAACATCGCCGTGTTCACGAGGCGCCGCCCACACCAGGGCGGCAAGAAACGCCACATAGCTTGCCGAGATCAGCAACCACAATCCGCGCCATCCGACGCTTTCAATGATGACACCGCCTGCCAGCAGGATAAGCCCGGCACCAAGCGGCAGATACGCGCCCCAAAGCCCCATGGCGGTCTGGCGGGTGCGATCATCTGCCAGCCGCAGGACAAGACCCGGCAGCGATACGGATATCATGAAGAAGCCAACACCTTCGGCAACCCTGCTGGCGATTAGGGTCACGCCGCTGTCGGCCCAGGCCCCGGCAGCCCCGGCAGCCGCAGCCAGCACCAGACCGACAATCGCAAGCCGCAATTGCCCCCATTTGTCGGACAATGCGCCGAACAGTATTCCGGCCACGGCCGCCACCAGTGAAAACATGGAGACGACAAGACCGGCCTGAAACAGTGACAGGTTCAGTTCGGCCCGTAATACCGGCAGCGCTGCAGGTGCCTTGCCAACGAGGAATGCGGCGGCGACACCGGTGAGAAACACCGCCCAGATGCGCGGCCATTGATCAGTATTTTCACTTGCTGCTGACACGGTTCGGATTGCCCTACCCCAATTTGCCGGGATACTGCCACCGAGCGCGGCTGATTACCATGGCATGCGTGTCAGGTTTTAGGGCGCTGACACCTGCCTTGCCGGTTGACGGCACACGCGCGGCGGTAGAGATTGAGGTTTACACCTTACTTCAGGCTGATCAGATGACTTCCAACAGCAAACCCGCATTCACACCGCGTGACCGGACATGGCACCCCAAAGGGCTCACGCCTGCCTACAATTCGTCTGTGCTGCGTTCACCAAGGCGTGCCTTGCTGCAAATGCCGACCTCGCTGAGCGAGACCTCCGGTCCGGTGTTCGGCCACAACATGTTCGGCGAACATGATGCGGACATGTTGGCCAATGCGGTCGTGGACGGCGATCCGATAGGCGAACGCATTGTGGTGTCGGGCCGGGTGCTGGATGAGTACGCCCGGCCTCAGGCAGGGGTGCTGATCGAGGTATGGCAGGCAAATGCCGGTGGGCGTTACCGGCACGTACGTGATGGATATCTGGCGCCGCTCGATGAGAATTTTTCCGGCTATGGCAGATGCATCTCGGATGATCAGGGAAACTATTCGTTCCGCACCATCCGCCCCGGCCCCTATCCGTTTCCCAATAACGGGCCGGCTTGGCGGCCGGCTCATATCCACCTGTCGCTGTTTGGCGCCTCGTTTGCCCAGCGCCTGATTACACAATTCTATTTCGAAGGTGATCCACTGATCAGGCACTGCGCCATCGTCAATGCGGTCAGCGACCCCGCTGCCGTTGAACGGCTGGTTGCCAGGCTTGACCTCGACAATGCGGTGCCTTTTGACGCGCTTGCCTACCGCTTTGACATCGTATTGCGTGGCCGCGACGAGACACCGCTTGATGCGGAGCATGACTGATGAAGAAAAGCCTGAAGGAAACCCCATCACAAACCGCCGGGCCCTATGTGCACATCGGCCTGCTGCCTGGTGTTGCCGGCATTGATGTCAAACATCATGGCATTGGCGGCAATACCGGTTTGGGTGGCGGCACACCCATTATCATTACAGGCGTGGTTCGCGACGGCGCAGGCGACATCGTCAAGGATGCGCTGCTGGAAATCTGGCAGGCAAATGGTGACGGTCAATTTGGAGATGGCCACCAGGGCTTTGCGCGCTGCCACACCGATTTCGAAACCGGCGAGTTCCGTTTTGAAACCGTGAAACCCGGGCCGGTTGCCTGGACCGACGGGTCACCACAGGCACCGCACATGACCCTGATGATTTTCGCACGTGGCATCAATATTCATCTGCACACCCGGATCTACTTCGCCGATGAGGCCGATGCCAACGCGGCAGATCCCGTACTCAATGCGGTTACTGATGGCCGCGAAACCCTGCTGGCCAAGCCTGATACAAGTTCCAACAACAGCTACCGGTTTGACGTCTCGCTTCAGGGCGAGGCTGAAACCGTGTTTTTTGACATCTGAGGAAAACCATGTCCGATCCCTGCATCATCTGCGTTGCCATTACCGGGTCCGTGCCGACCAAGGCGGCAAACCCTGCCGTTCCGATTACCATCACCGAACAGGTCGAGAGCACGCATGAGGCCTTCGAGGCCGGTGCTTCCATTGCGCACTGTCATGTGCGCAATGACGATGAGACCCCGACTTCTGATCCGGACAAGTTCGCCCGCCTGGGTGAAGGTTTGCGCAAGCACTGCCCGGGCATGATCATCCAGTATTCAACCGGCGGGCGCTCAGGCGCCGGTCATGAACGTGGCGGCATGCTGCCGCTGAAACCGGACATGGCATCCCTGACGGTTGGCTCCAACAACTTCCCGACGCGGGTCTACGAAAACTCACCCGATCTGGTGGACTGGCTGGCCGCCGAGATGCTGAAATACGGCGTCAAACCCGAAATCGAAGCCTTCGATCTCAGTCATGTTTTTCAGGCGGTCAAGATGGCCGAAGACGGCCGGTTGAAGGGGCCGTTGTACGTGCAGTTCGTCATGGGCGTGAAAAATGCCATGCCAGTCGACAAGGAGGTTTTCGACTTCTACGTGAAAACCCTGAACCGGCTGGCACCGGACGCTCAATGGTGCGGTGCGGGTATCGCGCAGAACCAGATTGTCCTGAATGACTGGTGCATTGCAGCCGGCGGCCATGTGCGGACGGGGCTTGAAGACAATGTGCGCCTTGACCGCAACACGCTGGCACCGTCCAATGCCGCACTGGTGAAACGGGCCGTTGAACTATGTGAAAAGCATGAGCGGCCGGTCGCCAGTTGGCAACAGGCGCGTGATATTCTGCAGCTCTCCCTGGCTGCGTAAGGAGTTTACCGATGTCCCATGTCTTCCCGCGGCACACCAAATCCAGACTGGCCACTGCAGTTGCCGGCGATGGCCCCTACGTCATCGATGCCGATGGCAAGCGGTACCTGGATGCCTGCGGCGGCGCGGCCGTATCATGCCTCGGGCATTCCAACGAAGTGGTCCGTGAGGCCGTGAAAACCCAACTGGACAAGCTGGCCTGGGCGCATACCAGTTTCTTCACTTCCGAGCCTGCAGAACAACTGGCCGACATGCTGATCGAGCGGGCTCCAAAGGGTATCGACCGGGTGTATTTCGTATCCGGCGGGTCGGAAGCCACCGAAGCGTCGATGAAACTGGCCCGGCAGTATTTTCTGGAAAAGGGTGAACCCAACCGGCGCCATGTGATTGCGCGCTGGCAGAGTTATCATGGCAATACGCTGGGTGCACTTGCAGCCGGCGGCAACCGCTGGCGCCGCAAGCAATTTGAACCGTTCCTGACCGCTGCCATGCACCACATCGATGCCTGTTATTTCTGGCGCTGGGCGCAGGCTGGCGAAACGCCTGAAGCCTACGGTCTGCGCATGGCCAACCAGCTCGAGGAAAAAATCCTGGAACTTGGCGAAGACAGCGTCGCAGCCTTCATCGTCGAGCCTGTGGTGGGCGCAACGCTTGGCGCGGTTGCAGCCGAAGCCGGATATTTCAAGCGCATCCGGGAAATCTGCGACAAGTACGGCGTGCTGTTGATTCTGGATGAAGTGATGTGTGGTATGGGCCGGTGCGGCACCTTGTTTGCGTCAGAACATGACGATGTCAGGCCCGACATGGTCTGTATCGCCAAGGGTCTTGGCGCCGGGATCCAGCCTATCGGTGCGATGCTGTGCTCTGCGGAAATCTATTCAGCAATCGAACAGGGTTCCGGCTTCTTCCAGCATGGCCATACCTATCTGGGTCATCCTGCGGCGTGTGCTGCTGGAGTAGCTGTATTGCAGGAAGTTGAACGACATGACCTGCTGGAAAATGTCAATGCGATGGGAGCTCAACTGATGGCAGCACTCGAGGCCCGTTTTGGCCAGCATCCTCATGTCGGTGACATTCGTGGCCGGGGACTGTTTTTGGGCGTCGAACTGGTTGAGGACAAGGACAGCAAACAACCGTTTGACCCGGCGCTCAAGCTGCATGCCGACATCAAGAAGCGGGCGCTGGCCGGTGGCCTCATGGTTTATCCGATGGGCGGCACGGTTGACGGACAGGCCGGAGACCACGTGCTGATCGCGCCGCCCTACATAATCAACGAGACCCATGTTGGCGAGATCATCGACAAGCTCGATGCAGCCATCAATGGAGCTTTGACCGCCAGCAAGGCCGCATAGAGCCTTTTCGGTCTAAATGGAATCGTTTGATGGTACCAAATCAGCCTACTCGGCTAGGCGCAGAGCGAAGCGCGATGCGGTGCATCGGGCAAGCTTTGCAACAACGACGATGGGCTGATTTAGTCCACCGAAGGCCGCTTTTCTGCGCCCACTGGACAGCGTTACGGCTCCCTTGTGGTCAACCAGACCACGGCTGGAGCCGTGCCTTGCCAGCGAACGCAGAAAATCGGTCAAACATTTCAATTTAGACCGAAAAGGCTCTAACACTCATGTCTGAAACAACCACACTCACGCAACTGGGCGCGGAAACTGCCCTGCCCGGCTCACCGGACGAGGCCACGATGGAGCGCGTGCCTGCGCCGCACCAGGACACCGATTATCTGGTGCGATTTGCGGTACCCGAATTCACCTCCATCTGTCCGGTCACCGGCCACCCGGATTTCGCTCATCTGGTTATCGACTATGTGCCGCAAGACTGGATCGTCGAGTCCAAGTCGCTGAAACTGTATCTCGGGTCGTTCCGGAATCATGGAGCTTTCCACGAAGACTGCACGGTGCGCGTAGGCCGCGATATCGTGAGCCTCCTAAAACCCAAATGGCTGCGTATCGGCGGATACTGGTACCCGCGCGGCGGCATTCCAATCGACGTCTTCTGGCAAAGCGGCGAACCGCCACAAGGCCTGTGGCTGCCGGATCAGGGTGTTCCACCCTATCGCGGCCGGGGATAAGCGCCGTCTCGCACGAGTTTCCGATAGTGACTGGAATGATGGGCAAACTAAAAACGCGGCACTCCTGAGGAATACCGCGTCTGAAACTTGTGTGTCTGCAAGCGTTTCTATAGCAACATGGGTTCGTACGAACCCATGTTGCTATAACACTTTGGAAACGATCAGGTTTATGCTTTTTGGTTGATTCAACCAAAAATCATCCTGATCTAGTCTCTGGACGCCCGGCGCCCCACCTGCGCGGCGTACACATCGCGTTTGTTAATGGCCTTGAATTTCATGGTCTCGCCATTCTTGCTGTTGGTGGCCACGAACCAGTCACCGTTCTGGGTGATAGCGCCGCACTTGTATTTACCGCGGGTCCACGAGCGCCATGCGATGCACAGTTCCTCATTCTTGATGACCCACACCCCCTTGTCTTCCTTGCCGAACGCCCGGCCCAGCATGGTGCCGTCATCTTTTGCTGAAATCAGCAACCGGTAGCCACCGGCAACATGGGCTTCATAGTGTCCGGGGAACAGCCCCTCCAGCGCATCAGGCTCCATTGAAAGCTCATCTGCCGGAACACCGGCAGGTTGTTCTGCCTGCGCGACACCTGCGAAAGGAAACGCAAGCATCGTTGCGGCAAAAGTTATAATCAGCTTTTTCATGGAATACCCCTTGGACAACCAACTTTACTGGACGAGACAGAGCGCAGACTCGGGCTTTGCCGTACTCAACTCTGTATTATTTTCGCTGAGATCAGTATGTGCCCGTGAGGTAACTATTGGATTAACGTATTGTTCAAAAGCCACAATATCATGCGGTTTTCGTGTCACAATTACGGCTTCTCGGCTTGGTTAACCTGATTGACAAACCACTGAATTACCTGTGTTTTCCTTACATATTCTGCGGATTTTTCTGACCTTTCCCGGTTTTTACACACTGCGAACGGCCACTGGTCGCCATGATATCAAAACAACTTTATGTGTTTGGCCGAAAGGGCATTGCTGCGACAGGTTGAAAAAGGCTTTGCCGTATTGCCGAAGCTGGCTAGGCTCGTCATGCGGCGGACATGATGATCCGCTCACGAGTATCGAATCGGAGGGAAAAGCGATGGATTTAACTTCACTTATCGTACAGGCCATTGGCGGCGCAGCAGGTGGTGCAGCCGGCGGCAAGCTTATCAGCGGCGGCAATATGGGCCAGATCGGCAACCTGATTGCCGGCGCAGTCGGCGGTGTCGGCGGCGGCTCGCTGCTCGGCGGATTGTTGGGTGCAGCCGGTGGTGATGCGGCAGGCGGAATGGACATTGGCGCCATTGCAGGTCAACTCGTCGGCGGCGGTATTGGCGGTCTCGTCGTCCAGACTATTGTCGGGATGATCAAAAACAAGCTGATGGGCTGATCGTTTCATCATTACCAAGGTTGACCGGGGGTGTCGGGTCAACAACTGCGACACCCTCTTGCCGGCCTGCTTCAAAATTCAGACTTCAACGTTCAGGTCAGGTGGCAATCGCCTGCAAAAGTGCTGCCTTGTCGAAATTGGCACCGCATAACAACACTACATTTGTCTGGCCGGCATAATCCGGCTGGTCTGCCAGGTAGCCTGCGAGGGCAAGACCAGCGGCCCCTTCAACGATTTGCTTCTCGCTCCAGGCCAGCGCGCTGAGAGCCGATATTATTTCTTCTTCACTGCAATGTACCAGCCGATCAATCACTTCTGTCGCCAGTTCAAGAGTTATCGCGTCTTCATCAACACCGCCGGCGATACCATCGGCAAGGGTGTCGAGATGTTCCGTTTCAACCACGTGGCCTGCCTCAATCGACGCCGCCAATGCAGCGGAGTTGCTGGCACTGACGCCAATTATGCGGCACCCGGGAAGAAACGATTTGAGCACCGAGCCGATACCCGAAATGAGGCCACCTCCACCCATCGCGATAAAGACATTGTCGATGTGCTGCAGTTGTTCGAGAAGTTCCAGCCCTATGGATCCCTGACCGGCGATCACTTCGGCATCATTGTAGGGCGAGACGTAAACATATTTCCCGCTGGCGGCCAATGTCTGGGCATGGGTCTCCGCGAGCCCTGGCTCGGCACCGTGCAGGATGACCTCGGTACCAAAGCTTTTGACTTTGGCAAGCTTTGCCGGTGCCACGGTTTCGGGCAGCACAACCGTCAGTTTATGGCCGGTGATCTGCGCGGCATGCGAGCAGGCAATGCCATGATTGCCGGATGAAGCGGTTATCAGCGGCCGGTCCAGTGGCAACGATGTGAGCCTGGCCGTGGCCCCCCTGAGCTTGAAGGAACCGGTTGTTTGAAAATTCTCAGCCTTGAAGTACAGCTCCGTCTTGTCGGGCAGAACTGCGCATGACTTCAGCAACGGCGTTTTGACGACATGGTCGCGAATCCTGCGTCTTACAATGACGCTGCGCGCAGCCGATGCGAGCACCGATTGAGAAGGTGTTGAAGATATCATAAGACAGGTTACCCAAACTTTTTGAACGTTATGTCAAACTGGTCTCAGGCAGCAACCGCTCAGCCGAACGTGTCACACTGGCGAATATCACCTGTTTGAATGCCACGTTTGAACCATTCCACCCGCTGAGCAGACGTACCATGGGTAAAGCTCTCCGGGACAACATATCCCTGGCTACGCTTCTGCAGGCGATCATCGCCAATGGCGGTTGCGGCATTGATGCCTTCTTCGATGTCACCCTGGTCAAGAATGTTCTTGTTGTCGCGTGCCCACACACCGGCCAGGCAGTCCGCCTGCAATTCCATGCGGACCGACAGACGGTTGGCGTCGGTTTTTGAGGCCTGCAGACGCGCGGCCGTGACCTTTTCTGCAATACCCAGCAAGGTCTGGACATGATGACCGACCTCGTGGGCGATGACATAGGCATGCGCAAAATCGCCGGATGCTCCCAGACGCGAGCTCATGTCACGGAAGAAACTGAGGTCGATGTAAATTTTCTTGTCGCGCGGGCAGTAGAACGGCCCCATCGCCGATTGGGCTGCACCACAGGCTGATTGCACGAAACCGGAAAACAGAACCATGCGGGGTTCTTCATACTGACGTCCGTTTTCCTTGAACACCCGGGTCCAGGTACGCTCAGTTGTGGACAGTACCTTGCTGGCGAACTTGCCCATTTCATCGTTCGCTGCCGGAGCTCCCTGTTGCTGTTGCGTCTGGGGCACCTGCTGCGTCTGCTGTTGGAAACCGCCGCTCAACATCTCCAGCGGGTTGATACCGAACACCAACCACAAAATGCCCAGGATGACGATGGTTCCGAGCCCGATGCCGCCACCACCGCGCCTGCCCATTGGGATACGAAACCCGCCGCGGCGACCACGCTGGCCCCGGCGGTCTTCCACATTAGAACTTGCCTTTTCATCATCCAGCCGCATGACTTAATTCCTTTATCGCACTCACAACTCTATTGCTTGCAGTTTCGCCGCAACCGGACCGACACATCAAGGAATAAGTGTACCTAATCTGGAATCCAATCAAGCGCTCTTGGCCAGATTATCGCCGTTTTCGACCGGATAGGTCGGATACAGCCCGCGACTTTCAGCAAGTTGCTGGACCAGGGCCAATACACCGTCAATCGCTGGTGTCGCGACATCTGCAATGCGGCCCATTTCCTGAACTGCAGTGACCAGTGCGTCGATTTCCATCGCCTTGCCGGCATCAAGGTCCTGCAACATGGAGGTGCGATGCGCACCAACACCGGCAGCGCCATTAATGCGGCGCTCCACATCAACGCGGAAGCTGGCACCCAGTTTTTCAGCCAGTGTTTGTGCTTCAAGCATCATGGATTTCGCCAGCGCACGGGTGCCTGGTTCGGTGGCGATCACATCCAGGGTTGCTCCGGTCAGGGCGGAGATCGGGTTGAAACAGAGGTTACCCCATAATTTGAGCCAGATTTCAGAGCGGATATCTTCCAGCACGGGAGCGCGAAGACCACCCTCCTCCAGCACTTTCGACAAAGCCTCACAACGCGGAGACACCGTGCCGTCTGGTTCGCCGATCGAGAACTTGTCTCCATAGACATGCTTGATCACGCCGGGCTCGACGATTTCGGTTGCCGGGTACACCACGCATCCGATGGCCCGGCCCGGTCCAAACGTGGTCCACTGACGGTCACCCCGATCAACCGCGTCCAACCTGCTGCCTTCAAATGCACCGGCAAGCTTGTGAAAATACCACCACGGCACCCCGTTCTGACAGGTGACTACCGCCGTATTCGGCCCCAATAGCGGCTTAACACTTTCGGCAGATTGCCAGGCCTGATGGCTCTTGAGTGCTATGACCACATAGTCCTGGGGACCCAGGTCCGCCGGGTTCGATGTTGCCGTCACCGGTACGGAAACAGTTTCGCCATCCCTGACAAGCGTCAGGCCGTTTTCCTGCATGGCTTCAAGGTGAGGTCCCCGGGCAATCAGCGACAGTTCGACACCTGGCACCTGTGCCAAAGCATGACCCATGAAGCCGCCAATCGCACCTGCGCCGTAAATGCAGATTTTCATTGCAAAAACCTTTCAAACCAAAGCTGGATATAGGGTGTTTCTACCTGCGTGCGCGTGCGCGAGCAAGCGACTCATTCCACCATATGGTAGAAATGCATTCTACTATGCGTTTTTGGAACCAAAAAATACTTTAAAGTAATGAAATATAACAATTAAATTTTGGCAGCATTACCTAAACGCATGGCAAATCCGTCTGATGCTAAATATCTATTCCACATGGTGGAACAGGCTCTGCCCGGACAATGGTCAGACCATCAGCCAAAATAGTCGCCCAGCCACTCGCGAAGACAGGTATCCAGCGAAGCGCAACAGAACGCACCCCAACTCACGATGAGATGCGCTCTTATGAACGTTGAGTGTGGCAGCGGGATGCCTGCCTGAGCATCCTACTGTGCAGGTGTCTGCGCCCTGGAGGATTTCACTTTTGTCCAGATAACCTTGAACAAGGGCAACAGGATCAGGATGATGGCGATGACCGTAATCGGGCCGGCGATCGCGCGGGTGAAAAATATCGACGGATCACCCGAGGATAACAGCAAAGACTGGCGCAGCGTCGGTTCGGCGATGGGACCCAGCACGATGGCCAGCACGGCGGGCGCAAGCGGGTAGTCGAGTTTGCGAAGGAAAAATGCACCGAGACCGAAGCCGAGCATTAGCCACACATCGTGCATGTCCTGCGTAGCAGCATAGCCACCGACCACAGACAGCACAAAAATCATCGGTGCCAGGATCGTGAACGGCATGCGCAGCATCCAGATGAACAGCGGGATGAAGGCTATATTGATTACCAGAGCGAAGAAGTTTGAAACATAGAACGACCCGATCAGGCCCCACACGAATTCACTTTGATCCGTGAACAGCCGTGGACCAGGTGTCAGCCCCCAGATGACCATACCACCAAGCAGGATGGCTGTTGTCGGGGACCCCGGAATGCCGAGTGTCAGCATAGGCAGCATCGCGCCGGTGGAGGCGGAATTGTTGGCAGCTTCAGGTGCCGCCACACCACCTGGATGACCCTGGCCAAACTCTTTCGGGTTCTTGGCCAGCATCTTGGCTACACCGTAAGACATGAGTGAGCCAGGCGTCGCTCCGGCAGCCGGCAAAATGCCGACAAAGAAGCCAAGGAAGGAGCCGATGGCGGTACCTTTCCAGCCGCGCTGCATGCCTTCCTTCGCATCTGAAACAATGCCCTTGACGGACATCTTTGCATCCGTGGACGTAATCTTGCCGCGGGTTGAATTGATGGTCCAAAGCATCTCGCCGATGCCGTACACCCCGATGGCCAGCACCAGGAAGTTCACGCCGTGCAGGAAACCGGAAATGTCGAAAAAGACCAGCCTCGGCGCACCGGAAATCTCGTCATAGCCCACGGCCGCAAACACCAGGCCAATACAGATCGAGAAGACGGTCTTTGGAATATCGTCACCTCCCAGCCCCACAAACGTGGCAAATGCAAGCAGCATCAGTGCGAAAATTTCCGGGTTTCCGAAACTCAGCGCTACTGTGGCAAGCGGTGGTGCAAATGCGGTAAACAGGACATTTGACACTGTTCCACCGATGAATGATGCAATCGCAGCCGTGATAAGCGCCAGACTTGCTCGGCCCTTCAAGGCCAGCGGTCTGCCGTCAAACGTTGTGGCAACGGCCGTTGAAGCCCCCGGAATTCCCAGCGTTATCGAACTGATCGCCCCGCCATACATGGCGCCATAATAGATAGCTGCAAGAAATATGATGGCCGATGCCGGCGGCACCAGGAAGGTGATTGGCAGCAGGATGGCCACACCGTTCACAGATCCCAGCCCGGGCATGGCACCAATGAACAGGCCCAGTGTCACACCGACGATAATCAACAACAGGTTGGTTGGTTGCAGTGATAACCACAAGCCGTCACTGAGCAATCCGAGAATTTCCATCATGATGTCACAAGCCCCTCGCGTGCAGCGCCATCAGGCGCGCTTCGGTCAATAGATGATCGTGTTGAGATAATTGAAAACCGGCTCAAGAAACTTCATGCCCTTGGGCAGCGTGATACGCATGAGCGCTTCGAAGAAAAAGAAGAAGACAACCGGCACAAGCGTCGCAATCGTCATCGTGAGCGTCCATGTATGGCGGCCAAGAATGCGCAAGTAGTAGATCAGGAAAACGAACATCGCGCCGTACATGGAAATTATGTTGATCAATGCGATGAAGCCGAAAATTCCACCGCCAACCAGCAACAGCATTTTCTTGCCATATCCATCGAGAAACGGTTCGGTTGATTGAGAAGGTGGCGAGGTTTGTCGGAACCAATTAACCGCGATGAAGCCGGTGCAAATCAGCATAATTCCGGAAAGCCAGAACGGCCAGGCACCACCACCTGGGCCTTCACCCGTGATATAGCCAACATTCAACTCGGTGCTCTTCCACATCAGATAGACTGACATCAATGCCAGAACCCCTGCGGTAATTATTTCTGCACGCCGCATGGCGGCTCCTCCAATACGTCCTCAATCGAGCGTGCCGACAGGCTCGCGCGTGAAGACGACTGTTTTATTTCAGATGGCTGGAGCAGTCAGTTCCACTGACCAAACTGCTCCAGCTTGTTGCTTACAATCCCGGATGCCGGGATTAGCCGCCGATTGCTTTCAACAGTTCGTTGTGCCGGTCGACCTGGGTCTTCCAGTACTCTTTCTGGGTTGCAGCATCCATCGGCAAAGGCTCAAGGCTTTCAGACTTCATGTAGCCCTGCCACTCTTCAGAGTCGTAGATCTTCTGGAAGAGATCGCGGTAATAGGCTGCGGCATCGTCCGACATCCCCGGCGCGCCAACAACAGCACGCTGGTTGTAGTAGGAAAAGTCCTTGTCCAGTTCCTTGACAGTACGCGTATCCGGCAGGTTCGGCAGACGTTCATCAGAAAACGCAATCAATGGAACCACGTCACCGGATTCAAAGAAACCCTTGGCTTCCGACGGGTTGTTCACAGACGCCATGATCTGCTGGCCGGCGAGATCCTTGGCCACGGCACCACCACCCTTGTACGGGATGTATTTGATCTTCACATCGAAGTTCTTTTCCATCCACGCAATGACGATGGAGTCTTCCTGACCCTTGCCGGTGCCGCCCATGACATATTCACCATTGTCGGCTTTGACTTTCTCAAGCCACTCCTCGAACGTCTTGATACCTGAATCCTTGTGGACCCAAAGAACAAACGGATCCACGCCCATCATCGTAACTGGGGTAAATGTCTGAATGTCGATGCCAAGGTTTGGCTGGCGTATCGGTGTGGTGAAGAAGGAGTTCAATGTCACCAGAATGGAGTGATCCTTGTCGCTGGCACCGTTCAGGGCGATCAGCGCTTCAGCACCTGAACCGCCACCCTTGTTGTTCGGCACAAGCGGACGAACTGTCAACTTCTTCTTTTCAGCCACTGACTGGAGGAAGCGGGCAATCTGATCAGCACCACCGCCGGCGCCGGCCATGATGACGAAGTCAATAGGCTTGGTCGGCTCCCAGGCATGGGCCGGGGTTGTCGCAGTGACAACAGAGGCCATCATCCCGGTTGCAAACATAAATCCGAGTGCAATTCTTCTAGTAAGTTTCATTCTATTTCTCCCTTTGGGGTCGTTACAACAGCTCCCATGTTCAGGTGCTGCTACAAATTTGGAACCCTGGCCACCAGACCGCCGTATCTGTTGCCGGCTTATTCCCGGTACCTGTCCACAATGTGGAACCATCTGATATACAAACCAAAATCAAGAAATCTTGGCGTGTGGTATACCAGTTGACAACCGGATCGTATCAGATTGACGGTCGGCATCAAGCAAAACCGGACAGCTTGTCGCAGAATTCTCGATGTTTTCCCGCACAGTGGTTGCTCCTTTCCTTTCTGGTTTCGCAATCGCGATAATTTTGAGTTGCAAAATCAAAAATCACCATGATCGGCTCGAACTGTTAGAGCTATATTGTGGGTTCATTCAGGCCCATACTGCTCCGGATCAGATTCATGATTTTGGGCTGCACCAACCCAAAATCATGAACCTGATCGCCTCCAAAATGTTAAAGCAACATGGGATCAAATGAACTCACGTTGCTCTAGTGCGCCATCAATACAGGCATATCCGCATGATCGACAACGTATTGCGTTGCACCTCCAAACACCATTTCCCGACCCCGGCTTGAACCATACGCCCCCATCAAGAGACAATCGGCTTCCACCGAATTGGCGCCCTCGAGCAATGCCTTGCCCGCATTGCTGCCAGACTTGATTTCAGTATGGGCAGCCTTGATGTCATGATCAGACAGGAAGTTCAGCAGGTGCGCACCGGTAAGTTCCAGCTTTTCACCCGCCATGGTCATAACAGACACCGTGGAGGCAGCCGTCAGGAGCGGCATTGCCAGAGATACCGCCCGTGCGGCCTCGCGTGATCCGTTCCATGCCACGGCAATATGGCTGCCGATCTTTTTGGGTGGCGACAGGGGCGGGCACATCATCACAAGCGAACCCGTGTTCACCAGTGCCGCTTCAAGCGTATTGCGACCCATTGCCCTGTCACGATCCGGTCTTGCAACCGCAACAACATCGGCCAAACGGCCACGCGCCGACACGATATTGGCCTGCTTGCCACGCTCGATGCGCCAAGTGGCAGACAGTTTGTTCTTGGGGTGAGATTTGCCAATACCGACCATGGTCAGATTGTTGGCGCGGGCATAATCTTCAAATTGTCGCGTGATCTGCGCCTCTTCTGCGTTGGCAAGCTCATCGCCGGATTTGGCAATCTGGTCGCGCAGAATGGCCGGGACGGATACGCCAAACGGGATCAGGTCTTCCGGTGCCGGGCGACAATGCACTGCCTCGATATGGCCGGTCTTGCCAGCCAGCGCCAGTGCATGATCAAGCACGTTCTCGCCTTTGCCATCGTTTCTGATTGGAACAAATATTCTGCGAATGGCCATAATGCTTCAACCCCTAACTACCCAATACTGTTCCAGCAGTAACGCCTGCTTGCGCGGCCCAGTCGTGAGCAGCCATCTTCTCTTCTCCGGCAGGCCGGACCCGCTTGATACAAACCCGCCCGCCGATCAGTTGCACGACGACACCTTCATCCGAGACATTGATGACTTTAGAGGACACACCGTCACCGGCCACCAATTTGCAGTCGTAAATCTGCACTTCGTTGCCATTCAGCGTTGTCCAGGCGCCGGGGCTTGGATTGGTGCCGCGGATCAGATCGTAAACCTGTTTCACCGGCTTGTTCCAGTCAATCCTGGCATGCTTCTTGGTGCAGCGCCGTTCGTATGTTGCATCGGCCTCATCCGGGACAATGCGCGGCGGCTTGCCCGAACGGAACAGGTCACAGACTTCCAGCACGCTTTCAATTGCGGACGGGTAGATCTTCTTGAAGTAGAGGTTGATCACCGTGTCATCCGGTGCGATGTCGCATTCCCACTGCATGAGACTGTCGCCCTCATCGAGCCCGTCAGTTGGATAGAACCAGCTATAACCCGACTGCGTTGACCCCATGATGATCGGCCAGTTCACCGCACTGGGACCACGATGGAGTGGCAACAGCGAGGGGTGAAAGCAGATTGAGCCCAGTTCCGGCGTGTCGCGGGCAGCTTCCGGCACGAAAACATTGACGAAAGCCATGACCATGAGGTCGGCATTGCAGGACGCCAGCGTGTCCAGTGCTTCCTGAGCGTCGAAATCCGCAGGCTGATGTACGGCCAAGCCCTTTTCCAGCGCAAATTCCTTGATCGGGTCGACCGGCCTGCCCTCCCGATCGGGTTCGCAATACACCGCGACAACTTCGTCCTTGCCGGCTTCAAGTATTTTGGCCAGCGCATCCTTGCCGAATGCCTGTTGGCCCATGACGATCAGGCGCATGGGATCGCCGGGCTTTTGCCAGTTCGTTGCCATCAGTGTTTGTCTCCCGATCGTCTTTTATTCAGCCGCCTGCTTCATCTCGCCAATGGCACCGGAAGCCCTGATCTGATCGACCTCGTCCGCAGAATACCCCAGCACCTGTGTGAGAATTTCTTCGGTGTGTTCGCCCAGCAATGGTGAGCGTTTCACCTCAGCAGGAGAATCCGACAATTTTACCGGCATGCCCACAGTAAGGTAACTGCCGCGCTCGGGATGATCCACTTCAACCACGGTTTCGGTTTCGCGCAAGGATGGCTCTTCGGCGATTTCCTTCATCGACAGGATCGGTCCGACGGGAATATCCTGCGGATTGCAGATCTCCATAACCTCGAACTTGGTCTTGGTCTTGGTCCACTGCTCGATGCGCTCGAATATCTGTTCCAGCTTGTCCAGCCGCGCAGGCGGTGTCGCATAGCCCGGATCGGTTTTCCAGTCAGGCTCACCGATGGTATCGCAGACCTTTTCCCACACAGCCGCCTGGGTGATGAAATAAGTATAGGCATTGGGATCGGTTTCCCAGCCCTTGCACTTGAGGATGGCGCCCGGCTGGCCACCACCTGAATCATTGCCCGCGCGCGGCGTCGCATCACCGAATTCAATGCCTTTGCCGAACTGGGTGTATTCGTTCAACGGTCCATGAGCCAGGCGCTGCTGATCACGCAACTTCACACGGCACAGGTTCAAGACACTATCCTGCATGGCGGCCAGCACGCGCTGGCCCTTGCCGGAATGGGTGCGCTGGTACAGCGCCGACACAATACCGAATGCCAGATGAAGGCCGGTACCGGAATCACCGATCTGTGCACCGGTCACCAATGGCGGTCCGTCCAGAAAACCGGTCGTGGAAGCCGACCCGCCAGCGCACTGAGCCACGTTTTCATAGACCTTGCAGTCTTCATAGGGGCCGGGGCCGAAACCCTTGACCGAGGCATAGATCATCTTCGGGTTCAGTTCCTGTATCCGCTGCCAGGTAAGTCCCATGCGATCAAGCGCGCCGGGCGCAAAGTTTTCTACCAGCACGTCACAGGTTTTCACCAACCGCTCCAGCACGTCCTTGCCCTGCTCGGTCTTGGAGTTGAGCGTAATGGAGCGCTTGTTGTGGTTGAGCATGGTGAAGTACAAGGAGTCGGCATTGGGCACATCGCGCAGTTGACCGCGCGTTGCATCGCCTACTCCGGGGCGTTCCACCTTGATCACGTCAGCCCCGAGCCATGCGAGAAGCTGGGTACAGGTTGGCCCGGATTGAACGTGAGTGAAGTCCAGAACCTTCACGCCTTTTAGTGCTTTCATGTCTTTTTCCTGTTCACGAACATGGGGTTCTATTTCTTTTTCTTGACGACGCTTTGCGGATTGAGAGAACCGATATTCCCGCTCTCCTTACCGGCCGCCGGATCAATGGCAGCGTTGATCAGCGTCGGCTTGCCACTATCCATTGCTTCACTGGCGGCCCGATAGAGCTCATCGGGATTTGACGCGTGAATGCCTACGCCACCAAAGGCTTCCATCATCATGTCATAGCGGGAGTTTTCGACAAACACAGTGGGTGCAGGATCTTCGCCGCCAGAGCGGTTTTCGTCGGTGCCGCGATAGATGCCATTGTTGTTAAAGACCACCACGCAGACCGGCAGCTTGTACCGGCAAATCGTTTCGATCTCCATTCCGGAAAAACCAAAAGCGCTGTCGCCCTCGACTGCCAATACCGGCTTGCCCGTCTCAACGGCTGCCGCAATAGCCGATCCCATACCGACACCCATCACGCCCCAAGTTCCCACATCCAGCCGCTTGCGGGGCTGATACATGTCGATGATCGAGCGGGCGAAATCAAGCGTGTTGGCGCCTTCATTTACCAGGATCGCATCAGGCCGTTCCTTGATGACACGCTTCAGAGATCCCAGCGCGCCGGCATAGTTCATCGGCGAATTGTTGTTCTGCAATGTCGGGGCCATGCGCTCGATATTGGCATCTCTCTTGGCCTTGACGGCAGTTGTCCACTCCTCAGGGGGCAGTTTCCAGTCGCTACCCATGGCATTGATCAGAGCCGACAGACATGAACCGATATCACCTACAACAGGTGCTGCAATTTCGACATTGCTGTCCATCTCTTTGGGCTCAATGTCAATCTGCACGAATTTCGTTGAATGCGGTTCGCCCCATTGCTTGCCTTTGCCATGGGAAAGCAGCCAGTTGAGGCGGGCACCGACCATGATCACCACGTCGGATTCCTTTAACACCAGCGAGCGAGCCGGTCCGGCCGACTGCTCATGGGTATCTGGCAACAGGCCTTTGGCCATGCTCATCGGCAAATAGGGAATGCCGGATTTTTCCACAAATTCGCGAACCACATCATCGCATTGCGCATAGGCCGCACCCTTGCCCAGAACAATCAGCGGTTTCCTGGCACCCTTGATCACGTCTAGTGCGCGCTTCACCGCGTCGGGAGCAGGGATTTGCGCAGGCGCCGGATCGATGACCTTGACCAACGATTTCCGGCCTTGAACTTCATCCATTACCTGCCCCAGCAGACTGCCGGGAATATCGAGATAGACGCCACCAGGACGCCCGGAAACCGCCGCACGTATCGCCCGCGCGACCCCAATGCCGATATCCTGGGCATGCAGGATACGGTATGCCGCCTTGCACAACGGCTTGGCGATGGCCAGTTGATCCATCTCTTCATAATCGCCCTGCATCAAGTCGACCACTTCGCGCTCGGACGATCCCGAAACAAGAATCATCGGCCAGCAATTGGTGGTCGCATGGGCCAAAGCCGTCAGACCGTTCAGAAAACCGGGCGCGGAGACCGTCAGGCAAATTCCCGGCTTTTTGGTTAGAAATCCCGCAATCGCGGCGGCGTTACCGGCATTTTGTTCATGACGAAATGACAGGACGCGAAGACCTTCTTCCTGCATCATGCGGCCGAGATCCGTTATCGGGATACCCGGCACACCATAGATGGTTTCGACATTGTTTAGCTTCAACGCGTCGATCAGCAGATGAAAACCATCTGTCAGATCACCCTGGAGAGTTTCTTCGGTTTTGTTCAATGTTTGGATGGCTGCGGATGAAGACATAGGTTTTCCTGTTGTTTCGATCAGTTCGAACTGGCTTTAAGTCGGTTTGAAGCGAGACCTTCCAGTCTCGTCCAGGTTCTGCGGATGTGGTCATGCAATTTCATCGTGTGTTCACGAACCAGCCTGCTCGCCAGATCGCCATCACGTGCTTCGAGTGCCTCTATGATTTCCATGTGATCAACGACTGAGCGTGTTGCCCGGTCACTCTCGCCCATCGCCCTGCGACGAACCGCATGCATGTGCTGGAAAAGCCCATCCGCCGTCGATTTCAATAATTTGCAGCCGGAAAGCTCCAGAATACGCTGATGAAACTGGATATTGATTTCCGAATACTCCTCAATATCCGCCCGCGCCGCATCAATGCTGTGTTTCAATGCAAATTTGCGCAAGTCGCGGAGATCCCCAGACGTCGCATTTTCTGTCGCAAGACGTACAGCCATACTTTCGAGTGCCGCCCACGTGACAATCATTTCCAGAATTTCGTCCATGCTTTTGCGCAACACGAAAACACCCTTGCGCGGCAGGATCTCCACCAGGCCATCTTGTGCCAGACGAGCGAGCGCTTCCCGGATCGGGGTGCGTGAAATTGCCAGCTTTTCGGCCATCTGTCGTTCGTCGAGTCGCAAGTCGGCACCATCTTCATATATATTCATGTCCAGTATGGCTGCACGCAACACGTCGTAGGTGTGATCCTTCAAAGTGAAGTTTGCAGCGATTGGAGACAATTTCTGCGTAATCGACACGGATACGAAGGCTCCTTTTTTGCTGGTTCACTGCAAGAGCACCCTGAAGTCGGGCTTTGTATCTGGTATACCATACATCAAGCCACAATGCCGTCAACGACGTTTTTGCATCCATGAGCCTTGTGGATACAGATCATTTTCACTCAAGCGCTATTGCAATTCAAACAGGTGTTTTGCCATCGTTATGATTTGTGGTGTATGGCAACCACATAAGTGAAACGTTGCCCGGTGCCGTGTTGCCGACGGCGACGACAATCGTTTGGCTGCAAAGGATCTGGGATATGTTGATTAAGGCTGGTGAATCCATGCTTCTTGTCATCGACATGCAGGAGCGGCTGGTGCCGGCCATGCTTGCGCCGGCGCGGACACTGAAGAACACCGCATTACTCGTGGAGGCGGCGCGCGAACTCGATGTGCCGGTGCTGCTGACGGAACAATATCCCGAAGGTCTTGGCCCGACTGTACCGGAAGTGGCGAGGGTGTCCTCCGGCTATCCGGTTTTCCCCAAACTGCACTTCTCCTGCATGCAGGATGCCACCATTGCCGCCGCGGTCAAAGCCGCTGGACGCTCGCAGATTGTGCTTGCCGGAATGGAGGCGCATATCTGCGTGGTGCAGACAGCAGCCAGCCTGCTGGAAGACGGTTACGAGGTCTTCGTCGCGTCCGATGCTACCGCGTCCCGCTCAGCAGAGAGCGAGCAGGCCTGCCTGCACCGGTTGAGCGCTGCAGGTGTGGGCATCGTCACCACTGAAATGGTCGTATTCGAGTGGCTTGCAAAGGCAGGAACGGCGCCCTTCAAGAAAATGCTGCCCCGCATCAAATAACACCGGGCCATCAAGGTGAACCCATGAACATCCTCGCGGCTATTGTCATGCCAATCGGATATCCGAGTTGCCGGAAAATCAACCCGCCGTGGAAAACGCCATTTCGATGCACACGCCGCGCTCGCCCACGGCAGTTGCCGAAACCCTGATCTCACACAACCGCAGCAGCATTGCAGCCAGGGCCAGCCCATAACCGCTGGCATTACCGGTAAGGCTGATTTCTTTCACCGGCTCCCCGTTTTGAATACTAACCAGAATGGATTGCACGTCGGTCCTGCCGACCTCGAATTCCATGATGACAATCAAGGCATCAGATCCCGATATCCGCCCACCCAGTTTCAACTGGCTGCCAGGTCCACCCAGCACGGCGGATGTGCGCAACAGGCTGGCGATGGCGCGCCTGGCAATGCGGGCATCCATGCGCACGCAACTGGTCCCTATCACATCGAGCATTGCCGTTGAATCAAGCTCAACGTCTTCTGCAGCCAGCACGGCCTGAATCTCGTCAATGGCGCCGGAAATCAGCGTTCGCAGCTCACGAACTTCCAGCTCAACCGGCTGTTCGTTTCGCTGCAACCTGATGATTTCCATCATCTCGTTCATGTTCAGCAACAAGGCTTTCGCAGATTCGCGGATGAAGCCGAGATAGGAGGTGCGTGTGCCGGCATCAATCTCGTTGCCGTCACCGGCAGCCAGTATGTCGACATAACCGAGAATAACATTGAGCGGCGTTCGAAAATGGTGCGCGACCTGGGAAACGAACGTCGTTCTGGCCTGCTCCATTACTTCTTTTTGTGCAAGCACATCGCACATCGTCTGTTCGTTCCGGCGTAGCGAGGTAACATCATTCATCAGTATCAAAGTGCCGCCCAACCGGTCTTGAACATCAATATACTGCAGTTCAAACGCGCAGCCTGTCAGTCCCGCAACCTGGTCCGGGCGATCCCGCAATTTCGGCGAGACATCATAGAGAGACAGAGCAGTCAGGTCTTCCCGCTTCCTGCTGACAAATTCCAGTTTCAGCAACCCTGCCCGGCGCAGCATGTCATAAAACACGTCATTGCTGGTTATGATACCGCCGTCCGCGCGTACGGATGCCACCCCGCAAGCCACATTGTTCAGGGTGACCTGCAGAAGTTCAGCATCCGTGGATGCAACAGCAGCTTGATCTTGACTTGCAGTCAGCACCACAAGGCGGGCCTCCACACCGGAATCGTTTCTTCAACCTTTGAAACAGATGTGCCCTGCCCCACAAAATGCTCCCAGTCCCGACAGGGTAATACCATTCTTCGCGATTTTACCCTTGAATTCTAAAGCAATCATTGATGGCAGGTCTGGATGGCGCTAATAGAGCGGGCATGGTTGATAATCTCAAAATTATGCTGGCTCAATTGAACCCGACGGTTGGCGCGGTAGAGCCAAATTCCGAACGTGCACGCACTGCCCATGCCGAAGCGGCAGCGGCCGGTGCTGACCTGCTGGTGTTCACAGAACTGTTCATTTCCGGCTATCCGCCGGAGGATCTGGTGCTGAAACCCGCTTTCGTGGGAACCTGCCAGAAGGCTGTGGAAGGCCTCGCCGATCTGACTGGCAACGGCGCACCGGCCATGCTGATCACGTCGCCATGGGCAGTGGACGGCAAGCTCTACAATGCAGCCATTCTGCTGGAAGACGGCAAGGTGGACGCCGTGCGCTTCAAACACGATCTGCCGAACTATGGTGTGTTTGACGAAAAACGGGTGTTTGACGCAGGGCCCGCACCAGGACCAATCAACTTTCGCGGCATACGCATCGGGGTGCCGATTTGTGAAGACATCTGGACCGAAGAAACCTGCGAAACCCTTGAGGAAACCGGCGCAGAACTGCTGATTGTGCCGAACGGGTCACCGTTCGAGCGTGACAAGCAGGATGTCCGCCTCAATCTGGTCGTTGCACGGGTAACCGAAACCAACCTGCCGATGATCTATGTCAACCAGGTGGGAGGCCAGGATGAACTGGTGTTTGACGGTGCATCGTTCGTGTTGAATGCCGACCGATCACTGGCATGCCAGATGCCGGAATTTGAAGAAGCGACACTGCTGACCGAATGGACCCGTGGCCCCGACGGCTGGGTGTGCGCACAGGCTGATACCGCCCGGCAACTACTGGGTTATGAGGAAATCTGGCATGCCTGCGTGCTGGGCACGCGCGACTACGTGCGCAAGAACCGCTTTGAAAGTGTGGTGCTTGGACTTTCCGGCGGCATAGATTCCGCCGTGGTTGCGGCTATGGCAGTCGACGCACTGGGTGCAGACAAGGTTCATTGCGTCATGCTGCCTTACGAATACACCTCATCCGACAGTCTTGAAGATGCCGAAGCCTGCGCCAGGGCACTCGGCGTGCGCTATGATGTTGTGCCGATTTCCGAACCGGTCACCGGTTTTCTGAATACACTCGGGCCGATGTTCGAAGGCACGACGGAAGGGGTCACGGAAGAAAATATCCAGTCGCGTACCAGAGGCGCCATTCTGATGGCGATCTCCAACAAGTTCGGTTCCATGGTTCTGACCACCGGCAACAAGTCGGAAATGTCGGTCGGATATGCCACGCTTTATGGCGACATGAACGGTGGTTTCAACCCGATCAAGGACGTCTACAAATCAGATGTCTATGCGCTGGCAAGCTGGCGCAACCAGTCTGACGCCACCGGTCTTGCTGGTCCGGCTGCCCGCGTCATCCCGGAACGCATCATCACCAAGGCACCATCTGCTGAACTCAGGCCGGATCAGACCGACCAGGACTCTCTGCCGGAATATGATGTGCTGGATGACATTCTGGACGGCCTGGTCGAGAGTGAAACCTCGCTGGCAGACCTGGTCGCAAAGGGCCATGATCCGGCCGTGGTCGAGCGCATTCAGCACCTTCTCTATATTGCGGAGTACAAACGCCGCCAGGCCGCACCGGGTGTCAAAATCACCCGCCGGGCCTTCGGCAAGGAACGCCGTTACCCCATTACCAACGGTTTCCGGGACAAGGCCTGAAACATGACCATTACAGTTCGCTTCGCGCCTTCACCCACCGGCCGCATACATATCGGCAATGCCCGCACCGCCATTTTGAACTGGTTATTTGCACGCAAGGCTGCAGGCCGTTTCATACTGCGGTTTGACGATACCGATCTGGAACGCTCAACCCGTGAATTTGCAGACGGCATAGCAACTGATCTGGACTGGCTCGGCTTGATGCCGGATGAGGTGTACCGGCAGTCGGAACGCTTTGCACTGTATGACGCTGCTGCCGAGAAACTGAAAAATGACGGCAGGCTCTATGCCTGTTATGAAACCGCCGAAGAACTCGATTACAAGCGCAAGCGTCAACTGGCCCGGCACCAGCCGCCGGTCTATGACCGCACAGGGCTGAACCTGTCAGACGAAGACCGGGCAGCACTGGAAGCAGAAGGGCGCAGACCCCATTGGCGGTTCAAGCTGGATCAGCGTGACATTCACTGGGACGATCTGGTGCGCGGAGACGTGCGCATCGACACGTCGTCATTGTCCGACCCGGTGCTGATCCGCGAGGACGGCAGCTACCTCTACACACTGCCGTCGGTCGTGGATGATATCGACATGGGGCTGACCCACATCATCAGGGGTGAAGATCACACCACCAATGCGGCTGTACAGGTGGAGATTTTTGAAGCACTTGGTGCCACGGCACCGGCGTTTGCGCATCATTCGCTGCTGGTGGGCGCAGATGGCAAGGGCCTGTCAAAACGCCTCGGCTCGCTGTCGATTGCGGCGATGCGCGAGGAGGGACTGGAAGCCATGGCGGTGGTCAGTCACGGCGCCCTTATCGGCACATCGGAGGCCATCGAACCGCACACCACAATGGACACTTTGCTGGCGGCGTTCGATCTGTCCAAGCTGTCGCGTGCGCCCGGCCGGTTTGACATGACGGAGCTTGAAAACCTGAACGCACGCATTGTGCATCAGCTGTCATATGACGATGTTCGCGAGCGCCTTGTCGGCATGGACGCAGATGGCGGTGAAGACTTCTGGCAGGCCGTACACAGCAATCTTTCCAAAGTCCAGGAAGCTGTCGAGTGGTACCGGATCGTCTATGGTGACATGACCGGCGAAATTGCAGACGAGGATCGTGATTTCATCTCGCAAGCCGCTACCCTGCTGCCGGATGAACCTTGGGGTGAAACCACCTGGAAATCCTGGACTGATGCGGTCAAGCAGGCCACCGGACGCAAGGGCAAGGGCCTGTTCATGCCGCTGCGCCTGGCGCTGACCGGAAAACCGCACGGACCCGAGTTGGTATCCCTGCTCCCGCTCATTGGCCGGGAACGCGCGACAGCGAGATTGTAACCGGTCTTGCAAACGTGTTTGCGATCTCGCGAGACATGCGGAAGATGATCGTATTGCCTGATGCAATGATCAAGAAACGCAATCTGGTCGATGGTAGTTCGATGAGGGCTATATTGGAACTTTTCCCTGCGCCGTGCAAAATGCCCACTTCCCCTCGCTAGCATGCGATTTGCGAATGCGCGGGTGCCTGGAATGCTTCGCGAACCGCCTGTGCCATTCCTACTTTGGTGCTGCACTTGTTTTGCGTTCGTTGCCGAAGAACAATGTTCGTTCCTTGAAGGTTCGGGAACCCTTCATCTGAGGTCAGTTCCCGGCAATCGGGAGGGATTTGACTTTGCGCCAGGACCGCCACGGCCATTCCGGATGACACTGCTGCCTGGAGGCCAAACGTACTGCCGCTTACATAGGCAATCCGATAATCTTTTTGTCGCTGATCGAGGCTGGCAAGAGCCCAATCCCTCCACCAGCATCCGCGGTTGCAGAGTGCAACAGGCATTGGGAGGCACTCGTGTTGGAAATGCGTATCCGACGTAACCCAAACAACGGGATCGTTGAGAAGAATCTCCCCACCAATTCTAGCCGCTTCCTCATGGACCACGACAAGGTCGAGTTCGCCCTTGTCAAGTTCGGCATTCAGTTCGGATGTCGGGGCACAACGAACTGTTACTTCAACCTGCGGATGCATCTTGGAAAATCGGCCCAGGACACGAGGAAGAATGGTCCCTCCATACTCCTCTGGTATGCCGATCCTGACAAATCCGTCGAGAGGATCTGACTGCAATGAAACGGCTGCCTGATCGAGGAGAGAAAGTATGCGTCTCGCGTCCTTGACGAGTCGTTCTCCCGGGGATGTAAGCGTGACGCCACGAGGGCCGCGCTCAAACAATCGATCCCCAACAATATCTTCCAGCTTCTTCATCTGAATGCTTACGGCAGACTGTGTGCGGCCAACGATTTCTGAGGCGCGCGTGAAGTTCCTAGTTTCTGCGATGGCGACAAGAGTGCGCAGAAGATCACTCTCCAGCTTCGGGTTCATGGCGGCATCCTTAGCAAAGCCCAGACATAAATTACATGCATGTCTATTATAGTAATTACTCGTTTCACGAATGTCTAGTGCAGGTCCATATTACCTACATCAGAGACAAGGAGTGTAACAGATGGCACACAAAACCGACGACCTGTGCAGCACGGATTCAATACGATTACAAGACAACTGGATCGGAATAATTGGATCCTGGCTTCGCGCACGGCGCGACAAATATGCGAGAAATCAGGATATTCTACAAATTTTGTCGCACAACTCACACATGTTGAAGGACATAGGTTTTTCGCGCGAACAACTGGTTGGAGAACTTGGCTACGATCCTCGCCAACTGCCGGAACTGTTCAGCGGGGGAGAATATCGAATTCCGCACCTGTGAACCGTACACAGCATAAATTCAGATCATGCCGGGCGTTGCCGACTGTTGACTCACTGACATCGAGCTTTCGAATTTCATCTGACGTGGCCTTTGGCCGGACAGCTGTTTTGGCCGCCAAAAGCCTGCATTCGCCGACTGCCTTTGAAGTGGGGAATTTCCGTTTCCCGTATCTGACGCGAGTTGCTGCCGGAGAGCACCTGCCCCACCGGCGCGTGCTGAACCGAAACATCTCCGCACATCAAAAAGGAAGAAAATCATGTCTACCAAGGACGTCACCCAACGCCGCATGAACATTGTGTTGCTCGCAACGGGACTCGTGTTTTTGGCTGTCTTTTCGCTACAGTCGGTCGATATCCCGGTGCGGGGTGACGCGATGGGCATGCCGGATACCGGGCCTGCCGGCGAGGGCTTGCGAAGAAACAACGACAGAATTCCCTCCGCGCCACCTGTTCCGCCCGCTTTGCAAAAGGGGTTCCTCAGATGACCTCGCAACGTTTTCGGTGACCAAACGACCAACTAGCTCTGTCGTGGTGGCGGGTTTGAAAACCAGAAGGGTGAGTTGGCGTTCGGGCCAGGAAATTCAGCCCCTCAACTTCAGACCGCACCCTGCTCAATGGTTGTTTTGTCTAGCGGGTAAATTGGCCGGCGCACATTTTCGTACGACAGTCGAGCGTAGTTCGGTGTGCACAACGCTCCGCTGTCGCAGACTATGACCTGGCCCGCGATAGGTTCAAACGCAGCTCTGAAATGCTGCATCGACTTCAGGGCGACAATGCGCTTTTTCTCCGGGTCTATGCCAAAAGCCTTGAATTGTTGCAGATCCAGCATTTGCCTTGCCAAGCTTGTGACAAGAATTTCGATGCCTTCAACCCGGATAACTACACTTGGACCGAAGCTGTCTGCCAAGCCGCCAATCATGGGGCCGTCTCCCGTAAAGTGCCCATCTGAAACGCGAACCAGTTCAGCTTCCACATGCAGAGGTCCACCGCCATACTCGGGGTTTGTTTTACCACCCAGGTCCACGCTGACCTGCGAGCCCACACACAAGCCACTCAAGGCTTGAACAGTAGTGCTGTCAACGATTGGACCGAAGCAGGCGTCGTCAATTTCTGCGGCAAGCATTGCTTTGAGCAATGCAGTTGAATCGCCGTAAGCACCACCGCCTGGATTGTCCGCATAGTCGGCAATAATCAAAGGTCCTTCTGCCGACTGATATGACGATGCCAGCGCCGCTGCGGCTTCAACGGTGAGGTAAGTATTGAGAACATCGTGTCGCCTAGCCCAAATGTCGTCAGAGATTTCTTTTGCGAAAGCCGTGTGCGCAGAATGATCCCCCTGACCGGTGACCAGAACCGATGGACCCACCTCGGCAATATCTGCGGTGGCGAAACCGGCATTGACGCTTACTGCGAACGCATCATGCCGTGCCTCATAAGCCTTCGCTTTGGCCAGGCGTCCAATCATCGGGCCGATGTCGGTGCGCCCGCCGTTGACTTCTTTCAGCATGGGGGGACGAACCATTATGGTTCGCGGTTCGATTTCACCCGCCATTGTACGATGCAGAATGTCAGCAGCTTGCCGTCCGGTATCACGCATATCAACGTGCGGATAGGTTTTGAACGAGACCAGTATGTCTGCGAGTTCACACATCTGTTGGGTGACGTTGGCATGGGGATCGAGGCTCGCAGCAATCGGCATGGACGGACCGACCACTGCACGGATACGTTGCAGAAACTCTCCTTCGCCGTCTTCGCAAAAGTCCGGCACCATGGCGCCATGAAGCGCCAGAAGGATGCCATTGTGATTACCTTCACGAGCTCGATCAACAATGGGGCCGCATATCCAGTCGAACGCTGCTTGAGTAACATAACCGCTCGGGCCCGCTGCGACACTGAGCACATGGTCGATCTCCCAGTCACATGCATCTGCTACATCCAAGAAGCCTGCAATCTCAGTATTGGCATTCCCGCGCTCGGCAACTGCGTCTTCACCGAGCAGGAAAAGCCGGTTACGGAAGGCATCCTCGTCAGTATGAATACGGCTGAAAGTATTGGTTTCGTGAAACACTTCCGCAGTGAGTACCCTGAAGCCCATCTCGTGGTCCAATCCTGGCCAGCGTCAATTTTGAAGTGTCGGTTATTTTTACGCAGCGAATTCCAGTGACGGAGGCAACACAGGTTTCTGCTCTTTTGTCCCTCGTTCAATCCGCTTGACGACGAAGGGAGAGGCCATGGCGCGGATCAGGGCACTGTAATTTGGCTGGAGTTTAACCTCGGTTCCGACCCGCAGTTGCTGCTTGCCGGAACCCACGATCAGGTGATCGCTACTCGATCCGAGAATTTCAATACCGGGCGGCGGTGTGAGACCCGCCGGGTCGGTGTCCATGTGCCCCAGGGCCAGGATGGCTTGCAGAACGTTTCCGGTGTTTGCCACCGGCACAACCGACCCGAAGGGATTTTCTGCTATCTCACCCCATGGTTTCGACGGTTTGATTTTTGACTCGATCACTTCCGCGACCAGCGTCATGGCATCGGTATAAAGCCCCTCTATCGGCCGGCGATGCAGCGGCTCACAACCAAGCAATATGGCTTCGCCAAGCCGAAGATTGTTGATCCGGCCGGTGGGGCCGCCTCCAATCACCCAATTGAGGTTGCTCGAATTTCCTCCGGAAACAATTGAGAGGACGGGGCCGAATGTTGCGTCAATCGCGTCTGCCAGGACCGATAATTCACCCATGTTCTGCGCGTCTGGCGCCACCCCACAGCGGCACGCGAGATTGGTGCCAATGCCATTGAGGGCAATGTTTGGGAAGCGAAGCGTACGGCGAACGACATTCTCGAGATCAGCCGGCAAAATGCCCTCGCGCAGATCCCCAAGCTCAACCATCAATACTACCCCGTGCGTGCGGTTCATCGCATGCGCTGCCTTGGACAGTTCCGAGATGACATCAAGCTCGGTGTTGAAGCTGGTGTCTGTATTGCTGACCACCAGGGCTGCCTGAGAGATCATTGGCGAACGGATGAGTGTCATGTGCGCTTTTACTGCGGCACGACGCATGGTCTGGATGTTCTCAATCCGCGAGTCGGCAAGTCCAATCACCCCTGCGGCCAGCATTTCTCCGGCAATGCCCGGCATGCCCAAAGTGGCTTTGGTCACTCCCGAAACGGAGATGCCGCGACCGCCGAGCAAATTCACGAGCATGCGGGCATTGTGCCGGACTTTGTCGAGATTGATCTCCAGCCGGGGAGCGGTCAATTCGCACCGACTGTCAGTTGCTTTTTCAACTGTGGAAATGACGACAGTACCATCTCCACCAGGTGGTCAGGTGAACGTGTCAGCGCGTCGGTTGCCGGAATGCCGAGTTCGCTTTCGTACCGTGTGATTGCCGCACTGACTTCTGCACTGGTCATGTTCTCATGGTTGATCGTGAGGCCGATAACCCTGGTGTCGGCAAAAGTTTCGATCAGACGGATCTCGCTGGCGGGAGTTGGCATCGGCATTTGCTCGAAGTCGCAGCGGTTGACGCGCCCTGGCGCATGCTGGAGCATGACACCGTCGGGGCAGCAGCCGCGCAGAATGAACGACGATGTAGAAAAAGCCGGGTGACTGAGCGCGCCCTGACCTTCGACGATTATGACGTCCGGACTTTCGGTTTCGAATGCCTCAATAATTGTGGCTTCCAGTTCACCGCAGCAAAACTGGGAAGGCACTGCATCCATAGCTATGCCGTGGCGGGCGCCCTGAATCAAACCGGTCTGACCCGTGCCCACCATTACAGCCTTTATGCCGCGATCATTTAATGCGCGGGTCAGTATTGTCGCTGTTGTGCGTTTGCCGATAGCACAATCTGTTCCCAGTACCGCGATACGCGGGCAGCTGACTTCGGCGATCCTGCCGCTGAACAGGCGCAGGTCTTTTTTGGCACGGGGTTTGCGGATATCCAGAATGGTGACGTTGTTGGCCAGGCACGCTGCTGCAAATACCGGGTCGTCGTTGAGAAATTCGTGCAGGCCGTTGACGATGTTCATGCCATAGCTCATGGCCTCGATCACAAGACCGCGCTCATGGGTCGACAACATGCCGCTCGACGGTGCCATTCCAAAGATGAAATAGTCAGGCGTGGTTTCAGCCAAGGCCAGCGCATCGGCAAGGTTGCGACAAATGGGGATGGCATTTGGCACTTCGTCGAGCACCATACCAGTATCTAGGCCGGCCTTTTCGCCGTCGATGACTGACAGGATTTCATATTTTTCCGAGTGCCGCACCAGGCCATTGGCTGTCTTGCCGTCAACGGCGCCGAAATTACCTTCGCAATAAACAATTGCGGTACTGAGCTTTTCTGGTGTGCCACGCGTCGGAAACCGGATCAGAGACCTGTCGTCCCTGAGGACGGCAGGACGATTTTGATGACCGGATGACTGCGGTTGTTCGGGATGTGTAATGGATGACATGTCGATTCCTTAATTGGTACTTGGCGCCAGCAGCGGGATCGCGCTAGCGGAGCAACTACGGTACTTGGTCGTTATGGCGACGAGCATTGTAATGGGCGGCACGCTTGGTCGTTGCCACAGGTCTGGTGCTCGTCCGGGGCTACGGGATGAAAGCGCAGCCATTCTTCCTGAGGAGACGCGAGGCTCCGCCTCTGTGGGCTCGGCATTGGGATATTGCCTGCATCACCTGCCTGGAAATTACCAGGCTGATGCCAAAAGCCGGATTGTTCTCAAGGCCTCAGTGCACACGGCAAGCCTGCGGCGTGCCGTGTGCAAAAACTTCGTGGGCTCATCGAGCCAATAGTCTTTAGACGTCTTTGACCAGCGCGATCTGGCAGGCTTCTGCAAGAGCACGATCGGGCTTTTCGGCACCTAAAGGAGTCGCCCAGCCGGCTTCCTCAACGATCCCGCGCCTCTGATAGCCGCTGGCCGCTTTGAGTTTTGCCAGAATTTCGGTCGAATTCGGGTCACCTTGTGAGTTCTGGAGACAATAAGGCGTCAGTGCCGCAGCGATAGCCGCCACGGATTGTTTGCTGGACATTTCCGCAGCCGAATTGCCTGTGACCCATCCTCCCCAACTAAACCCGACGACAGCCAGGGCGACAGCACCCGCTCCCGCGCCCATAAGCGCAGGTTTCGTCCATTCAGGAAGTTGCATGATGAAGTCCAATCAGTATTGGGACAGGCACGCATTATCGCGTGCAGGAATTCACCTTGTAGCACACAGGCCCTGAATAGCTTGCATGGTTTCTCGGCGAGCTTGAATTGGGCGCTGTGAATGGCCATGTTTCAAGAGCACGTTCAGAGTCCGCATTGGCTATGCGATCTTCCGGCCTTCCTGTGTGCTTAGCTCATTTGGATTGTGCGAACTTTTCGCATCCAATGCATGCTACACACGGTAAAACACCGCCACTCTCGTCAGGCGCCGGGTGTACTTACAAGGTATCAGCCGTGACCAGCCGCACCGACCACGACTGGAAGCCGCCCTCCAAAAGGACTACTGAAAACCGTGACCATCACAAACAATCCACCGCCCAATGCCCGGCCGGTCCGGCGCGATGCTGCAACCCATCTCTTCGAAGTCGGGCAGGCTGTCCGGATGAAGGTTGGACTAGGTGGGTCGACACTGTCCTCCGACATATACCACATTACCGCCAGGCTCCCGCCGCGTGGCGATTCTCCCCAATACCGCATCCGCAACGACGACGAGCGTCATGAACGGGTGACCACACAGGCAAGTATCGAACCGCTCGCCAAATCACGATCCGGTTGCGGCCCAACCCTCCTCGAAACAACGTTCGGTCATGGCGAGAGGACAGAAACGCAGCAATCTCGAAATCAGGACGCTAAAGAAAAAACCACTTTCCCCAAACCTGAAGGCACCGTCGGCCACCAGGTCAAACTCGCCGAGATCCCGCAACGCGGCAAAGGCAAGAACCGACGGCCATGAGCCTGACCTTTCCAAATCCGAGCCGTAGCTTTGATGAAGCACGCAACGTTGTACACTTCACCGGCTATGACGGCGTGTTCCAGGTGCCGTTCATTGTTGAGGCAGCTGCGTTGATGACATCCGGCAGCAAGGCGGTGCTGGAGGCGGATTGGCTGACGGCATTCGATGCCGCGCGTGACTCGATCCTTGATGTGGCGCGCAAGGCCTATTCCGATCAACGCCGCTCCTCATACACACTGACAGCTGCCGATTTCTGACTCATCTTCATGAAAAACTGACGGTCGGACCTGGAAAATCAACCCCTCAGCTTTGGCAGAATGAGCACCATGAAGATTGCTGAGCACACCAGCACCAATGCCGCGATCTCGCGCCAACCTACCGGTTCGCCCAGCAGCAGCAAGCTGGAATACACCCCGATCACCGGCACCGCCATCACTCCAATTGCGGCATAGACGGCGGGAAACATGCTCACGATCTTGAAGTAGGCCCATTGGCAGAACACCATTGGGAACATCAACACATAAGCAAAAGCAATGATCGCCGGCGTACTCAGGCCAGCCAGGTCCGGCAATGGCTCAAGCGCCAGAGCGCCGACACCGACCGGTATCGACGCCAGCAGCAATTGCCAACCGATAATGGTGGCAACAGGGGTCTGCCAATCGAACCGTTTGAACAGGACTGTGCCGAAGCCCCATGAGACCGCAGCCCCCAGCATGATCAGTGATCCGATGGGAGCAGACCCCAGCACCGCCATGTCATGACCAATCAAGACACCAAGGCCTGCCATGCCCAGACCCAGGCCGGCAAACACCGGAAGCGAAACGCGTTCCCTCAGCACGGGGATGGCAAACAGGGCTGCCCATACCGGCATGGTGAAGGCAATGATGGATGCCCTGCCCGCCGGCACCAGCGTGAGCCCGTAGGCAGAAAACAAATGCCAGCCAACCATGTTGAATACGCCGCACAGCAGCAACGGCCAAAGATCGCTGACAGGTACGCGCAACCGGTTGCCGGACAGGCCCGAAATGGCGAGCAAGGCGCCACCACCTATGGCAAGACAGATCGTGCGAAACCACCACGGGCTGATTTCGCCGAGCACAATTTTCATACCCGGCCAGTTAATGCCCCAAAACACCGTAACCGCCGCCAGCAGGGCAAACCCGGCAATGGGCAGTCCTGCCGGCGACGGGTGCCTGGAGACAGATGTGTCAGTCAACTTGCGGAATCTCGCGATCCGGGTTGGGCACCTTGAAACCCGCCTGAACTGCAGGGCGTGCGGCGATTGCCTGGTACCAGCGCTTGACATTGGCAAACTCGTTCATGTCGATGCGCTGCCATTCAAACCGTGATGCCCACGGCCAGATGGCCATGTCGGCGATTGAATAGTCGCCAGCCACGTATTCTTCTTCTGCCAGCCTGCGATCAAGCACGCCATACAGCCGCTTGGACTCTGCGGCATAGCGGTCCTCGGCATATTCAGCCTTGCCCGGGTTAAAGTGCAGAAAGTGATGGGCCTGGCCGAGCATCGGACCAAAGCCACCCATCTGCCACATAAGCCATTCCATAGCCTGCCAATAGCGCGGTCCGTCGGAAGCGAGGAATTTGCCGGTTTTCTGGGCCAGATACAAAAGAATAGCGCCGGATTCAAACACCGACTGGCCATTGTCATTGTCATGAATTGCCGGGATCTTGTTGTTCGGTGATACTTTCAGAAAGTGCGGTTGAAACTGCTCATCCTTCATGATGTTGATCGGATGGGTGGTGTATTCCAGCCCCATCTCCTCAAGCGCGATGGACGCCTTGTAGCCGTTGGGCGTGCTCCAGGTGTAGAGATCAATCATTTTAGTCGTAGTCTCCTTGGGGGTTTTCAAAACAGGAAAGAGATGCGCTGCGATTGGTCACGCCAGGGTCAGCCGGCTTGCCGCTGCTTCGAGGTCGAAGATGACGTTGTAATGGGCCGGATCGGGAAATGTAATGCCTGACAACAGCAATTCTGCGCGAACATCACCCAGCGCAGGATCGGCCATTGCATGGCGAAGGGCAGTGCGCAATCGCTCTACCGTTTCGGCACTTGCCGTCAGTGACGTTATGTAGGGAAGCCCGGGTACTTTGGGGCTCTGCCCCAGCACCCTGACGCGCGCGACCAGTTCCGGCTCAACTCTCGACAGCAGGGCGAATGTCACTGCGTCGATGCAGGCAACATCTGCCTTGCCGTCGGCGACCGACTGCAGCGAACGGCGATGTCCGCCCGAACGCGACAGAGACCTGAAAAACGGGTCAGCATGAGTGTAGTGACTTGCTGCGACAGCGCGCAGGGCCAGCAGCCCCGACATGCTGTCGTCAGTGTTATAAACCGCCCGCGCACTTCTGCAGTCTGCCAGTGAAAACAGGTTTGAAGACGCCGGCACCACAATCATCGATGAATAGAACCCGTCGCGATCACATCCCTTGCAGGCATAAACCGGCAGGCCCAGAAGCTGCACTTTGCCGTTCAACTGGTGTGTCAGCGGATAGCCACAGGTCTGTGAGAACAAAAGATTAGGGGCACACCAGTGCCGTTCAAAATCCTTTGGCGTTGCACAGACCTCGGGCACATCGGCAATTCCTTCGCGTTGCATATGCGATGCAAGACCGGCCCACCACGCACTGGTCACAGTGGCAAGTTCCGGCAGATCATACATGGGCAGAGAGGCGAAATTCATCGGAACACCATGGTCCTGGCAGGCCGGCAAGCGAACAAGTTCTGTGTTCTAACAGCTAATTGTCAAACCCACAAAGCTCGCTTGCTGTTTTCCCGGCAGGTGGCACAAGGGCAACCGGAATGACTTGCAGTTGATGAAATACGCGTTAAGGTTGAATGGAATTACGGCGCTTGGTGGCAATTAAGTGTCTCTTTACAGCATTACGGATGCGTCCGGCCTGCTGTTACGGTCGGAGTTACAATGCTGTGCGACAGCATCGGGGGAACTGAAAGACGCTGACAAGCAGCGCTTAACAGGGTGGGAAGACAGACATATGCTGCAATTGGCAGGCAAGCGATTGGTACAGATGGCACTGATAATGCTGACTGTATCGCTGCTACTCTTTCTAGCATTTGAAGCCGATAAATACAGCCTTGCAGGCAAAGTGCTTGGACAATATTCAACCCCGGACCAGCGATTATTGTGGCTTGAGCAAAACGGTTATAATGCCCCGTTCATCCAGCGCTATTTCACCTGGATATTCAACGCTGCGCGCGGCGATTTCGGCGAGTCGGTGCAGTTCGCCACACCGGTTTCCAAACTGCTCAAGGATCACTTGCTTAACACAGCCGTACTGGGCGGACTGGTGTTCACAATTACAGTTTCGATCGCCCTGGTACTCGGCGTTCTTTCCGGCATTGCCGAAGGATCTCCCCGTGACCGCGCCATCACGGTTCTGGCGGTTATCACCACGTCGGTCCCGGAATTTGCATCCGCGACCATCCTGGTCGCCATTTTCGTTTTCTGGCTGGATATATTGCCGGGAACATCGCCCTTCAGTAACGGGCTGACATGGGCTGACGCCAACCAGCTTGTGCTGCCGGTGATGGTGCTGGTGATCTACAATTTTGGCTATTACACCCGCATGACCCGGGCCTCCATGGCGGAAGTGATGACATCGCAGTATGTGCGAACTGCCATCCTGAAGGGCCTGCCCTACAGGCGCGTTATCCTGCGGCACGGTCTGCGCAACGCGCTGATTGCACCGTTTACGGTGATGATCCTGCAGCTCAACTATCTGCTGTCAGGCGTTATCGTGACCGAGGTGTTCTTCTCCTACAAAGGCTTCGGCAAGCTGCTCTACGAGGCGGCCTTGTTCGGCGATATCTTCGTTATAGAGGCCTGCGCCATGGTGGCAGTGTTCATCGCGGTGTTTTCGCAGTTTGTGTCCGACATTGGATACACGTTGCTTAACCCACGCATCCGGTTCAGCTGAGGAAACAGACCCATGTCAGATACAACAGCTGAACAAACCGATACACCTGATACAGCGACAGGGTTCGCACGTTTCCTGGCAGCCCTTGGCCTGTTGCGCGAAAGCTGGGTCGGCATGATCGGGCTGTTCCTGGTGGTGTTCTGGGTGTCAATTGCGATCTTCGTTGACCTGCTGCCCTTGCAGGATCCGCTTGCCCAGACACGCGGGGTCGTCAATTTCCCCATGCTGACCGAAGACAAGAACGGTGTGATGCACTGGATGGGAACCGATGATCGCGGTCGCGACCTGCTGGCGCGACTGCTGCACGGCTCCCGCGTCGTGTTGTTCTGGTCGACGCTGGCGACTATCGTGGCTTATTCGGTCGGCATGATCATGGGCGTAACCGCGGGCTATCGCGGCGGCTGGTGGGATGAAATCATTTCGTTTATCGGCAATGTGCTGTTGTCGTTTCCGCAGATCGTTCTGCTGCTGGTAATTCTGACCGCATTCGGCCCGAACTCGAATATTGGTGTCTGGATGAACACGGCACTGGGGCTGGACAAGACAATCGTGTCCGGTGCCCTGATCATTGTTGCCATCACGTTTTCAACAGCACCGCAGGTCGCGCGTATCGTGCGCGGCATTGTGCTGGACCTGAAAACCCGAGACTACATTGCTGCAGCCGAAGTGCGCGGCGAAGGTCCGTTGTGGATCATGCTGGTGGAGCTTTTGCCAAACGCGCGCGGGCCGCTGATCGTGGATGCCTGCCTGCGCCTGGGCTACGTGATTATCACCATCGCCCTGCTTGGCTTCCTGTCGCTTGGCCTTCCGCCCCCGGACCCCGACTGGGGCAAGATGATCTCCGACGGGCGCCAGTGGGGCTATAACGGTCTGAACATGATGCTGTGGCCCGCCCTTGCGATCTCTTCGCTGGTACTGGGTTTGAATTTGCTGGCCGATGGCTTGCGTGAAATTTCGCTGAGGGATTGATCCTATGGCCGCACCGGACATGAACACGCCTGTTCTGGAATGTAACAACGTCTCGATCTCGTATTACACGAGAGCCGGTGAAATACCCGCCGTGGTGGACTTCAATCTCAAAGTCATGCCCGGCGAGGCGGTTGGCATTGTGGGTGAAAGCGGCTGTGGCAAGTCCACTGTCGCGCTCGCCATCATGCAGTACATGGGCAAGAACGGCGACATTGTCGGCGGCGAAATCAAGTTCATGGGCCGCGACATGCGTACCATGTCAGAGGAAGAACTGCGGGACATTCGCGGATCGCGCATTTCGATGGTTTATCAGGAGCCAATGGCGTCCCTGAACCCGTCCATGCTGATCCGCGAACAGCTCAACGAAGTGCTGATCTACCATGAAGGCATCAGTGACGAAGAGGCTTCCAAGCGATCCATCGAAATGCTGGACGCGGTGCGCCTGCCTGACCCTGAACGGCTGATGAATTCGTTCCCGCACCAGATTTCAGGCGGCCAGCAGCAGCGCGTTGTCATTGCCATGGCGCTGCTGTCCAAGCCGCAATTGCTGCTGCTCGATGAACCGACCACCGCGCTCGACGTGACCGTTGAGGCAGGTGTCGTGGAACTGATCAAGGACATATCGAAGCGCTTTGGCACGTCGATGATCTATATCTCGCACAATCTGGGCCTGATCCTGGAAACCTGCGACAAGATTGCCGTGATGTACTCCGGCGAGGCAGTTGAATTCGGCACGGTCAACCAGGTCTTCAACGAAATGCGCCACCCCTATACCCGTGGCCTGTTCAATTCCATCCCCCTGCCCGGTGCTGACCGGTATTCAAGGCCCCTGGTCCCGATCCGGGGACAGTTGCCGTTGCCACATGAACGCCCGACGGGGTGTAATTTCGGCCCGCGCTGTGACCATTTCAAGGATGGTGTGTGCAATGTGAAAGCCTTGTCGATGCAGGACGTGGCCGCCCATCGCGGCCATCAGGTCCGCTGCGAGCGATATCTGAGCATCGACTGGGAAGCAGCCAAGCCAAAGGCCCAAACAGGAGTTGCCGTCAACTTCGGCAAGACCGTTCTGCAGGTAAAGAACATGCAGAAGTATTACGAGGTTCACGACCGGTCGCTGAAGGCGCTGTTTTCCGGCAAGGCTTCCAGGTTCGTAAAGGCGAATGAAAAGCTGGATTTTGAAGCCCGCGAAGCGGAAACCGTGGCAATCGTGGGGGAGTCCGGCTGTGGAAAGTCGACCTTTGCCAAAGTGATGCTGGGCCTTGAAACCGCCACCGGCGGCGAAGTTATACTAAATGGCACCGAAATCGGCCAGATACCGGTCAAGAAACGCACGCCGCAGATGGTCGGTTCGATGCAGATGATCTTCCAGAACCCGTTTGAAACACTCAATCCGTCGCACACTGTCGGCAGTCAGATCAGCCGGGTGCTGCGCATGTTCGGCGTGGCAAAAACCAAGGAAGAAGCGCTGGAAAAAACCTATAAGCTGCTGGATATGGTGAAGCTGCCGCGTGACTTCGCCCAGCGCCGTCCGCGCCAGTTGTCGGGCGGCCAGAAACAGCGTGTCGGCATCGCGCGCGCATTTGCCGGCGAAGCCCAGGTTGTGGTCGCCGATGAACCGGTATCAGCACTTGATGTGTCCGTGCAGGCCGCAGTCACCGGCCTTTTGACAGACATTCAGCGTGAACGGCGCACAACCATGCTGTTTATCTCGCATGACCTGTCGGTGGTGCGCTATCTCGCAGACCGTGTGGTGGTGATGTACCTCGGCCAGATCATGGAGCAAGGCAACACCGACGACATCTATTCACCGCCCTATCACCCTTACACGGAAGCTCTGCTGTCGGCCGTGCCGATTGCCGATACATCCATCACCAAGAAGCATATCGTGCTGGAAGGCGAACTGCCGTCGCCCATGAACCCGCCATCGGGTTGTCCGTTCCAGACCCGCTGTCCGCGCAAGATCGGTTCGATCTGCGAAACGGACCTGCCGGACGTCAAGGATCTCGGCAATGGTCACAAGATCATGTGCCATCTGAGTGAAGAAGACCTCAGGGCGATGGAACCCGTCATCGCGATGCCGTCTGACAAGAAGAAGAAGTCAGTGGCAAGCCAAAGCCCGGGACGCGCCAAGGCGGCACTGGCAGCTGCCTCTATCGCAACCGTGCCGGGCACGGCGGCGAAGGCCAAGCCGGCAGCGAAAAAGGCCGCAGCCAGGAAACCGGCAGCAAAGAAAGCAGCGGCAAAGAAGCCCGCTGCGAAAAAACCTGCCGCCCGTAAAGCCGGCCCTGAACGGCTCAAGAAAGCCCGCGGCAAGGCCGATGATCTGAAACTGATATCAGGCGTTGGGCCCAAGCTGGAGCAAACCCTCAACAAGTTGGGGTTCTGGCATTTCGACCAGATCGCAAGCTGGAAAAAAACCGACATCGCAATCGTCGATGATGAGCTGTCGTTCAAGGGACGCATCGAGCGCGATGACTGGGTCAAGCAGGCCAAGGGACTGGCGAGCAAATAAGCTGAAACAGTAAACTGAACCTGTCTTACCGTTTCTTGTTCAGGTGATAGGTAAGGGCGAGCGCGATGCAGTGGCGCAATGCTTGTTCGCGAACCGGCCCGTCCAGGCCAATCAGAATCGCGCGACGACCCTCATATTCGAAAATACCGGGGTACAACTGCTGATAGTCATCCGCCAGTGACGAGTTACAATTGAAATAGAGGCCAACCTTGCCGGCTTTAGCCGGATGACTACCAATGCGTATTGTGGTTCCGATACGCGGTTTTACAGGCAGGTAACTCGGCTGTCCCCATTTCAGGGTTTCCAGCAATTCACCAATCTCGGGATGACTACCTGCTTCATCGATGATCATCTCCCTGAGTTCGAGCAATCGCTCGCGCACAGGTTTGTCATAGGTCTCGAACACCTGTCGGACTTTTCGATCTCGGAACTCCCGGCCTGACGTGGCTTGCAACTTCATACCCGGTCTCCTCTCCTCATCGCAGTCCGACAATCGGATCAGGATCTATCTCGCGCAGCAGCTTGCGGCGCATGGCGCGGGCGAAGTCATCGTAGTCTTGAGCCACTTCCACGAAATTGCCGTCGCCAACGGCCAGCCGCGCGCGATAATAGTCATCCAGTTCCTTGTCTTCATTCAGGATAGCCAGGCCGTTCAGGGTGACATTGCGGGCGATCGCCATGGAGCGTGCCTCACTGAGAATGGTTGAATACTGACGCGGCGGTGTCTCGCGGCCGTCACCCGAGACATCCACGACGCGCCGGTCAGAGAGGATTGCGTTGTCGTCAATCGACCTGATGGCATGGGCAACGCCGTCACCAATGCCGGTGCCGCCGACCTGATTGCGCGGCATGGCGGCGATCATGGCCGCCACCCGGTCCACTTCTGCCTTGCTTGCCAGAATAAACCAGCCGGTTTCGTCTTTTGGCCGCCGGGCTTCTGCCCATATCAATACGTTCAATGCGATACGCTTGTGTGGGCCTGCTGTGATAGCCCGCAGAACGGCAGGATCACGCAAGGCGGTGGCAATTCCCGACAACTGCAATCTGTACTCTGCATCATCGACACTGCCCGATGCATCCACCGCGAGCACCAGTTCAAGATCAACTTCCTCACTGGCTGCGGCTGAGTGCGTTGCAGCATTGGTCAGCACCATCAGCACTGCTGTCAATGCGCCAAAAAACTGTCTCACAGGGCCATGTTCCGAAACCCGTTGTCGCTTGCAGGCATGACTTGGCTTACCGCTAAGTGATTGCATCGCTGCATGGATTATTTTCATCAAGGACATGGGTCATGAAATCGCATTATCGCGCAATTGTCATCGGCGGCGGCGTTGTCGGCTGTTCAATTCTGTATCATCTGACGAAAAAGGGATGGTCGGATATTCTGCTGATCGAACGCGATGAACTGACTTCGGGCTCGACATGGCATGCGGCCGGCGGGTTTCATACGCTCAACGGCGATCCCAACGTGGCCAAGCTGCAGGAATACACCATCAACCTCTACAAGGAGATTGAAGAGGTATCCGGGCAGTCGACCGGGTGCCATGTCACCGGCGGTGTCATGCTGGTGTCCAACAAGGACCGTTTCGACTGGCTGAAAATGGCCCATGCCCGCAACAAGTATCTCGGCGTGGACACCCGCATGATATCGGTTGAAGAAGCGGCGGAACATTTCCCGCTGATGGACAAGGACCAGTTCGTCGGTGCCATGTGGCATCCGCTTGAAGGCCATCTTGACCCTTCAGGGACCACACACGCCTATGCCAAGGCAGCGCGCGTCAACGGGGCTGAGATCGTACGCCAGAACCGGGTGCTGGAAACCAACCAGTTGCCGGACGGTACCTGGTCCGTGGTCACCGAAAAAGGCACCGTTACCTGCGAACACCTGGTCAATGCCGGGGGCCTGTGGGGCCGCGAAGTGGGCCGCATGGCAGGCCTTGAGTTGCCGGTTTTGTGCATGGCGCACCAATATCTCATCACCGAAGAGATGGAAGAAGTTGTTGCCTACAACAATGCCAATGACGGCAAGGAGATCGTGCATGCCATCGATTTCGACGGCGAAATCTACATGCGCCAGGAAGGCAAGGGCATGCTGATGGGCACCTATGAGCCCAATGGCATTCCATGGTCACCAACCGAAGCACCGTGGGATTTCTCCACCGAACTGCTGCCGCCGGACCTGGACCAGATTGCCGACAATCTGGAGCGAGGTTTCACCCATCATCCCGCCTTCCAGTCTGCCGGTATCAAGAACATCATCAATGGCCCGTTCGCCTTCGGGCCTGACGGCAATCCGCTGATCGGCCCGATCCGGGGCCTGCAGAATTACTGGGTGGCGTGCGGTGTCATGGCCGGTTTCAGCCAGGGTGGCGGCGTCGGCCTGGCACTGAGCAACTGGATCGTGGACGCTGATCCCGGCTTCGACGTATGGGCCATGGATATTGCGCGCTACGGGTCATATGCCAACATGGCCTACACCAATGCCAAGGTGCGTGAAAACTATGGCCGCCGGTTCCGCATCATGTTCCCGAATGAGGAACTTCCCGCTGCCCGGCCGCTGCGCACCACGCCCTTGTATGACCGGTTCAAGGCGATGGGCGCTTTCTTCGGCGTCTCCTATGGTGTCGAAAGCGCCTTGTGGTTTGCCCCGGAAGGCAAAAAGGCGGAAGAAGCCGTTACCTTCCGGCGCTCCGAAGCCTTTGATATCGTTGGAGATGAATGCCGCGCGGTGCGCAATTCCGTCGGTGTTCTGGAAATCTCCGGCTATGCCAAATACGAGATCACCGGTTCCGGCGCCGAAGGCTGGCTGTCACACATGCTCGCCAACAAGGTGCCCGTCAAAGGTCGCATGACGCTCGCCCCGATGCTGAAGGAAGACGGCAAGCTGATCGGTGACTTCTCCCTCGCCAAGGCCGATGACGAGCGCTTCTACATATTCGGGTCGGGTGCGGCGGAAAACTATCATATGCGCTGGTTCGAACAGCACCTGCCCGATGACGGTTCGGTCAAGGTGCATGCCTTCGGGCTGGAAATGTGCGGTCTGTCCATCGCCGGACCAAACTCGCAGAAGCTGCTGGCAAAACTCACCAACACCGATGTGTCTACCAGCGCCCTGCCCTTCATGTCATTCCGCGAAGTGGATCTGGGGCTGGTGCCTGCAAAGCTGGCCCGCGTCAGCTTTACAGGTGACCTGGGCTACGAAATCTGGGTCGCGGCGGAATACCTCACCACGCTGCACACCATGATCATGGAGGCAGGTGAAGAGTTCAATATCAAGCCGGTCGGCGGCCGGGCACTGCTGTCACTTCGTCTGGAGAAGAACTGGGGAACATGGGCACGCGAATACCGCCCGATCTACGGCCCGTTCGAAGCCGGTCTTGGCCGTTTCGTCGCATTATCGAAGAACGACTTCATTGGCCGTGACGCGGCGGCAAAGGAAAAGGAAACCGGTGGCGAGCGCGCCATGACCGTGTTCACCGTGCACGGCAATGAAGTCGACGTCATCGGTGACGAACCCATCTATCACAATGACAAGTGCGTCGGCTGGATCACCTCGGGGGGTTACGCCCACGCGGCAGGCCAGTCCGTAGCTATCGGTTTTGTGCCGACGGATGTTGCCGGTGAAACAGATGGATTTGACATTGAAATTCTCGGCCAAAACTACAAGGCTAGCCCGCAGAAAGACCCACTGTTTGATGCCGATGCTTCACACATGAGGTCTTAAGCCCTCTAACAGTTCGGGAGCCGCCAATGAAATCGCATTACAGGGCCATAGTCATTGGCGGCGGCGTGGTTGGATGCTCTGTGCTGTATCACCTGACCAAGGCGGGATGGAGCGATGTGCTGCTGATCGAACGGTCGCAACTGACATCCGGTTCGACATGGCATGCAGCAGGCGGGTTTCTCACCCTGAACGGCGACCCGAACGTCGCAAAACTGCAGGCCTACACCATTGAGCTTTATGATGAACTGGAACGGATTTCCGGCCAGTCGTGCGGCCTGCACCGATGTGGCGGAATGCTCATGGCCGACACCGAAGAGCGCATGGACTGGCTCAGGATGGCCCATGCAAGGTCAGCCTATCTCGGGCTTGAAACCGAACTGCTTACTCCCGCAGAAGCAAAGCAGCGTATGCCGTTGCTGGACGATGCCAAGTTCACCGGCGCCATGTGGGATTCAGCGGAAGGCAATCTCGACCCGTCCGGCACCACTCATGCCTACGCCAAATCAGCCCGCCTGCAGGGTGCCGAGATCGTGTTGGAAAACCGGGTTGTCGAACTGAACCCGCGCTCCGACGGCGGCTGGGATGTGGTGAGCGAAAAAGGCACCATCAGTTGCGAGCACGTGATAAATTGCGGTGGGCTGTGGGCGCGTGAAGTTGGCCGCATGGTGGGCATCGAACTGCCGGTGCTGGCCATGGAACACATGTATCTCGTCACCGACGACATGCCCGACGTGATCGCCTACAAGGAAGAACACGGCGCGGACATGCCGATGATTGCCGACTTCGGTGCAGAGATCTACATGCGCCAGGAACGCTCCGGCATGTTGCTGGGCACCTATGAGCAGGACTGCCGGCCCTGGTCGCCGAAAGATACGCCGTGGGATTTTGCAGCCGAGCTTTTGCCACCGGACCTGGACCGCATCACGCCGTCACTGGAGAAAACCTTCGAAAGCTACCCGGCCATGGGCGAGGCAGGCATAAAGAATGTGGTCAATGGCCCGTTCACCTTCGCCCCTGACGGCAACCCGCTGGTGGGACCGGTGCAGGGACTGTCGAACTACTGGTGTGCCTGCGGGGTCATGGCCGGTTTCAGCCAGGGCGGCGGTGTCGGCCTGACACTGGCCAACTGGATGGTGAACGGTGATCCGGGCGGCGATATCTGGGCCATGGACGTGGCACGTTACGGCGACTGGGCAACCCGCAGCTATACCAATGAAAAGGTGCGCGAAAATTACTCCAAGCGGTTTTCCATCCGCTACCCGAACGAGGAGCGCCCGGCAGCGCGTCCGCACCAGACCACGCCGTTGTATGACACCATGTTGAGCCAGGGCGCCGTCATGGGAGACAATTGGGGGCTTGAGGTCCCTCTGTGGTTTGCACCTGAGGCCGTCGAGCCTGTCGACATTTTTTCGTTCCGCCGCTCCAACGATTTCGCCCATGTAAAAGCCGAGGTGCTCGGTACGCGTGAGCGTGTCGGCATCACCGAGATTGCCAATTTCGCCAAGTATGAATTCACCGGGCCGGGTGCTGAAAGCTACCTGTCACACCTGATGACCAACAAGATGCCGCGCACCGGACGGATTTGCCTGACGTCGATGCTGAACGAGCAGGGCAAGCTGATCGGTGATTTCACCATCGCCAAGGCGGCAGATGACCGGTTCATGATGTGGGGCTCGGCCCCGGCGCAGGTCTATCACATGCGCTGGTTTGACAAGCACTTGCCGGATGATCACTCAGTGCGTGTTGAGCGTATCGATCTTGGCTTGGTAGGGCTGTCCATTGCAGGCCCGAGATCACGTGACGTGCTGGCAGCGCTCACCGATGAGGATGTGTCCAATGCCGGGTTCCGGTTCATGGACTATCGCGAGATCGACGTTGCAAACGTCCCGGCCAAAGTCAACCGCATGACCTATACCGGTGACCTGGGCTATGAAATCTGGGTGAAGCCGGAATATGAGCGCCGTCTTTACTCGGCAATCATGAAAGCGGGTGAAGCCCACGGCATCGTCAATTTCGGCATGCGCGCGCTGCTGACCATGCGGCTGGAGAAGAATTTCCCGACCTGGTATCGCGAGCTGCGGCCGATCTACGGGCCATATGAAGCCGGCATGGATCGTTTTGTTGACCTGACCAAGAACGATTTCATCGGTCGTGACAAGGCACAGGCAGAACATGACGGTGCCGGCAAGCTGGCACGTGTGACTTTTGTGGTGGACGCAAATGATGCCGATGTCATTGGAGACGAACCGATTTCCCATAATGGTGAAGTTGTCGGCTGGGTGACCTCCGGTGGTTATGGCCACTTCGTCGATGCATCGCTGGCGCAAGGCTACATTCCCAAACACCTGACCACTGAGACGTCGGGGTTTGAGATCGAGATCATGGGCGAGATGCGCCCTGCCCGTATCCAGCATGAACCACTATTTGATCCTGCCGGTGAACGGATGAGAGGGTAATTCCAGATCATGAAAATAAGAAAACTGGAGACCTTTGCCAACGAGTTCGTCGGCTTTGTGCGGGTCACCGCTGATACCGGCGACACCGGCTGGGGCCAGGTGTCGACCTACCATTCCGATATTACCGCGCAAATATTCCATCGCCAGGTGGCGCCTTATGCGCTTGGCCAAGACGCTTACGATTTTGATGACCTGCTCGACCGTATCACCGAGCGTGAGCACAAGTTTCCAGGCTCCTACCTGCGCCGCGCCATGGCCGGATTGGACACGGCCCTGTGGGACCTGCGTGGCCGTGTGGAAGGCAAGCCGGTTGCCGAGTTGCTTGGCGGTACGCCAGGACCTATGCGGGCCTACGCGTCGTCGATGAAACGTGACATCACACCGGAAGACGAAGCTGCCCGGTTCGTCAAACTGCGCGATCAGTTCGGCTTTGACGCGTTCAAGTTTCGCGTCGGTGCCGAGTGCGGCCGCGATGTGGATGAATGGCCGGGCCGGACAGAGGCCATTGTGCCTGTGGTGTGCAAGGCGCTGGGCGACGATGCGGCCAAGCTGGTTGACGGTAATTCCGGGTTTTCGCCGGCACGCGCCATCGAGGTGGGTCAACTGCTGGAAGCCGAAGGCGTTTCACATTTTGAAGAGCCGTGTCCCTATTGGGAACCCGCACAGACCAAGCAGGTCACCGATGCGCTTGGGATTGATGTCACTGGCGGCGAGCAGGATTGCGACCTGTCATGGTGGCGACACACAATAGACATGCGTGCGGTCGACGTCGTGCAGCCGGATGTCATGTATATGGGCGGCATGATACGAACGCTGCGCGTGGCTCAAATGGCGGCGGATGCCGGCCTGCCCTGCACGCCGCATTGCGCAAACCTGTCGCTGGTCACCTTGTGCACCATGCACCTGCTGCGCGCTATTCCCAATGCCGGAAAGTATCTGGAGTTCTCGATTGAGGGAGACGATTACTATCCCTGGCAGGACGGCCTGTTTGTCGAAGATCCCTACACCATCACCGATGGCAAGGCGACGGTTACAGATGCGCCGGGATGGGGTGTTGAAATCAGTCCGGCCTGGCTCGACAAGGCCACATATCAGGTAAGTGAGTTTGCAGCGTAAACAGCATCCAACCAGGAGGAAGCGCCATGCTTGATGCCGTGTTCAGCGACGACCGCAAAAAATCCTACTTCAACCCTGAGGGAAAGGACAAGCCGATGCGCTCGCCGGTGCCGCACTCGGTACTGGTCAAGGCGCGCGACTATCGCCGCCAGCGCATGCTGGATCAGGTGATCAAGCACGATTGCGCAGCCATCTTGATGTATGATCCGCTCAACATCCGCTACACGTTCGATCTGTCCAACATGCAGTTGTGGGGCACGCACAATCCGTTTCACTACGCCATGCTGTTTGCCGACAGCCATTCGATCAATTTCGAATACCATAACTCGGAACACCTGGCGGATGGCCTTGCAACCGTGCGTGACATCCGGCCCGCCAAAAGCTGGTTTTACTTCTCTTCCGGCAACCGCCTGGATGAACGCGTCAACGCATGGGCAGATGAGGTGGTGGACGAACTGAAAACCCATGGCGGCGGCAATATGCGCCTTGCCGTCGACAAGCTTGAGCCGATGGGCACATTCGCCCTGGCAGAACGCGGCGTCACCATCGTCGAAGGCCAGGAACTGACGGAACTGGCCCGCGAGATAAAGTCGGCGGACGAAATTGAACTGATGAAGTGGACGATCCGTGTTTGCGAGGCTGGCATGGCGCGCATCTGGGAAAACTCGCTTCCAGGCAAGACCGAGCAGGAAATCTGGGCGGAGCTGCATTATGAAAATATCCGCTCCGGCGGCGAGTGGATCGAAACCCGCCTGCTCACCATCGGCGAGCACTCCAATCCGTGGTTCTCCGAAGCGTCGGATTTTGTCGCCAGCGAAGGTGACATTATCGCCTTTGATACCGACCTGATCGGGCCTTACGGATACTGTGCCGACATTTCACGCACCTGGACCATCGGGCATACCAAGTTCGATGCCAAGCAACATGAATTGTACTCAGCCGCGCTTGAACAGATCGAGCACAACTGCTCAATTCTAAAGGCCGGCATGACTTCGCGGGAGTTCAACGAGAAATCCTGGCAGATCCCCGAGAAGTATCAGCCATGCCGCTATTCCGTTGCCTTGCACGGCGTCGGCCTGTGCGACGAGTATCCGTCTTTGCCACTGCATCCGGACTTTGACAGAGCCTATGACTTCACTTTTGAGGAAAACAGCGTGATTTGCGTTGAAAGTCTGATTGGCGAGAAAGGCGGCAAGGAATGCGTCAAGCTCGAGACCCAGGTGGTGGTCACGCCAGATGGCGTCGAGGTGCTTGATACATTTCCGTGGGAGGACGTTTAAACTGTTCCAAAACAGTCACTTGGTAAGGCTTGCTTAAGATTTTGAGAACCTTGCGTTAACCCGACTCGCAGCATCACTTTGACCATGAGTGATGTGATTGATTTTCAGCGTAAGTCGCGTGAGCGTGAGTTGTCCCGACGCAAGTTGAGTGAACCACCCGCAGCCATTGTTCTGTTGACCGAGGCCGGCAAGATTGCCGCCTGGGCCAACGGCCTGGATGAGCGGATTGAGGACGTCTGGTTCGGCGAGGACCATGAGGTTCAGTGGCAGCCGTTTTCCGTTGCAAAGGAAATGGCCGAGCAATTGCGCCGCCATCCTGCAGCTCAAGCCATGGCACAGGCAGGCTTTCGTATCGAGGCCGTGCGTATTTAGGTTGTTTAGGTTTATTTCGCTCACGCCAGCAGCCTGGCTTTTTGTTGGTCGAACAGCTTATCCGCCTTCGGCGGGCCGTTCTCCGTGCATGAACTTCTGACAGCATCTGTCGGACGGGTTTAGTTTATCCCGCTCACGCAAGCAGCCTTGCGGCTGCGCTCCGCTAGGGCGGGCCTGACTGGCCCGAGGCCCGTCGGGCCTAGTTCCAGAGTTCAGCTCAACTGATTTGATATACTCCCTCCGAAGCACGGAACGTGCTTAGGCAAGGCCGACCGACCGTCGCACGAAGTGCGCCCCCGCGGAGCGCAGCCGCAAGGCTGCTTGCGTGAGCGATATAAAACAAACCAACACAAAAACACAAAAACACCGCCGGAAATCTCCGGCGGTGTCTTCATTCAAATCTGGTAAACTTTTAATCAGTACCCGCGGCGGTACATGCAGCGCTCCCAGCGGAATGTGTGCCAGCCGAACCGGCGGGCGCAGCGCCGCGCTGAACGGCGGTAATGACGGCCACCACGATATCCATGGCCGCGATCACCATAATATCCGCCATGGGCATGGGCAGATGCAATGCCGATGGCAGCAGCGCTGCCGAGGCCGAGGAAGAAGGCACCCTTCTTGGACAGGGCTTGTGCAGGTGAAGCCGATGCAGCAGCGATGGTCAGGGCGGCAATGGCGGCGATGGCGGTTTTCTTGAACATGGGTCGTCTCCTAAGTCTGGTTTTCAGTTTTTGTTTCGTGTGGCGCCCCGTTGCCGGAGCAGCTGGTCTTCAAATCAACTGTCCCCAATCTAGTGGCAAGCCCCTGAACCGAACCTGAGCCTGGCGTTCATGTACGGTTCATGTGGATTTCGAGGTTGAGGAAGGGGTTTTGAGAGAGGTTTGGGTTTGTATCAGAGGATTGTTTTATATCGCTCACGCCAGCGGCCTGACGGCTGCAGGTTCTTATTGGTCGAACAGCTTATCCGCCTTCGGCGGGCCGTTCTCCGATCCTGAACAACCGTAATGATCAACTCCGGCTCCGAAGCACGCAAGTGCTGAGGCAAGGCCGACCGTCCGTCGCACGAAGTGCGCCCCCGCGGAGCGCAGCCGAAGGCTGCTGGCGTGAGCGACGTCAAACTGACCTAAACCAGCAAAGCACGCTGCTTCACATCTTTCGTCCATATATAGACAGCCAGCAGGGGTTGCAGGCCGACATTGGTAGCATGTGGCACATAAGGCTCGTGCCAGATGGTTTCACCCGGTTCGCGCGGGGAAAACTCTCCGTCGCGCACCCGCCAGTCACTCGCGCCCGACAATATCCAGTACAGCTCCGGCGCTGGATGGGAGTGGTTGGGATAGTTCAGACCGGGCCCAAGCAGAAACAGTCCCAGCAGAAAATCATCGCCCGCATAAGCGCCCTTCGGCCCGATGATTTCGGCATAGGCGTAATTGTCCATGTAATGGGGCTGGCCCATGGCCTCGTTCGAGTAATTGGGATTCTGCGTCCAGTGCAGATCTTCTTCAACTGCCGCCAGGGCCGCCGCAACATCAGGTGCAACCAGCAGGGTCGAGGCAACCACGTCCGGCAGAAACCGGCATGCGGGTAAACGCCTGGGGGACGGTGTCGTCAAGGCGGCGGCAGATGTATCCTGCCGGGCAAGGCGCGCCAAAGCCTCATCAACACCATCTTCACCGGCATTGTTGGCCTTAAGCGTCAACCTGATTGCACGGATCAGCCATTGTGCCGTGTCGTGGACATGCGATGTCATGTGCTGTTTCCCCCCGCATCAAAAACCAATGCTCTTACACAACCGATACCGTGTGCAAGCCCCTATCCGACAGTAAAATTCACCAACAAGATTAACGTCGGCCCGATATGGACAGCACCTTTTCAGATCATTGAAACCGGTCCATGCTGGCACCCCGTTCTCTTCGGATAACCAGGGGCAGGTGAAATCATGGACGCAATCGACTTCGTACTGGACCTGCAGGCATCACGCATTCCAGAATCCGCTCGCCATCATGCTACCCGCACCCTGATCGACACGCTGGGTGTGGCGGCTGCGGCCACACAGACTGACAATTCACGCATCCTGCGCGATTTTGCCAGCACCGCTTTCGGTGCGCCGGGCAAGGCGGCAAGGCTGTTGTTCGACGGGCGCGCCGTCTCCCTGCCGGGCGCAGGTTTTGCCAATTCGGGATCTATCGATTCACTTGACGCCCATGATGGTCAGAAAAACACCAAGGGCCATATGGGGGTCGTCGTCATCCCTGCCCTGTTTGCTTTTGCGGAAGGTGAGATACCTGTGTCCGGCAGTGAGTTCATGACCCGGCTGGTCATCGGCTACGAGATCGCCACGCGGGCCGGCCTGGCGCTGCACGCAAGTGTTTCGGACTATCACACATCCGGGGCGTGGAACGCGCTGGCCGCTGCTGCGGTCGGCGCCCGCGCGCTCAAGCTTGATGCCAACTGGACCCGGCATGCCCTCGGCATCGCCGAATACAATGGCCCGCGCTCGCAGATGATGCGCTGCATTGATCACCCGACCATGGTCAAGGACGGCGCGACCTGGGGCGGCTTTACCGGCATTGCGGCTGCGCAGCTTGCCCAGTTGGGCCACACCGGTGCACCGGCCGTCACCATGGAGAACCCGGACCTGGCATCATACTGGAATGACCTGGGCGGGCGCTGGTATGTCAGTGATCAGTACGTAAAACTCTATCCCGTCTGCCGCTGGGCGCAGCCTGCCATTGCGGCCGCCCTGTCACTCAGTGACCGGTTTGATGTGGCTGACGTATCCGGTATCCGCATTGAAACCTTTCACCAGGCAAAGCGCCTGCCGACGGCAGAACCTGCCAATACCGAGCAGGCGCAATATTCCATCAAGTTCCCCGTCGCTGCAGCCCTGGTGCGCGGGCGTATCGGCGTTGAAGAAGTAACAGGACCGGCGCTGCAAGACCCGGACATCCTGCGGCTTGCCAACATGATCGAGGTCACCGAAGACGATAAAGCCAATGCGGCTTTTCCGGCAGACCGACTGGCCCGGGTCAGCATATCGCTGACTGACGGTCAGACGCTTGAAAGCGGGATGATGAAAGCGGTCGGCGACCCCGAGGACCCGATCAGCGATGCTGATCTGCATGCCAAATTCACCAGCCTCGCCGCACCGGTGCTGGGCGAGCCCAGAGCCACGCAACTGCTTGAGACGTGCAAGGGGCTCTGGGAGGCCGATACGATTTCAGAGCTGGTTGAACTTGTAGTGCAACCGACCGGGGATTAGCGCAACTGAATCCACAAACTGCGACGTGGCTCAATGTTGCAACCTGCATTGATCTGCCTAACCCATCAATTTTAGCATATCCGGCGTTTTGAACCGTTGACCCCCGCATCGGAAACGGGACCGATCTAAACGGGCTGATCACACTTTGACACCCCCGGTTGACCGTGCGATTAACTGGAAAAAACACAGGCAGCAAGATAGATCATGGCCCGAAAAATCTCAAAACTGAAAAAACACAATCGCAGCAAGAACTGGATGCAGACTGACGCATCCCGAAAGCCTTCACTGTCTACACTGGGCAAGAGTGAAAGGTCCCTGCCGAGCGTCCCACCGCTTAAGACAATTGAAGATGCCAGAACACAGCTGTCCCGTGTAGATCATTATCGAAGATCGGGTCAGCTGGAAAAGGCGGTAAAAGCCTGCGAGCAGTTGGTCAGCCTGCATCCCGAATATTCCGGCGCGCAGCATATGCTTGGTCTGATCCATATGGCGCGGAACGCCTACTGGCCAGCGTTAGATAGTCTGGTTCGGGCCAATATGCTCAGCCCTCTGGACTGGTCGATCCTGACCAGTTTGGGACAGGTGCACTTGGGCCTTGACGCGCCTGAGCAGGCTGTAAAGGCTCTCGCTGAAGCGGTAAAAGTCAATCCCGCTTCCGATGCAGCCCGCTATTTGCTCGGAGAATGCTATTACACTAGAAAAATGTATAATCAGTGCATCAAGCAAATACAAAAAGCAATTTTGATAAATTCAAATAATCCAGAATACTATTATCTATTAGGCAAGGCACAAAATCAAATAGGTAATAGCCAAGAGTATATAAAATCGATGAAACAATGTGTTAATATCGAAAATAATTTCATTCCGGCATTCATTTCATTGGCAAATTTCAAACTTGATGACAGCGGAAAGCGAATTGATGTTGAAAAAAAGCTTGTCAGCGAAATCAGGATTCAAGAGCGAGAGGGAGATCAACGAGACAGTGCGCGTCTACACTTTGGGTTGGCCAATTACCATCACAATAACGGAACCTGCGACAAGGCGTGGGAGTGGCTAATCTCTGCCAACAAACTGGTTTCCAGCTCCGCTTCGTTTGACATTAAAGCCTACAAGAAGTCTCGAAACGACTTGCTTGAGCTGGCAAAGTCATTCCAGGGAGTCAGCACGGAAGCGGATTCACACCGACACAAAGCGAGACCTGTTTTCATTCTCGGCGCCTCAAGGTCAGGCAAGACCTTGACGGAAAGCCTGTTGTGTACGCTCCCGCAAACGCAGGCGGGATACGAGAACAACCTCGTTGAACTCGCCAGTCGGTATGCCTCGCATGAAGCGGGCCTTTTGGGCATACGTCGAGCCAGTGCTCTACCTTCCGCCATAAAAGAAAAATTCGAGTTCTTTTATGAAAAACTGCTCAGTCAGCATTGTAATTCTTCTGAATTTTATACAACCACGTCTCCAGGCCTGATATCGGACGTTGGAATATTGTCGCAAATTATTCCAGATTCCAAATTTGTCTTTATAAAAAGGAACAAGCCGGACTTAGCATTCAGAATTTTTAGCAAACATTATAAAGAAGGGCAAAACATGTATTCTTATGATATAAAAAATGTGATTTTTGAAATAGATTGGTATAATTCAATGATTGATACATGGATAAACAAAATACCTGAAAAATGTATGTTGACTAATTATTGGGATATTGTCTCCAATACGTCTCAAGAAATTGGAAAAATTGCGGATTTTTTGGGGATCAAGTATGAACATATCGATGATTTGAGCGTTTCAGATGATTCCCATTGCTCAACCCCGTATCAAAAGTACCTTACAGAGAGATAAAAGGAATTTATTCCTGCCAAAAAGGTGAAAGTGTGACAAATTTGCAACACTTTCAAAAATAGTTAATGTGACGGAGGATTTTGCACCCTTTACCTTTGACAGCAATCGCTGTGCTGGGCTTAGTGGCCTAGGGTTTAGTCACTACAAAATGTCTTAAGAAGGGGCGCATTATGTTTACCAAGTTCAGGATTATAGGATTAGCAGCTGCATCAAGTGCTGCCATTGCAATGGGGGCAGCTAATACGGCTCAGGCCGCTGACTAGTCTGCGTCCCAGCGTAGCATTTCCGGTGTTCTTGACATTTTCGGATCTTATTGGCAGGCAACGACAACTGACGAAGCGTTCGATACCTCCTCGGAAGACGACCGGTTCATGGTCGGCGGGGAAGCGCTGGCAGATATCCCGTTTAACGAAAACTGGAGCCTGCAACTGGACATTGGCGGCGAAACGACGCCTGACTACGACTATGTTGACGATCTAAGTTCAGATGGTGAGCATTTTGCCTCGATGTATCTGGGCGGGCATTTGAATTATCGTGAGGTAGACCAATATTTGCTCGGCGCATTTGTCGGGTGGGGGCAGTCCTTTTCCGAAGACGATGATTTATCGCATTTCGTGACTGCCGGTGCGGAAATGCAGTACTACATTAACAATATTACCCTTTACGGACAGGTCGGTTTTGTTGCTGGCGATAATGACGACGAGGATACATTCGAAGAAGGCATATTTGGTCGTGGTGTTGCACGATTTTTCATGAGCCCGAATACGAAACTCCAGGCGGAATTTTCAGTCTTGTCAGGCGATGCTGACGGAGACAGCGGTGAAGTTATCGGATGGGGTGCCGAGATAGAGCATCAAGTCTCAACCTGGCCCGACTCCGGTGTCTCGGGTTACGTGGCCTACTCGGGTCTAAACGCCGAGTTCGATGGCGATGAGCAGACCGAGCAACGGATCATGGTCGGCATAAGGGTTGCAATGAATTCCGGTGCAACGCTGCTGGATAAGGACCGGACGGGAGCTACGCTTGATCTGCCCGACTTTGTTCGTTGGGGTCAGATTGCCTGTTCAATAAGCTGCTAAGCTAAACTTACAGCTTCAACGCGAGAAAAGGGGTTCCTGCCAGAAGGCAGGGGCCCTTAATTTTTTCCAACCCCCTTTTGGGCCCATAATGATCTAACCTATCTGCGCGGTTTGAATGGATGACGGTCGACGCGGAAGTCCGCATCGTTATTGTGTTGCCGCCTGCATTTCATATTGAGCGCTTCAGAAACCTGTCAATCGTGGGGATTATCCGGACCTGGTTTCATCCACTCCAACGTCGCCCGCTAGGCGATCGCCAGTGCCGCCTTGCGGCCTTCGTAGATGGCCATGTGGGCCTTGCGCGGGGCGTTGCAATCGCCCACGACGGCGAACGGGGGACAATCGCCGAGCGCCTGGATGTCGTCGGCAAACTCCGTGTTGGGGCTGGCGACCGTCGCCAGTACCAGGGTTTCGAAATTCCGCTCGAAGGTTTCGCCAGTCAGAAGATCTATAAATCGGGCAACCGAGCCTTCATTGTCCGGCTTGCCCCATGATTGCAGCGCAGTATCGGTGAGCGCAACACCGCCATGACGTGCAAAACGCGCGCGCGCCACATCGTCTGCCCCGGTTCCTGAAAGTTCTGCTGCCAATACGCCATTGGCCGTCATGGCGGTTACCTTGTGGCCGGCTTCGGCCAGATACAGTGCTGTACCGATACCGCGCCAGGAATGCAGGTCGTCAAGCACCAGCACCCGCTCACCGATCATCGCGCCGTTCTCAAGCACTGTGTGATAGCTGATGACATTTGCCTCGTCATGGCCCGGCAACACATCGTTCATCGGCAAGGCCCGCTGGAAGCCAGACGTTACCGGCTTGATGCCGGTTGCCGCAATAATGTGATCGGGGTGAAGATGGCGCACAGTCAGCGGCGTTGCGGCTTCGCCGAGCTTTACATCAACGCCCAGGCGCTCCAGCTCATGGCTGTACCATTTGATGTGGTCTGCAATTTTTGACCGCGTCGGCTGACGCCCGGCAAGATGCCATTGGCCGCCTATCATCGGCCCGCGCTCGATCAGCGTGACCTTGTGGCCGGCTTCTGCCGCCACCCGTGCCGCTTCCAGGCCGGCCGGGCCTGCCCCTACCACCAGCACCGACTTGCGGCGTTCAGTCTTGGCTATCTTGTCGCCGCGCCATTCCCATTCGCGCCCCACGGACGGATTGACCAGGCAGGAAATCCAGTAGTCCTTGTAGCGCCGCGCAATGCATTGCTGATTGCAGTGAATACACGGGCGGATACTGGCTCCATTGCCGGCCTGTGCCTTGTTGGCCAGATGCGGATCCGCAATCTGGGCGCGCACCATGGAACAGGTGTCCGCCTGGCCGGTTGAGATGACCAGTTCGGCCTTTTCAGGCGAATGAATGCCGGCTTCCGCTTGCACCCGGGCATGGCGCATCTGGTGTTTGAGGTGATCGGCCAGGTGCGCGCCCTCAACACCTTCGTGAATGTGGGTCGGGATAATCGGCTGGTCACGGAAATAACTGCCGGTGCCGCAGGTCACGTAATCCATCAGGCCACGCTCATCGTGCCAGGCGGCTATCTCGCTCAGGGCTTCCAGTGACAAAGCCGGTTCGGCCATCTCGTCCACCGACACCGCCATGCCGATAATGAAGTCGGAACCGCAGGCCTCGCGGATGCGCTTGAGAATTTCAGCCGAAAACCGCACGCGGTTCTCCAGACTGCCGCCCCACTTGTCATCGCGCCGGTTGGACCAGGGTGTCCAGAACTGATCGACCAGGGAATGATAGGCGGCAAAGATTTCGACGCCGTCAAACCCTGCCTGCTGGGCGCGGTCGGCGGCAGCTACAAACGAGACTATCAGTTCCTCGATCTCTGCCTCGCTGACAGCATGACCACCGTCTGAATCGTGCATGGACGGCATGCCCGAGGCTGACCAGTTGGCATGAAAGGAGTTGGCGCCGTCACCGTGCTGGCCGACATGATAAAGCTGGTGCAGCATGACTGTGCCATAGGTGCTGCAGGCTTCATTGATCTTGCGCAACGGCGCAATAATGGCGTCGTCGTTTGCCCGGAAATTGCCGCGGGTCAGGACACCGGATGCATGCACCGGCACCGGCTCGACCACAATCATGCCGGCCCCGCCCTTGGCGCGTTCAACATAGTAGGCCTTGGTTCGCCGCGACGGTAATCCGTTCTCGGCCATGTTGTTGGTATGGGCACCAAACACGATACGGTTTTTCAACCGCTTGTGGTTGATGGTAATCGGGGTAAACAGATGCGGATAGGGATTGCTCATGAGAACATCAAATTCAGGTTGCCGTTGAAAATCAATTTCAAGTTGCCGTCGAAAATCAAATCGCAGGGTGCCGCCCGTCACATTATTGTCATAGTTTTTCCACTGATTTGCCAAGTCCTCGTTGCAATTTTTTCTCATTTCGGCTCAAAATCCACAGTCCATGGCGGTTTCGGGCGGTAAAGTCCGCCAATCCAGTCCATGAAACTGCGGACTTTCAAGGGTTCATACAGCCTGCCGGCGCACAGCGCATAGATGCTCAGCACACCACCTGACCAGCCCGGAAGCACCCGTACCAGCTTGCCCGATGCAATATCCCGGTTGGCAATGAAGTCCGGCTGCAGGGCAAGTCCACCACCTGCTATGGCAATTTCTTCTATGGCATCACCACTGTTTGCCGAGACCGCCGGCGATATGCGCACCTGCTCAGCCGTGCCTTTACCGTCACGCAGCGACCATACATTGCCTTCATGGCCAAAAGTGTACCCGAGACAGCGATGGTCGATCAGGCATCGCGGCGTTTCGGGGTTGCCATGGTTTGCAATGTAGCCGGGGCTTGCGCACAGGATCACTTCAGTCCCGGCAATGCGCCTGGCAATCAGGCTGGAGTCTGCCATCTTGCCGGTGATGCGGATGGCGACGTCGAAACCTTCTTCAACCAGGTCTACGGTGCGGTCATTCAGCGATATGTCCACGGCGACATTGGGATTGGCTGACGTGTACTGCGTGAGGTACGGCGCTACATGGCGCACTCCGAATGACATGGGCGCTGACAGCGCCAACCGACCCTGCGGGGTCAGGGTCTGAAGACCGGCAACCCGGTCTGCCTCGTCAAGCTGCGCCAGTATCTCCCGTGCCCGTTCAATATAGGCCGCCCCCGTGCTGGTCAGGCTGAGCGAACGGGTTGTGCGGTTCAGCAGGCGCGCGCCGAGATAGGCTTCAAGATCTGCGACATGGCGCGACGCCATATTGCGTGACAGGCCGAGTGTGTCCGCAGCAGCTGCAAAACTGCCGTGATCAACAATGGTGACAAATACCTCAATGGCGCGAAGACGATCCATATTATCCCCTGTTAAGAGATAATATATCTCACAGCCGGCAGATTATCTCCAGCAACAAATATCCTATCTATCAGCCATCGAAACTTAATTCATGGAAAGGTTCACACCAATGAGCAATGAACAACTGACCGCAAACGGCACCGCCCTGCTGCGCATCACACTAGGCATAGCCGCTGTTGCGCACGGGCTTTTGAAAGTTTTTGTCTTCACCCTGCCTGGTGCCGCCGGGTTCTTTGAGTCCCTCGGCCTGCCCGGCTTTCTTGCCTACATCACGGCGTTTGTCGAAATCATCGGCGGCCTGGCCCTGGTCGCCGGTTTCCAGACCCGGCTGGTCTCACTCGCCATGGTCCCTATCCTGCTTGGCGCCATGTGGGCACATTCCGGCAATGGCTGGGTGTTTTCCAACCAGGGCGGCGGCTGGGAATACCCGTTGTTCTGGGCTGTCGTTCTGGTCGTACAGGCCATGCTTGGCAGCGGTGCCTTCGCGGTAGATGATATGCAAGCCCGCAAAGCATCAGCCAACGCGTGACCTGGAGCAACATGGGTTCACTTGAACCCATGTTGCTCCATCAATTTGGAAGGATCAGGTTTATGATTTTTGCTTAACTCAACCAAGAATCATCCTGATCTAAGGAGTTCGCCCCAATGTTCAAGAATATAGCCCCCACCCCGCAAGCGCCTGTTGCCGCCGGCGCCCGCATCGGCCATGTCCACCTGAAGGTTTCCAATATTGACCGTGCCCTTGAATTCTATGTGGGCGTGCTGGGCTTCGGCGTAAAACAACGCTATGGCGAACAGGCGGCATTCATCGCTGCCGGTGACTATCATCACCATATCGGCCTCAATACCTGGGAAAGCGAGGGCGGCTCACCGCCGCCGCGCGGCAGCACCGGCCTGTTTCACCTGGCTATCGTGTACCCGGAACGGGCTGATCTGGCTGATGCACTGAAACGCGTAAGAAATGCGGGCTATGAGCTTGAAGGAGCATCCGATCACGGGGTGTCGCAGGCTCTCTACCTGCGCGACCCGGACGGCAATGGCGTTGAGCTGTACTGGGACCGGCCGGAGGTCGACTGGCCGCAAAATGAAGACGGCACACTTGCCATGATCACCGAGCGGCTGGATCTGGACGCTTTGCTGGCCGAAGCAGCCTGATCAGGCCTACGACAAGCCCGGCCCAGTGATCTCCTTGATCAACTTGCGGTAGATCGCCTCGCGGTAAGCATCATAATCATTGGCGGGCAACACAAAGTGATACGGCCCGCCAATGATTGATTTTCGGAAATAGTGATCAAGTGTCGGCCACTCGTTCAAGATGGCCAGTCCATTGATGGTAATGCCGCGGGCAATCACGTCATCGCGTGCGACCTCGACAATCTCGCCCCGGTTGTTGCGGCCATCGGACGAGATGTCGATGACCCGCCGAAGGGCGGTGAACGGGGCTGCGATCGCAGCGGCAGCGGCAAACTGCAAGGCTGCTCCGATTGCCGTGCCGCCCTCGGCAAGTTGCCGCTGAACCGAAAACATCTTCTGGGCAAAGGCATTGGCGGAGGCCGGGCCGTCGATGATGGTCCATGGCGTGGACAAGGCCTGGTTCTCGGCATCCGACCACTGAAACACCGTTACGGCAATGCGCCCGAGCTGCCCGCTCTCGATGGCACGGTGCACTTCTCTGGTCTGAAAGGCCTGACCGATCCCGTCCATCTGCAACCGGAATTCACGCGCATCCACCGAATAGGAGCAGTCAACTGCCAACACCAGGATGAGATCCACTTCACCGCCAATCTGTGCGTTGCCGGGACCAGCGATCTGGATGGCACCTGCCGCTGCACCAGCAGCAGCAGCGCCAGATAAGAAAAGCATCCGCCTGCGCGATAGTAGCTGACGAATACTTTTGCTGTTCATGATAATTTTGCGTCTCTGACGTTGTATCTTTAACCGGGTGACAGGCCGCGAAGACGTTCTGAGCGACGACGCAGCAGTTCCAATGTCGTCAACAGGCAAATGGAGATCACCACCAATACCGTCGCCACCGCCAAAATGGTTGGCGAAATCTGCTCCCGAATGCCGGAGAACATCTGGCGCGGAATCGTAACCTGATGCACATCCGCCAGGAAGATCACTGCAACAACTTCATCCAGCGAAGTGATGAAAGCAAACAGTGCGCCTGAAATCATGCCCGGCATGATCAAAGGCATGATTACACGGCGGAACGTGGTCCAGCCATTTGCACCAAGGCTTTTCGAGGCACGTATCAGCGAATTGTCGAAACCGGTCAGGGTTGCGGTAACAGTAATGATTACAAACGGCACTCCCAGCGTGGCGTGAGCCAGAACAATGCCGATATCTTCATTAATGAGACCCCGGGGGAAGAACGGAAAGGTGTCCTTTTTTGCATAAAAGAAGAACATGCCTGTTGCCGTGATCACCAGTGGCACAATCATCGGCGAAATCAACAAGCTTGTTATGGCTGATCTCCATGGCATTTCGGGGCGTGACAGCCCGAGTGCTGCAAGTGTGCCGAAAAAGGTAGCCAAGATAGTGGCCAGAACGGCAAACTTGAACGAGTTGGCTGCAGCCTTTACCCAGGTCGCATTGTTCCACACATCTGACCACCAGCCGTCGGCGCGGTTGGGATCATTCATGCCAAACAGGAAAATGTCTTGATACCATCTGGTCGAAAACGCAGCGGGATCAAGCGACATCATCCCTTGTGTGAAGCTGAAGTAGGGCTCGGAATTAAATGACAGCGGCATTATTATGAGCACCGGCGTGATGAGGAAAATAAAGATCATCGTGCAGATCAGCAGAAAAATGTACTGACCGAACTTCTCCAGCCACGTCGCATATGGCGGCAATTCACTCATAAAATACAGCGGTAGTCCTACAATCAGCGCGAAACCGATTGTGGCAACCAGTGTACCAGTGAACAGAAAAGCTATAACGCAGGCCACCGCGAAAGCGATATAACCGGGTGCTGGCAATTTATCCAATACAGTCATGACTTGCTCCTCACCCGAACTTCAAATTGTCGACGCCGACAAGCTTGTTGTAGATCCAATAGAAGATCAGCACTATTGCGAGCAGAATGGCACCAAGCGCCGACCCCAAACTCCAGTTGAGTGTCTTCTTGATGTGATCTGCGATGAGGTTTGAGATCAGCAAACCATCGCTGCCGCCGACCAAAGCCGGTGTAATATAGTAGCCAATTGCCAGGATGAACACGAGCAGGGTGCCGGCGGCAATTCCGGGTATGGTTTGCGGGAAATACACTTTGACAAATGAATAGGTACCTGTGGCGCCAAGGGAGCGCGCTGCTCGCATGTAATAGGGTGGAATGGTTTTCATTACCGAATACAGCGGCAGGATCATGAACGGCAACAGAATGTGCACCATCGCAACAATCGTACCGGTCTGATTGTAGATCATCTGAATTCGGCTTTCTTCGGATATGATCCGGGTGAAAACCAGTATGTTGTTCACAATGCCTTCGGTTTGCAGCATGGCGATCCAGGCGGTTGTGCGCACCAGAAGCGATGTCCAGAACGGCAACAGAACCATGATCATCAGAATGTTTGAGGTTCGCAATGGCAATGTCGCCAGCAGGTATGACACCGGATAAGCGACCAGCAGGCAAATGAACGTAATCAGTGCAGACAGCCACAGTGTCTTGCCCAGAATTGGCAAATAGATCTGGTACAATGGGTCAGCCCGAACTATTTTGTTGTCCTCGCTATATTTCCTGTCTGTCGCGGCCAGATAGAACGAGGCCGTGTAGTTGCTGGAAATCCGCTGCAGTGTCCGCCAGATGTGCTGGTTTTCCCAACGCTTATCCAGCGCAATCAGGGCTTCCTTGTAGGGACCTTCGGTAATGCTCTTGACCTTACGGGCAGATTTGGTGAACAGGCCGCGAGAACCGGGTATCTCGTAGTTCACTCGCGTCGCCAGATTGCCGACGGTTTTGCCAATTTCATTGCTCTTCCTGGCCTCTGTCATGTCCTTGACAAACACCTCGAATACGGCTTCAGGCGGAAGATCTTCGCCATCCCATTCATGGATGACTTTTGAAAAGTTCGGCAACACATCTGGACCGATCGGACTATATATTGACCGGAAGAGCATCTCACCAATTGGCAGGACAAAGGCGACCAGAAGGAACAGGAGCAAGGGGAGTACAAGCAGCAACGCCTGCATACGTTGGCGCCTGGTGGCGCGGGCCAGAGAAACCTTAAGTGGCACACCATCACTGGTGGTGATACTCTCCGGCGCGCCAGATGCTGCTACATCGGTCATGTTATGCCTTCTTCCCCGTCCCTATCGGCAGATTATAATATCGCCAATCAATTCACTCATTATAAAAAATGTTCAATAAGACCGGACGGATGACGCACACCCGTCCGGACGCAGGCTAAATAAGCCTTATTGTGCAAGCCAGGCGTTGAAACGCTCGTTCAGCGCGTCCTGGTTGTCTGCCCACCATTCAAAGTTGTTCTGAACAGCATTGGCCAGGTTTTCCGGTGCTGTTGGCATCTGCGGACCCATGTCGATCTTGCCGTCTTCATATTTGCCCACGAGCGGAGCAGAAGACATCCGGGCCGGACCGTACGCGATATACTTGGCCTGGTTGGCAAGCTGTTGGGTCTCAGTCGAGAACGCCAGGAATTCCATGGCCTTGTCCTTGTTTGGCGCACCCTTTGGAATTGCCCAAAGATCGACGTCCCAATTCTGACCGTCCCATACAATGACGAATGGCTTGTTCTCAGCTGCGACAGCATTGAAGATACGGCCATTGTAAGCCGTGGTCATCAGCACTTCACCATCAGCCAGAAGCTGTGGAGGCTGCGCGCCGGCTTCCCACCATACAACGTCACCCTTTATGGTGGCGAGTTTGGCGAATGCACGGTCGATTGCTTCAGGCTTTGCCAGTTCGGTATAGACGTCCTTGGCAGCGACACCCTCAGCGATCAAGGCAAACTCGAGATTTGGTTTTGGACCCTTGCGCATGCCACGCTTGCCGGGCCAGGTCTTGGTGTCAAAGAAGTCAGCCATGGTGGTTGGCTTCTTGTCGCCGATCTTGGTGTCGTCATAGGCATAGATGGTTGACCACACGATGCTGGCAACCGCGCATTCATGCAGCGTACCGGGCAGGAAATCTTCCTGAGCCGGTTTTCCGTCAGCACCAGCTGGCAAAGTTGATGCATCAATTTTTTCGAAGAGGCCTTCATCACACCCGCGAACAGCATCGGACAGCTCAACGTCAACGATGTCCCAGGACACGTTGCCGGCTTCAACCTGGGCTTTTACTTCGGCAATACCGCCGGAGTAATCAACCGAGTTGATCTTGGTCCCGGTCTTGGCGGTGAAAGGCTCATGATAGGCTTTCACCTGGCTCTTCGTGTAGGCGCCGCCCCACGATACAGCCGTAAGCTCGCCTTCAGCGCTGGCCGCTGTCGAGACAGCTCCAAGTGCCAGAACCGAAAGGCTTGTTGTTAAAAATTTCTTCATCCAGACTTACTCCCTTTGGTAGAACGGAGGCTCAACAAAACCCCCGGTAAACCGTCCTGCTCTCACTATTGAGGCAGAACAGAATTCATATAAATTCAATCAGGCTGCCATATCATCCAGCGCACGGCAATCCTCGGCCTGCCAACCCACGGTCGTCGTCTGGCCCTTGGTGAGTTCGTGATGCTCGGCATTGTTTGGCACCTTGACAATAAAGTCAGTGTGGCCGGCAACCGACATGCGAGTGCGGATATGGTCACCCAGATAGATCAGTTCCTCGACCCGGCCGGTAAGCGTAACCGTGTTTTTGGTTTTCTTTGGCTCTATGGCAACGCGCTCAGGTCGAACCGACAACAGCGTTCGTTCTCCCTTGGCACCGACACCGACCGCAAGCGCCTTGACGATATCGCCGGAATCCAATTTCACGGTGGCCAGCCTGTCCCGGCCAACTTCCTGCACCGTGCCGCGCAGCTTGTTGTTCTCGCCGATGAACTGGGCCACGAAGGAATTCTCCGGGCGTTCATAAAGTTCTTCCGGGCTCGACAACTGCTGAATTATTCCATCCTCGAAGACCGCGACGCGGTCCGACATGGTCAGCGCTTCAGACTGGTCATGGGTTACGTACACAACGGTGACACCGAGAGAGTCGTGAATGTGCTTGATTTCATACTGCATCTGCTCGCGCAGTTGCTTGTCCAGCGCGCCAAGTGGCTCATCCATCAACACCAGATCAGGTTCAAATACCAGTGCGCGGGCCACTGCGACACGCTGCTGCTGGCCACCTGAAAGCTGGGCCGGGCGTCTGCCACCGAATGCCGGCAGTTCGACCATCTCCAACACTTTCTTTACCCTGTCTTCCTGTTCGGCCTTGGACATGCCCCGAACAGCCAGCGGGAAAGCGAGGTTCTCGGCAACCGACATATGCGGGAACAGCGCATAGTTCTGGAACACCATGCCAATGCCGCGCTTGTGCGGCGGCACATTGTTTATCGGATTGCCATTGAGATAAATCTCGCCGTGCGTGGCAGGTTCGAAACCTGCAAGCATCATCAGCGTAGTTGTCTTGCCGGAGCCCGACGGGCCCAACATGGTGACAAACTCGCCTTGCGCGATATCGAGATTCAGATCTTTTACGACCAGCGTTTCACCGTCATAACTTTTCTGAACGTTTTGAAAGCGAACCATTGGTTCGCCGGAATCACCAGCATTACCCATTTAACACCCCGAACAACGTTCCACCCAAACGACCACACATTTCGCTGCACAGTCTCTTTTTTGTTGAGGCAAACATAAACGCTTGCCTGACAATTTAGCAACAGTGATCATTTTTTCACCATAATCAACAGCGGAAACGCCATTTCCTGTTCAAATCGCGCCATATCGGCGTGATTGGTTAATCCCACGCAACAAGCATGCCAGTCGCACACTTGTTATCCGGGCGTCATTCCACTGTGCGGCAGGGCTTTTCAAAATCGGCCGTTGCAGCTTGACGAGACCGTCTGCGGTCGCCAAGTATGTCTGGCATGAACAATTCCATACAAATGCCTGCCGACACGGCATCTGAAATGATCGACCCGTTCGGGCGCCATGTGAGCTATCTGCGGGTATCGGTTACAGACCGCTGTGACTTTCGTTGTGTGTACTGCATGTCGGAAAACATGACCTTTCTGCCCAAGAAAGACATTCTCACGCTGGAAGAACTGGACCGGCTGTGCACGGTGTTCGTCGAAAAAGGTGTCAAGAAGCTGCGCCTGACCGGGGGCGAACCACTGGTGCGCCGCAATATCATGTCGCTGTTTGAAAACCTGTCGCGGCATCTGAAAACCGGCGCGCTGGAAGAACTGACCCTGACGACCAATGGTTCGCAGCTGGAAAAATACGCCTCGCAGATGGTCGACCACGGTGTCAGACGCATCAACGTTTCGCTCGACACAATTGACGCCAAAAAGTTCAAGGACATCACTCGCTGGGGTGATCTGGACAAGGTGATGGGCGGGATCAGGGCAGCACAGGCAGCAGGCTTGGCAATCAAGATCAATATGGTCGCGCTGAAGAATTTCAATGAAGACGAAATCGAACCGATGATGAAGTGGTGTCATGCAGAAGGCATGGACCTGACCTTGATCGAAACCATGCCGCTTGGCGAGATTGAGGAAGACCGCACGGACCAGTACCTGCCTTTATCGGTGGTCCGCGCCAACCTGCTGGACAACTATTCGCTGGAAGACATCCCGTACAAGACCGGCGGTCCGGCACGCTATGTAGAGGTGAAGGAAACCGGCGGCAGGCTTGGCTTCATTACACCGATGACGCATAATTTCTGCGAAAGCTGCAACCGGGTCCGGCTGACCTGCACCGGTACGCTTTACATGTGTCTTGGCCAGGACGATGCAGCCGATCTGCGCGATCCGCTGCGCGCGTCTGAAGGCAATGAACTGGTGAGCGCGGCCATAGATGAAGCCATTGGCCGCAAACCGAAGGGCCATGACTTTATCATCGACCGGCGCACCAAGTCTCCCGCAGTAACCCGTCACATGAGTGTGACGGGAGGTTAGCGCCGCGATCCGGATTACGCGAGGCGAACGGCACACCGAAGAAACGGCGATTAAGTATACTTGCATTTGCTTGCCTTGTTTCCGCCCATAACTGCCCGGGTGCCATTGACTTATCCCGGCCAGAAACCGAAACAGAAACGGGGCAAGCAAACCAGACCTTATACCAAAGGAAATTCAGGGAGACGTAACGGTGGGAATGAACCGACGCAAGGCAATCGCACTCATTGGAGGGGCCGCTGCAACTGCAGGTCTGGCTACGCCAGCCTTGTCTCAGAACAGGAAAATCACCGTCGGCGCGCTGCGCTTCACCAGCCATTCAGGCAGCTTCATTGCCTTTGAACGGGGATATTTTGCCGAGGCCGGTCTGGATGTCGAACTGAAGTTCTTTCAGGCGGCCCAGCCAATGGCAATCGCGATCGCATCAGGCAGTATCGATTATGCAATTACAGCCGTCTCGGGCGGTTTGATTTCGCTGGCTCAAAAAGGTGCCGTCAAGGTCATAGGCGGTGCACTGTCCGAAGAGCCCGGCATAGACGGGCAGAAGATCCTCGCCTCTGATGCCGCGTTCAAGGCAGGCCTGACATCGCCGAAGAAGCTGGACGGCAAAATCTTCGGCATGTCCACGGCAGGATCCAGCTTCCACTATATGGGCTCGAAAATCGCCGCAGCCGAAGGCGTGTCCATGAAGTTCAAACCTCTGCAAAAAGTGGGCGCAATCATCGGTGCCCTGAAATCCGGCCAGATTGATGCCTGGTCGATCGTGCCGCATATCGCCAAACCGCTCGCCAAATCCGGAGCAGCACACATCATCGGCAACGTTTCGGACTACCTGCCCAATTACCAGATTACAACAGTGTTCACCTCTGCCAACAACGCTGCAGAACAGAAAGTCATGACGGGTGATTTCCTGGCCGGGTTTTCCAAAGGGGTTGCCGACTATAACGCAACAATGATTGCCAGAACCCTCGGCAAGAACGGCGTCAATGACATGGTTCGGCTGATTCACAAATATGTCTACGCGGATCGCCCACTTAAAAAGGCGGCGCCATCGATCATCAACGGCATCATGCGACTGAACGAGGGAGCCGCCCTGAATGTGACCTCGATCCAGGATCAGTTGAAATGGTTCCAGTCCGAAGCACTGGTCGATGCCGATATTACAATGGATACGCTTGTTGATACGAGTTATGTGAAAACGATCCGCGCCTAGACCAACTTGGGTTCAATTGAGCTCATGTTGATCCGACATTTTGGATGCAATCAAGACCACCGCGGGAGCACTGTTCATGGATATTCGTCTATCAGCGATCAGTCATTCCTACGGCGACTTCGAAGTCCTGCGCAACATCTCGTTGGACATTCCATCGGGCAGGATCGTTTGCATTGTCGGGCCTACGGGTTGCGGCAAGTCAACGCTGCTGAGGTTGATCGGCGGGCTTGAGTGTCCGGCCAAGGGCAGTGTCCTGCAACTGGGTGTGCCTGCTGAAGACTGCCTGAACCCGTTGACCTATGTGTTCCAGGATTTTGCCCTGCTGCCCTGGAGAACTGTTGCTGGCAACATTTCCCTAGTGCTGGAAGATCACGACCTCACCCGCGCTGATATCAAGAAAACCATCAGTGACGTGCTGGCCCGTACCAAGCTGACGGATTTTGCCCGCGCCCTGCCCAAGCAACTTTCAGGCGGCATGAAGCAGCGCGTGGCCATTGCCCGGGCGCTGGCGGTCAAGCCTGCCGTCATGCTGTTGGATGAACCTCTGTCAGCACTCGACAGCCAGACGCGCGAACTATTGATGGACGATCTGGTCGCGCTGTGGACACGACAGCCTTTTACGGCCGTGTATGTGACCCATAATCTGGACGAGGCGGTCCGCATGGGCCATTCGATTGTTGTTCTGTCGCGCTGCCCTGGCCAGATACGGGAAATTGTGCATCTGGAAAAACCCCTGGATGAACGCAGTTACGGTGACGGTGATCTTCAGTTCCGGCAGAAATATCTGTGGAATCTGATGCGCGATGAGGCGCTTGCTGCAGATGCGGAGTTGATCAATGTCTGACACGGAAGAAACAGACATAGCCCGCCAGGTTGCCTTTCGAGGCGGTGGCTTTGCACCGACACCTTATCGCTGGATAGGACTGGCTGTGTTCGTCGTGCTGGTTGGCCTCGCTGAAATCGGTACGCAATACGGTTTCATCTCACCACTGACACTGCCAAAGCCGTCGGACGTTTTGCTGACTTTCCATGAACTCTATGATTCAGGGCTGTTATGGACACACCTGGCCCCTTCCCTGACGCGGCTCGCGGTCGGTGCTGCACTTGGCGCGACGGCCGGGATTGGCGTGGGTGTGCTGATCGGCCTGTTTTCCTATATCCGCGCCGGCATGGTGCCGCTGGTCGCAGCCATATTCCCGATACCCAAGATCGCCCTGCTGCCACTGTTCGTCATCTGGTTCGGCATTGATGAAGCGTCAAAATATGCGCTGATAGCGTTTGGTACATTCACACCGACCGTTGTTGCCACCTATGGCGCCGTGGACAATGTGGATCGCACCCTGATCCGCATGGGGCAAAGTTTCGGCATGAGCTGGAAGTCAATCGTGCGCAAGATCATCCTGCCAGGCGCCATGCCCGGCATTTTGTCAGGTTTGCGAATTTCCCTCGCCATTGCCATCATCCTGCTGGTTGCAGCGGAAATGCTGGGCGCGGAACACGGCATCGGCGCCTACATCCTGGAAGCCGGAGCGCTGTATAATCTTGAACGCCTGTTTGCAGGCGTCGTCATGCTCTCCCTGCTCGGCGTGCTGCTCAGTACCGTAATCGGCGCGATTGAGTGCTATGTGCTGCGCTGGCGGACTTGAGCATCACTCACCGCCCACCCGTCACATCCAGCAATACACCGGTGACATATGACGCAGCCGGTGACATCAGCCATACAATACTCTCCGCCACTTCTTCTGCTGTTCCTCCCCTGCCCATCGGCACCTGGCCCTGCAAACGCTCCACCCGGTCAGGCTGGCCGGATGAGGCATGAATGTCCGTGTGGATCAGGCCGGGACGTACCGCGTTGACCCGAATGCCCTGGCCGGCGACTTCCTTCGACAACCCCAGCGTCATTGCATCAATGGCACCCTTGGACGCGGCATAGTCGATGAACTCGTTGGGCGAACCGATACGCGCTGCTGCTGAAGACAGGTTGACAATCACACCGCCCTTGCCGCCGTGGGCTGTACTCATGCGGCGCACCGCTTCTCGCGCGCACAGGAAGCTGCCGGTTACATTGACCCGCAGGGTCTCGTTGATGCGCTCAGCAGTAAACTCTTCGAGCCTGGCCTTTTCAAACAATATGCCGGCATTGTTGACAAGCCCGGCGAGCGGCGGCATGGCCTTGTCGATCTGTGCGAACATGTCCGTAACTTCAGCTTCAGAACCCACATCCGCCTGGATAGCGATACTCGAGGCTCCCATCGTTCTTACGTCGCCGACCAGTTTTTCCGCCTCCGCGGCCGAGCGGGCATAATTGATTGCAACATCATAACCATCACGTGCCAGCAGTTTCACACATGCTGCACCAATGCCCCTGCTGCCGCCGGTTACCAGAATTGTGCCTTTGGAGGTCATCCTTGTTGTGCCCTGTCATGTCGTTAACCGATCTCAGGGCTATCAGGAAAACTCCCCAAACACGACAAGAATTAGCCTCAATCAGGGCGTTTAAGGAGCATCAAGATACAAATCGGGGAATTCAAATGAACAAATATCTGTTTGCAGCCGGCGTGCTGAGCGCCTGCGCGATGTTGCTGCTCGCTTTGGCGCCTGCCAATGCCGCCGAGACAGGCAAGGCATCATGGTACAAGATGGGCATCAAAACCGCCAACGGCGAACGCTTCAAACCCAATGGGCTGACTGCGGCGCATCGCACCCTCCCTTTCGGCACCAAAGTGCGTGTCAAAAACCTGCACAATGGCAAAACCGTTGTCGTACGCATCAATGATCGCGGACCGTTCATCAGGTCGCGCATCATCGATGTGTCAAAAGGTGCTGCGCAGAAAATCGGCCTGATCAGTGCCGGCGTGACAAAAGTGTCGATTCAGGTCGTAAATTAGTCTCAATAAGCACTGGCAGTGTCGCGCGTCTCGCCATAAGTTGCGAGCCATGACAATACAAATTGCTACACTTGAAGATGTCCCTGCGTTTACGCCCAATCCAGCTTCACCACTGGCCCTGCTGGCGGCTTGTCCGGCTTATGCAGCCACGCCGCTTGTTGCCAAAACAGGCCCCACCGGGCGAACCATGCTGGTCAAGGATGAAACCAAACGCATGAACCTGGGTGCCTTCAAGGCACTGGGTGGGGTTTATGCCGTTGCCCGCATTATCGACGATGCCTGGCAGGCGGCAGGCAATGATCCGCTCGGCCCTGACGATTACATGTCCGATGCGGTCAAGGCATTTGCCGCAGACATGACGTTCGTGTGCGCCACTGCCGGCAATCACGGCATGGCCGTTGCTGCCGGTGCCCGCATCTTTGGCGCACAGGCGCGCATTTTTCTGGCCCGTGAGGTGCCGGCAGGATTTGAAACCCGGCTGAAAGAAACCCAGAATGCGCAAGTGGTTCGTGCCGGCGATGATTACGCGCAAAGCCTGGACGCGGCCAAGGCGGATGCCACTGAGACCGGCGCCATATTGCTGGCGGACGGATCATGGCCGGGATACAGCGAACGGCCGCTACTGATAATGGAAGGCTATACGGTCATCGCCGAAGAACTGCGTGAAACCTTCGAGCAAAGCGGTGACTGGCCCTCTCACGTGTTCCTGCAGGCGGGCGTCGGTGGCATAGCGGGAGCGGTTACCCACATGATCCGGGAAAACTGGGCGGTGCAACCGGAAATCATTGTAGTTGAACCCAATGAGGCACCCTGCCTGACGGAGAGCCATGCGGCAGGATACCCTGTGCAGGTCACCGGCGGTGTGTCCAATATGGGAAGGCTCGACTGCAAGGAACCATCCCTCATCGCTTTCGGCATATTCGAACGCACCGGCGTTCACTTCATGACAGTCACGGACGCTGAAGCCCAGGACGCAGCCAGCAGGCTGACCAGCCAGGGCATCGCGACCACGCCATCAGGTGCGGCCGGCCTTGCCGGCCTCAAGGCGTTCGGCGAGGTCGAGCGGCCCCTTGATCATCGTCACGGAAGGAGTTGTGTGAATGGATGCAAGTGCGCTGAACGGAAAGAAAGTCCTGATCACCGGTGCTGCACGCGGTCTGGGTGCCGCGTTTGCAACCGTGCTGGCAGACGCCGGCGCGCATGTCATCATGACCGGGCGGCTGACTGAAATGCTGGAAGGTACGGCAGAATCGATCCGGCTGCGCTGCGGCACCAAGCCGGAAACCCATCTGCTTGACCTGGCCGAAAGCGGTTCGGTCATCGAGTTCGGCGAGACAATCGCCAAGGATCATCCAAAGCTCGACATTCTGATCAACAATGGCGCGCAATGGCTGGAAGGACCGATGGACACGTATGATGGCTACTCCGTCGTCAGCACAATCAACGCCGCCGCCACGGGTACATTCCTGCTGACCCGGCAATTGCTACCTTGCCTGATCGCGAGCGGTGCCGGTGACATCGTCAATATCGTGTCGACCTCCGGTATCGCCAATGGCCCGCTGCAGTCAGCGGCGATCCCGTTCAAAATGGGAAAACATGCTCAAACCGGCATGTCGGACGGTTTGCGTGAAGAGTTGCACGGCAAGCCGGTCCGCGTGCATGCGCTGTATCCGCCGAACCTGGAAACCATCTCACCTCTGAATGACGAGGGCTGGAATGCCGACCGCGGCGAAACGGCAATGGTCACATCGCGTGATGTGGTGGAGGCAGGCCTGTTTGCCCTGACCCGCCCGCGCCATGTCACCATGGCGTCGATCGTGCTCGACGCTGATGAAGGCGGGATGTTCGGATAGCCACCAGTCACTCCTCGCCCTTCCGCTTTGGCTTGATGAGTGCGAGACCGGCCATGATCAATACCAGTGCCAGCACAATCGACAGGGAGATTTTCTCCGACAACAGCACCACGCCCCACATGACCGCTGCCGGGGTGACGATGTAGGAGACCTGGCTGGCGAACACCACGCCGCCATGCCTGAGCATGTACAGCAGCCCGCCATATGCGCTGAGATGCAGCCACCGCCATCAGCGCGATGGCAAGTTCCGCCGGACCGGCATCAAACGGCAGCAGATAGGGCGCGTCCGCCAGCCATAATGTGACCAGCAGCATCAACGTGCCGGCGACAGTCATGCCCCAAAGCGCTGTAACGGCGTCGAGCTGTGTGGGACGTTTCAGGCTGATATAGACATTTTCCACCGCATAGCTGATTGCGACCGCCAGCGTTACCAGCGTCCAGAATATCTGCCTCGGCAACGGCACCTGCACACCGGGCAGGAACATGACCAGCATCGCCAGCAGTCCCAGCAGAATGCCGGTGAAGCGGCGCGCGTTGGCCTTTTCCAGGGCCAGCATGATCGACAGCACAAGCGTAATCATCGGGATCAGGGCAAACACGATGGCCCGCACCCCTGCCGGCAGGTGAATGGCTGCATAAAACGACAGCGCATGCGGAAACGCCGTACCGAGAAACCCCGTCACCAGATAAAACCGCAAGTGCGGAGCGTCCATGGACGGCCACTTGCCACGTGCGAGCAATACGACGCTCAGCATCAGCGCGCCTGCCAGAGCAGACCACAAAGCCACGGTCAGCGGGTCAATACCGGACGCAGTGGCAATGGTCGCCAGTGAAATGGTCAACCCCCAGCCAAGACCGGTGAACAGCAGGATCACCAGCAGCCAGAGAGACTTTGGTGACTGGATTGATGGTGCCGACATGACGAGGAAAGCCTTCTGAACGAACGCTGAAACGGGGTGACGCCTGCGTGCCGGACACATGCGTAACGCGTTTCGCATGGCAGATTTGGTCTGGCCGGGATTTTCATGCTGGTGCGGACGGCGGGACTTGAACCCGCACGGCCTTGCGGCCGAGGGATTTTAAGTCCCTTGCGTCTACCATTTCGCCACGTCCGCGTATTTTCCGGCACTCTATAACAGGGAACTACGGTCCTCCACCAGCCTTTGTGCGCCTGCATAGTCAGCTTTTCCCGATCCCAGTACCGGAATGGCATCAACCACCATGATCGCCTTGGGTACCCACAGCTCCGGCACGCCTTCCTGCTTGGCATAGCTCAGCATTTCCGGACGCGCGGCCGTTTCCTGATCGGTGACCAGCACAATGCGTTCGCCCTTGCGGCCGTCATTGATGGTCACTGCAACGTGGCTGTGTTCAGGCCACAGGCCGGAGGCCAGCGCCTCGATGGCACCGAGCGACACCATCTCGCCGCCCAGCTTTGCAAAGCGCTTGGCGCGGCCCTTGATGGTGACGAAGCGGTCTTCGCTCACGGTGACGATATCGCCGGTATCGTGCCAGCCGTCTTCCGGCGGCACCAGCTTGCCGTCACCGCCCGGCAGCAGATATCCCAGCATGACATTGCCGCCACGCACCGCGAGCCTGCCGCCTTCATGGATGCCCTTGACCGGTTCAAGACGATGTTCAATGCCCGGCAAAAGCTGGCCGACACTGCCCGGCCGATTGGTCTCGGGCGTGTTGAGCGCCACGACCGGTGCGCACTCTGTCGCACCATAACCTTCGACAATTTCGGTGCCGTATTTCTCCCACAGAGCACGGGTTTCATCCTTGATCCGTTCCGCCCCCGCAACAATCATCTTGACCGATTTCAGGTCCTGTGGCGCGGCAGCCCGGGCATAGCCGGCAATAAACGTGTCGGTGCCGAAAAGAAGATCGGCCTTGATCTCACCAACCAGCTTCGGAATCTCGCGATAGTGCAGCGGACTGGGGTATTGCACAGCCCGGATGCCCTCGATCAGCGGCAGCAGCAGCCCGCCCGTCATGCCGACAGAATGAAACACCGGCAGCGGGTTGAAGAAGGTCTTGAACCTGGACAGGTCAATGTGCTCCGCGATCTGGGCAATGTTGGACAGGATGTTGCTGTGGCTCAGCACGACACCCTTCGGTTCACCTTCCGACCCGGACGTGAACAGGATGATGGCGGCATCGCTTGGTTTGGCACCGTTGCGGGCAATGATGGAGGCTGCACGCAGTTTGTCAAAAACACCGCGCAGCTTAGCCAGCGGTGACAGGGATTTGCGCACGTCTTCGAGATAGACCACGCGCACTTCATCGCTCAACGCCTCTATGATCGGCCCGAGACCAGCCTTGGCCACAAAGACCCGTGAGGTGATAACCAGCTTGATGCCGGCTGTCTTGCAAGCTGACAGAATGTTTTTCTGGCCGGCAGAAAAATTCAGCATGGCTGCGGTGCGTCCGTGCCACAGAAGACCAAACAGGGTAACCGCCGTTGCGTTGACATTGGGCAACAACAGGCCGACCGCCTCGCCCTGCCCGGTCTGCCGGGCAAATACCCGGCCCAGCACCTGTGCACCCAGCACAAGCCGGTCATATGTGATGGGTTGGCGGGTCTGATCTTCCAGAATGGCCATGGACTTGCCGTGCTTTGCGGCAGACCTCAGCAATGCCTGCGGCAATGTCAGATCAACGGGTCCTTGATATCGGGCAGTCAATAATTAGTTCCTTTGGTATTACACCTTGGCACCGTCGCGAATTGGCGGGGCAAACTGAAGTTTCATATCCCACGGCAGGTAAATCCAGGTATCCTGACTGACTTCGGTCACAAAAGTATCAACAAGCGGGCACCCGGACGGTTTGGCATATATGGTTGCAAAGTGGGCATTGGGCAACAGGTCGCGCACAGCCTTTGCCGTCTTGCCGGTGTCAACCAGATCATCAATGATCAAGACACCCTTGCCGCCGTCCGCCGACAAATCCTGTTTGACTTCCTTCAGGACCTGCAGATCGCCCTGCGAGCCATAGTCATATGACGCAACACAAATGGTGTCGATCACCCGCAAGCCCAGTTCACGGGCAACAATGGCTGCCGGTACCAGACCGCCCCGGGTGATGGCGACAACCGCGTGAAACGGTCCATATTCGGCCAGCCGCCAGGTCAGTGCGCGTGCGTCGCGATGAAACTGTTCCCAGGAAACCGGAAACGCTTTGTCGTACTTCTCATCTACATTGCCACCCTCAACCATGTCTGCCTCCTCCGCGTGGCTTTACTGTTTCTTGTTGTGATCTAGCTCTTCGCACAAGGCAGACCTGTGTGCAACGCTTGGCGCACCTGCAAAAACGGCATCTGGCGCGATCTCAGGCGATGGCCTATTGGTGAAAACAGGCAGAGTCTTTTTACATGAAGGGCGTCATGAGCACGTCACCCGCCAGTTCAAACGATGATCAGGCCGCATTACCGCCGGCAGTGCGCGGCGGGACGCTGATGTCAGCGGCCATGCTGTGCTTCGTTCTCAACGACACAGTGGCAAAAACCCTGTCAGACCAGATCTATGTCGGTGAGTTCATCGCCATCCGGGGCTTGTTCGCCAGCGCCATCATCGCCGTACTGGTCATAGTGACGGGTCACCTGCGCGACATTCCAAAAGCACTATCGCGACAAGTGCTTGTGCGTACCCTGTTTGACGTGGTGTCGACGTTCCTGTTCATTATTGCGCTGTTTCATCTGCCGCTGCCGAATGTCACGGCTGTGCTGCAAGCCGTACCACTTGTGGTCACCGTCATGGCTGCTGCGTTCCTGGGTGAAGCCGTCGGCTGGAAGCGGCTCAGTGCCATCCTGGTCGGATTTGCCGGCGTATTGCTGATCGTCAAACCGGGTGGTGAGGGGTTCAACAATTACATCTGGCTGACGCTTGCGTGTGTTTTCACGGTTGCCATCAGGGATCTCGCGACCCGAAAACTCAATCTGACCGTGCCTTCCATCATCGTTGCCTTTACCAATTCGGTCGGTGTCATGTTGGGTGGTGCGGTGTGGGCAGCGTTTGAAGGCTTTCACCCCATCAGTGTAACGCAGACCGGCTGGATTGGGTTGGGATCGGTATTCCTGGTCGGCGGCTATCTGTTCACCGTCATGTCGCTGCGCGGCACCGAAGTCGCCTACACAGCGCCGTTCCGCTACACGCTGATCATCTACGCACTGATCCTTGGTTATGTGGTGTTTGGCGACGTGCCGGACAGCTGGTCGATGCTCGGCATCATATTGATTGTCGGCTCGGGCCTGTTCACGCTGTATCGCGAAAGACGCTTGAAGACACGCATCGGTTTTGGCAAACGGTTAGTCAGATAAAATGACAGTTCGGGTTGAATACATCTATCGCTATCCGGTAAAGGGTTTTCGGGCCGAACGGCTCGGACGAGCCGTGCTTGCCGCCGGCGCCGGCCTTGCCTGGGACCGGGCATTTGCCTTTACCTCCGGCAACCAGCAGCCGCCCGAAAACGATACCGACTGGACCCAGGCCCGAAGCTTCATCCAGATGACGGTTTATCCGCAACTGGCAGGTTTCAGCGCCGAAGTGAACGAAACCGAAGACGCACTGCATATCAAGTCGCCTGACGACAACACCGCATCAACCGGTTTGAGAAGCGGCGATGACAGCACGGTGAATGCCATGATGAACCGGCATTTCACTCCCGGACCGCTGGGGCCCATCCAGCTTCACCGGTTGGCCAAAGCCCATGGCCACTGGGATTTCACCGACACAGGCGTTTCGATTATCAACCTTGCAACAGTGGAATGGCTGGAATGGGTCAGCGGACTGACGCTGTCGCATTTGCGGTTCCGTGGAAATCTGTACGTGGCCGGGCTGGAACCATTTGAGGAATTTTCACTGGCCGGCAAAACCATTCGTTTCGGGACCGTTGTGATGAGAGTGCTGCGGCCTGCCTTGCGCTGTGCTGCAACGGCAGCCGACCCGTGGAGCGGAGATACCAGCATCGATGTGGTCAACATTTTGCGCACCTATACGGGCCACGCGTTTTGCGGCATGTACGCCGAAATACTTAGCGGCGGCGAACTGTTCGAAGATGATCATCTGCGCGAGGTGGAAGCCGACCTGTTCAATCCGTCCGGCATCATGCCGGAGCGAACGCCCGATCCTGTACTGTGGCCGCGCCCGGCCATTGTCCGGCGCACAGACGATGGCGTCAGCTTCAAGCCGGAAGATGCAAGCTGGCCGTTCATACCGGCAAATGCAGGCGCGCGAGCCACCCTGCACCCCGGGCTCGACTACACACGCGAACCGGTTAGACTTACCCTCAGCGAGCGTGGCAATCATGAGGTGATGCCGGTCAGTGGTGAGGCTCTGGAAGAACTGGTTGATGGATCCCGGGTCATATTGTCAGGCCCGGTGGAACGCCGTTCGGGCCGCGCTTAGGGCAGGCTTGCCTGCACCAGATCAGGATGATTTTTGGTTGAAGCAACCAAAAATCATAAACCTGATCGCTTTCAAAGTGTTAGAGCAACTTTATGGGTTCTGTCGAACCCATGTTGCTCTAGGTAAAATCAGTCCGGCGATTATTGCCCCGCTGTGCCTGCTGCCGGCTTATGCACCGGTTGGTGCGCAACCTGTCGCGATCGAGCTGGTGCTGGCGGTGGATACTTCGGCCAGCGTCGATGACATGGAATACGCGCTGCAGATGCGCGGCATCGCGGCCGCACTTGAAAGCAGTGAGATCATTGCAGCCATCGGCCAGCACAAGAACGGCGTTGCGATTGCCCTGCTGCAATGGAGCGGCGGACTGCTTGGCAAGGTCGCCGTCGACTGGACCGTGGTATCTTCGGAAGCCTCGATCAGGGCACTGGCTGCGCGGGTTGCTCAGGCACCGCGTGCCAATACCGGCAATTTCACGGCCATCGCCACCGCCATCAACCGGTCGGTCGAAATGCTGGAAAGCAATGTCCAGGTCGGAGAGTACCGCCGCATAGATATCTCCGGCGACGGCCGCAATAATTCCGGCCAACATCCATCACAGGCGCGCAGTGTGGCGATTTCGAAAGGCATCACCATCAACGGGCTGGCGATCCTTGACGGCGATGCAGGCCTTGCTGCCTATTACCGTGTCAACGTGACCGGGGGGCCGGGGTCATTCGTCATCAGCGCAGACGAATTTGAGGATTTCGCCAAAGCCATGAAACGAAAACTGGGCCGCGAGTTGAGCCTGCAGGTGTCGACATCACCTGCCTCTAAGCTGGATGATCGTCATGCCGCACGATGAATACCTCTCCCTCGCCGAAATCAACGATCTGGCACACGGCGCACTGCAGGGATCAGGCGCGCGCGGCATACAGCTTGAGCAGGCAGCACTGGCCATTGTTGAAGCCGAGGCCGACGGCCTTCGCACTGTCGGCCTCGGTTATCTGCCATCTTATTGCGAGCACCTGAGATGCAACAAGATTGTCGGCGATGCGCGACCTTGCCATGAGCAGGTTGCCGGATCTGCCATTGCCAGTGATGCCGCACAGGGATTTTCGTTTGCCGCCTTTCACGAAGCCATGGACGACTTCCACGCACTCAGCCGCACCCAGGGCATTGCTGCTCTTGCCATCCGGCGCTCGTCATCCGCCGGTATCCTGGGCTGGTTCGTGGAGCGCACGGCAAAAGCTGGCCTGATCGGCATCGGTTTTGCCAATTCATCAAGCCTGATGGCACCTCATGGCGGGAGTAAAGCATTTTTCGGCACCAACCCGCTGGCTTTTGCCGTGCCGCGCGGCGATGGCCGCCCTGCCCTGATTGGTGACATGGCAACGTCGCAGGTGGCTTATGTAACTGTGAAAGAGCACGCCGCGCAGGGAAAACCCATCCCGCTTGGCTGGGGACTGGATAAACACGGCGTACCGACCACCGACCCCAATGAGGTTCTTGACGATGGCGCCATGGCACCGGCAGGCGGTTACAAGGGATCGTTGCTGGCCTTGCTGGTCGATGTACTGGCAGGTGGATTGGCGGGCCCGAACTTTTCGTTTCAGGCATCACTGTTCGGCAACAATGAGGGCGGCCCTTGTGATGTGGGTCAGATGTTCATTGCACTTGCGCCACAGGTTTTGACCGGCATTCAGGCAGGCCCCGGCCCATTTGCCGAGCGCCTGGAAATCATGTTGTCGGCGCTTGGCGAAGATGACGGCGTACGCCTGCCCGGTAACAGCCGTCATGCGCATCGCAAGACGGCAGCAAGAGATGGCGTCGCTGTGCCCGTCGACCTGGTTGCTCGACTGCGGGCTTATACCTAGATATTACGCCTGAAGCAGGTCTGCCAGCTTCGCGCAGGCTGCATCCAGTTCCTTTTCATCAAACCCGGAATACCCCATCAGCAAACCCTGATGATCTGCAGATACTGCGCAATAAGTCGACAAGGCAGGCAGCACCAGCCCGGCCCCACCGGCCTTGTGCGACACCTGCGTGTCATTCATCCGCGCCGCAAGACGGGCAGAAAGCCGCGCGGTCAGATGCATGCCCCCGGCTTCGGCCTGCACCACCAGCAGTCCGGCCAGGTGACGCGACACACTCTCGATCAGTGCCTGCTGGCGTACGCTGTATACCCGCCGCATGCGCCTGATGTGAGTGGCAAAGCGACCCGACGTCATGAACTGCGCTAAGGCCGGTTGCGCAATTGCAGACGCCAGCGGACCACGTTCTCTCAGTACATGTTCAAAACACGCAGCCAGCGGTTCCGGTACCACCAGATAGCCCAACCGCAATTGCGGCGTGAAGACTTTCGAGAAAGAACCCATATAGAGCACCCGGTCATTGTTCGCCAGGCCGATCAGGGTGGGAAGCGGCGTGCCGCGATAACGATACTCGCTGTCAAAGTCATCCTCCAGGATGAGGGCCTGATGCCTTTCGCTCCAGGCCAAAAGGTCCAGCCGCCTTGCCAGCGGCATGGTCACGCCCGTGGGATAGTGCCGCGACGGCGTTGTGATCGCCAGCCGGGCCGCCGGCATGGCGGCAGGGTTCAGCCCCTCCTCGTCCACGGCAACCGGAACCACATCGACGCCTTGCTGCGCCAGTTCACTGGTAAACAGCGGATAGCCCGGGTCTTCCAGCACAACTTTCTGCCCAACCAGACCGATCGCCCGGATGATCAGTTGTGTGGTGTCTCCGCCACCTGCGGTGACAAAAACCTGCGAGGGCTGGCAACGCAGCCCGCGCCATTCGTGAAGGTGATGTGCAACGGCTTCGCGCAGGGCCGGATGGCCGGAAGCGTCAATCCCGGAAGCTGCACGATGATCAGGATTTCGCCAGGTTTGCTCCAGCAGCTTGGCCCACTCATCGTGCGGAAACAGACGGGCATCGTGGGCGGCAGGTTGAAACGGCACCGGTGATGACCGCCCCGTTTCAATCGGGTGAATTTCAAACGGTTCGCCAAATCCGGCTATCTTCAGCGATGTATCAGGCAAATGAGGCGCCACGAATAACCCCTTGCCGTGACGGCCCTCGGCAAATCCTTCGGCCACCAGTTGATCCATGGAGGTTGTGACGGTGATGCGCGAAACGCCGAGGTCACCGGCAAATGCACGGCTACCCGGCAATCGCCCGCCCGGCGCAATACGGCCTGACAGGATCATGTCGCGCAGCTGGCCGGTCAACTGCACATGCAAGGGTGCGGCACAGGCGCGATCAAGAGCGATTGCAGCAATGGCAGCATCGCTAGTGGATATATTGGATTTACTCATATTGGCTCTTTCTTCAAGGCCATTATTACGCTGATCTGCTGCAAAGTCGATATATCAGGAGAGGTAAGATCAATGCCCCGGAAAACAGATGCACCAAGCGAACGCACCCGGCTCAGGCGAGTGCATGAGCGCGGCCACTTTGATGCTGCATCGGTACATGCAGTACTGGACGCAATGCCCTTGTGTCATGTCGGCTATCAGCTTGAAGGGGCACCGGTGGTGACGCCGACCATGCAATGGCGCGAAGGCGATCATGTTTACTGGCATGGATCGTCGGCAAGCCGGTTCCTGCGTGCCGCCAAAGGCACGCAGGCGTGCCTGACCGTGACACTATGGGACGGCATGGTCATGGCGCGCTCCGGCTTCCATCATTCCGCCAACTACCGGTCGTGTATGGTGTTTGGCGAAGCTGAAATCATTGAGGAGCCAAACGACAAGGAAGCCCGGCTGAAGGCCATGTTTGATATCTGGTTTCCGGGGCGCTGGGATGTGCTGCGTGCCATCAATGATCAGGAGTTGAAGGCCACAACGGTGTTGCGCCTGCCGCTCGATGAAGCATCCGTCAAAATCCGTACTGGACCACCGTCAGATGATGAGGAAGACTATGAACTGCCAATCTGGGCCGGCGTTGTGCCGCTGACGATAACAACCGGTACACCAATCAATGACCCGCGCAACCATGACGGCCTGACAGCGCCGGACCATGCCGCGGACTTCAAGGCCGGATAGGAGCCGACCCGAAAATGCTGACCGACGAAATGCAATCCCTTATCCGCACCCATACTGCCGGTTTTGTGGCCACGGTCCGGACTGACGGATCCGCTGCGGTTTCACCCAAGGCTACTTTTGTGGTGGTGGATGAGCGCACGATTGCGTGCGGCAATATTCGCTCGCCCGGCACGGTGGCAAACCTGCGCCGTAACCCGGCTTGCGAAATCTGCTTTCTTGATCCGCTGACGCGAAAGGCGGTGCGGGTTTGCGGCAATGGCACGGTGATTGCCAAAGCGGTTGCATCTCACGAACTCACCGGCGTGTTTGAAGAATACTGGGCCGACTACCTGCAGCACATGACCGGCTTCATGGTATTTGACCTTTCATCAGCGGAACTGATTCTGTCACCAGCCTATGATCATGGCGCAACGGAACAGGAACTGGCGACCGCGAACAAGGCGAAAATGGCAGCCCTTTGACAGGCCAAGCCGCTCAGGAGATCATCATGGCTGATATTGTATATGCACGCGACACGTCACGCGAAACCAGGCAATCGGCGTTGCTGGATGCCGCGCGCGCCATTCAGCTCGCAGCCCTCGTCACGTCGACATCTGACGGCAGCCTGAAAGTGTCGCACCTGCCATTTCTGGTCAGCGAAACGACGGACGGCTCGATCAGATTGTGCGGCCATTTTGCCCGTGCCAATGATCACTGGAAAATCATTGAGCAAGGCAATACAACCTCCATGGCGATTTTCCAGGGACCGCACACCTATCTGTCTCCGTCCCATTATGCGAGCAAGCAGGAGACCGGCAAGGTGGTGCCGACCTGGGCCTATGTGATTGTCCATGCACACGGCGTTGCCGGCACCCTGCATGATGCCGACCGGCTGCTGGCCCACGTCAACAGCCTGACCGACCGCAACGAAGCTGAACAGCCAGCCCCGTGGAAAGTGTCCGACGCACCGGATGACTATGTGGCCAGCATGCTGCGTGGCATTGTCGGGGTTGAATTGCGCGTCAGCCAGCTCGAAGGCGTGTGGAAGATGAACCAGCACAGATCAGATGCAGACAAGGCCAGCACCGTTTCCGGGCTTACCGGTTCCGATAAGGATCGCGACCGCCAGTTTGCCCGGGTGATGACCGAAACCCTTACAACATAACGTTAACGAAATGAATCAACCATGACCATAAAATCACATGATATCAACGTGATAAAAGCACCTTTCGAACACAACTTAAGTCGTACTTCTCTAACGGCTCTTCCTGATTAGCTCCACCATGAAGGCTGTTGACCAGCCGAACATCAAGAACCCGTTGGCCCCAATCAACGCCGACAACAGCCGCCATTCGGTCGGCAATGTTATGTCACCGAAACCCAGCGTCGTGAAGCACTGGAGCGCGAAATAAACCGCCGGCTCAAGTGCCGTCACAGCGCCGGTGGCAAGCAGTACGAAAGCCCACAACCAGACTTCAACGGTCATGGTGAACAGCACCACCAGCATCGCTACCGTGATGAAGGCCGTGCCGGCAAAACGGCGAAACTGCCTGCGTGTCCAGGTCAGAAACGGCTCATGCTTGCGGGTCAGCAGGCCGAACATTTCCGCCTGGATGGCAACTGTTGCAATAATGACGATGGACCCGATTATAAGTTGTGTGAGCATGCCCTGTGTTCAACCTTTACCCTGCCAGTTCGCCGATCACCCGCACCCAGCTTCTGATGCCCTTGTGGTAGCTTTTGAGATTGTACTTCTCATTGGGCGAATGCAGCGCATCATCGGGCAGACCAAACCCGACCAGCAGGCTCTGCATGCCAAGGATGTCCTCGAACGAACGCACCACCGGGATTGAGCCGCCACACCCCATCATCACGGCAGGCTTGCCCCATTCATCGGCCAGCGCCTTGGCTGCCTTTTTCAGATACGGGTTATCTTCAGCGATCTCGATGGCCGGAGACCCTCCAGCATCGCCGCTAAACTGAACCGAACAGCCTTCCGGCAGCCGGTCTTCGATGAACTTGCGAAACACGGTCAGGATGTGTTTCGGATCCTGCTTGCCGACAAGGCGCATGGACACCTTGGCAGTGGCTTCAGACGGAATCACGGTCTTGGTCCCGGCAGATGTATAACCGCCGAATATCCCGTTCACTTCAAGTGTCGGCCGCGACCAGATCATCTCGAGAACACTGCGCCCCTTCTCGCCTGCAGGACCTTTCAAGCCGATGTCGCCGAGGAACTGGCCCTCATCAAAATTGAGCCCCTGCCACTGGGCAGCTGTTTCCGGCGGCAGTTCCGGCACACCGTCATAAAATCCGGGAATGGTGATATGGCCGTCATCATCGCGCATGTCAGACAGGATTTTCGTCAGCACATGGATGGCGTTGAAGGCGGCACCGCCGTAAAAACCTGAATGCAGGTCAATACGCGGACCAATGATGGTGACCTCTTCATGGGCAAGACCGCGCAGCCGGGTCGAGATGGCCGGCGTGTCCGGATCCCACATGTTGGTGTCGCACACCAGCGCCACTTCACGGGTCAGCTCGGCAGCATTTTCGGTCAGAAACGGATCGAGACTCGGGCTGCCGCTTTCTTCCTCGCCCTCGCACAACACCGTCACTGAGAAAGGTAATCCACCTGTTGTCTTGATCCAGGCGCGACTGGCCTCTATGAAGGTCATCAGTTGGCCCTTGTCGTCATTGGCGCCGCGGGCATATATGCGCTCTATTCCATCAGCACCCGTCACGCGCTCCGGCTCGAATGGCGGTGTTTTCCATTTGTCGAGCGGTTCGGCAGGCTGGACATCATAGTGACCATAGAACAAGACATGCGAGCTTCCCGCAGGACCATCGTAATGGCCGACCACCATCGGGTGACCGGGCGTGTCACGAAGGCTTGCGTCAAATCCCATGCCGTCCAGCTCATCGGTGACCCATTGTCCCGCCTTGCGGCACTCGCCGGTGTATTGCGGATCGGTCGAAATGGATGGAATGCGCAACAGATCAAACCACCGGTCGAGACTGGCGTCGAGCTGGTCATCAACGTGATCAAGAATTGCATCGAGTTTTGTCATCGGGCGGTTTTCCATTCATGGCGAGTAACTGTATTTAGCGGCTCCGACCCTCTCACAGGCACGCAGAGCATCGCAAGGGGGATTGCATGAGCGATACCGATTTTCAGCTGGCCCGCGACAGTCTTCAGGCGGACTATGGCGAACACCGCCTGCACCGGCTCCAGCGACACGGGTATCAGCGCTGGGTCCACCTGCGCAGCCAGGTCAATCTGTATTACTTCTGGGAAAAACGCTGGTTCTTCATCGCCATCATGCTGGCCTTCGCATTTTTGCAAACAGGACCATATGAAGGCCTGACCCGTGAAGGTCAGATCGTGCTGACCATGTCGCTGTTTGCCACCATCCTGTTCATTACCGAGCCGGTGCCGCTGCCGACAGTGGCCCTGATGATCGTTGTCGGACAGGTAGTCCTGCTGGGACTTGAATCCACAACCGTGGCCAGGAGTCTGATGACGGATTCCGTCCTGTTCATCATGGGCGCCCTGATGCTGGCGGTTGCCGTGGTCAAGCAGAAGCTCGACAGGCGGATTGCCTGGGCCATTGTGCGGGTTACCGGTACCAGCACTTTCCGCATCAGTTTCGGCATTACGCTTACCTGCGGTGTGCTCGCCTCGTTTATCGGTGAACACACGGTTGCTGCAATGATGCTGCCGGTCGGCATCACGCTCATAACGCTCACATCAAATGAGCCGAAAAAGGTGAAAAACCTGGCCGCGGTGCTGCTGCTGTCGATCTCGTATGGCTGTGCAATCGCCGGTATCGGTACACCGTCAGGTGGTGCGAGAAACGCCATCATGATCGGTTACTGGAAAGACTTCTTCTTCGACCCGACCAACCCGGAGACACGCCGCTTCCTCGTCGATTACGTGACCTGGATGATGTATGCCTACCCGATCTTCCTGATCCAGTTGCCGATTGTCACAACCGTGCTGTTCTGGACGTTCAAGCCTGAATATCCTGATCTGTCGCGCGCGGTTTCGAGACTGCGCACCCAGGTCATCATGGATGGCCCGATCCGGCCGGCCCAATGGATGGCAATTCTGGTGTTCTTCCTGACCGTGGTTGGCTGGATAGCATTTTCCGAACAACTGGGACTGGGCATTGTTGCCATTTCCGGTGCGATTGCCTTCCTGGTGGCTGGCCTGGTGCGCTGGGAGGACGTCAATTCCGGTGTGAACTGGGGTGTTGTGCTGTTGTATGCCGCTGCGATTTCACTTGGCGTTCAGATGAAAGACACCGGCGCGGCCGAGTGGGTTGCCAAGAATTTCGTGGAACTTCTGCGCCCGATTGGCATGGCCACCGGTTACGGGCTGGAGATGGCTATCGCCTTGTTGACAACCTTTGTGACCAATACAATGACGGCAGGTGCAGCGGTTGCGGTTCTCGGACCGATTGTGCTGAAAACGGCAACTGCCGGTGGCGCAGACCCGCTAGCCGTTGGCTTCGTAACTGCTATTGCATCGGCGTTTGCCTATATCACCGCTGCGGCCCACCCGGCCTTTACGATCATCTATGCTTCGGGCTATCTCACTGGCAAGGACTTCCTGAAATCCGGCTGGCGCATGACAATTGCGTCTCTGGCTCTGCTTATGTTGTCTGCCTATTTCTACTGGCCACTGCTGCGATAGGATCCTGACGATGTCACTGTTCAAGAAAACTGTGCTGAGTGAACGTACCGAGCGCGCGGTACAAAAAACACTGGCAAACGTCTATGCGCAGCGCCGCAAGCGCTTCCGCGTGCTTGCCTGCATTGACGAGACCGAAGAGTCGTTTTGCACGGTTCGCATGGCGGCAAGGCTGGCCAAGACGGATGATTGCGACATCATCGTGCTGTATGTCCGATCCATCGACCAGGGCTTGTGGTCGGGCGGCCTGCAGGTGCGCGTTGCCCGTCAGAACATGCTTGACGCAGGCCTGGAACTGCCCGGCATCAACCGATTACGTATGGCGCTGGGAATTCTGCGCGAAGAAGGTATCCCGGCGGAAGACTGGACCCACAGAACCGGCCATCAGGATGCCTGGGGAGATCCGCTGGGGGACAACAAGGTCGAGTTCATTTCAGGTCAAGGCCGTTCTGTGGTCCTGAAACTGAAAACCGCACCTGACCCGGCCTCGGGCATTCTGGACCAGTACGAGCTTGGACCCTACAACCTGATGATCATGGGCGAACCGTCACGCTGGCGTGGCGAATTCCATTCATTGTTTGATGCCGGCATTGTGCAACAGGTCACCGTGCATGCACCATCATCGGTGCTGATTGTCCGCGAGCCGCTGGACAAGAGCGGATTTTTCATTTGTACAGACGGCACTTCACGTTCCATGCAGGCGGTTCGCCGCGCCGCCGTACTGGCGCATTCGGCCGGAGAACCCATCACGCTGTTTTCTGCCAGCGCCCAGGAAGCCGGGCTGCCGTCTGCAGAAGAAAATGTGAAGAACGCCCGTGCCCTGCTCAAGGCGATGGGGATCAAGGTCAAGGATGTCATCACCGCAGTTGGCCCGGCGGCACAGAAAATCGCCGAACTCGGTTCCGATCACAGCATCATCGTGGTCACCGACGAGGGCCGTTCACGGCTGCAGCGCGCCATCAGGGGCTCAACCGCCGTTGACGTGGTACGCACCGCGCAAACCTCGGTACTGGACGTGCGTTAAGCTGATTGGGATAAAGCCACCAAAGCGAAGCATCATCAAAAACAAAGGGCCGCACTTGTCTGCGGCCCTTTCGATCTTTGATGTGACGACAGAAGACAGCGTCAGGCGGTTGCCCTCATGGCGTCGAGATACTCCTCGACGTGCTCCACGTTCTCAAACCGCATCCAGCCTTCATCGGTTTCAGCTTCAACCGTTCCGTCCGACAACAGGCGCGCCGGACGCTCCCGAATAACGCGCTCTTCGACCACGAACAATTCATCTTCCTGCGGCAGGGCTTCAGGTGCGCTTTCAGCTGCCGGTTCCGGTGCAGCTGCCGGTTCTGATTCAGCTTCCTGTTCCGGTGCAGCTTCCACGTCCTGCGAACTTTCAGCGACACTTGCAGCGGGCTCTTCGTCCACTGCCTCAGCCTCGGGCGCGTCCGTTGTCGCGGCACTTGTTGTGGTCGTGTCCGCTGCGGTTGCGTCGGTGTCGCCTCCGCCTGCTTTGGCGGGCGAAGCGCCAGAGAAGATACTGGCACTGTCTGCGTCAGCATCCTTGTCGGTATCCGACATTTCTGGTTCTGCTTCCGTTTGAGCGTCGGTTTCCTCAGCAGTAACAGAAGTTGCCTTCACATCGGGTGCCGCCGTGAATGCCGATGGTTCGACCGCTTCAGGTGCAGCGCTTGTATCGGCGGGCTTGGAAAAGAAGGACGAGAGATCGTCACGGGCCTTGCCGACCGTGTCTCCGGTTACTTCCTCAACCTTGTCGGCTGCGTCACCGGCAACTTCTTCCGCCTTGTCAGCAGCCTCATCAGCAACCTCTGTAGCTGTACCGGTTACGGAACTGAAAATGGAACCGGCAGATTCCACAGCCGGCTCTGCTTCCGACTTGATGTCGTCCATGAGATCATCCACGACGTCGGCTGATGGCTCCGCTGTATCTTTCGCGGTATCGCCAAATGCGCTCGCACCTGCTGCAACGCCGGTGGCTGCACCTGCGGCAGCGGCTGATGCCGGAGCCATGAAGTCAGGTAAATCAGACCCCGCCGATGCCGCCGGCGCATAGTCTTCAGCCGCTACATCGTCTGTTTCGCGCCGCGTCATCGCTGACAGATTGCCGGCGACAACAGCAAGACCGAGCAGCACACAACCGCCTGTAAACAGGGTTGCCGCTACATCCAGGTTCAAACCAACGGTTACGGTTCCGGGTGAAAAAATGTTTATCAGGCCAACCGCCCAGCCCGCCGCGATCAGCAAAATAGCCAATAATATCAAAAGTGTTTTCATGCCTCTTACCCCTCAGTTCCGACAACGCCAACGCGTGTTGGAAACCTTCGTATGCGTGCTCTGCAATATAACGCTAGCCGATAATACACCTGCAAGCGAGACACAACAGGCATTCACGCCCTGTTTTCCCGGTGACATTGACCAAGCTACATTACCAGCTCAAGCCCACACTAGATCAGTATGGTTTTTGATTGAAACAATCAAAAACCATATAACTGAACGTTGCCAAGGTATTAGAGAAATTTTATGGGCTTAACTGAACCCATGTCGCTCTAGTGTTGATTGGCCGTCACGATTTCAGTTTAACGTCGTTTTGCGGCACTGCAATGGCCGTTTCGTCAACCTGCTGTTGCGATAGGTCTTCGTCTGCCATCTCAGCTTCAGCGGCCTGGACGCCATCTGCCTGCTCATCATCACCAGGAGACACCAGTTCCTCGCCGTCGAACTCCGGCAGATCATCTTCGCCGGCGCCTTGTTCGTCGTCTTCATCGCCGACTGCTTCAGCGAGTTTTTCCGCCACTTCTTCCAATGTGGCGTATCCCCTGCCCGGCACATAACTGGACACTACCTTGCCTGCCTGCATGGCTGCATCGGTATAGTCCAGGTCGTAATCATTCAGACCGTCGAGCACTGCAAGCGCCGGATTGGTAGTCCACAGTTTGCGCAAGGCACGCTGGCGCAGCGGACCCGGCACCCACGACTTCATGAATATGGTGAAGTCATTGTCGTAGGTCAGCGTGTCAATATCGACCGCTTCCAGTTCTTCGATCCAGCGCTGACGGGTCTCATCGTCCGGTGGCACATCGCGAGCTTCTTCGTCGATTGCCGGTGGTTGACCATCGTCCACCAGCGCCGCGACGGCTTCGTCACCAGGTTGCGGTGCCAGCGCAGCTTCGCGCTCTTCGGTCTCGCGCGCCTCAGTCTCACGAACATCTGCCTTGCGCTTTGCCCAGCGCGACAGGATACCGTCATCACGCGAGTTCAATGCAGTTCTCCTTCCGGTTTGCCGGACGCCAGCATGCGGCGGCGAAGCTCCACCAGGCTTTCCTGACCAAACTTGTACTCCTCAGTGTCGAGCTTGTCGCGGCGGCGTTTCTTGAAGGTGCTGTCCTGGTAGTGCAGCGCCACAAACGCCTCCAGCCATTCGCGTACATCGGTTTGCATGACCAGCTTGCCGATCAACGCATCATCACCGGACATGTATTCTTCAGCTTCATAGGAGCTCATGGTGACAAGGTGGGTCTTCCAGATCAAGCCGTCGGCAACCGGGTCATCCAGTTCATGGGCTACTGTGTACACCGATGGCTGCGGCGAGGTCAGATTATAGACATAGGCATCCAGATCGGTTCTGTGCAGGTCAAGCCGGGACGGTTCGCCCAGCCAGCGGGTCATCTTATCTGTACGTTCCAGCAGGCGTGGCGGAGCGTCGCTGCCACTATCTGCCACCGGCATCATGCCGCAGACCGACCATTCCCAGTCCAGCCAGGGGTGTGAGGACGCTATGCGCTGATACACAAGCGACAGATGAATACTGTTACCTTCAGACAATGCCCTCTCCCACATGGCGGATTTTTGTACTGCATAGCACAACACAGATAGGCTACATCACATCATACCACATTGCGAAACGGGCAAGATCGTGTGGTATTTGTTTTGTTCTGCCCGACTTACACCAGAGTGAATAAGGCCAGGCCATGAAACTGAACGGCTATGAAACCCTGATCTGCAATTGCGAGCGCACCATGACGCTTGACGGCAGGAAGATATGCAAGGCAGCCGGTGGCGATGACGAGCCCGACGTTTTCAATAATCTGTGCCGTGCCGAGGTCGGCAAGTTTGCAGAAGCCCTGTCGGGCAATGCCAAGGTACTGGTGGCCTGCACTCAGGAAGCACCGTTGTTTACCGAACTTGCCCAGGAGCAGAAATTTGAAGGCGAGCTGAGGTTCGCAAATATCCGCGAGCGCGCAGGCTGGAGCACGGACAAGACAGCAAACTCTGCCAAGATCGCCGCGCTTCTGGCAGATGCAGCACACTCCAGCGAACCGGCAGGATCGATCAACGTGACATCCAGCGGACAATGCCTTGTCTATGGTGCCGGTCAGCAGGCGCTTGATGCTGCGCGCAAGCTGAACCAGCGTATTCCCACCACCTTGCTGTTGAGTGATGTCGGTGATGTCATACCGCCTGCCAGTGCAGATGTCGCCCTGTTCAAGGGCAAGATCACCAAGGCGGCCGGCCATCTCGGCGCATTCGAGATTGTGGTCAATGACTATGCGCCGTTGATGCCATCGGCGAAACAATCGGCAGATTTCGTCATGGCGCGCGACGGCGCCTCATCGACCTGCGCGCTGATCCTGGATTTATCCGCCGGACCTTCCCTGTTTACCGGCGGCCATCTTCGTGATGGCTACAAGAAGGTCGATGCCGGTGATCCGGCGCGTGTCATGGAAGCCATGTTCGAGTTGGCCGATATGGCCGGTGAATTCGAAAAACCGCTATATGTGCACTATGATTTCAGTATTTGCGCCCACTCGCGCAGCCTGAAAACCGGCTGCACACGGTGCCTGGATGTCTGTCCGGCAGGTGCAATCACCTCAATTGGCGACATTGTCGAGTTTGACCCGGTCATTTGTGGCGGCTGCGGATCGTGTTCCGCCGTGTGCCCGACCGGCGCTGCATCTTATGCCATGCCGCAAAGAGCCGACGTGATCGGGCGCATTGATACATTGGTTTCGACTTATCTAAGTGCCGGCGGCAAAACCCCGGAAATCCTGGTGCATGACAATAGTTTCGGCCTGGAGCTGATCGCCATGTGCGCCCGGTTTGGCAAAGGCTTACCGGCGCATGTACTGCCGTTAGGGGTCAATGAGATTACCCAGATCGGCCATGACGGGTTGCTGGCCATGATGGCGGCAGGTGTTTCGCGCATTCACCTGATTGCAAGCCCTGCCAAGGCAGAAGAACTGGCCGGCAGTGAGGCGCAAATCGAATTGACCAGAGCCATGGCAGACGGCCTGGGATATGAGTGTTCCATCAACCTGGTCTGCGAGGCGGACCCGGACGCATTGGAAACAATCATTTGGGCAGACAAGCCTGCACCCGCCCTGAAGGCACACGCCATCTCCGGTGTTGGCTCAAAGCGGGATGTCACCCGCACCATGCTGGGCCTGTTGCATGGCGCTGCTCCTGCGCCCAAGGACATCATCGCCCTGCCCGACAATGCGCCCTACGGCCAGATTATCGTCAACACCGACACCTGTACCTTGTGCCAGGCGTGCGTTGGAGCCTGCCCGGTCAATGCCATTGGTGACAACCCGGACAAGCCACAACTGAGTTTCACCGAGGCTGCCTGTGTCCAGTGCGGATTATGCAGAACCACGTGCCCTGAAGGCGCCATCACGCTTGAACCGCGTTACAATTTTGCCGCATCCGCCCTGTCTCCATCCATCCTGCATGAAGAAGAGCCGTTCGCCTGTATCTCGTGCGGCAAGGATTTCGGCACCAAGAGCACGATCGAGAAAATCACCGCTCAGTTGGCCGGCAAGCACGCCATGTTTGCCGACACCGAAGCATCGAAGCTTATCCAGATGTGTGACAACTGCCGCATCGAGCATCAGGCCAATTCCAACAATGACCCGTTCACCGCAGGTGCCCGCCCGGCCATCCGCAGAACCGAGGATTACATCGAGGCTGAGAGAAAAACAGCTGCAGGTGAACCGCGGAGCGCCGATGACTTCCTGATAGATGATGATTGAGACTGGGTTTTATTGGTCGAACAGCTTATCCACGGCACTTCGTGCTTTGTTTTATTCCGCTCACGCCAGCAGCCTAGCGGTTGCGCTCCGCTGGGGCGGCCCTGACCGGCCCGAGGCCCGGTCGGGCCTGGTTTCAGAATTCAACACAACTGATTTGAACTGCTTCTCCGAAGCACGGAATGTGCAGAGGCAAGGCCGACTGGCCGTCGCACGAAGTGCGCCCTAGCGGAGCGCAACCGCTAGGCTGCCGGCGTGAGCGGTATCACTTGAAACAGAGAACGGCCCGAGCGAAGCGAAGAAAGCTGTTCAAGCAATAAAAGCAAACCCCTGAGGATCCATCTTTACCCACCTTCAAACAAACATCTGGAAGATAACACCTGATACAATTGCACCGGAAACGCCGAGGCCGAGATAGGCGGCGAACACCTGTTTCTTCACCAATGACCAGACCGCGGCCATAGCCGGGACAGAGCTGACGGCGCCAGCCACCATGAAGGACATGGCGGCACCACCACTCATGCCCTGTTCCATCAGGCCCGACAGCAATGGTGGAGCAATATATGAGTTCAGATAGGCAGGCATGCCGACCAGGGCTGCTATGGCAATCGGCGTGATGCCCTTGCCGCCAACCAGACCTGCAATCAGGGATGCCGGGACATAGGTGATGAGCAGCGCTTCCAAGACGTAGGCCAGCGCCAGCCATTTGATCAGGAACAGTGCGTTGTTGATGAACTCGGCCTTGAACACCTGCCTGCGTGCGGCTTCGCGCCAGAACGACCATACCGGCTTTCCGTCAAACGGGTTCGGACCGCAACCGCAACCAGCGGCAACTTGTTCACGCAACGGCTCTCCGAACCAACCGCCCTTCAGCAACAGTTTGATGGTAAACCCGCCAAACAGCCCCAATCCGATGGCTGACACCGCCTTGCCAATGGCAAACGGCCAGCCGAGTGCGGCGGCTGTGATCAACAGCGTAGGTGGATCAATCAGGGGAGATGACAGCCAGAACGCCATTACCGCAGACAAGGGTGCGCCCAATGCCAGCAGGCCGGCAATGAAGGGGATGACCTCACACGAACAAAACGGCGCCAGGCCGCCAAACAGGGCTGCCAGTATGATCATGCGGTTTTCACGGCCCTTGAACGCATTGGCAATGACGGCCTCTGCACCCGCGGCCTTCAGCCCCGCAATCAAGAACACCGCAAAAGCAATGTAAGGAAGTGTTCCCAGAAATGCCTTTGCAGCAAAGCTGATTACCGGAACCAGGTTGGGGAAATCCAGCACGGCAACCGCAACAGGCGCCAGCATGGTAATCGTCCACGGTGTGGCGAGACGGGACTTTATCTCGTCTGTCATAGACAGTTGCTGCCTGGAAATATCGCTCATGCTTCCGTCTCCTGGTCTGCGCAGCACTCTTCGAGGATGAAAGCCGCCAGTGCGTGCAGATGTTCGTAGTTTGCCTGATTGATGATGGTTCGACCCTGCTTGTTCTGCACGATCAGATCAGCCGAGGTGAGAAACTTCAGGTGATGGGCAAGGGTCGAGCCCGGAATACCGGTGCGCTGCTGGATGTCACCAACCAGCAAGCCCTTGTCCCCTGCCCTGACCAGGGTTTGCAAGACTTCCAGACGGGACTCCGATCCCATCGCAGAAAACCCCTGAGCGGCCGTGACAAGTTCCATCGCAGTCATTCCTTTATTTCTATAATTCTAGAAATATCGAAATAATACGTTTCTGTCAACCCGGCGATCGAGCAACCGGTCAAATCATTAAACTCTGCTATCAATGACAGCTAATCGCATAGTCAATATCGCAAGAGGCGGACATGACTGAATTCATAGCAAGTATCACCGGACCGTATTTGGTTGCGACCGGTCTCGGCATGCTGTTGTCGCGCCGGTTTTATGAACGAATGATGTCCGGGAATGAGGCCGCAGACCCCATTCTGCTCAACCTTTCCGGTGCGGTGCATTTCGTGCTGGGCATGATTGTTCTGCGCAATCATTTCCTGTGGAACAATCTGGAGACAGTAGCAGTGAGCCTGTTTGGGGTCATGCTGGTACTTAAGGGAGCGGTCCTGATTGCCATTCCCGAGATGACCCTGAAAACCACCGAAAAAATCGGCAACACACTCAGTGTTTCCACTGCCGGCTTCCTGACCGCCGGGTTGTATTTCTGTTACATCGGTTACTGGTGAGTGTCAGGAGACTTCCTGCAAACCCGTAAACCGGGTCGACCATGGAGTGCGGTGTTTCTATCCAGGGATCACATTTGAAACCCCTTGGAGATCAGACAATGCAACTCAACAAAAAGACCATCATCATCACCGGTGCCAGCAGCGGCATAGGCGAAACAGCAGCGGTGCTGTTTGCTGCCGAAGGGGCAAATCTTGTTCTCGGCGCACGCCGCGAAGCGCTGCTTCGCCAGCTTGCCACAAAGATCAATGACAGCGGCGGCAGCGCAGTTTTTCTGGCAGGAGATGTTCGAACGGAGGCCTATGCGGACGGACTGGTTCAATTGGCGACAACAGAATTCGGCGGCCTTGACGGTGCGTTCAACAATGCCGGGATGATGGGAGATACTGTATCAGTTCCCGACATGGAGACAGCAAACTGGAATGAAGTCATGGCAACGAATCTGAGCAGTGCATTCTTTGCCGCAAAGTATCAGGTACCTGCCCTGAAGCAGCGCGGGCGCGGGTCCATTCTGTTCACCTCATCGTTTGTCGGATACGCAAATGGCGGCATGCCCGGCATGGGTGCCTATGCGGCTTCAAAGGCAGGCCTGATCGGATTGGCGCAATCCCTGTCAGCCGAACACGGCACTGACGGCATTCGGGTAAACACCCTGCTGCCCGGCGGCACCAGAACGGCCATGGCCGGAGACGATCCTGAAATCCATGACTACATTGCAGGCCTTCATCCGCTCGGTCGAATGGCAGACCCTGAAGAGATTGCAGAAGCCGCCCTGTTCCTGCTGTCCGACCGGGCGTCATTTGTGACCGGCAGCGCAATGACAGTTGATGGCGGCATTTCGATCAGGCTGTAAGCAACGTGACACAAAAACAGGTGCTGATATTCCAGCTCTAGCTTTCCGGCGGGAACATGCCGGCGCATCTTTGCAGGGCATTGGCCAGGAAATCATCGTGCTTGGCCTGGTCAATCACCCCGTCTTTCAGCATGTTGGCAATGTCGGCGCGGCGCTTGGTGCGGCATTCGTCGAATTTCGGGTTGACCGCCGGCGTACCGGCAGCGCCTGCGCCTTGTGCGGTAGACGCGGCAACCGGACGGCCTGCCGTGTCGGTGTTGTTTTGCTTGTGCCAGGTCAGAGCCAGGCCGGACAGAGCCAGGACGCAGATCAGGCCTGCTAAAAACCTGGCACCGTTCCTGTCCAGAAAATGACGACTATCCATTGCACAGTTCCTCCCCGCGTTTGTCCCAGTTTGTTGGTCTCGCAAAACCTGTCCCTGCCCTTGCGAGGCATCCGTTAGTCTATTTGCTCAACTGCCGCGCTGCAATGGCATGTTGATCAGCAGGTTTTGCGGCTTCATGTTCAGTTTGCCGGCTGGCGATTTTGCCAGTCCCAACCAGACCGGCTTGCCGCGCGCACGCTCAATAACCGATTGCTGATCGAGAATGTCCATGCGGAACAGGCCGATAATGCCCATTTCTTCCTCGAGCGACAGCTCCGTGCCTTCGTACAATTTGTTCATCAACTGGGTTGCCTGCGCATCCATGCCGATATGCCAGGTCCATTTTTCATCATCTATGCGCTGCACCGGCTGAACCCGGACGCTGACGCCGGTAAAGTGATTGATCCAATGTTCGATGACCCGTGCAAAGGCGTCATTGGCGGGCTGGGTGAAGCGAAAATCAATGACCGTGTCAAAGCGTTCCGCACGGGCCCAGTACATCTGCTTGTTGTCTTCATCAAGCACGTCCAGCTCGACCTGTTTAAGCGGTGTTGCGGCTTCCATGACCAGTTGGCCAAGCGCGCCCATGCCGCCGGTCTCAGCGAACATGTCGACGACTTCCTCATCAGCCAGCATCACCTGCCCGTCATCGGCGGACACGTTTTGCGAGCGGAAGAAAATTTCAGCCGCCCGCCAGCGCAGCGGGTCGGTCTGGCCGTGCAGAATACTGGCCAGAATGGCGTGCACGATCTGCTCCACAAACAAGGGCGGCACATTGCCCGCTTCGCCACGCACAATGGCCAGGTAAGCCTTTTCAAGGGTCTTTGATGCAACCAGCAGGTCGCGGAATGCCAGGAACACCTTGTAGTTCTGACCGGCATCGGCGTCTTCGAATTCGGACAGTTCCTGATGCGAAAACTGCAGATAAGGATCGTCCACCAGGCGGGCATGGGCCACACGCTCTGCCTCGCAGCTTTCGTCAATCGGTGCCAGTTCGGGGCGCGCAAAATAGGCGCGCAGATAGTCTGCGGTCACTTCCAGCCCGCCGCGTCCCGGCAGGCGGTTGAGCAGATAAGCACCGGATGAATGCCATGCACGTTCACTCATCGGCTACATCCCAGATACGTGTATGCGGGCGCTCCTGCCCGGGCGGTGTGATTTCGCGGTATTCTTCATGAATGGCCCCCTCGTCGGTAAGCGTGCGATGCACCGTCAGCAAGGTGTTCAGCGGCTTGCCGTCTGCCAGTTCGCAGGCAAAGCCGATCTCTTCGCGCGCAGCGTCGTGCGCTACACTCAGGTCCGGTGCCTGATAGTCTTCCACAAACAACCGGGCCAGCGCCTCGACCGCATCAGACATCTCATTCTCGTCCGCCTCACCGACAGACACAAAAGTCGCCCGGCCCAGACTGGGCAGCGCCAGAAACCCGTTGGCAAACGCCTGCCTTGTCTTCCCCCTGATTTCCTTCTTGCCTATGCCGGCAAAGGCAAATGCGCCGGACAGGGCAATTTCGTCAGGGCCAGCCGGTGTGACAAACACGTGGTCGTCTGAACTATCGAACCGGATGGTGCGCAAAATCTTGATCATGGCACCTGATGCCCGGCAACGGTTTCCACGAGCGCAAACGCCTGCACCGGTTGATCGGCGGGCGTGAACAGCAGATTGCCGTTTTCATCCATGCCGGTTACCCGACCGCTCATCGAAGTGCCGGCATGAGACAGCATAACATCTTCATCTGAACCGGCCGCCCGGCCCAGCCAGTTTTCATGCACGGCCTTGAAACCCTCATTCATCCAGCCATCGATCCAGGTCAGGAAATGGCGTGAGACAGAGTTGATCAGCATGGTGCGGGTCACCTCGCCGGCACCTTCTTCGTGCAGCGTTGTGCTGTCCGGCAACTCGCCGGGATTTTCAACAGACAGGTCAAGCGTGATGGCCACATCAAGGCCCAGTACCATCCATGCCGGCACTTCATCTGTTGCCACCCCGGCCGGTACATCCAGCGTGATGGCACCGGCCCTGGCACCGTTGACCAGAAGGTCCCCGGGCCAGCGATAGTGCACACCGATTTCCGGTGGCGAGATTGCACCGAATGCATCACCAAACGCCACTGCCATCACATGGCGCACCTGCACTGCGCGCGCCAATGGCACATCCGGTTCCAGCACCACGGCCATGTTGAGACGATCCTCTGATTGCGACCAGTACAGATCGCCCGCATCGGCCTCACCTGCCATGACGGCAGCGGTTGCCACCCTGGCAGTATCCGTTCCAGGTGCAACGGCAATGCCGTTCAGCAATGGCGGAAAAACCGGCTCATCGTTCATGACAACCACCTGTAAATCCGGCGGGGCATCACCCGAGATCAATCTCGCCGGTCACCGTGTGATCCAGCGCAACGTCGCCGCAAGTGATGGTTGCAGTAACCGTCACACTGCCGGAGGACTTGCCCGACGCACGGACCGCATCTTCGATTTTCTGCTGTGAGGTTACGCCGACCTGCTTGAGGAACTTGCGCATCGACATGTTGAACTTGTCGTCATCCATTTTCGGTATTTCCCTGTTTGATAGAAATCAGGCGCACTATTTGCGCACATTGTCCGTCACGTACACGCTGCCCGCCGAACGATCCAGCAACGCAAGCCCGAAATGCGCACCGAACGCGATCACAACCATGGCTGCAACTGCCATTACAAATGACTTCATTGTCTTGACCTTTCCTGTTTCCCCTTTTGCCGCAGTCGCGGCGGACTGCGGTTCAATGCCTCGTATCTAAGATATAGGTGCGCCACGCGCCTGAGTGCAAACTGTTTTCACTTTGTTTTCTGACCCTAAGGCGCTTTGGTCTTCTCTTTCAGCCACACAATCATCGCGTCGCGCTCTTCGGTGTTGGACATTTTCTGCAACGGCATTTTGGTGCCGGGCACCAGGTGTTGCGGGCCTTTTTCGAACAGCTGGCCGATGGTGTCGGCATTCCAGACGATCTCGGATTTGAGCAGGGCTTTCGAATAGGCGTAACCCGGCAGCGTACCGGCCTTGCGGCCAAACACACCGTACAGGGTCGGTCCCGCCCGGTTGGCGTCGTCAGGCGACAGCGTGTGGCAGACGGAGCATTTGCGGGCGAACTGGCGTTCACCGACGCTCAGGCCCTCATCGGCCTGAAAGCGGCGCGGATATGTGCCGCGGGCCGGTTCAAAATCACGGCCCGGGCGAAACTGCCAGTAGTGCACCGTGTCATCAAGCCCGCCCAGATAGAGCGTATCGCCATCACCTGAAAAAGTCAGTGCCCAGATCGGGCCGTACGGATTGTCGAGCAGTTTGACCGGGGTCCAGTCGGTCATGTCATGCACCGACACAATGCCGTCACCGCCGCCGAATGCCAGAACCTTGTGTTGCGGGGACACAGCGACCGACAGGATGGGACGCTCGCGCTGTGCCAGTTCATGGGTGATTTCACCGCTCTCGATATCCAGCACTGCTGCCGTACCGTTCAAGGCGCCAAATGCCAGTTCCCTGCCCCCGGGCAAGGCAGCCAGCACGTTGATGCCCCAGCCATTGCGGTAGATGACACGCTCCTGCGCCCCGTCGCTGACCTGCCACTTGCGGATGGTGGCGTCGGTTCCGGTGGAATAGACAGATTTTCCGTCAATTGAAAACACCGCAGCATTGACCGTGTTGCGGTGACCCTTGAGGACATGCAGTTGCCGTTTTTCGGCAAGCGACCATACCCGCACCGTGCGATCCCACGAGGCAGAAGCCGCAAGCTTGCCATCCGGCGACAGTGCGAGACCGACCACCTTGTGTTCATGACCTTTGAAGACATGCTCAACGGTGCCGGACTGCAGATCGAGCAGACGCACCATGCCGTCATCACTGCCGGTGACCGCATGCTTGCCGTCCGGCAACACGGCAACCGCATTGACCGCTCCGTCATGGTCTGAAAAACGCTTGAGCATGGCAGGCTTTTTCGCATCGGCGACATCCCACAACATCATGGAATAATCAAAACTGCCGGAGACAATGCCGACGCCATCCGGCGATGTGGCAACTGCCTTGACCGGTCCGCCGTGGCCTTTCAGATCACCGCGGCCCGGCTCGTTGTCAGCCAGTGCAGGGTTGCTCAGGGTTGCGATCAGCGTGACGAGTATCGCAAGCGCGCTCGAGGCGAGCCGAACCGTCTGCAAACGGTTCGACATGCCTTTGACTACGCGAGCAGCGATCAATGCCTCAATCCCGGAAAATCATTCCGCCGGCTGGCCGGTTGAGCCTGCAGCAGGTGCCGAACCGGCTTTCTGCTCCACTTCTTCAACCCACAGGCTGTGATGCTCGCGAGCCCAGTTGGTATCAACTTCACCGGATCCCATGGCGTCAAAAGCGCCCTCCATACCGACCGAACCGATATAGATGTGGCCCATGATGACGACGATAAACGCAATTCCGACGATCGCATGCCAGATCTGGTTGAGCTGCTGCTCCTGGATCGGAGATACACTGGTCGGCAATTCAAACCCGATGGCATTCAATGCGGCAAAGGTCTTTGCCATGAACGCGGTTTCAAACGGGAACATTAGCGCAATGCCCGACAGCGACACCGAAATGGTCAGAATGACGACACACCAGAACAGAATTTTCTGACCTGCGTTGAATTTCTTAGCCGGCGGATGCGTGCCCTTGGCGAACAGGCCACCGCCCTTGAGCAGCCAGACCAGGTCGTGGCGGTTGGGAAAATTGTGAACCACCCACAGGATAAAGGCCAGTGCGACACCCAGCATGAATGCGAATGCGAGATAATTGTGCAGATACTTGCCCCACATTGTGAGGGATGCAAAAAGTTCCTTGCCGATCACCGGCATTAACACATGGCGGCCAAACAGTATGTTCAATCCGGTCAGCGCGAGCACCACGAACGACCCAGCCATCAACCAGTGAGCAAACCGCTCCAGGTCGTTGAACCGCTGCATGGTTACGCCTGACTTGCCGTGGTCAATCTTGATGCGACCGCGCAACAGGAAGAACAAACCCAGCAGCAACAACATGCCGAGCAGCGCATAGGTTGAATACAGGCTCAGCGGACCGTTGCGCACCGCGCGATAGTCGGTATCGCCTTCCGACTGGATCAATGTGGCGGCATTCTTGTCCGGAATGGAAACATTGCCGGTGGCGCCTTTTCGTATCTGGCTCCAGAAACCGGTGTTCAGGTCGGTGCTTTGCGCTTCGGTCGCAACATCCGGGTTGGCCGACTGGGCATTGGCTGGCGCGCCACAACTGCCGATCGCAAGCATTGTTACCGCAATGAGCGCCACGCATACGCCGCGTATGGTTTTGATTATGTCGGTGCTGGATTTCATAACGCTGGTCCCCTTGGGTTGCCCGTGTCAGGTAAAAGATTGTTCCCCGCCTGATCCGTGGCTGTCAATCAGGTTTATATGCTGGTTCTAGATCAGTATGGCTTTTGATTGAATCAATCAAAATCCATAAAATTGATCGCTTTCAAAGTGCTAGAGCAACTTTATGGGTTCAATTGAACCCATGTTGCTCTAGACGCCGCCGCCGCGCTGGATGATCATGCGCCTGCGCAATTGCTCTCGTGTCTCCTCACTCAGCGTTTCGTCTACCTTGCCACTATAGACGCCCTTTTCCCCGGAAACAGGGCGCGCGATTTCATCCTCCTGGCAACCTGCAAGCAGGCCCAAAACGATCGCCAGCACGAAAAACCGAATGGTTCTGGTAGTCATGAACAAGATCACCCCTTCAAGGTGCGGCATGGCAAAAACCGGTGCCGGTGTAATTTCAATGAAAAATTCAATCCGGCAATATTGCAGTTATCTGGAACAAAGGCGGCGATTTCTCGCCGCCCCGTCCGGACATCACAGATACGTCCATACCTTCAAAATGACCGTCAGGAACTGCCAAGCAGTTCCTGACCATTTCATGTCGGCTTAAGAGCCGGAGCCGGGATAGGCTTTGCCCCATCCCCATGCACCGGAGCCGAAGCCGCGGGCAACCACACGCTCACGGTAGATGTTCGACACCTGGTCGCCATCACCGGCAAGCAATGCCTTGGTCGAGCACATTTCTGCACAAAGCGGCAGTTTGCCCTCGGCCAGACGGTTGCGGCCATATTTCTTGAACTCCGTATCGGAGTTGGCTTCTTCGGGACCACCGGCGCAGAAGGTACATTTGTCCATCTTGCCACGTGAGCCGAAGTTACCGACCTGCGGATACTGCGGCGCGCCAAACGGGCACGCATAGAAACAGTAACCACAACCAATGCAGAGATCTTTGTTGTGCAGGACCACGCCCTCGGCAGACTGATAGAAACAGTCAACCGGGCACACAGCCATGCAAGGTGCATCTGAACAATGCATGCAGGCAACCGAGATCGAGCGTTCACCGGGCTTGCCGTCATTGATGGTGACGACGCGGCGGCGGTTTACACCCCACGGAACCTCATGTTCATTCTTACACGCGGTGACACAGGCGTTGCACTCGATGCAACGTTCAGCATCACACAGGAACTTCATGCGAGCCATTCTGTATCCTCCTTATGCTTTTGCAATTTTGCAGAGAGTGGTCTTGGTCTCCTGCATCTGGGTGACCGCGTCGTAGCCATAGGTCTGCGCCGTATTTGACGCTTCGCCCAGGACATACGGGTCGGCACCCGCAGGATAATTGGCCCGCAGGTCTTCGCCCTGCATGTGGCCACCAAAGTGGAACGGCATGAAGGCGACGCCTTTGCCAACCCGCTCGGTAATCATGGCCATTACCTTGACCTTGCCCTTCTCAGGGCCCTCTACCCAGACCGTGTCCCCGTTCCTGATACCAAGATCATTGGCATCAACCGGGTTGATCTCGACGAACATGTCCTGCTGAAGTTCTGCAAGCCACGGGTTTGATCGACTTTCGTCACCACCACCTTCGTATTCCACCAAACGGCCCGATGTCAGAATAATCGGATACTCTTTCGAGAAATCGTTCTTCTGAATCGATTCAAACATGGTGGGAAGACGATGCATCTGCCGGTCTTTGAAGGTTGAGTATTTCGGCAGAAGATCGCGACGCGGTGTGTACAGCGGCTCGCGATGCAACGGCACCGGATCCGGGAATGTCCACACAACAGTACGGGCCTTGGCATTACCGAACGGTGCACAACCATGCTTGATTGCAACCCGCTGGATACCGCCTGACAGGTCAACCTTCCAGTTGATCTTGTCGAGCTTTTCCTGATCGTCAGTGCCGGCAACCTTCTTGATGGCAGCAAGTTCGTCTGCCGAAAGGTCACCGTCCCAGCCGAGCTTGCGCAGCATGCCGTAGGTGAACTCAGGATAACCATCCTTGATTTCAGAGCCTACGGAATAAGCACCTTCAGCCAGCATGTTGGCACCGCCCCAGTCGTCCGGTGCCTTGACACCAAAACGGGCACGGAATGTCAGACCACCTTCAGCCACCGGCTTGGAGTTGTCGTACAGGTTCGGCGTGCCGGGATGGTTCATTTCCGGCGTACCCCATGACGGCCATGGCAGACCGTAATAGTCACCATCTGCCGGGCCACCACGAGCCTGAAGCGTCGTTCTGTCGAACGTGTGCTGGTTGGCCATGTGCATCTTGAGGCGCTCAGGTGACTGTCCGGTATAACCGATCGTCCACATGCCGCGGTTGATTTCCCGCAGAATGTCTTCGATGAGCGGTTCCTTGACGGTCAGTTTGCCAATCTTGGTTTCCTCGACCTTGATGTTGCGGAAGAAGCGATCGGCAAAACCGAACTTCTCGGCAAACATCTGCATGATGACGTGGTCAGGCAGGGACTCGAACAACGGGTCCATGACCTTGTCACGCCACTGCAGCGAACGGTTCGATGCGGTGACCGAACCATAGGTCTCGAACTGCGTTGCCGCAGGCAGCAGATAGACACCATCCTTGCGGCCGTGCATGACGGCAGACATGGTCGGATACGGATCAACCACGACCAAAAGGTCGAGCTTGGCCATTGCCTTCTGCATGTCAGGCAAACGGGTCTGCGAATTGGGCGCATGACCCCAGAACACCATGGCGCGGACATTGTCCGGCTGATCAATGTTCTCTTTCGCTTCCAGGACACCATCGATCCAGCGCGAGACGGGAATACCCTTCTCGTTCATCATCGCCTTGTCCTTGCCGTCCTTGTCCTTGCGGGTGGCAAAACGGCCCTTCAGCCAGTCAAGGTCTTCTTCCCAGACACGTGACCAGTGAGCCCATGCACCCTTTGACAGACCATAGTAGCCCGGCAAGGTGTCCATCAGAACGCCAAGGTCGGTTGCACCCTGCACGTTGTCATGGCCGCGGAAGATGTTGGCACCGCCGCCGGCTGTGCCCATGTTACCGAGAGCAAGCTGCAACACACAGTAGGCGCGTGTGTTGTTGTTGCCGTTGGTATGCTGGGTACCGCCCATGCACCACACAATGGTGCCCGGCTTGTTCTGGGCCATGGTGCGGGCAACGCGCTTCATCTGCGAGCCGGGAACACCGGTGACCTTTTCAACTTCCTCAGGGGTCCACTTGGCGACTTCTTCCTTGATGTACTCCATGCCCCAGACGCGGCGGGAGATGAAGTCCTTGTCTTCCCAGCCGTTTTCGAAGATGTGGTACAAAATACCCCAGATCAGTGCCACGTCGGTACCGGAACGGAACCGGACATATTCGGTGGCATGAGCAGCGGTACGGGTAAAGCGCGGATCACAGACAATGAATGCCGCGTTGTTTTCTTCCTTGGCCTTCAGCATGTGCAGCAAAGACACAGGGTGTGCCTCGGCTGGATTGCCGCCGATCAGGAAGATGGCACGCGAATTGTGCATGTCATTGTACGAGTTGGTCATCGCGCCATAGCCCCAGGTGTTGGCAACACCGGCAACCGTGGTCGAGTGACAGATACGCGCCTGGTGGTCACCATTGTTGGAGCCCCAGTAAGCGTACAGCTTGCGGAACAGGTATGCCTGTTCATTGTTATGCTTGGCGGAACCCAGCCAGTACACTGAATCGGGACCGGACTTCTCGCGAATGTCCAGCATCTTGTCGCCGATTTCGTTGATGGCTTCTTCCCATGACACTTTCTGCCATTTGCCATCCACCAGCTTGGTCGGATACTTCAGGCGGCGCTCGCCATGAGCGTGCTCGCGAACCGCAGCACCTTTAGCGCAGTGTGCGCCAAGGTTGAACGGGCTGTCGAAACCAGGTTCCTGGCCAACCCATACGCCGTTTGTGGTTTCCGCCAGCACGGTGCAACCAACAGAGCAGTGCGTACACACTGACTTCTTGATTTCAACCGCACCGGAAACCGTTGCTGCTTCAGCCTTGCGCACCATTCCCGACGATAGTGTCGATGCTGCCGCGAGACCGCCTACTGCTAGTCCCGAACGGCGCAAGAATGTCCGCCTGTCAATCGCTCCACCGGTTAAATCGGTGAGGGCCGATGACAGTCGAGGGCCGAACGCTACCTCTCCCGTCTTCTTCCTGAGCATGATCTTCCTCCAGATGCGGCGCCTTTATTGGCGCCTGAATTTAAGTCCCGAAATTCCGCAAATTCAGTTCCAAACAAAAACTAGAATGCGGCAAGCTTGTAGTATGTCTTGACGTGATCAGTTTCCTGATAGCCTGCACTGCCTTCAACAGGCGCTGCAGCTTGTGCCGCAACCGATCCGGCAGCAACGGCTGCAGTTCCGGTCACAGCGGACACACCAGCAAGCTTTAGGAAATCGCGACGGCCTGCGGCCACCTTGTCACTTCCTTTTGCCATTTTCCGCTCCTTCAGTTTTGGACGGTTGCCCGCCCGCTAATTTGGACGGCAACAGGCCGTCCCGTTACATCAAAGATATCAAACCATCAAAAAGGCCTGATCCTCTACATCCATGAACGCCGCGCCCAATTGCCCGATACAGGCGTAAAACACCGATGAGCGCGCACCTTCAAGATCGGTGAAAAAGTGTTTTGCCCACGATGCGATGTGAGCCTGGAAAAATTTCTTCTGTTCTTCGAGGTCCAGCGCTTCGCCGAACTCACCCACTATGAGACCGGCCATCATTTCACACAGCGCAGCAATATGGTCTTCCGGCTCGGCGACATCATCACGCCGCTCAATACCAAGACGGGCCATGTCATTGCGCAGCCGGGCCAGCGGCTTTTCATGCAGGAATCCGGTGAGATAATAAGACCCGTACGGCACCAGTTCGCCACGGCCTACGCCAATGAAAAGATCATGAAATTCACGGGAAGCTTCTTCAGGGCCGGACTTGGCCGCAACCCGGGTGATGGCGGAAACCGCCTGGCCAATCGGCGTATCATCGCCATGCATGTCGGCAAACATATCGAGATCGTGACGAGACGGGCCCGCACGCAAGCTAGTTGCCAGCAACCTGTACAGGTTTGCCCGCAATACGTCTTCTTCGGAAACTGACAGCTCTAACTTAGCCTCACCCATACTTGAAATCTTAAGGCCGCGCCCTTCAATTGGAGCACTTATCTTGCCTTCCTCTCCTAGTTGCCGACAGGATGACGCAGCACAGGCGAGTAAGGCAAGTATATTCCAACCCGATCCGGCAGGCTTTCACGATCTGGTAATGTGGAGTAATCTACTCAACAATTATACGTGGCGCAGCCCGCTTTTGGCCTGCAGCATCGCCCAAAACCGAAGTCCAGACGGTTTCCGCAATGCTGCGGTACAGCCCGGCATGATGGGAGTCAGGCGCTGAAACCACGATTGGCTGGCCAGAATCAGAGCGTATGCGCAAATCCTTGTCCAGCGGCACTTCGCCCAAAAACGGCAAGCCCAGTTTTTCCGCTTCGTCGCGGGCGCCGCCATGACCGAAGATTTCATGACGCTCGCCGCACTTGGTGCAGGTGAAGTAGCTCATGTTCTCGACAATGCCGAGCACCGGCACATTCACCTTGCGGAACATGTTCAACCCTTTGCGGGCATCAATCAGGGCCAGGTCCTGCGGCGTGGACACGATCACCGCGCCTGACAGCGGCGTCTGCTGGGCCAGGGTCAGTTGGGCATCACCGGTGCCAGGCGGCATGTCGACAATCAGAACATCAAGGTCACCCCAGGCGACTTCGCGCAGCATCTGCTGCAGCGCCGACATCACCATCGGCCCGCGCCAGATCATCGGTGTGTCTTCTTCCACCAGGAACCCCATCGACATGGCCTTGAGGCCGAACCCTGTCAGCGGTTTCAGCGTGCGTGAGCCCGGTGATACCGGTTCGGGCCTGCCGGTAATACCAAGCAGGCGCGGCACCGACGGGCCATAGATGTCGGCATCCAGTATGCCCACTTTCAAACCATTTGCCTGCAGGCCCAGCGCCAGATTGACCGCGGTCGTCGACTTGCCCACCCCGCCCTTGCCGGACGCGACGGCGACAATGTGTTTTACGCCGGGCACGCCGGCCATGGTCTGCGCTGCCTGGGCTTTTGGACCCGGTTGCTGCATGGGCGGCGGCGGCGCCATATTGGCACCTGCCGGCGGCGGGGTCTGGCCGGCAGCCTGACGTGAGCCCGGTTTGACCTCTGCAGTGAGTGCTGCCATGACCTTTTCGACGCCGTCGACCTTGCCGACTGCCTTCTCAGCAGCCTGGCGCAGCGGCTCCAGCTCATTGGCACGCGATGCCTCGACAGTGATGGCGAACATCACATTGTCACCACTGATAACCACGTCTGAAACCAGGCCGAGCGACACCAGGTCACCGTCAAGATCAGGCCCGCGTACCTTGGAAAGGGCCGCCATGACTTGCTGTTTTTCTACCATCTGAAAATCCCTGAACGCGACCCGCCAATTCTGCGGCGGCCGGTTTCTTCTTTTTGTTTGTAGAACGGTTCAATCCATTGAAAAGTCGAGATTTAACCTCTCAGGCAGCGTGGCTAGCGCCGATTCTGCGCACCACCGAGTTCAGTGGTTATATCATTGGCGATTTTATTGACAAGTTCGCCAAGGGCAAGCACTCGCTGATCGGTGACGCGCGCAGTCGGGCCGGACACTGAAACCGCGCCCAAAGGCTCGCCGTGTTCATCAAAAACGGCGGACGCCACACAGCGCAGGCCAATGGCATTTTCCTCATCATCAATTGCATAGCCACGCTGCTGCGAGACTTCAAGGTCCTGAAACAGCGCTTCGATGGATGTGTGGGTGTGAGAGGTTTCGCGGGTCAGTTCACGGCCATGCAGCACCTTGCGGGCGGCTTCCGGATTCATGTGGGACAAAATGGCTTTACCGACACCGGAACAGTGCATTCGCGCCCGGCCACCCGGCCCGGCAATGGCGCGCATCATTTTCTGGCATTCCACCTGGGCCAGATAGACAATTTCACCTCTGTCGGAAATACCGAGGTTCACTGTCTCGCCCGACTGTTCCATCAAACGGCGCATATAGGGGCGCGCTATGGTCACAACATCGCGGGAGCGTACAAAGGCGGAGCCGACCCGAAACGCCTGGACACCAATCAACCACACCGACCGGTCGGTATCGAACCTCACGAACCTTTCGTTCTGCAAAGTGGTGAGCAAGCGGTGTGCGGTCGAGTTGGGCAGGCCTACTTCCTGGGCCACTTCCGACAAAGACAAGCCCGATGCATGATAAGAAAGTGCATTCAAAAGCTTGAGCGCACGGCTCAGGGATTGCACCTGACCGGAGGCCCGCAGAATTTCCTTGCTCGGCACACGAAACTCTTCGCGCCGCGCTGCGTCTCTGTCCTTGTCCGACAGCTGGTTTTCGAGCATAGATGTTCCCAATTCAAATTCGCCTGATTCAAAGGTATATACGATGTTGTTCCACAATGTGGATCAAAAACCACACACCGGAACGTTCTTCGTTTCGAAAGAACCGACAGAACCAAATATTCCCTTAAAATTTCCAAAATCTGCGGGCCATCTGGTCTAACAAACCCCGGTAGAACCTAGCCTCGACCTAGCACCACCTTGTCACAGACCGAATTGGAACGCAATTCCATATGCTGGATGCACTTGTAAACAACGCTTACTGGCTCCTGTACGCCGGCACCGCAATGGAAGGCGAAACCGCCCTGCTGCTTGCCTCACTGGCTGCGCATCAGGGGCTGATTGATCTGACCTGGGTGATTGTTGTCGCATTTGCCGGCGCTACAACGGGCGATCAGATCAGCTATCAGGTGTTCCGGCGGTTCGGACCGAAAATGGTGGAGCGCAGCGAAACCCTGCAGCGGCGCACAAAAAAGGCCCGCCGGCTGCTTGCCGGGCACCCGGTGAAATTCATCATCCTGTCCAGGTTTTTCTGGGGCTTGCGCTCTGCCTGCATGCTGGCGCTGGCAGCCTCTGACGTGCCGACGCGGGTGTTTGCACCGGCCAACCTGCTTGCCTGCGCGCTGTGGGCAACCGTCGTCGGCGCGCTGGGCTATGTATTCAGCGGCTGGGTCACCCGCATTGTGACCACCATGGACGGCCTGTCGGGCCGCGCGCCTGCCATTCTGGCCGGTATCGTCGCCTTCATGGTGCTGATCGTGCTGGTGCGCAAGGCAGTGCTCAAATTCTGGCGGTCTCGCGAAACGCTGTGATCGCAAGACCTCCCGAGCGAACCCACCGCGTCATGACCAAGTTGCGGCGTATTGACTGTCAGGTTCAGAAATTCTCCGGTTGCAGAATTTTACCCTTGAACATGACAACAAACGGCCCTACATGGCGCCCACACAAGCCGGCAACATGGAGACACCGGCTTGTCATTCTCCGCTAGTGCGCGGGGAGCCATTGCTGCGGTTGGCGCAGTGACAGGTCTCGGGGCAACCCGGGGTTGGCAAGCTTGAGGTGGCGACCATGCGCCGGCTTTTTTGCGTCTGCAGGTCAGTTTTGATCTGCCGATAAAACACATCTACTGGCTGGGGAGGGACCCAAAATGACCGAGACCAACGCCCTGTTCCAACTGGGGATGGACCTGGATGCTCCAGGCACCGCCCACGAAGACACACAGGCTGCAACAAACAACGTGGTGGCATTCAGCCGTGATGGCGAACCCGCTGATCATTTCATCGTGAAAAACGGCGTGGCGTGTGCGGGAACACATCTGATTATCGACCTTGTGGACGCCGAGGGGCTGGCCGACATCGACCTGATCGACGCGGCCATGCGCGAGTGTGTGACCGAGGCCGGTGCAACCCTTCTGCACATTCACCTGCATCCGTTTACGCCTGAAGGCATATCGGGCGTGTCAGGCGTTGCGGTTCTCGCCGAAAGCCACATTTCGATTCACACATGGCCGGAACGCGGCTATGCCGCGCTGGATGTGTTCATGTGCGGCGACTCACAACCTGAAAAATGCATCGATGTGCTGAAAAAGCACTTCCGGCCCGGCGAGGTTAAAGTGTCCGAGTTGCTGCGGGGATCGGGCGTATGAGCCTGAAGCGCGAAGACGACGGCAGCGTATGGATGCATGAACACCTGCATACCGGCTTCAGCACAACCTACCGTCTTGAAGAAACGCTTTTCGACAGCCACACCCCGCATCAGCGGCTGGTCGTCGGGCGCACCGAGGCATTCGGCAACGTGGTGTGGCTGGACGGGGTGACCCAGGTCACCGAGCGCGATGAGTTCTGCTACCACGAAATGCTGGCGCACGTGCCGATCCTGGCACACGGAAACGCAAAGAGCGTGCTGGTTATCGGTGGCGGTGATGGCGGCATGGCCGAAGAAGTGCTCAAGCACAAGGCGATCGAGAGGCTGGTCATGGTGGAGATCGATGCAGGCGTCATCGATTTTGCCCGCGCGCACCTGTCATCCATCAACAAGGGCTGCTTCGACGATCAGCGGTTTGAACTTGTGATTGCCGACGGCAAGGACTTTGCAGCAACCTCGAAGGACCGGTTCGACATTATCATTGTCAACTCGACCGACCCTGTCGGGCCGGGCGAGGTGTTGTTCACCCGCTCGTTTTACGCCGACTGCAAGCGCATGCTGAATGACGGCGGCGTGCTGGTGACCCAAAACGGCGTGCCCTGGTTCCAGTCGGATGAACTGCACAACACCATGTTCAATTTCGCCAGCCTGTTTGCTGATGCCGGCTGCTACCTGACCGTGGTGCCGACCTATGCAGGCGGGTTCATGGCGCTTGGCTGGGGGACGGACGACCCAGGCCTTCGCGAACTGGATGAGGCCGCGCTGCAACAGCGCTTCGAGGCGGCCGATCTCAATTGCCGGTACTACAACCCGGCCACTCACAAGGCGGCCTTTGCCCTGCCCTGCTTCATTGGCGACATTGTGGACAAGGCCAGACAACAGGCCAGCAAGACCGGCTGAATTGCAAAACCGGCCAGTCAGAAGGCAAGCTGGTAGGACGGCCACAATTCCTGCATGCGCCCCGGCTCGTCCATGCGCAGATCTTTAGCCGTGCTGGAAATCGTAGATGCGACAATTCCGGCAATTTGTCCGTTTGCAGTCCGATGACTGTGGCCACAGTATATTCGCCGCACATTGGAATGGCGCGACAGTATCTCCGTGAACTCCGCCAGATTGGCGCGATCCTCGAATTGAAACGGTACTGAAGCCACGGCAATTTCGAAGGGCGGATGATGCATGAAAATCACCACGGGCCTGCCATCAGCTTCTTCCAGCATGCCACTGAGGTGATCCAGACGGGTCCGGCACAGCCGACCCTTGTTGCTCTGAGTACTCGATGTATCCAGCATGATGACGCAGAGTTTTTCGGTGCTTACCAGATACTGGACAAATTCTTCATGACAATTTGCCGGAAAATAGTCCGCAAATGCGTCCCGGAGCTTTCTGCGATCATCCCGGTTGCCCGGTATGACGCACAGGTTCGCCCGTAAAATTTTTAATTTCCCCGCTGCTTTCTCGTACTCAATCTTTGCTCCGTCGTGCGCAATATCGCCCGTGTGAACCACCAGGTCCGGCTGTGGATCAAGCGCATTGACATAGTCAACGCACCGCTCCAGATCGCCCAGGCGATCGGTTCCGTCTGCCGGCGGCCAGGCAATATGGCAGTCTGAAATCTGGGTAATCAACATAGCAAATCCAACAGGAGAGCAAGAATGGCGGGGTCCGCTGCGCCGACTCCGTCGGGTTGTTCACAGAGGCGACCAGCAAGATAATCACATCAGGGGTGCGGATTCAATTTGCTTATGGGCCTTGCATGGCAAAATCCGATGGGTGTAGCTTTCAGTCATGGAATCCTTGAAAGAAATTCGCGCAGTGACCACCAACCTGCCGGCATTTGACATGCTTCGGTACCTGTTGACGGAAAAATTCCCGGGCCAGGCCGTGGTAACCGCCTCGCTAAGATCACCAAGTGTCGTTGTGTTGAAAATGGTTTCGGACATCGATCCTGCCACACCTGTTGTCTTCTGCCACCCCAGATCGGTGTTCCCGGAAAGTGAAACCTATCGCGACAAGCTTGTGAAATTGTTCGGACTGAGCAATGTCAAGGTGGTGACGCAAAGCGATTCAATGACCGGCAAGCGGGCTTTCGTGCGCAGTGAAAAATTGCTGAACGAGGCACATGGCAACACCGGAGGAAGCTGGGAGACGATCCATCTCCACGACACGCTGGCACCTTATAAATGCTGGATCAAAGCTGTTTATCATGAGCGTCCTGACAAGCCGTCGGAGCAACGGGTTGATTGTTATGCCGACATGGTGACCGTGAATTTGCTGCGCCGGCGAACGACTTCGGTGATTGATCGCTTCATGAAAGACCACGACCTGCCCTACCATCCCAAGATCAGCCGTCAGAAGGAGCATGTTACCTTCACACCATCAGATGAACCAATGACCGCGTATCATTTCTGACAAGAATTGCGGTTGGGAGGACATGTAAATGGCAGATCTTATACCTCCACATCGTGGTGATACGTTGCAGCCGCTTTATGTGAACGACCCGGAAGTACGCAGTGCTCTGGAGGCCGAAGCAATTGATCTGCCTGCATTGACCATCAGTTCCGCAGCAGCGGCCAACGCTGTCATGCTTGCGGGAGGATACTTTTCTCCACTGACCGGTTTCATGGACAAGGCGGACGCCCTGAGCGTCGCTGAAACGATGCACACCACCAGCGGCCTGTTCTGGCCGACACCGGTCTTGAACCTGGTCGGATCAACAGACGAGATCGGCGCGGGTGACAGGATCGCATTGCGTGATCCCAATGTTGCAGGCCAACCGGTTATTGCAATTGAGGATGTATCGGCTGTCGAGGAACTCAGCGACGCGGAAACAGCGACCATAATCCAGCAGACCTATGGTACGACCGACCCCGATCATCCTGGAGTTGCAGAATTTGCTGCTCAAGGCAGGTTTGCAGTTTCCGGACCGATCCAGGTTCTCAACTACAGTTATTTCTCAACCGACTTTCCCGACACTTTTCAGACCGCAGTTGAAATCCGCAACCAGATTGCGGCCAACGGGTGGAAGAAGGTCGTAGCATTCCAGACCCGTAACCCGATGCATCGCGCCCACGAGGAGCTGTGCCACATGGCCATGGACAGGTTGGAAGCCGACGGCCTGGTGATCCACATGCTGCTCGGCAAGCTGAAGCCCGGTGATATTCCGGCAGACGTGCGCGATGCTGCCATTCGCAAAATGGTTGAGATGTATTTTCCGGCCAACAGCGCGATCGTGTCAGGCTACGGGTTTGACATGCTGTATGCAGGCCCTCGCGAAGCGCTTCTGCACGCGCTTTTTCGGCAGAACATGGGAGCAACGCACCTGATCGTCGGCCGCGACCATGCAGGTGTTGGCGATTACTATGGCGCTTTCGATGCCCAGACGATTTTCGACGAAATTCCTTCAGATGCATTGCAGATCGAGATTTTCCGCGCCGACCACACAGCCTACTCAAAGAAGCTGAACAAGGTGGTGATGATGAGCGAGGCGCCCAATCATTCCAAGGACGATTTCGTTCTGTTGTCGGGCACCAGGGTGCGCGCAATGCTGTCCGCCGGCGAGGCGCCTCCCGGCGAATTCTCCAGGCCGGAAGTCGCGCAAATTCTGATGGACCATTACCGATCGTCTTCCTAGAGCGAGATGTCATTAGATTAGATCATTTGATGGCGGTCAACCGACCCTGATCAGAAAGGTATCAAAGCTCGGTGTATTTGGTTGCAGTGCCGCGCGATTTTTCAACAGGATACTTCAGATCGTTGGCCGCTATCTTTTCAGATGCGGCAAGCTGCAAATCAATCCCGGCACGTTCGGCAATCAGCAGGAGATACAACAGCACATCAGCACACTCCTCCTCCAATCGCTGACGCATCACACCGTCAGCCGCCTCTGCCTCGAACACAGCCTCCTTTTTCCACTGGGCAAGCTCAAGCAATTCGCTTGCCTCCAGGTTGAGAGACAAGATCAGATCCTTAAGCGAATGGAATTGACGCCAGTCACGCTCATCACGAAACCTGAGCAAGCGATGGGTGAGTTCGTCGAGTGACAATCGATCCTGGGTCATGGCGATAAAAATATTCCTCATGTCAATGCCGCACAGTCTGATGGCGAATACGCCTATACCGCTTGCCTGTGCAGATTCAAGAGTTCACCTGCCCCCTTGATGAAAGGAGCGCCCGTGACAAGCTTGATCAAGCTCATCGGCACCAACAAAGAACTTTGACAGTAAGGAGCTTCTGATGTCTTGTTACACTTGGATTTCGGAGCCTCGTCACATTGGAATTGTGTTTTTGGCTGGTAGTCGAAGCGGACGGTTTACCGTTAAATTGAACGGTTAAGCAGCGGGCCAGGAGAGGAAATAACCTAATGTTCAGCAACAACCCTTTCGCCGAGCTTTCGGCGTCCATACCTGCGTCTGTCATGCAGACCTATGTTATAATAATGATATTGCTGGTTGTTGGAGGCACAATTTTTGATGTCATTCACAAGCAGAGTGCGAAATACTTTTTCCGTGCCGGGAAAAAATCCGAAGACAATGCAACAAGAGAAGTTGGCGGCGGAGAGAAAGTCTCCCTGGCTATCCAGACCACGGCTTCGGAAGTTCTGACATCTTCCGAATTCTGCAATCCGAAACGCCGGATTGCCCATCTGCTTGGGATGTACGGTTTTGTAATCTACCTGATTGCAACGATCGTAATGGTATTTTCGTATCCAACAGCAACATCCGGCACTCCGGCAATCTGGCCGGCACTGTGGTGCATTGGTGCGCTCATGGTTTGTGTCGGCGGTTACTGGTTCTGGTTCTTTATCAGGGTCGATGTTGCATCCGAAGGAAATTCTCCGTTTCGGATTGTACGCGCTGACCTGTTCATACTTTCTCTGCTGGCAAGCTGCACCCTCGGCCTGATCTGGGCTTATTTGCAATCTGCCGGAAGCAGTGTCGGGGCAAACCTTTTCCTCGGGCTTTATCTCATTGCATCAACGGTTCTGTTTGCTGGAATTCCATGGTCGAAATTTTCACACATGTTCTTCAAGCCGGCAGCGGCCTTTTCGAAAAAAGTTGCTGTTGCCAATGGTTCAATGGCCAATCTGCCAAGCCCGGCGGACAGAACCAATCCGGAAGACAGAGACAGACATTCCATGGAACTTTTGAAGGACGCGCCTCTTGATATGGGGCTTGGAATTAAGCGCGAGCAACCGCACCACTACTGAGTGAACAATATAATTCACATGAAATTTTGAGGAAACCAGAATGCCTACATTTGTTTACATGACAAGCTGTGACGGTTGCGGACATTGCGTTGATATTTGTCCGTCGGACATCATGCATATCGACCCGACCTATCGCCGCGCTTACAACATCGAACCGGACATGTGCTGGGAGTGCTACTCTTGCGTCAAGGCATGCCCCCAGAATGCTATTGACGTGCGTGGGTATGCCGACTTTGCGCCGTTAGGACATAGCGTCCGGGTGCGCCGTGAAGAAGAAAAAGGCACCATAGCCTGGAAGGTCAAGTTCCGCGACGGAACCGAAAAAAACTTCCTGTCACCAATCACCACCAAGCCTTGGGGGACAGGCTATCCCGAATTGAAAGACGCCCCCGGTCCCAGCGAGGAAATGCGGGAAAGCCAGCACCTGTATAGTGAACCCAAATACATCCGTATGGATGATGGCGACGTGCACACTCTGGAATCAAACAAACTCAAAATGAAGCTGGGGGTGTACTATTGATGTCTCGCAAAACCATTATTGAAGACGATATCGATGTTCTGGTCGTTGGCGGCGGACTGGGTGGCAGTGGAGCCGCCTGGGAAGCACGCTTCTGGGGCCAGGACAAAAAGATCATTGTCGCTGAAAAAGCCAACATTGACCGTTCCGGCGCTGTCGCGCAGGGCCTTTATGCGATCAACTGTTACATGGGTACCCGTTGGGGTGAAAATAACCCTGAGGATCACGTGCGCTATGCACGCATCGACCTGATGGGTCTGGTGCGTGAAGATCTTCTTTTCGATATGGCCCGCCACGTAGACTCGACTGTACATCAGTTCGAGGACTGGGGCCTGCCAATCATGAAGAATCCGAAAACCGGGACTTACCTGCGTGAAGGGCGTTGGCAGATCATGATTCACGGTGAAGTCATACAAACCCATCGTGGCTGAAGCTGCCAAAAAGTCCGCTGACCAGGTGTTCAACCGGATTTGCGTGACGCACCTTCTGAAAGATGACGCCAAAGATAACCGTATCGCTGGCGCCGTTGGATTCAATGTGCGCACCGGCAACTATCACGTATTTAAATCCAAAACGGTTGTTGTGGCCGCTGGTGGGGCATCCAATATCTTCAAGCCGCGTTCTGTTGGTGAAGGTGCCGGTCGTGTGTGGTATGCGCCATGGTCCTCCGGGTCCGCTTACGGCCTGATGATCAATGCCGGCGCCAAGATGACCCAGATGGAAAACCGCATCGTTCTGGCCCGGTTTAAAGACGGTTACGGCCCGGTGGGTGCTTACTTCCTGCACCTGAAAACCTACACTCAAAATGGAATGGGTGAGGAGTACGAGTCCAAATGGTTCCCGGCTCTCCAGAAAATGGTCGGCAAGGAGTATCTGGACCCTGAACTGTCGCACAGGACACACCGGCCAATCCCGACCTGTTTGCGAAACCATGCAATCATCAGTGAAGTGAATGCAGGTCGTGGGCCAATTCACATGGTCACCATGAAAGCTTTCCAGGACCCTCATCTGGAAGAAGTGGGTTGGGAAAACTTCCTTGGCATGACGGTTGGTCAAGCGGTGCTTTGGGCGGCCACAGATGTCGATCCGAAGAACGAGAACCCTGAACTCACGACATCTGAACCTTATGTCATGGGATCGCACGCAACGGGTGCCGGCGGCTGGGCAAGTGGTCCGGAAGATGTTTCACCGCCGGAGTATTTCTGGGGCTACAACCGCATGATGACGATTGAAGGTCTGTTCGGTGCCGGCGATGCAGTCGGTGGAACCCCGCATGCGTTTTCTTCAGGCTCATTTACCGAGGGGCGTCTGGCTGCCAAGGCTGCTTGCAAATATATCGATGATGGCAAGGCAGAAGGCATCGTCGTCAACGACAAGCAAATTGAGGACAGAAAAACTGAAATTTTCAAACCGATGGATCACTACAATATCTATCGCAACGAAATTGTGGCCGGTACGGTAAGCCCAAGCTACATAAATCCGAAGCAGGGCCTTGATCGGCTGCAGAAGCTGATGGATGAGTATTGCGGCGGCGTGACTGTCAGCTACATGACGAACGAGAAGCTTCTTAACATCGGTTTGAAAAAACTGAAAATCATGGAAGAAGATCTGCAAAGCCTGGGAGCCAAGGACATCCACGAACTGCTACGTGCGTGGGAATTAATGCACCGCCATCGTACAGCCGAGTGCGTTACGCAACATACGCTTTTCCGTAAAGAGACCCGTTGGCCTGGTTATTATTATCGAGGTGATGCGATGAAACTGGACGACAAGAACTGGCACGTTCTTACCGTATCGCGCCGTGATCCGGAAACAGGCGAATACACCATGGAGAAAGCACCTTGTTATCATCTGGTTGATGAAGCTGAAGAAAAGGCTGCCAAAAAGGCACCAGCAAAAGCTGCCAAGAAAACACGAGCAAGGGCCGCTAAATAACATCTGATTGATGATCAAAATCCGCACCGGAAAATAAGCCGAAGCCTGTAAAGGCATCAGTTTTTCGGGGCGGATTTCTTTTGGGTATTGATACAACAGAAGGGCTCAACGATGAACATCGTGGACAAGAGCGATGAAGAGATCATGGCGCTGGCAAATTCGATGTGGCACGATCTGATCAAAAGTTCAAATGAAGGCAATTACGCGGAATTCATCAAACATTTTTCGCCATCGCTGATGTTAGGTTTGGATGAAGTCGAGGTTGGCCGGCAGTTTGCCACCAGTGAGTTGACCCGGAACCTGTCTGAAGAGCTCGATTCACTTGGCATAATTCGCAGAGGCGAACATGTAAGTGTACTTTACCGGCAGCGCAGCACCAAACGGGAAGGTGAATGGCTGGGCCGGCTGGTTCTCGGATATGATGACGACGAAGTCAGAGTATTTGGGGCTTCAATATTTTAACGGCTCTGGCTGCTGCAGGTAAGTGAGATGAGTGATTTAATCCAAGACGACAAGCTGGTTGAGCTCAATTACAGGGTAACAGACGCAAAGTCCGGCCAGGTGTTGAGTACGGTTGAGTTCCCGATCGCTTATGTTCATGGCCACAATGACATACTGGCTCCGCAAGTGCTCGAAGAGCTGGAAGGCAAAACGGTCGGTGACATCATCGACGTGCCGATCGACTGCAACAGCATTTTTGGCCCCCGGGACGAGTCGCTGGTCTTCACTGATTTCATCGAAAACGTGCCCGAAGAGTACCATGAGATTGGCACAACCATCACCATGGAAAATGACAAGGGTCAGGCCAAGAAATTCATTGTTACACGCATGGACGACAAGACCCTGACCGTTGACGGGAACAATCCGATGTGCGGCCGGGAGGTAATCTTTACACTTGAGATACTTACGGTTCGCGACGCCTCCGACGAGGAATTAGAAGGTGGAGGCAAGGCTAATGATAGTGTCGATTTGGACGAAGCATTGATGACACAAGGCGTCAAGGCACATAGCATCAACTGATCTGCAGCCTTATCAGGCAATCCCCTTGCCACAACACCAGGCTTCAGTTGTTTCTCACCAGTTAATGGTAAAAATACATCTGCGTCACTGGACGCTCAGCAATGATATGAGGTCTCAACCCAGAGCGTTCAAAGTGGATTATGCCAGATTTTCACTGTGAGCCCATAAAGATTTTTTGTATATTTACGGGCGTTTGGGTGTTTTGTATTCGACTTCTTTTTGAAACGGTTCCCATATCGTTTCATATCCAACGTAGCCTTTTTCATTAGGCTTCATCTGACGCGTTTTGAAGAAGCGTGCCTGGCCATCCGGGACTTTGGTTACGGGTTTTTGTTCGCTCATGAGTCAACCTTGTATCTTAAAACCAATATTCCATTCGGAGATTGCCCAAAAAGTGCAATTTGCATGAAATATCTGCCCCAAACTTCTAAATGAAATCATATACGTTTGAACCATGGTTGCAAAGATTTTTCGACATATCTTAGTAGCGAGATCGACTGTAAAGTCCCTGTGTCAGCATGATCTAGTTCAGTACAATCTTTCGAATGCTTGCCTTGAGCGCGTCTGTCTCAGCCCTGTTCGGCTTTCTGCTTTCAAATGCGCTGCGCATGGCCAGGCCATGAACCAGGTCCACAACAAATTCCGCACTTACAGTCGGTTCCACGGCTGGTTGGACACCCTGCTGGCCTGCCATCCCGGTAATCAATTTCGCGATAACAGAATTGAGTTTTGCCTGGTTTTGCAAAAACCCGCTCCCGACTTGCTGGTTGCGCAAACCCTCTGAAACGATTTCGGCAGAAAGCACAATGTTTTCCGGAATGCAGCAGTACTCGGTATAAAGAGCGACAAACTTGTCGAAGGCTTTTGACGGGTCGGAAATTCGGGATACCTGCTCCTCAAGCGCGTCAAGGTCCTGCTCCTCGAGCATGGCAATTTCAGCAATCAGCTCCGCCTTGTTTTGGAAATGATTGTAGAGATTGCCCAGGCTGACTCCGGCACGTTTCGCGATATCCCTGACACTGGTCTGGTGAAAACCCTGTTCGATGAAGCAGGCAGCGGCGGTCTCAACGATCAGCTGCCTTCGCGCCTGTGCTGTTTCAGTTCGTGTGGTCTTCGGTTCCATTCAATCGTCCAGACAAGGTCTTGCAATTACACGTCATGCTTCATATATCAATGAACGATCGTTCGTTCAATATATTTGATACACTGACCTGCTTCATAGCATGCGGCATCCGTCAACCACACCATACGAAAGACCATACTTATGGACCTCCTCGAAACTCGGTTCCAGGCTTTTTCCGGCACGTTTCAGGTGCTGGAAATCATCGGCCTGATCTTCCTGCTGCTTATCGTCTCTGAAACGGCGTGGGATTTCTTCACCGGCAAGCGCAGGAAACTTGGCGAAACATCTGCCAATTTCGCCATCTTGCTGGTGAATGCGCTTTTGGAGCGGACCGCCTACGGCATTGTGTTCGTGGTCGGATTGTTCCTCGTCAGCCCGTTCGCCCTTATGGAAATACCCATCACCTGGTGGAGTTGGGCACTAGCGCTGGTCGCAGCAGACTTCACCTATTACTGGATGCACCGGTGGGAGCATGAAATCCGCATTCTGTGGGCGCATCACAGCGTGCACCACTCTTCGCCGGAATATAACCTGACAACCGCATTGCGGCTGGCATGGGTTGAAGGCCTGATTGAATGGGTATTCTTCATTCCAATGATCCTGCTCGGATTTGACCTGGTCCAGACCATCATTGCCCTGTCGGTAGTGGTTGCCTACCAGACCTGGATACACACCGAAAAAGTCGGCAAACTCGGATGGCTGGACAAAGTCCTGAATACACCGTCCGTGCACCGGGTGCATCACGGTTCAAACGGCAAGTACCTCGACAGGAACTATGGCGGCGTCCTGATCATCTGGGACCGGATGTTCGGCACCTACCAGGCCGAGGAAGAACCGGTGATCTATGGCCTTACAACGCAGATTGGCACCACCAACCCGGTGAAGATCAACTTCCATGAATATGTTCAGATAGCAAAGGACATCAAGAGCGCAGGCAGCATGTCAGACGCCGGCGGGTATCTGTTCAAGCAACCGGGCTGGAGGCCAGATGATAAAGACTGAAAGCGGCGTCGGGCTCGCCGCAATCTTCAAGGCGTTTTGGGGCCGCATCGTCGCCACATGGTTTGTGGTTGTCGTTGAAAATGTGCTGATTGCGATTGTTCCCCTGCTGATCGGACTGTCTATCGACGGTTTGCTTGCCGGCGGCAGTGACGAACTGGCCGGACTGGCCATTGTCCTGGTGCTGCTGTGCATCGTCGCAGTCGGCCGGCGCGTTTACGACACACGGGTATACGGAACCATCAGGCGCGATCTCGGAACGGCAGTCAACAACAGGCACAAAGACCTGCCGATCTCCACGCGCAGTGCCCGGCTGGATATGTCACGCGAGTTGGTAGACTTTCTGGAACAACAAGCACCCGAACTGATCACCGCTGTAATTCAGGCGGTGGTCAGTCTGGGCGTGCTGATGATATTCGACTTCAGATTTGGTGTGTCATGCATTTTGGTGACTGTCGGCATGATTTCAGTTTATGCCTTTTCCCATCGCCGGTTTTACCGGTTCAACTCGGCATTGAACGAACAGCGCGAACGGCAGGTGGCCATACTGGACGGTGGCAGCAAACTGGGTTTGTTTCGCCATCTCAGGGCACTCACCAGGACCGAGATATCGATCTCCGACACGGAAGCTGTCGTCTATGGCGGAATTTTCCTGCTCCAGATCGGATTTATCATCTACAACCTGAACCTGGGCGCACAACTGCCGGGCATTACCGCGGGTAGGATATTCTCCATTGCCACCTATTCCTGGGAATATCTTGAAGCGGCCCTGCTGCTGCCAATGGCGTTGCAGAGCTGGTCGCGCCTGAGCGAGATCACCGCGCGCATCAATGCGGTCAGCCAGCTGACAACGAAATCATAGCTGCAGGACCTAAGCCATCACAGCAAACCCATTTTCCCTCCCCGCCCGCAACCCGGCAATTGCCGCCTTGATCAGGCTCACTGCGCCAGTCGAACAACAGTGATTTGACTGTATTTGTAACACCTGATGCAAACAACAGGTTCAGCTGGAAATAGGAATTTGGAAGATATGATTAATGAGCATACACGGGTCGGAAACAAACGGGTGGGGAAGCTGGAAATAGGACACGGCCCCTGGCAGACACTGGGGCAATTGCTGGATCAGGCAAGACCACTACTGAACTGATTGAGGCCGGAGAAATTCAAATCGTAATTGAGCAACTGGGTAAATATCTCGACCGGACAGCAGGCAGCTGAGTGCCGCATGGGCCGTTATCGGCCGGCGGCAAGTGCGATACCTGCATCCAGCCTGGCTCTGTCGGCCGGATCAAGAATGCCGGGCACCGCAACAGGTAGTCTCGTTGCCGGGTCGAAAAGCGATGTGTCCTTGTGCCTGCCGCTGAGCCGCTCGCACATCGTGCGGCAAACAACACCCAGCAGCATACGATTTCCGCCTGCTTCAATTTTCCCGCTCATGTCGCCAGTTGCCTCGGCAACAAACAGATAACCACGTACCGGGCCCATGGCGACTTCTCGCGATGCAGCATCTGTCAGCAGACTTGCGGCAGGACAAGCGGTTGACTGCAATACCATTGAAAGTCCGCCGAGAGGTTTTCCTGCTCATTCAGCCACATTTGAAGAGTGACCCGGCGACCCGTCTGGTTGTCGACTGGATCGTGGGGCAGTTTTCCGGCTGATTGTGTTGTAAAATCAAGCTGTTCGCGGGATTGAGTGGTTTTTCCCAGTCATTTCGGGCCTGCTCCAGCACTGGCAACACAATGCCCTCAGAGGTCGGATTAATTTTTTTCGCCCTTACGTCAAAAATCGGCATCGCACCCGATTGACGCTGAACATTTTCGGTGTAACACTTCTGTGGAAGTCTACAGTTGTGTTGAGAGCGTACCCCGATGAGAGCTGCCGAGCTGAAACGCCTGCTCAAGAAGCATGGATGCAAGTTTGAAAACCACAATGGCGGCAGTGGACACCAGACAGTTCGACGCGGCCAGTTCAAATCAACCTTTCCCGGCCACAGCGGCAGCGCCGAACTTGGCAATGCACTGGGACACAAAATCCTGACAGACCTGAGGATCAGGTAATGTCGCGTTTCTACGAAGTGATCGTTGAACCGGACATGGCTGCAGACGGCAGCATGAACTGGCTGGTGACGGCGCCTGCCTTTCCGGAGGTCACTACATTTGGCAACAATCAGGCCAGCGCCTGTCGAAATGGTCTCGGGGCCATAGAAGAGGCCATGGCCGCCAGAATGGCAGATGGTCAGGATATCCCCGCGCCCGTGACCGGTACCCATGGCAAGGGCAGGTATGTGCATGTGCCGGGCCTGACTTATCTAAAGATAGCGCTGTACAAACTATGCCGTCATCAGAAGGTCTCGCGAGCTGAGCTCGGCAGACGGCTGACCTGGCATCGTGAACAGGTGGACCGCCTGTTCCGGCTTGATCACAAGTCACACCTTGAGCAGATGGAGGCCGCCTATATGGCCATCGGGGTGCCCTTGTCATTTTCCATCAGGGTTCCCGATGCTGCCTGACACCCCAATGGAGACGGGGAAGTTGTTATCCGGTGGGTTCTCCTGTGCATCAGGAAAATCATGAGTGATCAGAGTAAAACCGGCCTGACGGAAGTGCCGAAGTCACGCATGTCGCAACTGGTGAAGGCAGATTTCCGTCTCCAGACTGCTCGCGATGTTGGCAAAGCTTTTTCAAGGACACCCTATTCAGCGTCCCATCTGATCACGCATCTCAGCAACGCCCTCAAGATTTTTGATAGCGAGGTCAGATGGGCCAAAGGGCCGATTGGCTCCCTATTCAACTGGCTGATGCCTCGCGACCTGGAACAGGTTGAACTTGACGGACTGGTGGTGTTGCAGGCTTGCGAACTGGCAGGACTGCCGCCATTGGACAATGTGACGCCTGGCTCCAGATACAAAATATCTGCCCTTGCTGTGCGGTGCCTGCTGGAGGCAATTGCCGACAGGCAACCTTAATCCGACGTACTGATATTGTTCAGCCTGCCGGTTTCGTTCAATCGCAAACGTCGAGTAGAAACAGGTGTTGCGACCTTGTCACGACCTAGCCACTTGAGGATATCGCGGTAAACAGTTTCGCGCTGCAGATCATGCAACAGCATGTGATAGCCCTTGTCGTAGATCACCTGCTTGTTGGGCGCAGTCAATGATGCCATCACCTTCCGGCTGGGAGTTTCAGGCACCACCTGATCCTTCAGGCCATACAGATAAAGGACCGGCACAGTGATTTTCGGCGCTGCGGCAGCGGCCTCGTCCATCAGCGTGACCAGACCATACAGCGTGTCAAAACGGCCCTGCTTGATGTTGTACTTGTCCTTTGAATACGCCCTCAACCACGCAATGTTGTCGCTTGGCCATATCTCCAATTGTGATCCGGTTGCGGTCTTGTCAGGCACGGTATGAGCGGTGACCCACAAAGCCGATTTCAGGATCGGGTTCATGGACCGCCACCCCCAGATTGCCGGTGCAACCAGTACAAGACCATCTGCCTTCAGGCCATAGTCTACAGAAGCCTTCATGGTCACGGCGCCGCCCATTGAAGTGCCGACGACATAAATCGGCACCTGGGGGTGCTGCCGGCGTACCAGCTCAACAAATCCGCTCAAATCCCTGGCCATGACATCGCCGCCTGCCCACTTGCCAAGCCGCTCAGCGTCACCGCGCCCAAAGCCGCGCTGATCATAGGCATAGACGGAAATGCCGCGCCTGGAAAACCACGGGCCCGGCAGCTCAAAACTGCCTGCGTATTCATTGAAGCCATGCACTGCCACAAATACAGCGCTCGGGCTCGCTGTCTTCCAGCTGGAGACACGCAGTCGCTCTCCGTCTGTAGTAGTGTACTCGGTGCCGTTGAGACCGGCCGCGCCGATGACCGGGCCGGTATCCAGAAGCTCAGGCTTGGCGCACGCACTGAGACCAGCACACAGCGCCAGGCACAGGGCGATGATCGCTAAACGACTGAGTTGCATGCCACCTCCTGTATCGCGATGGCCGGGCCAGGCGGGAATTTCTCCCTGACTTAAGACACAAGCGCCTTAACATCTGCTTTCAATACGGGCAGCAGCTCTGCCTCAAACCACGGGTTTTTCTTCAACCAGCCAGTATTTCTCCAGGATGGGTGTGGCATGGGGATGACGGATACCGGATTCATTTCGTGATATTGCCGCCAGTTTCTGACTGTTTCAGTCAATGTGGATTTCTGCTGATTACCCATGTGCCATTTCTGGGCATACATACCGATCGCCAGAACCAGCGTGACCTGCGGCATCGCCTGCATCAGGCCGTCACGCCATAGCGGTGCACACTCGGTGCGCGGCGGCAGGTCACCTCCCTTGGCGTCAAGGCCGGGGAAGCAAAACCCCATCGGTACGATTGCCAACTTGTCAGCGTCGTAGAAAACATCTTCAGCTATGCCCATCCAATCGCGAAGCCGATCTCCGGACGGGTCGGTAAACGGCTTGCCTGATGCATGCACCCGAGTGCCCGGCGCCTGCCCGGCGATCATGATCCGGGCAGCGGATGACACCTGCAACACCGGGCGCGGTTCATGCGGCAACGCCAGCTTGCCGGCCTTTGGCGTGTCACGGCACGCCCGGCACTTCCGGACCTGGGTGACCAGCACATTCAATGAATTTGACACTACGCTGCCGCACTCGGGCGTGCGGAAACCTGATCATGCCAGCGCTTCAAATGGGCATGTTCATCTTTCAGGGCAACACGGGCCACGCGCATGAAATCGACCGCGCACAAGGCATCAATATCAGCCACCGAAAAACTGTCACCTGCAATAAATTCCCTGGATGCAAGTTCACCGTTGAGGAAATCCAACATGGCCTCGACGCGCCCTATATTCACCTCGCTCCACTCCTTGATCTGCGGAACTTCAAGATGCGCCATTCTGGGATGGGAATGGCGGAATGCAAAGGCAATCGGATGCATCAACTGAAGTTCAACCCGGCGCTGCCACATATCGATCAAGCCGATTTCCAACGGAGTTTCACCGAACAGCGCAGGCTCAGGGTTCAGCGCCTCAAAGTATCTGCAGATCGCCATCGCCTCGGCGATGCAGGTGCCGTCATCCAGCTCCAGAACAGGAATTCGCATGAACGGATTACGCTTCACCATATCAGGTGTTTTGTGCTCCTCGACCATTATGTCGACATGGCGGCGCTCAATCTCGATGCCCTTTTCCGCCAGAAAAACCCGCACCCGGCGCGGATTTGGAGCTCGATTGTCTTCTATCAGTATCATGTCCGAACGTACCCTTCTCCCAGTCAACTATAACTTGCCTTGGTATAACTCCGTTCCAAACGGAACTGCCATCTTTGTGGTTTGCTAACCATTGCTGCAAGGCCGTTCTTAAGCAATTTCATTCATAGTCAACAGTTGAATTAGCCATAACTGTGGTAAATCAGGGATAAAAGCGGGTTTGACAACACACGCCGAAATTCAACCGGAACAACCAGCTATCACGCCAAACAAGGCAGATGCGGCCTCGGGTAGAGTTCTGGGAACCTGACCTTTTGACATTGTTTGTTCGAAACCAGATCAGGGTTTCGCTGGCAATGCCGATCCTGTCGATATTCATGATGGCAGCTATCTACTCCTGGACGAGCGGCATGGCTGCAGCAAGCTGGTTCGGCAGCTACCTTACGGCTCAGGCAATACAGTATTGTCTTTGCAATCTGTATGAACAGGCGCGCAAGAACAAGATTCACTCCACAGAATGGGTTGGCATGCTGTGCGCCTCGGAAACGCTGATCGCGGTGTGCTGGGTGATTCCGCTGTTTGCCTACTGGGAAGCCGGTAACCAATCACAACACATATACCTGGTGGCCATCACGCTGGCGGCCATTGCAGCCAGGATACTGACCGCTGGCAACTACATGCCGATCATTCTGGCAGGTACCGGCATTATCGCCCTGGCAACGATGACCCGTTGCCTTCTGGAATCCGGCCTGGTGTACAATACGCTTGCGTCAGTTGTGGTTCTTGCCGAAATTTTCTTTGTGCAGCTTGTGCGCCGACTCCAGGGCACCGCCCAGGAAATGCTGGTTTTTAAGGCCGAGCGCGAGGCTCTCATCGGCCAACTGGACGGCGCGCTTTGCGAAGCTGAAAACGCCCGCAGTAAAGCCGAGGAAGCCAATCTTGCAAAGTCACGGTTTTTGGCAACCATGAGCCATGAGTTGCGCACCCCGCTCAATGCCATACTTGGGTTTTCAGAAATCCTCAGCAAGGAAATGATGGGTCCGCATGCGGTGCCTGTCTACAAATCATATTCAGACGACATCCACTATTCCGGTGATTACCTGCTCAAGCTGATCAACGACATTCTGGATCTGTCGCGCATTGAAGCCAACCGCAGCGACCTGGATATCGAGCCGGTCGACCCTTGTGTTGTGGCACGGGAAAGTGCGGAACTGTTATCCATTCAGACATCACACAAGGCGCAAACGGTGCAGTTTGTTTTTCCTGACCAGCCGGTGCGCCTGCTGGCTGACAACAGGGCACTGCGCCAGATATGGCTGAACCTGTTATCGAACGCAGTAAAGTTTGCGCCGGAAGCGAGCAACATCTGCGTCAGCATCCGGCAGAAGACCAATGGTTCGGTAATTTTGAGCGTTGCAGACAATGGCCCTGGTCTCCATGCTGACGAGCTTGACTTCATGCGTACCGCATTTGTGCGTGGCACCTATGCGCGGGAAAAAGCCATTGATGGCGCAGGGCTGGGATTGTCCATTGTCAACGGTCTGGCTGAACTGCATGAAGCCAAGCTGGCGATGAAGGCAAATCACCCGACCGGACTGATTGTCAGCATCGAATTTCCATCGCACAAGGTATTGGGTACCGTGCGAGCAAGCCTCGCTGACGCCAACAAGTCCATGCCGCAAACCCAACGCAGGTTGATTGAACTGACGTCGTGCTAGCGCACTCCGTATTTTTACTGGTCGAACAGCTTATCCGCCTGCGGCGGGCCGTTCTCCGATCCTGAACTACCTTTATGATAAACTCCATTCCGAAGCACGTTAGTGCCGAGGCAAGGCCGACCGGCCGTCGCACCAAGTGCGCCCCCGCGGAGCGCAGCCGAAGGCTGCTGGCGTGAGCGGAATAAAGTTAGAGCTGATCAATCGCCGGGTTCATCAAGTATCGCCATCACGTCTGCCACGACCCTTGCCGCCAGCGCGCCTGAGGTGCCATCATGTTCAGCATAACTGCCCGACAACAGAACGGGCCGATCAAGCGCCTTGCACAGCCGTGCGCTGTCAGGGTGCATGTCATGGCATGATACCATGCAATGATCCGCGGTCCCACGGCGCAATGCTTCCAACAGCAGTGCCACGCACGCTGCCTGCGATCCGTCCAGGATAACCGGTACCCTTTGCAACCGAGCTGCCACGATGGCACCGGCAATGGCTGCGGCCTCCCGTCCGCCCAACCGGCGCAGCACTTCCAGCGGCGACTGAAAATGGGATTTGTGCGTAGCGACGGCTTTGGCAACAATATCAATTTCTGCCACACTGCGCTGTTCATTGAGGGAATTGTCTTCACCAAGCAGTGCCGCAGTCATTGCTGTGGTCGAAGCCTGACCACCCGCGGCAACACCGCGTACCACCAACAGATCACAGCCATCTGTAGTTGCCTCCATGCCGTAGGCAATGGTCGCGGCGCAATCGGTTTCCGCCATCGTTGCAGCAACTGAGAAATCTTCCACTGGCAGTTCGAGAGCCAGCTCAAAAACCTTCAGGCCAAGCTCTGCTCGCCCACAAGCTTTCGCAACCAGCCCGGAGCGGGCCTGAACTTCTTCAACCAGTTCAGTGACCTGACTGATCTGCAATCCGTCATCCAGGTTCGCGGCCATGGCATGAGAAGCTGCAAACAGGGTGACTACCGGTCGCCGGATGTTTGGTCGGATATTTGCCTGCCAGCCGGCCATCCACCTGCCGATTTCAGCGATCCTGCCAGTTGGCTGCCGACCTTGCGCCGCAAACACATTTGCTGCTTTGACATCGAAGCCCGGCAGTTCATCCACCAGAGCGCGGATATCATCAAACGGTAACAGGCTGGGGTTCTGGCTCATTCTCGACATTGCTGTTCAATTCCAGGCGACTGGATCAAGTGAAAGACTATCTGGGTTCGCTCAGCATTGTTTTATGCTCCCAGACACAAAAGTTCCACGCTTTATTAACCGTGTTCTTTCACTGCACGTTTGCCATTCCAGGCTAGTCTTCACTCAGCGTTTTCATTGAGAGAGGAATTATCATGCACGCGTGGATCGGCTTCTTTTTTAGCTGTGCAATGATCATTGTGGCTGCCTTGGGCAAATCCGGATACCAATGGTTACCCGGAAGCATGGCTGCAACGCCTTCCATGGAGTTCATGTTTTTGATCGGGTGTGCGGGGTTTGGTGGAGCACTCGCCATGCTGGCACCAAGTTATTCAACTGCACGCCTGGCCTCATTGTGGTCTTCTGCAGCTCTCGCGGTGGTTGTGGTGGTCGTTAACATCGACAATTTGAACCTGCACGATGATTCGGACCGGACCGTGGAACCTGTGGTTGTTGTTCCTGCAAAACCCGACGTGGAAGAGCCAAAGGTTGACTTTGTGCTGAAGAAGACCATCCATGAGGGCGAATGGGTGCCGTTCAATAATCTTGAACGCCGGATCAGGGAGCATGAACGCAATCAGCCAGCGCTGCCTGCCAACATGGATACTCATGAACCAACGCCGCCGGCAGAACCAAATCCTGAACAATAGCCGTCGCGGAATTTGCCCTGCTTTCCACGAGAAATGTTGCACACTGGATACTGTGCGTGCTACGCGGCAGGGGACAAGACCCATCTGCCATTCGTGGACTCCAGGCATCTAAATGAGCGACCGTGCAATCCCTGAAATCCAGTCGCCGTGCGTCAAACTGTGCGTGATGGAACCCGACAGCGGCTTCTGCATGGGCTGCGGCCGGACCCGCGATGAAATCGCCAGCTGGATATCCCTGTCTCCAGGCGAACGCGAAACGGTGACCGCGCAACTGGATCAGAGGCTGGCAAATCTAACCCGCAACAAACGCCGCAAGGGCGGACGCCGCAACCGGCTGGCAAAAGCCGGTTAGACGCCGTCATTCCCCACTATCAAAAAGGAAACCCTCGATGCTTGCCAAACCCCGCGCCGATCTGGTTCCCAACACGCTGGACTACGAGCGTCTGCCGCTGGTCAAGGCGACAGGATTTCGCGAGTACGATGCGCGCTGGCTGTTTGAAAAGGAAATCAATCTCTACGGCATTCAGGCGCTGGGCCTCGGACTCGGCACCTATCTGCACCAGCGCGGTGTCAAACCCCACATAGTCACGGCGCATGACTTTCGCGGCTACTCGATGTCCATCAAGCTGGCGCTGACCACCGGTCTGATGGCGTCGGGGTGCACCGTTTACGACATCGGGCTAGGGCTTTCACCCATGGCCTACTTTGCCCAGTTTGCCCTCGACGTGCCGGCGGTTGCCATGGTGACCGCCAGCCACAATGACAATGGGTGGACCGGTGTGAAGATGGGGTGCGACCGCCCCCTCACCTTCGGGCCGGATGAAATGAGCGCACTCAAGGACATTGTGCTGGGCGGCAAATGGCAGACCCGTGATGGCGGCGGTCTGGTGCATGTATCTGATCTGGAAGAAAAGTATGTCGCCGACCTGGTCAAGGGCGGACCGGTTACCCGCAAACTGAAAGTAGTATGCGCGTGTGGCAACGGTACAGCAGGCGCATTTGCACCAAAAGTACTGGAAGCCATGGGTTGTGAGGTGGTGCCGCTGGATTGCGAACTCGATCATTCCTTCCCGCGCTACAACCCCAACCCGGAAGACATGGAAATGCTGCATGCCATGCGCGATGCGGTACTGGCGTCGGGTGCTGATATCGGCCTGGGATTTGACGGCGACGGTGACCGCTGCGGCGTGGTGGACAATGAAGGCAATGAAATTTTCGCCGACAAGGTCGGCGTCATGCTGGCCCGCTTCATGTCGTCGGAACATGAAAACGCACAATTTGTCGTCGATGTAAAATCCACCGGGCTGTACAAGACCGATCCGGTTCTGAAGGCGCAAGGCGCGCGCACCGATTACTGGAAAACCGGGCATTCCTACATGAAGCGGCGCACCAATGAGCTGGGTGCGATTGCCGGATTTGAAAAATCCGGCCATTACTTCCTGCGCGAACCCTACGGGCTTGGCTATGATGACGGGCTGGCGTCTGCCATCGCCATCCTGCGCATGCTTGAACGCGAGCCTGAAAAGTCCATGGCAGACCTTTACCGCGACCTGCCGCAGACCTGGGGCTCGCCCACCATGTCGCCGCACTGTGCTGATGAAGCAAAGTACGGCATCGTCGACAAGGCTGTGGCTTACTTTCAGAGAATTGCAACAGACGGCGGCAAGCTGGCCGGACAGTCAATTCGCGAACTGATCACGGTCAACGGCATCCGCATTGTACTGGCCGACGGCACTTGGGGCCTGGTGCGGGCGTCTTCAAACAAGCCGGAACTTGTCGTGGTGTGCGAAAGCCCAACGTCTGAGGACATGATGAAGGCCATGTTCAAGGCCATTGACATGCACCTGAGCGATTATCCTGAAGTCGGCGAATATAACCAGAAGATTGCTTGAGAGTTGCACACCTGCCAGGCGGGACTCATTGCTAAATGAACTCGCTCACGCAAGCAGCCTTACGGCTGCGCTCCGCGGAGGCGGGCCTGACCGGCCCGAGGCCCGGCCGGGCCTAGTTGTTTTTGTGGTCGAACAGCTTATCCGCCTTCGGCGGGCCGTTCTCCGACCTTGAATGACCCTAGTGATGAACGCCAATCCGAAGCACGTAAGTGCTGAGGCAGGCGCGACCGCGCGCCGCACGAAGTGCGCCCTAGCGGAGCGCAGCCGAAGGCTGCTGGCGTGAGCGACATCACTTAAACAACAAACCGCCGAAGGCGGAC
>CAVWYF010000021.1:0-57656 GCA_963759095.1 uncultured Alphaproteobacteria bacterium | reverse complement strand
ATGATCCCAAGTTGATCCAGGGCAAGAACCGCGAGTTCGCTAGCTGCTATTTTTTTACAATATCTGATTGATCAAGCTTGTGGCGCACTTCGTCAATGTCGCGAGTAACGCGCATAAACTGTCACAATTTGTGAGCAATCTCACTTGACCGACGAAAGACAGGGAGCACTCGGCTCAATGACTAAGGTTCCACGTAATCAACCAACCATAGCTCTCGACACAGACTACGAGGAGGCAATAGTAGCTACTGGCTTGGTTGACGACATAGTCGATGTCAAGGCGCTTTCCCCTCGTCCATTCCACTACGCTGAGGGTCAGTATCTGTGCAAACGCGGCGAGACCACTGATGTTTGTGGATCTCGTAACAGGCTCTGTTGCAGTGAAAGAGAATGAACGGACCCTTTTCGTGCGGCATCGCAATCAAGTAGTTGGTGAGCAGAACCTGCTTGGGAATGGCCACAGCCGGATGTACGACCTTGTCGCCAATGAGAGCAATGTTGAGGTTCTGGTCATCGAGCGAAATAGTATTGATGATCATCCGGAGAAGGAGTTCATCTGGCGCAATATTGCTCGGATACTTTCGCTGAAGCTAAAGAATGCCAGCGCAAAGATCTCTTCGCTAAGTCGCCAATTGGAAGACGATACCCGCATCCTGCATGCCTATACCAACCAGTATGCGTTAACCCGTCGGCTAAAATCTGGCGGCGACCATCTGAGCGGCTACGAGGTCGACAAAGCGATCGTCTGGTTCTCTGACATTGCGGATTTCAGCGAGTATTCGCTCAAGCTAGCACCGGAGAGAACTGCAGATATTGTGCAGCGGTTTTTTAATGCACAGTCAATTCCACTCTCTGCACATGGTGGGCATATCAAGAAATTTATCGGCGATGGCCTTATGGCGTTCTGGGTCTTGCCGAATAATTCTAGCGATGATGGTCATGCGTGTCTAAGCACACTGAGAGCAGCGGAAGAAGCAAAAGATCTCGTCGGTGAAATAACGATCGGCCGCACACATCTTCGCTTAAGGACTGGGCTGCACATCGGTCTTGTTCTCAGTGGAGATTTTGGCTCTGCTACGCGTCATCAGTTCACCCTGATTGGGCCGGAAGTTAACAAGGCAGCCCGCTTAGAGCAGATTCAAGCAGATGAAGTGGTGGAAGGTTCAACTGTGCTTGGCGATATTAGGTTGAGTGATGAGTTTTTCAGAGAGCTAAGCCAGCCTGTCCAGCGCCGCTACAGCAAAATCAGCAAAGCCCAAGCCAAGAATATCGGTGAAATAATTCTACATAGTTAGGTTGGTATTATCGCCAACCGGCGAAGGTCCAAGTTGGGTCAGCATCCCAAGTTGATCCAAGACAAGAACCGCGGGTTCGCTAGCTGCTATTTTTTTATAATATCTGATTGATCAAGCTTGTGGCGCGCTTCGTCAATGTCGTGAGTAACGCGCATAAACTGTCACAATTTGTGAGCAATCTCACTTGACCGACAAAGACAGGGAGCACTGGGCTCAATGACTAAGGTTCCACGTCATCAACCAACCATAGTTCTCGACACAGACTACGAGGAGGCAATAGTAGCTACTGGCTTGGTAGACGACATAGTCGATGTCAAGGCGCTTTCCCCTCGTCCATTCCGCTACGCTGAGGGTCAGTATCTGTGCAGACGCGGCGAGACCACTGAGTGTTTGTGGATTATCGTAACAGGTTCTGTTGCAGTGAAAGAGAATGAACGGACCCTTTTCGTGCGGCATCGCAATCAAGTGGTTGGTGAGCAGAACCTGCTTGGGAATGGCCACAGCCGGATGTACGACCTTGTCGCCAATGAGAGCAATGTTGAGGTTCTGGTCATCGAGCGAAATAGTATTGATGATCATCCGGAGAAGGAGTTCATCTGGCGCAATATTGCTCGGATACTTTCGCTGAAGCTAAAGAATGCCAGCGCAAAGATATCTTCGCTGAGTTGCCAATTGGAAGACGATACCCGCATCCTGCATGCCTATACCAACCAATATGCGTTAACCCGTCGGCTAAAATCTGGCGGCGACCATCTGAGCGGCTACGAGGTCGACAAAGCGATCGTCTGGTTCTCTGACGTTGCAGATTTCAGCAAGTATTCACTCAAGCTAGCACCGGAGAGAACTGCTGATATTGTGCAGCGGTTTTTTAATGCACAGTCAATTCCACTATCGGCACATGGTGGGCATATCGACAAATTTGTCGGCGATGGCCTTATGGCGTTCTGGATCTTGCCGAGTAAATCTAGCGATGATGGTCATACGTGTCTAAGCGCACTGAGAGCAGCGGAAGAAGCAAGAGATCTCGTCGGTGAAATAACGATCGGCCGCACACATCTTCGCTTAAGGATCGGGCTGCACATCGGTCTTGTTCTCAGTGGAGATTTTGGCTCTGCTTCGCGTCATCAGTTCACCCTGATTGGGCCGGAAGTTAACAAGGCAGCCCGTTTAGAGCAGATTCACGCAGATGAAGTGGTGGAAGGTCCACTGCGCTTGGCGACATTAGGTTGAGTGATGAGTTTTTCAGAGAGCTAAGCCAGCCTGACCAGCGCCACTACAGCAAAATCAGCAAAGCCCAAGCCAAGAATATCGGTGAAATAATTCTACACAGTTAGGTTGGTATTATCGCCAACCGGCGAAGCTCCAAGTTGGGTCAGCAGCCGGGCATTGCAACGGCAAACGCGAATGGCAGATTTGTCCGGTGGGCTCAACAGGTGGACGCAACACTTTAATCTTTGACCAAAGATGGAGTGTTGGACATGAAGTATCGTCGCCGTATTTATTATTCAGCCGCTCAGCGGGCCGAGATTTGGGATCGTTGGCAGCGCGGGGAGTCAATGAACTCGATTGGGCGGGTGTTTGATCGGCAATCATCGTCTGTGTTTTCGGTGATCTCTCCCACAGGTGGCATCCGTCCTCCGGACCGCAAACGCGGCAGGCAAGCTTTGAGCCTAAGTGAACGCGAAGAGATATCTCGAGGGCTCAGTATCAAACAATCCTTGCGTGCTATTGCACGTCACCTGGGCCGCGCACCATCTACCATAAGCCGTGAAGTCTATCGCAATGGAGGACGTGCGGCATACCGGGCCACTGCTTCCGATCAGGCTGCATGGGACCGTGCCCTGCGTCCCAAGACATGCAAGCTGGCTTGTCACCCATCTTTGAGCCGCGCAGTATCGGCAAAGCTGCGACGTAAATGGTCACCGCAGCAGATTGCTGGCTGGCTTAAACGCACCTTTCCGGGAGAGGCGCACAAACAAGTGTCACACGAGACGATATATCGGAGCTTGTACATACAGGCGCGTGGCATGCTGAAGAAGGAACTTCTGGAACATCTTCGGGCCAAACGTACGGTTCGCCGCTCCAGGCACGCCAGTCTCAAACGTAATGGATTGGGACAGGTCAAAAATGCCGTCTCGATTAGCGAAAGGCCTGTATCTGTGGAGGACCGTGCCGTACCGGGTCATTGGGAAGGCGACCTCATTGGTGGCTCAAAGAACAGCTACATCGCGACACTTGTGGAACGACAATCGCGCTATGTCATGCTGGTCAAAGTGGCCAACAAGGATACGGAAAGCGTCATCTCGGCATTGATCAAACAGTCTCAAAGGTTGCCAAAGGAACTCTACAAATCCCTGACCTGGGATCGCGGCAAAGAGCTGGCAGATCATCCACGACTGACAATAGCGACAGATGTCGAAGTCTATTTTTGCGATCCGCAGTCGCCTTGGCAACGCGGGTCAAACGAAAATACCAACCGTCTGTTGCGACAATATCTGCCGCGCGGAACTGATTTGTCGGTGCATTCCCAGGTAAAGCTAGGCGCAATTGCAAGGCAGTTGAACGAACGGCCACGCAAGACCTTGCAATATCAAACTCCAGCTGAGAAGTTCGCAGAGTGTGTTGCGGCGATCAGTTGAATCCACACCGCACTGCAGTCGTTCGCTGTTTTTCGGATTAATAGGTCCGGACGCTAGGCATGAGTTGCAAACCGGCCTTCAAGTATGGGCAGTACCTCATCAAAGTGATCCACAATGTGATCAGGCTCAAACGCCGACACATGGGTGTGGGTATAGCCGAAGCTGACCGCGACAACGGGTATGGCCGCAGCCTGTGCGGTGCGGATGTCGGTGGCGCTGTCGCCGATCATGATGGCGCGGGACCGCACACAGCCGGTTGCCTTGATCGCGGCAAACAAGGGTCTTGGATCAGGCTTTGCAACGCCGATCGTATCCGGTCCGATGATCGCCGAGAAATAGTGGGCCATGTCGAGGCCGTTGATCAGTTTGACCGACAGGCGTTCCATCTTGTTGGTGCATACGGCAAGGCCGACGCCGCGGGCCTTCAGTTCATCAAGCAGTGTCAGTACGCCGGGATAGGGCTGTGAGCGGGCGGTGATATTGGCCGAGTAAAAATCGATGAACTGGCGAAACAGAGTGTCGATCATGTCTGCGCGTGCCGGCTCGCCGGTACGTTCGAAACCGCGCTCAATGAGCTTCTTGGCACCCATGCCGACCATGTCATAGACATCGTCCAGCGAAACTTCGCGCCGTCCGTGTGCTTTCAGAACATGATTGGTTGCTCCCCAGAGATCCGGCGCCGTATCAACAAGTGTTCCGTCCAGATCAAATATTACGGCAGATTTCGTCATTTTACCTCGCAAGAGCATCCTGTGATCGCGCGACATAACCGGACCGCATCCTGCTCTGTTTGTTCGTTGCTGCAGGTATGCGTTGGATACGGCCGCGATGCAACCTGATGTGCTTGGAGTGTGACGCAGGCCATGCTACACCGCCTGCCAACAAACCTGTAAGTGAGGAGGTTCCCAAAATGGATGCGATTAAAACCCAGGCCCTGAAAGATATTCTGACAGACAAGTCACTGCTGAAAGAGCAATGCTATATTGACGGCAAGTGGGTTTCCGGCGACGACACCATTGAGGTCACCAACCCGGCTTCGGGAGATGTGATTGCCTCAGTGCCCAAGCTTGGTGCTGCAGAAACCAGGCAGGCCATCGAGGCAGCTGAGCGGGCCATGAAGGACTGGGCAGCCAGAACCGCCAAGGAGCGCTGCAACATCATGCGCACCTGGTACAATCTGATTATGGAAAACCAGGAAGACCTGGCCCAGATCATGACCGCTGAACAGGGCAAGCCACTGGCTGAGTCGCGCGGCGAAATTGCTTACGGCGCCTCCTTCATCGAATTCTTTGCCGAAGAAGCCAAGCGCATTTACGGCGAGACCATTCCGAGCCACAAGGCCGATGCCCGCATCGTTGTAACGCGCCAACCGGTTGGTGTTGTCGCAGCCATCACCCCCTGGAACTTTCCAAACGCCATGATCACCCGCAAGGCGGGCCCGGCCCTTGGCGTGGGCTGCAGCATCGTCATCAAGCCGGCGTCGGAGACACCTCTGTCAGCACTGTCCTTGTGTGAACTGGCCGAGCGCGCCGGCATTCCAGCCGGCATCATCAACGTGGTGACTGGCAAGGCGTCGGAAATCGGTGGCGAAATGACCTCCAGCCCGATCATCAAGATGCTGACATTCACCGGCTCTACGGAAATCGGCAAGGTGCTGATGAAGCAGTGTGCCGACACGGTGAAAAAGGTTGGCATGGAACTGGGCGGCAATGCACCGTTCATCGTGTTTGACGATGCCGATCTGGATGCAGCAGTTGCCGGTGCCATGGCGTCCAAATACCGCAATGCAGGCCAGACCTGCGTGTGCGCCAACCGCCTGCTGGTGCAGGAGGGTGTTTATGACGCGTTTGCTGCAAAACTGTCAGAAGCGGTGGAAAAAATGGTTGTTGGTGACGGTGCCAAGGACGGTGTGACCACCGGGCCGCTGATCAACAAGGCCGGTGTGGACAAGGTGCAGGAACACATCCAGGACGCTGTCGGCAAGGGTGCAAGTGTCGTCACCGGTGGCAAGGCGCTGGGCGGCAATTTCCACGAACTGACCATCCTGCGCGACGTCACCACGGACATGAAGATCACCCGCGAGGAGACCTTCGGTCCCGTGGCTCCGCTGTTCCGGTTCAAGACCGAAGAAGAAGCCATCAGGATGGCGAATGATACAGAGTTCGGCCTGGCATGCTATTTCTATACCCGCGACATCGGCCGGGTCTGGCGTGTCGGTGAAGGGTTGGATTACGGCATCGTCGGCATCAATGAAGGCATCATTTCCACCGAAGTTGCACCTTTTGGCGGTGTCAAGGAATCCGGTATTGGCCGCGAGGGCTCAATCCACGGTGTCGAGGAATATGTTGAAATGAAATACATGCTGATGGGCGGTTTGAGCACGTGACACCTGACGAGGCCAAAGAAGCCGCCGCACGCGAAGCATTGTTGCACGTAAGCGAGGGCATGAAGATCGGTTTGGGGACAGGGTCTACGGCAGCGAAGTTCGTTGCAGGGCTTGGCGAGATGGTCGCAAACGGCCTGAATGTCGTTTGCGTGCCAACCTCCGAGGCGACACGTGAACAGGCGGAAAAACTCAACATTCCGCTGACCCGTCTCGATGAGGAACCGGTTCTCGACCTGACAGTTGATGGCGCAGACGAACTGGATGCGAACCTGACCCTGATCAAGGGCGGGGGCGGGGCTCTGCTGCGTGAAAAGATCGTGGCATCGTCGTCGAAACAGATGATCGTCATTGCCGATCACACCAAGAAGGTCGAAACGCTGGGGGCGTTCCCGCTGCCGGTGGAAGTGGTGCCGTTCGGCGTCAAGGCCACGGCCATGAAACTGGAACACGCCGGTAAATGGGCCGGATGCAATGGCGCGCTTGCGCTGCGTATCCGCGACGGGGAACTGTTTGTAACCGATAATGGCAATGTCATCATCGACTGCGCCTTCGGCACTATTCCCGATGCCCAGAAGCTGGCATCGGTGATCTCGACCATTCCCGGTGTTGTCGATCACGGCTTGTTTATTGGCATGGCCGGCATGGCGATACTAGGTGGTCCCGACGGTCTGGAAATAATCGAAAGCTGAAACTTCATGTCTGAGTACGATTACGATCTCTTCGTCATTGGCGGCGGGTCCGGAGGCGTTCGCGCTGCCCGCATTGCGGCCACTCATGGTGCCAGCGTCGGCATTGCGGAGGAATACCGCTATGGCGGTACCTGCGTCATTCGCGGTTGCGTGCCGAAAAAACTGTTTGTCTATGCCAGCCATTTTGCGGAAAGTTTTGAAGACGCCATCGGTTTCGGCTGGTCCACGAAAAAAGTGTCTTTTGACTGGTGGACCCTGATCTCCAACAAGGACAAGGAGGTTGACCGCCTCAACAAGATCTACATCACCAATCTTGAGAAGGCCGGTGTTGACCTGTTCAACACGCGTGCTGAAATGCGTGATCCTCATTCGGTGTTTCTGGTTGCCGAACAGCGCCACGTGACGGCGAAATACATTCTGATAGCAACCGGCGGCGTTGTGAACGTTGATGAGCAACTGCCCGGCATCGAGCATGTGATCACGTCGAACGAAGCGTTTCACCTGGAAGCGTTGCCTGAGCGCATTGTGATTGCCGGTGGCGGGTACATCGCAGTGGAGTTTGCCGGCATATTTTCCGGGCTTGGTGTGGATACGACCCTGCTGTATCGCGGCGACAAGATCCTGCGTGGATTTGACGACGATGTTCGCGATCACCTGACGGTCGAGATGAAAAAGAAGGGCATTGACGTCGTTACGGGTCAGGTATTTACCAAAATCGAAAAGCACGACGGCGCACTGAAGGGTACGCTCCAGAACGGCGATGTCCTGGAAGCTGATCAGATCATGTTCGCCATTGGCCGGTCGCCTTACACTCAGGGACTGGGCCTTGAACATGCCGGTGTCGAAACCAAGGCCAACGGAGCCATCAAGGTTGATGAGTATTCAAAAACCAATGTCGACCACATCTATGCTGTTGGCGATGTCACCGACCGTGTGGCGCTGACCCCGGTTGCCATTCGCGAAGGCCATGCCGTTGCCGACAACCTGTTCAATGGCAAGGACATCAGGATGGACCATTCACTGATCCCGACTGCGGTTTTCTCGCAGCCGGAAATCGGGACCGTTGGCCTGACCGAAGCTGATGCGCGCGACAAGTTCGGTGATGTGGACATCTACAAATCCACCTTCCGCCCGATGAAACACACCTTGTCAGGCCGCGACGAGAGAATGCTGATGAAGCTGATCGTGGAACCGAAGTCCGACAAGGTCGTGGGATGTCACATCATGGGGCCGGACGCGGGCGAGATGGCGCAGTTGCTGGGAATTTCGGTCAAGATGGGCGCGACCAAGGCGGACTTTGATGCAACCATGGCGGTTCACCCGACAGCGTCCGAAGAACTGGTGACCATGCGCACCAAGTGGAGCGGATAATACCTTTGGTATAAGGTCTGCTCGCTATTTCAGCAGGCGGTCACCCTGCTGGTCGATGATCTGCTTTGCCTTGATGATGGAAAAGCGCGCAGCCTCTTCGGTTGAGGTGAACGTGTCTGCCCGAATGAAGTCATGCGATGGACCGTCCGGGTCGCCTTCCTTGCGAATGCTGCCAGCGATGTTGTAGGTGCCGCTGATACCCTTCGGCCTGGGTTCAATCACATATCCTTTGTAGGTTTCTGTTTCAAAGGCCGGAGCGGATTTTTCGCCGGCGCCGAACAATTTCGAGAAAAATCCACTCATGGTCCAGTGTCCTTCAATAACTGATTGCTTCCAGTCTTAGCATTCACGATCAGATCATCCAAATGTGTGTTGTGCGGCGCTTGAGATTGGTCAATGTGCGGGCCTTGTTCCCACGTTTGCCCAAACAGGTTAAACGCCGTCGCGTTCCAGTGGCGTGGTTGAACAGTGAATGCCGCCGCCGTTCAATTGCATCTTGTCATACTGAACCGGGATGATTTCGACACCAGCGCGCTGTATCGCATCCAGTGTGCGGTTGCTGGCACCAGCACCCATAATGTAGCGCCCCGGGGCCACGGCAAGCCCGTTGATGATCCAGCCATTGTCGGCGGGTGTGATCTCGATGGTCCGGATTTTCAGGGCTTTCAGGCGCTCCAGAAACCAGAACGGCAACTGGGTCGGGTCAACCAGCGCCAGGTCATGATCGACCATCACGAAGGCGCCGTCGATGTGGATCAGGTAGCCGCACAGATCAACGACAATCAGGCCGACACCCTGGCGCTTCAGCACGTCTTCCAGTTGGCTGATGGCCTCGTCATTGACCCGGATCGAGCGGCCCACCACGGCGGTCTGCGGGTTGAGCCACGCGAAGCTTCCGCCTTCCAGCATGCCGTTGGAATGAATGGTGCGCAGTATCGGGATGCCGAGATTGGCCAGCGTTCTGGTAACCACCAGCTCCTCGCCCTGACGGATGCGCGGCGCCATGCGGCACACGATTGCACCGCCCTTGACCATGATCACCGGATCGCGCGTATAGCACGCCTTTAACAACCGGTCGGTGCCTGCTTCCAGGAAATGCACCTCGACCCCTTCGGCGCGTAACACGTCCACCAAACCATCATGCTGGGCGCGCATGTCGTCTGCGGGCGGTATTTCGTCCGACTGCCAGTACCAACCTTCTTCCAGGTCGCCGAAGGTACCGGTTTCTTCAAGCTTCTTGGCCGGATCCACCATGCCCAGTTCGAGGCCGGGGCGGTGCATCAGGATGGAGCGGATCCTGCCCACATCATTGTCGACGCCCCATTTGCGGCCCCAGTCGGCCAGCAACCGGCGCTCGTCCTCGAACGGCGGTTCCGGCTCCGACCCGAAAAGCTTGATCGTGGTCTGGTACAGGTGCTCGGCGTGGGCAGATGAAGTCATCGTCGGCGTCTCTATATATTAATCCAGAATCTCGAAGTGGGCCTCGGTTGTCGTTTGTGAGTTGATGTCGAGAATATCCTGCGGGCAGCATGACATTACTGCGATCACGTCGATCTCGGCGCGCAGGATCAGGTAGTCGCCGGGTTTGGACAGGGCAGGGTCGAACGACAGCGAGCCGTCCTGCTGCCAGGGAATGTTCATGAACAGGTTGATCGATCCCGGTGTAAACGGAACCGTAAAGCCAAGCTCGGCAAGGCCAGCGTGCATGTTGTCCTTGCAGTTGTCGTGATACTCGGTGCAGCCCAACAGCCCGTAGCGTTCATTGTCACACGGGGCCATCAGCGTGTCATGGCGGCCCGGCGAGGTATCTTCGGTCAGCGTCATCAGTGCGCGACGGCGGTTTGAATACAGCGCATCACCGGTTTGCGGATACAGGTGTTTCCAGGTCGCACGGCACTGTTCCATACCAGTGAACTCGGTCAGGTGACCGGCCACAAACGCCCAGAAATCGACGACCTGCGTGCCGTGGGTATTGATGATCTTGATCGACTGGCCCTTGTTGACAAAAGCCGCCTTGCCGCGCCGTGCGGGAACTGTATGGAGTGTGGTCATGAATGGTCTCGTTGCTACTCGGTGTTGAATATCTTGAACCTTCACTCCGGCGGTGAAACGGGTCAAGGTAAAGTTCGTACAAAAATGATTCGTGGGGCGGGCATGGATTTTCAACGCGGGATGTAGGCAGAGGCCTGGGTACAGAGTATCAACGCACGCAGGTTTGTGGCGCTTGCGGTTATTGGTGAGCTTGCAATCAAGTTGTCAATTGAATGGTTCGAGCTTTCCTCATCTGTTGCTGCCGCATCTGCAGGAACAATAGCATCGACACTTTTATGGGCTTGCCTGGCCCTATGCCGTTCATGCACAAATTTTGTTGCCCCATCATCGCGGTTCCACGGTGACCAGCTCCAGAGTATTTGGATTTGCCCTGCATTCGTTTGGTATAACCATTATAATTGGAGCTGCAGTCGTCGGAATTGGAATTGCATTCATCTTGGTGACGTTCATTCTGGGAAAGGTGACCGGGGCGCAGCTTCCACGAGTGGTTGAGTTGGTTTTTATTCTAGCCGCCATTGCTTTAATGTTTGCCTTGTTCGTCCGGTTAGGGACGCTATTGCCTGCCTATGTGGCTGGCAGGGTGGGCGGTGTGGATGCTGCCATCAAACGCGGCAAGGCGCAGTTCGGTTGGATTGCAGGGCGGTTGTTGATTGGTCCGGGTCTGTTTTTCGTTTTGTCTGGCTTGCTTTACTGGCTCCTTTCAATCCCAGATGATGTCAATCTTCCGTTTTGGAATGACGAACGGATTTTCCTGCCGGTCAATGTTTTCGTATATTTGTTGGTCAGCTCGGTTCAGGCGTTTGTGACCGGCTCTGACCGCCGTCATTCTATCACGCGCCTTCCTCCGCGCGGAAGGCATGCCTGACACCGCTGCTGCTTAGCCACCTTCCATCGCTTCGCGAACACTGCTAGAACGCGCGCGACGCTGCACTTCTGGAAGCATTTTGACCATGAGCGATACCAAGACGGAACGCGATTATTCCACAACGCTGTTCCTGCCCAAGACCGATTTTCCCATGCGCGCCGGCCTGCCCAAGAAAGAGCCGGAAATTCTGGCCAAGTGGGAAAGCATGGACATGTACAAGACCCTGCGCGAGCAATCGAAGGGTCGGCCTAAATACGTGCTGCATGACGGCCCGCCATATGCCAATGGCAACATTCATATCGGCCATGCGCTCAACAAGATCCTGAAAGACCTGATCACCCGGTCGTTCCAGATGCGTGGCTATGACTCAAATTACGTGCCTGGCTGGGATTGTCACGGTCTGCCGATCGAATGGAAGATCGAGGAGAAATATCGCGCCGCCGGCAAGGACAAGGACGACGTGCCGGTCAACGATTTCCGCGAGGAATGCCGCCAGTTCGCCAAACACTGGATCGGTGTCCAGACCGAAGAGTTCAAACGCCTTGGCGTGGTCGGCGATTTTGTCGACCCGTACCTGACCATGAATTTCGAGGCCGAAGCCCGCATTGCCGAAGAACTGATGAAGTTCGCCATGTCCGGCCAGTTGTATCGCGGCTCCAAGCCGATCATGTGGTCGGTGGTGGAACGCACCGCCCTGGCTGAAGCCGAGGTTGAGTACCAGGATTACCAGTCTGACACGGTGTGGGTGAAGTTCCCGGTGGTTGCCGGGGCCGATGCACTTAAAGGCGCCTGCGTTGTCATCTGGACGACCACACCCTGGACGATGCCGGGCAACCGGGCGATCTCGTACGCCGACCGGATCAGCTACGGGCTTTATGAAGTAACCGGTGCGGAAAATGATTTCGGGCCGCAGGCCGGCGAGAAGCTGGTGTTTGCCGATAATCTGGCAGAGGAATCCTTCACCAAGGCCAAGCTGCAATACAAGCGGTTGTCGGATGTAACGGCAGGCGAGTTGTCAGCAGTGACCTGTGCACACCCCTTGCGCGGCAAAGGCTACGAGTTCGATGTGCCGTTGCTGAAAGGCGACCACGTGACGGATGATGCCGGCACCGGCTTCGTGCACACTGCACCCGGCCACGGCCGCGAAGACTTTGACGCATGGATGGATAACGCGCCCGATCTGGAAGCGCGCGGCATCGATCCGGCAATCCCCTTCACCGTGGGTCCTGATGGCCGCTTCACCAAGGATGCCCCGGGTTTTGAAGGTGAACAGGTCATCACCGACAAGGGTGACAAGGGCAAGGCCAATGAAGCCGTCATCAAGGCGCTGATCGAAACCGGCATGTTGTTTGCCCGCGGCCGGCTGAAACACACATATCCGCATTCATGGCGCTCGAAGAAACCGGTTATCTTCCGCAACACGCCGCAATGGTTCGTTTATATGGACCGCGATATCAACGGCTCCACCTTGCGTAACACGGCACTCAAGGCAATCGATGAAACCCGCTTTGTGCCTGCCGCCGGGCAAAACCGCCTGCGCGGCATGATCGAAGACCGGCCTGACTGGGTATTGTCACGCCAGCGCGCATGGGGTGTGCCTATCGCCGTGTTTGCCAATGAGGCAGGCGAGGTGCTCAAGGACGAGGCGGTCAACAAGCGCATTTTCGATGCGTTCATGCAAGACGGTGCAGACGCGTGGTATGCAGAAGGCGCTGCAGAGCGCTTTCTGGCGGGGGACTATTCAACCAATGAATGGACCCAGGTGCGTGACATTCTGGATGTGTGGTTTGATTCAGGCTCTACCCATGCCTTCTGTCTGGAACAGCGTGAAGACCTCAAATGGCCGGCTGATCTGTATCTCGAAGGCTCCGACCAGCATCGCGGCTGGTTCCATTCGTCACTGCTGGAATCCTGCGGTACCCGCGGCCGGGCGCCATATGACACGGTTCTCACCCACGGTTTCACCATGGACGAGCAGGGCCGCAAGATGTCGAAGTCGCTGAACAATTCCACCGCACCGCAGGACGTGATCAAGCAATACGGTGCTGATATCCTGCGCCTGTGGGTTGCCTCGGTTGATTATGCTGAAGACCAGCGCATCGGCCCTGAAATCATCAAGACCAATGTTGATGCCTACCGCAAGCTGCGCAACACATTGCGCTGGATGTTGGGGTCGCTGGCGCATTTCAAACCGGAAGACAAGGTGTCTGACGCCGACATGCCGGAACTGGAACGCCTGATGCTGTCACACCTTGCCCGCCTGGATGGTGTGGTGGGTAAAGGCTATGACGACTTTGACTTCCGCCGCATTTACTCGGCCCTGTCGAACTTCATGACCACGGACCTGTCGTCATTCTATTTCGATGTGCGCAAGGACGCGCTTTACTGTGATGCGCCGTCTTCCATGCAGCGCCGCGCTGCACTTACCGTTATCGATCGTATTTTCGATTGCGTGGTGTCATGGTTGGCGCCGGTTCTGGTGTTCACCTGTGATGAGGCCTGGGCACAGCGCCACGGTGACGAGACTTGCGTCCACATGGTTCAGTTTCCGGAAGTCTCGGCAAGCTGGCGTAATCAGGACCTTGAAGCCAAATGGGCGAAAATCATGAAGGTGCGCTCCGTGGTTACCGGCGCGCTGGAAATCGAACGCCGCGAAAAGCGCATCGGGTCGTCGCTGGAGTCGGCACCGGTTGTCTACATCGCTGATGAGACATTGTCTGGCGCGGTTCGCGATATCGACATGGCCGAAATCTGCATCACCTCCGATGCACGCGTTGAGCAGGGCGAAGGTCCCGCGGATGCCTATCGGCTGGATGAAGTGCGCGGTGTTTGCGTCGTGCCGGCTATGGCCACTGGCACCAAATGTGCCCGGTCATGGAAAGTTCTGCCCGAGGTCGGTAGCGATGCGGAATATCCCGACGTGACACCTCGCGACGCTGATGCCCTGCGCGAATGGGCCAGGCTGGGTGTGACCGTTTGATGATCTCCAGACCCGTGATGTGGGGCCGCCTGTCCGCTATCGGAGTGGCGCTGGCGGCGCTGGTCTACATCGTTGATCAGGTGCACAAATGGTACATGATCAAGATATTTGACATCAGCCAGTACCAGCCCGTGAAGGTGGTGCCGGGTTTCGATCTGGTCATGGTCTGGAACTACGGCATCTCCTATGGCTGGTTTGCCTCTCATTCCCAGGCGACGAGATGGATATTGATCGTTTTGTCCGTCGCGGTAGCGGTTTTGCTATGGATATGGCTGGTGCGCCAGACCAGGCCGTATGTTGCTGCAGCGATCGGCCTTGTACTGGGCGGCGCGCTTGCCAACGCTACTGACCGGCTTTTGCATGGTGCGGTTGCGGATTTTTTCCACCTCTATGTCGCCGGATTTAGCTGGTATGTTTTCAACATTGCCGACATAGCCATCGTTGCAGGTGTGCTGGTGCTGATGTATGATTCGTTTACGCACGAGGAAAAACAGACGGATAAGTGACCTTGTGTGATCGCACTAGAGCAACATGGGTTCAAGTGAACCCATAAAGTTGCTCTAGCACTTTGAAAGCGATCAGTTTTGTGATTCTTGATTGATTCTATCAAAAATCACGCTGATCTAGGTCATGCTTTTGCCCTAAACGGCTGTCAGGCGTGGCGCGCGTTTTCGTCATATGCTGATGTCGATTGCGAACAGTAACGGGAGTGTTTCTGATATGACGCTTAAGTTTAACATGCGAACCGGGCTGGCACTGCTTGTTCTGCCGTTTCTGGCGGCGTGTTCGGAAACCAGTGTTCTGGATGCTTTCGACTCTGGTAATCGGGGTGAGGACACCGGTGCGATTGTCAGCAATCAGCCGCTGTCTGTGCCACCTGATCTGTCTTTGCGCCAGCCTGGTGCTGCCAATGCACCTGCCTATAGCGGCAATGGCCTTCAGGTTCAGCAGGGCCAGCGTGCCCCGTCCCAAGCCTATCAGGCTCCGCCACCGCCGCAGCCGCAAACACAGCAGCAGCCGGCTTGGCAGAATTCTGCACCAGCACCTGCGCAGCAACAACAGGCCTATCAGGCACCTGCGGCACCGCGCAAAAATCCGGCTGATGAACCTTATCTGCGCAACGGCATAAACCCATACAATGCCGATGGTACGCGCAAGAAACAGTCGGTTCTGGATAAGGAAGCACGCGCCAAGAAAATCGAACTCGAACGTGCCAAAAATCCCGACTACGGAACCGTTTTCAATTCGGGTGAACTCTGGTCAAGCAACTAGGTTGGTTCAGATTTGCGATGTGATCTGTCAAAATCATTTGCTGGATCCATTGCAAGTGTTTGCAGGGTCATGACCTTGCAGGCACACGCGCAGAAATACGAAATTGGTTACGAATAGTTCAGTAGCGTTCAAAACACACATAATGCATAGTGCATGCAAGTGATTTGCCTGGGTCAGGATGGTTTGTAAGCGTAACGGCTACAAATCAGGAATCTTGGCCGTTTGCAGGTGTCAGAGCAATTTTACGGGTTTCGGTGAACCCAGTTTGCTCTAACGCGTAAGCCGGCAGATCGATATGCGTTTAATGGCTTTGTCGGGCCAATTGGGAGTTTGCCTTGCTCAAATCAGTAATGTTCAACCTGCTTGAAAATGGCCGTTCTGTATCTGTGGCGCTGTTTGCTCTGGTTCTGGCGATGGCCGCATCGGCGGTGCCTGCACGAGCGCTTGATGTTGATGTCAGCGAATACACCCTGGACAACGGCATGAAGGTCTTTGTCATTCCAGACCATCGTGCGCCCGTGGTCACACATATGGTCTGGTACCGTGTCGGATCTGCGGATGAGGAACTGGGTAAATCCGGCATTGCGCATTATCTTGAGCACTTGTTGTTCAAGGGAACCAAACGCCTGAAACCCGGTGAATTCTCAAAAATCATTCGTCTGAATGGTGGCGAAGACAATGCTTTCACCAGCTATGATTTCACAGCCTATTTCGAACGCATAGCGACAGACCGGCTCGAACTGGTGATGGACCTGGGCGCCGATCGAATGGCAAATGCTGTTTTCGATGACAAGGACATCAAGACCGAACTGGAAGTGGTCAAGGAAGAGCGCCGCTCGCGTACCGACAATAATCCTGCCGCTCTGCTTCGCGAGCAGCTTTCCGCTGCGGCTTATACCGCCCATACCTACGGCCGCCCGGTGATTGGATGGATGTCGGAAGTGGAAAAGCTTGCCGCCGCAGATGCGCAGGCGTTTTATCGTAAGTACTACACACCGTCCAATGCGGCTCTGGTCGTGGCTGGAGATGTTGATCCTGCAAAAGTGCAGGAACTGGCAGTCAAGTACTACGGCAAACTGGAGAATACCGCTCCAACGCCGAAGCGCATGCGTACCCAGGAGCCGACACCGATTGCCGCCAAGCGGGTCGAAATGTCCGACCCGCGAGTTGCCAGCCCGTCTATTGCGCGCAAGTATCTCGTGCCCGGCGTCAACCAGGCACCTCCTGGCGTATCTGAAACGCTTGATGTTCTGGGCCAGGTGCTTGGCGGCGGCTCTTCATCCTACCTATATACCGAACTGGTCATCCGCCAGAAGATCGCTTCGCAAGTATCGTCATGGCACAATGGCGACACACTGGACGGCGGCGAAATAAGCATAAGTCTTGCACCGGCACCGGGGGTCGGCGTCAAGGTCGCGGAGGAGGCGCTGGATGCCGCGTTGCACAAGCTTTTCAAAGAAGGCGTGTCGGAAGACCGGGTTGTGCGGGCGCGCAATCAACTGGTTGCCAGTAATGTATACGCCATCGACAGTCAGTTCCGTTTGGCCTACATCTTCGGTGCCGCTTTTGCTATCGGGCGGTCGGTTGAGGACACTTTGGGATGGACCAACCGCATAAAGCAGGTCACCGCAGAGCAGGTCAATGATGCAGCACGTGAATATCTCAAGCTGAGGAACTCGGCTACTGGCGTACTGGTGCCGGCCCCATCAAAGGCAGCAAGTGCCACTTCAAATTGAACCCCTATCCTCCAAGTCACGGAACCGGACGGCAGGCATGAAATTCTTCAAACTAACCATTCTGACGCTGCTATTGAGCTTGTTGCAAGTTGCACATGTGCAGGCGTTTGAAATACGCGAAGTTGAATCACCAGGCGGTTTGAAAGCCTGGCTGGTATCCGACAAGACGGTACCTTTGATTACCATGCGGTTTTCTTTTCGTGGCGGCACCATCAACGACCCCGAGAACGCGTCGGGACGCTCGTATTTCCTGTCCGGTATGCTGGACGAGGGCGCTGGTGATCTGAAGTCACAAGAGTTCCAGCAGCGCATGTCTGAACTGGCGATGCGCATGTCATTCGACACAGACCGCGAGCACTTCGGCGGTTCGTTCCAGACATTGTCGGAAAACAAGGACGCCGCCTTTGAACTGTTGCGGCTTGCTGTTACCAAACCACGCTTCGATGCGGAACCCATGAACAAGGTACGCGGTCAGATTCTGCTTGGGATCAAGGGTGACGAAGAAAATCCCGGTCGTATCGCCAGCAAGGCATTGCTGAAAACCATGCTTGGCGACCATCCTTATGCACGTGTCCCCAAGGGTGATGCCGACAGTGTGTCGTCCATGAAGCCAAAACATCTTAAAGACGCCTGGTCTGCCATCTTTGTGCGCAATCAATTGCAGATTGCCGTTGTTGGCGACATCACCGCTGAAGAACTGGGGCCATTGCTGGACAAGGTGTTTGGTGCGTTGCCGGCACAGGGAAAAAAGATCTCGGTACCTGATCTGAAGGCACCGAAAAAAGGCTCCATAACCATTGTAGAGCGTAAGATACCGCAATCTGTAATGTCATTTGCCATGCCTGGAATGGTGCGCAGCGACCCGGATTTCGTCACCGCCTATGTGATGAATTTCGTACTGGGAGATGGCGGTTTCGGCTCGCGCCTGATGGAAGAAGTCCGCGAGAAGCGGGGACTGACCTATGGTATCTATACCGGCCTGGCGTCATGGACAAACGGTGGTTTGCTGATCGGTTCGGTATCGACCCAGAATGCCAAGGCGGGCGAAACACTTGATGTCCTGCGGGCTGAACTTGTGAAGATGGCGGAACAGGGTCCGACAGAGGAAGAACTGGAACAGGCAAAGACCTATCTGACGGGGTCGTACGCGCTTCGCTTCGACAGCGGCAGCAAGATTGCCGGTCAGTTGCTGGGCATCCAGCAGGACAATCTGGGCATCGATTATGTGATCAAACGCAACGATCTGATCAAGGCAGTGACGGTTGAAGACGCCAGACGCGTTGCCAAGCGGCTGATAGATCCTGAAGCACTGACGATCTCCATCGTCGGACGGCCCGAAGGAATTCCATTGAGAACCGGTGATGCACCCGGCTGATCCCATACTTCGGTAAAGGCCGGAAATTCTTGCAGCAGTGACTTCCACATCGGCTTCTCGGTTTCTGTCTGGGGCGGGCAGAAACCATAAATCTACTTTATTTCAATAGATTAGACTTTCTTGCTCCGGCGAGGTCGTTTGCGCTTGACCCCAACTTGCGCTAAAGCAGGTATCGCAAAAGTGCGTGCGGTTTTGCGAATAAAGACGTGCTAAAATTAAAGTTTGGGGCATTGGGGATTGATTTCGTCGAAACCTGAATGGCTCCAAGAGCGATGTGGATGTCACATCCTTTGATATTATCCAGGGGTTCGCCTGAATGAGCGTTTCTAACGGCGCATTTATTCACGATATTTCGGGCTGCATGGCGACGCATGTGGGCTATGCGGGATTGAGTGATGCAGATCTGGCGCTCTATATGGAAAGGGCCGGTGAAGCACGTGCACGCCTGTGCGCCATGCACAAGCAACACTCGCTGCCGCTGTTGCGGTTGCCGCAAAAAATAGATGACCTCGCCTCCTGCAAGATGGCGGCAATGTTTCTCCGCGACGGTGCGACAGATATCGTCTTTATCGGAACCGGCGGATCGTCTCTGGGCGCGCAGGCCATTATGCAACTGGCCGGTTATCGGGTGCCGGGTTGTGAAGCCAACATCGGCGCGAGACTGCATTTCTTTGACAATCTGGATGCCTCGACGCTGGCCGAGGCATTTGCCTCACTGCCGTTGGCGACAACCAGGATACTCGTCACATCCAAGTCCGGTGGTACGCCTGAAACAATGGTGCAGACACTGTGCCTGCTGGGCGCACTTGAGCGTGCCGGACTTGCACCCGCCAATCACGTTGTTGCGTTGAGCGAGCCCGGTGATCCGCACCGCAATCCCCTGATACGGCTTGCCCGGATACATCGCCTGATGTTGCTGGATCATGACCCGCACATTGGCGGGCGCTATTCGGCCCTGTCAAATGTTGGACTGTTGCCGGCGCTTGTCGCAGGCCTTGACGGACTGGCCATTCGCAAAGGTGCCGGTGATATCATGCAGGCCGTGCTTGCCGGCGACAACGCGTCTCCAGTCATTGGTGCAGCTGTATGCGTCGCGCTTCAGGAAACGCGCGGCATGAATGTATCGGTGATGATGCCCTATGCAGATCGGTTGCGGTTGTTTTCCAACTGGTATGTACAATTGTGGGCCGAGAGCCTCGGCAAGAACGGCCTTGGTTCCCAACCCGTGGCAGCGGCCGGACCGGTCGATCAGCACAGCCAGATGCAACTTTTTATAGATGGCCCCGAAGGCCGACTGGTGAACCTCATCTTCCCGGCTACAAAAGGACAGGGGCCACGTCTGCCTGACAACCTCGTTTCAGATCCGATGCTCGGTTATCTGGCAGGGCGCACCGTGGGTGATGTTACTGCTTGCCAGCAAAGTGCCGCGGTTGAGGTTCTGATACGCAACGGCAGGCCGGTCAGGGTTTTTGCCGTGGACAGGGTGGATGAGCGCACACTTGGTGCCCTGATGATGCATTTCATGCTTGAAACCATCCTGGCAGGCTTCATGATGAACATCGATCCTTTTGATCAGCCGGCCGTTGAGCAGGGTAAAGCGCTGACGCGGGATTATCTTGCCGCCATGAAATCGTAAACCGGATGGTAGCGAACTCCGGATTGTCTACAAAGTAGCAGGACAGTTTCACAGGTTTAAAAACCTGCGTACCTGTTTGAGAGAAAGGTCGAAAGCGGGAAACCATGATCCGCAAGCTTTCAGAAAACACCATCAATCGTATCGCTGCCGGTGAGGTCATCGAGCGCCCCGCCAGTGTGGTCAAGGAACTGGTTGAGAACGCGCTTGATGCCGGCAGTACTGCCATTGAGGTGGCGCTGTCTGCCGGTGGCAGGTCAATGATACGTGTTGCGGACAATGGCTTTGGCATGACGGCACCGGAGCTTGAGCTTGCTGTTGAACGGCACGCCACATCAAAACTGGCCGAGGATGATCTGGTCAACATCCGGACATTGGGCTTTCGCGGCGAGGCGCTTCCATCCATCGCTGCAGTATCGCGTTTGAAGATATTGTCGCGCCCGCGCACCGGCGGCGACGCGCATGAAATACGTGTCGAGGGCGGGCGCAAGCATGCTGTTCGCCCGGCTGCCCATTCAGATGGTACCGTCATCGAGGTCACCGACCTGTTCTTCGCCGTGCCCGCGCGGCTCAAGTTTTTGAAGTCCGAACGTGCCGAGACCGCTGAAGCAGCCGATGTGGTGCGCCGCCTTGCCATGGCCCATCCGGGCGTCCGGTTCACCATGACGTCTGATGGCCGGTCACTGGTTGATCTTCGTGAAGGGGAACTTGAAGATCGTATCCACGCGGTTATGGGACGAGAATTTCAGGGCAATACGGTTGCCATTGATGCGGTTCGTGAGACTGTCAAACTGACCGGGCTGGTCAGCTTGCCGACATATCATCGCGCACAGGCCAATCAGCAATATGTGCATGTCAATGGCAGACCGGTGCGTGACAAGGTCATCGCCGGTGCGTTGCGTGGCGCCTATGCCGATTTCATGATGCGCGGACGCCATCCGGCTGTCGCGCTTTTTCTCACTGTGCCGCCGGATGAGGTGGATGTGAATGTTCACCCCGCCAAGACCGAAGTGCGGTTTCGCGACCAGGCCCTGGTGCGTGGCTTGATTGTCGGGGCCATTCGTCAGGCGCTCGCTGATGCTGGCCACAGGGCCTCGAATACAGTTGGCGCAGGCACCATCAATTCATTTCGCCCCGAGACCGGTTCCCACCAGCGGCAGCCACAAAACTGGACGTCACCGCCACGCCCGGGATTTCAGGAAACCCAGGCTGCATTTGAGGCTTTTGCACCACCATCGGGTGCCGGTGTCAACGAGGCGCCGCTTGAAGATGACCTGGATACGCCGCTGGGTGCGCCGCGCACCCAGCTTCATGAAAACTATATCATTTCCCAGACACGCGATGGCGTGGTGATCGTGGATCAGCATGCTGCGCACGAGCGGCTGGTATATGAGAAAATGAAAGCCCAGTTTGCAGCGTCAGGGATTGCCAGGCAGCCTCTGCTGGTGCCGGAAATCGTCGAGCTTGATGCCGCGTCTGCCGAACGCCTGCTGGACGCTGCCGCTGATCTGGCTGCTTCCGGCCTGGTGATCGATGGATTTGGTCCAGCCTCAATCGCGGTTCGCGAAGTGCCATCCCTGATTGCCGGCGGCAATATCGCAAAGCTGATCAGGGATGTGGCCGATGACCTGGAAACATTTGAAGCCTCAACCGGGGTGCGCGAACGGGTGGATCATGTCTTGTCGACCATGGCCTGTCACGGATCGGTACGCTCGGGCAGACGTCTCAAGCCGGAAGAAATGAATGCGCTGCTCCGGGAGATGGAAGCCACTCCACACTCCGGCCAGTGCAACCATGGCAGACCCACCTATGTCGAATTGAAGTTGTCGGACATCGAGCGACTGTTCGGCAGAAGCTGACCCGCCGCTAGAGCAACATGGGTTCACTCGAGCCCATAAAGTTGCTCTATCACTCTGAAAGCGATCAGGTTTATGATTTTTGGTTGATTCAACCAAAATCATCCTGATCTAAGCGGGCAAGTGTGTCAGCGCCGCTTCAGGCCATCCATCAAGTGCACCAGCAGGCCTGCCAGCAAGCCCCAGAAGGCAGCGCCGACACCAAATGCAGCGATACCGGATGCGGTGACAATGAAAGTCGCTGCAGCAGCGAACCGGGTTGCCGGAGCATCGAAGGCGGAGGCAAGGGCGCCGATCAGCGGTGTGATGAGCGCCAGTCCCGCCACGACCGCGATAATGGCTTTTGGCATGGCGATGATGGTGACGATAATCACCGGTCCGAACAACCCCAGCAGTATCCAGATGATGCCGTAGGCAATGCCGACCTGCCATCGTTTGGACTTGTCCGGGTGAACATCATCGCCGAGACAGATGGCCGCTGTAATGGCTGCCATGTTGAAGGTGTGCGAACCGAACACGCCGGCGATCATCGAGCCTATGCCGGTCACACCAAGACTGGCGGCAACAGGCGGCGTATAACCATGCGCGCGCAGGACGGCAAAGCCCGGCAGGTTCTGTGAGGCCATGGTGACGAGATATAGCGGCAGGCCGAGACCGATCAGGACGGCTGGGTTGAACTCAGGGGTTATGAACACCAAAGACAACGTCTCGAACCGGAATGCCGGGACAGGAACACCTGCATAAGTGAAGGCAATGACCAGCCCGGCGGCCAAGGCCGCCAGAACCGCATATAACGGGCTGATCAGCCGCACGATCAGAAACACCGCAATCAGCGGCAACACCATGCGCCAGTCACTGACCGCATAAGTGGCAACCGCAACGCAGAACGGCAACAGCACACCGGCCAGCATGCCGGATGCGATGCCGGTGGGAATAGATGAAACTGCCCGATTGATCGATGGCACTGCCCCGGTCAGGGCTATCAGGCCGCCTGCCAGCACGAACGCGCCGACGGCTTCGTTGATGTTGATACCGGTCGATGCCGCGATCAGGGCCGCTCCCGGTGTTGACCAGGCCAGCACAATCGGCACCATTTTCCAGGCGCTCAGCAGCATAGATCCGATTGCTTTGGCAAAACAGATGGCTGCGACCCAGCTGGCAGTTTGCGCTGAATTGGCGCCAACAGCCTGGGCTGCCGCCAGAATGAGAGCAATCGTTGAGCCATATCCCACCAACGCAGCGACGAGTGCTGCGGAAATCATTGATGGTCTCATTCATCAACTCCGCTAGGTCATGATCCATACTGCAGTGTCAGTACTTTGGTGTCGCCATACCGATGTTCGCCAAGCAAGGTCAGCACATCGGGAATCGCTACATCTACCTTGGCAGTTTCCTCCACCACTACAACTGCATTTTCTGCAAGCCAGCTACCCGCAGTCAGTGACGTGAGTGCGCGCTCCGCCAGGTCCTTGCCGTAAGGCGGGTCCAGGAACACCAGGGAATAAGGGCTCATGGGCGTGCAGGATCCCAGGTTGGCGGCATCGCGGCGCCACAGCTTGCATTGTCCAATGACGCCAAGCGTGTCGGCATTACGCCTGATCAGGCCACGGGCGGTGTCGCTATTGTCGATAAAATGCGCGTGCTTGCTGCCGCGCGATAAAGCTTCAAGGCCAAGTGCACCGGTACCGGCGAACAGGTCCAGTACGCGCGTGCCGTCTATTCTGAAATCCGGAACACCATGTTCAAGCCGGTTGAAGATCGCCTCACGCACCCGGTCCGATGTCGGGCGGGTGTCACGGCCTTCAGGTGCGCTTAAGCTGCGGCCCTTGAACTTACCGCCGACGATCCGCACGGGCTGCTCCCTTGGCACCGGCGCGCTTTCTGGCAGGCTTGCCTGCGACGGATTTGCCCGCAACAGGTTTGCCCGAGGCGGACTTGGCGGCAGGTTTGATTTTCACAGCTATCCGTTTCGGTTTGCGAAACGGTTTGCCGTCCGGCCCCAGTTTCGGGTCGGCTGGCCGTTTCGATTTTGCGCCCTCCTTGCGCGTGGTACCGCCGCGAACCTGTTCGTTGAGCACTTTCTGTGCAATTTCATCTACCGCGCCACGGGCCAGTTCGCCGAGCTGGAACGGGCCGAATGAGGTTCGGATCAACCGTCCGACTTTCAGGCCGAGGTGTTCGCATATTTTTTTGACTTCGCGGTTCTTGCCTTCGCGCAGGGCAATGGTCAGCCAGACATTTGCCCCTTGTTCCTTGTCCAGCTTGGCGTGGATCGGGCCATATTGCACCCCTTCCACTTGCAGACCGTTCTTGAGGGCTTCAAGCGCTTCGGCTGTGACCTTGCCGTTGGCACGCACCCGGTAACGGCGCACCCAGCCCGTTGCAGGCAGTTCCAGCAGGCGGGCAAGTCCGCCGTCATTGGTCAAGAGCAGCAGACCTTCGGTATTGATGTCCAGCCTGCCGATTGAGATGACGCGCGGCATGTCTTCCGGCATCTTGTCGAAAACTGACGCGCGGTCCTTTTCATCACGATGCGACACGACAAGACCAGACGGTTTGTGGTAACGCCAGAGCCGGGCCGCTTCGCGTTCCGGTAATGGCTTGCCGTCAACTTCCACCGTATCAGTGGGTAGCACCGTCATGGCCGGTGTGATAAGCGGCTTGCCATTGACATTGACCCGGCCCATTTCGATCCAGCGTTCAGCGTCGCGGCGCGAGCACAGACCGGCCCGGGCAATCACCTTGGCGACGCGTTCGGGCTTGGCTGCTTCATCAACGGATGGTGTCAGAGACGGACTTGATTGTTTGGCGTTCATGGAGTTGCTTGTATCAGAAGGGCAGGGCTGCTGCACAGGTCCAATTGTGAAAGCCCCACAGACAGGTGTGAAAAGACGATGAAGGTTGAGTTGCACCCTGCCATGGCGCGGGCGTTTGAAGAAGCCGAAGCCGCCGGCGAACGCGGCGAGGTGCCGGTAGGCGCGTGCGTTACCGGTCCCGACGGCACCATTATGGCAAGTGCCGGAAACCGGACCCGCGAACTGAATGACCCGACGGCCCACGCCGAAGTTCTGGCCATCCGCGAAGCGGGCAGGTTGCTGGATAGCGAGCGTCTGACCGGTTGCGATCTGCACGTAACTCTCGAACCGTGCGCCATGTGTGCCGCCGCCATCTCGTTTGCCCGTATTGGCCGTTTGTATTTTGGCGCCGATGACGAGAAGATGGGGGCTGTCGAAAACGGGCCGCGCTTTTTTGCACAGGCGACCTGTCATCATGTACCGGACGTGTATTCCGGCCTCGGTGAGAAAAAGGCACGGGAATTGTTGACTCAATTCTTCAGAACCAGGCGCTAAGCTTCTGAATTGATTCGCTTGTTCAGCGCAAGTTCAAGTGACCGCTTGATCTCGTCGCGTGCCGGTCTTGCCGCGTTCATGATGTCTTCAAAGCGAAAGAAGTCATGAATGCGAAATTGACTGATGGCTGGTTCAATCCAGATATCACAGCGCAGGCTGTCGCGTTGCAACTGGGCGATTTTTTGCTGCTGGATCTGCATTGCGCCTGACAGCAGGTCCGTGGTTCGTGCGCCGGTATCGCTGGTCTGTTGGGGTTTGCCGATAACATTGACCGCCGCCACGATTTCACAGTCTTCCTGCACATGAGATATGGGAACCGGATTGACGCAACCGCCGTCAATCAAGGTTGTGTTGCGTTTGGGCGCCGAGATGACGCCGGGGATGGCAATGCTGGCGGCGATGGCAGCAATGGGATCGCCCGACGAAAACGCCACTTCACTCATATTGTAGAAGTCGGTTGTAACTATGGTGAAAGGGATGGCGAATTTTGCCAGGTCATCCGGAAGCGGAGCCGGCAACACCAGTTTCACCAGTTGGGTACCCTCAATGATCGGTGAAGCCAGTGGATTGAAATTGATCAGATCCTTGAGGCCGCCACGACCTGACGAAAATGCCCGCCGTGCGGCATTCAGCCTGTTGGACAAAACCAGGCGGGAATGATCTTCTATTTCAGCGGCGCTCAGCCCACCTGCATAACCTGCCCCTATCAGTGCGCCGATGCTGGTGCCGGACATGCGATGCGGCTTTATGCCCAGTTCGTCAAAGGCATGCAGAATCTGAATGTGGGCAAGGCCACGGGCCGCCCCACCACCAAGCGCCAGACCTATACGGGGGTCACTCATGCCCCGGCCTTTCGGGCATAGTCCCAGGCGACCTCTGCCATGGGAGACACAAGGTTTGCCATTTCAGCGGCGTGCGGATTGGCTGCCGTGCCGTCTCGCACCCTGCCGACAATGCCCTGGAAGATGGCTGCCATCCTGAAGAAATTATAGGCCAGATAGGTGTCGAGGTCGGGAATGGCACTCAAGCCCCGGCGCCGGCAGTAGGCTGCAACATAGTCTTCCAGGGCAGGCACACCCTCAAGGTCCTCATGGCCTATCAGTGAACCAACACCGGCACCGGTTTCAGACGGCGGCATGCGCCATTGCATCAGGTGGTAGGTGAAATCGGCTATGGGATCACCCAGTGTAGACAGTTCCCAGTCCAGCACGGCGTGAATTTTCGGGTTGGCCTGATCGACAATACAATTGTCGAGGCGAAAATCACCGTGCACAAGTGATACCTGACCTGATGACGGTGAGGCATCAGGCAACCAGTCCATCAACCGGTCCATAGCCGGTATTTTTTCGGTTTCCGATGCGCGGTACTGCCCGGACCAGCGCTTGATCTGCCGCGTCACATAGCCTTCAGCGCGGCCAAAGTCGGCAAGGCCGGCGGCATCTACATCCACCGAATGCAGGTTTGCCATGAAGGAGTTGAGTTCATCAAAAATTGCCGCCCGCTCGCCGCCTGAGATGCCGGGCATGAACGGTTCCCAGAACACCCGGCCATCGACAAAGTCCATGACGTAGAACTCGGTGCCGATGATGTTTGCGTCCTCACACAACAAATGCGGTTTTGCAACCGGCAGTCCCTGGGCATGCAGTGCCTTGATGACACGATATTCCCGGTCGACCGCATGCGCGGACGGCAACAGTTTTCCCGGCGGTTTGCGGCGCAGAACATAACAAGCCGTTGCAGTGACAAGTTTGTAGGTCGGGTTCGACTGGCCACCCTTGAATTGCTCAACCGTCAACGGTGGCTTGAAACCGGGTATGTGGGTCCGCAGGTAATCCGTCAGCGCTGCTTCATCAAACCGGTGGGCGTCGCGCACGTCACGCGTGCCGGAAAATTCGGCCTGTCTGTCCATCGGCTGGCTCAAGCAGCGTTCTCCATCAGAAACGGCATCATGGCGGCCAGCGTTTCCGCCGGGGCCTCTTCGGCCAGAAAATGGCCGCAGGCAATGCCACCGCCAGTTACATTTGTGGCCCATTTGCGCCAGATGTCCAGTGGACCGCCGCCCGATTTGCCGGGGATACCGGCATCACCCCACAGTGCCAGCATGGGGCAGCTAATCTTGATGCCCGATCGAGTGCCGCGCGATCATGCTCCACATCGCAGGTGGCTCCGGCGCGATAGTCGTTGCACAAGGCGTGGATGACCTCAGGATTGCGAAAGTGGGCCCGGTACTCGCCAAGTGCGGCAGGGTCGAAGACATCAAGACCGGTGCCATTGTTCCAGGCGCCGAGTTTCTCGTCGAGATAGAAATCTGCATCGGCGCCGATCAATTTTTCCGGCAACGGATAAGGCTGCGCCAGAAACGGCCAATGATAGGTATTCATGGCTCCCGCGACGGTGGACATGGCTTTCCATTGTTCCAGCGTAGGTACAATGTCGAGCGTAATCAGGCTGCCGACCGACTGCGGGCGGTCCTGTGCAAGCCGGTATGCCACGCGTCCGCCGCGGTCATGGCCACACAAGTGGAATTGGTCATGGCCGAGTGAGTGCATGACGGCAACGAGATCGTTCGCCATGGCCCGTTTTGAATAGGCAAGGTTTTCCGCATCGTTGGCTGGTTTGTCGGAGCGGCCGTATCCGCGCAGGTCCGGGATCACCAATGAGAAGCGTTGCGATAACTCGCCGGCAATCTTGTGCCAGATGGCTCCGGTCTGCGGAAACCCGTGCAACAACAGCAGTGCCGGGCCAGTGCCTCCGGTACGCACGAAAATCCGCGCGCCATCACCTTCAATCATCTGTTCTTCAAAGCCGGGATAAAGATCGTTCATGCACTGCCTTTTTCACGTTCGACGGCCCGCCAGCCAATATCGCGGCGGCAAAACCCTTGTGGCCAGTCTACCGCATCGACCGCTGCATATGCCAGTTTCTGTGCATCACTGACGCTGTCAGCCTGTGCGGTGATGTTCAATACGCGTCCGCCATTGGCCAGGATGTTATCGCCGTCACGTTTTGTGCCGGCATGAAAGATCTGCACCCCGTCCATTGCCGACGCTGCATCCAGATTTCCGATAACGGACCCTTTTTGAACGTCACCGGGATAGCCCTCAGCAGCCATCACTACAGTGAGGGCCGTCGTGTCGTGCCAGCGCACGGAAACCTTGTCGAGCGTACCTGAACACGCTGCCAGCATGATGGTCACGATATCGTCCTTGAGCCGCATCATCAGCACCTGGCATTCAGGGTCACCGAAACGCACATTGTATTCGATCAGCTGCGGTCCCGTATCAGTGATCATCAGGCCGGCGAACAGCACGCCCTGAAAGGCCGCTCCTTCTGCCGCCATGGCCGCTAGTGTGGGATTGATGATCTCGTCCATGGTGCGCTGGCTCATCGCCTCGTCCATGACAGGGGCAGGCGAATAGGCGCCCATGCCGCCGGTATTTGGTCCGGTGTCCCCTTCACCGACGCACTTGTGATCCTGCGCAGAACCGAAGGCAACCGCAGTGCTGCCGTCACAGATGGCAAAGAACGAGGCTTCTTCGCCGACAAGATATTCCTCAATCACCACTTCGGCCCCGGCCGCGCCAAACCGCCCGGCAAATATCTCGCGTACGGCTGCTTCTGCCTCCGCCATTGTCATGGCAACCGTGACGCCCTTGCCGGCGGCAAGCCCGTCTGCCTTGACCACAATGGGTGCGCTGTGCTCGGCCAGATAGGCTAACGCATCGGCTTCACTGTCAAACCGGCCATAGGTGCCGGTCGGAATATTATATTTGGCGCAAATGTCCTTGGTGAAGCCCTTTGAGCCTTCCAGTCGGGCGGCGGATTCATCGGGACCAAAGGTTGTAATGCCGGCACTGCGCAATTGATCTGCGAGGCCCGCCACCAGTGGCGCTTCCGGACCCACCACAACGAGCCCGACCGTGTTCACTTTGCAAAAACTGATCACGGCGGCTGGATCATCCACGTCCAGCACCACAATTTCCGCTTCTTGTGCTATACCGGCGTTTCCGGGTGAGCAGAACAAAGTGTCCGTCAGTGGTGAATTTGCGATTGCCCAGGCCAGCGCGTGTTCACGGCCGCCTGATCCGATCAGAAGAATGTTCATGAGGTGTCAAGCTCTCCTTGCCATTGCCACTGTTTTTGACATCCAATGGGCGCCATTGAAAGGATTCTTGTAGCCATGTCCACCGATTGGCCTCCGTCCGGGTTTGATCCCGACACAGGCGAGCTTATGGATGAGCCCGAAGCGGTCTCCAATGTTGCTGAATTCTCCGTATCGGAGATTTCCAACGCGCTGAAACGCACGCTGGAGGATACGTTCGGCCATGTGCGGGTGCGTGGTGAACTGGGCCGTGTGTCGCGGCCTGCGTCCGGACACGTGTATCTGGATCTGAAAGATGATCGCGCCGTGATCTCAGGCGTCATCTGGAAGGGCACGGCATCGCGCATGAAGATCCAGCCTGAACAGGGGCTGGAGGTTATTGCCACCGGACGCATCACGACATTCCCAGGCCAGTCGAAATACCAGATCATAATCGAGACACTGGAACCTGCCGGTGCCGGTGCGCTGATGGCGCTGCTGGAAGAGCGCCGCAAGAAACTGTCGGCAGAAGGCCTGTTCGACGAAGACCGCAAACGGGAATTGCCCTATCTGCCCAGCGTCATCGGCGTGGTGACATCGCCAACCGGCGCTGTCATTCGCGATATTCTGCACCGTTTGTCAGATCGTTTTCCACGTCACGTCCTGGTGTGGCCGGTGCGGGTGCAGGGAGAAAGCAGCGCGAAGGAAGTTGCCAACGGCATTCGCGGCTTCAACGCATTCGAGCCTGACGGAGACATACCGAGGCCCGACCTGATCATCGTGGCGCGCGGAGGAGGCAGTCTGGAGGATTTGTGGGGCTTCAACGAGGAAGAAGTGGTGCGCGCGGCGGCTGACAGCGCCATTCCGCTGATTTCTGCTGTGGGCCATGAAACCGACTGGACACTGGTTGATCACGCTGCCGACTGGCGCGCACCGACGCCGACTGCTGCTGCCGAACGCGCGGTTCCGGTGCGCTCTGAACTGCTGGCCTATGTGGCGGATATGGGAGCACGCCAGCACCGCGCCATATCGCGTGCAATGGATGAAAGGCGCACCCGCATTACCGCGGCGGGCAGGGGCTTGCCGCGCCCGGATGATCTGCTGGCGCTGGCCCGGCAGCGCTTTGATGCGGCATCCGGCAGGCTTGGCCAGTCGTTGAAAGCTGCAACAGCCGCCAACAGAAGCCGGTTTGACCGGATTGCAGGTCGTCTGACAGTCAGGCCGCTGCGGCAGCAGATCACCCGGGATCGTGAAACGGTCATCCGCCTGCCCCGCGAAGCCAGACGCAGTCTTGATGCCCGTATGGACCTGCACCGTCAGGCCCTGTCTGCGGCCGACAAGCTTTTGCGGGCATTTTCCTATCAGGCCGTGCTGGAGCGGGGCTTTGCGCTGGTGCGTGACGGCGATGGGCAACCGGTTCGCACCGCGGCAGCAACCGAGGCAGGTATGGGTGTCAGTATCGAGTTTGCCGATGGTCGCGCTGATGCGGTGATCGGGGTTAAAGGTACAAAGAAGGTGGCATCATTCGCCAAACCGTCAGGTGACGGCAAACCGGGCGGTGGACAGGGTAGCCTGTTTTAGTTTTAGGGGCGAACAGTCATCAAACACACCCCATTCCGGCAATTGAATCTGACCGGGATTACGCTTGCGCTGAAGCGGCGAGTTTTGTTTTGAAAATCGCCAAACCCCTTCTCAAGCCGTGGTTCTGCCTGTAAGACTAATTCTCATGAACTTTGAACCAACATTTGCGGCCGCTCAGGAAGCCAAGGTTCGCTATCTTGACGCTGATTTTCAGGTCTTGCGCCATGGTGATTTCGTGCGCTGTGCGGTTACCAGGCAGGCCATTCGCCTCGATGATCTGCGTTATTGGTCGGTGGACCGTCAGGAAGCCTATGCATCGGCTGAAGTAGCTATGCAGCGTCATCTGGAAATCAACGATGCCGGCTAGTCAAGTCCGCTGACTGTCTCTTCAATCAGACTGTCCACAACAGTCTGCATGGCTTCTGTGTGATCAGCGCCTTGATCAGTTGCTGATTTAAAGACGGCACGTTGCCTGTCGGCGCTGTTGCCACTGGCTACTATGTCGCGCAGCTTCACGATTTCGGTCGAACACCCCAGTTCCTCCGCGTCATGCGCGACCAGTTCGAGCAATTCATCGAGCAGGTCGGCATAGTCGACCAGTTTCGCCTTGCCGAAATCCATCAGTTGGCCTGATACGCCGTGGCGCTGTGCCTGCCAGCGGTTTTCGTTGATCAGAAAACGCTCATACTGGCGCCAGCGCTGGTTGGACAGCCTGAGCCTGTACAGCATGTGCGCCAGGCTCTGGACCAGAGCAGCCATGGCAACGGTGTCATCGAGGCGCGGTGTGACATCGCAAATCCGGGTTTCCAGAGTTGGGAACCGGGCAGACGGCCGCAAGTCCCACCAGATTTTGGTTGCATCCTCAATCACCCCGGACTGGATCAGCCTGTCTACCGCGCGCGTATATTCTCCGTAGGAGTTGAACACGGGCGGCAGACCCGTGCGCGGCAGATTGTCAAACACGCTCAGCCGATAAGAGGCCAGCCCGGTGTCTCTGCCTTGCCAGAACGGTGATGACGCAGACAGCGCCAACAGGTGTGGCAGGAAATACGACAACTGACCAAGCAGGTCGATGCGCAGGTCTTCGTCCTCGATGCCGACATGAACATGCATGCCGCAGATCAGCATGCGTCTGGCAACGCCTGCCAGATCGCGCGCTAGTTCCTCGTAGCGCTGCTTGTTTGTAAATGACTGGTGCTGCCAGTCGGCAAACGGATGGGTGGCGACTGCGAGCGGCGCAAGACCATAGCCGTCGGCAATGCCGGAAATGGTTTTGCGCAATTCAACCAGCTCAGCACGCGCTTGTGGAATGGTTTTGCAAACCCCCGTACCAACCTCGATCTGACATTGCAGGAATTCAGGACTGACGCGCGACTTCAGCACCTTTGTGCATTCATCCATCAAGGCATCAGGTGCTGCTACCAGGTCCCGGGTTTTGCGGTCTACCAGGAGGTATTCTTCCTCGATACCCAGGGTAAATGTCGGCGTTTCCAAACTCATGACGCAAAGTCTGCTTCAAGCGGCTCCCGCTTGCAAGTTATTCAGCGCACATCTCGCCTCAGGCCAGAAAACCAACGAAGCGATGATCCTTGTTCAGAACCAGAAGCACGTTGGCGGCAACGATCAACCAGCCAAAAAGGCGTGAAAATCTGGGATCTCGCACGGTATCTGCAGGTAATGCCCGCATCAAAACTATTGCGATGACGGAAAGTGCGTTGATGACACCCAATTGCAGTGCAAGAGGATAGTGTCCTCCAAAGAAAAAGACATGCATCCAATGCGAACTTCCGTCTGAAAACAGAGTGTTAAGCATGATTCAAACCTCTATATACAAGGTCAATTTGTCTCAGCCGTCCCGTGAACGGGCATTGTATCAGGCAAATCTTAACCAATTGTACCGTATATGCCGGACATTCAATCGATTGCATGAAACTCCGCATGTTGCCGCAAAATGGTGCCCGTCTGGAGGCACTTTGGTCATGCGCTCACCTGCACAGCGCTTGCATTTTTTGTTATGATAGCGCAATGAAATCACCGGTCCGCAAGGTGGCGGGCAGTCAAGAGAGTAAGTACTATGAGCAACTGGACCCCTTCAAGCTGGCGTTCTTTCCCGATCAAGCAGGTTCCCGACTATGCTGACGCGGAAGCCCTCAAGACCACGGAAGCCCGTTTGGCTACGTTTCCGCCGCTTGTATTTGCAGGTGAGGCACGCAAGCTGAAGCGCAAGCTGGCCAAGGTGTCGGAAGGCAAGGGATTTCTGTTGCAAGGTGGTGACTGTGCGGAGAGCTTTGCCGAACACGAAGCGGACAATATTCGCGACTTCTTCCGCGTGTTCCTGCAAATGGCGGTTGTATTGACGTTTGCCGGTGGTCAGCCGGTGGTCAAGGTCGGCCGTATCGCCGGCCAGTTTGCCAAGCCGCGGTCTTCCAATTTTGAAAAGCAGGATGACATTGAACTGCCGAGCTATCGCGGTGACATTATCAATGGCATCGAATTTGATACTGCGTCACGCGAGCCGGATCCCGAACGTCAGATCATGGCTTACCGGCAATCAGCTGCCACGCTGAACCTGTTACGGGCGTTTGCCATGGGCGGTTATGCCAACCTTGAACACGTGCATCGCTGGACGTTGGGGTATCTTCGCGGTTCACCGCAATCCGAGCGCTATCAGCATCTGGCCGACCGGATTTCGGAAACGCTGGGCTTCATGCGCTCGTGCGGTATCAACCCTGATACCACACCGCAACTCAAGTCGACCGAGTTCTATACATCGCACGAGGCTTTGTTGCTGGGGTTTGAAGAAGCCCTGACCCGCGTCGATTCCACCTCCGGGGAATGGTATGCAACGTCCGGTCACATGTTGTGGATCGGTGACAGGACACGCCAGCCCGATCATGCGCATCTGGAATTCTGCCGTGGTGTGCAAAACCCTATCGGCCTGAAATGCGGCCCGTCACTGGAAGCTGATGAACTGATCCGTCTCATCGACATACTGAACCCGGCCAATGAAGCCGGCCGGTTGACGCTGATCGCACGCTTTGGTGCCGGCAAGGTGGAAGATCATCTGCCCGGCCTGATCCGCAAGGTCGAAGCCGAAGGTCGCAAGGTGCTGTGGTCGTGTGATCCGATGCACGGCAATGTCATCAAGGCATCCAGCGGCTACAAGACCAGGCCGTTCGACGCTATTTTGTCGGAAGTTCGGGACTTCCTGTCCATCCACCGGGCCGAAGGTACCCATGCCGGCGGTATTCATGTGGAAATGACGGGACAGAACGTCACCGAGTGTACCGGTGGCGCGCGTGAAGTGTCGGATGATGATCTTGCCGATCGCTATCACACCCATTGTGACCCGCGTCTCAACGCAGATCAGGCGCTTGAACTTGCGTTCCTGGTCTCCGAAGAATTGCGCAAGTCAGTCAGCGCGGTTTCGGATGATGCTGACGAAGGTAGTTTCGAGGCGGCCGAGTAGGCAATCGCTCAAGGATGTGGATATCTGCGGATGGCGGGCTGACCGGCGTCCGCAGACACATCCTGATCTATGATGCCGGCGGCATCGCAACCCGTAATTTCAGGGTTTCCGGCAGCAGGCAGATTTCGTCTGAACAAGTTTGTATCTGCAGTTGAGCTTCAACCGGGCCGGTGATGGCCTCGTCAAAGCGGGCCGTGATCTCGACCTGGTTTTCCAGCAGGGCCATCGGTTTTTCATTGAAGGCAAGCTTCTTGGTTTCCGGTTCAGGGTAGGACACGGTTGCTGTTTTCGCTGCTTTATTGCCGGCAATGTCCAGCTTCGTGGCCACCAGATAGTCTTCCAGCGGGGCATGGGAATTCACATGCCAGCCATCGGCGACTTGCAGGCGAATGATCAGGCTCTTGCGGTCAGAACCTGGAACCAGCCGCGCAGTCACGACCCCATTGCCTGCAAATTGCACCAGACCTGTCTGCCCGTGCAGAAAGCTGTCCGATGCCGACAGAATGGAAGCACCGCTGGTTGGGGTGCCGGCTGCAATTCCTGACAGCGCGGCAATGGTTTGTTCTGTGGCACGGCGCATGTCCGGGGTACCGGCGCGCTGGGCAAGACGCACCATCGCATCAAGGGCCGCTCCATTGCCCGATGGCTGATCTACGTCGGAGCGGGGTTTGGTTCGTGCAAATCCTGCGGCCTCGCGTGTGCCGAAAAAGTCACCTGTTTCGGTATCCTGAAAATTCTTTTGCATCTGGACCAGTAACGCCTTGGCACGGTCCAGCCAGACCTTGTCTGCGGTAGCGTCGTGGACAAACAGGTATGCGCGCGCCGTCTGGGCATAATCATCCAGTTCGCCCTCAACATCATTGATGCCTTCAAAGTGGCTGCGATGCAGTACGCCATCTTCATCGTACATTTTGGTCCAGACGAAATTTCCCGCCTTGATGGCGGCATCGCGGTAGTTGGTGTCATCAAGCAATATCGCTGCCTGTGCCACGCTGGCGATCATCATGCCGTTCCAGTTGGCCAGTATTTTTTGATCCCGAACCGGCTTTTGCCGGCGCTTGCGGGCCTCGGTCAGTTTGGCAAGCACCTGGTCAAGCTGGGGCACCGACTGATTGCGTACGCTGTCCATGTTGAGGATGACTTTGCCGGCCATCTCGCCATCGGCAACCAGGCCGAAGGTGCTGAGTGCAAATTCGGCATCCTGTTTGCCCAGCACCTTTTCCAGCTGTTCCGGTGTCCATACATAATAGGTGCCTTCTTCGCCCTCGGAATCTGCGTCGCGGGCTGTGAAGAACCCGCCTTCCGGCGAGGTCAGGTCGGCCAGTACATAGTCAATGGTCTTGCGTGCAGTCGCCGCGTATTCCGGCTTTCCGGTGAGGCGATAGGCGGTCAGGTAAACTTCGGTATTGAGAGCCTGGTCGTTGAGCATTTTCTCGAAGTGCGGCACGCGCCATCCGGGGTCGACTGCATAACGATGGAATCCGCCCTCGATATGATCATGGATACCGCCGTTCAGCCCCGACTGCAGGGTTCTTTCCACCGCGTCAAGCACTTCGGCATCACCGGTGCGCTCGGCCTGTTGCAGCATGAAGGCAAGCACCGTTGGCCGGAAGAACCTTGGGCCGTCGCCAAGGCCGCCGGCGAAGGCATCAAACTTTCCTGACAGTGTTTTGGCTGCATCCGCCATCAGGGCAGGGGTCAGGTTCTGCGCTTCCTGCTTGCGATTCAGATAGCCTTCCAGAAGTGTTGCAAGCCGCTCACCTTCTGCCAGAACGGCAGGGTTGTCCTGAACCCAACTCTCGGTGACCCCGCTAAGCAGCCCGGTGAAATCTTCCGCCGGTATGTAGCCGGTTCCATAAAACGGTTTCAGGTCCGTCGTCAGGAACATGTTGTTGGGCCACCCGCCGCGCTGTGTGAGCAGTTCCGTGACCAGCATGTAGGTGTCGTCCAGAGCAGTGCGCTGTTCACGGTCCACCAGCACCGGCACAAACTGTTCGTTGATTGTCCTGGCTATGGCTTCATTGTTGAAATGGGTTTCCTGCATCACATGACACCAGTGACACGCGGTGTATCCGAACGAGACAAACAGGGGCCGCTTCAGTTCCTTTGCCCGCTTGAATGCCTCATCGCCCCAGTCATACCAGCGCACCAGGTCGCTGGAATGGGACCTCAGATATGGCGAGCTGCTTTGGCTCATGCGCGGGTTGTCGTCGGCCTTGCCGACAAATTTTGCATTGGCAATCGATGCCTGGACAAGCAGGGCAAGGACAGCCGCTAAAATTGCAACCGGACGGAAGGCGGGTCTGAAATGCAACATTTGAAGAGTTTCTCTCAAGCAATGAAAAAGGCTGTTACCCGAATAGGTAACAGCCTTGTCTGTCTGGAGGAATTCACGATGGCGTGGGGGTTTTTCCCTCGCGGCAGTTCAGGCGGGAGTCGCCCTTGCCTGTCTGAACGATACCAGTCGCCGGCTTTTTTCGTCCCACAAGGTAAGCGGGATGCATTTAAGGCTCTCCCAGAACGTCAGACGTCCGATTTCCTTCAATTCGGGATAATCCCGGATCACCTGCGGTAGTTTGTGGAAGGGAACCCGGCTTGAAAGATGGTGCACATGATGAATGCCGATATAGCCGGTCAGCCACATCAGCGGCTTCGGAAGGTCATAAAACGAACTGCCATGCAGGGCGGAATGTTCGTGCTCCCAGGTCTCGGTGTGGTCCCACTGGGTGGTGTCGAATTGATGCTGCACATAGAACAGCCACACACCGATTGAAGCGCCCAGCGCAACAACAGGCAGCTGGATCAAAATGAATGCTTTGAATCCGATGAAGTAAATAATGGCCCCATACAACACAGCGATGCTGACGTTTGTTGTCATGATGCTGATCCACTGGGCGCGACCAAGGCTGAGGGCCCAAAGCGGAAAACGGTGCCGGATGATAAACAGATAGGCTGGGCCGATGACGAATAGCACGAACGGGTTCCGGTACAGCCGATAGCGTAATTTATTGAGCGTGCTCAGTGAGTTGTATTCGGCAATGGTCAGCGTTTCGATGTCACCAAAGCCGCGCTTGTCCAGATTGCCGGAGCCTGCATGGTGCATCGAATGTGCATACCGCCAATACTCATACGGTGTCAGGGTCAGCGGGCCCATGCAGCGCCCGACCCAATTATTCACCGTGCGTGATGAAAACATCGCGCGATGTCCGCAATCATGCTGAACGATGAACAGGCGTACCATCAGGCAGGCCGCTACCGGCACCAGCGCCAAGGTCAGCCAGTAGCTGATGCTCATGACGGCGTACATGGCAATCCATGTGCCCACGAAGGGAACCAGTGTCAGGATTATTTCCACAACAGCCTGGCGGTCGTCGGCGCTTCTGTAGGGTGCGAGTTTCTGGACCCATGCGCGCTCGGCGGCAGTCAAAACGATGCTCTTTGCAAAATGAATACCACCCCGGCATGAATCAATTTTCGTCGTCGTCGCGCCCTGTATTGCAGTCTCGCGCCAAGAGAGCAATCGCTTTTTGCCCTTTCTACCGGGTTTGTGATCGAAATATGCTTAAGTGACGTAACGTCTCAGAGTGCCCCATCTTCGCGGAGCGCTCCGATTTCGGTGCTGCTGAAGCCCAGTTCCGCCAGGATTTCGTCCGTGTGTTCGCCGACCCGGGGCGGTGGCAGCTGCAGACCCGGTGTACCGTGATCATAGGAAAAGGCTGCTACTGGAAACGCTGGCGGGCCATCGTCAGCCCTAACTGCGCCTGCCTGCTGCACCACCCGGCGTGACTTTATCTGCTCATGCGCAAGCGCCTCGTCCAGTGTACGCACCCTGGCAGCCGGTACCCTTACATCATTGAGTACGGCTTCCCATTGGTCGGCACTGCGGGACTTCAGGTGATCTGATATAATGCCGGCGTCATTCGCCGCCATTTCACCCACGCGGGCGCGTGGTATCTGCAATATCTGTGCAGCCCGTTCCGGTTCTCCGACAGCTTCGAACAGTCGTGACAGTTGCCGGTTTGTCCACGCGCCGACCATCAACAGGCCGTCTGCAGTTTCAAACGTCCGGTATCCGGCATAATGGGGATGATTGTTGCCGTGTGGTTTCGGCGGCTTTCCGGTTGTCAGCGTGTCGGTGACATTGGCACTCATCAGCACTAAGGCGGCATCCAGCATGGAAACATCAATGCGCTGGCCCTTGCCGGTTGTTTCCCGTTGCAGCAGGGCGGCGGAAATTGCCAGTGCTGCTTGTGCACCGGTGCCATAGTCAACCATGGGAGGTCCGACGCGGACCGGACCGGTTTCGGGTGTTCCGTTTGCACTCATCAAGCCGGAAAAGGCCTGAATAACCACATCATAGGCCGGGTGATTGGCCTTTGGGCCGGTCCGGCCAAACCCGGTCAGTGTGCAGTAGATCAGCTTTGGCTGGATTGCCGAAACCGCGTCGTAGCCAAAGCCTAGCTCTTCCAGTGCGTCACCGGCGTAGTTTTGCACGAGCACATCTGCGGTTTTGATCAGGCGGCGCAGTACATCTTGTCCGGCCTGATCCTTCAGATTGAGAGTGATGGCGCGTTTGCCTGCGTTCTGAGCCTGAAAATAAGTGCCGTATGCGGCGTCATTCAGAGCCGGCACAACACCTTCCTCGCGGGTCATGTCAGGGTTGTCCGGCGGCTCGATCTTGATCACGTCTGCGCCGAGAACTGCCAGCTGATAAGTGCAGAACGGCCCGGCCAGCACATGGGTCATGTCGAGGACCCGGATACCTTCGAACGGTTTCATGATCTGTATTCCGTGGGTTTTTTGTTCAGCGAATTCCCCGACATTGCGTCACAAGCCGGAAACTCACGCAACCGGTTTATCGCACACGCGCCGTACCTGCCTGTTTCAGGTTGAGCAGGTTGCCCAGCAAAATGAGGGTAGCACCTGCCACGGTGAACGCATCAATGCCTTCGGAGTAAATCAGCCAGCCGGCTATGGCGGTTGCAGGAACACGAATGAAATCCATTGGGATGACTACGGTAGCGTCGGCATACAGCATGGCCCGGGCCATGCAATAATGAGAAAATGTTCCGCAAAACGCCACGGCCAGCACGAATCCCCACAGGTGGGTTGGCAAAGGTTGCCAGACAAGGTAAGCCGGAACGGCGCCGATTATGGCCTGTATCACCAGCATCCAGAACAGGATGCGAACCACGCTGTCCGTGCGCGTCAGGGCCTTGATCATAACCACCGACACTGCAAAGCCCACTGATGATGCCAACGCCCAGACCTGGCCGGGATCAATCCTGCCGGCTTCCGGCCGCACGATAATCAATACCCCCAGAATTCCGAACACAATTGCCACGATCTTCTTGGTGTTCATACGCTCGCCCAGGAACATCACTGCGAGGATTGCAGTCCAGATCGGCATGGTGAATTCAATGGAGACGACCTGGGCCAGCGGTATCAGGCCGAGTGCTATGAACCAGGAATACTGTGCGCCATAGTGCACGACATTTCGCGCAAGATGGCGAGCCGGGTAGGCTGTTTTCATGGTTCTCAGCCCGCCGTGCATGTAAACCAGCGGATAGATCAGCACGATGCCTATCAGGGCGCGCAATTCCATCACCTGAAACGTATCAACTTCACGCGTCACCTCGCGGCCAACCACAGCCATGGTCAGCATCAGGGTGATCCATCCGGACATCCAGAAGGCCGCTTTCAGATTGGAAGGGGGAGGCGTCGTCATAATCGTTGCAGCGTATAGGCGTTTCCGGTTGCGTTGGAAACCGGTATTGTGACTGTAATAATGTCTGGATAACCAAAATCCGGTCATGGGCTTGACGTGCGGTGTGATCGCGCGCATTTTGCCCGCCATGAAACCGATCCGTAAATCCGCCTGCAACATTTGCCGGGTTATTATCAGCTAGTCGCAATCTTGCGCTGGTAACGGTTCTGCTTTTCCAAACATGAGAAAATGAGCAACCCTGGCCAGCGTGGCCTCAAGGGTACATGTCGCATGGAACTGACGCTCTATAACTCATTGACCAAAGCCAAACAGGTGTTTCAGCCGATCGATCCGGAAAACGTGCGCATGTATGTGTGCGGTCCGACGGTCTATGATCTTGCCCACATCGGCAATGCACGCCCGATCATCGTGTTCGACGTGCTCTACCGGTTGTTGCGCCACGTTTATGGGGACGCTCATGTGAAATATGTCCGCAACATCACCGACGTGGACGACAAGATCAATGCGCGCGCCAGGCAAGAAGGTGTGCCGATTTCCGATGTAACAGAGCGCACCATCAGGCAGTTTCACGAAGACATTGCAGCGCTTGGGGTTTTAAAGCCCGATGTTGAACCGACCTGCACCGGCCACATTCCGCAAATGGTCGAGATGATCAAGGTGCTGATTGCCAAGGGCAATGCCTACGAGGCCGATGGCCATGTGCTGTTCAACACACCATCCATGAAGGACTACGGCGCCCTGTCGCGCCGCTCCCTGGATGAAATGGTGGCAGGTGCGCGTGTCGAGGTCGCCACCTACAAGAAAGATCCGACCGACTTCGTGTTATGGAAACCGTCTGATGATGAAACACCGGGCTGGGACAGCCCGTGGGGCAGGGGCCGGCCGGGCTGGCACATCGAATGCTCCGCCATGGCGAAGCAGCATCTGGGCGATGTGTTCGACATTCACGGCGGCGGCATCGACCTGCAGTTTCCCCACCATGAAAACGAGATCGCACAGTCACGCTGTGCACATGACACGGATGTCATGGCCAATGTCTGGATGCACAACGGTTTCCTTCAGGTCGAGGGCAAGAAGATGTCGAAGAGTGACGGCAACTTCATTACTATCAACGAGCTGCTGCAAAAGTGGCCCGGTGAAGTATTGCGTTTCAATATGCTGCGGACCCAGTATCGCCAGCCCATCGACTGGACGGAAAAGTCGGTTCAGGAAAGCTGGGACGTGCTGGCCGGCTGGTATGCCAAGGCCTCCCCGGAAAATGCAAAGCCTGCCATGACCGGCGACGTATTCGAGGCATTGCTCGATGACATGAACACACCGCGCGCGATTGCCGCCCTGCATCAGATGGGCGACGCTGAACGTGCGTCAAACCTTGCTGCCCTGGGCTTTGCCGGTGACCTCAACGATCCGCGCGCCGACCAGGTCGATGACGCCGCAATCGAAGCCGCCATCGCCTTGCGCCTTGAAGCCTTCAGGAACAAAGACTTTGCCGAAGCCGACCGTATTCGCGATGAGCTGACGGCTCAGGGCATTCAGTTGAAGGATTCGAAAGACGCAGAAACCGGCGAACGCCTGACAAGTTGGGAACTGAAGCGATGAGTACGCGCGAACGGCTTTATCTGTATGACACCACACTGCGTGACGGGGCACAGACACCCGGCATCGACTTCTCGCTGGAAGACAAGCTTGCCATCATTGCCATGCTGGACGAACTGGGGCTCGACTGTATCGAAGGCGGGTATCCGGGTGCCAACCAGACTGACACGGCTCTGTTTGCCGAACCCCGCGAGATGAAGGCGGCATTTGCGGCCTTCGGCATGACGCGTCGCCCGGGAAGATCAGCTTCCAACGATCCCGGCCTGCAAGACCTGCTGCAGGCGAAATCCGATGCTGTCTGCTTTGTCGCCAAGTCGTGGGACTACCACGTCAAGGTTGCATTGAAGACCAGCAATGATGAAAACCTGGCTTGCATTTCCGACAGCGTTGCCGCCGCCATCGCTGCCGGCAAGCAAGCCATGGTTGACTGTGAGCATTTCTTTGATGGCTACAAGGCAAACCCGGCCTATGCGCTGTCTTGCGCACAGGCCGCTCATGATGCCGGTGCGCGCTGGGTTATCCTGTGTGACACCAATGGCGGGACGCTGCCCCACGAGATTGAACAGATCGTGCGGGCTGTCTGCGAACAGGTTCCGGGCTCGCATCTTGGTATCCATGCTCACAATGACACTGAACAGGCGGTGGCTAACTCTCTTGCCGCAGTCAGGGCGGGCGCGCGCCAGATCCAAGGCACCCTCAATGGTATCGGTGAGCGCTGCGGTAATGCCAATCTGGTGTCACTGATCCCCACATTGATGCTGAAACCGGCTTATGCGGATTTGGTGAAAACCGGCATTACGGCGAACGGTCTGGAGCGGCTGACGCATGTGTCGCGTGCATTTGATGAGCTGCTCAACAGGGCTCCCGACCGGCAGGCGCCCTATGTGGGCGAAAGCGCCTTTGCCACCAAGGCCGGCATTCATGCATCTGCGCTGCTGAAGGAGCCGGAGACCTATGAACACGTGCCGCCGCAGACAATCGGCAACATCCGCCGCGTTCTGGTGTCGGATCAGGCGGGCAAGTCCAACCTGATTTCCGAAATCGAACGCGCCGGCATCAGCGTTGACAAGTCAGACCCGCGCCTCGACACACTGTTGCGCCACGTAAAGGAGCGCGAGACGGCAGGCTATGCCTATGATGCCGCGCCTGCATCGTTTCAGATTCTGGCCCGGCAGGCGCTCGGCTCGGTGACGAATTTCTTCGAGGTGGACTCGTTCCGGGTGTCCGTTGAACACCGCCACAATGCGAAAGGCGAGGAGACGTCGGTTGCCGAGGCGGTGGTCAAGACCATCATTGACGGCAAGCGCATCATGTCGGTTGGCGAGGGCAATGGTCCGATCAATGCCCTGGACACCGCGTTGCGCAAGGACCTGGGCAAATTCCAGGCGCTTATCGAGGACCTGGAACTGGTCGACTACAAGGTGCGTATCCTCAATGGCGGCACCGGTGCCATAACCCGTGTCCTTATAGAAAGCCGCGACAAGACCGGCGAGCGCTGGTTCACTATTGGCGTATCGCCCAATATTGTAGATGCCTCATTTGAAGCGCTTCTGGACAGCGTCACCTACAAGCTGGTCAAGGAAGGGGCGACTTTGTGAAATGAGTGCGAAACTGCTTCGCCGCAGCACCTACAACCGCAAGCCCTGGAACAATGGCGGCGGCATGACGCAGGATGTCTGGCTCTGGCCCGGGGCCGCTTCGCAGGACGGTTTCGACATCCGGCTGTCGCTGGCATCCATTGACACAGACGGGCCGTTTTCATCGTTTCCGGGCATTGACCGCACCATTACACTGGTGGGAGGAGCGTCTTTTGTTCTGGACTTTGGCGACACCGGCGAACACCGCATGGAGATGCTACAGCCGTTCAGTTTCGACAGCGTGCAGACACCGTCAAGCCGATTGAATGAAGGAGCTGCCAGTGCCTTCAATGTCATGACACGGCAGGGTCGATGGACCCATCAGGTCAGTATTGTTCATGGTGGTGAGCCACTTGACCTGCCTGTGCCGCGCAATGGTATTGCAGTCCTGCACGTGGTTCGCGGCAGTTGGCAGGTCGAGGCCGGTCAGTGTGTCGTGGCTGAAAGGCTCGACAGTGTGGTTGCCGAGCACACGGAAACCATGCACCTTGAGGCGCCATCGGGGGCATCGGCCGTCCTCGCAATCCTTCAGGCTGCAGAGGGCAGGTCTTGACGTCATCACCGTCCAAACTGCGCTCCATGACCTTCCTGGTCGTGGCGGAAGTGGCTGCGCTCAGCCTGTGGTTCGTGTCGTCGGCGACACTGCCGGGCATGATGGCTGAGGTTGCCATGAGCCCGGGCCAGCAGGCGGCATTGTCCAGCGCAGTTCAGTTGGGGTTTGTCTTCGGTGCGTTTGTCTCGGCATTTCTGGGTATTGCCGACCGCTTTGATCCGCGCCGTGTACTGGCACTGTGTGCCTGCATTGCAGCGGTCGCCAACCTCGGACTTGCATTTGTTTCACCGGCAAGCCCGGTTGCGGTGCTGTTGCGCCTGATCACCGGGATCATGCTCGCAGGGGTTTATCCGGTGGGCATGAAAATCGCCGCAGGGTGGGGCCTGAAAGATCGCGGGCTGCTGGTGGCCATCCTGGTTGGCGCGCTTACATTCGGGTCCTCCCTGCCGCATCTGGCAACGTTGATGGGAGGTGCCGACTGGCGGATTGCAGTGTACTCCACGTCCATCGCGGCCTTTACCGGCGGGGCTTTTGTATTGGGGGCGGGCCTTGGTCCGCACCATGCGCGCTCGCCGGTATTTTCCGCCCGTTCCATAACGCTTGCGTGGACCGACAAGCGCATTCGGCGCGCCTATGGCGGCTATCTTGGCCATATGTGGGAGCTTTACGCCATGTGGGCCTGGCTGCCGGTCGCCGCGGCTGCATCCTTTGCCGTCACGCTCGACGTGCAGGCTGCCAACCGGCTGGCAAGCCTGACGGCATTTCTGTCGATTGCCCTTGGTGCATTGGCATGCATCTGGGCTGGACGATCTGCAGATCGCATTGGCAAGGCAAATGTTGCCATGATTGCCATGGCCGGTTCGTTTGCTGCAGGTCTGGCGACAGCAGCAAGCTTTGGCGGTCCGTGGTGGCTGACCATGATGCTGTTCATTGTGTGGGGGATCACGATTGTTCCGGATTCCGCCCAGTTCTCCGCTCTCGTTGCTGATGCTGCTCCGCCGCAGCTTGCCGGCAGTCTGATGACGTTTCAGACGGCGCTCGGATTTCTGCTGACATTCGTAACAGTTCAATTGGCGCCCGTGCTTGCCGAGCATGTTGGCTGGCAGGCAACACTCTCCGTCCTGGCCCTCGGCCCCGCATTGGGCATTATCGCCATGTGGCCATTGCGCGAGCGGTCTAGGGTCTGTTGAGTATCAGTTTTGTGGCGTCGGCGTAGCCCGTTTTGTTGCTGGCTAGGCGTGAAAGGCGCCGAAGTGTTGTCCACTTCAAGCGTTTCACAACGACGTCCAGCAGCAAAACGGGCTGCGTCCTGAAAGGGTTTGGCCAGATGCGCCCACTTTCGCACCACTCGTCGTTGAATATACGCGGTATGTCCTGCCTCCTCATGGAACGAAATTGAACACATCTGATCAAACCGGCACCACAAAAATGATACTCAACAGACCCTTGAGCTATGCAGTGAAGATTGTATCGCTATGCGCGGGCACGCATTGCGCAGTGTGTTCGCAGTGGGCAATAGTCGCCGCGTCATGACGTCCCTAACCACCACACCTGACGACGCCGATACAAACCGAAGCGGCATCATATGCGCACTGATTGCCTATCTGTTGTGGGGAACCTATGCGGCGTTTTTCGCGCTTCTGGCCCATGTGAATGCGCTTGAGGTCGTCGCACATAGGGCATTCTGGTCGATCCCCATTGCGGCAGCCGTGATGCTGGTCATGGGCCGTACGCAAGATGTCCTGCGCGTGGTGAAGACCCCAAAACTGTTGGGGCTGATGTGCCTGACGACGCTTCTGGTGACCATTTCCTGGGGGGTGTTTGTGTGGGCAGTCGCTGTCGGGCGGGCCCTGGAGACATCGCTGGCCTTCTACATCAATCCTTTGCTCAATGTGGCCGTGGGATATCTGGTGTTGCGCGAGAAGATGACGAGGCTGCAGATCATCGCCATCGGTCTGGCTGTGACAGGTGTTGCCTATCAGACCTGGGCACTTGGGGCGTTTCCGTGGCTGTCGTTGATTTTGGGAGCTGCATTCTCCGCCTATGGTTTCCTGCGCAAGACAATTGATGTCGGGCCGGTGCAGGGCTTTTTCGTGGAAAGTTTTATTCTGTCGGTGCTGGGGCTTGTCGTGGTGAGCTGGCTTGGAACGCAAGGCCCGCTGGCGTTTGGCAGTAACTGGAACACCACGGCGTTATTGCTGGCATGTGGACCCATGACGGCATTACCGCTGATGTTTTTTGCCACGGCTGCCCGTCGTATCCGCTTCTCGACCCTTGGCCTGCTGCAATACATCGCGCCGTCGATGTTGTTTCTCACCGCGGTATTTGTTCTCAAGGAACCCATGCAGCAGGCGCAGCTTGTGACATTCGGCTTCATCTGGACTGCCCTGGCTCTGTATTCATTCTCCAGTCTGCGTCGGCCGGTGGCATCATGAGCGGGTTGCGCGCCTGGGCCATCAGTCTGGCTCCATTCGTATTCCTGCTGCTGTGGTCGGGCGGTTACACTTTCGCCAAGCTGGGCTTGCAATACGCAGAGCCCATGACCTTTCTGGCGCTGCGCTATGCCTGCGTGCTGGGGCTCATGATCCCGCTGTTCATCATCCTCAGGCCACGGGTTCCGCAGCGGTCGATCAACTGGTTTCACCTGGCCATGACAGGACTGCTCATGCAGGCGGTCTATTTCGGCATGACATATCTTGCCTTTGCCGATGGCTTGTCTGCCGGCGGCGTGGCTCTGATCGTGTCGCTGCAACCGATCCTGGTGGCGGTCGCTGTACCTTACATTGTCAGCGAAATGGTATCACGCTATCGCTGGGTCGGACTGGCGCTTGGCCTGGCGGGTGCTGTCATGGTGATTGGATCGCGGCAGGAAATCTCGACATCATCCTATATCGGCGTCGTGTTCGCGGTAATCGGGCTGATCGCCATGTCAGCGGGTTCAATTTACGAAAAGCGCTTCGGCCTGAACCAGCATCCGATCACTGCCAGCCTGGTGCAGTTTGCGGTTGGCTTCGTGGTAATCGCACCCATTGCCTATTTCCGGGAAACCATGCAGATCAACTTCACCCCTGAGTTTTTCTGGTCTCTGACCTATCTGGTCATCGGCAATTCGATCATTGCCGTATCACTGCTGCTTTACATGATACGCGAAGGCGAAGTCAGCCGGGTTTCAGCCCTGTTGTTTCTGGTGCCGCCGGTTGCATCGCTGCTGGCGTGGTTCGTGCTCGGTGAGGCAATGCCGCCACTGGCGTGGGCCGGCATGGTACTGGCCGGTGCCGGTGTACTGGTCGCCAGCAAGGCCAAGGCTGCATAGAGCATTTCCGGCAAATCCGGCAATCGCCTGTCCTGGCCCTAAAACAGTTCCGTAATCTCGCTGTCATCGGGTGCTGTGCCTGATATCGCCAGACGATCGAGGAACGCCGGTACAATGTCCTTCGCCCGGTCAACCACTTCGAAGTGCACTTCCAGGCCCTCGCGGATGAACTGTTCCTCCTTCATGTGGGAAACAAGCGTCAGAAGCGGTTGCCAGTAATTGTCTATGTTGGCGACAATGATTGGTTTTTTGTGTCGCCCAAGTTGTGCCCAGGTCGCAATCTCCACCAGTTCTTCCAGCGTGCCGATGCCGCCGGGCAGGGCGACAAAGCCGGACGCACGTTCAAACATCATCATTTTGCGCTCGTGCATGTCGTCCACAATGAAGAGTTCATGACCGCCGTCTTCAAGCATTCGTTCACGCTTCATCAGGAACTTCGGAATGATGCCGGTAACATGCGCGTTGCCTGCAATGACAGTGCGCGCCACTTCGCCCATGAGACCAATGCCGCCACCGCCGTAAACAAGCCCGACATTGTTTTCAGCCATGGATGACCCGAGGTCGCGCGCAGCCTGCATGTATGACGGGCTGCGGCCTTCGCCGGAGCCGCAATAAACGCATAAAGACAGATTAGATTCAGGGAAACGATTCGATACCATGTGATCATTGTGCCACAGGCTGAGGGGCTAGCGTCAAGCACTGCGTGTGGTAATTTATTGCTGTGGCCTTTTTGTCTTCCTTGCATGGGGATGACATCATCCAGTCCTGCCTTTATCCTGGAAAGATGCAGTCAGGCAAAGATTGCACCAAACTTGTACGCACTCTATGTTCACAGTGCGGACATTGGAGCGACAGGGGTTCAGGTGAACCCGTAAAGTTGCTCTAACACTTTGGAAGCGATCAGGTTTATGAATTTTGGGTGTTGCAACCGGAAATCACCCTGATCCAGTGACAGGAACGAAAATGAAGCCTCTTGTATTATTCAGTTCACTTGCAGTGCTTTGTGCGGGCGGCTTGATGGCCCTCAGTTATGAAGGCTGGCAGGATGATCCATCGGCACTGACTTCATTGTCTTCAGGTTCGCAGACCGTCAAGATCAAGCCCGTTGAGACGGTATCGACACCTCCGGCTAGCCAGCAATCAGCAGAAACAAGCGCTGCCCCGGCAGAAAAAGCTGACGAAAAAGCCGAGGAAAAAGTTGCTGCTATTGCACCTAAGGAAGTCGAAACTGCTCCATCTGCTGAAATTGTCCCGGAAGTAAAGCTGGGCGATGAGACCGCAAAACCGGAAGTTGCCGAAGCGAAGCCCGAAGGCGCGTCGTTTGACATTGTACGGGTTGAAGAAGACGGATCAGCAGTGCTTGCGGGTCGCGCAGCACCGGGTTCGACGGTTCGGCTGTTGATAAATGAAAAGGTCGCTGGCGAAACGCAGGCCAACGAGCGCGGCGAATGGGTCGTGATACCGGTTGAGCCAATGCCCGCTGGCGCCCATCAAATGCAGATAGAGACTGAAAATGCTGCTGGCGAAGTCAAGCTGGCGGACCAGAGTGTCGCGCTGACGGTTCCCGACCAGCCTGGTACCCAGCCGCTCATTGTGTTGAGTGAAACCGCGAAACCATCAAAAGTGCTGCAGAAGCCGGAAGCCGCAGAGATCAAGCAGGCTGAGGCTGCACCGGAAAGCACTGCAAGCAAGAATGTCGAAGCAACCACGGCTGCGAGCCAGCAGCCTGGCGCTGATTCCAAAACGGCCGCTTTGGAACCGCCTGCCACAACCACCGCACCGGCGGTCACATCGACGGCACGCAGGTTGAACGTGGAGGTCGTAGATTACAACGAGGCAGGACTGACCACTTTCTCCGGCCGGTCCGCGCCTGACAGCATAGTGCGCGTTTATGTAGACAGCGTTTATGCCGGCGAAACAATCGCTGGAAGTGACGGAACCTGGTCGTTTACCGCTGGTCGTGAAATCGCCTCAGGCCCTCACACCTTGCGCACCGACCAGATCTCGTCGAACGGAAACGTCACCGAGCGTATCGAATTGCCGTTCTTCCGTGAGTCTCCCGAGCGTATTGCCAGCCTCCAGGCGCAGCGCCAGACGACCACAGAAGAAGAGCAGGCAAAGCCGGACACAGCTGCAACTGCCGCTGCAGAGCCGGATACAACGGAAAAAGCTGCTACGGCTGAACCCCAAACCGAACCAGTCGAAACGGAAACGCCGGTCGCAGCCGAGGCCAAGCCGGCCGACAGTGTGAAAACTGCAGAGGAAACACCGTCCGTCGAGAAGCCGCAGGTAGCCGCAACCCAGCCGACTTCCGGCATCAAGGGCGATGCTGAAACAGTCAAGGCTGATGCTGCCCCGGCTGCAACCGAGCCTGATGCAACCCAACAAACCGCAGCGGTTGAACCGTCTGCCGAGCCGGCCGAGCCTGAAACTGCCGTTGAGCCTGCCAAGCCTGAAACAACCCAGCAGCAGGTCGCTGCCGTTGAACCCGATGCTGAACCGGTCAAGCCTGCAGATTTAATGGCAGCTGCCGAGGATGATGAACCGACGGTGGAGTTGGCCAAACCTGAGTCGGAAACAGCGCCCGTCGAAACTGCTGCGGTAACGTCTGAAACCGCTACGCCAGTAACCGGAAAAGTAGTTATTCAGCCCGGCAACAACCTCTGGCAGATTTCTCGTGTGATCTACGGCCATGGTCGCCAGTACACCGTGATTTATGACGCCAACAAGGGGCAGATTCGCGATCCGAACAGGATTTATCCGGGGCAGATTTTTGAAACACCCGGCTCGGATGCGCCGGAGTCCATTGATCCTGCATGCAAGTTGCCACTGGCGGAATGCAACTGACGTTCGATCGACACCGAAGCAATATGGGGTCAAGCAAACCCATAGACCTGATCTAGTGGCTGTGCTTGTCGCCGGTGCCACCGGCGGTGGCTTCAATCCGCACTTCGCCGGCGGTTTCGAAGGTCAGGGTGAGTGGCACCGGGGAACCTTTTTCAGGCATGGTTTTCACATCAAACATCATGATGTGATGACCACCTGATTTCAATTCTGTCAACGAGTTGGCCGGGATTTCAATGGCCTCGACCGGACGCATCCTCATGACACCGTTGTCCATGGTATGGGTGTGCAGTTCCACCCGCTGCGACAACGTTGAAGAAGCCGCCACCAGTTTGTCGGCGCCGCCTTTGTTGTCGATGCTCAGGAACACCGCGCCAGGGCGGCCTTCGATCAGGAAGCGTGCGGTTGCATTGCCGATTGACAGTGAACCGGCAGCTGCCTGAACGGTCATGTCGGGATGTCCATCGTGCATCACATGCATGACAGTGTATGCGCCGCCGGCTGTGCAAAGTATTGCCAGGGCGGCAATCAGATATGCTGGTTTCATGGATTTGGGTGTCCTTCTGTCGCCGGACAAACTGCCAAGCCGATCAAACTGTGACCATGCGACATACAGCCCTTGTGGCAGTTGCAATCATCGTATATCGTCGATTTACGATGATTGTGCGAATTGACCACCAGAACCCGACCCCGTCAGGCGCTCAAGACAGCGTGGACAGTGTCCGAATGGCATCTGTCATGGCGGCGTTGGGACATCCGGCGCGGGTGACGATTTTGCGCAGGCTGGCGTGCTGCGACGAGTGTTGCTGCCGCGAAGTGGTTGAACACCTGAATCTGGCACAGTCCACAGTGTCACAACATCTGAAAGTATTGGTCGAGGCCGGGCTTGTTAGCTATGAGTCCCGGCGACCGAAATCGCGTTACGTATTGAACAGGCAGGCGCTGCAGTCCGTGTCTTCTGCGATCAGTGATCTTGTGAATGATTGCTGTTCGCAACAGCCGTCACGTTGTTGCAGACACCTGCTAATACCAAAGGAACTAACTATTGACCCCTTTGACCGGTTTTTCGCGTTTGCTGGCTAGGCATGCTTCACACCGTGGTCTGGCTGACCACAAGTGGAGCATAACGACGTCCGGCGGACGCGAAAAACCGGCCTTCGGTGGGCCAAATCCGTCCATCTGGTGTGTTGCGGCGCTTGCCCGATGCACCGCATCGCGCTGCGCACCACGCCTGCCAGAGTGGCCGGATTTGACTCCATCAAAGGGGTCAATAGTTAGTTCCTTTGGTATAACCCCTAAGGCATCCAGTTTTGACCGCTAAAAAAGTTTCTGCCGACAGCGGTTCCACGATCCGCACGATTCGTAATTTATGGCCATACATGTGGCCGTCAGACCGACCGGATCTGAAGATGCGGGTGCTGTGGGCAACGCTGTTTCTGGTGGTTGCCAAGCTGGTGCTTGTCGTCGTGCCGTACTTCTTTAAATACGCAACAGATGCCCTGAACGGCAAGCCGGATGCACCGGAGTTTTTCCCCATCTGGTTGCTGACACCGGTAATGCTGGTGCTTGCCTACAATGTGGCCCGGGTCACGCAATGGGGGTTCAACCAGTTGCGCGACGCGTTGTTTGCACGGGTTGGCCAGCATGCTGTCCGGCAACTCGCCTTCCGCACCTTCAAGCACATGCACAAGCTGTCTTTGCGGTTTCATCTGGAACGCAGAACCGGCGGCCTGTCTCGCATAATTGAGCGCGGCACCAAGGGTATCGAGATCATCGTGCGGTTCACCATCTTGAACACGGCACCGACCATCCTTGAGTTCGCGCTCACCGCAGCGATTTTTGCTTATGCCTATGGCTGGAGCTATGTGGCTGTAATCGCGGTTGTTGTGTGGTTGTATTCCTGGTTCACCGTACGTGCCAGTGATTGGCGCATCAACATCCGCAAGGAAATGAACGAGTTTGACAACGAGGCCAACACCAAGGCCATCGACAGTCTTCTGAACTTCGAGACGGTGAAGTATTTCGGCAATGAGGAAATGGAGGCCAGCCGCTTTGACAAGTCCATGCAGCGATACGAGTCCTCAGCGACCAAGACATGGACCTCGCTCGGGTGGCTCAATTTCGGACAGGGACTGATCTTCGGCACCGGCATGACCATCGTCATGGTGATGTCGGCGCTTGAAGTGCAACGCGGCAACCAGACGATCGGCGATTTTGTGTTCATCAATGTCATGTTGATGCAACTGTCCGTCCCGCTGAACTTCATCGGCTTCGTGTATCGTGAAATCCGTCAGGGCCTGGCCGACATCGAACAGATGTTCGACCTGTTGTCTGTTGAAGAGGAGATCGTCGACGCTCCGGATGCAAAGCAGCTTGACGTCAGTGATGGCGTCATCCGGTTTGACAATGTGGATTTCTCGTATGATGCAGAACGGTCGATCCTGAAGGGACTGGATTTTGAAGTTCCGGCCGGGCAGACCTTCGCCATTGTCGGTCCGTCAGGCGCCGGTAAATCAACCATTTCGAGGCTTATCTACCGGTTCTATGACGTAACCGGCGGCGGTATTTCCATTGATGGTCAGGATGTGCGCGAAGTAACCCAGAAATCACTGCGTGCCGCCGTCGGCATGGTGCCGCAGGACACCGTTCTGTTCAACGACACGATCCGGTACAATATTCGCTATGGCCGCCCGGACGCGACCGGCGAAGAGGTCGAGGCCGCAGCCAGGCTGGCACAGATCCATGACTTCATTCTGGATTTGCCGGATGGCTATGATGCCATGGTCGGGGAGCGCGGGCTCAAGCTGTCTGGTGGCGAAAAACAGCGCGTCTCGATTGCCCGCACCATTTTGAAAGGCCCGCCGATCCTGATCCTGGATGAGGCGACCTCGGCGCTGGACACCATGACAGAACAGGACATCCAGACAGCCCTCAAACTGGTATCGAAAGATCGCACGACGCTTGTTATCGCCCACAGACTGTCAACGGTCGTTGATGCTGACCAGATTATTGTACTGGGTGAAGGCAGTATAGTGGAGCGTGGTACCCACGCGCAGTTACTTGAGCACGAAGGCGTCTACTCATCCATGTGGAACCGCCAGCGCGAGGCTGACGAGGCGTTGCGCAAGCTGGCGGAGAACTATGAAACCCGCGGCATGACTGCAGAGGAACTGGCTCTCAGCCTGAAAGCTGACAATTAGACCTGAAATACTGCGCAAGCCTGGATGTGATGGCCGGTCATAAGATGCGTTCTCGATGCTTCTTGCACTGCACGTCCGGGCGCTTTACCTAGTTGCTGTCTAACCATTTTCTAGTGCCGGAGAAGTTTGCGACCGATGTTGAGTTCGATCCTGTCGATATTTGTGCCTGTTCACCGCGAAGGCTATCGCTTCATCGCCATTTTTGCGGCTGTTACACTGGTGTTATTCTGGCTTTTGCCGCAATTCTTCGGATGGATAGGTGTTATCGCGACGGCGTGGTGCGCCTATTTCTTTCGCGATCCCGAGCGTGTCACGCCGCAGGATCCAAACCTGGTGATTTCACCGGCTGATGGCCGCATATCAGCCATTGAGCAGGTTGCCATCCCGCCGGAATTGGCCCTGGAAGGCGACAAGCTGACTCGGATTTCGGTGTTCATGAATGTCTTTGACGTACATGTGAACCGCTCTCCGGTTGATGGTGAAGTGCTGCAGATGAGTTATGTGGCGGGAAAGTTCATCAATGCCGAACTGGACAAGGCCAGCGAGCACAACGAGCGCCAGGCCCTGACGCTGGAAATGCCGGACAAACGCCGCATCGGTGTGGTACAGATTGCCGGGTTGGTGGCGCGCCGTATCGTCGGGTTCACTACACAGGGCGCGCGCCTGCAGGCAGGTCAGCGTTTCGGTCTGATTCGGTTCGGGTCGCGTGTTGATGTATATCTGCCTGAAGGAACCGCCGTGCGGGCATGTGTTGGACAACTCGCGATTGCAGGCGAGACGGTGCTTGCCGACATGTCCGGCTCCGGGCCGGCGCCGACCGGTCGCAAGGGCTGAGAAGTCTACGCCACACAGGGCAAACTGGAAATGATGACCAAGGACGAAGAACCGGCATATACAGGCGAACAGCGCCTGCGGCAGATACCAGTGCGGTATCTGGTGCCCAACATTGTCACGCTGCTGGCGCTTTGTTCGGGTGTCACAGCCATTCGGCTGGGCATTGAAGGCAGGTTTGAACTGGCTGTGGCGTGCGTCATTCTCGCAACCGTTCTGGACGCCCTGGACGGGCGCATCGCGCGGGCACTTAAAGGCTCATCGAAATTCGGTGCCGAGCTGGATTCCCTGGCCGACTTTGTCAATTTTGGCGTGGCCCCGGGTTTGCTGATCTACATGTGGTCGCTGAGTGCGCTGAAGAACCTTGGCTGGATCGTTGCTCTGGCATTGGCCATGTGCTGCGCCCTGCGTCTGGCGCGTTTTAATGTGGCGCTTGAGGATCCGGACCGTCCCGCCTGGAAGATCAATTATTTTACCGGCGTCAATGCGCCGGCAGGCGCCATGCTTGCAATGCTGCCGATGTATATGGGTTTTCTGGACCTGCTGCCGCCAGGCAGCGAGATTGCGCATTTTGTGTTGGTCTATATCGCGGTGATTGCCTTTTCCATGGTGTCGCGCGTGCCGACATTCTCCGGCAAAGGCGTCGGCAGGGTCAGCCGGGAATTGGTATTGCCGATCCTTGCCGCGGTTACCATCATTGCTAGCACTTCTGGTGACCTACACCTGGGAAGTGGTGACCTTTGCCGCGTTCACCTACATCGCGGCCATTCCGGTCTCCGTTGTGAGCTATCTGCGTCAGAAAAGCGCCTGGGAAAAACGCATCGCGAACGGTGAAAAAGACGCTGCTGCTGAAACTGATCCAGCTGGCCTTGATGCAGATGAGACAATGGTGGGTGGCGACAAGATATGACGATAGTTGTTCATCACAATCCTGCATGCGGCACATCACGCAAGACTATTGAGCTTATCCGGGCATCCGGCGAAGAACCTGTGATCATCGAGTATCTCAAGGAAGGCTGGACGCGCTCGCAATTGCTGGCCCTGTTTGCGGCTGCCGGCCTGACTCCGCGCGAAGCGCTGCGCACCTCAAAGTCACCGGCAGAAGAACTTGGTCTGACCAATCCGGAAGTGGATGACGAGACCATCATTGCGGCCATGCTGGAACACCCGGTGCTGGTAAATCGTCCTATCGTCGCAAGCCCCAGGGGCGTGCGCCTGTGCCGTCCTTCAGAGTTGGTTCTCGACCTTCTCGACACGCAGTCCGACAGCGGCGATGAGAAATCCGGAAAGTGAATCCCGCCAAGCTGGGCAGCTTGCATGAATTCCTCACCTAGGCGCGGCACCCGCCATTTTTTCTGGCACGGAAGGTTGGGGCACAACTTCCGCAGATAGACTTCAACTGGCCAGCTTAGAGTTCGTCCTTATTCCGCTGCTTGCGGAAAAGCGTCGGGCACATCGTCGGCAGGCTTGCGCTTCTTCCCGGTCTTGGATTCAAAGGAGCCGGCTGTTTTTGCATCGCTGCTCCGGAACCTGTCGCGCCAGTGTTGCCAGCTTTCCTTCCATACCGTCGGAGCTGACAGCATGACCGGCGCGAACACCAGCGTCAGGACGGTTGAGAAGGCCAGGCCAAACACCATTGCGGTGGACATATGCACCCACCAGGAAGATGTCATGGAGCCGATTGTCACTGTGCGTTCAAGGAAGTTCACATTGAGCTGGAACATCAGGGGCAACAGCCCAAGAATAGTGGTGACCGTCGTCAGCAGGATTGGCCTGATCCGCTGGGCCGCGGCTCGCAGCGTTGCGTCTTTGACGCTCATGCCACGCTTCAGCAGGCTTTGATACGTATCGATCAGCACGATTGCGTTGTTCACCACCACACCGGCCAGCGCGACAAGCCCGGTACCGGTCATGATGATCGAGAAATAATGCCGCATCACCAGCATGCCGAGGATCACGCCGACCGCCGACATGATCACGGTGACCAGGGTCAGCGCCGTGTGGTAGAATGAGTTGAACTGCACCACCAGAATCATGAACATCAGGAACAGCGAACCCAACAGGGCTTTCTGCAGGAACGCCGCCGACTTCTGCTGATCCTCGTCCGCACCGCGAAACTTGAAACTCACGCCATTTTCCCAGGTCTGCTGCTTCAACCAGGTATCCAGTTGATTGATCTTGTCATTGGCCAGCGCACCCGGGCCGGCATTCGCCTTGACGAACAATGATGGTTTGGAATTGAACCGGTAAAGCGTGTTTACCTGTTGCTTGATTTCGCGGGTGACAAAGTTGGACAAAGGCTGCTGTCCGCCCGGCGTCTGCAGTTTCAGCGTATCAAGACTTGCCAGCGAACGCTGATCTTCGGGAAGACGCACACGAATATCCAGCTCATCGCGGCTGTCGTTCGGCCGGTAGGTGCCGATCAGCGCCCCATTGGTTATAAGCTGCACAAGAGACCCGGCAGCAGCAACCGATGCACCAAAACGACCGGCTTCTTCGCGATCAACCTTGAGTTGAACTTCATAACCGGGCAGGGGAAGGTCATCATCAATGTCGATGAGCCCGGTCATGGTATTTTCCATGTAGGCGCGCACCTTGCGCACGGCCGCTGTGGCATGGACGCGGTTTTCCGACTGTACCTGCAGGCGGATGTCCTTGCCTGTTTGCGGTCCCCCGACCAACTCACGGACTTCAATGATAGTGCCGGGAATGCCCTGCACAGCCTCGGTAAACTGCTTCTTGACGGTCACCCAGTCTTCCCGCTGACCGACCGGCTTCAGTTCTATCTGCACCTGGCCCACAACATCGGGGGGCACATCCTGTGATGCGCCAAGGCCGCTATTGCCGCCGGTCTCGGTACCTGCATAGGTGGTCAGATTGTCGATCGCCGGATGGTCGGTCAGCTTGTTGTAGGCTTTGCGAACGATGGTCAGTTTCTGGTCGTTTGACAGGTTGCCACGCGCCCGCACATAGACGATGGCGACCTCCGGCTCGGTCTCCACGAAGAACTCCACACCCGTTGGTTTGGCGGCATAAGCCCCCACAATCGCGCCCATGGCGAGCAATATGACCACCAGGACCTTGGCGGGGTGCTTCATGGCGCCATTCAGGAACCGGATGTATTTGCCGGTCAGGCCGGGCATGGTCAGAAGATCACCTTCGCCGCCACCCGCCAGCCGTGCCGCATTGTCCTTGTCGGTTGTACCGGCCTTGCCGAAAATCGTGCCCACCGCCGGCAGGAAAATCATGGCTGTGATCAGCGATGCGCTGAGCACGACAATAACGGTCAGCGGCAGGTAGCCCATGAACTCGCCGGCAACGCCCG
>CAVWYF010000020.1:0-11329 GCA_963759095.1 uncultured Alphaproteobacteria bacterium | reverse complement strand
TCGTCAGTCCCGGTGATACGGATGATTGACTAAAATGGTGACCACCCGGTAAATCTGTTCCGCCAATAACACACGTGCCAGCATGTGTGGCCAGGTCATGTGTCCAAATGACACCATATATCGGGCATTTTCGCGAATTTCTGCCGCATGCCCGTCCGGGCCGCCGACCGCAAAAACCAGATCCTGGGTGCCGGATTCCAGCTCTGTTTTGATGATCCCGGCAAATTCGGCTGTGTTGACGGATTTGCCACGTTCATCAAGGACGACAAGTACAGCCCCGGATGGGGCGGCATTTCTCAGCAATGCTGCTTCTTCACCGGCTCGCGCGGATGACGTGGTTTTACGGGATTCGGCGAAATCAACGACGTTCAGCGCCGTGATGCCTGCCTGCCTGCCCGCCTGACGGGTGCGTTTTGCATAGGTGTCGACAAGCTCTGCCATCGGACCGGCCTTCATCCGGCCTATGGCGGCTATGGTCAGTTTCAACGCCTGTTTTCCGTCAGGATGCGGCCGTGTCGGCTGGTGCATCCGGCGACCAGAGTTTCTCGATATTGTAAAATGTACGAACTTCCGGCCGGAAGATGTGAACGATCACGTCGCCGGCATCCATGACCACCCAGTCACAGTGGGGCCGCCCTTCAATTCGGACGCTTTTGTATCCGGCTTCTTTCAGGGCATCGGACAACTGATCGGTAATGGCCGAGACATGGCGGTTCGATCGCCCGGATGCGACAACCATGCTGTCAGCCAGTGCTGCCTTGCCATTGAGGTCGATGGAAACGACATCTTCGGCCTTGGCATCGTCGAGGCATGACTTGATGATCTTGGAGAGGGGCGGCGTGGCCTTGCGGCGAGACGCAGGTGCTGGTTTAGCGGCTGTGCTTTGCGAGCCGCTACGCATAGATTGACTTGTCAGGGTTCGGGTCCTCTTGATGGCTGGAAGGCATGCGGGCTTGCTGCCTTGCAGTAATCTGTTTCTGACGGTTTGGCTGCACGATGTGCCTGTTAACCTTTTCCGTTGAAAGAATGGACGTTAACAAACAACAGAGTACGCCCGATTCCATTGCGATTCAAGCGCGTCTGTATGACATAACAATGACGTTCACGGTTTTTACTGGCTATGGCCGCTGCTGTTGCCGTTGCGAATGGCCGTGGAACTTTCATAGCGCCAGGGCATGTTGAGAAAACACCAGGCCGGTGCTGCCCTGTCGGCCAACTGACCTGCATCGGCTGCGTCAACGCGGTGATTGGCCAGTAATCGCGCCGCCGGTGAGCCCAGGGCCTTTTGGGTCCAGCCCGGCCGGGCAAACACGGCAAGCGGCAAGGTGGCAGGGATTTCGCGCCAGTCATTCCAGTGATGTAAGTCCGCAAAGCTGTCTGCACCCATGATCCAGACAAACCGTGAGTGCTGAAACATTGGCGCCAGGGCGGCAAAAGTCTGCGCGGTGGTGCGGGTGCCCAGTTTTGCTTCCATGCCGGTCACAATCAGCCGCGGGTTGAGCGTCAGGCTTTTGGCGTGGGCAATACGGTCGTTGAAGTCTCCGGTGTCGCGGCTGTTTTTCAGCGGGTTTTGCGGAGACACCAGCCACCAGACCTGATCCAGTTGCAGCCGCTTCAGCGCTTCTTCGGAGAGCGCGACATGGCCGTTATGGGCCGGGTTGAAGGACCCGCCAAACAGCCCAATTCGCTGGCGCGAAATGGCGGAAACTGAATACAGGCCGGAAATCATCATGTGTCCGTCATGGCCGGGTCTGCCCGGCACCGCGCACCTGGTATTTGAACGTCGTGAGCTGTTCCAGCCCGACCGGGCCGCGTGCGTGCAGCTTGCCCGTGGCGATGCCGATTTCCGCGCCAAAGCCGAACTCGCCGCCGTCGGCAAACTGGGTCGAGGCATTGTGCATGACGATGGCGCTGTCCACTTCATTCAGGAAACGCACAGCAGTACCGGCATCTTCGGTGATAATGCAGTCGGTGTGCTGCGACCCGAAGCGGGCGATATGGTGCATGGCGTCATCCAGGCCGGACACTGATTTCATGGCAATAACAGCGTCGAGGAATTCCATGCCCCAGTCATTATCGCTTGCGGGCATGCTGGAAGCCGATGTCGCATTGATGGTTTCGTCAGCGTGCACCTCGCATCCCTTTGCGTTCAGGGCGGCAATGATGGCGGGGGCGTGACTTGCCACGACATCTTCGTGGACCAGCACACACTCGGCAGCACCACACACTCCGGTGCGGCGCATTTTTGCATTGGTGATGATGTCCACCGCCATGTCCAGATCGGCTGCCTTGTCGACATAGACGTGGCAAATGCCTTCCAGGTGGGCAAACACCGGCACGCGCGCTTCATCCTGTACCCGTCCGACAAGTGACTTGCCGCCGCGGGGCACGATCAGGTCGAGCGTACCGCCGAGGCCCTGCAGCATCATGCCGACCGCGGCGCGGTCAGGGGTAGGGACCATCTGTATCGCCGCCTTTGGCAGTCCCGCCTCCTCAAGGCCTGCCTGCAGGCAGTCGACGATCAGGCCGGAGCTGTCATGACTGTCCGACCCGCCGCGCAGAATTGCGGCATTGCCTGACATCATGGCAAGGGCACCGGCATCTGCTGTGACGTTGGGCCGGCTTTCGTAGATGATGCCGATGACACCGATGGGCACGCGCACGCGGGTGAAGTCCAAACCGTTGGGGCGCTGCCAGTTGGCCATGATGGCTCCAACCGGATCGGGAAGGCCTGCAACATCTTCCAGGCCGTGTGCCATTGCCTCAATGCGCTCAGGCGTCAGCGTCAACCGGTCGATGAATGAAGCCGGTTTGCCGGCAGCCTCTGCCCGTGCGATGTCTGCGGCATTGGCAGTCAGTAACTGGGCAACCGAGGCCCGGATACGCGATGCCATGGCATGAAGCGCAGCCCTTTTTTTGGCCGTAGGCGCTGTCGCCAGCATGGTTGCGGCATCGCGTGCGCGATCACCAAGGGCCTGCATGTCGCGCTCCAGGTCAACTGCTGCGGCGGCGATGTTTTCAGCCATGTTCATGCGGTGTCCTTTCCGGTCATCACCAGATCATCGCGATGTACCATTTCATCACGCCCTGCCAGACCCAGCAATGCCTCAATTTCCGATGATTTTCGCCCTGCGATAATTTCTGCATCCGCTGCATCATAGGCGCTCAGGCCGCGGGCAATTTCCACGCCGCTCAAGGTCAGGATGGCAACCGTGTCGCCGCGTGAAAAGCGCCCGGTTACCTGACGTACACCGGCAGGCAGCAGGCTGCGGCCCTTGCCAAGCGCGTTTGCCGCGCCTTCGTCGACGGTCAGCCTGCCGGCAGGTTCAAGCGAGCCTGCAATCCAGCGTTTGCGTGCCGTGGCCGGCGTCGCGGCAGATTTGAACCAGGTGGCGCGGCTGCCGTTCAGAATGCGGGTCAGCGGCCTGTCTTCATGGCCTGAGGTAATGACCATCGACGCACCGGCGCTGGTGGCAATGCGGGCCGCCTCGATCTTGGTGATCATGCCGCCGGATCCCATGCCCGACACCGGGGCACCGGCCATGGCAATAATGTCGGGTGTGATCTCGTCAACCTGGGCGACAAATTCGGCACCGCCGGTGTCCGGTGGTGCGGTGTAAAGCCCGTCCACGTCAGACAGCAGGACCAGACAGGTCGCCGACATCATTGAACTTACGCGCGCGGCGAGGCGGTCATTGTCGCCATAGCGGATTTCCGATGTGGCGACCGTATCGTTTTCATTGATCACTGGCACGGCGCCGCGCGCCAGCAGGGTGTTCAGTGTGGCGCGTGCGTTGAGATAGCGGCGGCGCTCCTCGGTATCCGTGAGGGTCAGAAGCACCTGCGCCGAGACCAGATCATGACCGGCAAGGGCGGCCTGCCAGCCCTGTGCCAGTGCAATCTGGCCCACGGCTGCGGCAGCCTGGCTTTCTTCCAGTTTCAACCGGTTCCTGCCCAGCCCGAGGCGGCGGCGGCCAAGGGCGATGGCGCCGGACGAGACTAACAGCACCTGGGTACCGCGGGCGCGCGCTTCGGCAATATCGTGCGCCAGTCCCTCAACCCAGGTCCGGCGCAGGGATCCGTCTGCATTGACCAGCATGGCCGATCCGATCTTGATGACCAGCCGGTCAGCGTTTTCCAGTTGTGAGGTCAGGGCCGCCATGACGCATCTTCCGTGGTAGGCTCGCCTTTCTCGTCAAGCACGGTTGACGTGCTCCTGCTGTTCCTGTACCTCCTGGCCGCGAGCCTTGCGGATCATGTGCAGCAGGGCGGCCATGGCAGGCCGAACGCCCTGGCCGGTGGCGGCGGACATCAGCAACGGCACCTGTCCGGTGGCCTTTTCAAACGCTTTGCGTTTTTTTGCCAGTTCGTCTTCGTCGATGATGTCGGTCTTGTTGAAGACGATCAGTTCCGGCTTGTCGGCCAGGTCGGCGGCGTAGGCTTCAATCTCGCCGCGCACGACACGGTAGGCTTCGGCAGGGTCTTCCGCAGATGCATCGACCAGATGCAGCAGGCAGGCGCAGCGTTCCACATGGCCCAGAAAACGGTCGCCCAAGCCGATGCCCTCATGGGCGCCTTCAATCAGGCCAGGAATGTCGGCAAGCACAAATGTGGCGGTGTCGACTTCGACGACGCCGAGATTTGGCACCAGGGTGGTGAAGGGGTAGTCGGCGATTTTCGGCTTGGCCGCAGACACGACTGACAACAGCGTCGATTTGCCCGCATTGGGCATGCCGACAAGGCCGGCATCGGCGATCAGTTTCAGGCGCAGCCACACCCACATGTCGGCGCCGTCTTCACCGGGATTGGCGCGTCGGGGCGCCTGGTTGACCGATGACTTGAACCTCGAATTGCCCCAGCCGCCATTGCCGCCGCGCAGCAGGCGCACGCGCTGACCTTCCTCGGTCAGGTCGGCAATCAGGGTTTCGCCGTCTTCTTCCAGCACCTGGGTGCCGACCGGCACTTTTAACACCACGTCTTCGCCCATGGCGCCGGTGCGGTTGCGGCCCATGCCGTGGGTGCCGACCTTGGCCTTGAAGTGCTGCCGGAAACGATAGTCGATCAGGGTGTTGAGACCGTTGACCGCCTCGACGAACACATGCCCGCCGCGGCCACCGTCACCACCGTCGGGACCGCCGTGCTGAATGAATTTTTCACGCCGGAACGACACGCAGCCTGCGCCGCCATTGCCGGATTTTACGTAGACTTTTGCCTGATCGAGAAATTTCATTTGGTTTGAGCCTTCTGCTCCAGATAGCGGGCTTTGGTCAGTACCATCTTGCGCGACGGCCTGGTCTGGCCGGAGCCTTGCGAATAGCAGGTGATCTCGCCCTTATCGACAAAGCCTGTCTTGGTCAGAACGCGCCCGGACGCCGGGTTGATGGTCAGGTATTCGGTATCGATCTGGTCAATCGAGTTGACCTCGAAGGCGTGCCTGATCACGGCCGTTGCCGCTTCGCTTGCATAACCCTTGCCCCAATAATCCAGGCCCAGCCAGTAGCCGAAATCGATTTCATGCGACGGCTTGTCCGGGCGGCTGGCGGAGCCATAACCGGTACCGCCGATCAGCTCGTCGGGTGCGTCTTTCAAGGTGATGGCAAAATTTGCCGTGTTTGCCGGCAGGTGCTCGCACGCTGTCCAGGAAGTCTTCTGCGTCGGACAGGGAGTAAGGATGCGGCATGGTTGCGAGCATGTGGGCAATCTCGACGTGGTTTGCCAGTTTCACCAGACGCGGCAGCATCGGTTTCGCGCATGGGGCGAAGCAGCAGCCTTTCTGTCTCTATCTGGTTCATGTCGTGCAGTCCTTGAAAATAGCCCTTAAACGGCAAACGGGGAGATGGTGAATTCCATCTCCCCGTTGGTGCTCATGATGTCATCTCACCGGGGCGATGGGCACCGGTGTTTCAGGCCTTGGCCCTTTATCCGGTCGCTTTACTCAGCAGCTGCCGGCATCGGGACAACGGACACGAAGGTGCGTCCGTTGGCACGGGCGCGGAATTCCACGTGACCTTCGCTGATGGCGAAGATGGTGTGGTCCTTGCCGATGCCGACATTGTCGCCGGGATGCCATTTGGTGCCGCGCTGGCGGATGATGATGTTGCCGGGGATGACGCGTTCGCCGCCGAATTTCTTGACGCCGAGGCGGCGGCCTGCGGAGTCACGTCCGTTGCGGGATGAACCGCCTGCTTTTTTATGAGCCATGAGTTTGCTCCTTTAACAATTCGTGTTCGGTTTACTTCTTGTCCGTGTCGGCTTTCTTGGCAGCAGCCTTCTTGGCCGGCGCTGCCTTTTTGGCGGCCGGCTTTGCAGCAGCCTTCTTGGCGGCCGGTTTGGCGTCTGCCTTGGCGTCTTCCTTGGCCGGTGCAGCTGCTTTCTTTGCCGCAGGCTTTGCGTCAGCCTTCGGTGCCGCTTCCTTCTTGGCTGCAGGTGCTGCTGCCTTCTTGGACGGCTTCTTGCCGCCGGTCAGGATTTCGGTGATCTGAACCTGCATCAGGTCCTGGCGATGACCGTTCTTGCGGCGGTAGTGCTTGCGGCGCTTCTTCTTGAAGATGATGATCTTCGGGCCGCGCGACAGGGCCATGACCTGGGCGGCAACGGTGGCGCCTTCGATCATCGGCGTGCCGATTTCGACATTGCCGTCGCCGGCAACCATGAGCACGGGAAATTCTACAATGTCACCTTCTTCAGCGCCTGTGCGCTCGATTTCGATGACGTCTTCAGCAGCAACACGATACTGTTTGCCGCCGGTCTTGATGACTGCGTACATTCTCTAAAGTCCTTATCTTTTTTCTCGCCGCGCCTTGCGGTGCTGAAAGGGGTTTGTCTAACCCTCTGTCAGGCTTGAATTTTTATTGTTTTTGTTGAACCTCAGGCAGCGCGTTTTTCGCAAGCCGACACCAATTGCCGCTCACGACTGGCGGTTTGGTATATCCAAGGCGGCGTCAAGTCAAGCAAAAGCGGGCTTGAAGGCAGCCGTTGCATACTGTATCAGAGCGCTGCCCTGGCAGGGAAAAAGCCTTCAGAAACGTCGGTTTCGACGGCGTCCTGCCAACGCATCTTAGGAGAGGTGCCAGAGTGGTTGAATGGGGCGGTCTCGAAAACCGTTGAGCGTGCAAGCGTTCCGGGGGTTCGAATCCCCCTCTCTCCGCCAGATATTTCTTGGTCCATACCGGACACATGGGTTACGTTTTATACTGGAGACATGGGTAACACTTTTGGTCCAAATGGATTTGCAAGTGGTTCCAGTCTGCATGTCTCATCATCAAAGTATCCTAAGTCATAGTCCATAAAGCTTACCAGCCAAATTCTGTCTTCGGTCTGCTTGATGCCAACAGTTTGTCCGGCAAAGACCTGGCTGAGATTGATTTTCTGCCGGTTGAAGCAAATACGCCCGCATGTCGTCACTGTGGCCGACTTGTCATGGAACGGATAGTCAAGCTCCGGCAGGCCATTGTAGATTCTCGATGAGGGGGCATATCGTTCCGCCGGGTACTGCATGTCGAGAGCCTGATGTGGGCGTTCGTTGTTGAAGCAATCCACGAAGTCATCGAACCTGGCCTGCTGCTGAAGGAAGTTGTCGCCTGCCGGTTTGGTGGTCTCCAACTTCAAAGTCAGATGCATACGTTCATGGCGTCCGTTCTGTTGCGGGTTACCGGGTTTGATACGCTCGATCTGGATACCAAGGCGCAACCACCAAACTGACAGTCTGGACAGGTTGAACAGGGCATTGGGGCTGGCAAACGGCACGCCGTTATCGGTTCGTATTGAGCAAGGCATGCCGAAGTCCTTGAAAGCACGCTCAAATACCGTGAAGGCATAGACTTCTTTCGTAGTATGCAGTGCCTCACAGGCAATGACATACCGGCTGGCATGATCAGTGATCGTCAGGGGATAACAATAGCGTTTGTCGGCAAGCTTGAACTCTCCCTTGTAGTCGGCACACCACAGATCATTGGGCTGGCTGCCAGGCGACAGTGCCGTACCCGTTGCCTTGTTGCGACGCCGTCGTCCTCTGCGCTTGACCAGACCATGACGGTCCAGAACCGCATGCACCGTGCTCACTGCTGGTGAATGGATATCTGGGAAAAGCCGCCTCATCCGTTCGCGTATCTTCGGTGCACCCCAGGTTGGTCTCTCCCGCTTCAGACGCACGATCTGCTTCTCGATCTGCACCGGCAGCTGATTGGCCTGGCGATAAGGACGTCGAGACCGGTCAGTCAGCCCATGTAGGCCGCAAGCATTGTATCGTTTGAGGATCTTGTAGCCGGTCTTGCGGGAAATCCCGAACTCCCGGCACAGCACCGACATCTTGTCGCCGTCCAGCAGTCGGGCAATGAATTTGAGCCGTTCATCCATCTGATTACACTCCTTCCAAGGCACCTCGCATCTCCTTGCAAAGGGCCAAAAGTGTAACCTATGTGTCCGGAATGAAGTGTCACCCATCTCTCGGGAAGCACACTTGCAAGTTTTATTCTCCAGAAGTTATTTCATGGCAACCGACGGGAGTAGAATTGCATGGCAAGCACCAAACAAGAGACCAACGAAACCTATGTAGCCTTCCAGGTCATTCCGCGGGTGCGTGAGGGGAACAATTTCGAGATTGTGGACAAGGCAATCGAGGTCGTGAAAAAGGCCGGTGTTCCGTATCAGGTGGCAGCCATGGAAACCACCATGAAAGGCAATCTGGATCAGCTTCTGGACATCGTCAAGCAGGCGCAGCAGGTGTGCCTTGATGGCGGGGCGGTTGAAGTCATCACTAATATCAAGATTCACACCAAGACACCTGATGCATTTGATACCTTCTGCACCTATGATCGGGGTGTGACGCCTGCAAACCACATGTTTGTTGACGAGCAGTCGGACTGAAGTTTTTTAAATCCAGGGAATGCAGCATGGCGATCAGAACGGCAGTTATCGGGCTTGGGATCATGGGGCGGCGGATGCTGGAGCACATGCTGCTGCATGACGGGTTTTCGCCGGCGTTTCTATGGGACCCGGACCCCGAGAGTTGCCGGCTTGCGGCAGAGATCGCGCCGGATGCCAGGATCATGGATAATGCCGATGCCGCGATCAAGGCTGCCGATCTGGTTTATCTTGCCTGCCCGCCGGTGCCGCGAAAGGCGTATGCGCTGGCGGCTGCAGCGACTGGCAAGGCTGTGTTTCTGGAAAAGCCACTGGGGGTTGATATCGGCGAAAGCACGGACCTTGTCCGGCGGCTGGCGGAGACCGGTGTTCCCGCAGCGGTCAATTTTACCCAGGCCGCAGGGGCCGCGTTGACCCAGATCACTGCAGCCGCGCAGTCCGGAGACCTGGGAGATTTGGTTGGTGTGGATATCGTCGTGACCTATGCAAACTGGCCGCGTGACTGGCAAAAGGCAGCCGACTGGCTGCGGTTTCGGGCGGAAGGCGGGATGACGCGGGAAGTCGTTTCGCACTTCCTGTTTTTCTCGGAGCGGGTCCTTGGTCCTTTGTCGCTGGTCTGGGCGCGGCCGTCATATCCGGCTGATGACACGCTGTGCGAAACTCACATGCAGGCCAGACTTGAAACGGCAGACGGCCGTCCTGTCACCGTCATGGCCAGTGTCGGCGGTGCCCAGCCTGACCGGCAGGAACTGACTATAAAGGGGACGAAAGCCAGCCGCCGGGTAACTGAATTCTATCGCGATGCGGCGTCGGACGGAGGTGATTTCTCAGCCATTTGTGCCGAACCCGGAGACCCTCGGGCGGTGAGCCTCAAAGCCCAACTTGACGATCTGGTGCTGCTTTTCAACGGACAGCCAAACCGGCTGGCGACGCCTGAAGAAGCCTTACGTGTGCAAAAGCTGGTTGAGGGCATGTTGGCCGCACGCTGAGGCGGTCAAATACCAGAAGCCAGCCGGTTGGTTCTCCGGATCCGCTGTTTCCATCGTTCACCGCCTTGAACACACGGCCATTGCCACAGGCACCACAAAAGGCAAGATTGTAGCTGCCTATGCGGCGCGCAAGGTTGAGATAGCGGATGGTGACGGCACTGGTACGCGGCTTGTTAACAGGCAGCAGTTGAGGTGAGGATGATGGCCGCCAAATGGATAATAAGGAAGTACGAAAGCAATGTCCTGAAGTGGGAAAAAATACTGCCCGGCACCATGTCAAACAAGCGGGTTGAAACCGTCCTGCAACGGCTGGTGTGTCAGAACCTGAATGCAGATGAAATCCTGTCGTCGTCACTGAACGCGGAAACACCGGGGCGCACGAGCCAGCTTGACCGGGTCGGCAGCGGTACGCTTTTCATATATGGGCACAATCCCTACTACACCGCTGAACACCGGCAGGCGGTTTCAATATGATGTTCGAGTTGCGGTGACGAATGCGCTGAAACCCTAGTCGTCGGCAAACTCGTCGGAATAGAACGACATCATGATGTCCAGGGCGTCGGACAGTTCGCCGTCCCTGGCGCGGGTCCAGAATTCCGGGGTGCCTGAAGTCGGAATAGCCTTCGAATTTTTCCAGATCAGACGCGTCTGCATTGCGGAATCCCATGGACCAGTCGGGGAAGTTGCGCTCCGGGATCTCGCCCTGTTCCAGCACAACCTTGGTGTGATGGCGCTTGTCGGCCTCGATCCTGGCGAACGCTGACAGCACCTTGTCTTCCGGTCCTTCCAGTAACTGCATGAAATTCGCCCGGTTTTCCGATGGCGTGAATTTGTAGATCAGCAGGCCCGAAATTCCGTCTTCGGTATTGTAATCACGGCTCTTTTTCAGGATGGCGGCAAGGTCTTCCTCGCTCATCGGCCGGGCGGCCTGGCTGACATATATCAGATGGTACATGGGGTCCTGTCGCCTTCATGCGTACTTTGTTTAATATCGTGCCGGGCGCAAGCACCGGCGGATCACCGGCAGGCTTATACGCATCTGCACTCCCGGCACAAGTGTCCTGTAACGGGCTGCGTTGCCTTGCGGATCAACAAGTTCGGGTTATTTGGGTGGTCATTGATGAAAATCATATATTTCACATTATCAAATTTGATTTGAGAATGCGAAATACTATTGACTCTTGTGCGCCGGTTGCGATTGTATATTGCAGGTTCTTCGACAAGGTGAATTGGATTGACGAATGGCAACCGGCGCAGAAAAGGCAGTTGAGACGGAGCCTGTCGGGACAGACAGGACGGACGGTCCTGAAGCCGTGCTGCCGGGTAAAATGCCTCGAACCATCCAGTCGGTAGAGCGCGCCCTGGACATTCTGGAAATACTGGCGGACGCTGATGGTGAACTGCCGCTCAACGAGCTTGCTGCCGGAGCGCAGCTCAATGCATCGACCTGCCATCACCTTCTGGCGACGCTGGTAAAG
>CAVWYF010000019.1:0-31382 GCA_963759095.1 uncultured Alphaproteobacteria bacterium | reverse complement strand
GGCTGAATTGACTGCCACTACCGCGCCGTTCACATCAAGTACCGGCCCGCCACTGCCGCCACGTGTCGTAGCTGCATCGTAGGCGATAGCTTCATCCGACGCCTGCCCGACAATGCCCCGGCTGGCCAGAGGCGCAATCCGTCCGGATTCAGCAAGCCGTGCCGCGATGCCCCAAAAATCTAGTTCCTTGACGAGTTGCAGCTCTTTGACGAATTCTTCACCGGCCTGCGCCAACAGGGATCGCATACCCGTCGGATATCCCATGACAATCACTTCGTCACCCGGCACTGGTGTTTTCTCGGCCAATTGCAGTCCGCTGACAGGATCCTTCAGGTTCTCGAACCGCAATATCGCAACATCTGCCTGCGCGCTGGTCCGGATCAGTTCCACAGCTTCTGCGCGTGCCTTGCCCGGCAGATAGGCCAGGAACTTGATCATTATCGGCTCGAGTTCTTGCCCGGCATATGCGGTTACACTGCTGTCATGCTCCCAGGGCACACCCAGATGCCTGTTGGTAATCAGGATACCATCATCACCGATCACAAAACCGCTGCCAACGAACTGGCGTTCTGCCACCGGCCCATCACCGTCAAGTGACAGGAGTGGAATGCCGTTTGGAAGAACCATCGGCTTGCCGTCTTCACCTACGACCAGGCGCAGCATACGGCTGGTGACTTTGTGCCGAAAGCCATAAGAACCCTGCAGAAACACGATTGAGGACTTCGACTCGGCGATGACGCGCGCGCTCGCCGTTGACAGGCGTTCAAGCTCTGACAGGCGCTCAGCAGTTGTAGTCAAGCCTTTTCCCAACTCAAGGCGCAGGGTCTCCAGATCTTCCGGGGTCAGCGCCTGTTCACTGGTGCGGGCAAGCGTTCTGGAAAAGCTTTCAATCTGTGAGGTGCCGGCCTCGATTTGCTCGTGCAGCAGTTTATTGATGCGGGTCTGTTGATATGCAACAGCAGCCAGCATGAACAACGCGGCAATCACCCCCATACGGAACAAGATTGTTGTTTCGCGGGTCAAGCGCCTCAACACTTGCCCTGTCGCATTAAGAATGCGTGTTCCAACGGGCCGGTGGCTGGAACGGACATAGGCCACCGCATCACTCATGACTTCAATAATTGTAGCATGCGGTGATTGACCGTTTTGGAATATGACATAACGGGACATTGGTCCGGTGTTACCGAACTCGATCATGTCGTGATGCTTCAGAACGACCGAGCGGATAGACTTGCCATTCACCCAGATTGTGTGGCTGCCGCTCGCCTCGATTTCAAAGGTTTCACCTGATCGTCTAAGGTGTGCGATCAAGTCCCTGTCGCTACAGTCCACCAGCCCGGGAGCAACGTGAATGATACGGCGCGGGCTCAGTGTGACACCGACATCCTTCTCCGCTATCCATGTTGTTGTGCCCCGCATGGGTCCTGTGAGGTGCTCCAATGCTGCCACCGGCAGTACTGCCTCGTTCGTAGCGGACGTTTCCTGCAATGCTTCTGCTTTCATTGAAGAACCGGTGAACGCAATGGTTCAAAGAACAGCAACTGAATTCCGTGAACTCCAGGGCAAGTTTTACACATTTTTTGCTTTTAGATAGGAAACGCAATCCTTGAGACTTGCAAGTTGCGGATAATCAGCTTCCGGAATCTCTTCGCCCGAGGCCTGGTGAAGGCCAATGATGAAATTCAGGAAATCCATGGAATCGAATTCAAACTGATCCCGAAACGGCGTTTCAGGATCGATGGTCTCATCTTCCAGATCGGGAGCGACTTCGAATAATGCGCGCTTCACCAGTTCACTCAACTCCAACTCGTTCATGAACCCTCCGGCGTTATCAATCGTTGTTCAAGCCGGGACAGGAAACGCGCCGCGCTTCGTCCATCGCTCACGCGGTGATCACCTGCAACTGTTACCGACATGACCTGGCGGACTTGTACTTCTCCGTCCTTCACCCACGGTCTACGGACAATTTGCCCGCAGCCGATAATGGCAACTTGTGGAGGATAGATTATCGGCATCAACGTATCCGCCGTACGCTCACCCAGATTGGAAAATGTGACGGTGGCATTGGACAATTCCGAACTCCTGAGCCGACCGCTGCGCACCCTGCCAACCAGGTCGGTCAGCGATTCCCTCAACTCATCAATACTCTTGCCGGCAACATCCTGGATTGAAGGCGCTACAAGCCCTCCCCCGCGCATCGCTACGGCGATCCCCGCGTTTACCGTCTGAGCCGGCGAAAACGTGCCCTGCTCGTAATGACCATTTAACTCTGGTGTCTCCACCAATGTGCGCGCCAGAATACGAAACAGGGGAACAGCATATAACAGGCGATCTGCGACCGACCGGCTGGCGTTTGCTTGCGCCAACCAGTCCATAAGCGCTGTCACATCAAGATCTGAACTGACATAGTAATGGGGAATTTCGCGTTTTGACCGTGCCATGGCAGCAGCAATTGCCTTGCGCATTTCCTTGAAATCAATCCCGCTGGTACGTACTTCCGACGTAGATGTTACTGTTGAACTGGCCTGCACCTGCCTCAAACCAACAACACCGCTGCTGTCGGCGGCAATGTTGCTGACATCAAGACCAAATTGTTGCGCCAGCCTGCGGGCCGCCGGCGTGATTTTGGGCTTGCCGGGTAGTCGCTCCGCAGATACCGGCTGATGTAAAGGCACAGCTGAAAATGAGGGCTTGACGGTTGGCATAGTCGATGTGTCGTCACTATCCAGTATGGCAATAACCTCGCCGACCGGAACGCGTTCACCTGGACTGGCCCGGCAGTCACGAAGGACACCATCGCTAAAGACCTCGATCTCGATAGCACCCTTCTGGGTTTCCACAACCGCCAGTACGTCCCCTCTGTGGATGACATCTCCCGGTTGCTTAAGCCACTCGACAAGAGTGCCTTGCTCCATATCTGCGCCCAGTGAGGGCATTTTGAACTCGATCATGTTCGCAATGTCTTCCGCACCGCCGCCACAATGCTTTCCACTTGCGGCGTTGCTGCCTTTTCCAGATGGCTTGGATAGGGTATGGGCACCTCTTGGCTGCACACACGTTCTATCGGCGCGTCCAGAGAATAAAATGCCTGTTCCATAATCCGTGCTGAGATTTCACCCGCCAAACTGCCTGATCGCCAACCTTCATCGACAATCACTGCACGTGCGGTCTTGTTCACTGAACTCATAATGGTCGCGTCATCAAGTGGCCGGAGCGATCTGAGATCAATGACTTCACAGTCAACACCGTCCTCGCCAAGGCGTTGTGCAGCGTCGAGCGTTTTTCTCAGACTACCTGAATAGGTTATCAGCGACACATCCTTGCCGGACCTTCTGATGGCTGCCTTATCCAGATCACAGGAGGTTTCACCTTCAGCGATAACTTCGCCTTCTTCGTTATACAAAGTGGCGTGCTCGAACATGATCACAGGATCGGGATCTTGCAGTGCGGTCCATAACATGCCGCGGGCGTCGGCCACGGTGGCAGGCGCGACCACTCTAAGACCAGGCACATGGGCAAACCAGCATTCCAGACTATGCGAATGCTGCGCGGCCAGTTGACGGCCGGCACCCGTCGCCATGCGTATGACGATGGGCACGGAGAACTGGCCGCCCGACATATGCCTCAGGGTCGCGGCCGTATTGACGATCTGGTCAAGCGCAAGCAGGCTGAAATTGACAGTCATGATTTCCACAATGGGCCGCATGCCGCCAAGGGCTGCACCAATGCCGGCCCCTGTGAAACCGGATTCAGACAGGGGCGCATCGCGAATGCGTGCCTCACCGAACTCTTCAAGCAAGCCCTTTGAACACGCATAAGCGCCGCCATAGCGACCGACATCTTCTCCCATCAGGAAAACCCGGTCGTCGCGTTGCATCGCCTCTCGTAATGCTTCGCGGATTGCTTCCCGGTAGGTGAGTGTACGCGTTTTGGTCATGACATCACCTCTTCCTGGTCAGGTGGCGTCATAACATCACGGGTCAGATCCTCCACCGGTTCCCAGGGCGCCTGCTCGGCAAAAGTGACAGCATCGTCTATCGTCTGTGCAACGTCCTGTTCAATGGCATCTATATCTGTCTGATGGATCATGCCAGCCTCAACAAGCCAATCGGTAAATCGCACCACCGGCCCGATTTTCTTCCACTTCTCGACCTCGGCCTTGTCACGATAAAGTTCCGCATCGAACATTGAGTGTGCCCGGAACCGGTAGGTCCTGTTCTCCAGAAACCATGGCCCTTTGCCGGCGCGAATTGCCGCCACTGCACGGCGGGCCGCTGCTTCCACATCGACCACATTCATGCCGTCTACTGCCTCCGAAGCAATCGAGTAGGCTGCGGCATGCTGAGAAATGTCCGGATTGGCCTCAGAGCGGTCTAGCGCAGTACCCATGGCATAACCGTTGTTCTCACAGATGAAGAGTACAGGCAGGTTCCACAGTGCAGCCAGGTTGAGAGATTCGTGAAATTCGCCTTCGGCAGCAGCCCCCTCACCAAAGAAACAACACGTGACGGAATTTTTACCCTGCATCTTGTCCGCAAGAGCCAGTCCAACTGCGAGCGGGAGGCCACCGCCGACGATGGCATTGCCACCATAAAAGCGGTGGCCCGCGTCAAAGATATGCATCGAACCACCGCGGCCGCGGCTGGATCCGCTAGCCTTTCCATACATCTCGGCCATGATTTCGCCGGGCGGTAAACCCCGCGCCAGTGCGTGTCCGTGTTCACGGTAAGTTGCCACGATTGCGTCATCTGGTCCGAGCGCGTGCATTACCCCGACAGCATTTGCCTCTTCTCCAATATAGAGATGCAAGAATCCGCGAATTTTCTCGGCGCTATACAGCTCAGCGCACTTTTCCTCAAACCTCCTGATCAGGATCATCTGCTTCAACAGTTCAAGGGCATGCTCTCGAACCAGGTGAACCTTCGTATCGGTGTCTGCTGCCATCAGGTGCTCTCCAGTGTTGAGGTATCGCCTTCCGGCAATCCAAGCTCGCGTGCCTTTAGCAACCGCCGCATGATTTTCCCGCTTCGGGTTTTTGGCAGAACATCCCGAAATTCAACCTGTCGTGGGGCCACTGCCGGTCCAAGTTTCTTGCGCGCAGTTGCTATGATCGCTTTGCGTAATGTGTCATCAGCTTCGACGTCCGGGTTAAGGGTCACATAAGCTTTGACCACTTCACCGGCAGTCTCATCCGGCAGGCCGATTACCGCTGCCTCAGCCACCGCAGGATGGGCAATAAGAGCGCTTTCAACTTCAAACGGCCCGATGAGATGCCCCGCACTCTTTATCAGATCGTCAGCCCGGCCGACAAACCAGTAATAGCCATCCTCATCCCTGGACGCGAGATCACCACTCAGATACCAGCCGCCGGCAAAACACTTATCGTAGCGTTCTTCTTCATTAAGGTAGCCGCGCATCATGGATGGCCAACCGGGCCGCAACGCCAGTTCCCCCAATGCACCGGGTTTGGTCAACTCGACGATCTCATCATTATTGCGTTCAACAATACCAGCCTGTACGCCCGGCAACGGTTTTCCCATCGATCCGGGTTTGACATCCATGGACGCGAAATTCGCAATCATGATGCCACCGGTTTCAGTCTGCCACCAATTGTCATGAAATGGCGTCGGGAATGTCCTGGCGCTCCAGGCAACCGCTTCCGGATTGAGCGGTTCACCCACACTTGACAGGAAGCGCAGCTTCGAAAGGTCATGCTTGTGCGCTTGCTCACCACCCGCTCTCATGAGCATGCGAACAGCCGTTGGCGCCGTGTACCAGACGCTGACCTGCTGTTGCTCAAGAATGCGGTACCAGCGTTCAACCTCGAAATCGGCCTCATCGACAATCATCGTCACGCCGTTCACCAGCGGTGAAATGATGCCGTACGATGTTCCGGTAACCCAGCCGGGATCGGCCGTACACCAGTAGATGTCTCCTGCATGCAGATCCAGGGCCAACCGGCCGGTGACACCATGTGCGACGACCGCCTCGTGAACATGGATTGCCCCTTTCGGACGCCCTGTCGTGCCACTTGTAAAGTGCAACAACGCCATGTCTTCCGGCTTGGTATGGACAGTTTCAAACTCCGGCGAGGCAGACGCCATGACTGTACTCAGACTAACGGTTCCTTCAGGCAGATCGCCGTTATCGTCATCGGTGAGAAACACGTGCTTCAGGCTGGGCAGTTCGTGGCGCCATTTTTCGACCTTACGGCGATAGAGCTGAAGTGTGGTAACGAGTGCTGTTGCTTCCCCGATCTCCATCCTCGCGCGCACCGGATCGGGACCAAAAGCGGCGAACAATGGTGAATAGACACTGCCGTTCTTCAGGGTTCCCAGTGCAGCAATGTAAAGCTGTGGAATGCGCCCCAAGAGAGAGAACACACGGTCGCCCACGCCGATTTCGTTTGCTTTGAGCACATTGGCAAATTTTGCGGTTTCCCGCTGCAGGTCAGCATATGTGAAATCCTGCATATCGTCGTCGCGGCCGATCCAGCGCAACGCTGGCACCTCACCGTTGCCCTTGTCCACATGGCGGTCAACCGCTTCATGACATATGTTCAGGCAACCATCCGGCAGGTAGTCGAGTAAAGCCCGGGCTTCATCCCAGGAAAATTCCCGGCAAACCTGATCGTAGTCGCCGAGAACAGCTTGAACCCGAGCTTGCGGTGTCTTGGTGATTGTTGGCCATGTAGCGGACATGCTATTATCGTTTGTTCCTGTTATTTGCCTATTGATTTACAATCAGAACTCCCAGTTCGGCTTCTGCTCGTCGGCTAGGCGGCAAGATCAATCTGAGTACCCGCACCGCTCTTGAGTGCCTTGTTGTAGACAAGCCAACCAGCAGCCAAATCTTCGAAAGGCAAACCAACCATGCCGTAAATGGTGATGTCGTCAGGGCTTTGCCGGCCGGTCTTCTTGCCTGCAAGAACCTCCCCTATGCTTGCGCTGATAGCTTCGGCGCCAAGCCCGGCGCCCCCAATTGCACCCATCTCGATCTGGAGCGCGGCATCATCAGCAAAGAACAGTGAGGCTTCCAGCAGGTCTGCTGCAACTTCACACTCTCCAGGTCCATCGGGACCCAAGGTTGTAATATGCGTTCCCGGACGGACATCACCGCAAAACAGAAATGGCTCGCGCGCCCATGTGGCGGTTATGACAATGTCACCCTTGCCAGCCGCCTGTTTGGCGCTGTCACAGGTCTCCACCGGTATGTCGAACTCAGAACGCGCTCTTTTTACGAAAGCCTGCACCTGCCCCGGCACTGTGTCATAAACGAATACATTCTTGATTGGACGTATCTTGAGCATCCACGCCAGTTGGGCGTAACCCTGTACTCCGCATCCAATGACGGAAACCGTTTCACTGTCCGGCCGGGCCAGGGTATCGGCACCGACAGCGCCGGCGGCAGCGGTGCGTTTCGCCGTCAGGTAACCGGAGTCCAACAGCGCCAGGATGGCACCATCCTGCAAGCTGTGCATTATCACCAGGCCCTTGATGGCTGGCGGTTGAGAAGGGAACTTCGCATTCACCTTGACTGTGTATGCCGGAATACCCGGTATCAGACCTGGTGCCAGAACCATCCCGGCGGCATCTGTGTCTGCGGCATTCAGCAAGACCGGAAAGCGTCGCCCGCGCAATTCGGGACCGGCTTTTGCCAAAGCTGCAAAACCGTCTTTCAACTGCTGAAATAACTCACCGTCATCAAGCAGCGTCTCAATTTCTGTCTGCGTCAGTAAAAGCGTTGATGGCATTGTGAACATCCCAAAAACAAACAAAGGACAATCCGCGTGCCCAACCCGCGACTACTTCTTTTCCACCGGTACGCGTCGGGCGTCGGTTTTGGTTTTTGACATTTTGGGCAAGGTCACCGTCAGGACGCCCTTATCAAAGCTTGCGGCTACAGCCTCCTCATCGACACCATCCGGCAGGCGAAATGCGCGGCTGAATGAGCCGAAGCTGCGTTCCGAAATGTAGAAATTCTCACCTTCCTCTTCATGTTCAGAGTTCTTTTTTCCCTTGATCGTGAGCACGCCATCCCGAACAAGCACCTCAACGTCTTTTTCATCCACACCCGGAATGTCGGCGACCACCTTGACCGATTTCCCGTTCTCGCTGAGATCGAATTTGGCAATCGCGTCCTCCGTGTCCGTCCCTGTCAGCGTCGGCCACTCGATCTTTGGCATCTCAAAATGAGGCCAACTGACGGTGAAGTTGGTGAAAAGATCATCAACCTGCTTCCGCAAAGTCTGGAAGGGTTCGAACGCTGATACTTCGCCTCGCGCTGGCACTTCTGCCGGCGACTTTACCTTCTTGGCCGACCCTTTTTTCTTGTCACTGCTCTTGCTGACCTTCGCTTTTTTGGTCTTGGACTTTGCCATTTTCGATACTCCTATGAAATTGTTAGCCCGACAGGCCACAGACACCAGCATGAACGACCGCGAAACACCGAGACTATCCCAATGCTCAACGCCGGTCCCCGTCACGGACTGCGGAACAATCTAGACCACAAGAGCCAGCGCGCCATTGACGCAAATCAAGCGGCATTGATGGGGTTCACGATAAGCATTAAGCAACTTATTCAGTCGAGTGAGGTGTCGAAATGGCTCACAAGCAAGTCCTCTATCGGTCGGAGGCACGCGAGAAAATCGTTCGCGGTACAGCCAAGTTGGCAGATGCAATCCGGGTAACTCTGGGGCCGCGCTCCAAGTCCGTGCTAATCGAGAAGAAGTGGGGCGCACCCATTGTCTGCAATGATGGTGTCACGATTGCCAAGGAATTTGATCTGAAGGATCCCGAGGAGAATCTGGGTGCCCGGATGTTGCGGCTTGCGGCTGAGAAGACCGGCGAGATGGTTGGGGACGGAACCAGCGCCTCGACAATTTTGGCGCACGCCATCTTTGCTGACGGCGTGCGTAACGTGGTAGCCGGCGCCAGTGCGATCGATATCAAACACGGTCTGCAACGTGCAACGGCCAGGGTCATCGCAGCACTGCACGAAATTTCCCGCCCTGTCGTAACATCGAAGGAAAAGCAACAGGTGGCAACCATCTCCGCACACAACGATGCCGGCATCGGCAAACTTGTTGGAGAAGCCATGGAAAAGGTCGGTGCAGAAGGAGTGATAACCGTTGAAGAGGCCAAGACCACCGAAACAGTTCTGGAGGTGGTTGAAGGCATGCAACTGGATCGGGGATTTGTCTCTCCCTATTTCATCACTGACCCCGAGAAGATGGAAGCGGTACTCACCGATTGCGCCATCTTGTTGGCGGATCGCAAAATCAATGTGCTGCACGATTTGCTGCCGCTTCTGGAGACCATCGCAAAATCCGGAACCCCCCTGTTTGTTATTGCCGAAGATATTGAGGGCGAAGCTCTGGCAACTCTGATAGTCAACCAGATTAGAGGGATGTTGAAAAACTGCGCCATCAAGGCGCCGGGTTTTGGCGATCGCAGGAAGGCCATACTTCAGGACATATCTGTTTTGACAGGCGCACAGGTCATATCTGCCGATTTGGGCTTCAAGCTCGAGACCACATCCATGGATCAGCTCGGCCGGGCAGCGCGGGTCGTCATCGATAAAGACACAACGACAATTGTCGGAGGTGGCGGCGAGCGTAAGTTGATCGATGCCAGGATCAAACAAATCCGGCGGGAGATTGACAAGACAACCAGCGAATATGATCGCGAAAAGCTTCAGGAACGGCTTGCCAAGTTAACCGGTGGAGTGGCTGTTATTCGTGTCGGAGCGCCAACCGAAGCAGAGATGAAATCAAAGAAAGAAGCACTTGATGATGCAATCCACGCGACCAAGGCTGCAGTGGAGGAAGGGATAGTTCCCGGCGGCGGCATGGCGCTTTTAAAGTGCATACCGGCAGTCATGGAAGAAGAGGAGGCTTGTACGGGCGATGAACGGACCGGGGTCCAGATTCTAAAACGTGCACTCGAAGTACCTGTAAGGCAAATCGCGGAGAACTCCGCAACCGATGGCGGCGTCGTCGTCGCGCGCATGCTGTCGGAAGAAGGTAATGTCGGATTTGACGCAGCAAGGAAGATTTATGTCGATCTGATAGAAGAAGGCATCATAGACCCGACGAAAGTGGTCCGAGTGGCGTTGGAGAACGCAGTGTCGGTTGCCAGCGTGTTACTGCTGACAGAAGCTACCATGACGGAACTGCCTGAGACTGAGCAGAAAGTTCCGGCGCACGAGATCGCTGTCTGAAAAACCTGACAGGAGTGGCTCGAATGACAAAAGCCGGTTCCCACATGCAGGCAATGGTCTTCGAGGGGCCTGACAGGCCTTTGCGGCTTGTTGAGCGCGATATTCCTCAGCCTGGCAAGGGTCAGGTTCTGGTTCAAGTCTTGGCCTGCGCTGTTTGCCGTACAGACCTGCATCTCATCGACGGAGAGCTACCGGATCCAAAACTGCCTGTCATCCCCGGTCACGAAATTGTGGGACGTATCCTCACAGTTGGCGAGGGAGTAGAAACCCTTCAACCCAATGACAGGATAGGTATTGCATGGCTTGGCTACACATGCGGCACCTGTGATTATTGTGTTTCCGGTCGGGAAAACCTTTGCAACTCAGCCCTTTTTACCGGCTATCAGATTGATGGCGGTTATGCGACCCATGCCGTTGCCGATGCCCGGTATTGTTTTCCGCTTCCGGAAGCCTATGACGATGCGGAAGTGGCGCCCTTGTTATGTGCCGGCCTGATCGGTCACCGTTCATTGCGAGCCGCCGCAGATGCAAAGAAACTTGGCATTTACGGATTTGGCGCTGCCGCCCATATCGTCACGCAAATTGCCCGACATGAAGGCCGCAGTGTCTATGCCTTTACAAGGCCGGGAGATGAGATTGCCCAGGAATTTGCCAGATCACTGGGCTGTGTCTGGGCAGACGGGTCAAACATGCCCCCTCCTGAACTCCTGGATGCGGCGATCATCTTCGCGCCAATAGGTGCCTTGATCCCTGCTGCTCTCAAGGCAGTAAGGAAAGGCGGTCGCGTCATTCTCGGCGGCATTCACATGAGCGACATCCCAGTAATGCCATACCGCCTGCTGTGGGGTGAGCGAACCATCAAATCCATCGCCAACCTGACGCGCCAAGACGCTCATGAGTTCCTGCACATGGCGTCTCAAGTCAACATCAAGACATCCGTAAATGTCATGCCAATGTCCGCGGCCAATGAAGCACTGGAGCGCCTCAGGAATGGCGATGTATCGGGTGCAATCGTTCTTGTTCCCCCTATGAGATAGTTTCCAGGAACTGTCGGTCATCGGTAATCTGCGCAGATTTATGCGATGCCGACTTCCAGCTAGTCGCTGGTTTCTTGATATTCATCAACAAGCAACCGCAAGTGGCGGCTTATAAAGAAAAAACAAACATGGAGGTGCCCAATGTACAAGACAGTTTTAGTCCCCGTCGATCTCTCGCACATCGAGAAGGGCAGCAAGATGATCGAAAGAGCGAAGTATCTTGCTGACACCAGTAAAAGCCAACTCACACTGCTGAATGTCATTCCGGAGATACCACCCTACGTGGCGATTGAAATACCATCCGGTCTGCATGAAAAAGTCGTTGAAAATGCCAAGGCAGACCTCAGGGATTTGGTCCGAAAGCATGATCTGCCCTCATCGACCATGGTTGTGGTCGAAAGCGGAAACCCGGCAAACGCAATACTTGCGTACGCGAAAAAGGAAAACAGTGATCTGATAATGGTAGCCTCTCACCAGCCCGGGTTGAAAGATTACCTGCTTGGATCTGTTGCGGGAAAGGTCGTACGGCATGCGCGCTGCTCTGTTTTGGTGCTGAGGTAACCCGCTCACAGACCAGCATTTCCCTCACGCCATCCTTCTTTTCCGACAAGAGCTACGAACCTGACCTCACCAAGGTTGGTGCTGTCAAAACGGTCTTCTGAACTGCGGACCACTTTAACAAGGGTCTGGTACGATGGACTTGTACCGACCGGCATGACCAGCCGTCCGCCAACCGCCAGTTGCTGTCTGAGGCTTTCAGGAACTTTGGGACCGCCCGCTGTTACAACAATTGCATCGTATGGCGCACGCTCGGCCCAACCAAGCGTGCCGTCTCCATGCCTGACATGCGCATTGACATAGCCCTGATCGCTCAGGGTTTCAGCAGCCCGATCTGCCAGTTCCTTCACGCGTTCAACCGTAAATACCTCGGTGGCAATTTCCGCCAGGATTGCCGCCGCATAACCTGAGCCTGTGCCTATCTCCAGCACCCGTTCCCCGCCTTTGAGTTGCAGGGCTTCGGTCATCAGCGCAACTATGTATGGTTGCGAGATCGTCTGACCGGCTCCGATAGGCAGCGGGCCGTCAATATAAGCGAAGTCCCGCTCCATTTTAGGCACGAACCGTTCACGCGGCACCTTTCTCATGGCCTCGAGCACCAGTTGATCCCTGATGTCGCGCCCGACAAGTTGGTCCCGCACCATGGCTTCACGCCTGGCGGTATACTTCTCATCCGTACCGACATTCTGCATTTTTCCGCACTCCTTGTGCGCGCCATCTTCGCCCTGGTTATCAGTAGATTGATACTTTGCCGGCGGCGAACTCAAGCGAGAGTTCTGATATCTGCTGTAAATGCCCGTGAACTATGCGTTCAACAGGATCCCGCAACTTTTCCAGCGAACACCCGGCAATTGGCGTTACCCGGATCAGGGTCCTCGCCGGTTGGTCAATGGGGCGACCGATCTCGCTCAACAGGGCGCATTGCACCCTTGTCACCTCTCCCAGCGCTTCAATGATTGAGTTGCATATCCGTTGGGCCACAACGTTGTAGAGCTTGCCAACATGGTTGACAGGGTTTTTGCCGGCAATGGCTTCCATGCTGGTTGGCTTTAGCGGTGTTATGAGGCCGTTGATACGGTTGCCTCGACCAGTCTGCCCGTCATCACCGGCTTCAGCGGATGTGCCGGTTACGGTCAAGTAGACCGAACCCGTCACCAAATCATCAGCGGCGTTTACACTTATGGCAACATCGCCTGCAGCCCCGGCTTCCGGCAACGCAAGTACATCTGATGCCAGCACGCGCTTTGCTTCTGCGTAGTCTTCAAGCGTGGTCAAGTACCTGCCAATCATCGCACAAGCAATGGTAAGCCGGACTTCATGGCCGTCGCGCATGGCCATGACCTTGACATCCTCACCTCGCTCGGGATGCCTGGTGGTTGACGTCTCCGACGTCAGGTAGCGCTCCGCTGCCAGAACGAGTTGCTCGGTCGGGCTGAGCGGCGCATAGGCCGCACCAATGGAGGTATCGTTCGCCAGAGGAATGCGTTGCCGGCCAAACAGCTCGACAAGCTCGGACGCACCGGGACGAACCAGACATTGCACGTTAGCGCTGTGCACCGGATCGAGAGCGTGAAAGTTCGCAGTCAGCCAATCCGCTACGGTCTGCCGGGCGATATCTTCAACTGGTACATCCGTACCGTTTACCGCAATCGTGGCACGTCCTGCCAGATAGATATCGAAAGGCATGATAATCTCGCCACCACCAAAGGCAGGCGTCGCGCAACCGGCTGCAATAAGCAGTTTATCGACATTGTGATGCAGGATTGTTCCGCACTGCTTGAGGTAATGGTTCGACAGTGCCTGCGAAAATGCTTCCGACAGCGCATCCGCCATCGTATCGGGATGGCCCCTGCCCTTTCGTTCCACGAGTTCGACATCGGCAACATCATCGCCCAGTTGGCCAAGGCTGAAATTCTGAAGCGTCACGGCATGATCTCCTGATGCAGCATTCAGGCAGCCTCCTCAAATGTCAGCGGCTCGAACCGCAGGCAGTAGTCGTTGTCCACCGAAAACACGGTTGCATTGGGAATGGCTTTCCACTCCCGTTCCGCAGTTATCCGCTCCGACGCCAGTTCAACAGCCCGGTATTCCTGTTTCGGTTCATGATGAACGTGTGATTTGCCGCAAATGTCACATTTGAACATTGCTTCGCGTTCCAGAAACCAAAGGGTCCTGTTCAGCCTTGCTCCGACCAGACGATCACCATCAGTGAGAACAATGTTGAGTCCTGGCCTGGCATCCGGTTTCACCTGTCGGCACCATGCCACGATCTGTTCAACGCCAAGGCGCACGGTGGAAAGCAGGTCACGTTCGGGATTGTGCATCCACAACGACAGCAGATATCTGAAAATGTGCTCGCTGTCCGTTGAACCATGAATTTCGCTTCTGTGAAGCCTGTCTGTCGCGTCCAGCAACATCGGCCGCACCATGTCGAAACCAGGCAATGTACCGTTGTGGGCAAAAATCCAGCGCCCGTGTTCAAAGGGATGGGTGTTCTCCATTCCGGGCGGACCAACTGTTGCCCGCCTGACGTGGGCCACAACCGTTCGGGCATAAACCCGTGCAGCCTTACGCTCGAAGTGCTCGCCGTCAAACGCCGCCCAGGTCTGCTTTTCCACCATAGGAAGGCCGTCATCATAGTCGGCAACGCCCCAGCCATGACCGTGCATCAACCCTTCGCTGTCACCCTGGCTTTGACGCATTAAGGCATTCTGCGCTGTAACCAGGCTGCATTCCACGCGGGTTGGCTCGTTTGCATGCAAAGCATAAAGGCGGCACATTGGCATTCTCCAGACTGCAGTACCGGCAAACATGACTGTCTGTGCCGGGAGCGGCCATGATCCATGTCAAGAGCGTCGTGCCTGGGGGACATTAGACTTGTGAAAAATTGCATCAGGGTATGCAGGATCATTAGATGGAAGCCGTGTCAGACAACCAAATTCAGGCATATGATCGCGCGTCGCTGTCGATTGTTCCATGCTGTAGACCAAAGCTTGACAAGGAAGACGAAGCCCGCATTCAGAAGATTGCCAATCGGTTGAAGCGCGATGAGCCTGCCCTTGACGCGGGCACGCATTTCGCGCCACTGGTGCAGCGAGGTTTGTCAAATGCGCCGGCATTGATCTTTGGTGACCAGCAAGAGATCAGTTTGTTTTCCGGCAATGCCCCTTCCCGACTTGAGTACCGAATGGCTGTATTGGCACAGCCAGGTGACATCTTTGCCGTCCATCAACGCGACAAAGCCTTTGAGGACTATCTCTCAAAATACCTGAACCTCACGGACATCACTTTCATCGATCCGCAGACGGCCCAGGGTGACCATCTGGCCCCCATGGCCATCGAGTGCCGCACAAACACCCATATGCACTCTGCCATCGACAGGATCGCCCGCAAGGCCGGCAAACTCCAGTTGCTGGCATTCAACACAACCGGCAACGTCTGGCGCCTCGCGCAAGACATCAGTGAACGCTGTGAGGTGGAAGTCTCTGTGGCCGGACCTTCTCCCCGCGTGGCACGCCGGGCAAACAACAAAGTATGGTTCACAAACCGGGTTCGCGAGTTACTCGGTTCTGATGCATTGCCACCTACCCATGGGGTTTTCGGACCGGCTGCGGCAGCTGGACATATTGCCCGGCTGGCAAGGCACCATCAACGTGTCGTGTTAAAGGTACCAGACAGTGCCGGTTCGGTCGGCAACATCGCGTTTGAAAGCGATAATCTAAGTGGCATGAATGTCGCCGACATACGCAGCAATTTGCTGGAAATTTTGCAATCGCGGGGCTGGCAGGAACGTTATCCCGTACTCGTGGGTGTCTGGGATTGCGATGTGGTTTCCAGTCCTTCCGTGCAAATCTGGACGCCACTGGCAAGTGAAGGGTTGCCGATAGTCGAGGGTGTATTCGAGCAATCGGTGCAAGGCGAGGCAGGAACGTTCATTGGCGCCAGACGGGCTGCACTCAGCCAGCAGTTGCATGACCAACTGGTCAGCGAGGCAATGCTATTTGCCTGCCTGTTTCAGAAACTCGGCTATTACGGCCGCTGTAGCTTCGATGCCATAATCTCGCAGACACCGGGAGCGCGCCGGAGCTTGCACTGGATCGAGTGCAATGCGCGCTGGGGCGGCGTATCAATTCCCCTTACGCTGGCCAACAATTTGCAACCATCAGATCCTCATTCCGGATTTGTTGTCGTCCAGCAGTCGTTGGGCGATGCAAACTCATTTTCCACAGAACAGGTAATCAACATGCTGGACGGGCTGCTGTACGAGCATCACAAGTCTTCATCTGGTCTGATCCTGCTGTCACCACCCCGTCAAAACATGGAAATGCGGATCAATTTCCTCGCGATCACCGACGCCCAAAAAACTGCGGAAAATCTGGCAGACATGGCAATAACTCGGCTACTTGGCGAGTGAAAGGCATATCAGACGGATAAGGGTACACGTCATTCCGGGTTTGGCAACATGGGGCGCAGGCGATCTGCACGGGGCAGTCTCGTCAACCCCACCGGCGCAGACTCATGGCGGTACGAATACGTTCACGTGCAAGCGCCATCGCTGACATTCTCGGCTGTTCATTTTTGCTCTGCGCACGTTCGAGGACTTCACGCGTGTTACGCCTGATCTTGTCGTCGATTTCGGCAAAGGCTGCTGCCTCAGAGCCGCCATGAAACTCGACAGCCGCACATATCACACCACCAGCATTGGCAATGAAATCTGGTACAGACAGGATGCCTCGGCTATGCAGAGCCTCTTCGGCCGCTATTGTGGCCGGGATGTTCGCGCCTTGAAGAATGAGTTTTGCCTTAACAGAATCCGCATTCTTTCCAGTCAACACATCTGGACGGGCCGCCGGTATCAAAATGTCGCAATCGACACCGACTATGTGTGCGCTTTCATGAACCCCGGCACCCGGATGCGCAGACAACCGCCCGTGCTGCCTTTTGGTCTGGATAAGGGCGTCAATATCAATACCAGACTTGTTTGTTATAGTATTTCGGGAGTCGGCCGCAGCAACAAGCACGGCACCGCGCGCAGCCAGTTGCCGGGCCGCATGTCGACCGACAGCGCCAAAACCCTGAATAGCAATCCGTGCGCCATCAAGCTTGACATCACAGAACTCTTGGGCAACTTCTGCTGCAACAGCTATACCGAAACCGGTCGCACCGATCTCGTCCAGAGGTATCCCGCCTATCTCGCGGGGCAGCCCGACCGAGCGCCCGATTTCGTCATGAACCCAGGCCATACACAACTCGTCTGTACCCATGTCCGGTCCTGGAATATAACCGCGCACATCTTCAATCGAGCAGGCGAATGCCCGTATCAATGCTTCTTTCTGCTCCCGCTCGATCGAAGGGTCGGCAAAGATCACCGACTTGGCGCCACCATGAGCAAGTCCAGCGGCGGCATTTTTATAGGTCATCGCCCGGGCGAGCCTGGCACATTCCTCAAGCGAGACGTCCGGGGCCATGCGGGTGCCACCGATCGCAGGGCCGCATGCGACATTATCCACGACAACAATTGCCTTGAGACCAACAGCCGGGTTCGCCAGATGCAGTATCTTGTCCGGCCCCAGTTCATCGCCAAGTTCAAAAGGTGTTGTCATTGCACCCCTCCACCAATTTTTTCCAGACTGTCAGTTGCTGCTTTCATGAATTTGGCCGCCTCGCCGCCTGTTACGGCCCGATGGTCAAATGTCAGCGACAGCGGCAGGATGCGGCGGACGGCCGGCTTGCCCTCAACTGGCACAATCTGCCCGCTGATCTTACCGGCGCCCAGGATCGCAACCTGCGGCGGCATGACGACCAGGCTTGCATACTGACCTGTCAAAGTCCCGAAATTCGACAACGTAATGGTTTGACCGATCAGGTGTTCACGCGCGATGTTTCTGTTTGCCACCTGCTCCTTCAGCATGTTGACTGTTTTTCGCAACTCTGTTGCCGACAACCCGCCTGCATTGCGGACCACCGGCACGAAAAGCCCGTCATCGGTGTCCATCGCGACACCGACATGAACCTCATTGTGCCGCGAGACGGTTAAACTTGCAGAATGGAACCATGCATTGAGCGCCGGCTCAGCCTTGCAGCCCGCCACCACAGCGGAAATCAGGTGGACTGTCACATCATCGTCACCGGACCATCCGGTTACATCCGCACTGCTGGTCAGGGTTGCCGGAACAGTCTCGGCACCGGCGTTCTGCATTGCCAGCGCCATAGCGCGGCGCGGGCCACGTAAACGTTCTCCGGCGGTGTCTCCATCGCCTGTTGAGGCAGCGCGCCTGACGTCCTGAAGAGTAATTGTCCCATCGCCGCCACTACCCCTGACGCCGGCAAGATCAATACCCTGTTCGCGAGCCAGTTTGCGGACTGCGGGCGCTGCTTTCGGTCGGCCTTCAGCAGACGCATGAGCAGTTGGCTCCGGTTGAGTTTTCCCATGGGGGAGCTCTCCCACAACCGTCTCCGATTGTTGTTTGTCCGCGCCATCATACTCCACCAAAGGGTGCCCCACGAGAACGATGTCGCCCGGCTGGCCATGGATTTTTGTTACCCGGCCTGATTGCGGCGAAGGAATTTCCACAACGGCTTTTTCCGTCTCTACCGACACCAATGGCTGATCGGCAACCACATGATCGCCTTCCGACACCTGCCAGGTGACGATCTCTGCCTCTCGAAGGCCCTCTCCCAGGTCTGGCAGGCGAAAGGTAGTCATGATAGCTCCATCACTTCGCGGGAAGCGTCGACGATTTGCTTCTGCCCGGGCATATAGTGCGCCTCCAGACGGGGTAACGGGATGACCGTGTCATAGCCGGTGACGCGTCTGACAGGCGCGAGCAGAAAAGTGAGCGACCGATCCGCGATACGGGCGACAATCTCTGCCCCGAAACCGCCTGTGCGCGCCGCCTCGTGAATAACAACGCAACGGCCCGTCTTTTCCACTGAAGCGCAGATCGGCTCATCATTGAGCGGCGACAAGGTGGCTACGTCGATAACCTCAGCCGATATTCCTTCTGTCTCCAGTTGATCGGCCGCGCTCAAAACTTCAGTTGTCGAAGCTCCCCATGTGACCAGCGTAAGGTCCCGGCCTTGTCTGAGGCAAACCGGTTGGTCCAGCGCCAACTCTTTGCCGTCATCTGTGACTTCTTCCCGAAACGCATGGTACAGCCGCTTTGGTTCCAGGAAGACAACCGGATCAGGGTTTCTTATGGCTGCGAGCAACAGCCCGTAGGCCCGCTGCGGAGATGATGGAATGACAACTCTCAGGCCGGGAATGTGCGCAAACAATGCCTCCGGGCTTTCAGAGTGATGTTCAGGCGCATGTACCCCGCCGCCATAGGGTGCGCGCAGGACCATGGGACAACTCAACCTGCCGCGCGTGCGGTTGCGCAGGCGTGATGCATGATTGAGCATCTGGTCAATAACAGGATAGATGAAACCGGCGAACTGTATTTCGGCAATGGGTCGGAAACCCTGTGTGGCAACACCCACGGCGATACCGGCAATGGCGCATTCGGCAAGCGGAGTATCCAGTACCCGTGTGGCACCAAACTTTTCCTGAAGGCCATCGGTTGCCCTGAACACGCCCCCATTGGCACCGACATCCTCACCAAGAACAATGGTTGTCTCGTCGTCCTGCATAGCCCTGGCCAGAGCCAGATTGACTGCACCCAACAGGTCAATTTCAGCCATTTTGCTCACCATGCCCGGCCTCAATTGCATAGTCTCGCTGGTTTTTCAGAGAGTTCTGGCAGCACCTCGAACAAATGGTCGAACATGGTCGATACCGCCTGGACCGGGGTTGCAAGATATGCGTCGGCTTCGGTCTCGACCTGTCCACGGCACTCTTCGAGCAGAGACTGTTCATCCTCCTTCGTCCAAAAATTCTGCGCAGTGAGATAATCACGCAACCGGGACACCGGGTCTTCCTGCCAGTGGCGGGAAACCTCTTCGTCATCCCGATAGCGGCTGGCATTGTCAGCAGTGGTATGATCTCCAAGTCTGTAGGTCATCGCCTCAATCAGGCGTGGACCCTGCCCGGCCCTTATGGCCTCCAGCGCTTCCAATGTAGCGGTGTAGACGGCAACGGCGTCATTGCCATCGACCTGTTCGCCCGGAATACCTGCCGCAATGGCTTTTTGCGCCAGCGTCCGGGCCCGGGTCTGCTCTTTACGGGAAACCGAAATTGCCCACTGGTTATTGGCTATGACCACCAGTAACGGAAGCTGCCATACACCGGCAACATTCAGCGCTTCATGGAATTCACCTTTGGATGTTGCCCCATCACCGGCAATGACAACGGCCACATTGCTCGACCCGCGCAACTTCATTGCCAGAGCTGCACCGGCTGCGTGCGGAAAATGCGAACCGACCGGAATACAAACGGGAAAGTCATGACGCGGGCCCGAAAAGTCACTGCCACGCTCGTCGCCTCCCCAGTACAGCAAAAGTTCACGAATGGTGACACCGCGTTGCAGTTGCGCCCCATGCTCCCTGAATGAGGGAAGCAGGATGTCATCCTCGCACATCGCACTTGCCACTCCGGTTCCGATTGCCTCCTGACCCAGAACGGACGCAAATGTGCCAAGCCTGCCCGTACGCTGCAGCGCAATAGCTTTCTGGTCGAAAACCCGCGTGAGGACCATTTGGCGGTAAAGTGTTTTCAGGAGATCCACGTTGTTTGCCACCTTGGGCAAATCAGCAACAACGCTGCCGTCTGGTGCGATGTATCGCCTGCAAAAAACATCGAACCGGGCAACGTGGGTCATGCCCTTGTCAACCGGGTGTGCGCCGTCACCCGGTTTTGCGTTGTTGGTTTTTGAGTTCATCAACCATCTTCTCTCGCATAATATATTTCTGGACTTTTCCGGTCACCGTCATCGGGAATTCATCGACGAACTTGACATATTCGGGCACCTTGAAATGTGCGATCTTCCCCTCACAGAAAGCGCGGATTTCCTCCGCTGTCAGGCTTGAACCCTCGCGCAACTTGATCCAGGCGCACACTTTCTCACCGTACTTTTCGTCAGGCACACCGATCACTTCCACCTGTTCAACCGCCGGGTTCTGGTAGATGTATTCCTCGATTTCGCGAGGAAATATGTTTTCACCGCCCCGGATCAGCATGTCCTTGATCCGGCCGACAATCTCGCAGTAACCCGAGTCGTCAATCGTTGCCACATCCCCACTCGCAATCCAGTGTGCGTCGTCTATGGCTTTGGCGGTGCGCTCAGGATCGTTCCAGTAATAGGGCATGACACAGTAACCACGCGTCAGCAGTTCACCGGGCTCACCACGCGGAACAACACGGCCTTCCTCATCGACGATCTTGATCTCGATATGCGGCAACACACGGCCAACCGTGGTAACGCGGCGGTCCACTGGATCATCTACCGACGTCTCAAAGCTGACAGGCCCCGTCTCGGTCATACCGTACGCAATGGTAATCTCGGTGAGATGCATCTCGTCCATCACCCGCCGCATCAGTTCCACCGGACATGGTGCTCCGGCCATGATGCCCGTGCGCAACGTTGTCAGTTTGCAGTCCTTGAACTCCGGGACCTCAAGCTCTGCAATGAACATGGTAGGCACACCATGCAACACGGTGCAGCGCTCGGCATCTATCGTCCTGAGAACTTCTGCAGCATCGAACCCGGCCGATGAAAACACCATGGCACTGCCATGGGCCACACAGCACAATGTGCCAAGCACCATTCCGAAACAATGATACATGGGAACCGGAATGCACATCCTGTCCGCTTCGCTCAGCTTCATCTGCAGGCCAACGAAGTAGGCGTTGTTCACGATATTATGGTGGGTGAGTGTTGAGGCTTTCGGTGTTCCCGTGGTGCCGCTGGTGAACTGAATGTTGATAGGATCGTCAAACTGCAACTGGTCCTGCAACTTCTCGATCTGCTTCAGGTGCTTCTTGTTGGCCTTGTCAGGAATGGTTTCGAATTGCATGAAACCGGGTTCTTCTTGCTGGCCCAGCAACAACATCAGGCGCAGATCGGGAAACTTGGCTGAATCCAGTTGGCCCGTTGTTGCCTCACCAAGCTCAGGGATCAGTTCCTTCAGCATGTCGATATAATTACTACTCTTGAATTGCCGCGTAGCAATCAACGCTGCACAACCTGTTGTTCCCAGAGCGTAAGACAACTCGGCAAGCCGATAGGCCGGGTTGATGTTGACCAGGATCAGGCCGGCGCGCGCGCTTGCAAATTGTGTGACGACCCACTCCCAGCAATTGGGCGCCCAGATGCCGATACGTTCTCCGGGGTTCAGATCCAACGCAGCAAAACCCGCAGCATATCGCTCCACCTCGTTCTGAAGGTCCTGATATGACCATCGAATATCTTGATGAGGAACAATCAGCGCATCGGCATTCGGATGCCGCGCGGCGGTATTCTGCAACAGCGCGGCAACCGTAAGCGGCAGCAGCGATTGCGGACTTGTACCATGTACGTAGCTGGGAACGTTTGACTGCATGTTTTTGCAACCTGTAGTTAGACATCATGCCCCACGCTCCCAACCTTAAGGAAATGACAGCACTGGCGCCTTGACGCACGTCAACAGGAGAATTCGTCAGGATTCCCAGCAAAACCACCGACATTTTGCCCTGGAGCAACATGGCTCCAATTGAACCCATGCTGCGTCCTGACGTTCTTTAGGGATGGTTACGAACTCAAGCATTGGCGGTTGGAACTGCGTCAGGTTGACCGATATCAACATGAACGACGCCACGTGCCGCTAATCATGGCAGGTGTTGAACAGTTGGCCATCACATCGGCGGGAACTGAATCCACCGTATAAGCAGCCTCGATCAGTCACATTTGGGAGAACAAATGTATATCTCAGTTCTAACAGTGGCAGGCGGGCTGGGGATGTTTCTGCTGGGCATGATGGTACTTACCGATGGACTGCGGGACCTGGCGGGTGTCTCCTTGCACCGGTTCCTGAGAAACTACACGAAAAGCCCTTACAGCGGCGCCATTGCCGGTGCGCTATCTACCGCTGTGCTGCAATCCTCAAGTGCAACGACGGTAACCACGGTAGGTTTTGTCGGAGCAGGTCTGATCACCTTCAGTCAGGCACTGGGTGTGATATTTGGTGCGAACCTGGGAACGACGGTGACGGGATGGCTTGTTGTATTGGTGGGGTTCAAGTTCCAGTTGAGTATCGCACTTATGCCGCTCACGCTGGTCGGCGTACTGCTGAAAATGTTTGCAGGCGGCTGGCTGAGGAATTTTGGCTGGACGCTGGCAGGCTTCAGCCTGTTGTTCATTGGCATTGCGTCGTTGCAACAGGGTATGGCGGCGTTTGAGGGAATTATAACGCCGTCAATCTTTCCATCCGATACATTGTTTGGCCGCGTGCAACTGGTAGCGATCGGTGTCATCGTTACCCTGATCACCCAGTCCTCCAGTGCCGGCGTCGCAACGGCTCTGGTAGCACTTGCCGGCAACGCCATCTCGTTTCCACAGGCAGCAGCCATGGTGATCGGCATGGATGTGGGAACAACATTCACCGCGGCACTGGCATCAGTGGGCGGAGCAGTGGCAACCCGGCGAACCGGCTTTGCGCATGTCATCTACAATATCATGATTGGCGCGGTGGCTTTCGTGCTGCTGTATCCGCTGGACTGGGGCATCGGCAAATGGCAAGCTTTAGGGCATGTGTTCGACCCGCAGATTGGTCTGGTGGCATTTCATACCGCATTCAACCTCCTTGGCCTGTGCATTGTCATCGGGTTCACGCCCTGGTTTGCCCGCCTGGTCATCTGGCTAGTACCGGACACAGGGCCGGCGCTGACCTCGAAACTCGATGACCGGCTACTTGGTCATGCATCGGCTGCAACTTATGCGGCTGATGCAAGTGTCGTCGGCATTGCGAATGCCCTGTTCGCCATTCTGGCAAAGCTGCTGGAACACGGTCCCGATCGCGGCACAAAAACCGCACTTCGGGCCGTGGCGGACGCCTCCCAGGAAACCAGGGCCTACAGTCAGAACATACAAACCAGCCAGGCCGATGCCCCGACACACGCGCGCCATATGGCGGTAATCCACTCGCTTGATCATTTGTCAAGATTGCATCATCGCTGTGGCCAGCAGGAACGAATTTCCGTGCTGGCTGATGATCCGGAACTGGCCCCGATTGCCCGGGAGCTTGTGACAGCCATAAAGACATACATTGATGGGCAAGAACCAGGTGACGCGGAAGACAGGATCAACGAAATCCGGCAGCGACTGGAAGCCACCGGTCAGGACATGCGCGAGGCAACAATCGACCTGGCCAGCCAGGGTGCGACCGACACCGACGCAGCGCTATTGCGGCTGGACGCCATCCGCTGGCTGCGGCGGGTGAGCTATCACACCTGGAGGATCATGCTCCATCGCAGGGCGATCGACACGAACTTGGTTCAGTCTGAGCAAGATATCAGCGCCAGGACGGAAGATGCCGAAGGTTAGGCAGATCTGCCTGAACACCCAGACAAACCAACAATGCGCGTGTTTAATACGACCCTGGTGAACGTTCGCATGAGTTGCAATCACAAAAGGTCACTGCAACACATTCAATAAATTTGTCAGCTGGATTTCCAATAGCAGCAAGCAAAAAAGCTAGCTGGTCAAAATTTCGGACACTGAGCGGACACGATATTTCGCCCAAAAATATCCGTCTCCACTGATGTAGTAATTATCTGACATATTTCAAAATTTTGGTGAGCCCGCACGGGTTCGAACCGTGGACCTACTGATTAAAAGTCTGTCAAGAATTCAATGATTTCAATGGGTTAAGTTTTGGATACGTTCGATTTCCGTGCAAAATCAGTCGGAAATCGAATGTTTTTGCTCCATTTTGTGTCATTAGCCAATAAATTGAATTATCCCAAACAACGGCTGTGGGCCCTTCCAAAACATTTATATTCCGACGGTTGCAGCCGCACTCGGCTGATAGTGTTGAAAAAGTCGCTGTTTTGGCGGCTTTTGCATTTTGGCTGAGTGTTCTTGTCTGACCTTTTCAGGCGGGGTTGGGAACCAGTTTAGCGAGTTTGCGCAGGTTCTGCGCTGTTGCAGCCATTAGGAACTCGTCTTTCGCTCCGTTTGGTCCTCTCAGGCGCAGTCGATCGAGTTTCAGGATGCGTTTCAGGTGAGCAAACAGCATCTCTACTTTCTTGCGGGCGTAGCTGGCGGTGACATAGGCATCTGTCTTGGTGATATCGCGCGCCCTGTCACGGGCATGTTCATGGATAGACCGGATAACCTTCCTTGCGGGCTCTTTCGGGCAGCATCGGGATTTGAGTTGGCAGGTGTCGCAGTCCTTCTTGCTGGCGCGGTAGCGCATCAGACCCTCTGCATCGACACCTGATCTGGGCACCTTGTAGGTTCGGCGGAACTGGACCAGTTGCTTGCCGCCCGGACAGGTGTAAGCGTCTGCTTCATTATCGTAGGCAAAGTCTTCACGAGAGAACGTGCCGTCATTGCGGTGGGATTTGTCGATCACCGGAATATAGGGATCGATACCTTGGTCATCTACCAGCCAACCCAGCATGGGCGCTGAACCATAAGCTGTATCGGCGACCAGCTGATCCGGATGGAGGCCGAAGCGATCCCAGGTGCGAACGATCATCTCCTTCACCACGCCGGTCTCGGCCTGGCGGATCGGTGCTGTTGCCTCAACATCAACGATAATCGCGTTGTCCAGATCGACCAGATAGTTGGTCGAATAGGCGAAGAATGCCCGATCCCCGTTCGCGCCGGTAAAGCGTGCTGCGGGATCGGACGGAGACAGCGTCTTGGGTTCAACCGGGGTAGCTGCTCCAAAAGCTGCATCGTCCAGCGTGTCGAGATATTCCTGTGTGGCCCGCGAGACCACTTCCGGCGCGGACCATTCTGCGCGCTCCACTTTCGAGTAGCGACTGGCATCGGCCTTGATAAGTGACGCATCGGTGCCGAAGCTGCTGCCGCCAACCAACCCTTCGGCGATGCAACGCGACAGAACATCCTCGAACAGATACCGGAACAGACCGCTTTCACGGAAGCGGCCATGCCTGTTCTTGGAGAAGGTCGAATGGTCTGGAACAGCATCTGTCAGGTCGAGGCGACAGAACCAGCGATAGGCAAGGTTCAGATGCACTTCCTCGCACAAGCGCCTTTCTGACCGGATGCCCATGCAGTAGCCAATCAACAGCATCCGGACCATCAGTTCCGGGTCAATCGAAGGCCGGCCCGTTGAGCTGTAAAATGGACCAAGGTATGTACGAATACCGGACAGATCGACAAAGCGATAAATCGCTCGCAGCAAGTGATCAAGAGGAACATGATCCTCAAGCGAAAACTCGTAAAACAGAGCCGCTTGCGCTTCCTGACGTGGTCCCATCATCGGCGAATCCTCCAATAGCCTGGAAGGATTAAATCAGGACTTCAGTGCGCCAGCAACCCAGACTTTTTCAACACTATCTGCCAGAAGGCGACGCAAGATGTCGAACACTACGAACCCATTCTTCTTCCGCCTTCGCGGAGCCAATTAGACCCAACTCCATCTCCATGCCTAAGACCATCGTGTGTTGCAGTTTCAGAAATAACCTCCCAAGCCGTTCAATTTTTTGGAAATCATATGGCCGTCAGGTTTGGTAAAAGACCCCCTGCTTCGGTCTGTAATTGCGCAGAAGCTTGAACTGATCGCGCTAAGTTAGATGCTTGCCAAAAGAGAAATAGATCAGCCAAACGGCTGCCAATACCAGTCGGGGCCCAGAGGTATGGGTGACGAGTTTGCCGGGTATTCTGTCTGCCTGCCAAAAAACGGTACGCCGTATCAATAGCTACGTGGCAGGCCCAACACGTGCTGGCCGAGATAGCCAAGGATCATGTTCTTCGAGATTGGCGCTGTCTGGTAAAGGCGCGTCTCGCGCCACTTGCGCTCAATCCCGTATTCCCGCGCAAAGGCGAAACCACCATAGACCTGCATGCAAACCTCGGCTGCTTGCCACGAGGCGTCTGCGGCCAGAAGCTTGGCCATGTTTGCCTCGGCGGCGACCTTCTGGCCGGAATCGAACAGGGCGGCGGCCTTCCTGACCATCAGTTCGGCTGCTTGGGCCTCGGCGTAGGCCTTGGCGATGGGAAACTGTATCCCTTGGTTCGCTCCAATCGGGCCGCCAAAGACCTTGCGCTCGTTCGCGTATTCCACCGCCTTGCGGATGAAATATTTGGCGTCGCCAATGCATTCCGACGCAATCAGGATTCGCTCTGCATTCATACTGTCCACGATATAGCGGAAGCCTTTTCCCTCTTCGCCGACCAACGTGTCGCCGGGAATTTCGAGGTTGTCGATGAAGACCTCGCAGGTGTTGTGGTTGATCATCGCATCGATCTTGCGCAACTCAATTCCATTGCCCACGGCCTCGCGCATATCAAGCAGGAACACAGACATGCCGTCGGACCGTTTCTGCGCCTCGGAGGCGGGCGTCGTGCGCGCCAAAAGCAGCATGAGGTCTGATTCAAAGGCACGGCTGGTCCAGACCTTCTGGCCGTTGACTATATAGGTGCCGGTTTCGGTCCGTTCGGCACGGGTCTTGAGTTGTGTGGTGTCGCTGCCGGTGGTAGGCTCGGTCACCCCAAACGCCTGAAGGCGTAATTTACCGCTGGCTATTCCAGGCAAATATTTCTGCTTTTGCTCAGGCGAGCCATATTTCAGAACCGTCCCCATCGTGTACATCTGCGCATGGCAGGCGGCCGCATTGCAGCCGCGTTCATGGATCGTTTCAAGCACTGCAACTGCAGCGCTGAGCGGTAGGCCGGAGCCGCCATATTCCTCGGGGATCAGGGCACCCAGAAACCCCGACTCTGTCAGGGTCTCGACGAATTCGGTTGGATACTGATCGGCCTTGTCGAGCTTGTTCCAATACTCATTGGGGAAGTCATCACACAGTTTGCCCACCGCGTCGCGAATGTCGGTCCAGTCCTCGGAGGCGGGAATAGAAAGCGCGTCATTGTCCATCATGTTCATGTCATCTTCCTGCGTGTCAGATTGCGCCACTGGCACGCAGCGCTGAAATACGGTTGGCGTCTATGCCGTAGTCTGAGAGAACCTCATCGGTGTGCTCGCCCGCTTCAGGCGTTGGCGTACGCAGCGAAGCCGGCGTGCGCGAGAGATCGACTGGCTGGCCAACCAACTGCACCTCACCGCGTTCCGGATGCATCACCGATTGTGCAATACCCACGTGTTGTACTTGTGGATCATCAAAGACTTCGTTCATGCGGTAGATCGGTCCGGCGGGGACACCGTTTGTATCCAGTATCTCGATCCATTCGGCACTGGTCCGGGTGGCAAAGATCGGGCGCAGCAGGCCCCAGATCTCTTCGCGTCGCGCGGTGCGGTCGCCAACCTGTGCATAGGCTGCGTCTTCGCCCCATTCGGGATGATCCAGCGCCTGACACAGCGCGCGCCACTGACCGTCACCGCCAACGCCCAGATTGATATGCCCGTCGCTGGTGGCGACCACCCCCATTGGGGTCACGGTGGGATGATCGTTGCCGGCCTGTTCAGGCACCTCCGCGTCAACCAGATAGCGCGCAGCCTGAAAATCCATCAGCGCAATCTGCGCCTGCAATAACGACGTCTGTACCCATTGTCCTTGGCCGGACTTTTCGCGTTCGGCCAGCGCCACAAGTATACCGGTCGCCGCGTACAGTCCCGCTGACAGATCCGCCACAGCGGTACCCGCTCGCATTGGCGCCTGTCCCGGAAAACCGGTCACGCCCATCAGACCGCCCATGCCTTGCGCGATCTGATCGAAACCTGCCTTGTTCTCGTACGGCCCGTCCTGCCCAAAACCGGAAATTGACGCCAGGATGATGCGTGGATTGACGGCGTGAAGGACGTCGTAACCGATACCCAGCCGGGTTTTGACGTTCGGGCGGAAGTTTTCAACCACCACATCGGCGTGCCGCGCCAGATCGAGGAACAGGGCCTTGCCGTCGGGATGCTTGAGATTGAGCGTGATCGAGCGCTTGTTGCGGTGAAGGTTCAGCATGTCAAAGCCATCACGGCTACCGCTTACATTCGCATTGGCATCGAGGCCTTCGGGCGCGTCGATCTTGACAACGTCGGCGCCAAAATCTGCCAGCACGCGGCAGCAGTGCGGCCCGGCCCGCACACGGGTCAGATCCAGAACCTTAAGGTGGTTGAGCGCAGTCATTGCGGCGCTCCCGTCGAGTAGTCGGCCATACCGGCGCCATCGGTTCCATCTGCACCAATGAACCAGTCTCCCATGGTGCTGGACGTCACAAAGACCGTGTCCTCACGGGCTGACAGAATATCCAGTGCCTTCTGGAAATAATAGGCCACGTGCGGCACACCGATAATGTGCGGGTGTAACGCCAGTGTCAGCACACGCGGGTTATCCTCGACCTCGCCTTCAAAGATGGCAATTGTTGCTTCCAGTCGCTTCAGCATCTCATCGGATGAACTTTGCTGGATGGCGTAGATCGGGACGTCGTTCAGCTCGAATGTATAGGGCAAGGCAACCATCGGTCCATGTTTCGTCCGCATCCATGTCGGCAGGTCGTCGAGGGCCCAGTCATGCAGGAAATCTATGCCTTGCGCCTTCAGAATATCAGGCGTGTCGTCTGTTTCGCCCAGGCCGGGGCCGAGCCATGCGCGGGTCTTGATGCCGCCGGCCCTTTCCAGACGGTCCAGGGATTGACGGATAATAGCGGCTTCATCTTCTGCCTGCTTGAGTGACTGCTGGAACCAGCCGTGTCCCACAAGCTCCCAACCGGCGGCGACGATTGCATCGCTCAGCGCGGGATAGACGTCGCAGACCTGCGCGTTCATGAAAGCCGACGCGGGCAAGGAGCGGTCTGACAACATCTTCATGATCCGCGGCATGCCGACACGCATGCCGTACTCAACCCAGGCGTAATTCGGGATGTCGGGTGGCGCCGGGGTCGCGCCGTGTGGCGCAGGAATGATGCCGCGCGGCATCGGCCGGTCAAACGGCCAGTATTCGACGTTCATCACGACATGCACCATCAAGGGCTTGCCGTTCAAAGGCTCCAGCCGGGGACGGTCGCTGGCCATCTGGTACGGAATGCGCGGGTTTGGCCACATTGTATTGTCCTTCGCCATGCCTAATGAATGTGAAGACGCATCGCGCCCGGCGTCCAGTAAAGCCGTACACCGGACCCTGGCTGCGGCAGATCGTCAAGGTCATCAACAACACGCGAAACCATGTCATGGTCCGAACCGACATTCACCAGGTGAGATGTCGTGAGACCAAGATAAACTGCCTCATTATATGTTCCTGAAAGGGAATGACCAGGTTTCGCATCGGTGTTGCCATTGCCTAGATCCATACGCGTCAACTCTGACCGAATTGACAGGGATACCGTGTCGCCAACGGAAACGGGTTGACCCCGGCTGTCCACCTTGAGCGTCTCGCCAGTGCCAATGTCGACCGTCACCTCGGACCCGTATTTTCCGGTGACCTTGCCTGACAACATATTGTTTTCACCTACGAAGCTTGCCGTGAACTTGCGTTCCGGTGCCCGGTAAATGTCGCGTGCCCGGCCATGTTCGATCAGGTCACCATCAGCAATCAGCGCGATGCGGTCGGCCACCGTCATCGCCTCTTCCTGGTTATGAGTGACGTGGACGAAGGTAATGCCGACCTTTTCCTGCAAATGCTTGAGTTCCAGGCACATGTCCTTGCGCAGTTGCGCATCGAGCGCGGCCAGCGGCTCATCAAGCAGCAGTACGTCGCGTTCCAGCACCATGGCACGTGCAAGCTGCACTCTCTGCTGCTGGCCGCCTGACAACTCGTGTGGCTTGCGCTCGGCGTATCCGGTCAACCCCACGAGATCAAGCGCGGCTGCCCCCTTTTCGCGGATCTGCAATTTTGGCAACCCTGCGATCTTGAGACCATAGCCAACGTTTTGCAGTACGTTCATGTGCGGGAACAGCGCGTAGGATTGAAACACCATTGAAGTTGGCCGCTTGTCCGGCGGCAGGTGGCCGACATCCTTGCCGTGCAGCAGAACTGAGCCCCTGGTAGGCTTGTGGAAGCCTCCGATTGTGCGCAGCAGCGTGGTCTTGCCGCCGCCGCTGGGTCCCAGCAGAACGAAATATTCGCCGGCAGTGATGGTCAGATTGACATCCCTGAGCGCAACGACCGATCCGTAATGCTTGGACAGCCCGCGCACTTCAACGGCGGCCGGGCTGCGAGTGTTGGAGGTCGGGTCCACGGGAATTTCTTTCATCTGGTTCATGTTGACATTACCGGCTCTGCCTTGGCTCTGGCCTCCCGGGAAATCGTCTCGGCCTGGATCAGGGTGTAAAGAATGATGCCGCCGATCAGCGCAATTGCCAGGAAGCTGACAAAACTCGACATTGCATAGGATTGCTCTGACATGCCTTCGTTCAGCATCTGGCTGACCAGGACTGTAGTGAACGTATCAAACCCGCCCTTCAGCAGACTTGTTCGGGTGTATTCGTTAAAACACAGGATCACTGTGAACGAGCAGGCACTGAAAACTCCGGCGCGGATCTGCGGGAATTCGATATCCCAGAACGCACGCC
>CAVWYF010000018.1:0-64601 GCA_963759095.1 uncultured Alphaproteobacteria bacterium | reverse complement strand
TCCGAATTTTCCGGGGCCGCCAGGGTAACAACCGTACCGACCCCGGTGGGTGCCCGGTATTCACCGAACACATCGCGCAGGGTTTGCCCCCACTCGCCGGTGGTCACACCGATTTTCGCACACACGATCGACGGGTCCATGATGTTGCTGCCGTTCAGTGCTGCCGCCTTCAAACCAGACAGGGCAGCCTCGACAGCCACCGCATCACGCTCCTTGCGCCATGTCTTGAGACGTTCAATCTGTTCCTGTTCAACGTGTTCCGGCACCGTCAGGATGCTGTCACCGTCGCCGCCCGACAAAGGTGACGGCTCACTGGTCTCATAGGCGTTGACACCCACAACGGTCTCGCGGCCTTCTTCAATCGCCTTGATGCGCGCAGAGTTGGACTTGACCAGTTCGGCTTTCATGTAGCCGCTGTCAACGGCCGCCACCGCGCCCCCCATCTGCTCGATAACCGCCAGCTCTTTCAGTGCCGCAGACTTCAATGCTTCGACCTTGGCACCGATGACTTCCGAGCCGTCAAAGATATCACCATTTTCAAGCAGGTCGGTTTCGAATGCCATGATCTGCTGCATGCGCAAGGACCATTGCTGATCCCATGCGCGCGGCAGACCGAGCGCTTCGTTCCATGCCGGCAACTGCACAGCCCGCGCGCGCGCGTTCTTTGACAGGACCACGGCCAGCATTTCGATCAGGATGCGATAGACATTGTTTTCAGGCTGCTGTTCGGTCAACCCGAGCGAGTTGACCTGCACGCCATAGCGGAACCGGCGCAGTTTTTCATCCTCGACACCATAACGGGTTCGGCAGATTTCATCCCACAACTCGGTGAATGCCCGCATTTTTGACAGTTCAGTGATGAATTTGATACCTGCGTTCACGAAAAAGCTGATGCGGCCCACGATCATGGGGAAATCGTCATCCGGCACCTGCCCGGATGCTTTCACACCGTCCAGAACGGCAATGGCGGTTGCCAGCGCAAAGGCCAGTTCCTGCGCCGGCGTGGCGCCGGCTTCCTGCAGATGGTAGGAGCACACATTCATCGGATTCCACTTGGGACACTCAATGCGCGACCAGGTGATTGTATCGGTAATGAGCCGCATCGACGGCTGCGGCGGGAACACGTAAGTGCCGCGTGACAGATACTCCTTGATGATATCGTTCTGCGTGGTGCCGGTGAGACTGCCACGCGAGGCACCCTGCTCTTCGGCAACGGCAACATACAGCGCCAGCAACCAGGCGGCTGTCGCGTTGATCGTCATCGACGTGTTCATCCGCTCCAGCGGAATATCCTTGAACAGGGCCCGCATATCGCCAATGTGCGACACCGGCACACCGACCTTGCCAACCTCACCGCACGCCAGCAAATGATCACTGTCGTAGCCGGTCTGGGTCGGCAGATCGAAGGCTACCGACAGGCCCGTCTGGCCTTTGTCAAGATTGCGCCGGTAAAGTTCATTGCTGGCTTCAGCCGTGGAATGCCCGGCATAGGTACGGAAAATCCACGGGCGATCACGAATTGTCTGGTCACTCATCGAACTGCTGATCCGGTTGCTCGTTATCTCATGGGCCTGCATTGAAAAACGCAACGCTTGCTGCGCTGCACTTATACCGAAGGTATTAATCAGGCAATTGCCGATAATCGAAGCATGAACTTTATTGCAGCGCAACCAGACTTTGAGATTAGTCGGGACACACGGGTGCCTTCAGCCGCGAAACTCGCAGAAAAATTGGAGGGAATGCCTAGTTGGTGGAGTTGCGGTAATATATCAGCAGCATCATCGCGGCCACGGCCATGCCGATATTGGCTGCCACGGCAATCATCACCATGCCGTCAATGCCTGGAATGTGGAAGGTGCGGGCAAAAACGTTGGCGATATAGGCACCCGCAAAGAGGCCAGAAAAATTCATTACCGTGTTGAAAAGAGAACTGAATTTTATGTAGGAATTGATGATGGTGGTGCCCGCCAGGCACATTGCACAAACGATTAACAACGGCGTCGTGCCAAGATCGCTATTGGCGAACGGCAAATACGAACCCCAGTGAATGTAAACGCCAAAAAGGCTCAGAAAGTCATTCATGTCTGCTGCCTGAAATCATCGTTCTAGATGCGGAAATTCGATATTAGGCCATCGAGGTTGCCAACAGGTAAACAGGTCATGGAAAATTTTAATTAGATAAATTCTTTGTTGCAATGCAGCATTATCTACCCGATGCTATGCCGGAATTTTATGCAGGAGATCAATTATGGGTGTATCAGCGGTACGCGACACGGCAGAACCGGCAGCAAATTCCAGTGCTGCGCGCAAGGACCTTTATGAGATCGGTGAGATTCCGCCGCTCGGGCATGTCCCCAAGGAAATGTATGCCTGGACCATTCGTCAGGAACGCCACGGCGAACCTGATACCGCCATGCAGGTCGAGGTGGTGCCGACATGGGAGATTGATTCCGACGAAGTGCTTGTGCTGGTGATGGCTGCAGGTGTGAACTACAATGGGGTGTGGGCATCGCTCGGCATACCGCTTTCACCAATCGATGGCCACAAGAACCCCTACCATATTGCAGGGTCTGATGCGTCGGGCATCGTCTGGGCCGTTGGCCGGAAGGTGACGCGCTGGAAAGTTGGCGACGAAGTGGTCATTCACTGCAACCAGGATGCCGGCGACGACGAAGAGTGCAATGGTGGGGATCCGATGTTCTCTACCTCCCAGCGCATATGGGGGTATGAAACACCTGATGGGTCGTTCGCGCAGTTCTGCCGGGTCCAGGCTCGCCAGCTCATGCCGCGGCCGCAGCATCTGACATGGGAAGAAGGTGCCTGCTACACGCTCACGCTGGCCACTGCCTACCGCATGTTGTTCGGCCATCGCCCACATACGCTGAAGCCGGGCCAGAACGTGCTGGTATGGGGTGCATCCGGTGGTCTTGGGTCAATGGCCGTCCAGCTGATCGCCACGTCCGGTGCCAACGCCATCGGTGTCATCTCTGAAGACGACAAGACAGATTTTGTACTGGGTCTCGGTGCGAAGGGCGTCATCAACCGCAAGAATTTCGATTGCTGGGGTCAGTTGCCCACCGTCAATACACCCGAATACAATACATGGGCCAAGTCGGCCCGTGAATTCGGCAAGGCAATCTGGGACATCACCGGCAAGGGCAACAATGTCGACATGGTGTTTGAACACCCCGGCGAAGCAACCTTCCCGGTCTCGACGCTGGTCTGCAAGCGCGGTGGCATGATTGTGTTCTGCGCCGGCACGACCGGCTACAATCTTACCATGGATGCACGCTATGTCTGGATGCACCAAAAGCGTGTCCAGGGATCCCATTTTGCCAACCTGATGCAGGCGAGTCAGGCGAACCGGTTGGTCATCAACCGCCGTATCGACCCGTGCATGTCGGAAGTCTATGACTGGAACGATATCCCCAAAGGCCACATGCGCATGCGTCAAAACAAACATTTGCCAGGAAACATGGCAGTGCTGGTCAATGCACCGACCACGGGCCTGCGCACGTTTGAAGACGTTCTCGAGGCGTGTGGCAGCTAGAGCCGTTCACGCTCAGATAGAAGCGTTGGATGGCTCTAGAGCACCTGCGATAAACCGGATGTGCACGTGTAGAGCGGACATGGGTTCAATTGAACCCATGTCGGCCCGGCATTTTAAAAACGATCAGTTCAGACGGCCAGTTTGGCAACTTCCGTTTCAATGTTCGTCTTGAGCTCCGGCGCCAGCTTGAGGCGCGCTGACAGCATTGCAAGATAGGCCTGCTCGGCAGGATCGTCCGGATCAATCGCCAGGCAGGATGCGGCATAGATTTCAACCGCCTGTTCAGTATTGTCGGCCAGCGCAACAATGGCATCTATGTCCAGCGGCTTGCGCAACTCATCCATCAGGAAGGCCTTTTCCTCCATGCCAAGGCCGGCTTCGTCAAATTTGCCGAAAATGCGCTGCTGCTCTTGCGCATCAATATGCCCGTCCGCCTTTGCCGCTGCGATCATCGCCCGGATGATCTTCAAGCCGAGCGCATTGCGCTCTTCGGCGGGTGCAGGAAGGAAGGCGGTGCCTTCCGCTTCCGGTGTTACGTTCTTCATCGGCGAGCGCGGTGCCGGTCCGGTTGATGCCTGGCCGGCAGCTGGTCCGCCTGCCTTGGACGACTGCCAGTCATTGTAAGCCTTGTAGGCAAGCCCGCCCAACACGGCTACGCCACCGATTTTAGCTGCATTGCCAGCCATTTTACGGCCCTTTTTGGTTCCCAGCAGCAAACCTGCCAGACCACCGGCGGCCAGCCCCCCGCCAAACCCCTTGAAAGCGTCGGGAATACCGCTGCCGGAACGGGCCGGCTCATCTGCGTTCTGATTCTGGGTGTTTGAACCCAGGAACTGATCAAGGAGCTTTTGCGGATCGAACATACTTGCGTGCCTTTCATATCAATCAGGGAAATTCTGCCGTCTACCGGTAGATGGACTGTGAAAGGCGTGAGACAAGTGTACAGAACAAAAATCTTTGCGTTTGCCCCGGCAAACAGGCTACCCAACGCTTGGAACAATCTAAACACAGCAAATCTCACAGACTTTCATGACCTTCCCCGGCCAAGATAAAGTTCAAGGCACCATCAAAGGTGCGCCCAGTTGGCTCGGGCTCGTGCCCGCTGTCTTCGTACTTCTGTGGGCAACCGGCTTTATCGGATCCAGGCTGTCAGCACCTTACGCCGAACCGTTGAGCTTCCTGTCGATCCGGTTTGCCATTGTTGCAGCACTTCTGGCTGTGGTCGCGCTCATCATGCGGGCATCGTGGCCGGACAGACGCACCACGGTGCAATGTCTGATTACCGGCGCATTGATCCATGGCGGTTATCTCGGTTTCGTATTCTGGTCCATCTGGAAAGGAATGCCGGCAGGCGTCTCGGCCCTTATCGTTGGCCTGCAACCGCTGATGACGGCCATACTGGCAGGCATCATGCTGTCTGAGCGCATCACCGCGCGCCACTGGACCGGCCTGCTGATCGGCCTGGCAGGTGTGGGCCTGGTGGTCTGGCCCAAATTCACCCTCGATGCCGCTGGTATTACCCCGCTTACGCTGGGCGCAAACGTCCTGGCCATGTTGTCGATCACTTTCGGATCAATCTACCAGAAACGGTTTATGACCAATGTGGACATGCGTACTGGCAACGCCTGGCAGTTTACCGGGGCCGCCATTGTTACCGGTGCCGGCGCATTGGCCACCGAAAACTACCTGATCACCTGGAACGGTTCGGTTGTCTTCGCCATGGTCTGGCTGGTGTTTGTCCTGTCCATCGGGGCGATTTCAATGCTCTACATCATGATCCGGCACGGCGAGATTTCCCGGGTGACAACTTTGTTTTACCTGGTGCCTGGTGTCACGGCGGTTATTGCCTGGCTGATGTTTGATGAACAGATGCTGCCGGTGCAAATCGCCGGCATGATTGTGTGCGCCGGCGCGGTCATGCTGGCCACCCGAAAGTCATAATACCAAAGGAAGTGATTATTGACCCATTTGACCGATTTTTCCCGTTTGCCGGCTAGGCATGCTTCACGCCGTGGTCTGTCTGACCACAAGTGGAGCATAACGACGTCCGGCGGACGGGAAAAATCGGCCTTCGGTGGGCCAAATCCGTCCATCTGGTGCGTTGCGGCGCTTGCCCGATGCACCGCATCGCGCTACACACCGCGCCTGCCAGAGTGGTCGGATTTGACTCCATCAAAGGGCTCAATAATCACTTCCTTTGGTATCACTCTGGCTATATTGCACCGCAGCAATTCACCGCTATACTGTCGCCGGCAAAACACGCATGATTTAGCCGCCGCATGAACCGGCTGCTCCCGAGGAAACCCAATGAGCCTAGCTGAAGACATTCGCCCCGCATCCGCCGTCCTGCCAGGCTTGCATGAAATGATGGCTTCAGCCGTCAAGGAAGTGGACACGTTGTTCGCGCACGCACGCGCCAACATGGTAGAGCGCGTGGCGGTTGACGGGCGTGTATCTTCGGCTGCGGTGGAACTGGAACAGCACGCCGTACATGGCCTGGCCTGGTTGGCGACCTACACCGAAACGCTGCGAAACATCTGCGCCTGGCATGATGCACTGCTGAGCGAAGGGCGCCTCACAGAGCTGGAACAACTGATTGCCCAGATCGTCTTTGGCGAATACCTCAATCACATTGCCGGCGGCATCCCGATGAACGGGCAGGAATTCATCCGTCTGCATGAATTGGGTATTCCGGCAGCCGCGTCTGCAAAATTGCAGGACGGATCGTGCGGTGACCTGCTGCACTCCGGCTCAACGCCTGCCAGCCGCGCGCGACTGGTCGAGCTGATGATCGACAGCCGCGCCAATCTCACCACGGGCGATTGCGGTCTCGACGGCATGCTTGACGAAATGCGCTCTCAGATGAACCGCTTCATCGAGGAGAACGTCGCACCTTACGCACACGGCTGGCACTGCAATAATGAATATGTGCCGCTTGAGATCATCAGCAAACTTGCCGATCTTGGCGTGTTTGCGCTCACCCTGCCGGAACAATATGGCGGCATGGGTCTGGGCAAGGAAAGCATGTGCGTGGTCTCGGAAGAACTGTCGCGTGGCTGGATTGCCATCGGCTCGCTGGGCACCAGACCTGAAATAGCAGCCGAGTTGATTATCGCCGGCGGCACTGAAGCCCAGAAGGAAAAGTGGTTGCCCGCCATTGCGTCCGGCGAGGTCTTGCCGACCGCTGTCTTCACCGAGCCCAACACAGGGTCCGATCTTGCATCGCTGCGCACCCGTGCCGTCAGGGACGGCGACGTCTACAAGGTCACCGGCAACAAGACATGGATCACTCATCCGGTGCGCGCAGACGTCATGACACTGCTGGTCCGCACCAATCCGGATGAACCGGGTTACAAGGGCCTGTCCATGCTGCTGGCAGAAAAACCGCGGGGGAGCGATGCCGACCCGTTTCCCGCAGACGGCATGTCCGGCGGTGAAATTGAAGTCCTCGGATACCGCGGCATGAAGGAGTATGAAATTCGCTTTGAGGACTTTGAGGTCAAGGCGGAAAATCTGCTGGGCGGCGAAGAAGGCCAGGGTTTCAAGCAGCTCATGCAGACATTTGAATCGGCCCGCATCCAGACCGCTGCACGCGCCATCGGCGTTGCCCAGAACGCACTCGATCTGGGTCTGCAATACGCTACCGACCGGGTGCAGTTCGCCAAGCCCATCGTGTCGTTTCCCCGTATTGCCGACAAACTGGCGCTGATGGCGGCAGAGATCATGGCGGCCCGGCAGTTGTCATACTTCTCGGCCCGTGAAAAGGATGCCGACAGGCGCTGCGACGTGGAAGCCGGCATGGCCAAGCTGCTGGGCGCGCGCGTTGCATGGACATGTGCAGACAATGCGCTGCAAATCCACGGCGGCAACGGGTTTGCCCTGGAATATCAGATCAGCCGCGTGCTGTGCGATGCCCGGATTCTCAACATCTTTGAAGGTGCCGGTGAAATCCAGGCCCAGGTCATCGCCCGCCGCTTGCTGGAACAGGGCAACTGATCATAGAGCGACATGAGGTTGGATTGGAACATTTGATGGCGGCGCGCACCATCCTCATCACCGGATGTTCGTCCGGCATCGGCTACACGTGTGCAATCGGCATGCAGCAGCGAGGCTGGCAGGTTATTGCCACGGCGCGCAAACCCGATGACATTGCAATGCTCAAGGCCAATGGCCTGCATGCACTGAAGCTTGACTACACCGATGCCTCATCAATTGCAGCCTGCGCGGAACAGGCGCTGAAACTTGCCGATGGCAAGCTCGACGCAGTGTTCAACAATGGTGCCTACGGCCAACCGGGCCTTGTCGAAGATCTCTCGGTAGAGGTTCTGCGCGAACAGTTTGAGGCCAATTTCTTTGGCTGGCACGACCTGACCACCCGTCTGATCCCGGCCATGCGTGACCGGGGTTCAGGGCGTATCGTGCAATGTTCCTCGGTGCTCGGTATTATCGCAGCTCCCTATCGAGGCGCCTACAATGCCTCGAAGTTCGCACTGGAAGGCCTCACCGACACGCTCCGGCTGGAATTGCACGGTTCCGGCATCAGGGTCAGCGCCATCCAGCCCGGTCCAATCAGGTCACGCTTCACACAGCGCGCGCTTGACGCCTTGCGGGACAATATTGATACGACCGGCTCGCGCCATCACGCGCTGTACGCGAAACGCATAGCGGAACTGGAAGCCATAGCAGGCCCCGACCCTGCCCCGCTGGAGACACCTGAACAAGCCCGAAAAACGTCCGGCAACAGCCTGCTGCCGCAATACCGGCTCGGTCCTGACGCGGTGTTGGATTGCCTGATACATGCGACGGAAAGCGCCAACCCCAAACCACATTATCATGTTACCTATACGACCAGGATGGCGGCGTTGGCCCGCCGTCTTCTACCTGGTCGCTGGCAGGAAAAACTGGCTCTCAGGTCGTCGTAACCAAGGGTCTGCCCCTTCAATCTGGCGCTCCGGATGCACACACCAGTGCTGCGGGAGAAAGCCGTGAGGCATTATGTCGTTTGTCGATTATCTGGTCCCTGTTTCCGTTTTTGCAGTGGCCGTTGTTCTCGGTTTGGGTCTGTTCAACATGATGCGCGGTGGTGACAGCAACACATCGCAAAAGCTGATGCGGGCTCGCGTATTGCTGCAATTTGTGGCCATCATCGTCATTATGGGCGTGATCTATGTCACCGGCAGGTAGATTATCGGCCTGCTCTAGCGCGGCGCCATGCGCAATGCGCCGTCGAGCCTGATACACTCACCGTTCAGCATGTCATTGTCGACGATGGCCAGCGCCAGCTTCGCGTACTCCACCGGCTCCCCCAGCCGTGCCGGAAACGGCACATTGGCCGCCAGTGCTGCACGTACGTCTTCAGGCAATCCGGCCACCATCGGTGTATGGAACAATCCGGGCATGATGGTACAGCACCGCACCCCGTCGCGCATCAGATCCCGGGCAACCGGCAGTGTCAGGCCGATCACACCGCCCTTGGACGCCGCATAGGCGACCTGCCCGATCTGACCGTCGGTGCCGGCAATCGAGGCCGTATTTATGATCACACCGCGCCCGCCATCATCTGTTACCGGTTCGCAGGCGATCATGCCGGCCGCACATTTGGAAATCATGTTGAATGTGCCGACGAGGTTTACGGCAATGGTTTTCTGGAAGCTGGCCAGCGCATGAAATCGCGCCTCTCCGGTCTTCTTGTCGATGCCGGCGGTTTTCTCACCAATGGCAATACCGGCACAATTGACCAGCACCCGTTCCTGACCATGGGCAGCGCGAGCTTTCTCAAGACCGGCAAATACACTGTCATCAGATGTCACATCGGCATTCACAAAAATACCGGAAATGTCAGACGCGACCTGTTCACCGCGCTCGGCGTTCATATCGAACACGGCTACCCTGGCACCCGCGGCGGCCAGCGCTCGTGCAGTTGCTTCACCAAGGCCCGATGCACCGCCTGTCACAATGGCAGCCATGCCCTCAACAATGTTCATTCCACTTCCTTCCCGAATTTCCACGCTTAACATTGCCGCAAGCCTGACATCTTGTAACTCAATCTGACAGTTTCCATATGCAAGTCATCACGTAGATCAGTATGATTTTTGATTGAACCAGTCAAAAACCATAAGACTGATCGCTTTCAAAGGTACTCTAGTTTCAACTCCGGGGGCATAAATCATGGCCAGCCAGCAGCAATATCCCGATCTCGATAGTGATGACATCATCATGCCGGGCACGGTTGATCGCAATGAAGAAACCGTTCGCAAGGGCTTCTGGTCCAAGCTGAAGGGCAATCTTGCCCGCGTACCGCTGGCTGATCAGGTCGTGGCCGCCTACTATGCAGCGTTTGACCCAGCCACCCCGTTTCGCACCAAAGCCATGCTGCTGGCCGCGCTGGCCTATTTCGTCATGCCGTTCGATGTGATTCCCGATTTCATTCTGGGCTTCGGGTTTACCGATGACATGACGGTCTTGCTGACGGCCTTCGGCCTGATCCGCTCACACGTAACCGATGCCCACCTTGAACGCGCCAGAGAGACAGTTGAAAAACTGCGCGCCGAAGCAAAAAATACCGAGTAGTCCTGTCAGCCCTGATGGGTTCGCTGCTTTTCCTGATCATAAATCGGCATGGCAACCACTGTTGCGGTCGCCTCGATATCGCCCCCAGCCAGTTCCAGCTTTGTACCGGGCGTTGCTGCCTCCCGCGAGACGTGTGCCAGGGCCAGTGACTTGCCCAACCGGTGCGAGAAGCACGGGCTGTTGACCACGCCAACTACCGAACCGTTTGCTGACAATTCTTCTCCTCCGTTGACCATGTCATCATGGTCAATCACCAGGCAGACATTGTTGACCTTCTCGCGGCCCCGGGCGCCCGCCAGCGCCTCACAGCCCCGGTACCCGGTTTTTGATTTGCTGACGGTGAAGCCCAGGCCGACTTCGTAAGGCGTGTGATCAGTGGTCATGTCGTAGCCGTAGAACAACAGTCCCGCCTCTATGCGAACCTTGTCGAGAGCCGTAAATGAGCATGGCATCACACCTGCTTCGACCAGCCGGTCCCAGATATCGCCGATGACAGCCGCATCGGCAAAAATTTCATAGCCCCGCTCACCGGAATACCCGGTGCGCGAAATGCGGCACGGATAACCAAAAATGTCATCTGCCCTATGCTGGAAGTAAGCCAGATCTCTTAGCTCGGCACTGCAGTGAGCATTCAGAATTTGCAACGAGCCGGGTCCCTGCACCGACAGGTCATGCAGGTCGTCGGTAAATTGCACGGTGACAGATTTTCCGGCAGCCGAGGCTTCCAGCAGGCCCATCGTATCGCCGGAGCCGTGCACGATCATCCATTCATCATCGCCATTGTTATAAACAATCGCATCATCGGCCATGGTACCCGCATCGGTGAGAACCGAGAGATAGGCCGCCTCACCCTCGGCAATGCGGCTCATGTCACGGGTGGTGAGATGATCCAGGACCGCTGCCGCATCAGCGCCTGAAACAAAGACCTTCTTCAACGGTGACATATCAAACATGCCGGCGCGTTCGCGCACCGCATCATGCTCGTCATTGGGGTCGGTGGTGTACGTCCATGCGGTTCCCATGCCGTTCCAGTCTTCAAGACCTGAGCCGAGCGCAGCATGACGTGACGCAAGAGCCGAGGTGCGGCTGAGTTCTTCTGTCATTGGTATCTCCGATTTCGTTTACGCCTGTTCCCCCGGCCCGGCCTGGTCTGCGTGCAATCAGACTGATCTCAAAAACGACCATCACTTCGGCAAACAGCGCCGATTGATATTTTCTCTCTGGAAAACCCATCTGAAAATCGAATAGTTTTGCACTTACCGGCTAACGGAATTATACGTTGGCAATGAGGTTCCGGCATTTCGACAACCTGCGTGTCTTCAACATCGTGGCAAACCACGGCAGCTTTTCTTCCGCTTCAGAAGAACTGCACCTGACCAAGGGTGCCGTCAGCCACCAGATCAGGCAGCTGGAAACAGAATTGGGGTTTGACCTTTTCAAGCGGCTGCCGCGCGGCATTTCACTCACGCCAAAAGGCCAGGAGCTTCTGGTCGCGACGCAATCGGCGTTTGACGGCCTGGAAAAAAAGATCGACGAACTCCGGCAGTCAAAGTCGCGCACATTGACAATAGGGGTCACAACCTACTTCGCCTCGCGCTGGCTGTCTCCGCGGCTGATGGACTTCATGAGGGCACATCCCGACATCCGCCTGCGTGTGCAGCCGATGATTGACCTGCACAACCTCAAGGCAGAAGGCGTAGACCTTGCCATCCGCTGGGGCAACGGTGCCTGGAACGATGTCAGGATTGAGAAACTGTTTGCCTGTCCGGCCTGGCCGTGCGGAGACGCAAATGCTCTCAGCCAGGTCCGGGACCTGGGGCTGGAGGCAGCGTTCAAAAATTTCACACTGCTGCGCGACCGGCAAGACAGCACTGCCTGGTCGCAGTGGTTCGACGTGGCCTGCCTGACATATATGGGCCGCGCCGATACCCTGATCATCCCCGATCCCAATGTCCGGGTGCAGGCGGTGATTGACGGTCAGGGCGTGGCACTCAATGACATGCTCGTGGAAGCCGAGATTCAGACCGGCAGGCTTCACCGGTTATCCGATACCGAGCTTTGCGACTTTGGCTATTACCTGGCCTATCCTTCCGACGCCATGTCCAATCCGGATGTGGGAGCTTTTGCGGACTGGCTGAAACAGGCTGTCTAGAAGCAGCCAGGTTCAGTTCAACCCATGTCACCCTGCCACACTGAAAGCCATACACCTGACCTACGGCGTCACGATCACCTTGCCGCGCACTTCACGCCGGGCAATGGCCAGCAGGGCATCGGCTGTTTCCTCAAGGGGATAAACCTTGTGAATGTGTGGTTTGATTTTTCCGTCCACAACCCAGTCCAGAAGCTGGGCCATGTTTGCCCGATGCCGATCCGGCTCGCGCACCAGGTGATCGCCCCAGAACACGCCAACGATCTGGCAGCCCTTTAACAAGGCAAGGTTCAGCGGAATCTTGGGAATACCGCCGCCGGCGAAACCCACGACCAGGAAGCGCCCCTTCCAGCCTATTGCCCGCAATGCCGGCTCAGCCAGGTCTGCCCCAACCGGGTCATAGATCACGTCCACGCCTTTGCCGTCAGTCAGTTCCTTCAAACGGGTTTTCAAATCCTCATTGGTGTAATTCAGCGTTTCATCCGCCCCCAGCTTACGGCAGAACTCCAGCTTGTCTTCGGACGAGGCACACGCGATCACCCTTGCGCCCATGGCCTTGCCGATCTCAACCGCCGCCTGGCCGACACCACCCGAGGCGCCGAGCACGGCAAGTGTTTCACCGGGCTGCATGCCGGCACGATCCTGCAGCGCATGCAGCGATGTGCCATAGGTCACGATGAGACCGGCTGCAGTGACAAAATCCAGCCCGTCGGGCATCGCAATAACGGCTTCCTGCGAGATCGCGATTTCTGCCCGCACACCACCCCACACTGAATAGGCCATGACCCTGTCGCCAACCTGAAGGCCCTCAACTCCGTCACCGAGGGACTTAACCTCACCGGCAATCTCGGCTCCCGGAGAGAACGGCAGGTCGGGTTTGAACTGGTATTTGTTTTGGATAATCAGCGTATCAAAAAAGTTCAGGCCCGCCGCCCTGACTGCAATAACAACTTCTCCGGGCCCGGCAACCGGGCTTTCGATATCGGCCACTTCAAGTGTTTCCGGGCCTCCAAATTGCGTACACAGAACAGCTTTCATCAGGTCTCTCTTGTTGTGGTTTCGTCGAGTTGAGTTATATTACAAATACATCGTCAGATGCCTGCTGCCAAATTACTGTCCAATTTGCCAAGCAGTTGTTAAGTCATTGACGGTCAGTGCTGGAAATTTCCAAAATTTGCATTTAGGTTACGGCAGGTTGTGCGCAGTTCGTCAAGCTGCGAGAACGGACGACGAGGCATTTCGAATTCATGAAGGTAAAAATGTTGCAGATCAGTTTTTTTAGAAATTCCACCATGCTGGCCATTTCCGGCGCCGTGTGCGGTCTTATGTTGAGTCCGGCACTCGCTGAGGATCCGAAGTTCATTGAGGAATTCAGTGACTGGTCGGCTTACTCTTACAAGGCCGGCGGCGGCCAGGTTTGCTATGTCGTCTCGCAACCCAAGGACTTAGAGCCAAAAAATGTCCGGCGCGACAAGGTTTTTTTCCTGGTCCAGCATCGTCCGAAGGACAAGGTGAGATCCGAGGTTTCAACCATCATCGGGTATAAGTTCAAATCCGGCAGCACGGCCAAGGTCCTCATTGACGGCAACGAGTTGACGCTGTTCACAAATGGTGACGGTGCGTGGGCTGAGTCCGGTTCGGTTGACCGCAAGATTGTGGCATCAATGAAAGCCGGCAAATCCATGGTGGTGACCGGCACATCCTCGCGTGGCACCAAGACCACCGACCGCTACTCCTTGTCCGGCATAACGGCTGCAATGAACAAGATCGACAGTATCTGCAAATAGGCTGAGCATTCCCGGATCAGGCTGATTTTTGGTTGTTTCAACCGAAAATTATGAACCTGATCGTTTTCAAGGTTGCTCCAGGGCACTGGCGAGGCAATCGCTTACGCGAAACCCGATGCAGGGTCTCGCGCCCTGCTGCGGTATGTGCTATTGACCCGCACCATGAGTATATCGCTGGACATAGATCATCGCGCCGCAAACGCGGCCGCCGACAGCAGGCCTGCCGTGGGCCTGCCGGCGCGCAAATCACTCATTGGTCTGACCCAGCAGGATCTGCTGCAGGCTCTGTCCGACATCGCTATCCCTGAGAAACAACGCCGCATGAGGGCGTCCCAGTTGTGGAACTGGCTGTATATCCGTGGCGCCAGTGATTTCGCTGAAATGACCAGCATCTCGAAAGAATTACGCAGCGACCTGGCCCACACGTTCGACATTTCACGGCTCGAAATTGTCACCGAGCAGATATCCAGCGACGGCACCCGGAAATGGCTGTTGCGATTGCCCCCCGATGAACTGGGCCGGCGTCACGAAATTGAAACTGTTTATATCCCCGAAGAAGATCGGGGCACATTGTGTATTTCCAGCCAGGTCGGCTGCACCCTGACCTGCACGTTTTGCCACACCGGCACCCAGACGCTGGTCAGAAACCTGACCGCGGGCGAGATCGCCGGACAGGTACTGATCGCCCGCGATCGCCTCGGAGAATGGCCGCACCTGATGGAAAATGCCGAAAATGCACCCGCCAGAGGCCGTTTCATCACCAATGTGGTTTTCATGGGTATGGGCGAACCTCTGTACAATTTCGACAATGTACGCGATGCAGTTGATATCATTTCCCACGGCGAAGGACTGTCCGTCTCCAAACGCAGGATTACTCTTTCCACCTCCGGGGTTGTGCCGGAAATCATCCGTGCCGGTGAAGAGATCGGGACCATGCTGGCCATCTCGCTGCACGGCACAACGGATCAGATCCGCGATGAACTGGTTCCGCTCAACAAGAAGTATCCGATCAGCCAGCTGCTTGACGCCTGCCGCAACTATCCCGGCCTGTCCAATGCCAGGCGAATTACATTCGAGTATGTGATGATCAAGGGCGTCAACGACACCGCAGAAGATGCCCGTCGCCTCGTTCAGCTACTGAAAGGCATCCCGGCCAAGGTCAATCTGATACCGTTCAATCCATGGCCCGGGACAAACTATGAATGCTCGGACTGGGAACAGATTGAAGTGTTTGCACGCATCGTGCTCAAGGCCGGCTATGCCAGCCCCGTGCGTACACCGCGCGGACGCGATATTCTTGCTGCCTGCGGCCAGCTCAAGTCAGCCTCGCAGAGGTTGAAAAAAACAGAGCGCGACGCCCTCAAGGCGACTGCAAACTAGATCAGGCCGGTTTTACCGTCGCCTCAGGATCCACTCGATCGCCTGTTCCAGCCTGTCGTCACCCCAGAACAGTTCACCATCAGGGGTAATGAACGTGGGAGCGCCGAAAATACCCTTCTGCTCGGCTTCCACTCCACGGTCGACAAGCGCTTTCTTGTTCTTGACCGTCACTGCACGCTTCACCCAGCAGGCAGGATTGTCGACAAGCCCCTCGAGCACATTGAGAACGGTTTGCTTGTCGGAAATATCCTGGCCGAGGCCGAATTCCTTATGGAACACCCGCCTGCAGAACGCCGGTAACCAGTCTTCATCCCGTCCCACCACCGCTACTCTGGTGGCAAGCAGGCCGTGTTGCGGAAACTCAGCCGGCTGGTTGAAACCGAGATTGTAGCGTTTGCATAATCGCTCGACGTCACGCCACATATACTTGCCCTTGAGCGGATACAGATTGAACGGTGATGTAGACCAGCCCTGTTTTTGAAAAACCGGGCCAAGCAGGAACGGCATCCAGCGTACGTTAATGCCGGCTGAATTCATCCAGTCTTCAAGTCGACCGGCCGACACATACGCATACGGGCTGGCAAAATCGAACCAGAACTCCAGTTCAGAAGAAGTCATGAAATTGCGCCTCAGCTGTGGCATGTCTCGCAGAAAGATTTGCAGTTTTTGCGGATGAAGACATGCGAGAACAAAAGATTAGAGCGCGGCTTTGAAACAATCAAAACCTGCATGGCTCTCGAGCAAGGTAAGCAGAGCGCTCAATCGCAATAGCGATGCGCATCCCGCTCATAAACCTTGGGAAGCGATCAGATAAATGACATCAAAACACAAAGGCAGCTCCTTGCAAGAGCTGCCTTTTCGATGTCTTCAATCGGTCATGGGACCTGAACACCAGCCAATCAGCTGACGATCACCTTGGCACCAATCCTGACCCGCTTGTGCAGATCAATGACCTCTTTGTTCAGCATGCGAATGCATCCGGAAGACTGAGCTGTTCCGATGCTGGCAGGCGCGTTGGTGCCATGAATCCGATACAGCGTATCTTTGCCACCCTGGTACAGATACAAAGCGCGTGCGCCAAGCGGATTGTTCGGACCGCCTTCCATGCGCGCCGGCAGGGTGCGCCCATACTTCTTCTTTTCACGCTCGATCATTTCTTGTGGCGGGTGCCAGGCCGGCCATTCAGCCTTGCGTGCAATCCGTGCGGCACCCGACCAGGTGAAGCCCTGGCGACCGACGCCAACGCCATATTCTATGGCCTTGTTGTCAGACAGCACAAAGTACAATTTGCGTTTGCGGGTGCTGATAATAATCGTGCCTGGCTTTTCAGACGACCTGTAGCTGACAGTCTGCTTGCCACGATATCTCGAGCGGGAGCGGTTGAAGAAACTCCCCCCGCTGCTGCCACTGCTGCCACTGCTGCTGCGCCTTGTCGTGTTGAAGTTGTAATTCGTGCGGCTTTCAGCAAGTGCACCGGTTGTTGTGGCGGCCAGCGCTGCCAGACTTGATAAAAATGTGCGGCGATCCATTTTCATGGTCTCCTGTTTGGATGTTCTGAGGAACAGTGATTCGATTGGAAAACACTCTACAATTTCAAGAGTGCTGTTACAAAGGGTCAAGCAGCAGTTTTCAAAGCAAAAAACGGCTTAGAACTGCCAATCGCCGGCGCACATTGGGAGTTACAAGTTGAGATGAGAAATCCGTGGTCACCTGGTGCGACAAATACGGAAGCGAGATAACCAGCCGAGCCTTGAGCAGCACCCAATCGTCGCCATCGGAAAAAACGGTACTGGTAGGCAACACAAGGGCGTCGTCTTCTTCGATACGCGCACTCAGGCATATGTCCGTGCACGCAGAATCGCGATTTTCGCTTACGGCGGTGTCAGCAGATAAAGCAATCGAAATGTCAGATGCTTGGACCGGATCAACCAGAAGCCCCAGGCACGGCTTTGCAATCACTGCAATGAGCAGCACAGCAACCAGCATGCGTGATAAAAGGCTTCGATACATATGAGAAAAACTCCTCAACTTCTCGCAACGTAATATCCTCGAATTTGCCCTGCAAATCAACAGCTCGCAGTTCACCAGAACGTGAACGAAATTTACAAGAGGGACGGCTAAACCCGCTTCGGCATCAGCCGACAGGCCAGACCTGATGACTGCCACCCTGTGCTAGCCGTCGACTACTTGCGATTCTGCCGGTTCTCGATCAGATCGTCCACCACCGCAGGTTCTGCCAGCGTGGATGTGTCGCCGAGGCTTGAGAAATCATCCTCGGCAATCTTGCGCAGAATTCGCCGCATGATCTTGCCGGACCTGGTCTTCGGCAATCCGGGTGAGAACTGAATTTTGTCCGGTGATGCAATCGGTCCGATTTCGGAACGCACGTGACCGACGAGCTGTTTTTTCAGATCATCCGACGGCGCCTGTCCCGCCATCAAGGTCACATAGCAGTAAATACCCTGGCCCTTGATATCATGCGGATATCCAACCACCGCGGCTTCAGAAACCGCGTCATGGGCGACAAGTGCCGATTCAACCTCGGCGGTGCCCATGCGATGACCGGACACGTTGATCACGTCATCCACACGGCCGGTAATCCAGTAATACCCGTCCTCGTCACGCCGGCAGCCATCGCCGGTGAAGTACTTGCCCTTGTAGGTCGAGAAATAGGTCTGGATGAAGCGCTTGTGATCTCCATATACCGTGCGCATCTGGCCGGGCCATGACTCGGTCAGGCACAGATTGCCATCGGTCGCGCCTTCCAGAACACCACCCTCATTGTCGACCAGTTGCGGCTGCACGCCAAAGAACGGCCGCGTGGCTGAACCCGGCTTGAGATTGGTGGCACCAGCCAGAGGTGTAATCATGATACCGCCGGTTTCGGTTTGCCACCAGGTATCCACTATCGGACACTTCTTCTTGCCGACGATTTTGTAATACCATTCCCAGGCTTCCGGATTGATCGGCTCACCCACCGAGCCGAGCAGGCGCAGGTCTTTCAACGACGCACGGTTCACATAATCATCGCCGGCCCCCATCAGGGCGCGTATCGCTGTTGGTGCCGTGTAGAAAATGTTGACCTTGTGCTTGTCACACACATCCCAGAACCGGCCAGCATCAGGGTAGGTTGGCACACCTTCGAACATCAAGGTGATGGCACCATTGGCCAGCGGCCCGTAGACGATATAACTGTGCCCGGTAACCCAGCCCACATCGGCAGTGCACCAGTACACCTCACCTTCGTGATAATCGAAAACATATTCATGGGTCATTGACGCCCACACGAGATAGCCGCCGGTTGTGTGCAGCACGCCTTTAGGCTGGCCTGTGGAGCCTGAAGTGTAGAGAATGAACAGTGGGTCTTCCGCCTTCATTTTTTCAGGCGGACACACCGGTTTGGCCGCAACCACGGCTGAGTGATACCAGATATCACGGCCTTCAACCCAGCCGGTCTGGCCACCAGTCCGGCGAACCACCAGCACTTTCTTTACCTTGACGCCACCCTTGGCGGCAATCTCGATGGCCTTGTCGGTATTGGTTTTGAGCGGAATCGGTTTTCCGCTACGCACCCCTTCATCAGCCGTGATTACAAACGTCGACGTGCAGTCCACAATCCTGCCGGCCAGAGCATCAGGCGAAAACCCGCCAAACACGATAGAATGAACGGCCCCGATGCGCGCGCAGGCCAGCATCGCGTATGCTGCCTCCGGGATCATCGGCATGTAGATGGTGACCCGGTCCCCCTTCTTCACACCGTTCGTCTTCATCACATTGGACAGTCGGCAAACCTGCTCATAGAGCTCGTTATAAGTGATCTTCTTGTCGTCAAACGGATTGTCACCTTCCCAGATAATAGCCGTCTGGTTGCCGCGCTTCTTCAGGTGCCGGTCAACGCAGTTGTAACAGACATTGGTAACGCCATCCTCAAACCACTTGATCGATACATTGCCGGTGAAACTGGTGTTCTTGACCTTCTTGTAAGGCTTGAACCAGTCTATGCGCTTGCCGTGCTTGCCCCAGAATTTTTCAGGATCCTTTACCGACTGCTTGTACATTTTCAGATAGCCATCATCGTCAATGAGGGCATTCTTTTTCCAGGCGGCCTGGACTTTGTATGTTTTTGCTGACATGAGCGCTGTTCTCCCTACCAAGTCATATGCATGCGCGAAATTTTCTGCATTATGCGAAGTACTTTGCCCGAGGGCAATGCGTCTTCAGTTCTAGATGGACCGACCTTTGTTCCCGGCATCAGGCAAGTCGCCAGACCTGGCTGTTCTTGATCTCCGCATCCTCAAGATCGCGGGTGACAGGCACATCATAAGACGCACATGAGACAAGCCTGTCCCGCGGCAGATAGGATCTGCCCGGATCACCTATCAAAACGTCTATCCCCTGAGCAGCCGCAGTTTCAAGCCAGGTTACTAGCCTGCCCGCCACAGATTTTTCGTAAAACAGATCGCCGACAAGAATGACGTCCACGCCCGGTGGCGGTTGGTCCAGCAGGTCATCGCCAACTGATGTAACTTCAACCTTGTTGGCTGCAGCGTTGATATTAATCGCCGCCAGCGCAAAGCGATCAATGTCAGCTGCCGTCACATTGGCAGCCCCGGCCTTCATGGCAGCAATGCCGACCAGGCCGGAACCCGACGCCAGATCCAGCGCCTTCTTGCGATACACGGTTTCAGGATTATCCAGAATGTAGCGGGCAAGGGCCTGACCTCCCGCCCAGGCAAAAGCCCAGAATGGCGGCGGCAATCCCATCTCGCCCAGTTCTTCTTCTGTTTTCTGCCACAACGGCACAGCCTCATGGGCAATATGCAGGGCAATTTCCGGCACCAGCGGCACCGGCATTAATCTGGTATTTTCGGTAATGAAATCACGCCGGTGGACGATGCTGGTCACTTGCTGACAGGTGGAGACGTCAACCCGCCCATGCGGCACACCTCCAGCCATTCATCGTGAAGAACCGGCTGAACCGACAGGCGCATCGATGTCACCAGGGACATTTTTTCCAGCTTCGGGTTGGCCTTCACATCAGCCAGGGAAACCGGGTTCGGCATATCCATGACCGCCTTGACATCCACGCATTCCCAGCGCTCGTCGTCGGTTGTGGAATCAGGATGCACCAGCGCACAGACTTCACAAATTCCAACAACGTTCAGGCCTTCGTTGGAATGGTAGAAAAAGCCCAGATCGCCCAACTGCATGGCGCGCATGTTGTTGCGTGCCTGATAGTTGCGGATGCCGTCCCATTCTTCACCAGCGTCGCCTTTCGCTTTCAGCATTTCCCATGAAAACTTGAACGGTTCCGATTTGAACAACCAGTAGGCCATGATCCCTCATTTCATTTTGTCAGACACTAATCTTAGTCATGTTCAGCCCGCAGCGGGCGGGTCATGAGCTGTGTTATTTCATCGTCCACATTTGCATGGCTGGTTACAATCCTCGCAACAGCTTCGCAAACCGGCATTTCAATATTGTGGGCAGCGGCAACGGCCAGCACGACACCTGCCGTATGTACACCTTCCGATACAGCGGTGCGCGAGGCAAGAATGGTCTCAAGATCAACACCCTTGCCCAACTCAACACCGAGGGAAAAATTACGCGACTGGGTGCTGGAACACGTCAGGACCAGGTCACCGAGCCCGGACAGGCCAAACAGGGTTTCCGGTTGTGCCCCGAGCGCTTCCGCCAACCTGCGCAGTTCGGCAAATGATCGCGCCAGCAGCGCTGCCTGTGCGGATGCGCCCAAACCCTTGCCGGCGCAGATACCGACCGCTATCGCCAGCACATTCTTCACCGCCCCGCCGATCTGCACGCCCTTCACATCTCCCGATACATAGATCCTGAATGACCGGGTGCTGAGCGCGTGGGCAATGGCGGAAGTCTGTTGCGCCTCCTCGCCGGCCAGGGTGATGGCGGTCGGCAGTCCGGCGACAACATCGGCTGCGAAACTGGGCCCTGACAACACCAATGGCTGCAAATCCGAGCTCTCCCGGGCCACGTCGGTCAGGAATTTGTTGCTGTCGCGCTCAAGCCCCTTTGCGGTGATGATCAGCGGCACCGGCTTGCTGATGTGCTCAGACAGTTTTGTCACAACTTCACGTGTCGCTTGCGCAGGTGTTGCAAGGATCAGCAGGTCGCTGCCGGCCGCCTCTGACAGGTTCGAGGTAACCCGCAAGTCTTCGGGCAGCCGATGCCCCGGCAGGTATTTTGTGTTTTCCCTGTCAGTGGCAATGGCCTTTGCCAGATCGGCAGAACGGCACCACAATGTGGTGTGCAGGCCGGCGCGTACGCACATTGTTGCCAGCGCAGTTCCCCACGCACCGGCACCAATAACGCATACAGTAGAAATTTTACTTGCCGTCATGCCTTGACCCCGGCGAACGGCTGCGGCTCGGCATCGGCGTCCAGCGGCCAGCGCGCGCGCGCCGACAGAGAAAACTCATCCGGGGCCCGTCTGACAGCGTTCTCAAGCCCTGCCCAGGCAATCATCGCTGCATTGTCCGTGCATAGTTCAACCGGTGGCACACTCAGGCCAAAACCTGCCTGAGCGCAAGTGCGTTCGAGATACTCGCGCAATACCAGATTGGCGGCAACGCCGCCGGACGCAACCAGGACGCAGTCTTGTACACCGGGGTGCAGTTCCTGAAATCCGGCCATCGCCCGCTGCACACGGTCGGCCACCGCCTCACATGCCGCCAGTTGAAACCCGGCACAGATATCAGCCACATCCGTTGCTTCAAGCGGCTGGATCGCTGTGGCCGCCTGGCGGACGGCTGTCTTGAGGCCGGAGAATGAAAAATTGCAGTCGTTGCGGCCTTTCATCGGCACGGGGAATTTGAACCGCTGAGGATTGCCGTCTGCTGCTGCATGTTCCACCGCCGGACCACCCGGATAGCCCAGGCCGAGCAGTTTGGCTGTCTTGTCGAACGCTTCTCCCAGCGCATCATCGATAGTGGTCCCAAGGCGGGTGTAGTGACCGACATCATCGACGCTGACCAACTGGGTATGGCCACCTGACACCAGCAGGATCAGGTAGGGCGGACGCAGGCCTTCGGTGAGGCCGGGTGTGAGCGCATGGCCTTCCAGATGATTGATGCCGTAAAACGGCTTGCCGGTTGCAAGCGCGATGGCCTTTGCCGTCATCAGCCCGGTCAACACGCCGCCTATCAGGCCCGGCCCTGCCGTTGCCGCGATACCGGACAAATCGTCATAGCTGCAATCTGCCTCGCCCATTGCCTGTTCAACCAGCCGGTCGAGATGTGCCAGATGCGAGCGGGCCGCGATTTCCGGCACCACCCCGCCATAGGGCGCGTGCAGCGCCGTCTGGGACAACACAACGCTGGACACAATCTCACCCGACCCGTCCGGCTTGCGGGCCACGACTGACGCCGCAGTTTCGTCACACGAAGTTTCGATACCCAGCATCAGGTGCGTTTGTTGATTGTTGACGCCAGCCAAGCTACAGACCTTCCTTGAACTCTTCTTGATTATACTGCCCGATCAAACCTGCCTGTAACACCGAAAGTAATCCGCTTGCAAACCGGCCGCATCAAAATTGGTACTAGAGGCTCACCGCTTGCCCTGGCGCAGGCCCACGAGACACGCGACAGATTATGCAAGGTGCATGATCTTGATCCGGCATTGATCGATGTCATTGTCATCTCGACCACCGGTGATCAGATTCAGAACAGATCGCTGGCGGAGATCGGCGGCAAGGGCCTGTTCACCAGGGAGCTTGAAGAGCAGTTGCACGACGGCAGCATCGACATGGCGGTTCATTCCATGAAAGACATGCCGGCGGCACTGCCGGACGGCCTGGAAATCTGCTGCCTGCTGGAGCGGGAAGACCCGCGCGATGCGTTCATGTCTCCGGTCGCCAAATCCATTGCTGATCTGCCGGAAGGGGCAACCGTCGGGTCCTCATCGGTGCGCCGGGCCGCACAACTGCTGAACATTCGTCCCGACCTCCAGATTGTGCAGTTCAGGGGCAATGTTCAGACCCGGTTGCGCAAGCTGGAAGAGGGCGTGGCTGCCGCCACGTTCCTGGCCTGTGCCGGACTGAACCGGCTCGGCATGTCGCATCTCATAACCAGCGCCATTGATCCTGACATCATGCTGCCGGCCGTCGCGCAAGGGGCCATCGGCATTGAGATCGCATCCGGCAATGACCACTCGCGCGCCTTGCTGGAGCCGCTCAACCATCCCCACACCAGCATCTGTATCGAAGCAGAGCGGGCCTTTTTGACAGAACTCGACGGCTCCTGCCGCACCCCGCTGGCCGGTCACGCGACACTGGCTGATAATGTGATGTTATTCAACGCCATGGCACTGACGCTGGATGGGCAAAAAGTGTTTACCGCCAGCCGGACCGGTCACGCAGAAGAGGCCGGCCGGATGGGGCTTGATGCCGCTGAAGAAATCAGGGCGCTGGCCGGTACAGACCTGGTGTCGTGATGCACCTGATCGTGACCAGACCGCTAGCGGACGCTGACAAGCTGAAAACCCGGCTGCAGGCAACCGGTCACACAGCTTCTGTTGCACCGTTATTGACCATCCGGATTGATGATAATGCCACTATTCCCGATAATCCCTGGCAGGCGATAGCCGTAACCAGCGCAAACGCCCTGACAGCACTTGCCAGTACCGGCCTCTCGAAAAAACTGAAGGCCGTTCCCGTGTTTGCGGTCGGCCCGGCATCTGCAAAACTTGCCGGTGAACTGGGCTTCGCAGACGTTCGGCAGGCAGAAGGGGATCTGATTGCGCTGCAGGGCCTGATGAAACAGGTGCTCAAGGCTGAGTCCGGGCCGATACTCTACCTGACGGGAAAGGTCCGCTCAGGCGATCTTGCTGCAGGCCTGCGGTCGCACGGCTTCAGTGTCGAGCGGGTTGAGCTTTATGAAGCTGTCGCCGCCGCACAACTTCCAGCGCATGCGAAACAGGCCATCCGGTCGGGGAAGGCGGATGGAGTTGTACTTTATTCAGCACGGACCGCAGACATTTGGGCGCAACTCGCCAAGCAGGACGAATTGGGCACGCAAGCAGCAAAACTAGTTCATTTTTGCCTGTCACAGACAGTGGCTGAAAGGATCCGTTTATCCCTCGGTGACAATGTATCAATTGTTATATCCGGCAAACCCGATGATGATAGTATGCTGGAAACAATTGAAGACACCGTAGCAAGCCAATCGATCCACAATGCTATGCGGGGGAAAGACGCAACCATGGCAAATCGAAAAACACCGTCGCGCAAAGCCAAAAAGCCAACGCGCCCCACCGTGATTGATGCCAAGGCGACGGAAGTAAAATCTCCCGAGGCCGTCAGATCCACAACCTCGCAAACTCGAAAACCCGATACGGCGACGAACGAAGCCGTGTCAGGTAAAACGCCGGAGACGCCCAAAGCGGCCGAGCGGGCTAAAGAACCTGCCGCCGCTGCGAGCAAAACGCCTTCGCAAGGCACACCAAAAACCGAGAATGCCAAAACACAGTCAAAAGGCAGCTCGACGCCCGCAAAGAAACCGTCCGGCAAGGGAAAACTCATTACCGGCGCCCTGGTTGCAACATTGCTGGCAGGCGTTGCTGTCGGGGGTTATCTTTATCGTGAACACGGTACCAGATTGTTTGGCAGCACTGCTCCCGCAATCGATGTAGGCGCTATTGAGGGTCAGGCGCTGGAAGCGATTGGCGCGGCAAAGTCAGCCTCTGAAACGGCTGACACCGCACTTGCCCAGGCCAAATCGCTTAACGACAAGATCACCGGGCTTGAGCAGCAACTGGCCGAAGCCCGAAACAGCGCAGCAGCACCTGACGCGAGCACGCTGGCGACCATCAACGCGGCTTCGGAACTGGCCAGTTCCGCCAAATCGGAAATTGATGCCGTGTCGGCAAAAACCGGCGAACTCGAATCCGGCATGGTCGAGGTCCGCACCGCCGTCGCCAGCCTCAAGTCGGCGCTGCAGGCAGCAGCCAGCACCGGCGGCGGCGCCGGACAGGCTGAAGTAAACCTGAAATTTGATGAACTGGCGCAGCGGATCGCAAAACTGGAAGCGGCGCAGGCACAGCCAGCCGACGACAAGGTGTCTGGCGAGGTCGCAACGCTTCGCGACCAGCTTGCTGCTGCAACCGCACGCATGGAAAAGCTGGAGAGCCGGCTTGAGGCGGCAATTGCCAGTCCGAAGCCGGATGTCCCGGCACCCGCTTCGCCACAACATGCTGCAATTGACACGACCGGGATTGCCGCTCAGCTGGCAGCGCTGTCAGACACCGTCAATCAGGGCAAGCCCTATCAGGCGGAACTGAGTGCGCTGGAACAAACCGCAAGCCTTACGGTTAATCTGCCGGCGCTGTCCGCCAACGCGGCGTCCGGTATCAGGACGCCCGGCCAGTTGAAACAGGACCTTGGCGGACTGAAAGCTGAACTCGATGCGGCAGCATCTGAAAGCTCTGCCGCAGAGGCTCCCTCTGGTTGGTGGGGCAGCATAACCGGCAAGCTGTCATCCGTTGTGAAAGTCCGCAAGATTGACGGAACCGGGAACTGGACAGAACATGTCGCATCCGCTGTCACAGCATTTGAAACAGGCGGCCTCAGCGCCGCCATAGCAGCACTTGGCGCCGGCGGTACCTCTGCACCGGAACCTGTTGCAGCCTGGCTCGTAGAGGCCCGCAAGCGCCAGGGCGCCGATGCAGAATTGCAAGAACTTCCACAAATCATCCTGGGCCATCTGCCGGCCCCGGCTCAATAATCCGCGGCGGGACTTAAAAAATGATTTCTTTGCTGGTTCGCTTTGTCCTTCTGATCATTGTGGCAACCTTGTTTGCCTGGCTGGCCGACCAGCCGGGCGATCTGAAACTGCGCTGGCTGGGGTACGAGATAGAAACCTCGCTGATGGCTGCAGTCATCATGCTGGCGGGTCTCACACTTGTTATATGGATCTCCTGGTCGCTTTTGATGTGGCTGCTCGACAGGCCCGGCGCATTCGGCGGATGGTTCAAATCGCGCCGTCAGCGCAAGGGTAAGCAGGCGCTGTCGAGCGGACTGATCGCCGTTGCATCCGGTGACAGTGAAGCAGCCCAGGCTCATGCCAGGACTGCTGCCGCCATCATCGGCGACGACCCGATGGTGAAGCTGCTGGACGCCCAGGCTTCCCAGATGCGCGGCGACAATGTGCGGGTGCGGCAGTTGTTTGAAGAAATGGCAGAACAACCCGAGACCCGCCTGCTCGGGTTACGGGGACTGCACACCGATGCGGTGCGCCAGTCGGATATGACACGGGCCCGCGCGCTTGCCGAAGAGGCCGTCCGCATCAATCCGAAAGTGTCCTGGGCCGGCAAGGCTGTCCTGTCCTATCAATCGACCAGTGAGGACTGGGCAGCCATTTCGCGTACCATCGACATGCAGAAATCGGCGTCACTGATCGACAGGACGACGGCCAATCTGAAACATGCTGTCGTGCTCACTGCACAGGCGGCCGAAGCCGAAAGCAAGAATGCCGAAGACGGCTACGATCTCGCCTTGCGGGCGCACAAGCTCGACCCGTCACTTGTACCTGCAGCAGTGATCGCGGCGCGCCACGCCACCGCGTCTGGCAGCTTGCGCAAAGCTGCCAAGATCATCGAAAAGACCTGGAACCTGACCCCGCACCCGGATCTGGCAGACGCTTATAGCCATGTCCGCAGCGGCGATTCCACACTCGACAGGCTCAAGCGCATCAAATCCCTGGTCGCCAAGTCAGGCGGTATAGAAGGCGCTGTTGCGCTGGCAACCGCTGCCATTGATGCACTGGAATGGAAGACCGCGCGTGAAGCGCTGAGCGCCTACGCGCATGACCGTCCACAGGCCCGCATATGCGGCCTCATGGCAGAGATCGAGGAAGGCGAGTTTGGCGACAAGGGCCGCGCGCGGGAATGGCTGGCCCGGGCGGTCAGGGCACCGCGTGACCCGGCCTGGACCGCTGACGGTCATATTTCCAGAATCTGGTTGCCTGTATCGCCGGTGTCAGGCGAGCTTGGCGGCTTCAAGTGGAAGGTGCCTGTTGAAGGCATCGCTTATGAAGAGCCCGAAGCCGCGACGGAAGAGCACGACGATACCGTACCGGGAGACGATGCAATCGCCATCACCGCGCCGGAAACGCCGGACGCACCAGAAGAAGTTCCGGAACCGGAAGAAGAGGTGATTGTTCAAAACACCGATGATCCGGTCGAGGATGTAACGGTTGAGGCAGATGACGTTGTAGACGTCTCTGAGGAAAAGCCCGTTGAGGACACTGAGGACAAGCTTGCAGCAGAACCTGAGGAAAAGACGGTAGAAGAAACAGCGGAAAAATCCGCCGAGAAGGCGGAAGTTGAACCACCGTCGCCTGACACTGAAACTGAAGACAAGGCAGACCCGCCGGCAAGCCCGGATGAACCGGACAGGATCGACACGGAAACCGACAGGACCAGCAAGGATGTCAGGGCAAAGGAGGAAGCATCCGTCTTCGCCCGCCAGCCCGATGACCCTGGCCCGGTCGACGAGGCAGGCAAGAAGCCGGAAAAGACTTGGCTTTGAGTGTTGAAAGATTAATCTCTTCGCGCTATTGGTCGCGAACGATCAAATAACTGACATGCCGCTTTAGCTCAGTTGGTAGAGCACATCATTCGTAATGATGGGGTCAGGTGTTCGAATCACCTAAGCGGCACCATTTCTTCTCAAAAGGGGCCCCATTCACCCCCGCGGTACCGGAAATCTGCAGACGCAGCGGTGCATCAACCGACTTTGTAGTCCATACGCATTAACCGCACAGAGTGTTCGACCAGCAATTGATCGCGTTGCAGCGCTTGCCCAAAGGAACCGCGGAGGGATGTAACGAAGTACTTTTGCTTGCGCGACGGCGGTTGCCCAATCTGCGGCGCGCCTGCATCAACGTTCATCGCACCGGAAAGCATCATTCCATTGCAGCAAATGCCATTCGTGACCTAATATTCAAATCCGACCAATCAACAGCGGTTGCTCATTGCCAGAAAAAACGAAGGAAGAACAATATGGATGTTTCAGGGAAGAAAATTGTGCTGTTTGGAGGCACTTCGGGTATCGGGCTGGCAGCGGCCCGGCAACTGGCGGCACTTGGTGGCGAAGTCATTGCGATCAGCCGTGACCCAAGCAAGGCGGGTGATCCTGGCCCAGGTATCAGCCTCAAGCAGGGTGATGTGCGCGACCGCGAGGCGCTTCAGGTGCTGTTCAAAGAGCTTGCTCCCTATGACATCCTGATCAGTGCCGCCACCGGCGGCGACCGGGCGATCGGGCCGTTCCTGAGCATGGATATGGACGGTTTCAAAGGCTCCTTTGACAAGATGTGGGGTTATGCCAACGTGGTTCGCTATGGCACCGAACATCTGGCCGACAATGGCTGTATTGTGCTGGTCTCCGGCACACCCGCCCGCAAGACCCGCCCAGGCCAGATCGCCATCGGTTCGGTTGGCGGTGCAGTCGAAGCTTTTGCGCGCGGCGTCGCGCCAGAACTTGCCCCCAAGCGCATCAACGTCGTCTCACCCGGCCTGATCGATACACCAATGGTTGGTCTGAAAGGCGACGAACGCACCGGGTTCTACGGCAAGGCGACCGCAAAGAACCTGATCCCGCGCGCAGGTACAGCCGATGAAGTTGCGCAAGGCATTGTCTTCGCTGTTCAAAACGAGTTCATCACGGGGACAACCATTGATGTCGACGGTGGTTTGCTGCTGTCCTGATCCAGATCAGTATGGTTTTTGATTGAATCAATCAAAAACCATAAAACTGATCGCTTCCAATGTGCTAGAGCAACTTTATGGGTTCAATTGAACCCATGTTGCTCTAGGCCGCGAGCTTCGCGGCAACCGGATTTATTCGAAAGGATCACTTATGCTGGACTTAGGGAACCGTGTTTCAATCTACCAGCCGGAGCAGGAGGGACTCATCTTTCCGGATATCCCTGAATTCGACAATGTTGAGGACGAACGCCGGCACCGCAAGGAACGGCTTGTTGCGGCCTGCCGTGCATTTGCTTTGCAGGGTTTCGACTATGGCTTTGCCGGGCACCTCACCGTGCGAGACCCGGAACGCCCCGAGTTGTACTGGACTAATCCGATGTGCGTTCACTTTGCAAAGGTGAAAATGTCGAACTTGATTCTGGTTGATCACCAGGGACGTGTTATCGAAGGTGACTATGCAGTGAACCGCGCAGGGTTCGTGCTGCATGCCAACGTCCATGAAGAGCATCCTGACATCATTGCCATGTGCCACGCGCACACGGTCTACGGCACTGCCTGGGCTGCGACGGGCCGACCGATCGAGCCGATAACCCAGGACGCGTGCGCGTTCTTCGAGGATCACGTGATCATCGGCGATGAGGCCGGCGCGGTGGCGGTGGAGAATCACGCCGGTTCAAATGTTGCCAAGGCGTTTGAAGGAGTGAAGGCTGCGATCCACGAAAATCACGGTCTCCTAACCGCCAGCCGCCATAGCATAGAATCTGCTGCTTTCTGGTTTATCGCGCTCGAACGTTGCTGCAAGCAGCAACTCGATATCGCAGCGTCCGGAATCGAGCCGATCTATATCCCGGAAGATCGGGCTCGCTATAGCCGCGAGCATGTGGGCAGCGAATATATCGGTTGGCTCCACTTCCAGACCATTTGGGACCAGCTAAAAGCAGATCAGCCAGATATGTTCGACTAAACGATTACGGCAAAGAGGGGGGCAAACTGATCAACAACCGTAAAGCAGCTATGAAGAGGCAAAGGGGCCTATTGTTGCTGCGTTGCAACATCGCTGTTCGAGCTGGCGCCGGCAATATGCCGCCATCAATCAGCATAAGAATGCATAAACTCCGTGGCTTCATACCCTGATCGTGCTAATCTGATACCCCCCCGCGCAATTGAATGACAGAAGGAAGGTTTTCATGACGCGTTTTCCTATGTTGGCTCTGCTGAGTTTAATCTTCGCCATGGCACATGGTCGCGAAGTTTATGCTGATCCGCAAATCCTTGCCGCCGTACCTGTGGGCGAACCGCTTGAATTTGTGTGTGGCGACACGACTTGTGAGGTTGAACTTTCGGCAATCTGTCTGCAGCCGGACCGGCATCTGCCGTCACCGGGAACCAAATACAAGGTGATCGAAGGCGACCTTGGCTCCATTGCATTTTCAGGTCGCTCAGCAGGCGGAGGGATCGTCGCGCTTGATTCAAGTATTTTAAAGGTGGCCAGCAACCGTGGTCAGACCGCAATTCGCTTGTCCGTTGCACGAAAGATACTGGAACATAAAGGGTTGTTGTCTGTATCGGTCGATTTCGATCGTCCAATCACACTTTTGCCGCAACCCGCTCAAGATGGTTCAATGCCGCAATCAACTGCTGAAATTGCCAACGCCGTCGACAGTATCCGGCGGTTTGGTCAAATCTGGGCCAACGACAACTCCGACAACATGACCGTTGCACGCATCACTGTTCGGATGGCCAACCGTCTGCCGCCATCAGGATTTGTGCCAAACACCACGTCCGATCAATTGTTACAACATGCACTCGACCAGGAAACTGCTATTTCAACCAGAGCATTGAAGAGTTCGCGCCGATTGGTTGCTCTGTGCCAGCGACGGTCGCAATATACCGCGATGCGAAAATGCTTGGCCGATTTTCACGATCAGATCATGCGCAGTCTCAATGGCAGGTACTGGTCTATTCTGGACCTCAGCAGCTGAAGCATTTAACGATCATGGCGGGGGATTTGTATGAAGCCGTTCAACGTTGGTATCATTGGCCTCGGCGGCATGGGCCAAATGATGCTCGCCGACATGCTCAATCACGACAGATATTCCGTTGCGGTTGCATGGGATCACGACAAGGATGCCTGCCAGGCCGCACAAGTTCATTATCCTGACTTGCGCATTGCATCCGATGCCGCTGACCTGATCAACGACACCGCGATCGATTTGCTCTATGTAGCCAGTCCTCCGAATACGCACCGGGAATATTTTCTTGCCGCAATTGCTGCCGGACGCCACATGTTCTGCGAAAAGCCATTTGGTGTCGACGTAACCGAGAGCGGGGATCTGCTGGATCGGATCGAGACTGCCGGCCTTCGCAACGTTATCAATTTCAATCACGGCAACGCCCTGGGCAGTTCTCACATGGAAAAGCAGCTTCGCAATGGCGCTGTCGGCAAGGTTGCCGGTATCGATGTGTTTATCCACCTGACCCACTGGCCTCGGGATTTCCAAAAGACCGCAACATGGCTAGCCAGGCGCGAACAAGGTGGTTTCACCCGCGAGATGCTGTCTCATTGGCTGTATTTGACCCGTCGGCTGTTTGGCGACGGCACAATCGTGCGGGCCCATGCAACCTTTCCCGATGACGGGATTTCTTCGGAAACCTCGCTGACAGCCGAGCTCGATTTCGGTGGTGTTCCAGTGTTCATTAAAGCTGCAACCGGCGGCGTCGGCCCGATTGGAACAGAGTACACAATCTGGGGTTCAAAATTATCCTATCGCCTTCATGGCGGTGGACGCATCAGATCCAGTGACGGTGGCGACTGGGTCGAGCAATTTGCCGACATGGACGATATCGGTGCCGGAGACCGCCAACGAAATCTTGACGGCGCTGCGGCCATTTTTGACGGCGCTCCGGCTACCATGCCCAACGCTGTGGATGGGTTCGCAGTGCAAAAACTGGTTGAAGACATTCTGAGGCGAACCGGAAGCTGAAAAGATGAAGCCAGCGATTGGCTTTTTCGGACACGGTGGCATGGGACACCGCAGGTTGACGAACATCACATCCGATGGTTGCGTTCGTGTTCGCGGAAGTTTTCCTGCCATGCGGACAAGGCCATGCACACAAATCCACCGCTGCGCGCTCCACTCACAATAGCGAGGTTGCGGAAAGAGTTTTTTCCCCACCGACCCGCGTTGATCGCATGTAGATACTGTTACCCGGGCGCCAGCCGGATTGTCGCCGGGGTTAAGCGTTGACTTTGAAATTGGATGCATACATGATCAATTTAGTGACCCTGAATTGGGCATTTCGGGTTCGGCTTTCATGTAGTCGAACCCGCTTTCAAATGGTTTCTGGGAGGAAACACAATCATGAAAATCAAACTCTTGTCGAGCATTGCTGCGGCTGCTATGGCAACTATCGTGATGGCAACGCCAGCCTGGGCTGAAAATGTAATCCGTTGGGCCAGTCAGGGCGATGCCCTGACGTCGGACCCTCATGGGGCTAACGAATCTCCGACCCATTCGTCGTCACGCAAAGTCTACGACGTACTTTACTACAATGACAAGGACATGAAACTGACGCCATGGCTGGCCACCGGTTTCAAGCTGGTCAATCCGACCACCTGGGAATTTGCATTACGCAAGGGCGTTAAATTCCACGACGGGTCGGATTTCACCGCCGAGGATGTGAAGTTTTCAATCGAACGGGCACTTTCCCCTACGTCGGATTTGAAGGGTGACATCAGTTCCATCGCGGAAGTGAAAATAGTCGATCCCCACACGGTTCAGATCGTGACCAAGGAACCGAACCCGATTCTGACCAACCAGTTGACCAATGTCTTCATGATGTCCAAGGCCTGGTGCGAGAAACACGGTGTTACCAAGCCGCAGGACCGCGCCGCTAAGGAAGAAACCTATGCCGTGCGTCATGCAATGGGTACCGGACCATTCAAGCTGGAACTGCGCGAACCCGATGTCAAAACCATTCTGGTCAAGAACAACGACTGGTGGGGTCTGAAAGACTATCCGCACGAAGTCGACAAGGTCATTTATACGCCGATCTCCAATCCCGCCACGCGCGTCGCGGCCTTGTTGTCGGGTGAGCTCGACTTCATTCTTGACCCGCCATTGCAGGATCTCGACCGGATCAAGAATACACCCGGCCTGCATCTGGCGCAGACCGCCCAGGTTCGTACAATCTTTCTGGGCATGAACCAGGGCGTCAAGGAGCTGTTGTCGTCAGACGTCAAGGGCAAGAACCCGCTGGCCGACCAGCGTGTGCGTCAGGCGATGTACCAGGCGATCAACATTGAGGCGATCAAGGAGAAGGTAATGCGCGGTTACGCTGTGCCCGCCGGCCTTATTACGCCACCGGCTGTTCACGGCTATACCGACGAGCTCAACAAGCGCCGCCCGCACGACCCGGAGGCTTCCAAGAAACTCCTGGCCGAGGCCGGCTATCCGGACGGATTCTCGATCCAGCTCGACTGCCCCAACAACCGTTACATCAATGACGAAGCCATCTGTCAGGCGGTTGTCGGCATGCTCGGCAAGGTCGGTATCAAGGTGACGCTTTCAGCGATTCCCAAAACGATCCACTTTCCAAAGATCAAGAACCGGGAAACCGATTTCTACATGCTGGGTTGGGGTGTCTCGTCGCTCGACAGTCACTATGTGTTCAACTACCTGGTCAAGGGCGCGGACAAAGGCTGGAATGGAACCGGTTTCAACGATCCTGAAATCAACGATTTGATCTCTAAGATCGAAAAGGAAGTCGACTTCCCCAAGCGCGACGAGATGATTGCCAAGGTATGGGCAAAGCTGCGTGAAAACGTCAACTACCTGCCGCTGCACCATCAGGTGATTGTGTGGGCGATGAGCGACAAGGTCGACATTCCGATCGTAGCCGATGACGGCGTGCGCTTCATCTATACCAAGTTCAAGAACTAAACCCCTGATGCACACAAATCTTCCCCGGATACGGACACTGCTCGTGTCCGGGGAGCTTGTCTGCGCGGCTCGGCAATCATGTTAGCTTATGTTATTCAAAGGGCGTTTCAGGCGCTGGCCGTGATGGTCGTCGTCGCTCTGGTTTCGTTCATGCTGTTCAACTTCGTTGGCGACCCGGTTGACAACATGGTCGGACAGGAAGCGACATTTGCCGAGCGTGAAGCCATGCGCGACAATCTGGGCCTCAACGATCCCTTCATCGCGCAGTTCGTCCGGTTCATGGGCAACGCGGTACAAGGTGAATTCGGCATTTCGTACCGTATACAGCGGCCCGTTGCGGAACTAATCTCAGAACGCATGCCTGCAACCCTTGAACTGGTCATCGCATCAGCGATCCTGGCCATACTTCTGGGTATTCCGCTCGGCGTTTACACTGGAATAAACAGAGACTCCTGGATCAGTCGCATGATCCTGACCATATCGTTGGTAGGTGTTTCACTGCCGACCTTTGTGATCGGTATTTTGTTGATTTACCTGTTTGCCGTAATCCTGGGTTGGCTGCCGTCATTTGGCCGGGGCGAGGTCACCCAGATCGGCTGGTGGTCGACCGGCTTTCTCACGGTTAGCGGGTTGAAGGCGATCATCATGCCTTCGGTTACACTGGCACTGTTTCAGATGACCATCATACTTCGCCTGGTGCGTTCAGAAATGCTGGAGGTCATGCGGACCGACTACATCAAATTTGCCCGTGCTCGGGGCCTGACAAATCAGATGATAAATTTCGGGCATGCCTTCAAAAATACGCTGGTACCGGTGATCACCATCATCGGTTTGAATGTAGGTTCATTGCTGGCCTTTTCGATAATCACCGAGACCGTGTTCCAGTGGCCCGGCATGGGGTTCCTGTTCATCCAGGCGGTCGGTTTCGCTGATATACCGGTGATGGCGGCCTATCTGGTTCTCGTCGCGGTGATTTTCGTTTCTATTAACCTGCTCGTCGATATCCTGTACTTCGTTGTCGATCCGCGGTTGCGTGCCGACAAGGCGGTTGCCTCCGGCAGTCAGGAGTAACGGAGATGACAGAAAATCAACTCGGCAAGACAAGGCCAAAAGGTCTCGTGCACAGGATACTGGATAGCGACGTCTTTTACAGTTTCAGCAGGTCGCCACTGACCATTGTATCGGCCATAATTACAGCCATTTTCTTCATTGGAGCAGCGTTCGCGCCATGGTTGGCGCCACACAACCCCTTCGACCCGGCAAGCCTGGATCTTATGGATGGTTTCACTTCCCCCGCCTGGACCAGTGAGGGATCCTCCAAATTCCTGCTCGGCACGGACGATCAGGGCCGCGATATCCTGTCGACAATCATGTATGGCAGCCGATTGTCACTTCTTGTCGGCTTTTGCGCTGTCATCTTCTCGGTCGTGGTCGGCGTCGGCCTTGGCCTGCTGGCGGGATATGTGGGCGGCTGGGTCGAGACCGCTGTCATGAGGCTGGCCGATGTTCAATTGGCCATTCCGGCCATCCTTGTTGCGTTGATGGTAGATGGCATTGCAAGGATCCTTTTACCGGTAGACCTGCGCGATGAGATGGCGGTCTATGTGCTGATCCTGGCCATCGGTATTTCCGACTGGCCGCGCTATGCCCGGGTGACACGCGGCTCAGCCATGGTGGAGCGCAACAAGGAGTATGTATCTGCAGCCCGGGTGATCGGTGTTCATCCACTTTTGATCATGCTCCGTCACGTGCTTCCAAATGTGATGGGGCCTGTTTTGGTTCTGGGCACGATTGGTCTTGCACTGGCAATCATCACGGAAGCAACCTTGTCATTTCTTGGCGTTGGCGTTCCGCCAACCACACCATCGCTGGGCACGCTGATACGTGTCGGCAATAATTTTCTGTTTTCCGGCGAGTGGTGGATCACCTTGTTTCCCGCACTGTCCCTTGTGGTCCTGGTGCTTGCCGTCAACCTGCTGGGCGATTGGTTGCGTGATGCTCTTAATCCCAAGCTTCGTTAGGTATGTGAGATGAACCTGCTTGAGGTCAAAAACCTTCGCGTGGAAATACCGACCCGGCGCGGCACATTGCTCGCCATCGACGATGTTTCATTTGCCATCAAGCCTGGCGAGGTGCTGGGTGTCGTTGGCGAATCCGGTGCCGGCAAGTCCCTGACCGGGGCCTCGATTATTGGCCTTCTTGAACCTCCCGGTCGGGTCGCGGGAGGCGAAATCTGGCTCGAAGGTGCCCGCATTGACAACCTTCCTTACGAAAAGATGCGGCACATCCGTGGCAAAAAAATTGGGGCCATTTTCCAAGACCCTCTGACCAGTCTCAACCCACTGTATACGATCAGCAAGCAGTTGACCGAAACGATCATGGTGCATACCGATATGACATTGGCCCAGGCTCGCACCCGAGCGATCGAATTGCTGACCGAAGTCGGCATCCCGGCGGCTGAAAAACGCATTGATTCCTACCCACACGAATTTTCCGGAGGCATGCGGCAGCGGGTGGTTATCGCCCTGGCGTTGTGTGTCAATCCGGCCCTTATCGTGGCAGACGAGCCGACCACAGCGCTCGATGTATCCATTCAGGCCCAGATCATTGCTCTGATTAAGCGTTTGTGCGACGAGCACAAGACAGCTGTAATGCTGATCACTCACGACATGGGCGTCATTGCCGAAACCGCCGATAGGGTCGCTGTCATGTACGCCGGGCGTATCGCCGAAATCGGAAAAGTCCGCGACGTGATCAAGCACGCCAAACACCCTTATACAAAAGGCCTCATGGGATCCATTCCGGTTCTTGGGCGTGATGTCGAACAACTTCAGCAAATCGATGGTTCGATGCCGCGACTAACGGAAATCCCGCAAGGTTGTGCCTTCAACCTGCGTTGTCCGCACGCGCATGACAGGTGTTTCAAGGATCGCCCCGATCTCATGGCGACCGAAGGTTCGAGCATGGCCGCGTGTTGGCTATACGACAAGGAGACAATCGATGCCTGAGGCTACAAAGTCGTCCCCGGGCAGCCATGCACTGGTCGCGGTGCGCAATCTTGCCAAACACTTCGACGTCTCAAAACCATGGTTGGCCCGGCTGGTGGAAAATCAGCCACGGCAAATCCTGAAGGCCGTCGATGGTATATCGTTTAACATCAACAAGGGTGAGACCTTCTCGCTGGTTGGAGAATCCGGTTGCGGCAAGTCAACGGTCGCCAAACTTGTTGTTGGTCTTCACGAAACATCAGGCGGTGAAATACTGTTCGACGGAGCAAATATCGCTGATGCCATGACCCGCAAGCAGTCAGGTACGTTGCGTCGGCGATGGCAGATAATCTTCCAGGATCCTTACGCCAGTCTCAATCCGCGCTGGCGCGTCCGCGATATTGTGTCCGAACCCATACGAGTGTTCAAAATGGCCACTTCCAACAGCGAGATTGACGACCGCGTCGCCGAACTGTTGACTCAGGTTGGCCTCTCACCAGCCGACAGCGACAAGTTTCCGCACGAGTTTTCTGGTGGACAACGCCAGCGAATTTCCATTGCCAGGGCCTTGTCGAGCGAACCGGAGTTTTTGATCTGCGACGAACCGACATCCGCCCTGGATGTTTCAGTGCAGGCTCAGATCCTCAATCTGATGAAGGACTTGCAGCGAAAATTAAAACTGACCTATCTGTTCATCAGCCACAATCTTGCCGTGGTCTATCATGTCTCCGATAAAATCGGCGTCATGTATCTGGGCAGATTATGCGAGGTTGCCACGGCGCAGGAATTGTTTCGCAACCCGAGGCACCCCTACACCCGGTTATTGCTCGACACCATTCCGGATATGGACATGACCGGCCGCGAACGAATGCCCGTGCATGGCGAAGTGCCGAATCCGATCGACCCGCCGAGCGGCTGCGCTTTCCATCCGCGCTGCCCGCTTGCCAACGAACGCTGTCGAACAGAAGCACCGCAATTGCACAGGGATGAACCATCTTTAGTCGCCTGCCATGCGGTCGAGGAGAACCGTCATTCATAAGTCGATTACTTGCAGACCGCTCTGCTGGTGTAATTTGAGATGGACGAAAATATGCCATACCCCTCTTCTGCGGAACACGCAGGCTCCGTTACATGGGCAAGCGACGTTCGATAATGCGTGCCATGATGGAGGCCCCAACGGGGAGAATTTCGGGGTCCAGGAAAAATCCCGGATTGTGCAGTCCGACCGTGCCGGAATGGCCGACCCGGCAATAGGCCCCGGGCACGACCTTGAGCATGTCGGCAAAATCCTCCGACCCAGTCATGGGATCGTCGGTGCCTGAGATGCCCCCGGCCCCTACTATGTCGGCTGCGGCCTCAAGATAGGCGTCCGACAGGTCGGCGTCGTTCATCAGCACATCGAAGATGTTGCGCAGGTCCAGGCGGATGTCGACGCCATAGGCCGACGCGAAACCGTCACACAATTCTTTCATCCGCGTTTCGGCCAGGTCGCGGACCTCATCCGAGAAATAACGAATTGTACCTGCCAGCGTCGCCGTATCGGGCACAATATTATAGGCAGAACCTGCATGGACCTGCGTCACCGACAGGACGCAGGTCTGCAACGGCGGTACGTTGCGCGAAACAATGGTCTGAAGCTGCCCCACCAGCGCCGATGCAATCATCAGCGGGTCGCGCGACTGCTGCGGCATGGCCGCATGGCTGCCTTTGCCCTGAACGATGATATCGAAGAACGAGGCACCCGCCATTGCGGCGCCTTTACAGATACCCACCTTGCCCGGTCGCCCGTTTGGCGCATTGTGCATGCCATAAACTTCGTCGCACGGAAACTTGTCGAACAGTCCGTCGGCCAGCATGCCCCGCGCGCCGCCAAGGCCCTCCTCGGCTGGCTGGAAGATCAGGACGGCGGTGCCGTCGAACTCACGCGTGCTCGCAAGGTGTTTTGCCGCACCCAGAAGTATAGTCGTGTGCCCGTCATGGCCACAGGCATGCATCGTGCCAGGGTTGGTCGAAGAATAGGGCAGGTTTGTTTCCTCATGGATCGGCAATGCGTCCATGTCTGCGCGCAGGCCAATGCGGCGGTTGCCTTGCCCCGTGCCGCGGATCAGGCCGACGACACCGGTCTTGGCGATGCCGGTATGCACCTCGTCCACCCCGTATTCGCGCAACTTTTCCGCCACAACCGAGGCAGTGCGAGTTTCGGCGAACCCTATCTCGGGATGGGCATGAAGGTCCTTGAATATCTCGGTCAGTTCATCTGAACTGTCGGCAATAATTGGCAGAATGGGCATTACACATTGTCCTCGATTTGTATTCGCCGGGCAAGCCCGACAATATCGCCGCCGCATGCCGTTTTGCAATGGGCAAACACACCGCAATTCGTAATGGTGGTGTCAGGTACCGGCGCAATGCACCTGTTTATTTGACCCTACGGAATATACTGTTTATCTTTCTGGCGATGTCGTCTCCAGTTCAGGTTTTCACGGATAGACCTCGGAGCGCCAAAAGCCTGTGCCAGGTTACAGGCCCCTTTTGTCTTCCAAAGACCTGTCACACGGAAGACCAATATCAAGCGACTTGTAGCATTTTCACGTCTGCAACGATGACGGACCGGAAACACCACATCAAATAAAGGCGACAGCCATGACACATCGTTTCGTTGGATTGCCGAAGAACAACAGGGGCCAGACGGTCAAGACTTACCTGTTCAAGTCCAATCGCGCGACGAAGGTCCGGCAGGTGTTGTGGGGCGACTGGCTCAACATTGATGGTGAGGAACCTGACGGATGGCTCCGGGTAAACTGGGCACCCAGCAGCGATCATCCCGAGACACTGTTCATACCCAAGGACCACACATCTGACACGCGCCCGCTTGAGATCATATTTCTCGATGTCGGGCAAGGTGACGGTGCCGTCCTTATCACGCCCGAGCGCGATGATGGCGAGGCCGTCATTGTCATAGATGCCGGCGACAACGCCAACATGCACACCTTCCTGTCCAAACGGTTCGGCGCCTACAAGGAAGATTTCCAGTTCCATGCGGCCATCATCACCCACCCCGACGAGGACCATTATGGCGGCTTTGGCTCCATATTCAGCACGCCGCGCTTCGGCTTCGACACCGTCTACCACAACGGTCTGGCCGAACGCCCCGTCTCCGGTACGTTTGAAAAAGTCGGCGGGCATGCGAAGGATGCCGCGACAGGCATCAGCTACGTCTCGGACCTGGCAATCGGCAAGCCGGAGATCGAAGCCTTGTTTGCAGATGGAATCGATGTTGGGGATTTCGTGTTTCCCAACGTGATGCAAAGCGCCCTGAACAACCCGAAGATCAATGACTTCGCGATGTTGTCAACGGAACACGGCGTAAAAGAAGATGATCGCACCTGGATGCCGGGGTTCGCCCCTTCGGATGACCGCGCATACTCAATTGAGGTAATTGGTCCCGTTGTCGAGTTTGATGGTAATGGCAAGCCACGGCTGAGAAAAATCGGCAGTTACGGAGAAACCAAGAACGGCCATTCCGTCCTGCTTCGGCTGCACTATGACAAGTTCAAGGTGCTGTTTGGTGGCGACCTGAATGACAAGGCGGAAAAATTTCTGCTGCGGCACTACACCGGGAAAAGCCGAATGCCACAGAAAGGCAGTGATGCTTACCAGGAGATGATCGACGAAGCCGCAAAATGGTTCAGGTCCGACATCATGAAAGTCTGCCACCACGGCTCGGAGAAAGTAACCGACGCCTTCCTGGAGACGGTGTCTCCGGCAGCCTTCGTAATTTCGTCCGGTGATGAGGAAGGCCATGTTCACCCGCGGCCGGACCTGCTCGGCAGACTGGGCAAGCTGGGTCGTGGAGACACACCGGTGATCCTGTCCACCGAACTGCAACGTTCCACCCGTGAGAAGGAAGATGCGAAAATGGTGGAGTCATTAATGCGCCGTGTCCTGAATCTCAAGGACAGCTCGAGCCCGAATACGCGCGATAAGATCATGGATGATATCTGGGATCTCGGCCGGTCAAACGTCAGCGTCTACGGCACCATTTACCTGAAGACAGACGGCGAGCGGCTGGTGACGGCGTTCAGGATAGAGACCGGCAGCGACAAGAAAAAATGGTTCACATTCGAGTATGCGTTTGACGCCTCAGATGCATTGCACCTTGTGTAGAGCGTGAACCAATAGTCGCGTGCTTCACACAACTTTCGCAACATGCGCCTCGACCGCAAAGCTGTGTGGCAATTCGCATGTGCTGCCCATGGCTAAGTCCAGCGCCGCGTCAGCCATCTTGTGGGCTATGCCGAGCGTTATCTTGAAGCCGCCGGATGCCACGATGGTGTTGGGGGCACCGGGCATCGGTCCCACAATGGGGTCGCGTCCGGCTGCTCGCGGGCGGACGCCTGCCCATTGCTCCACGACGTCTGCACCGGCCAGATCCGGACAAAGTTCAACGGCACGCTGAACGAGCTTTTGCGATACGGCTTCGTCAACACAGGTATCTTTGAAATATCGCTGCGACGTTGAGCCAACCGCCACCAGGCCATCGTCATGCGCGATCACATAGATGCCACCGCTGTAAATGATCGGCATGTCGTCAAATGACCGGTCCTGCGGCCGTAACAATACCGCCTGGCCCTTGACGCCCCAGCCCAGTTCACATTGCATGGCCGGTTGCAACAGGCCGAAACTTTCGTGCCCCGCCGCCACGATGATCCGGTCGGGAGCCAGACGCGCGCCGTCTGCCAACAATACTTCGCCATTATCGGAGATTGCCGCCACCGGGCAATTCTCGACAACAACAATTTCAGGCTGAACGCTGGCTACAAGCGCCTCCAGAAGCCTGCGCGGATTTATGCGGGCGCTCAGGGTGTCAAAACTGTAAGCCACGAAATCAGGTTTCAGCGCCGGCCAGGCAGGGTCCGGCTTACCGCGCAAGATACCCCATGCAATTGGTGTTCCGGACGGGGACGCTGCAGGCCAGAACCTGCTCGACCCTGCCTGCCATTGTTCGTGTTCTGCCAGGAACGCGTCTGAAATCGATGGGCATGGCCCGGCCGCATCTGCTGTATCCGCAACGTATTCCGGTTGCCGCTTCAAGCTGTGCGACTTCCGTTTCCAGCGACAGCAATGCCTCAAGCTGAAAGACCTGGATATCCTCCCAGCTGACGGGCCGATGCGGCATCAGCGCACCCAGTATGCCGCCGCTGGCGCCCTGTCCGATCCGTCCCTTTTCAACTATGACGGCGCTCAAGCCCCGTTGCTTTGCCTTCAGCGCGCACCACAGGCCCACCACGCCTGCGCCAATGATAACAACGTCCGGCGTTGCAGGTATGCTGGTTGAATATGCTGCCATTGCCGGACTATATGGCAAATCTGTTTTTTGAACCTGAAAACCTCATTCGAACAATGTCACGTTTCCACGACCCGAAAATGAAAACGATCAAACACAACATTAGCTGGGAAACAGACAATACTCCCAGGTCGTCCATGTTCGATGACACCTTCCACTCGCGCGGTAATGGCCAGGCTGAAACAGCCTACGTGTTCTTGGATGGTAACGGTTTGCCGGAACGCTGGGCCAATGCCGCGCATTTTGCCATTGCCGAACTCGGCTTCGGCACCGGGCTTAACTTCCTGGAAACGTGGCGCCACTGGATTGCTGAGCGTTCACCGTCACAACAGCTGGTGTTCACATCATTTGAAGCCTACCCGATCAGCGCAGATGACATGGCCCGCGCGCTGGTGCCGTGGGAAACCCTGAAACCGCTCTGCGAGGCTCTCATATCCCGATGGCGGGACCTGCAAACGCTGCCGGCACTGTGGCGGATGGATGAACAGACCAGGCTTCAGGTCATTCACGGGAAAGCTGAAGTAACCCTTGCTCATTGGGACGGACTGGCTGACGCTTGGTATCTGGATGGCTTCTCGCCCGCCAGGAACCCGGACATGTGGGGCCCGGATCTGATGCAGCAGGTCTATGACCACACAGCCGCAAACGGCAGCTTTGCAACCTACACCGCCGCCGCCCAGGTGCGCAGAAACCTGCAGGCAGCAGGATTTGCCGTCACCATACGCAAGGGTTTTGCCGGCAAGCGCGAGATGCTGCTGGGGCGAAAACTACCCTGAGTCCGGGCTCATTCCGCGAAGTGGCAGGCAGCCAGATGACCGGTTCGCACAAGCCGCAACTCAGGATCATCACGCACGCAGCGCGTTTCAGCCAGGGGACAGCGGGGATTGAAATTGCAACCCTTCGGCGGCGACAGAGGCGAGGGTATCTCGCCCTCGATTGCATCCAGTGTCACCAGCTCGGTCTCATCAAGTACGAGACGCGGAACGCTGGCGAGCAGCCCTTTCGTGTAGGGATGCGCCGGTGCGGTGTAGACCTGTTCGGCAGGTCCCTCCTCGACAATGCGGCCGAGATACATGACGGCCACCCGGTCAGACAGGTGACGGACCACGGAAAGATCATGGCTGATGAAAATCAGCGTCAATTCCAGATCACGCTGCAAAGCGAGAAACAGATTGATGATCTGTGCCTGAATGGAAACATCGAGCGACGCCACCGGCTCATCGCACACCAGCACTTCAGGCTGCATGGCCAGTGCCCGGGCAATGGCGATCCTCTGGCGCTGGCCGCCGGAAAACTGGTGCGGAAACCGCCGTACCAGGCTTGCATCAAGCCCGGCGCGCTCCAGATAACCCGCCACATAACCGACCTGCCCGGTCTTGCTGGTCAGCCCATGCGCCAGCGGTCCTTCTGCGATAATATCGCCAACACGCATGCGCGGGTCGAGAGAGGCGAACGGGTCCTGGAAAATCATCTGCACCCGGGTGTCGATCTTCTGCCCGTCCTGCATGACGGGTGCACCATCGACGGCGACACTCCCGGAACTCGGTGTCAGAATGCCGGCAACCATGCGGCCAAGCGTGGACTTGCCGCACCCGCTCTCACCGACCAGCCCAAGAGTTTCACCTCGAGTTACATCGAGACTGACACCGTCCACGGCGCGCACCGACCGGGTTTCGACACGGGCGCCCAGCTTCGCAGCGATCCTGTCGCCCAGCGTCAGTTGCGGGCCGAAATGCTTGTGCGCATCGCGGACATGAACAAAGCCCTGCGGCTGCAGCGTATCGTCACCGGTGTCGACAGGACCGATCATGCGCTTGGTGCCTCATGCAGCGGATGGAAGCAGCGCACCCCGCGCTCACCGCTCACTTCCAACGGCGGGTCTGCGATGCACGCTTCGCTGGCATACTCGCAGCGCGGGCGGAACGGACACCCCGGCGGCGGATCAAGCAGTGATGGCGTTGTGCCCGGGATCTGAAACAGATCTTCACCCGGTTTCGCAGTTGCCGGCAGAGACCGTAACAAGCCCGCCGTATAAGGATGCCGCGGATCGCGCAGCACAGCGGCAACCGGCCCCTGCTCCACGATGCGCCCGGCATACATGACCAGCAGCCGGCTGGCGAGCGTCGAAACTGTCGCCAGATCGTGACTGATCCACACCAGCGCCGTGCCGGTCTCTGCTGCCAGATCCCGCATCTCGGTCAGGATCTGTGCCTGAATGGATACATCCAGCGCCGTTGTCGGCTCATCGGCGATCAGCACCTGCGTACCGTGCAGCAGAGCGATTGCAATGGCCACACGCTGCCGCATGCCGCCGGAAAATTCATGCGGATAGGCTCCCAGCCGCGACTGCGCCTCGGGGATTCCGACCCGCGTGAGCACCGCCGCAGCGCGCGCATCCGCAGCCCGTTTTGAGGTCTTGTCATGTGCCGAGATGGCCAGCCGCATCTGGGTGCCGATTGTCAGCACCGGATTGAGCGTTGCCATCGGGTCCTGAAACACCATCGCAATGCGCGAGCCTCTGAGCGCCCTGAGCTGGTTCCATGACAGGCCGATCAGCTCTTCGCCATCCAGCCTGACCGATCCGGAGACGATGCGCCCCGGCGGGTCGACCAGCCCCATCAGCGAAAAACCCGTGACCGATTTGCCGGAACCGGATTCGCCAACCAGCCCGACGATTTCGCCGGGTCCGACCGAAAACGATACACCGTCAACCGCTTTCACCACGCCGGCACGCGTGAAGAAGTGAGTTTTCAGGTCAGTGACTTCGAGGATGGCTGCGCTCATTTGTCGAGCCTCGGATTGAGGATGTCACGCAAATGATCGCCAACCATGTTGATTGCGACAATGAGGATGATGAGCATGATGCCCGGATAGACGGACATCCATGTTCTGCCGCTCATCATGTATTTCACGCCGTTGGAAATCAGCATGCCGAGCGATGGTTCGGTGACCGGCAGGCCGAGCCCCAGGAACGACAGTGTTGCCTCCAGGGCGATGGCATAGGCAATCTGGACCGTGGCAACCACAATGAGCGCCGGCATGGCGTTGGGCAGGATATGGCGGAACACGATGCGTCGTGCCGAAAGCGGCGTGGCGGCAGCTGCTTCCACATAGTCTTTTGAGCGTTCGGCCGAGGCCGCACCAAATGCGGTGCGCGCAAAATAGGCATATTGCGCGGCAACCAGCGCCGTCACCAGTTGCGCCTGGCCCTGGCCCAGCAGCGCCACCAGCACCAGTGCCAGCAATATGGGTGGAAACGACAACTGCAGGTCCACAATGCGCATCAGAATCGCTTCAACAAATCCGCGCGCATAAGCTGCGGCAATACCAATTGAGGTGCCGATGACCAGCGCCACCGCACCTGCGGTAATGCCGATCTGCAATGACACCCGCAGGCCGTAGAGAATGGCAGATAAAAGATCACGGCCCTGCGCGTCGGTTCCCAGAAGGTGTGTATAGCCACCCGAACCGACAAATCCCGGTGGCCGCCTTGCATCGCGCAGCGACAGGCCGGACAAATCATAAGGGTTTTGCGGTGAGATCAGCGGCGCAAACAGCGCCATCGTCACCAGCAGCACTACCACGCCAAATGCAAACAGCGCCACCCGGTCTTCGCAAAACCGCCACCACAGGTCCCGCCATGGCGATATGGCCTTGGGCGAAATACCCGGCAATGGTTTCATGGCAGGATCGCTCATGCTGCTCCCCCTCTGCGCAGGCGCGGATCGAGGAGTGCATAGACCAGATCGACCACCAGATTGATGGTCACGAACAATCCTGCCGTTAACATGAGGTAGGCCATCATCACGGGCCGGTCGAGATTCTTGATGGAATCGATGATCAGCTTGCCGACGCCAGGCCAGGAAAAGATCGTCTCCGTCACCACTGCAAAGGCAAGCGTCGAGCCCAGCTCGAGCCCGAACACGGTGACGATGGGAATCGAGATCAGTTTCAGCACATGGCGTGTCATGATGGTCCATTCCGACAGGCCGGCGGCACGGGCAAACTTCACGGTATCGCCCAGCATGACCTCACGCGTGCCCGCCCGCGCCAGCCGTATCATGATGGCGAGCTTGAACAGCGCCAGGTTGATGGCAGGCAACGCCAGGTGCGACCAGCCGTTCAAGGTAAGGAAGCTCCACGCCGTACCGAACAGCTCAGCCGTATCGCCGCGCCCGCCGGACGGCAGCCAGCCGAGCTCAACGGCAAAGGTAAGTATCAGGATCAGGCCGACCCAGAATGTCGGCACCGAAAAACCGAGGATCGAGACAGCCATGATAATCCGAGAAGACCATGCGTCGGGCCGGTAACCGGCCAGCATGCCCAGCGGCACACCAATGAACAACGCACCAAGCACGGAGACCAGGACAAGCTCTATGGTTGCCGGCAGGCGGCCGGATATCAGGTGCAGCACCGGTTCATTATAGATGTAGGAACGTCCCAGATCGCCCTGCAACAGATTGCGGATGTAGAGGAAGTATTGTTCGACAACCGGCCGGTCCAGGCCGAAGCGGGCAATGGTGCGTTCACGAACATCTTGCGTCGCTTCGGGCGGGATCAGTATCTCCAGCGGGTTTCCGATGGAATAGATGCCGGCGAACACGATCACCGACATCACCGCCATTACGACAATGGCCTGCAGCAGTCGCTGGATGATGAAACCTGACATCGATGCCGCAATATCCGTATCTGAGAGGAGCGGGATACTCCTGCCGGAGCATCCCGTTTATTCATGCTACTTCGCGGGCTTGATGAAATACGCCAGCGTTTCCTCGTCTGCACGCGGCGTGACGACGACCTTGTCGGAACGGCCTGCCCAGACAGCCTGAAGAACCACAATAGAGATGTAGGCACGATCTGCCATGGTTTTCTCCATTGCCTGTTCGAACAGCGACCGGCGCTTGTCGGCATCCGCTTCCTGCACACCAGCCTGCATCAGCTTGTCAACATCGTCATTGTGATAGCCGATACGGTTAAACGCACCCATCTTCACTTCTTTGTTGGGTGAATGAGCCAGTGATCCCAGTGTGTAGGAGGCTTCGCCGGTGAGCGTGCCCCAGCCGTTCATGAACACTGAATATTCCTTGCGCGCCTGGGTCGGGAAATACACCGTTTTCGAGATTGCATTGACATTGGTATCAATGCCGATCTGGGCAAACATCTGGCCCAGGCCTTCGCAGATTGCACCATCGCCCGGCAACCGGTCATTGGTGCAGTGCAGGTCGATCTGGAAGCCGTCAGGATAGCCGGCCTCTTTCAGAAGAGCCTTGGCCTTGTCCACATTGTATTCAGGGGTCGGGATTTTTTCCGACGATCCGAAGAAGCCCAGGGGCATCATCTGGTTGGCCGGTTTACCAAGCCCTTCCAGAACCACATCAACCATGGTCTGACGGTCGATGGCGATATCGATCGCTTCGCGCACCCGTGCATCGCGCAACGGGTTCTTGTCCAGTTTGCTGCCGTCCTTGGCCCGCACCTTTGGTGTGACCTCACGCTGGTCGAGCTGCAGGTTCATCACATAGACCGAATCGCCAAGAAACGTCTTGATTTTCGGATCAGTGCCGAGCGACCGGTAATCTGCAGAGGACACATAGTTGATCACGTCGACATCGCCTGCCTTTAGGGCTGCCAGTCGGGACGAGTCATCCGAAATTTCACGGCGGATCACTTTTTCCCAGGGTGCAGCACCACGCCAGTAACCGTCAAACCGCTCCATGACCAGGCTGCCCTTGGGCTCCCACGACACATACTTGAAGGGTCCGGTTCCAATCGCTGCCTTGCCGGAATTGAACCCTTCAGCACTTGTCTCGGAGGTTGAGTAGTCCTTGGCCGCGTCGGACGACACGATGAACAGACGCACGAAATCATAGGGCAGCGTCGCCGCTGTGCCATTGGTATGGATATGGATCGTGTAGGGATCCACAATCTCAACCTGCTTCACACGGCGAACATAAATTTCAGTGGTCGTGGGACCAGTCACTTTGGGAATACGGTCTATGGAGAATTTCACATCGTCTGCATCGAAGTCGGAACCGTCATGAAATTTCACCCCTTCGCGCAGTTTGAACTCCCAGGTATCTGCATCAACCGCCTTCCAGGATGTCGCGAGACCAGGTTCAAGCTGAAGGTCATCGCCGGTCCACACCAGCGGATCGAAAATATGCTTTACGGCATCGGCCTGCGGCCCCAGCGCGGAGTAGTGCGGATCCATTGATTCAGGGCCGCCACGCACACCAACCGTGAGTGTTTCAGCACTGGCGGCAACGGCGGACATGCCCATCACACTGGCCAGAACGAGTGAATAGATCGTCTTTTTCATGGAGTGATCCCCTTGATTCGGATACAAATTCAACCTCGCAAGCACCAAAAATAAATACTTCAATTTGGAACTTGTTTCACAAAAGGTGCTGCGCCATGCTGTCCGCGTCAAGAGAAAAATGGACAACCTCGCATTTTCACATGGATCGATAGATGCTCAAACCCGACCTGAAACAATACACTTCCGGCGAGGTTACCGGATTGCCCGACACTGGCGCGCATGACGAGATGACAAGGGTCAAGCTGTGGCATAACCCTTGCTGGTTCACTTATCGGCTGAACTATCTGGCCTTGCGCTACAACGTTCCGCTGTATGCATGGGTGGAAGAGAACCATGGCCTGTCGCGACCTGAATTCGTGGTGATTTTCTCGCTCGGCCTGCTTGACGGCGCCTATGCCCGCGACATCAGCGCGTCCTCCGGGTTTCCACAAAACACGCTCAGCCGCGCCATCCACAAACTCAACCGTTTGAAACTGATATCCCGGACGCCGGACACCGAGGACGGACGGCGGTTCGTGCTGTCACTGACACCAGCAGGGCGCACCCTGTTCGATGAATCATTGCCACGCTTTGTGTCGTTTGAGCACATGATGCTGAACGCGCTTGATCATGAAGAACAGCAGCAACTTTCAACCTTGATGGCCAAAATGGTGCTGGCATCTCCGCAATGGCCAGACACACTCGACGACCAACAACACAACAAAGGGGGACAGGCCGATGCGCGTCGCTGACATGAACTGGTCCGATATGGAAAATCAGATTGCACGCGATGACCGTTGCGTCCTGCCCATCGGCTCGACTGAACAACACGCGCAACTGTCGCTGTGCGTCGACGCCATACTGGCAGAACGGGTCGCAACCGAGGCTGCAGAGGCGGCCGGCGTTCCGGTCTTTCCCGTCATGCCCTACGGACTTGCACCCTATTTTGCGGATTTCCCCGGTACAGTCACCCTACGGGTGGAAACCCTGTTGGCGGTGGTGCGTGATGTAATGGCATCGTTTTCGCGCATGGGTTTTCGCCGCGTGCTGATTGTCAACGGACATGGCGGCAACCAGCCTGCCGGCGCCGTTGCCAATGAACTGATGATCGATCACCCGGACATGAACATCAAGTTTCACAACTGGTGGAACTCGCCGCAGGTCTGGGCCCATGCACAAAAAATAGATACGTCCGGCAGCCATGCCAACTGGATGGAGAACTTCCCCTGGACCCGGCTGGCTCATGCCGCTGCCCCTCAGCACATCAAGGACGCCATGGACCTGACGGCCCTGAAGGCAGCCGCGCCTGCAACTGCCAAACAAATGCTCGGCGACGGCAGTTTTGGCGGAGCCTATCAGAAGGACGACGCGACCATGCTGGCGCTGTGGCAAACCGGCGTGGATGAAGTTCGCGAGGCGCTCGACGGGCCATGGCCGAAACTGCATCAGGAGTGACGCGTATGGATGATCCCATCCTTGTCTGGGGTGCAGGCGCCATTGGCGGCACTCTCGGTGCCTGGTGGGCACGGGCGGGCGAAAATGTCCTGATGGTTGATATCGTCCCTGAGCATGTACAGGCCTGCCGGACCAGCGGTTTGTCGATCAGCGGACCCGTAGAAACATTCACCCAGGTCATCCCGTCCGTCACGCCGGACGAACTTGAAGGACGGTTCTCGCGCATTGTCCTGGCCGTCAAGGCCCAGGCAACCGAAGCAGCCGCAAATGCCCTTGCGCCTCACCTGACAGATGACGGTTACGTGCTGTCAGCTCAAAATGGCCTCAACGAGTTGACCATCGCCGGCATTGTCGGCGAGGAGCGCACAATGGGCGCTTTTGTCAATTTCGGTGCTGACTGGCATGGACCCGGTGACATTCTGTTTGGCAACCGCGGCGCGGTTGTCGTAGGCGAAGTGGACGGCAGTGTTCGCGACAGAACGCGCGACATGCACCGCCTGCTCTCGATTTTTGAGCCTGATGCCGTGCTGACGCCGGACATCTGGTCATACCTATGGGGCAAGCTCGGCTACGGTGCGATGCTGTTTGCCACCGCACTGACACCTCAGTCGATGACGGAGAACTTTGCCGATCCCGCCCGGGTTCCGGCCTTCATCGCACTGGGGCGCGAAGTGATGGCCGTGGCAGCAGCCCGCGGTGTCATACCGACCGGCTTCAACGGCTTCGATCCTGAGGCCTTCATGGCCGATGCCGGCGATGCTGACGCGCGTGCCTGTATCGCCAGGCTGGCAGACTTCAACAGCACGACCGCCAAGACCCACAGCGGCATCTGGCGCGATCTGGCAGTGCGCAAACGGCGTACCGAAGTCGATCCACAGATCGGCATCATCTGCGAACTGGGCCGGATTGCCGGCGTACCGACACCGGCGCTGGACGCCGTCAAGCAGTTGATCAATGACATTGAGGCCGGACGCCGCGAACAATCGGCTGAGACATTTCAGGAGCTGATGGATCGATGCAACTAGATTTTAACACCAAGACCGTGCTGGTCACCGGCGCGGCCCAGGGCATCGGACGGGCAATCGCTGAAGCTTTTGCAGCATCGCGCGCAACGGTTGTTGTGACCGACATAGATGACAAGGGTCTTGCAGACACTGCCGATCAGCTTGGGGTTACCGCGCACGCGCTTGACCTGTCCGACAGATCAGCAGTGCACGGCTTCATCGCTTCGCTTAAGCGCGGTCCGGACATTGTTGTCCATGCAGCCGGCGGCACCCGTGGTCAGGCTGGCCGCCCCATCGAGGAAATTGACGAAACAGACTGGCGCAGCATTTTTGCGGCAAACACGGACGCCTTTTTCTGGCTGGCACAAGCTTGTGCGCCGGCCATGAAGTCGAACGGCACAGGGCGATTGATCGCCATCGCCTCAGGCGCTGGATTGCGCCCGTCCCTGACCGGCATCCAGGCTTACACCGGTGCCAAACACGCTCTCGTCGGCATCGTGCGGCAGCTCTCCTGGGAGCTGGGCCCGGCAGGCATCACGGTCAATTCGGTCGCCCCCGGCTTCGTTCGCTCCAACCCGACCACCGAGCGGCAATGGGAGGCGATGGGCAAAGACGGCCAGCAGCGACTGATTGAATCCATCCACACCCACCGGCTCGGCAGCGCCGATGACATTGCTGCAGCCACGCTGTTTCTGGCCAGCGAACAGGCGCGCTGGATTTCCGGGCAGGTGCTTTCGGTTGACGGAGGCCGCTCGTGAGCGACCCTGTCCTGGACCACCTGCTGGACGATCATGACGGCATCCTCAATCGACTGATCGAATATGCACGGATACCGTCGGTCAGCACGGATCCGGCTTATGCCGACGGCATGGCTGCGGCGCGCATGTTACTCGTTGACCGCCTCAGGGCCGCAGGCTTCAACAATGTGGAGGAGATTGCGGCAGGCGGACATCCTGCCGTCTACGGCGAGTGGCTCGGCTTGCCCGGCGCGCCGACCTATCTGGTTTATGGCCACTATGATGTTCAACCGCCTGACCCGCTGGACAAATGGCACTCAGCCCCATTCGACCCGCAAATACGCGACGGTCGCCTCTATGGCCGTGGCGTGTCAGATGACAAGGGACCGGCTTCCATCGCCCTTGAGGTCCTGTTCGCCTATCTCACTGTCGAAGGCCGCCTGCCCGTCAACATCAAGGTCTTGCTGGAAGGCGAGGAAGAAATCGGCAGCGCAACCCTGCCGGTTATTCTGCAAAGCAATGCGGACCGGTTGCGCGCTGAAGCGGTAATTTCCGCCGACGGTGCCCGCTGGCGGGCCGACCTGCCCAGCGTTAATACCGGATCGCGCGGCAACATGGCGTTTGAACTTGCTCTGAGGACAGCATCGAAAGACCTGCATTCCGGCCGCTTTGGCGGCGGCGTGCCCAATGCGGCACAGGTTCTGGCCAGTCTCGTCGCCGCATTGCATTCACCGGACGGCAAGGTATCTGTTACCGGATTCTATGACGGCATCGACGACCCGGACGAAACCATCCGTACCGACATAGCCAGCCTGCCTTTTGACGAGGCTGGCTTCTTTGCGGCAATCGGGTCTGTGCCGTATGGCGAGGACGGGTTTTCGACACTGGAGCGGCTCTGGCTGCGGCCGACGCTGGAGATCAACGGCATGTGGTCCGGCTACACCGGCGAAGGCGGCAAAACCGTTACACCGGCCGAAGCCTTTGCCAAGATAACGACACGGCTTGTGCCGGGTCAGGACCCGGCCCATGTGGCGCAGGCCCTGCAGCGCCATTTCGAGCGCGCCTGCCCTCCTGGAACCTTTATCGAACTCGCGCCACGAGATGACGGCAACGCGGCCTATCTGGTGCCGCCGGACCTGCCATTGTTGCTTGCGGTCGAAGAGGCCATTGAGGACGCCCTTGGAGCAAAACCGGTGCGCGTCCGGGTCGGCAGCACCTTGCCGTTATCTGACATGATCAAGCGCGCACTCGGCATCGATACGGTAACCCTGTCGTTTTCAACGGCAGATGAAGATTTTCATTCCCCCAACGAGTTCTTCCGGCTTTCGGCAATCGAAGAGGGGATGACTGCGTGGGTGGCGCTGTTGCGCAAACTGGGCGCGTAGTGGACTAACATGTCCAGCCGGAAGCTACGAGCCGGTAGCAATCACGATTGCATTGTCTGGTAGTGTAGCTACGGCCTTGAAAACGGGGAGACCTGATGATTAAAGCGGCTCAGATTATTGAAACACTGAACCTCAAACCCCACCCTGAAGGTGGTCACTTTGCCGAAACCTGGCGAGCACCGGCGGAGCCGGGCGAACGCAGTGTCGGCACGGCGATCTATTACCTTCTGCAGGCCGGTGAAGTGAGCCACTGGCATCGGGTCGACGCCGCTGAGGCCTGGCACTGGTATGCAGGAGCTGCTTTGGAACTCGCACTGTCACCGGATGGCCGCAAGGTAAACCACCATGAACTCAGCACCAACCTGACCAGCGATGCGCGGCCGCAACTGGTTATCCCCGCTGGCGTCTGGCAATCGGCCAGAAGCCTCGGGAACTGGACCCTTGTCGGGTGTACGGTATCGCCGGGTTTTGAATTTTCAGGCTTCGAGATGGCCCCGGCCGGCTGGCAACCAGGTGCGGACTAGGGCGTGGACTCATAAACGCCTAGCCAGAGCCTGATTGCCGCAAGTTTGATGAAGGCTAGGAAATTCTCAGCAAGCTTTTCGTATCTGGTGGCAATCCGGCGGCATTGCTTAATGCGGTTGAAGAACCGTTCCACGTGATTGCGGTCTCGATAGAGGTGCGGGCTAAAGCAGATTGGGTTCTTCCTGTTGCTTCTTGGTGGAATGTTTGCCCAAGCCCCACTGTCCTGCACAAACTTCCGAATTGCATCTGAATCATAGGCCTTGTCGGCGAGAAGCAAGCCCTGTGACTGAAGGCTGCTCAACAATTCAACGGCAATCAGGCTGTCATGTTCCTGTCCGGGACTGAGTGCGAGTTGTACCGGCAGACCACGGCCATCAACCACGGCATGAATCTTCGTCGTCAGCCCACCTCGGGATCGACCTGTGCAATGTGCTTCGTCACGTTTGATACAAGACCCATGCTGATGGACGCGCACTATCGAACTGTCGATCATTTGGACATCGGCGTTTTTCACGTTTGAGATGGCATCCAATATGCCACTCCACACACCAGCTCGTTGCCACCGAACAAACCGGTTGTAGCAAGTTGTGTAAGGGCCATAGGTGGCGGGCAGGTCACGCCACGGAGCACCAGAGCGCAGAATCCAGAAGATGCCATTGAGCACACGCCGATCATCGACGCGGGCCACGCCTCTCGGTTTTGTGGGCAAGATTGGTTGGATGATAATCCATTCTGCATCTGTGAGGGCATAGCGCATCGTTAAAGCTCCGTTTTGGAGCTTGAACCATGTGCGTTCGATGATCCGCAAGTGCATTATCCGATGCCCGCAAAGAAACCGAAAGCGGACATATGTTCTGCATGTGCTGATGTCCGCTTGTGACCCAGACTGTGTAAAAACGCTCACTGGGCTGCCCCGTGTGATGAGGTGTTGGGCCTGGATTGTTTTGCCGCGGGCATTTTCGGTTTGGCGGTTTTGGGTGGTTGATTGGAGCTTCTGTCGGGATTTGACGGTTCTGAGCGGTGATTTGGGGTGATATTTGCGTAAAAGGAGCCCGACGAGCGCCTACGCCCTCATCGCTGCCATCAGCGGGCCGATACCCAGGATATTCATGACACGCTTGAGATTATAGGCCAGCACATGCAGGGCCATTTCGGTTGAGACCCGTTTCAGTGTCTTCATCTGGAAGTGTGTGGACCCCATCCAGGATTTGATGGTGCCGAAGGGGTGTTCAACCGTTTCGCGCCGCTGGCGCATCTTTTCGGGATTCTCGTCGAGTCGTTGCTGGACAGCCTCAAGAACGTGCTCGTGCTCCCAACGTCTGATCCGGCGCTCCTTGCCCGTGGTGCAGTGATGCTTGATGGCGCAAGCCTGGCAGGCATTGGTCCAGTAGCGGCGCAGGGTCAGCCCCTTTTCCTCGTTGGTATAATGATAGATCAGACGTTCACCGGCAGGACAGATGTAAACGTCGTCTAACGCCACGTAGACAAAATCCTGTTTGCCAAATCGGCCCTTGGCCTTAGCGCCTGAGGTTAGCGGCTTTGGAAGTGTGACAGTGATGCCGGCTTCATCGCATGCCAGAATCTCCTCGCTTGAGAAGTAACCTCGATCAGCAACGACATCCAGCGCGTCTGTCTCCAGGACCGCTTTCGTATGCTGGGCCATGTTGGACAGTTGCGCCCGGTCGGTACCGACGTTGGTAACATCATGGGCAACGATCAGATGGTGTTTGATGTCCACTGCAGCCTGCACATTATAACCAACCACACCTGAACCCCGGCCACTTGTGGCCATGGAGCGGGCATCGGGATCGGTCAGGGATATTTGCTGGTCCGGCGCCGCAAGCATCGCGGCCTCAAGCTTTTTCAGGCGCTGCATCTCCTCCTTGAGCTTAGCGATCTTGTCGTTCAGGCGGGCTGTCGTGGTTGTGCGTGCCAATGATGCTTCCTGCCGATCAGCACTGTCCAGCTGATGCAGATAGCGCTCGACGCTTTCCTCAATCTGCTCCAGGCGCCGCTTCATCTTGTTGCGCGTAAAATTCCGGTCCCGGTTGTTGACCGCCTTGAACTTGGAGCCATCGATCGCCACGCTGGCATCGCTAAACAGGTCAAGCTGACGGCACAGGCCAACAAACCTGGTGCACACCTTGCGGATCGCCAGGCCATTGTCTTTGCGGAAGTCGGCGATCGTCTTGTGGTCCGGTGACAGACGGCCCGTCAGCCACATAACCTCGACATTGCGCCCGGCCTCGCGCTCAAGACGCCTGCTTGATTGAACCCGGTTGAGATAGCCGTAGACATATAACTTCAGCAATACTGATGGATGATAACTCGGTCGGCCGGTCGCGCGTGGTTCAACTCGATCAAATCCAAGCACTGCCAGATCAAGCTCATCAACGAAAACATCCACCACCCGAACTGGGTTGTCTTCACCAATGTAGTCATCAAGCCGCTCGGGAAACAAAGTACCCTGCTCGCGGTCAACACCTTCAACAAATCGCTTCATGAAACCCTCCCGCAAAAGGACAGGAGAATCATACCACAATTGACGTTTTTACACAGTCTGGACCCGAAACGGACATTTTCCAGATTGATTGAGAGACGAGTTACCAACTAAAAACCCCCGACACTGGTATCAGCATCTGGAGGGATTGTTTCAAGGTCCTTAGTCACAAAACCAACGCAAGCGTTGGTCAGGTCGGACTCGTAGTTCCAGCTATATAGATGAATACGTACTTGACGTGAAAGCGACCATAGCTTTCTACATAACCGGTGAGCCACCGGCTGGCAAGCAGGCTGTATCATTGCTGGAGCCACAAAAAGCGCTAGTGATTTCTTTGATACTGAGTATCATCAAGCGCGGCTTGCTCCAGCTTTTCAACTTTACCTCGTCAGACTTCATAGGAGTTGCCGATCCTAGGATGAAACAGAGCGTAAAGTATTTGGTGATTTTGGTTAAAAATCGGTAAAGAGATCGCCGGAGCGAAAATTAGATGAGGAAATCTGTTTCATCAAAATCTGCCAAGGTAAAATTCTGCAGAATCAGGGAGTCGCTCCCACCGAAGTCCAAAATTACATTGGATCCGCTGCTTGAAGCCGCATCCAGTACCTCTTGAGCATCAGAAAAACCCCGGTAGCGCAGATTGAGTAGATCAACATTATTCTCGAAATCCGTGATGACATCTGTGCCCGTTTCCAGTTGCATGAAATAGAAAATGTCGGCCCCCGCACCACCACTTAAGGTGTCCGATCCATCAGCACCAAATATGGTATCTGCGCCTGCACCACCGTTGATAACATCACTACCGTTCATGCCATGGAGCCAGTTGTCATTGCCATCTCCAGTGATGACATCATCGTGCGCAGATCCTTGCACCATTTCGATGCTGATATAGCTATCACCAGCCGCTTCTCCAGTATTATTGTTCGAATCGGACAAATCGACCGTCACACCAGATTCAGCAAAATTGTAGGCGACGTTGTCACGCCCAGCGCCACCGTTGAGGACGTCGGTCCCGCGTCCGCCGAATAGGGCGTCGTCACCCGATCCGCCGATCAGGGTATCATCCCCATCTGCGCCAAACAGAAAGTCTGTAGCGTTCGTTCCGGTAATCACATCGTCGAAGTTCGAACCCTCGAACAACTCGATGCTTGTATAGACATCGCCAACTGCATCGCCGGTATTCTGGCTCGTGTCGGATACGTTGACTGTCACGCCAACGTTAGCTGACAGGTAGGATACCTTATCATAACCGGTGCCGCCATCGAGACTATCAGCTCCCGCACCACCATCAAGTATATCGTGCCCGGCACTCCCACTAAGATCGTCGGTTCCCGCGCCGCCGCTAACAGTGTTGTTTGCAGCATCACCGACGAACACGTCATCATAGTCGGACAACTCGAAGCTTTCGACGTATGCAAAAGTATCGCCAAAAGCATCACCATAGTTTGATGAACCGGTGACGTCGCTCAGATCAACCGTAACAGCTGAAGCGGCTGTGGTGTAACTCACCTTATCGGTACCATCACCGCCATCAATGATGTCAGCACCGGCACCACCGATCAGCGTATCATCACCATCACGACCATCAATCGTATCAGCACCATCTCCGCCCAGAATACTATTATCGCTGATGTCGCCAGTCAGCGTATCATCATAGTCCGACCCGGTGAGGTTCTCTATACCGCTGATTGTATCACCTTGTGCATCTCCACCCGTCCCCGTACCCGAAGCAAGATTAACACTGACCGCAGCGCCAGAATTGGCATAACTAACTGTATCAGTACCAGCAGCACCATCGAGCACATCTGCACCACCGCCACCGATTAGCAGATTGTCACTGCCATCCCCGACAAGGGTATCGTTATGTGTTGAACCGGTGAGGTTTTCAACGCCTGTGAGTACGTCACCGTTTGCGTCACCGCCTGATGCCGTACCGGCAGCAAGATCAACGCTCACAGCAGCAGATGAATCGGCATAAAAAACCGTGTCCGTTCCCTCGCCACCGTCTATGACATCGCCTGCAAACCATTCGGTCCCGGTTGACGCTGTTGCAATGACAGCACTGACTTCGGTTGCAGTGAGCCTGGTATCAAAAACAGAAACCTCCGCAATCTGGCCGTCAAAATAGCGGTCAAGGCCATTAACCAGATCCCCCTGAGAGCCGCGATAGGCCGCACCCATGGTGATGGGCTGGCTGTTCTGACCAAAGCCACCGGTGTAGGAGAAGGGTGTTCCTTCTGATTCACTTCCCGCTGCAACGCCGTCCAGATAGAGCTGGGTCCCCGTTGCATCCCAAACAAAAGTGAGTGCATACCATTGGTTCGCGTTTATCGTGCCGGTCCTGATGACGTGCTCGGTGACCCCGTCCTGAATACGGAGCTCCAAGTGGTCAACTTCCTGCCCAACGTAAAGACTACCCGCCTGGTTTCCGGCTGTGTCAGGACCACGCATTGAGAACAGCGTGCGATCTTGCCCAGTGATGGTATCAGTTTTAAACCAAAGCTGGATGGAACCTTCAGCAAGTGTAAAATCGCCTGATGCGGCTATTTCAGCATAATCATTGCTACCATCGAAAATTGCGGCGGTCGTTGTGATATTTGACAAAGGCCCGTCTGCATTATCGCTATTGGCACCGAAATTATAGACACCGCTATGTGCCTCGGTTTCATCCGTCACCAGTTGGACGCCCGCGAATTCTGACAAACGCCAATGCGCTACCGGATCGTGACTTTCGACCAGCTGCAGATAGCTATCAAGCGTGCCGCCATCGCCACCATCAATGTGATCATCACCAGCCCCCGCATTAATCGTATCAGCGCCACCAAATGCGTACAGGACATCGTCATTTGACGTGCCGGTCAGGGTTTCATTCTGCACTGTAGAAGACACCAGAGCTGGTGTACTGGAGGTCCAGCCCGTGCCGGTAACGTTGCCGGTTTGAAGATCCACACCGGCAACTGAATCAGATGTGACACCGCCCGAATAGTCGTCCATGCGCCAGTCAGCAACAAGACCAGACTCACCAGCAGAGGTTATCTGAAACAGATTGTCGTTTATTTCAGATGACGTCCGGACATCATCGAAAATACGCACATCATAGTAGGTTCCATCAAAATGCTGCGCAGGGTTAAATCCACCGCCAAGGGTATCCTGCTCCTGGCCCAGCACAATGGTTCCAATGGCGTCGATGGTGTGCCCTAGCGCTATGTCACTGCCGCTAGCAACAGATAGGCCATCTACAAAAAGCTCCCAGTCTCCGGCAGTATTGTCCCAAGTGAACGAGACCACATGTCGTCTACCATCAAGCAGCGCAGTGGCATCATAGCTTGTCACCGCAACCGGTTCTTCGCCAATCTCTATGTAAAGACCAATACCAGCTCCATGGTCATTTAATCCAAGTTCAATTTCATCACTGGCCCCGCCGCTATGGTAGCTAAATAAAGGCATGTCGGTGCCAACAGCATGCAGCGATGAAAAGTCAACCTCGATTGTAAATGCATCCAGTCCGCCAACAACATCACCACCATCGGACGTATATAGATAGGCGTTGTTGCCACCATCGCGGTTGAGTTTAAGGCCATAATCGGTATCGGTGCCTTCGGTACCAAATTGCAGCTCTACAGTCTCAGAGTATGAATTACCCTCGAGATCGAGCACTTCCAACGTCAGACTATGTGATGTCGTTTCGGAAAAATCATAAGTACCACCAGCCAGGACCAGCTTGATCTCACCGGTCACGGGATCAATGGAAAAAAGTCCGCCAGCATCGTCAAGTAAGTTATAGGTCAGGCCATTACCGGCATCGGGAACAGACACAATAGCGACGACAGTGTCGTTTGCTGCACCATGGTCAACACCTGAAACCGTATCAATTATGAGATCAGTCGGAACTGTCAAAACTGGGCACTCTCTCTATTACCTACTCACCGAAAGCACACTTTTCGTGCACCTGTTTTCTGGCCCAAATTTTAATCGAAACAGTTTAATAAGTATTGCTAAGATCGGTTTGCATGGCGCTTCGGTTTTGCAAAAGATCACTGACGGTAAAGAGAATGTAAAAGCTAGGTTGAGGACCCGTTTCGCAGCGCGCGGACTCATAAACACCTAACGAGAGCCTAGTGTTCGCAGTTGTCAGCAAGGCAGATAACTACCTGAAAATAAGGTGAAATAACGGTGACAGTTTACCAAGTGCCAAATTACTGCACCCGTATACGAGCCCGCAACAATATGCAACTCGCGCTTTAACTGGGAGGCATCTACCCCATCTGCTTTGGAGTTCGGGCTTTCAAAAGACCAAGGAGATAGCGAGTGAGGCGAGCAGAGCTCCGGCAAGCATGCCCAGCATAAGGCCGGCAAGAAAGGACGAGGTCGCCTCTGCCTGTGCTCGCTTTTGATGCTGTGGCAGCCAGGGTGCCGTCAACAATTCCAGGAACGCCGCGCGTAGTTCGTGCAGATTCAGGTTGTCAACAGGGTGCTTTTGCCAAGTGACTTCGTGAAATCCCCAAATGCTCTCGTTGAATTCATTCTGTTTCATTTCGCCACGCCTCTATGTGTTCTCACCAATCACTCATTTCATTCAGAGCGATAGGCGTTTAATTGGCAACAATATAGCAGATAATAGAATACCGCATAAATTAAATTTATTTACTGATAAATATAAAGTAGATTTTTATATATATTTAATTTAAATTTTTATAAAATTATTTAATGAAATTTATAAAGCGGATTACACCCGATATTTATCTATAAACCTGACGCTATATTAGGTGGCCAGTTACTCGAACCCATCGACAGATAGGTTTGCTAAATCAGGATCAACTTCAGACGATCTGAGTATACACACTGGCTGAAGCTGCAGTTTGACAGTGCCGATTTAATCCCGGCAAAGGACTCGGAGCCGCCCTTAAGTCTTCGGTTGGTCAGCGAAAGCAACAAAGGAAGCCATCAATGGGAGTGGACATCATCGGCAGACTAGCTGCTGCGCGGTAGTTCACGTATTTCGACGGTGCCACCAGCTTCATACACTGGGTTGCCCTTTAGCATTGCCTCGGCCTCCGCCAGGCTCGGAGCCTCTATCCGTATGTAACCTACAAGCCGGTCGAATATCTCAGGCGCTTCCAATTGCTTTCGGAAGCACTTGCCTTGGCCGACTTCACTCCCTCCACGAAAACATCCTTTCGCCTTCAAATTCTCAATGTATTCATGCCAACCATCGTCAGCCAATTCAGCCGCAGAGGAAGTTTCATCGTTGTGCATCAAGTAAATGAAATCAGACATTTTATTGTTCCTGAGACTGTTGCAAATTGCAAATTACAGCCGGAAGTCGCACTTGCCAACGCCGTTGGTTTTTTGCAAACCGCGATGACTGTTCCTGGCACAACACAGACATGCGTCCGCCAACACGGAGTGTCCGCTTCTCCCCCCAAAGCAGACCTCACTGAACGTACAGATTGCTCGGCAAATTTATGAGTACACGCCCTAGAGCGAGATGAGGTTAAATTGAATCATTTGATGGCGGAAAATCGGTTCACTCGGCTAGATCAGGATGATTTTTGGTTGGTTCAACCAAAAATCATGAACCTGATCGCTTTCAAAGTGTTAGAGCAACTTTATGGGTTCTACCGAACCCATGTTGCTCTAGGCGCGTCGCGCAGCGCGATGTGGTGCATCGGGCAAGCGGCGCAACAACGCCGATGGACCGATTTTCCCCACCCCGATGGGAACCATGATGATGATACCTTTGCTGAATGGGCCGGGCGATTTTGCCCTCTGGCGTCGTTGTCTTGCGCTTGTGGTGAGCAACACCACCGCACGCAATCCGCCTAGCCAGCGAGCAAAATCGCCGCGGTCAACTGATCCAATTTAACCTCATCTCGCTCTAACCGCCTGTGTCTGCCTGGAAACCTGCCGCTTCAATACCGGCAACCGCGCAGGTTTCATCATTGTCGGAGGTGTCGCCTGTAATGCCCACAGCGCCGATGATGGCCCCTTTGCGATCACGCACCAGCACGCCGCCGGGCACGGGAACAAGATTACCGTCAGCCTGTGCATTCACCGCCTGGACAAAATAGGGCTGCTCGTTGGCGCGTGCAAAAATTGCACGTGAACCGATACCAAGCGCAATGCAGCCATTGGCTTTGCCAAACGCGATCTTGAAACGCAGAGTTGAGCTGCCGTCCTGGCTTTCACACGCCTTCACGGTGCCGCGTGCATCAAGCACCACAACTGTCATTGGTTTGGTCAGACCAATCTCCTGGGCCTTCTTCAATGCAACCGATACAATCTTGCGGCTCTTGGAAAGCGTGATGCTCATCTGATCTTGTCTCCTGTACGAAGGTCTGTTGTTTGCAATTGCAGTGTTATACCAAAGAAAGTAATTATTGACTCATTTGACCGATTTTTCGCGTTTGCTGGCTAGGCATGCTTCACGCCTTGGTCTGGCTGACCACAAGTGGAGCATAACGACGTCCAGCGGGCGCGAAAAACCGTCCTTCGGTGGGCCAAATCCGTCCATTCTGGCAGGCGTGGTGCGCAGCGCGATGCGGTGCATCGGGCAAGCGCCACAACGCACCAGATGGACGGATTTAACTCCATCAAATGGGTCAATAATTACTTCCTTTGGTATCAATGCCCACAATCAGCCATTCCGGTCAAACCATATTGCGGGATATTTTTTCACCCGGTCAGCACAAACTTGCCAGCCCGGCACATGGCCGTCATTGTCGGCAAAACGGGAGACGACTGAATGAGACTTGCAGGCAAGAAGGCCCTGATAACGGGAGCCGCCAGGGGCATCGGCCTGGGCTGCGCCAAACTCATGGCAGCGCACGGTTGCGACGTGGTGATCACTGACATCGATGGTTCAGAGGCAAACCGTGCAGCACAACAGGTGTCCGGCCATCCCGCCATCGAGCTTGACGTCACAAGCAGGCCTGCATGGAAAGCCGCGATTGAACACGCCGGCGACCTGATGAACGGCATCAACGTCCTGGTCAACAATGCCGGCATCATCATTCCCGGCACTGTTGAGAGCCTGGACGAGGCAAGCTGGGACCGCACCATGGATGTCGATCTGAAGTCCGTCTATCTGGGTTGCCAGGCTGCATTGCCTGTCCTGTCACAAAATGCACCGGCATCGATCATCAACATAGCGTCGATTTCTTCCATGATCGCGAGCGCCAATTTTGCCGCCTACAATGCCGCCAAGGCAGGCGTACACATGCTGACAAAATCCGTCGCCTTGCATGCCGCGCGTGCCTATACGGACGTGAGGTGCAATTCTGTACATCCTGCCTTCGTTGATACGGATATGGTCGATCAGGTAACGAAAACCGGTGATCCTGAAGTCAACAGAAGCAAGCTGGCCAGGCAAATACCGCTGGGCCGGATAGCAACTGTTGAAGATGTGGCATGGGCTGTGGTTTACTTGGCCAGCAACGAGTCGTCATTCATGACAGGATCCGAACTAAAACTGGACGGTGGTGTATCCGCAATGTAGGCCGGTTTGACCAATTCGCTTTGCATGGAAACGGAATTGCACGGTTAAGGAAAAATGAAAAAACGCATCGTCATAGTGCTGCATCAGGAAACCTCGACGCCGGGCCGCGTCGGGATGAAGCTGATACAAAAGGGCTATGAGCTCGATATCCGCAAGCCTGCTCTGGGCGAGACCCTGCCGGACAACATCGAAGAATATTCAGGCGCGGTCATTTTCGGTGGACCGATGAGCGCAAACGACGATAGCGAGCACGAGTATATTCGTACCGAAATTGACTGGATCGCCAAGCCGCTGGCGGCAAGCGTTCCGTTTCTGGGCATTTGTCTCGGTGGCCAGATGCTGGCCCGGCAACTGGGCGGCAAGGTTTTCGGCTTTCCCGATGACCGGGCCGAAATTGGTTATTACGGCATTTCTGCAACTACGGAAGGTGCCGTCTATGGCTCATGGCCACAAAAGGTCTACCAGTGGCATCGGGAAGGCTTTGAACTGGTTGGCGGGGCGGTCTGCCTTGCCACATCTGAAGGGCACTTTCCGCATCAGGCATTCCGCTATGGCGATACTGCATTTGCCATTCAGTTCCACCCGGAGGTCACGCATAAGATGATGAACCGCTGGCTGGTCAAGGCCGAGGAAAGACTGGCATTACCCGGTGCCCGGCCACGCGAAAGCCATTTCAGCGATCGTTTTGTCCATGACCCCTCAGTTGATGTGTGGCTGGACAGGTTTCTTGACAATTGGCTGGCAACCGCACG
>CAVWYF010000017.1:0-129417 GCA_963759095.1 uncultured Alphaproteobacteria bacterium | reverse complement strand
CTCCTGTTTGCCGCTTTCCTTGAGCTGGCTCATCATCTGTTCCAGAGATGATCTGGCGCTTGGCGCTCCGCGTGTATCGCGCAGCTTACGCTCACGATACTCGGTGATCTCACGGGCACGGCCTTCGTGCTCGACCACGACGATCTGGTCTCCGGCTTCCGGCGCGGAGTTCATACCCAGAACTTCTACGGGAACCGAAGGGCCGGCCTCATCGATATTGGCACCCTTGTCATTGATCAGGGCGCGAACCTTGCCCCAGGCAACGCCTGCCACGACAATGTCGCCGACACGCAATGTGCCGCGGCGCACCAGCACCGTGGCCACAGGACCGCGGCCCTTGTCGAGTTGCGCTTCAACCACAATACCGTCGGCGGCACGGTCCGGGTTGGCCTGAAGGTTTAACAGTTCGGCCTGCAGCAGGATCGCTTCGAGCAGCTTGTCGAGATTGGTGCCCTTGAGCGCGGATATCTCCACTTCAAGCACATCACCGCTCATGCTTTCAACAATCACTTCATGGTTCAGCAAATCTGTCCGCACCCGGTTCGGATCTGCATCCGGCTTGTCCATCTTGTTGATGGCAACAATCAGCGGAACGCCAGCTTCGCGGGCGTGACTGATGGCCTCGATTGTTTGCGGCATGACACCATCATCTGCCGCCACGACCAGCACCACGATGTCCGTCGCCTTAGCACCACGGGCACGCATGGCCGTAAAGGCCGCATGGCCCGGCGTATCAATGAAGGTTGCCAGACCATTGGCCGTTTCAACCTGGTAGGCACCAATATGCTGGGTGATACCGCCTGCCTCGCCGGACACCACAGATGCGTTGCGAAGCGCATCCAGCAGTGATGTCTTGCCGTGATCGACATGGCCCATAACGGTCACAATCGGCGCACGGGACTTCATGCTGTCTGCCGGATCATCATCCTGCATCAGGCCTTCTTCAACATCAGACTCAGACACCCGCTTGACGGTATGGCCAAATTCTTCAGCGATCAGCTGGGCAGTATCGGTATCGACGACATCATTTATGGTGTGCATCTCGCCTTCCTTCATCAGGAACTTGATAACATCAACTGCGCGTTCACTCATCCGGTTGGCCAGTTCCTGAATGGTAATTACTTCAGGAATGGTCACTTCGCGGGCAACCTTCTCCTTGGTTACCGAGCCTCCCCTGGCCTGTTTCTTCTGGCGTTCCTGGCGGCGGCGGAATGCCGCCAGTGAACGAGCCCGCCCGCCATCGTCGTTGAGCGCATTGGAAACCGTCAGCTTGCCACGGCGGCGGTCCGCATCATTGCGCGGCTTGGGCGGTGTTGCAGGTTTATCGGCACCACCGGCAGGACGGCGGGACTTCGAGCGCCCGGCATCAGCTTCGGTCTCAGTTGCAGCGGCTGCCTTGCTGGCCTTGACTTCTGCCGCAGCCTGCTTGGCTTCCGCATCCGCAGTGCGCTTTGCCGCGCGGCGAGCTTCTTCGGCTTCATTCTCAGCACGCTCAGCGGATTCACGCGCTTCACGTTCAACACGTTCAACCGCCTCTACCTCAGCGCGTTTTTTATCCTCGACGTCACGCTGGCGCGCCTCAACCAGTGCACGCTCGCGTGCCTCGGCTTCCTCGGCTGTCAGCGTGCGCAACACCTTGGGTGCTCCAACCGTCTTGATCGGCGGACGCTTTGGTGCGGCAGGCGCTGCAGGTGTTGGCGTTGGTGTTGCCGCAGCAACAGGTGCAGCTGGCGCAGGCGCAGCTGGTTTTGGTGCAGCAGGAGCCGCCGGTGCCGGAGCTACTGCTTCCGGTGACGGTGCTACCGGCGTAGGATCCGGTGCCGCAACTGGTGCTGGCGCCGGTGCCTCCGCAACGGCTGGAGCCGCAGGAGCAGCAGGTTTCGCGCCTGGTGCTCCAATAATGCGTTTGCGTTTGGTTTCCACCACAACGGTTTTTGACCGTCCATGTGAAAAGTTCTGGCGCACCCTGCTCTGGCCACCGCCGCGCAAGCCGAGTGTGCGTCCGCCAGGACGTTCGTTACCATTACCGTTGTCGTTCGTATCACTCATTGCGTATCAGCTTTCCGCTTGTGCGGCTCCGTTTAACTCAAATAATTCATATCGTCTTGCGCAAGCCATGAACTTCTGCGCCAGACCACCGGGGTTAATGGCAGCATGTATCACATTTGTACGCCCCAATGCCAAATCCAAATCAGCAGAGGCGAAACATTCAACCAGCCGGTCGGCCTGATCAGCAGCCCGCAGTTTTCCGGACAGTTTCCGGCGGCCGTCTTCGGCGCCGTCTGAGGCCGCGATAAGAACTGCCGCCCGGCCATGTACAACCGTCGCCTCGGTCTTCTCAAATCCGGCAACAACCTGGCCTGCCTTCGATGCCAGAGACAGACACGACATGGCATCTTTAAGCAACAGGCGTGCGATCAGATCAGCAAGATTGTCCGGCAGCGCGACCTGGGCCTTAAGCGCCCGAGCAAAAACCTTGCGCCTGACAGCCTCGGCAACGCTTGCGCGCGACAGGTTCAACCACACGCCACGGCCCGGCAGGTTTTCTTTCAGGTCGGGCACCAGATCCCCGTCCGGTGAGGCAACGAAGCGCAACAGTTCGGCGCGCGGCCGCAGTGCGCGGGTTAACGCGCACATGCGGACGTTCGGGTCATCCTCGAGGATGGTTTGTTGTGCCAGGCCTGTCATATTGCCGGGTGTTCACCTTACTCTTCGTTACTGGTTGTGGCGGCAGCGTCCTCGCTGCCTTCTGCTTCAGTGTCCGCTTCCGGATCCGGCTCGGGCTCCGGCTCAATCCAGCCCAGTTGCAGGCGAGCCGTCATGATCAGCGTTTCCGCTTCGGCTGCCGTCATGTCGGTAGCAGACAGTGAGCCTTCATGGCGGATTGTTTCGCCTTCACCACGCTCATTCCAGCCAACCAGATCATCCGGCACACTGCCGGCAAAATCTTCCAGAGTGAACACGCCGTCTTCTCCAAGCATCACCAGCATGGCCGGTGACAGGCCGGCGAAGCCCGCCAGGTCATCGGCCACTCCAAGCTCCTTGCGCTTGGCTTCCAGTTCCGTTGCCTGGCGATCAAGGAACTCAGTCGCACGGGCCTGAATTTCAGACGCCGTTTCATCATCCAGTCCCTCAATGGACGCAATTTCCTCAGGAGCCACATAGGCGACTTCTTCAATGGAGTCGAAGCCTTCCGAAGCAAGCAGCTGAGCCAGCATTTCGTCCACATCGAGCGCTTCGGTAAAGCGTTGAGTGCGATCTGCGAACTCTTTCTGACGGCGTTCGGATTCTTCGGCCTCCGTCATGATGTCGATATCCCAGCCGGAGAGCTGTGAGGCAAGGCGCACGTTCTGCCCGCGACGCCCGATTGCCAGTGAAAGCTGTTCATCTGGAACAACGACCTCAATGCGCTGGGCATCTTCATCAAGGACCACCTTGGCAACCTCGGCAGGCGCCAATGCGTTGACGATGAAACTGGCAGCATCGGGTGTCCAGGGAATGATATCGATCTTTTCACCCTGCAACTCGTTGACCACAGCCTGGACGCGGCTGCCGCGCATGCCGACACAAGCGCCAACCGGATCGATTGAACTGTCCTTGGAGCGCACGGATATTTTCGCCCGTGAACCGGCATCACGGGCCACGGCCACGACTTCAACAATACCGTCGTAGATTTCCGGCACTTCCTGCTGGAACAGCTTGGACATGAACTCCGGACGCGACCGCGACAGGAATATCTGCGGACCGCGCAACTCGCGCCGCACATCGAAAATGTAGGCCCGCACCCGGTCGCCATTGCGGAATGCTTCACGCGGCAAACCTTCATCGCGGCGAACAATGCCTTCGCCACGGCCAAGGTCGACGATGATATTGCCGTACTCGACGCGCTTGACGACGCCGGAAACAATCTCGCCAATGCGATCCTTGTATTCTTCAAACTGACGCTCGCGTTCAGCATCGCGCACCTTCTGCACGATCACCTGCTTGGCGTTCTGGGCAGCGATGCGGCCAAAGTCGACAGGCGGCAGCGGCTCGGAAAGGAAATCACCCATGCGCGCACCGGGATTGCGGTCCAGCGCTTCCTTCATGGTGATCTGGGTCGAATCGTTTTCGACTTCCTCGACCACTTCCAGCAGGCGATACAGTTTGGTTTCGCCGGTTTGCGGATCAATTTCTGCCCGGATGTCATTTTCTGCGCCATAGCGAGAGCGTGCAGCACGCTGGATCGCGTCCTCCATCGCGTCGATCACGACGGCCTTGTCGATCGATTTTTCACGTGCAACCGCATCTGCGATTTGCAGTAATTCCAGCCTGTTTGCACTTACGGCGACATCAGCCATTTCGTTCACTCCGCTTTAATGTCGTTGGATTCAATTTCATTGTTTTCAGTCCAGTCAGCACCATCGCCGACCTCATCTGCCTTGGCACGCTCACCGGCAGCTTTCAGCAATTCATCAGTCATCACCAGACGGGCATCTCCAATTGCGGAAATGTCCAGTCCGATCAAAATATCCTCGTCGCCTTTTTCCGGCGGCGGTATGAACAGTCGTACTTCGCCGTCATCAAAACCTTCCAGCCTGCCGCGAAACCGCTTGCGGCCAGCCAGCGGTGTCACCAGCTCTATTTTCGCTTCAAATCCGGCCCAGCGTTCAAAATCTTCAGGGCGCACCAGTGGCCGGTCTACGCCAGGCGATGACACTTCGAGACTGTACCTGTCGGACATGGGATCATTCACATCCAGCAACGGTGATATGCTACGTGAAATATCCTGACAACCGCCAACCGTCATGGTGCCATCGGGACGCTCTGCCATGACCTGAAGCGTGTTGCCGGTCAGGCGCACGCGCACCAGCCGGAAACCCAGTTCCTCAATGGCAGGTTCGACCAGGCGGGCAACTTTGGCGGCCACGCCGGTTTCGACCTGCATCCTTTTGGCCATGTCGGCCACCATCAGATATCTCCCTGTCCAAAACAACCGGATGCAAGACGTCCGGTTGACCAAAGCAAAAATCATCCCTGTTCAGGCAACAAAAAAAGCGGGCCCCGCAGGACCCACCCTCATGAACTGTGGTTTTCAGTACTCTTTGAAAACCTATGAGAATGAACTTGATGAATTACATATACGCCGAGAATGTACGGACTTCAAGCAAAACGCTTAGACGCGAGAAAATCGCAGATATGACGACGCGCGACCTTCGCGCACAGCCTTTGCCTCATACCTGGTCTGCGGCCAGTCCGCTGGGCGCTGCCGCCAGTCTGCCGGGTTATCCGACAACAGCGCGAAGCCGCCGTGCCCGGCAACTTCGCGCAGGCTCCAGCGGATGTAATGATCAATGTCACTGGCGACCCGGAACTCCGCACCGGGCTTCATGATGCGATGCAGCCTGTCCAGGTTCGTCTGATTTACGAACCGGCGCTTGTGATGGCGCAGTTTCGGCCACGGATCGGGAAACAGCAGGAAAGCGCGTGATATTGTTTGATCGCCAAGCTGATCCAGGCGCGGGCGTATGTCATTGTCAATAATGCGGACGTTTGAAAGACTGCCGTCTTCCAGCAGGCTCAGCAGTTTGGCAACGCCGTTTATGAATGGTTCGCCGCCAATGAAACCGACGTGCGGATTGGCCGCGGCCTGCCAGGCGAGATGCTCACCGCCGCCGAAGCCTACTTCCAGCCAGACCTCGGACACGGAGTTGTCGAAGAGTGTACACGGGTCCTGCAGACTATCAGCACGATCCGGTACCCGCAGTTTCGGCAGCAGGTTTTCCACCAGACGAACATGATTGTCACGCAAGGTCTGCCCTGCGCGGCGCCCGAAAAACTTCTCTGCGAACCGGGACCCGTCCGGCGGTTGCGACATGATTACAATGCCCTGATCGATTACATTGCGCTCGATCTTAAAGCATGCCCGGCAAATGTGCGTACGGTTTTGCGAAGCATGCGAAAACAAAAGAGCGGGGCACGGTTTTGACCCGTTCAAAACCCGAACCAACTCCGGAGTGTCAGGTATCGATCGTCATCAGGACGCCCGTTCGAGCACCTGATGTTCCTGTGAAGCTGCCTTCACTGCTTCCTTGAGCGCCGCAGTCATATCGGTTTTTTCCCAGGAAAACGACCCGTCACGACGTGGCTTGCGGCCAAAGTGGCCGTAGGCAGCGGTACGCGCATAAATCGGCTTGTTCAGGTCGAGATGGCGGCGGATGCCTGAGGGTGACAGATCCATACACGCGCGCAGGGCCTGCTCAAGTACACTTTCATGCACCTTGCCGGTACCGTGTGTATCTACATAAACAGACAGGGGCTGCGCCACGCCAATGGCATAGGAAAGCTGGATCGTGCAGCGTTCGGCGAGTTTGGCAGCCACAACATTCTTGGCCATATAGCGCGCCGCATAGGCAGCGGAACGGTCAACTTTGGTCGTGTCCTTGCCGGAAAATGCGCCTCCACCATGCGGTGCGGCACCACCGTAGGTATCAACAATGATCTTGCGGCCGGTCAGGCCGGCATCACCGTCCGGGCCACCGATGACAAACTTGCCGGTGGGATTGATGTACCATTTGCAATCAGCTGCAATCGGCAACTCACCCAGCGCCTCGCGTACATAAGGCTCAATCACCGTGCGTACTTTTGCCGAATCCCAGCTTTCATCAAGATGCTGGGTCGAGACGACAATCGACGTGACTTCGGATGGTTTACCGTCCACATAGCGGATGGTGACCTGGCTTTTGGCATCAGGCCCGAGCTTGCCGGCTTCGCCTTCACCCTTATGGCGGGCAGCTGCCATCAGTTCGAGAATCTTGTGGGAGTAGTAAATCGGCGCCGGCATGAAGTCCGGCGTTTCACGACAGGCATAGCCGAACATGATGCCCTGATCACCTGCGCCTTCTTCATTCTGGCTATCTGCGGCGTTGTCTACGCCCTGGGCGATGTCGGTTGACTGGGCATGCAGCAGGACTTCGACTTTTGCGGTTTTCCAGTGAAAACCTGCCTGCTCGTAGCCGATGGCGCGGATGGCACGGCGTGCCGCCGAGCGGAACCTGCCCGGTGCAATAACCGGTTTACCCGCAGCGTCGTGAACCACATTGCCTGCCTTGTCCTTTTTGAACAGCGTATCAGGAACTCGAACCTCACCGGCAATAACCACACGATTGGTCGTTGTCAGCGTTTCGCAGGCAACGCGAACGGTCCATGGGTCAGTCCCCGTCTTGCGGGCTTCCTTGTAGACAAGGTCAACAATCTCGTCAGAGATGCGATCACATACCTTGTCCGGGTGACCTTCGGAAACTGATTCACTGGTGAAGAAATAGTTCTGACGTGCCATGGCTTGCAAACTCCGCGAATGGGACAGGATGATCGCCATATGCAGATTTCTTTATATGCAATGGCAGCCGAGTGGACGCCGTTTTGTCAGGCTGCGCGCATCACGTCAAGCCAACTTTGATCAACACAGACAATTAACCGGAATAGTTTCGGCCTCAAAATCTCAGGTCTGGTCAGATGCAACGGCGCCGATGCCGGATACCGACTTCACGAGATCGAGAATATTGCGCCGTACTTCAGGGCTCTCAATTTCGGAAAATGTCCGAACAAGCTGGGCACCGTCGGGGCTGGACAGAAATTCGATCATCTCAAACGAGCCGGACGGTTTGTCAGCCTTGCCCCTGTTGCCAGCGTCGGCGCGGACCATATCGTCGAAGAAAAACTGTACCGGTACATCGAGAATACGCGACATGTCATACAGCCTGCTGGCGCTGATACGATTGGAGCCTTTTTCGTATTTCTGTATCTGCTGAAAGGTCAAATCGAGACTTTCACCAAGCTTTTCCTGACTCATTCCGACCAGCATTCTTCGCATTCGCAATCTGCTGCCAACATGTACATCAATCGGATTTGGAATTTTTATTGTCATCACTCACCTCCCCCGCAAGGTTTACAAAACGGCAAAAAACTGTCCGCTCGCAACATTTCCAATTGGCTGATCAACTGCCGTGCCGGCACACCGTTGTGAAGTTGTTTTCAAGGAGCACAGACGGAAATATGTGTTGCCAATTCACGCCTACGATCAGTTCTCATGCACATCTGGTACACAAAACTTCTTCATCCGTCTACAAATTAAATAGGCGATCGAAATTAACACCAACAGCGCCAGTAAGCCGAGATCTCCGATGGCCGCGTAAGGAGTTGCAGCCAAGACAGCCGGCATGGCAACGTCCAGATGACCTGCAGTGCCCAGCGCCAGCATCGCTTTCACGCGGCCAGTTGAGTCGATCATTGCTGAAATGCCGGTATTGGCAGCCCGTATCATCGGCACGCCCTGTTCGATTGCGCGAAATCGCGCATGACCCAGATGCTGATGAGGCCCGCCCGATGTACCGAACCAGGCGTCGTTGGTTGCGTTAACGAGCATTTCAGGACGTGAAGCATAAGGACGGGATCTTGGAAACACCGCCTCGTAACATATGAAACCGGCAAATGCCGGCACCCCGTCAACTTGGATGACCCGATCTTCGCTGCCAGCCGAAAATCCCGGCGGCAGGTTTACAATCTGCCGCAATCCAAGCGGCTCCAGCAACCACTGAAATGGCAAAAACTCTCCAAAGGGAACCAGCCGGACCTTGTCATGGCGCGCTGCTATCCGGCCATCGGCAGGGATTGCCAGCAGCGAATTGAAGATCGAAACCTTGCCCGTATCGTCAGTTATCCGATGCAAGCCTCCGGTCAGCAGAGGTGAGCCTGGCGGCAGGCTGGTCATTATCTCAGCGCGCAGCGCGTCTTGTTCACCGATCAGTCGCGGCAAAGCACTTTCAGGCCAGACGACGATTGGCGGCACCGTCGGAGGATCTGCAAAAGGCATTGCGCTCAGTTTCAGGTAGGTTTCAATGATCTGGCCGGCATGTGCCGGATCCCACTTGTCCTTCTGAGAGATGTTCGGCTGAATGATGCGCACCAGAGTTGCATTGTCGGTGTTTTCAATGAGGGCTGCATCGTAGCTCGTGACACGGATGTTGCCCCATACATGCAGAGCCATTGCACCGGCGACGACAAGTGCCGGAAACACCAGGCGCCCCGGAAAACCTGGCGCGGATTTGCCCGCATCCCGAAGCACAGCCGGCGCCGCAGCCACCACGACGACCAGAACAGTCACGCCGTATATGCCGATCAGGCTGGCGGTTTGTGAAAACCCATCCAGTGACCCAGCTCCATAACCAGGCAAATTCCAGGGAAATCCGGTCAGCAGATGGCCTCGCAGCCATTCTCCCGCACCAACAAGTCCTGCCAGCAGCAGGATCCGGGGCCAGCCTGCAATCCACAATACAGCCGCCACGCCGAATGCCAGCCCCCAATAGAGCGACAGGTATGCCGGCAGCCCGGCAACCGCGAACGGAATCAAAGCTGCGAATTTTTCCGGTTCCAGCCAGAAGGCTTCCGATATCCACCACAGTGACGGCACAAAGTATCCAAATGCAAAGCACCATCCGACAGCGAAGCCTGCACCAAAACGGCGCCGCTTTGCGGCCCTCCCCTGCACGGTACAATCAAGCAGCCAGACCAACATTGTGTAACTGACAAACAAGACCGGCCAGACTTCAAATGGCGGCAGCGACAAGCAAGCCAGCCCGCCTGCCAGCAAGGCCACAAGGCAGCTGCGCCAAAGCGACCCGGCCATCATGGTTGCCAGTATGCCGGTCAGTTCTGCACCTGTGGGGACGGCTCCTCCGAGGTTTTTGCGGCAGGCTTGGCCGTACCGGCAGGCTGGCGTGAGGTGCGCGGCTTGGTGTGGATGGCAACCCGGCGAACCCGTCGCGGATCAGCCGCAATGATCTCAAACTCAATGCCGGAGGCATGCTTGATCAGTTCACCGCGGACCGGCACCCGGCCAAGCATATGGAAGATCAGACCGCCAAGCGTATCGGCTTCTTCCTGCTCATCTGCCGGCAACAGCCTGATGCCCAGTATGTTCTCGGCATCTTCAATTTCCAGCCGGGCCTCTGCCAGCCAACTGGTATCGGATGCACGGGTGATCAGTTCATCTTTTTCATCATGCTCATCGGCAATGTCACCGACGATTTCCTCAACCAGATCCTCAATGGTCGCCAAACCGTCGGTGCCGCCATATTCATCCACCACTACCGCCATGTGAACATGGGTCGACTGCATTTTTACCAGCAGATCCGCAGCCGGCATTGAGGGCGGTACGTATAACAACTCTCGCATGATGCCGAGTTCACTCACCGGGGTTTTGAGATCGCCGGCCGACAGTGACAGAATCGGCACCGCTTTCTTTGTGCCTGACTTCGCCCGGGCCTTCTTGTCACTGGAATTCAGCCACTCCAGAAAATCCTTGATGTGGATCATGCCAAGCGGCTCGTCCAGCGTATCGTGATAGATGGGCAACCGGGAATGACCTGCCTCGAGAAAACAGTCGAGCAATTCCGATACCGAGTTCGACGCATCGATCGCAATGATCTCGGCACGCGGCACCATCACATCGTCCAGACGCAAATCGGAAAACTTGATCAGGTTGAGCATCATCGACTTGGCATCCGCCCGGAATGCAGCCGTGCCTTCTTCCTCGGCATGCCGGTCAAGCACGCCTTCCAGGCTTTCGCGCAAGGTTTCGTCCGACCTGCCGCCGCCCAGCGCCCGCCTGATCCGGGACCACAGGCCCGCATTGTCGTTTCGTGAATTTTCAGAAGTGGGGCTGGTCCCTTCTCGGGACCTGCTAGATTGGTCTTCGTCCATTTGACCGGCCGGCTTTCACCGGCGTCCTCTGTCCTGTCTCAACAATGATCCCAATACGTTTCATGTATACGGATTGGCAATGCCAAGCACGTTCAGTATGTCAACCTCAAGGCTTTCCATCTTGTTCGCCTCGGCTTCACTTATGTGATCATAATCCATTATGTGCAAGATGCCATGCACAGCAAGGTGAACCAAATGATGCTCAAGTGATTTGTTCTGCTGCTCCGCCTCGCGTTTTACCACACCGGCCGCCAGCATGATGTCACCCAGCGGGCGCGGTTCACCCGGTGGCAACGGCATGTCCTGCGCGGCTGGAAACGACAACACGTTGGTTGGCCCGGTCTTGTTGCGCCAATGCTGATTGAGCTCTGCTACTTGCATCATCGGTTGCCAGCGAAATGGTCAGTACTGTTTCCGACAAATCCCCGCCAAGAGCGGTCTCGGTTGCCTGTGCTGCCTTGCGCAACAGGGTTTCGGGGTCAGGCACTTCTTTCCAGGCAGTTTCGTCGACTTCAATTTCGAGTATCACGACGTCCGCGGCCTTGTCGCCGGCTCCCAACCGGCGCGCTCATAGGCATCGACAATTCGTGACACCAGTTGATGGCGAACAATATCCGACTTGTTGAACTTCACCTGCGAGATGCCCTTTACACCCTTCAGGTAATCCAGTGCCTGGGTCAGACCCGACGTCGTTCCCGGTGGTAAATCGACCTGCGTCGGATCACCGGTGATAACCATGCGTGACCCTTCACCGAGCCTGGTCAGAAACATTTTCATCTGTTGCGGCGTGGTGTTTTGCGCTTCATCCAGGATGATGAAGGCCGATGACAGGGTGCGACCGCGCATGAAGGCCAGAGGCGCAATTTCTATCGTGTTGTCGGCCAGACCCTTGATCACGGCTTCCGGCGGCATGACGTCATAAAGCGCGTCATAAAGCGGCCTGAGATAGGGATCGACCTTTTCCTTCATGTCGCCGGGCAGGAAGCCGAGACGCTCGCCTGCCTCGACAGCCGGACGCGACAGGATGATGCGGTCAACCCGTCCGGCCATCAGCTCAGCAGCCGCGCACACAACCGCCAGATATGTCTTGCCGGTGCCTGCCGGGCCGACACCGAACACAAGCTCGCTGGCAGCGATTGCCTCAAGATAGATTTTCTGGCCCGGCGACCTGGCGGTCACCGTCTTGCGCCGGGTGCGGATTGCGGCAACTTCAGATGTGCCTTTGGCAACAGCAATCGGGCTCATGGCCATGCGGATGGCACCTTCGACATCGCCCCGGCCAAGATCGAGACCTTCCAGCGCCCGTTCATAAAGCTCTACCAGCACCTGCCTGGCCATTTCATGACCTGCTTCAGATCCGCGAATGGCGACCTTGTTGCCGCGCGGCGTGATGTCGACGCCGAGCCGGTCCTCAATCAGGAGCAAATGCTCGTCATGTTCACCGAACACCAGCATCAGCAAACGGTTGTCGTCGAAGCCTAAGGTGATACTGCTTTGCGCTGTGTCTGCGGCGGTCTTCTTGTGCCGGGATGCGGGCCTTGGCTGGGCGGTGCGTGACGTCAACGGGGCAGATCTCCTGATTCGCAAGTATGATGGTGAAAGCACATCACATTCGGCCTTATGCTTCAACCATGTGACCGGTTAATGAATTCGGTCCGACATTTTCAATGGCAACCTTCACGGTGTCACCGATAGTATGGTCACCGGCATCCATGTACACCGACTGGAGGTAAGGCGAACGTCCGATCAGTTGGCCTTTCTGCCGGCCGGGCTTTTCCAGCAAGACATCGAGCACACGTCCCTTGCAAGCCTCATTGAAGGATGCCTGCTGCTCGCCGAGCAGGGCCTGCAGTTCGGCAAGACGCTGTGTCTTCAAATCTTCAGGCACCTGATCAGCCTCGGTGGAAGCCGGAGTGCCGGGGCGCGGTGAGTACTTGAAGGAAAAGGCTTGCGCATATGTCATCTGCCGGACCAGGTCCATGGTGGCTGAAAAATCAGCATCCGTCTCTCCGGGAAACCCGACTATGAAGTCCGACGACATGGCGATGTCCGGCCGGGCATCGCGGATGCGGCCGACAAGCTCAATGTATTCGCCAGCAGTGTGCCTGCGGTTCATGGCTTTCAAAATAGCGTCGCTGCCGGACTGAATTGGCAAATGCAGATACGGCATCAGTTTCGGGTTCGACGCGTGCGCCGCGATCAGATCATTGTCCATGTCACGCGGATGGCTGGTTGTGTAGCGCAACCGTTCAAGACCATCGACATCCGACAGCGCATTGAGCAGATGACCCAGTGTCCAGTCATGACCGGCAAGCCCGCTGCCATGCCAGGCGTTCACATTCTGCCCAAGCAGCGTGATTTCACGCACCCCTGCGTCCACCAGCTTGCGCGCTTCAGCGAGAATACGGTCGGCGGGACGGGAAAATTCCGCGCCGCGAGTATAGGGCACCACGCAGAAGGTGCAGAACTTGTCACAGCCTTCCTGCACGGTGACGAAAGCTGCGACACCGCGCTTGACCGGTTTTGTAGAAGGTGCATCCAGGACGGCAAATTTTTCATCAACCGGCAGTTCGGTTTCGATCACGGCGGCTCCGGTTTCGCCGTGCCGGTCAAGCAGGTCAGGCAGGCGATGATAGGTCTGCGGGCCAAACACCAGATCAACCACAGGGGCACGGCGAACTATTTCTTCACCTTCTGCCTGGGCCACACAACCAGCCACCGCAATTTTCATGTCGCGTCCGCTGCGCGACTTCAATTTCCGCAACCGGCCAAGCTCGGAGTAAACCTTCTCGGCGGCCTTTTCACGGATATGGCAGGTGTTCAGGATGACGAGGTCAGCCTCTTCGACAGCTTGCGTGGTTACGTAGCCGCGTTCACTCAACACCTCGCCCATGCGCTCGCTGTCATAGACGTTCATCTGACAACCATAGGTCTTGATGAACACCTTTGACGGCGCGGCTGATGGTGTTTCCTGCGGCGTTCGTGGCATTAATAACGCTCCTGAGTCAGGATGATTTTTGGTTGTTACAACTCAAAATCATGAACCTGATCGTTTTCAAAATGGTAGAGCAGTTTTATGAGCTCAAGTGAGCCCGTGTTGCTCCACTCGGGTGAGCCTATAGTCGCTCACGGGTTTGCTGACAATGGCAATGGTTCAGCTTCGCTCAAGCAGAGAGTGGCCGTAATGGCGTCACTGGCAGTACCATCGGGATTTTTATAGTAATTCGGCCGCACCCCGTTTCGGGCATAGCCGACGTTTTCATAAAGAGCGTGGGCGGCCTGATTGTCGCGCGCATATTCGATAAATATCTTCTTGGTACCGGTCTGCCCGGCATAGCGGCGCACGGCCTGCATCAGCGCGCGCGCCACGCCTCTGCGCCGGGTGTGCGGCAACACGGCCACCGTCAGTACTTCCATTTCGTCTGCCGCTGTGCGCAGCAGCACAAATCCGCAAGGCTGTTTTTCCCCTGCCTTGTCCAGCGTCGCCAGCAAGGCGATCGAGCCGGGTGTTGCCAACAGTGCCGCCATTGCTGTGCTGTCCCAGGCATCTGCAAAACAGGGCATATGAATGGCTGCAAGAACATTTGCGTATTCCGCACCAGCGTGTTCGATCGACAGCATGCTTTCGCGATGTTTGACCAGCGGCAGTTGCGCCTTGGCGTCCGGTGCACGCAGGTAAAACGGAACTGCGGCAGCACTGCTATCCGCGGCTTGACCTGCAAGCCTGGCGATCACTGCCGCATCGGGAATGCTGCTGACATCGGAAACGGTCAAATCATCCGGCAGGTCGACAAGGCTTGCGCCCGAACCAACTGCCAGGCCTGATTTGTCGCTCAGCAATTCACCTGCCACGGAAATGCCACGCACCGATGCCGGGTGCATCGGATTGCCGTCGCCATCAAAGCCCTGCAGATAAACCTCACCACGACGTGCGTCCTGTATGACCCAGATGTCCCGGCCATCTGAACCGGCCCGGCAGCTTTGCGCCAGCGCCGCAAAGGTGGTGATGCCGATTACCGGCACTTTCAGCACCAGCGAGAGACCGCGCACGAATGCCAGCCCGATGCGCACACCGGTAAAAGTCCCCGGGCCTGAACATGCGGCCAGGCGCTCAATGTCTGCAAATGAAATGCCGGCCGAAACAACAGCCTCTTGTGCCATGTCGGCCAGCCGCTCAGCATGTCCGCGCTGCATGGGTTCACTGATGAGCGACAGTGACCGGTCCGCGACTGTGTCAAATACACAGACCGAGCAGGCCGCATGTGCGGTGTCTACGCTGAGAACAATCATGGCATTTTGTGCCAATGCGAAGGGTCAAATGGCAGTCCGTCAGACCGGGCGAACTTCGCTTACTTCCGGGATGAAGTGGCGCAGCAGGTTTTCGATACCGTGCTTCAGTGTTGCAGTCGAACTGGGGCAGCCGGCGCATGCGCCTTTCATTTGCAGATAGACGACGCCTTCCTTGAAACCGTGGAAGGTTATGTCGCCACCGTCCTGTGCCACGGCCGGGCGAACCCGCGTGTCGAGCAGTTCCTTGATGGTCGTGACGATCTGCTGGTCAGCTTCGGCGAACTCACCTTCATCGGCAACCACTTCGGATTCGCCATTACGAATAACCGGCGCACCCGACATGAAATGTTCCATGATGGCACCCAGCACAGCCGGCTTGAGATGCTGCCATTCGCCGTCGTCCTTGGTGACGGTGATGAAGTCGGCACCGAGGAAAACACCTTCCACGCCGCTGACTGCGAACAGTTTTTCAGCCAACGGTGAAATGGTCGCTTCATCCGCCGAGCGGAAATCCCGCGGATCACCTTCTACAACAGGTTTGCCCGGAATAAACTTCAGGGTACTTGGATTTGGTGTGGCTTCGGTCTGAATGAACATATCCGTATGAACTCCTACGGTAACGCGTGCATGTGATCAGCGTCGCCGGGTGAATGTTACCTTATATATATAGGTTTTCTGGAATAATTCCAGATTAGCGTGTCAGAATTTTGTTATCCCGCACCCGCGCAAACAGGCATCACCCTAACGAACAAACCCCATAATGCGCCGTACATCGGTCATTACAGGCTCGGCAATGGCATTTGCACGCTCTGATCCGTCTTTCAGTACAGCGTCAATGTGATCGCGTGACGCCATCAGTTTTTGCATTTCACCGGCAATTGGGGACAGTTTTTCCACCGCGAGATCGGCGAGCGCCTGTTTCAGGTCAGAAAACTGCCGCCCAGCGAACTGTGGCAACACGGTTTCAAGCGTTGCGTCCTGAAGAGCCGCAAAAATGCCAAGCAGGTTGGCAGCCTCGGGCCTGTCCTTCAGGGCTTCCATGGTTTCCGGCAGCGCATCGGGATCTGTCTTTGCCTTGCGAATTTTCTTGTTGATGGTGTCTGCATCGTCGGTCAGGTTTATGCGGGACAGATCGGACGGATCGGACTTCGACATCTTCTTGTCACCATCGCGCAACGACATGACGCGTGTGGCAGGACCGGTGATCAACGGTTCCGGCAACGGGAAAAAGCCGTCGGGATATCCTGCTTCAGCACACGCGTCGGCCATGTCGATATTGAATTTCTGCGCAATATCGCGCGTCAGCTCAAGGTGCTGTTTCTGATCCTCGCCAACCGGCACGAGAGTGGCGCGATAGGCCAGTATGTCGGCGGCCATCAGGTTGGGATAGGCATACAGGCCAACCGAGGCGTTCTCGCGATTCTTGCCGGCCTTGTCCTTGAACTGCGTCATGCGGTTCAGCCATCCCATGCGCGCCACGCAGTTGAATATCCAGGCAAGCTCGGAATGGGCCGCAACCTGGCTCTGGTTGAAAACAATGTGCGCCGTCGGATCGATGCCGGACGCAAGATAGGCAGCCGTGACTTCCCTTGTACTGCGGGCAAGTTCTTCCGGGCCGCCCCACACCGACCTGTCCTGGGTAATCGCGTGCAGATCGACCACGCAATAGATGCACTCATATGATGACTGCATTTCAACAAAGCGCTTGATGGCACCCAGATAGTTGCCCAGATGCAGATTGCCGGTTGGCTGCACGCCGGAGAAAACGCGTTGGCTGGGTTGGGACATTATGCAAAAGCTCCACTGGATCAGGATGATTTATACCAAAGGAAGTGATTATTGACTCATTTGGCCGGGTATATGCCGCAATGCGCGCGCTGCCAAGCGTCATCAACCCTTGCGCGAAAAAGATTGTTTCAAGGCAGCGACGTCGAGCGCACCTGTCCACCATGCAATTGCAAAATACACCGCCGCCCCGAAACCGACCATGGCGGCCAGCGTCAACAGGCGCACAACGAACAAGGTGTCGGCGCTGAACAGCGTGCTCACAAACTGCATGATGCCGAGCAGTACAAATCCCATGGCCAGACTGGCGGCGATGATCCTGGGCAGTGCCTTGCGCATACGATCATCGAGCGCAAAATCACCGCGCTTCGACAGCGTGTAGCCCAGCAGCAGGGCATTGACCCATCCGGCGGCAGCAGTCGCCAGTGCAACACCCACATAGGCAATGAACGGAAACAGCGCCAGTGCGCCTACTATGTTGATGACAACCGAGATCAGCGCAAACCACATCGGCGTGCGGGTGTCCTCACGCGCGAAAAAGGCGGGGGAAAACACCTTGATCATGACGAATGCCGGAAGGCCTGCGGCAAAGGCTGCAAGTGCCACCGATGTTGCACGCGCATCATCTGCATCGAAGGCGCCACGCTCAAACAGCACATGGATGATTGGGTGTGGCATCGCCATCAAGGCAACGGCTGACGGTATCGTGAGAAGCATCGATATCTCGAGCGCCCGGTTCTGACTTGACTGAACGCCGTCATTGTCTTCGGCCCGCAGCCGGCGTGACAGTTCCGGCAACAACACCACGCCAATGGCGATGCCAATGACACCCAATGGCAGTTGATAAATGCGGTCGGCATAGTAGAGCCATGATGGGGCGGAATCCTGCAGCGACGCGATCATGGTGGAAACCAGCAGGTTGATCTGGGTAATACCGCCTGCAATCAGGCCCGGAATGCCAAGGCTGACAAGACGCCTGACCCCCGGCGTGATCGTTGGCCGCTTGAGTTTCAGCGAGACTCCGGCGCGCGTCATGGCGATCCACAGCATGATGAACTGCAACAGGCCTGCAGCACTCACCCCCCACACCAGTGCAAAACCGGTTCGCGGTTCAGCCCCCCACCCCGACACCAGCACAAACGCAAGCACCGATATCAGGACAATATTCAGGATGATCGGCGCCGCAGCCGCAGCTGTAAACCGGTGCAGCGAATTCAGGATACCGCCGATCAGGGCGACCAGTGACATGAAAGTCAGATAGGGAAACGCAATACGGGTCAATTGCACCGTCAGATCGAGCTTTTCCGGATTATCAATGAAACCGGGCGCCAAAATGTAAATGATGAGCGGCATGGCCAGCATGGCCAGTGCCGACAGTAAAATCAGGAAAACCAGCAGGCAAGCCAGAACTTCTTCGGCAAAGCGGGTGGCTGCCGGTTGACCTTCGCCTTCCAGCCGGCGGGCAAACAGGGGAACAAAGGCAGCATTGAAAGCACCTTCGGCAAACAACCGGCGAAACAGGTTTGGAAACCTGAAGGCGACCACAAATGCATCGGCAATAAGGCCGGTTCCGATAACGCTTGCCATCAGCACGTCGCGGACAAAACCGAGTATCCGCGAGATCATCGTCATGGCGGCAACTGTCGAAGCGGATCGTAATAGGGCCATTGTTGTGCGATGTGCCTTGCGTGCGCGGGATCAGGGTCGCGGCTTGGTCTGAATTCCCGTCATCATGAAACAGGAATCAGCCGCATTGTGAACTTGTAGACAAGCGGTGGTGGTTCAGCAAGCAGGGCAGGCCAGCATTACCGGTTACCAGATCAGGATGATTTTTGGGTTCGCTTGAACCCGTGTTGCTCTATCCGGCCTTGGCAATTTCCTGCTTCCTGCCGGTTTCCAGCACATCAAGCAGGCTTTCCTCTATCGACTGCAGCCTGGTTTTGCTGGTGATTTTCTGGCCGATCAGATCAGTCACGTAAAACACATCAACGGCCCGTTCGCCGAACGTCGTGATCTGCGCCGAGGCGATGTTGAGATTCAGCCGGAACAGGCTGTCGGTCAGTTTGAACAGCAGGCCCAGTCGATCAAGACCTGCCACCTCGACCACCGTGAACCTGTTTGACGTGTCATTGGAAATTATAACCTGCGGTTCCACGGTGAAAGCCTTGATGCGGCCTTTCGGACGGGATGCCTCGGCAACGGCCTTGCGCAATTGAATTTTGCCGGCAAACGCCTGGCGCATCAGATCGATGATACGGTCAATCCGGCGGTGTTCGTCGTCTGCGTCTTCAAACTCACGCTGGATGAGGAGAGTATCGAGCGCCATGCCGTCGGTGGTGGTGAAAATTTTCGCACCGACAATATTGGCCCCTCCGGCGGCGCAGGCGCCGGTCAGCAAGGCAAGTAATCGCGGATGATCCGGCACATACACGGTTATCTCGGTAATCGACTTGAAATTGTCGGTGCGCACGTCAAATGCCACGGTTTCATTCGCCGCCCCGGCCCGTGCCAGCAACTTCGCGTCCATCACCTGATGGTCGAGATCCACCGTATACCAGTAAGCGTCATAGTGGCGTTCCAGATAGGCCGATACATCTGCCGCATCCCAGTCGGACAATGCACCGGTAAGCGCCATCTTGGCGGCCTCGATCCGGTCGATTCGGGAAATCGAGGTATGTCCCCCTGACAGATGCGGCTCGGTCTCTGAATACAATGTGCGCAACAACTGGCCTTTCCATCCGTTCCACACACCCGGGCCCACAGCACGAATGTCGACCACGGTCAATATCAGCAGCAAGCGCAGGCGTTCCGGGCTTTGCACAATTTCAGCAAAGTCGGTGATGGTCTTGTAGTCTGACAGATCGCGCATCTGCGCTGTCTCGCTCATGACCAGGTGATGGCGGACCAGCCACACAACCGTCTCGGTTTCGGATTTGCTCAGGCCGAGGCGCGGACACAGGGTGCCGGCAACCTTTGCGCCGGCGATGGAATGATCTTCCTTGCGCCCCTTGGCGATATCGTGCAGCAGAACCGCAACGTACAGAACACGCCTCGACACGACTCCCTGAATGATACCCGAGGAAACCGGATGATCCTGCTGCAACAGGCCCTGGTCGATTTTTGACAGGATGCCAACAGCCCGTATCAGGTGTTCGTCCACCGTGTAATGGTGGTACATGTTAAACTGCATCAACGCCGTGATGCGTCCGAATTCCGGGATGAACCTGCCCAGCACACCGGCTTCACTCATGCGCCGCAACACGGCTTCGGGATCACGCGACTTGGTCAGAATATCGAGAAACAGTTCATTGGCTACCGGGTCGGCCCGCATCTGTTTATCGATGGCGCGGCGGCTGCGGCGCACCAGCTGCAAGGTTGCAGGATGTATGGCCAGGTTGTTGTGCTCGGCCACCCTGAACAGGCGGATGATCGAAACCGGATCACGCACAAACAAGGTTTCATCCACCGCACTTATACGACCCGTTTCAATTTTGAAAACACCTTCGTCGTCAAGTTTGATCGAGCGCCAGCCAAAGCGTTCAAACAGCTCGCTCATGCTCGGCACCTGCTTGATCTGCTGGGCCTCCAGAACAGCTGACATGATGCGCGTCAGATCACCAACATCCTTGGCGACCAGAAAATAGTGCTTCATGAAACGTTCGACAGACTTCAGTCCTGCATGGGCTTCATAACCGAGCCTGGCGGCCATCTCCGACTGCTTGTCAAAGCCCAACCGGTCATCGCCGCGACCGGTCATGAAATGCAGATGACAGCGGACAGCCCAGAGGAAATCCTCGCAACTGATGAAGCGGTTCTGCTCCTTGCGGGTAAACAGGCCGGATTTGGCGAGTTCACGCACCGAGCGGGTGCCGTACACGAACTTGGCGATCCAGAACAGTGTATGAAGGTCACGCATGCCGCCCTTGCCGTCCTTGACGTCCGGCTCAACCAGATAGCGTGACTCGCCGGCGCGGCGGTGGCGTTCATCGCGTTCTTGCAACTTGTCGGCAATGAACTGACGCTGGTCACGCGCCAGAATGTCCTTGCCATAGCGGCCTTGCAGGTCGTCGAACAATGGCCGGTGACCGCAGATGAAGCGGGCCTCCAGGACCGATGTCATTATCGTGGTGTCGGTGCGCACCAGCCTGATGCAGTCATCCACCGAGCGCGTGGCATGACCGACCTTGAAACCCAGATCCCACAACAGATACAGCACATACTCGACAACGCTCTCGCCCCAGGCGGTTTGCTTGTAGGGCAGCAAAAACAGCAGATCGATATCTGAGCCCGGTGCCAGCGCCCCACGGCCATACCCACCCACGGCAACGAGCGATATGTGCTCCGATGTTGACGGGTTGCTGGCGGCATATACGGTCGACGATGCGAATTGATAGATCGCGGTGATCAGATGGTCCTGCAAGGCCGACAACCGGTGAGCACAGTCGCGCCCCTTGCCGGTTTCGGTCAGCCGGACTTCTTCTTCTGCACGCGATGTCTTGATCAGGTCTTTCAGATACGTCAGGGCTGCGGGCCGGAATTCAAGCCCGTCCGGTCCATGCTTGTCGGCCAGACCGGTCAACTCGTGCAGAATCTGATCGGCACAGAATTCCGGCGCGCACACGTCATTTCTGGCTGGCAATGGTACGACTGGCATGATCTAGGGCCCATCAATTGGCGCTATGCGGCAAACAATAACCGCATGGTCTAACCCTTGTCGTCGGATACAGCCAGTTTTTTCAACTGATAAACCAGTTCCAGTGCTTCCCGGGGGCTGAGGTCGTCCGGCAAGGTATCTCCGAGTTTTTCCAGCAGTTTCGACGGCCCGCCAGATGAAGGCGCCGCAGGCCTGGCAACCGGGACCGAAAACAACGGCAGATCATCAATGATGTGGCTGCGCGACTGGGCGCGTTCGCTTTCTTCCAGCAAATGCAGAACTTCAGAAGCGCGTTCAATGACGCCTGCCGGCAGCCCTGCCAGCCTGGCGACCTGAATGCCGTAGGACCGGTCCGCTGCACCAGGGCCGACTTCATGCAGAAAAATCACCTCACCGTGCCATTCGCGCACTTTTACGGTGGCGTTCTTGACGCGATCCAGCTTGCCGGACAAAGCGGTCAATTCGTGAAAGTGGGTGGCAAACAGGGACCGGCAGCGGTTCACCTCATGCAGGTGTTCGACACAGGCCCAGGCAATCGACAGGCCGTCATAGGTTGCCGTACCCCGGCCGATCTCGTCCAGAATGACCAGCGATCGCTCGGTGGCCAGGTTGAGTATGGTTGCCGTTTCCACCATCTCCACCATGAAGGTCGAGCGCCCGCGCGCCAGGTCGTCTGCAGCGCCCACCCGGCTGAAAATGCGGTCCACAACACCGATATGCGCCGACTTTGCCGGTACAAAACTGCCCATCTGGGCCAACAGGGCGATGATGGCATTCTGCCTGAGATAGGTCGATTTACCGGCCATGTTTGGACCGGTCAAAAGGGTGATGTGGCGGGTTGGTGCACCGTCATCATCCAGTTCACCAGCCGACAACATGCAGTCATTCGGTACAAATGAGGGCCCGGCCTGGCGGCGCAGGGCCGCTTCCACAACCGGGTGGCGTCCGGCCTCGATATCGAAACTGCGCGATGCATCGATGTGCGGCCTTGAATAATCGTGCCGCACGGCCAGTTCGGCAAGCGCGCAATAGACATCCAGTTCAGCAACCGCATCGGAAATGGCGTGCACCATGGCAGCACGCCGGCAGGCTTCATCGGCCAGATGCTCAAACATCCCTATCTCGATGCTGCGCGCCCTGTCACCGGCCAGGGATATTTTCTGCTCCAGCCCGGTAAGCTCGGTAGTGGTAAAGCGCATGGCATTTGCCATGGTCTGGCGATGAATGAACTGGCCTGCATGATCGGCGCCCAGCAACTGCTCGCCGCCCTGCTGGTTCAACTCGATGAAATAGCCCAGCATGTTGTTGTGCTTGATCTTGAGTGCTTTCAGGCCGGTTTCTTCGGCATACCTGGTTTGCAGGCCGGCGATGACCTTGCGGCTTTCGTCGCGAAGCGCACGGTTTTCATCAAGCTCGGCATTGGCACCAGCCCGAATGAAACCGCCATCACGCGTGGTGGCCGGCAATTCTTCCGCCAACAGACCCTCAAGGTGTAAAGCAAATTCAGTGTCTGCCTGTCCGAGCGCTTGCCAGATGCCGGCCAGCTTGTCCGGCCAGGGTGCAATGCCGGACCGGTCCATGTGGGTGGCGGCAAGTTTAGCGCACAACATGATGCCGTCCTTCACGGCGGCGAGATCACGCGGGGACCCCCGCTTCAGGCTCAGTCGCGCCAATGCCCGGTTCATGTCAGGCGCATGACGCAGCACGTCCCTGATATCTCCACACGGTGCCGTATCAGATGTCAGCGCCTCCACGGCATCATGGCGCGCCACGATTTCACCGACACCGGTTACGGGCGCTGCCAGGCGTTCTGCCAGCAACCTGCCGCCGGGACCGGTGACACTCAGATCAATGGTGTGCAGCAGGCTGCCACTGCGATCTCCAGACAGGGTCCTGACCAGTTCAAGATTGGCGCGGGTTGCCGCGTCGATCAGCACGATGTGACCCGGCTCAACCACCGTCAGGATACGCAGGCTCGGCATCTTGCCGACCTGGGTCAACATCACATAGTCGAGCAGCACACCGGCGGCAGCCGTAGACGCCCGATCAAAGCTGCCGAACGCATCCAGCGATGCCACCTGGTAATGCTCCAGCAGGCGATTGCGGGCCGACGTTGAATCGAACCTGGATGCAGGAAGTGGTGTTATGGTTGCCGCGATTTCATCGAGCAGCAGCGATAATTCGCCATCGCCCAGAACAGCATCGGAAACCAGCATTTCGGATGGATCGATGCGCGCCAGTTCAGACATCAGCGATGGACCGGTCACCGAGGTTACCGCAAACTCGCCGCTCGACATGTCCAGCCATGACAGCGCCATGGTGTCATCGGCCTTTATGCGGGCCAGGCAGGCCAGATAATTGCTGCGCCCTGCCTGCAAGAGGTTGTCTTCGGTGATCGTGCCCGGTGTCACCAGGCGGACGACATCGCGGCGCACCACTGATTTCGAACCGCGCTTTTTTGCTTCTGCCGGGTCTTCGGTCTGCTCACAGACCGCGACCTTGTGGCCAAGCCGGATCAGCCTTTGCAGATAATCATCGGCTGCGTGAACCGGCACGCCGCACATCGGGATATCATCACCCAGATGCTTGCCGCGCTTGGTCAGCGCAATTCCAAGAGCGGCAGACGCCACCTCTGCATCCTTGAAGAACAGCTCGTAGAAATCACCCATACGATAGAACAACAGGCTTTCAGGATGAGCCTGCTTGATCTCGGTATACTGCGCCATCATGGGCGTAATCTTGCCGGCCTGGCTGGCTGCGGCAGCACCGGAGGCTGATGGTTGCTGGTGTGGTCTGTTCATGGTGCCGGCAGACTACCCCATCACAGACGGTTTCGTCGCTTGCCCATTTACTGCAATCCACAGGGGGTTTGATTAGAGCCGTTCACGCTCTATGCAGCATCACTAGGTTGCATAAGGCCTGCAACGGCCTCTTCAAGATCGGTGCGATCAAACGGCTTGGTGAGGTAGCCATCCATGCCGGCGTTCAGACAGGCGCGCTGGCTGTCTTCGCGCAAATTTGCCGTCAGGGCGAGAATCGGCACCCGGGTCCGAACACCGTGATCCTTCTCCAGTTGCCGGATCTGTTTGGTGGTCTGCACGCCGTCGATCTTGGGCATGAAAATATCCATCAGAATAATATCGTGCGCGATGGATTTCTCTGACTTCAACTGACGCTTTATCTCGGAGACGGCCTCGGCGCCATTGTCGAGATGGGTCACCGTGTGGCCTGCGGCCTTCAGCATTTTCGTTGCCAGCAGCATGTTGATTTTATTATCTTCCACAAGCAGCACCTTTAGCCCGGTATTGTCCTTGACCCGGCGCAACTGGCGGGCGGTCTTTCGCAGCGACGTAACCGGCTTGCGCATCGGGTCTGGACTGGCGGTCAACTGGTCCAACAAGGTCGCCCGGCGGGTCGGTTTCAAAAGATACCCGATGCGAACGTCGTCCATCAGTTTTCTATAGGTGCGCCGTTCTTCCGGCTTCAGCAAAGCCCAGACGCCGACAATCTCCGAAAGTTCATTAGCTGTTTTGAGAACATGGTCGCGGTTCTTTGCCGCCGCCGGGTCCAGGATGACCATGATGCGCCCGGTATCTGTGGCATTCTTCATGGACGCAACTGTCCCGGCCAGGCCATCGAGCGAGCTTACAGAGATGCATTGAGCACCAAACCCATACAGATAATCGTGCAGAACAGTACGGGTTGCACCTGCCGGACTGATCAGAAACACCGTGCATCCAGACAACGCCTTGGCATTGCTGCTGCCAGTGCCTTCATCAGCGGATGGCAGGCGCGCATCAAATCTGAATGTGGTGCCCTTGCCCACTTCGCTCTCAAACGTGATTTTACCATCCATCAGTTCAACAAGGTGGCGCGAGATGGCAAGGCCCAGGCCGGTGCCTCCGGACGCCTGGATTTCCGGTACCGACGACTGCACAAACCTCTCAAACACCGCCTCATGCTCGGCTTCCGGTATGCCGTGTCCGGTGTCGGCAATACTGAAGGCCACCTGATTTTCGCGTATCCCCGGTTCAACCCGGACCAGTACGCTGCCTTGCGGGGTAAACTTGATCGCATTGCCTGCGATATTCAGAATGATCTGGCGCAGCCGCTGGGCATCGCCGATCACCTGGTCCGGCAGGCCGGGGGCGATATAGCAGCTGATCTCGATGGAATTCGCATGGGCACGGGCGGCAAGCAGCTCAACCGAGGTTTCCACCAGCTCGCATAGATTAAACGGCGCCGGCACGATGGTCATCTCGCCCGACTCGGCTTTTGCCGCATCCAGCAGTTCATCAATGATGGACAGCAGCGACCGCCCCGACATTTCCACTGCTTCAGCATAGCTGCGCTGTTCGTGAGACAGCTTCGTGTCCAGCAGCAGGCTGGTCATGCCGATAACACCGTTCATTGGTGTCCTGAGTTCATGTGACACTGATGCCAGAAACCGGGATTTTGCGTTGTTGGCCTCATCGGCGTGCCGGCGCGCTGTGCGCAGTTCCTTGAGAGCTTTCTGGAAATCGACAAGTTGCCGGTTCGTCATGGTCCAGACATGCTGAAATGTCATCAACAGAAACACGACCAGAACTGCGAACAGGATGCGGGACACGATCTCCAGTTGGTTTGCCTGTATGGAGATCGCAACAATATTGACGAGCACGGCCAGCACCGACAATACAGCACCGATCCGCACCAGAATGGCGGTACGACGCTTCAGCGCGGCCGATCCCATTGATCTTGGCCGCCGCCGCCGTTCGGCACGGCTACCTTGCGATTCCTGCACCACACGCTTTCCCCGTTTGCAGTATTTCTGCAAGGGACTATCGCATCGCAATGCTTAGAACCGGGCTAGCCGGATCGTTAGAATTTTAACAATCGGGTTAACCCTCATCCGCCGGATCATCGTGTACCGCCGCAACCAGCCAGTCCCGGAAAGCCCGCACACTGGGACGGTCCAGGTGTTCAACCGGGCAAACAAACCAGTACCAGTGATCAGACGGCAGAACCAGGTCAAACGGTTTGACCAGACGGCCGCTGTCCAGATCCTGACGCACCAGGAACTCGCTGACCAGCGCCACCCCGCCGGCATTGATGGCGGCTTCCACGGCAAGCGAGTCGCTGGTCATCACCGGCCCTTTGGCACTGTTTGGTACGCTTACGCCGGCGGTTTTCAGCCACATGGCCCAGTCGGGCTGGGTGCCTGCCGCCGCAAACCAGTCCACATGGATCAGGGTATGATGGGCCAGGTCCTGCGGTTTCAGCAGGGGATGGTCACCTTTCAGCAGGGCCGGCGAGCACACCGGTATGACGTCCTCGCTGACCAGCGCCTCGGCATGTAAATCCGGATATGGGCCGGTGCCGAAGCGAATGGCCGCATCCACCCCGTCACCGGCAAAGTTGGCAATGGACAGTGACCCGTCCAGCCGCACGCTGATTTCAGGGTGAAGCGTATTGAATTCCGACAACCGCCTGACCAGCCATTTGCCGGCAAACACCGGCGCAGACGAAATCACCAGCGGTGCATCTTCATCAAGGGTTTCCAGGGTGCGGCATCCCTGCCGCCACAAGTCCAGGCCCTCTGTCAGGTAGGGCAACAGGGCCGCACCCCGGTCAGTCAGCCGGATGGAGCGGACATTGCGGTGAAACAGCGGAAACCGGAAATGTTCTTCCAGCGTCTTGACCTGTTGACTTATGGCCGCCGGTGTCACCGCCAGTTCTTCTGCAGCAGCACTCATGCTGGCATGGCGTCCGGCTGCCTCAAAGGCACGCAAAGCATTCAGGGGTGGCAATCGGGATGGCATGGTGCTGGCTATAGATTATAATTTCTAACTTATCACCTGAGAGTATTTCGTTTGTCAGGACGCAAAATCAAGAGGATATTGCGACTTACAAGTTGCCATTGCAACAGAATTTCTAAAAGGAATTGCGTTATGAACCCTTATGCATTCACCAATCTTCTGCAGCCCACCGTTCCCGTCGACTGCCGCATGGTGCAGAGCAACCCTACCAGTGGCGGATCCGGCTACGACATGAGCCGGGCCATTTTCCGCGTGGTCTGCATGGTCGAAAACTTATTACCCGGATCACGCCGCTAGCTGAAAACTCGCCAGTTTCTGGCGATAGCTGAGGGCTTCTGCCACGTTCAAACGGGTAACCGTTTGCTGGCAATCAAGATCAGCCAGGGTTCTGGCCAGCCGCAGCACCCGGTGATAGCCGCGCGCCGACAGGTTCATGGCATTGGCGGCATCCTGCAGCAAGGCCAGCCCCTGAGCGTCCGGATGGGCCGCCTCTTCCAGCAAGGTACCGTCCAGTTGCGCATTGGTTCGCAATGTCGCGAGGCCAAGTTTGTCAAACCTTGCGGTCTGAATGGCGCGCGCGCCTGCCACACGGGCCGCGATATCCGCAGATCCTTCGGCAGGCGGCGGCAAGGTCAGATCAGACGCGCGCACGGCGGCCAGTTCGATCTGTATGTCGATGCGGTCCAGAAGCGGGCCTGAAATGCGGGCCTGATAGTCGACGGCACACTTGGCGCCGCGCTTGCAGACATGGCCGGGCTCACCGGCCATACCGCATTTGCACGGGTTCATGGCGGCGATCAGCTGAAAACGGGCAGGATAGGTAATGTGATGATTGGCACGCGCGACTACCGCCTCGCCGGTTTCCATGGGCTGGCGCAAGGCCTCCAGGGCGCGCGGCTGAAATTCCGGCAACTCGTCCAGAAACAGGATGCCGTTGTGGGCCAGCACCATTTCACCGGGCAAGGCGCGATGCCCGCCACCGATCAGGGCAGCTTGGGACGCCGAATGGTGCGGGTTGCGGTAGGGCCTGCGCGTCGACACACCACGGACACGTAACTCACCGGCGACGGACGCAATGGTCGAGACCTCGAGCATCTCGGCTGCATCCATCGGCGGCAGTATGGACGGCAGGCGCGAGGCCAGCATTGACTTGCCGGCGCCGGGCGGGCCGACCATCAGCATGTGATGACCGCCGGCGGCAGCAACTTCCAGCGCGCGCTTGGCGGTTTCCTGGCCTTTCACGTCCCGGAAATCCGCCAGTTCACCACTTGTCTCAGCAATCCCCGGCTTTGGCCTCGTCAGCACCTGGGTGCCCTTCATGTGATTGAGCACCTGGACCAGTGAGTTGACCGCCAGTATATCCATGTCATCCGACGCCCAGGCCGCTTCGGGACCGCAAGCTTGAGGACAGATCAGCCCGAGATCACGGCCATTGGCCGCCATTGCCGCCGGCAGCGCGCCCGATACCGGTTCTACCGAGCCGTCCAGCGACAGTTCGCCCAGCACCACATAACGGCTGATGAAGTCAGCCGGTAAAAGCCCCATGGCCGCCATCAGGGCAATGGCAATGGGCAGATCAAAATGACTGCCCTCCTTGGGCAGGTCCGCCGGAGCCAAGTTGACTGTGATGCGTTTGGCCGGCATGGCCAGCCCGATGGCGGACAGCGCTGCACGCACCCGTTCCTTGCTTTCGGCAACCGCCTTGTCGCCCAGCCCGACAATGGAAAACGCGACCATGCCGGACGCCATGTGCACCTGCACATCGACCGGCACGGCCTCAATGCCCTTGAACGCAACCGTTGCGACACGCGATACCATGGCTGGTGCCCCTTATTGACTCTTGTTCAGCATACAGACACTAACCGCATCGTCAAGAACATTTAGGGAACACGTATTTTCAGATACTACCCCCGGCGCGCCTCAACGGCGTCCAGTACCAGGGCTGCTATATCGGCGCCGCCGAATTTCCTGACTTCGCGAATGCCGGTGGGCGAGGTGACGTTGATTTCGGTCATGTAATCACCGATGACGTCGATGCCGACAAAAATCAGGCCGCGCTTTTTCAGGTCGGGTCCGATACGGGCACAGATTTCACGCTCGCGGTCGGTCAGCTCGGTTGGTTCCGGCCTGCCGCCCGCGTGCATGTTGGAACGAATGTCACCAGCCGCCGGCACCCGGTTAATCGCGCCGACCGGCTCGCCGTCGACCAGGATGATGCGCTTGTCGCCCTTTTTCACGTCCGAAAGGTATTGCTGGGCGATGAACGGTTCGCGGAACGACTGGGTGAACATTTCCATCAGCGAGGCAAAGTTCTCATCGCCATGCGCCAGGCGAAACACACCGGCGCCGCCATTGCCATAGAGCGGTTTCAGAATGATGTCGCCGTGTTCATCGCGGAATTCAGACAGCTGCTGCGGGTCGCGCGAAATCAGCGTCGGCGGAATGAATTCATTGTATCGCAGCACATAGAGCTTTTCCGGCGCATTGCGCACCTCTGCCGGGTCATTGACCACCAATGTCCTGGGGTGAATGGCCTCCAGCATGTGGGTGTAGGTGATGTAGTTCATGTCGAACGGCGGGTCCTGGCGCATCAGCACCGCGTCATAGTCTTCCAGCTGCACGGTGCGGTTTTCCGACTTTTCGAAATGCTTTCCCGCCTCGTCACGCACCTGAACATCCGCGCCGGTGGCAGACAGCTTGCCGTCGCGCAGCGCCAGGGTGTCGGCATGATACTCAAACAGGTCATGACCGCGCATCTGCGCTTCCAGCATGAGGGCAAAGGTGGAATCACCTGCGATATCGATGGCCTCGATCGGATCCATCTGAACTGCAATCTTGAGCGTCATGGGTGTTCAAACTCCAGGCTTTTTATTGGTCATCTGCTGCGAACGCGTTGGCGATGTGCTGCGGCCACTGGTACGGCGTCACCAATACGATGTCAAAGCGGCAATCGCAGCCTGCCGCATCCGGGTTTGCCGCCAGCCAGTGATGGGCTGCGGAAACAATGCGGCGGCGCTGATAGGGCCCGACCGAGGCCAGCGCTTCATCGGCATTGCTGCGCGCCTTGACCTCGACAAAGGCAACCGCTGACCCGCGCCGGGCGATCAGGTCGATTTCACCTGCCGGTGATTTCCAGCGCTGTGCCGAAATCCGGTAGCCCTTCAGGCGCAACAGCATCGCTGCCTTGGCCTCCGCCAGACGGCCAAGGCGTTCTGCCTGCTGCCGGCGCGCATTGGACGGCTTTGTCGTGGGCGGCCTGGTCATGAGCCACCGTTTTTCAGGGCCACCGCCAGATCGTAGAGCGCAGCCTTGGGCTGGCCGGTCTGCTTTGCCAGCAGGGTTGCCGCCTTGCTGGCGGGATGATCGCGCAACAGCTCCGACAATCTGGCAGACAGGTCTTCCTCAGACAGTTCGGTTTCGCCATCGGGAGGTCCGATGACAATGCTGATTTCACCCTTGAGGGCGGGCCTGTCAGACAGTTGCGCAAGTATGCCGGCAGCATCGCCGCGCAGGACTTCCTGGTGCAGTTTGGTCATCTCACGCGCCACGGCCACCGGGCGGTTGCCCATGACATCGGCAATACTTGCAAGACTGGCGTTTATCCGGGCCGCGCTTTCAAACAGCAGCAGCGTGGCGGGGATCGCCGCCAGTTCCTGCAACTGCCGCTGCCTTGCGCCCGACCTGGCGGACAGAAAGCCTGCAAACAAAAACCGGTCACTCGGCAGGCCGGACAGGGCAAGCGCGGTCACCGGCGCGGTCGGGCCGGGTATCACATCCACCGCAATTTCATGCTCCACACAGTCTCGAACCAGCTTGTAACCCGGGTCCGACACCATCGGCATGCCCGCATCGGACACCAGTGCAATGGCAGCGCCTGCGCCCAACTGTTCCAGCAACATGGGCCGGATGCTGGCCGCGTTATGGTCATGATAAGGCTTTAGACGTGTTTCAATAGAATAGCGCTGCAGCAACCTGCTGGTGATCCTGGTATCTTCGCACAGCACGATGTCTGCAGCCGCCAGAACAGCAAGAGACCGCAAGCTTACGTCAGCCAGATTGCCCAGCGGAGTTGCAACAAGATGCAGGCCCGCAACCAGTGCAGGGGCCTGAAATTCGTGACCCTGAATGGTGTAGGTCGGGCTGGTTGTTTGAGTACGCATGTTTTTTACGCTGGTGAAAGTTTGAAACGGACCGCAAAAATGGCTAAAGCTAAGTCTAGAAACTGGATCGCAGAGATCCGGGCCAACTTTGTTTCGACTATTCGCCCGGTCGATGTGGGGACATCATGATCACTGTACTGCCTCGACGCAACTCGATTGCACGCCGGATTGTCACGCTGGCCGCCATGCTGGTGACACTGCTGGTGATTTCCGCCTGCAGTACCGGCGGGGTCAGTGTCGGTGGCCTGTTCTCCGATGACAAGCCGGACGCCGGCAATACCGGGCAGCAGGCACAGGATACATCACCATTCGGCGCTCCCTCCACCGGCGGACCCGTCAAGGTTGCCATCCTGTTGCCGTTGTCGGCACCGGGACAGACGGCATCCATCGCCAAGGCTTTAAAGAATGCCGCGGAAGCCGCCCTGCTTGATTCCGGCAGCCAGAGCATCCAGCTTATCACCAAGGACACCCACGGCAATGCCGACGGTGCCCGAACGGCTGTCAACGCCGCGCTCAACGAAGGTGCCACACTGATACTGGGTCCGTTGCTGTCTGCCGAAGTTCAGGCCATATCTCCCATTGCGCGCCAGCGAAATGTGCCGGTTATCGCGTTTTCGTCCGTTGCAGGGGTTGCAGGTAACGGCGTCTATCTGATGAGCTTCCTGCCCGGCGAGGAAGTATCGAACCTGGTACGCTATGCCGCCACGCAAGGCGTTCGCAATATCGCTGCCATGGTACCGCAAAGCGCTTATGGCGGCACTGCGGAAAATGCCCTGAACAAGGCTGCTGCAGCCAATGGCGCGAGGATTGTCGCGCTCGACAGGTATCCGCGCTCAGCAGCCGGTGTTGCCAGTATCAGCAAGGCCGTTGCGGGCAAGATCGCCAACTCCACCAACGACATCCAGGGACTGTTCCTGCCGGAAGGCGGATCCATGCTGGCCAATGCCGGCAACGGGTTGAGTGCCGCAGGCGTTACATCCGGCAAGGTCCGCATGCTGGGAACGGGTTTGTGGGATGAACGGTCCACATCCAATGTCAAACTGGTCAGCGGGGGCTGGTATGCCGGTGTATCACCGGGTCTGATTGCGCGCTTTTCAGGACGCTACGAGCAAGCTTACGGCAACACGCCGCCGAGACTTGCCAGCCTGGCCTATGATGCGGTCAGCCTCGCGGTCATCGTGACAAGGAATGCGCCTGGCGGGCGGGTATCTGCACAAGACATCACCAATCCGGAAGGTTTCAAGGGCGTCAACGGCCTGTTCCGGTTCCGCCAGAACGGCCTGGTGGAACGCGGCCTTGCCATCCTGGAAGTAACACCGACCGGCCCGCGTGAAGTTTCTCCGGCACCGGACAGGTTCAGCGCATCGTTTTAACGGCAATGTACTCAATCACCGAGTTCAGCACCTGACGCCCTGCCGGGGTGGCCACGACACTTTCCTCGTCGTCCGTCAGGCAAACGAGACCATCTGATACCAGATGGTCCAGCTGTACCCGGTCGATGCGCTTGCCGCTCATCTGTTCCAGGCGCTTCAGGCTGACGCCGTGTGTTGTGCGCATGCCCATCAACAGGCATTCGTGGGCAGCGTTCTCACCAGCAACTTCACTGTTTTCCACTACACCATGCGATTGAGACGAAACATTCTGCAGCCAGGTCTCGGGATGCTTCTCTATTGCCAAGGCCCGCCGTGAGCCGTCATCGCCGATCAGCCTTGAATGGGCTCCCGGCCCGACACCGGCATACTCGCCATAGGTCCAGTACGCCATGTTGTGCCGGCATTCGTGACCGGGGCGCGCATGGTTGGAGACCTCATAGGCGGGAAGACCTGATGCCGACGTCAGCTCCTGGGTAATCTCATACATCTCGGCTGCATGATCTTCATGAGGTGTCACAAGCTGGCCTGCCTCATGCAGCTTGAAGAACGCCGTTTCCGGTTCAATGGTCAACTGATACAGCGACATGTGACCTGCCTGCTCCCCTAACGCCCGCCTGAGTTCGGATGTCCACTGATCAGGCGTCTGGCCGGGGCGTGCGTAGATCAGATCAAACGAGGTGCGCGGGAATATCCCGGCGGCCATCTGAAAGGCGGCCAGGCCTTCTGCAACCGTGTGCTGCCTGCCCAGGTATTTGAGATCAGCCTCGTCAAGCGCCTGGATGCCCACCGAAACACGATTTACGCCGGCGGTGCGATAGCCGGCAAAATTGGCTGCTTCGGCGCTGGTCGGGTTGGATTCCAGGGTGATTTCCACATCATCGGCCACAGGCCACAGGCCGGCCACCGCGTCGATCACCTGACCGACAATGGCAGGCGGCATGAGCGACGGCGTGCCGCCGCCGAAAAATACACTGGTCACCGTGCGGCCCGGCGTCTGACCTGCAAACCAGCCCAGCTCTTGGGCAAGTGCATCACCGAACCTTTCCGGATCGACACCTTGATGGCGGACATGGGAATTGAAATCGCAATAAGGACACTTGGCCTTGCAAAACGGCCAGTGAACATAAATGCCCAGGTTGCGTTGGCTCATTTGGTTTTCACCTAACCGTCAGAGGGTGACAGGGCTTCAACAAGCTGTGCGAATGCAAGAGCGCGATGCGACATGGCATGCTTGGCGCCCGGCTCCATCTCCCCGAAGGTGATGTCGTGGCCATCGGGCCTGAACACCGGATCATAACCGAAACCGTGCTCGCCTTTGGGCGGCCATAGCATCTCACCGTGCACCTTGCCGGTAAAAACACGTGAAGGCCGGCCCGGTATCGCCAGACACAAGGCACAGACAAAATGCGCCGAACGCGCTGCCGGTGCTGTTGCGCCGGCGGCGATCAACTCGTCTTCAACCTTGCGCATGGCGATGGTAAAATCCTTGGTCGGCCCGGCCCAGCGCGCTGAATAGATGCCGGGTGCCCCGTCAAGCGCATCAACACAAAGACCTGAATCATCCGACAGGGCCGCCAGGCCGGACGCGGTCGTGGCAGCTTCCGCCTTCAGGCGGGCATTGCCTTCAAATGTCGCCTCGGTTTCTTCCGGCTCCGGCAGGTTGAGTTCACCAGCCGAGATCACGTCAAGACCGAGCGGTGCCAGCAAGGCCGAGATTTCGCGCACCTTGCCCTGATTATGGCTTGCAACGACCAGCTTGTTGTCCGGCAGCTCCAGTTGCATGGTCAAGCCACGGTCGCCTTCTGCAATGCAACCAGCTCGCCTATGCCGTTGGTGGCCAGGTCGAGCAGCTTGAACAGTTCATCCTGCGAGAACGGCACGCCTTCCGCAGTGCCCTGCACCTCAACGATACCGCCCGATCCGGTCATGACAAAGTTTGCGTCCGTTGCAGCATTTGAATCTTCGGCATAATCGAGGTCAGCGACCGGCTGGCCTTCATAAATGCCACATGACAGCGCCGCCACATGATCGGTCAGTGCAGTTGTCTCCATCATGCCCTGCTTGATCATGTGCGCCATGCAATCGTGCAGTGCGACCCAGGCCCCGGTTATGGACGCCGTGCGGGTGCCGCCGTCAGCCTGAATGACATCGCAGTCCACCGTGATCTGGCGCTCGCCCAGTGCCTCCATGTCGACGACCGCGCGCAGAGACCGCCCGATCAGGCGCTGGATTTCCTGGGTGCGGCCGGATTGCTTTCCGGCGGTCGACTCGCGGCGCATGCGACCGCCGGTCGAGCGCGGCAGCATGCCGTACTCCGCCGTCACCCAGCCCTTGCCGCCACCACGAAGCCATGGCGGTACCCGGTCTTCCAGGCTGGCTGTGCACAAGACGTGAGTGTCGCCGAACTTGATCAGGCAGGACCCTTCTGCGTGCATGGAGAAGCCGCGCTCCATGGTAACCTTACGCAATTCCCCGATTTTTCTGCCTGATGGCCTCATGTGATTTTCCTGACTTTGTTGTCTGTCTGATTTCGATTGGCGTGGTGTAGACCTGCACGAGGAAATTCGCAACGCCTGAGCGTCGGCGATTGACGCTGCCCGGGGTCGTACCTAAGTTCTAGGGTGTGCAAACTGATGTAACCAGATCAAAGTCCGGACACCCATGAAAGCAATTGATGATCGTTTGACCGAGTTGTCTGTGCTGGACACGCGCTCACGCGATATTTTCCGGCGCCTGGTGGAAACCTTTCTGGAAACCGGCGGGCCGGTCGGATCCCGGACCATTTCGCGCCACCTGCCGGTCGGCCTGTCACCGGCATCGATCCGTAATGTGATGTCGGATCTTGAACAGGCCGGGCTTGTCTACTCGCCCCACACCAGCGCCGGGCGCATGCCAACGGAAACCGGTTTGCGGTTTTTCGTCGATGCGCTGATGGAAGTAGGCCGGCTGACATCCGAAGAACGCGCCCAGATTGATGCGCAGATTGCCGGTCTCAACCGGGAAAAGACCACTGACGACATGCTGGCTGACGCCACCAACCTGCTGTCCGGGCTGTCATCGTGTGCAGGCCTGGTGTTGTCGAGCAAGGGCAATACCCGGATGCGGCATATCGAGTTTGTCAGCATCAGTGCGTCCAAAGCGCTTGTTGTCATTGTTTCGGAAGACGGCAGCGTTGAAAACCGCACTATCGAAGTGCCGCGCGGACTGCCGCCCTCAATGCTGGCAGAGGTCAGCAATTTCCTGAACAGCCGCTGTCAGGGCCTGACCATCGGTGAGCTCAAGGAGCAGTTGGGAAACCAGTTGCAAACAGTTGAAAAGGAACTGGACGCGCTGGCGGCCCGTGTCATTGAAACCGGCCTTGCCGTCTGGTCGGATGAGGCCGGCGACGGCAAGAAATCGCTCATTGTGCGCGGCCGCTCGCACCTGATCGACGAGGCAACCCATGTCGATGACATTGAACGTATCCGCCAGTTGTTCGACGACCTGGAAAACAAGAAAGAGGTGATGAACCTGCTGGGTCTTGCCGAAGGCGGCGAGGGCGTGCGGATTTTCATCGGCTCGGAAACCAAATTGTTTTCCCTGTCAGGGTCATCCCTGGTGGTGGCTCCCTATCATGATGCCAAGGATAATATTGTTGGCGTGCTTGGGGTTGTCGGGCCGACGCGATTGAACTATTCACGTATTGTTCCCATGGTGGACTATACAGCGCAGGCAATCGGTCGTCTCATCTCTTGATTCTTGGCGGCGAAAAGCTGATATGCGTTACAGAAATCAAAACTTTCACGAATTTGCGGATCAAATGCCATGACCGAAAACAAGCCTGTACCTGAAAACGACAATGTTCCGGAAGAAACCCTGACCAAGGAACAGCTTGAAGCGGCCGCCGACGCGCTGCTTGATGAAGACACGGGCGAAGACGCCTTCGAGATGGACACCTATGAGGAGTTGGCAACCGAAAACGCCGACCTGAAGGACCGTGTCCTGCGTGCCATGGCCGACACCGAGAACCTGCGCAAGCGCGCCGAACGCGAAAAGGCGGAAGCGACCCTTTACGCAGCCACGAATTTTGCCCGCGATCTTCTGTCGGTCAGCGACAGTATGGCCAAGGCGCTGGAAATGATGCCGGATGACGCGCGCAAGACCGCCGACGAAGCCACCCGCAACCTTATTGAAGGTATTGAACTGACCCGCCGGGAACTGCTCAACTCTTTCCAGAAACACGGTATTGCCGAGGTTGATCCGCTGGATGAGAAATTTGACCCGCACTATCACCAGGCGATGTTTGAAGTGCCTGGTTCGGACAAGCCCAACGGCACCGTTGTCCAGGTTGTCCAGACCGGGTTCAAGATCGGCGAGCGGATTTTGCGCCCGGCTCTGGTCGGTGTTGCCAAGCAGGCCGCACCCGCCGAGGAAGAAAAAGACAAGAAAAAATAGTCAATCTGGCGGTAGATTTACCCGACGAAGCGTGAGGTTTAGCCTGCCGCCGCCGTTCAGAAGTGTCGACGTGGCAGGTATTACCCTGTCCACGCCGTGAAAATTCATCCGGGCAGGCCCGCCCATGACAAGCACATCGCCCGACTGCAGCTTGAATGAGCGCGTGGGGTCTTTTCGGGCACTACCGCCGATCCTGAAAACCGCCGTGTCGCCCAGCGAAACCGACAATACCGGCGCGTCGAAGTCCATTTCATCCTTGTCCTGATGCAGCCCCATACGCGCCTTGCCGGTGTAATGGTTTACCAGGCAGGCTTCCGGTGGATGCGGATAGTGCGCCAGGTTTTTCCACAATTCCAGCAATTGTGCCGGTATGGCCGGCCACGGCTTGCCGGTTTCAGGGTGGCATGGCTGATAACGATAACCCGCCTTGTCGGTAACCCAGCCCAGTTGGCCGAAGTTTGTCATGCGAACCGACATCGGTTTGCCTGATCGCGGCATGGCCGGTGTGTAAAACGGGCACCCGACAACCAGCTCACGCAGGACCGAAATCAGCGCTGTTTGTGCGTCACGGTCCAGATAACCCGGATATATTTGAAACCCATCAATTTGCATCTTGTTACAACACTGTCTTGATGACTGCGCCAAGCCTCCCTATATAGCGTCTCGAACGCCGAACGTAACGCCGTGATTGCCGCAAGGCTGGCAACGTCCGGAAAGTCAGAAAGTAACTGGAGTCTGTTACCGGCGAAACCGGATACCCATGCGCCGATTATAAAGGGCATGGCAACAGACGGCCTAATGGAGGGCATTATGGGTAAGGTAATCGGAATTGACCTTGGAACCACAAATTCGTGTGTTGCGGTCATGGAGGGCGGAAGCCCGAAAGTAGTTGAGAATGCTGAAGGTGCGCGTACCACACCTTCCATCGTTGCCTTCACGGGCGATGACGAAACGCTTGTAGGCCAGCCGGCCAAACGCCAGGGCGTTACAAATCCTGAAAACACATTCTTTGCCATCAAGCGCCTGATCGGACGGCGCTGGGATGACCCGATGGTCGAGAAGGACAAGAAGCTGGTTCCCTACAGCATCGTCAAGGCCGACAATGGCGATGCGTGGGTTGAATCCATGGGCAAGAAATACGCGCCTTCGCAGATTTCCGCCATGACGCTTCAGAAAATGAAGGAAACCGCAGAACGCCATCTGGGCGAAAGCGTTACCCAGGCCGTTATCACTTGCCCTGCCTACTTCAACGACAGTCAGCGTCAGGCCACCAAGGATGCCGGCAAGATCGCCGGGCTTGAAGTTCTGCGCATCATCAATGAGCCAACCGCTGCAGCTCTTGCCTATGGCCTCGACAAGAAGGATGCCGGCATCATTGCCGTGTATGACCTTGGCGGCGGTACGTTCGACGTATCCATCCTGGAAATCGGTGACGGCGTATTTGAGGTGAAGTCCACCAATGGTGACACCTTCCTTGGTGGTGAAGACTTTGACATGCGCATTGTCGACTACCTCGCCGACGAGTTCAAAAAGGAAAGCAGCATTGATCTGCGCTCCGACAAGCTGGCTCTGCAGCGCCTGAAGGAAGCTGCCGAAAAAGCCAAGATCGAGCTTTCCTCCGGTACCCAGACCGAAATCAACCTGCCGTTCATCACCGCAGATGCATCCGGTCCGAAGCATCTGACCTTGAAGATGACCCGCGCCAAGCTGGAATCACTGGTGGATGATCTCATCCAGCGCACAGTCGAGCCATGCAAGGCAGCCCTCAAGGATGCCGGTCTGAAAGCATCCGATATTGACGAAGTCGTACTTGTCGGCGGCATGACCCGCATGCCGAAAGTCATCGAAACCGTCAAGTCGTTCTTCGGCAAGGAGCCGCACAAGGGTGTGAACCCGGACGAAGTTGTGGCCATTGGCGCTGCCATTCAGGCAGGCGTGCTGCAGGGTGAAGTCAAGGATGTGTTGCTGCTCGACGTGACGCCGTTGTCACTGGGTATCGAAACCCTGGGCGGTGTGTTCACCCGCCTGATCGATCGCAACACGACCATCCCGACCAAGAAGAGCCAGGTGTTCTCAACGGCTGACGACAACCAGACTGCCGTGACCATCCGGGTGTTCCAGGGTGAACGCGAAATGGCGCAGCACAACAAGATGCTGGGCAATTTCGACCTGATGGGCATTCCGACCGCACCGCGCGGCATACCGCAGATCGAGGTGACATTCGACATTGATGCCAACGGCATCGTCAATGTGTCGGCCAAGGACAAGGCAACCAACAAGGAACAGCAGATCCGCATTCAGGCATCTGGTGGATTGTCGGATGACGAAGTCGAAACAATGGTCAAGGACGCCGAAAGCCACGCCGAGGAAGACAAGAAGAACAAGGAAATGGTGGAAGCCAAGAACCATGGCGAAGCCCTGATCCATTCGACCGAAAAGTCCTTGTCTGAACATGGCGACAAGATTTCGGATGCCGACAAGTCTGCTGTTACCGCAGCCATCGACGATCTCAAGGAAGCCCTGGAAGGCGACAGTGCCGAGGAGATCCAGACCAAGACCAACACGCTGTCGCAAGCTGCCATGAAGCTTGGTGAAGCCATGTATCAGGCTCAAGCCGAGGCTGCTGCAGAAGCTGACGGTGAGCCCGGCGAAGACGGCGGTGCACCGGAAGAAGACATCGTCGACGCGGACTTTGAAGAAGTCCAGGACGACGAGGACGACAAAAAGGCGTCCTAAGGACGCCAATGTCATAATAAATCGCTCTGGAGCCCGCTTGGCTCCAGAGTGCATTTGGGATGACGCGCTGCGATAGTTGCTTTATCAGCACATTCCCGCGATGGTCTTCCCGGCGAGCAGCAAGCAGGCTGAGTACAAAATGGCGAAACGAGACTATTACGAGGTGCTGGGCGTCGGCAAAACTGCTGATGACAAGGAGCTGAAAAGCGCCTTTCGCAAAATGGCGAAACAGTATCATCCCGACGCCAATCCGGATGACAGTTCAGCAGAACAGAAATTCAAGGAAGCAAGTGAAGCATATGAGGTCCTGAAGGAGCCGCAAAAACGGGCTGCCTATGACCGCTTCGGCCACGCTGCTTTCGAAGATGGCCGCGGTGGCGCAGGCGGTGCCGGGTTCGGCCCGGAGTTTTCGTCCTCCATGTCCGACATTTTCGAGGACCTGTTTGGCGAATTCATGGGCGGCGGCGGTGGCCGGCGCCCGGGCGGACGCAGCGGCAGTAGCGCTGCGCGTGGGTCAGACCTGCGCTATGACATGGAAATCTCGCTTACCGACGCCTATGCCGGCAAGTCGGCCCAGATACGCGTGCCGACTTCCGTCTCGTGCGAGACCTGCTCCGGCAGCGGTGCCAAACCCGGTACCAGCCCAAGCACCTGTTCGACCTGTAACGGCCAGGGCGCCGTGCGCTCATCATCAGGCTTCTTCACGGTTGAACGCGCCTGCCCGACATGTCAGGGCCGGGGAAACGTAATATCCGATCCATGCACGAATTGCTCCGGCCAGGGCAGGGTCCAGAAAGAACGTACCTTGTCGGTGAACATTCCCGCCGGCGTGGAAGACGGCACACGCATTCGCCTTGCCAATGAAGGCGAAAGCGGCGTGCGTGGCGGCCCGTCCGGTGATCTCTATATCTTCCTGTCGATCAAACAGCACGAGTTCTTCCAGCGCGATGGCGCCGACCTGTTTTCGCGCGTGCCCATCTCCATGACGTCCGCTGCCCTTGGCGGCGAGATTGAAGTGCCGACCATTGATGGCAAGAAGGCGCGCGTGACCATTCCCGAAGGCACCCAGGGCGGCAAGCAGTTCCGCCTCAAGGGCAAGGGGATGCCGGTGCTGCGCTCAAGCCAGCACGGCGACATGTACATTCAGGTAAGCGTTGAAACACCGGTGAACCTGACCCGCAAGCAAAAAGAACTGCTGCGCGATTTCGAAAGCCAGGCCAAAGACAATTCTCCGCAGTCGGCAGGGTTTTTCACCAAGGCGCGATCGTTCTGGGACAGTTTCGGCAGTTAAACGGCTGCGGGATTTTTAAATTCAAACAACACCTGAACCTCTCGAGGAGATACCTGAATGGCCAAGGGATACTGGATAGCACATGTCACCGTCAGCGATCCCGACCAGTACAAGCATTATGCGGATGCAGCGCCTGAAGCATTCAAGAAATACAATGCCCGCATGCTGGCTCGCGGCGGTCAGCACTCCCAGATGGAAGGCACCGGCAAGGCGCGCAATGTGGTGATCGAATTCGACAGCTACCAGGATGCGGTCGACTGCTTCAACAGCGACGAGTACCAGGCGGCGCGGGCCAAGCGTCTGGGTGCCGGTGACGCCGATATTGTGATCGTCGAAGGTATTTAAAGTCGTTTCAGACTTGGTCAGGCCTGACCAAAACGCTTCTCAAGAGCCGACAGGCCTGCTGTGTAGATACCCGAGATAATTTTTGATGCCGTCGCATCATCCGCCCCGTCAGCCTTGAACTTGCCTGACCAGTCGACGGTGCATTTGTCGTCGTCACCAGCTGTAACCTTGATGGTCGAATAATAATCGGAAACCGGCAAGGGACCGTCAACAATGGAATAGCTCTGGCTCATTGCTTCATCGTCATGAGCCTCCAGTTTTTCCGTCAGGACACCGCCACCGGATATGTTGATGACCCGCACCGTGTCAGCGCCGCGTGTCTCGACCGTCGAAGTCACAGCCGCAGGATGCCACGCGGCCAGATTTCCGAACTCATTGATTGCCGCCCAGACCTCGGCCGCACCGGCATTCAACACAACAGATTCGTGAACATTCAACATGATAGGCATTTTCCCCATTTCAAACAGATGGCCAAGTCTGCCCGCTGGAACCGTCATTGTCCATTGGGCAAATATCAACGCATAGCAGACACATAGGTTCAATATTGGCGGGATCGCACGAGAGTCAGCAGCAACTGGCATTATTGAACATCGGGCCCTAGGCATCGCTGCCAGACACTGTTATCACGTTCGGCATATTCCAATTCCAACGAACGGGCCTTTTGAAAAATGCTCAAGCTTGTTGTTGCAGGTGCCGGTGGGCGCATGGGTCAGACGCTGACCCGGCTCATTCATGCGCATCCTTCTTGCGAAGTTGCAGGCGGCCTTGAACCGAAAGGTTCCCCTGTTGTCGGCAAGGACCAGGGAGCCGTCGCCGGTCTGGGCGATATCGGCACGCTGATTTCCGATGACCCGCTTTCCGTCCTGGTAAAGGCCGATGCGATAATCGATTTCACCTTGCCCGCAGCCAGCGTTGCGCTGACCGGCATTGCAGCACAGGCCCGTATTGTCCACGTTATCGGTACCACCGGTTTCAGTGCCACGGATGAAGCCGCCATAAAGGCTGCATCGCGCCACGCACGCATCGTCAAGTCGGGCAATATGAGCCTTGGTGTGAACCTTCTGGCAGCGATCGTCAGACAGGTTGCCGCATCGCTAGATGAGAGTTTTGATATCGAAGTGGTGGAGATGCACCATCGTCACAAGGTCGATGCGCCTTCGGGAACAGCCTTGCTGCTTGGTAACGCGGCCGCACAAGGGCGCGAAATTGACCTTGCCAAGCATTGCGTGCGCAGCCGCGATGGCCATACGGGTGCCCGCAAGGAGGGCGACATCGGATTTGCAACCTTGCGCGGCGGCAGCGTGGTTGGAGATCACAGCGTGATATTTGCCGGGCAGTCCGAACGCATTGAACTGTCTCACAAGGCCGAGTCGCGGGAGATTTTTGCCAATGGCGCCATCAAGGCGGCGTTGTGGGCCCATGACCAGAAACCCGGGCTGTACTCGATGACGGATGTACTTGGCATTGACCAGAAAAACTGACTTAAATCCAAACAGAAAGCGATATGTCACATGAGCGGAACTCTTGTGCTCGTCCGGCACGGACAAAGCGAATGGAACCTGAAGAACCTGTTCACCGGCTGGGAAAACCCCGGCCTGACGGACAAGGGCGTCGAGGAAGCCCATGCGGCAGGCCGCAATCTGAAGGCCCTGGGGCTGGAGTTTGATATGGCTTTCACCAGCGTTCTCGACCGGGCCCAGCGTACGCTGACAATCATGCTGGAGGAACTGGGTCAGACTGACTTGCCGACCACGCGTGACCAGGCCCTGAACGAGCGCGACTACGGCGACCTGACAGGTCTGAACAAGGATGACGCGCGCAAGAAATGGGGTGAAGAGCAGGTCCACATCTGGCGCAGGTCCTACGATATTTCGCCACCTGGCGGTGAAAGCCTGCGCGATACGCTGGCGCGCTCCCTGCCCTATTACATGAAGGCAATCCAGCCACACGTCCTTGACGGTAAAACCATCATCGTTGCAGCCCACGGCAATTCCCTGCGCGCGCTGGTCATGGCACTGGAAGGCCTGAGCCCGGAAGAAATTCTGAAACGCGAAATCGCGACAGGCGTGCCAATCATCTACAAGCTCAATGCCAACGGCACCATTGCCAGCTCACAAGTTCTGGAACACTGACACCGTCGGAATACGGTTACCAGATCAGGCGTTGCCGAGAGCACCTGCTTCCCAGCCGAGGATGGCCTTCTTTCGGGTCAGTCCCCAGTGATAGCCGCACAGGCCGCCTGACTTGCCCAGTACCCGATGACAGGGCACCACAAATGATATCGGGTTCTTGCCGACCGCGGTGCCGACGGCACGGACGGCCTTGGGCTTGCCGATTGTGCCGGCCACGTCCGAATAGGTGGTCGCGGCGCCCAGCGGGATGCGCAACAGGGTTTCCCAGACACGCACCTCGAAATCAGTGCCGATCATGACAATGCGCAAGGGTTGATCAGGGCGCCATTCATCACGGTCGAATATGCGTTTGGCCATGGCGGCAGTTGCCTTGTCATCGCGCACATATTCAGCATTGGGCCAGCGTCTGGCCATGTCCTCAAACGCAAGCATTTCTCCGCCCTCATCTGAAAATGCCAGGCCTGCCAGTCCGTGCAGGGTGGTCAGCACAACGGCGGTGCCAAATGGCGATGCATGACAGCCCCAGGTGATGGTCAGTCCGGCACCCTTGGCCCGGTATACACCTGGCGGCATGCCTTCATGGGTGACGAACAGGTCGTGCAACCGCCCGGCACCGGACAGTCCAACCTCGTATGCCGTATCCAGCACGGTTGCTAAATCCTGCAGGAGTTGTCTGGCGCGATCGACCGTAATGGCCTGCATGAACGATTTCGGCGTCAGGCCTGCCCAGCGCGAAAAACTGCGCTGAACTAAATCGGGACTGGCACCGACATTGCCGGCGATCTCATCAAGCGATGGATGATCAAGCCAGTTTTCCGACACAAACTCTATGGTGCGGCGGACAAGCTCATAATCATTGGTCTGGGCGGTCTGTAACATGACGAGCGATCCTGAAGTTATTATCTCACTGTGTGAACAATAGGTCGTACAGGACCGCACAAGCCACCCGTTTTACGGAGCATCAATGTCAAATACGCGGCCTTGCCAGTATCTCCTTCAACGTTGCCGCCAGGGATTTCCGGTCATAAGGCGCCAGAAAGCTTCCAACCTCGGTCACCATCTCGCGTGAGGACAGAAACAGGCGGCCGATCAGCTCTCGCTCAGCATCCTCCTCCAGTCGAACCTTTGCCCATGCCCGGACAAGCTTCTGGGTCTGATCAGGTTGGCGTGCCTTCATTCTGGTGATGGTCACTTCCTCATCACTGATACAGATGTTCTCCTGGCATTCAGCGTCGCGATAATTGCGTTTTATCGCCCACCAGATCAGCGCTACATCCAGCCCGAAGAATCCAAACACCGGCCATGCGCCCATCAACAGGAACGCCAACCCGGCAATAAAGCTGACTGCGGCGATGCAGGACATCAAAATGATGAAACCCTTCCGGGACAGGGATCGATATGGATACAGTTCAATGGTAATAGGAGATGACTTCACAAGAATTTCCCGGTTGAGTTCGATTGGGCCAGAGCAGCATGGGTTCTATCCAACCCATAAACCTGATCCAGGCACGGCAAAGGAGAGCATTTTTCAATGGCACGGCGCAAGAAACTCAACGCCGCAGAAATGGAACAGGTGTTCCAGCGGTTCGCCGAAAACAATCCAAACCCCGAAGGCGAACTGGAATCGGTCAACACCTTCACCTTCCTGGTGGCGGTCGTACTGTCAGCGCAAGCTACGGACGAAGGTGTCAACAAGGCCACCCGCGGCCTGTTTCAGGTTGCCGACACGCCGGAGAAAATGCTGGCGCTTGGTGAAGACAAGGTCCGCGAGCACGTCCGTACCATCGGGCTGTATCGAAACAAGGCAAAGAATGTCGTCGCGCTGTCACGTGACCTGGTGGAGAAACACAACAGCGAAGTGCCGGACAACCGCGAGGCGCTGGAAGCTCTGCCCGGTGTCGGCAGAAAAACCGCCAATGTGGTTTTGAACAACCGTTTCGGGCAACCCACCATCGCCATAGACACGCACCTGTTCAGACTGGCCAACCGGGTTGGCCTGGCACCCGGCAAGACGGTCCTTGCCGTCGAGCAGGGCCTGCTCAAGCGGGTGCCGAAAGCCTACCTCCTGCATGCCCATCACTGGTTGATCCTGCATGGACGCTACATATGCAAGGCACGCAAGCCTGAGTGTGAGAGATGCCTGATTTCAGACCTCTGCCTGTTTCCGGGCAAGAGTATCTAGAACACTTATGCCGCCGGTCGATCCATCGCTATCTTCTTGAAAATATGAACGAAATAAGACGTAGAGAAGAGCGGAACCAGGATATTCAGAAACGGGATCAAAGCCAGACCGGCAGGCACCAGTCCGGCGGCCCAGACGCGGCCTGAGTTGATTTTTCTCAAGTTCGCGGCCTGCCTTGCCGGCATATGCCGCATGGCAACCATGGTGAAATATTCCCGGCCCAGCAGATAGGCATTGGCGACCAGCATGATGGCGATGCCAATACCGAAAAACACGGTTGGCAGGATAAGAATGTTTACCGCCAGCACCAGCAATCCGAATTGCAGCCCCAACAGGGCTGACGACCATGCAGACGGTGGATTGCCCTTGGGGTCGCCCGGATAATGGTTGATTTCAACAATGTCAGCGGCAGTATCCAGAAACAAGCCGGCAAAGATTGCCGTCACCGGTGCCATCAGGAAGAAAAACACCACCAGCAGAACGAGGCTCGCAGCTCCGGCAATGACCTCGTCGAGCCACGGCCAGGGCAATACCAGCAATGCTGCGCTGCCAACCCACAACGCCGCCAGCACGCCGATGAACACCAGCAGTGTCAATCCAATGGCCTTCCACAGGATCGAACGGAACTCAGGTGACAGAACATCACGCATGGCACGAAATGTTGAGGCGATCATGTAACGGCTTTCAAAGTGAAACGAGACTGTGTCTGGCAAATAAGAAGATCGTGGTGGCTATGCAAGTGTCGATTGCAACACAGCACCGTATTTGTGTATGCACTGGCGAGCTTCAATTTACCCGGATCAGGAATGCACCCATGCCTCAGAAGAATGTAGATGTCCTTGGAATTGGCAACGCGATTGTCGATGTGATCGCGCGCCACGACGACACATTTCTCGATGCCAACGCACTGGAAAAGGGCTCGATGCAACTGATCGATGAAGATGGCGCTTTGTCGCTCTATGGCAAAATCGGTCCGGCCACCGAAATTTCCGGTGGATCCGCAGCAAACACAATTGCCGGTGTCACGTCGCTGGGTGGCTCTGCCGGTTACATCGGCAAGGTTGCAACGGACCAGATTGGCGATGTATTCGCCCATGACATACGCGCGGCCGGGGTAACTTTTGATACACCTGCTCTCAGCGGCGGACCGCAGACGGCGCGCTGCATCGTGATTGTGACGCCGGACGGGCAACGCACCATGTCCACCTATCTGGGCGCCTGCGCCATGCTGGGCCCTGACGATGTCAGCGAACAGGAGGTGGCGTCTGCAACCATCACCTACCTTGAGGGCTATCTCTGGGACCGGCCCAATGCCATGGAGGCCTTCAGGAAAGCCGCACAGCTGGCTGGCAGTAACAAGCGGCAAGTGGCTCTTACCCTGTCAGATTCGTTTTGCGTGGACAGGCATCGCGAGAGTTTCCTGTCACTGATCCGCGACGGCGTCGATATCTTGTTTGCCAACGAGGCCGAGATTCTGTCGCTGTATGAGACATCAAACCTGCAAGACGCCATGGCAGCCGTTGCACAGGACTGCTCGCTGGCCGCCATCACGCGCTCGGAAAAAGGCAGTGCCATTGTGGCTGGAAGCACGCTAACGGAAGTTGCCGCCCAACCGGTCGACCAGGTCGTGGATACTACCGGTGCCGGCGATCTGTATGCTTCCGGTTTCCTGTTCGGACATGCTCACAACAAACCGGTGGCAGAGTGTGCCCGGCTTGGACATGTGGCAGCCGCGGAAATCATCTCGCATATCGGCGCCCGGCCTCAAGCAGCCCTTAAATCACTGATCTAAAGTTTTCGCAGGTAGACCGAGTTGATCAGGTGATCGGGACCCTTGCGCAATATCAGGTCTGCGCGTTGCCGCGTCGGCAGCACGTTTTCGCGCAGGTTTGCCAGGTTAACGGTTTCCCAGATCCGGGTAGCGGTTTCCTGAGCCTCCACATCCGACAGTTTCGAATATCTGTGGAAGTATGACTCAGGGTCTGCAAATGCGGTTTCACGGAACGAGAAGAACCGGTTGACATACCAGGTGCGCAAATCGTTTTCATCGGCATCGATGAAGATCGAGAAATCAAAATAGTCCGACACATAGGGTATGGCCTTGCCGTCCCGCGGCGGCCTACCGGTTTGCAATACGTTGAGACCCTCGACAATCAGTATGTCCGGCTGATCAATGGTGATGTGCTTGCCCGGTTCAATGTCATAGCTGAAATGCGAGTAGACCGGTGCCCGCACATTGTGATTGCCGGCCTTGATGTCCGACAGAAACTTCAAAAGAACGGGCAGGTCATAGCTTTCGGGAAAGCCTTTCCGGTTCATCAGCCCTTCACGCTCAAGCACGGCGTTGGGCAGCAAAAATCCATCCGTCGGCAACAGTGAGACTTTCGGGTGATTGGGCCAGCGCGCCAGCAGGCCGCGCAGGATCCTGGCGGTCGTGCTCTTGCCGCCAGCCACACTGCCGGCAATCCCGATAATGTAGGGAACCTTGTGATTATTGCCGCCGAGAAAATTCTGCGTGACCGAAAACAGGTCCTGACTGGCCGCAACATACAGGTTCAGCAAACGCGACAATGGCAGGTAGATGGCCACTACTTCGTCCAGGTTCACACGATCGTTTACACCGCGCAGTTCCTCGACCTCGGCAGCCGTCAGGGTCAGCGGTGTATCGGCGCGAAGCTTGGCCCATTCGGTTCGCGTGAAGATGCGATACGGAGAAAGCTGTGATGTGTTCTGATCCATGGCACACATATCAACCCGGGTTGCGGGATGCCTTTTCTTCCAGACCGCTTTGCGAGAACCTGTTGTCCAGTTCGTCCATCACCTGTTCAAGCGAAACGCCTGTCGCCTTCAAGAGTACAAGCAGATGATACACCACATCTGCCGCTTCTGCTGTTGTGTGATTTGCATCCCTGCCTTGCGATGCAAGTATCAGTTCGATGGCCTCTTCGCCGAATTTACGCGCGCACTTTTCTGACCCGGCAGCCAGCAAACCGGCAGTGTAGGAGGCTTCCCCGTCGCCCGCGGCAGCCCGTGACGCAATGATTGCCTCCAGGCGAGCCAGTGTCTGCAACTTGTCCAGCGTCTGCATTGTCATCTCCAATTCTCGTGCAGTTGGTTACACCAACCGCACAGGCACTCCTTGTTGTGCCATGAATTGCTTGGCTTCGGAAATCGTATGGGTTCCGAAATGAAAAATCGAGGCGGCAAGCACTGCACTGGCTTCGGCCTGTTTGATGCCGTCAACCAGATGTTGCAGAGACCCCACGCCGCCGGATGCGATAACCGGCACATTGACTGCGCGCGACACTGCCCGGGTGAGATCGATGTCAAAACCATCTCCGGTACCATCCCTGTCCATTGAGGTCAGAAGTATCTCGCCTGCCCCCAATGCGACCACTTTGCGGGAAAATTCAATCGCATCGATGCCGGTCGGTTCACGCCCGCCATGGGTGAAGATTTCCCAACGCAGCGGTTCATTGTCGCCACTCACCTGCTTGGCATCGACAGCAACCACGATGCATTGCGAACCGAACTTCCGGGCAGCTTCGGCCACGAATTCCGGATCCTTCACCGCCGCAGTGTTGATCGACACCTTGTCGGCGCCTGCGAGCAACAACTTGCGAATGTCATCGGTGGTGCGAACCCCGCCGCCTACCGTCAGCGGCATGAAACACTGTTCGGCAGTTTGGCGCACAACGTCAAAAATAATACCCCGGTTTTCATGGGTTGCGGTGATGTCCAGAAAACACAGCTCATCGGCACCGGCCGCATCATAGGCTTTCGCGATCTGCACCGGATCGCCGGCATCGCGCAGGTCCACAAAATTGACACCCTTGACAACCCGGCCATCCTTCACGTCCAGGCAGGGAATGATGCGCGCCTTAAGCATGAGCTGCGCCTTTCAGGGTTTGCAATGCCAGTGCAGGGTCAATGCGCCCGTCATACAGCGCCCGCCCGCTGATCGCGCCTTCCAGCACGGCACAGTCTTTCTGCGTCAGACGGTTGATATCGTCCATGGACGCCAGGCCACCGCTGGCAATAACCGGAATGCTCGTGGCACCCGCCAGTTCCAGTGTGGACGTGATGTTCAGGCCTGCCAGAATGCCATCGCGATCAATATCGGTATAGATGATGGCGGCAACACCGGCGTCTTCAAATTTGGACGCCAGGTCCAGCACACTCAAGGTGGAACTCTCCGCCCAGCCTTCAACCGCAACATGGCCGCCCCTGGCATCAATACCGACGGCAACACGGCCCGGAAATTCCCGGCAGGCCCGGCGCACCAGTTCGGGATCACGCACCGCAAGCGTGCCAAGAATGACCCGGGCCATTCCCTTGTCCAGCCAACCGGCAATCGCATCCAGATCCCGTATGCCGCCGCCAAGCTGAACCGGAATGGACACCGCCTTCAATATCGCCTCGACAGCTTTGCCATTAACCGATGTGCCGGCAAAAGCGCCGTTCAGGTCCACCAGGTGCAGGTACTCGAACCCCTGGTCCTGAAACGTCCGCGCCTGTGCCGCAGGATCATCGGCAAATACAGTTGCCTGGTCCATGTCGCCCAGTTTCAGGCGGACACACTGGCCATCCTTGAGGTCAATAGCAGGAAAAAGAATCATTGATCAGGTGGTCCTCAGGGTGCCCAGGTGAGAAAATTCGAAATGAAGCCTAAGCCAAGTGTCTGACTTTTTTCCGGATGGAACTGCGTTCCCGCCATGTTGGCTTTGGCAACCATGGCCGTGATCGGCTCGCCGTACCGGGCCGTTGCAATAATGTCCCTCTCATTGTCTGCGCGCAGGTGATAGGAATGCACAAAGTAAGCATGTTGGCCATCGGGGCCTGTCTCGATGCCGTTCAGCAGCGCATGAGGCTGTAAAACATCCAGCGTGTTCCAGCCCATATGTGGAATCTTGAGACCGGTATCACCAACGTCAATCCGGTCAACTTCACCTTCGATCCAGCCGAAGCCCGGTGTCACCGTATGTTCAAGACCGCGTGTGGCCATCAGCTGCATGCCGACGCAAATTCCTAAAAACGGCCGGGCTCTTGCCGTGCAGTGTTCCTCAATGGCCTGCCACATGCCGTCAATGGCGTGAATGCCGTCGTGACAGTCGCGATAGGCGCCAACACCCGGCAGCACTACCCTGTCAGCGCTTGCCACCTGCTCCGGTGTGTCAACGAGCTCAATGCTGGTGGCGCTATCCAGCGTGGATGCCGCACGCTCGAACGACTTCTGGGCCGAGCGCAGATTACCTGAGCCGTAATCAATGATTGCAACCCGCATGCCTCATCTATCCGTTCTGATCCGAAAACCGTGCGGCAAAAAACCGGTATGAGGCTTCTTCGCCATTGTCCGCGACAATATCGGCAACCTCGTCGAAGCCGCGTTTGGCCAGGGCCCGGCGCCGGAAATTATTGCCTTCAAGACCGACAAACAGATTCGCCAGAAGGCCCATGGCACCGGTCAAGTTATCCGGCCAGGAAAACAGGTAGCCGGCCAGAACAATCAGAGCCACGACGCCCAGATAGCCGACGAGCGGCAACCAAAGGCGGTGCCACAGCATCCAGAAAAGCGGAATGAAGAACGCCGGCCAGGAAAACCCGTCCTTGACGAACACAACACCCTTGCCGTCATCGATCTGCTCCGGCGCAAGCGCGTCCTGTTTGCGGTGAACAGTGTAGGTCAGCATGGCATCATCCTTCTCCGCCCAGTGTGCCCTTGGTCGACGGGACAACGTCCGGCATGCGCGGGTCAATTTCGAGGCAATCACGCAGCGCGCGCGCAACAGCCTTGAAGCAGCTCTCCGCAATATGGTGATTGTTGACGCCATACAAGGTTTCAATGTGCAGGGTCATACCGGCGTTTTGCGCAAAGGCCTGAAAGAACTCGCGGAACAGTTCGGTATCCATTTCACCGATCTTGTCGGCACTGAACTGGGTACGCCATACCAGAAACGGCCTGCCGGACACATCGATACTAGCCCGCGACAGCGCCTCGTCCATAGCCAGGTAAGCGTGGCCATACCGGCGTATGCCGCGGCGATCGCCCAAGGCCCTGGAAATCGCCTGGCCCAGCGCAATACCGGTGTCTTCGGTGGTGTGATGCATGTCTATATGCAGGTCACCGGCGGTTTTGATGGTCATGTCGATCAGCGAGTGTCGCGACAACTGATCAAGCATGTGATCCAGAAACCCGATGCCGGTCGCGATCGAGCGTTTACCGGTTCCATCAAGGTTAACCTCAACGGCGACATCGGTCTCGTTGGTCTTGCGTGTTATACTGGCTGTTCGCATGGTTAACTTCCATCGTGGTGCGCCTTCGGGGCAGACTTTTAGCAGGCTGCGACGGCGACGCAAGGCCCCAACCATGGCTTGATTAACCGGGCAGGGTCTTTTATTGGCCATGGGCAGTTCCCAAATAACCATCACAGATACAACTGAAAGTTGATTAATGACACATAACAGTGATGCCAGCCTCTGGCACGGCACAACAATTGTCACCGTTCGCAAGGGCAATTCAGTGGTGGTTGCGGGAGACGGCCAGGTCAGCCTGTCCAACACGGTGATCAAATCGAATGCCCGCAAGGTGCGGCCACTGGGCAAGGGTGACGTCATTGCCGGGTTCGCCGGTGCAACCGCCGATGCCATGACGCTGTTTGAACGCCTTGAGGCCAAGCTTGAACAATACCCCAACCAGTTGACCAGGGCTTGCGTGGAACTGGCCAAGGACTGGCGTACCGACAGGTATCTGCGCCGGCTGGAAGCCATGATGATTGTGGCTGACCGGGAAACCAGTCTGGTGCTTACCGGCACCGGCGACGTGCTTGAACCGGAAAACGGCATCATTGCCATCGGGTCCGGCGGCAATTATGCACTTGCTGCGGCACGCGCCCTTGCAGACAGCGACATGGACGCGGAACAAATTGCCCGGCGCGCCATGAAAATTGCTGCCGATATCTGTGTTTTCACCAATGAAAACGTGACGGTCGAGAAACTCGACAAAGCCAAGTAGGACACTTCACCACCATGACTGACTTTTCTCCACGCGAGATCGTATCGGAGCTTGACCGGCATATTGTCGGTCAGCAGGACGCAAAGCGCATGGTTGCCATCGCCTTGCGCAATCGCTGGCGCCGCAAGCAGCTGGATGCCGACCTGCGCGACGAAGTGATGCCAAAGAATATCCTGATGATCGGACCCACCGGTGTCGGCAAGACCGAGATCGCACGACGCCTGGCGAAACTTGCCAATGCACCGTTCATCAAGGTGGAAGCCACCAAGTTTACGGAGGTGGGTTATGTCGGCCGGGACGTTGAGCAGATCGTCCGTGATCTTGTTGAAGTCGGCATCGGCCTTGCCCGCGAAACCCGCCGCAAGGACGTTGAGGCCAATGCCCAGGCCAATGCCGAAAACCGGGTGCTGGACGCACTTGTGGGACCGAATGCCTCAAAGGGCACGCGTGACAGTTTCCGGGTAAAACTGCGCAGTGGTGAGCTGGACGACAAGGAAATCGAGATCGAGGTCGTCGACAACAGTTCAGGCATGCCGACCATGGATATTCCCGGCATGCCGGGCTCATCGGTCGGCATGGTCAACCTCTCCGACATGTTGGGAAAGGCCATGGGCGGGCGCACAAAAACCCGGCGCATAACCGTGCGTGAAAGCCACGACCTCCTGATGCCGGAAGAATCCGACAAGCTGATTGATCAGGAACAGATCGTCAGTGAGGCGATCGAGGCTGCCGAGAACAATGGGATCGTGTTTCTGGACGAGATCGACAAGGTCACAGCCAGAGCGGACAGACAGGGCGCAGATGTAAGCCGCGAAGGCGTACAGCGCGACCTGCTGCCTCTTATCGAAGGCACGACCGTCAGCACCAAACACGGGCCGGTCAAAACCGACCATATCCTGTTCATCGCCTCAGGTGCGTTTCACGTCGCCAAACCGTCTGACCTGTTGCCGGAGCTCCAGGGCCGGCTGCCGATTCGGGTGGAACTGAAAGCGCTGAACCGTGATGATTTCGTGCGCATTCTGGTGGAACCCGAGGCAAGTCTGGTCAAGCAGTACATCGCGCTGATGGCCACCGAAGGCCTGACCCTCGAAGTCACCGACGACGGGGTTGAAGCCCTGGCCGACATCGCGGCGGAGGTTAACTCATCGGTGGAAAATATCGGCGCACGCCGCCTGCAGACCATCATGGAACGGGTGCTGGAAGAGATCAGCTTCACCGCCACGGATCGGGGTGGAGAAACCGTCGTTCTTGATCGCGACTTTGTGGAAAAGAATATTGGCGATCTGGCACGTGATACGGATTTGTCGAAGTTTATTCTTTAGGTTTGTCGTCTGCTGTACTGGTCTGATTGAGCAACTGCAAATGCTGTTGCAAATCGGTTTCGCTCAACCGGGAGATGCTGTCTGCCAGACGGTTCGCCAGTTCAGTGGCCCTGGGCGACAGGCCGGACGTGTCAATGACGCAGCGAGGATGTGACAGGCGTGCCAGCTCGGCAATATCTTCTGCCTCATCCCAGATTATGTTGAAGTAGGCGATGATGCGCTGAACCAGATACCAGCTGGGCAGGCCGCGCTTGCCGTTTTCAAGTGCCGACAAATAAGGCGCACTGACACCTATGGCCTGCGCCATTTGCTTCATGGTTATGCCCCGGTCTTTTCGCAAGGCGCGGATTTTTTCTCCGAACGGTGTCATGACCGGTCAGCCTTTCGCTTCAGGCGAACATAAAAAGCACCGCCTCCGCCATGGCGCGGGTGAGCGGGTTGAAATCCGACTATGTTAGATGAAAATTCCCGCTGCGCCATCCAGCTTGGAAACTCGGCCCGCAACCGTCCGAGGCGCTCCGGTGCCTGAAACACATCCGTCGAATGCAGTGTATGCCTGGTGAAAGGAGATGCGCCCTTGCCGGTGATGACCAACACATTACGAAACCCTTGTTCACGCGATGACTGCAGAAATCCCAGCAGCGACATGCGCGCGCGTTCCACGGAGTGCCCGTGCAAATCCAGCCGTGCATCAATATCAACATTGCCACGCGACAGCTTCTGCTTATGCCGCCTGTCCAGATTATTATGCGATTGAAGTTGAATTGCCTGCCGGGCAATGGCACGGGCCGCCTTGCGGACCGGATCGACGGGCTTGGGCACGCTCTTCGCGTTGCGTTCGTGGTCTGAAACCGGTCGTGCCGGTTTGGCTTCAGTAGCCGGTTTTACATAGGGAAGCCTGTTGAGTGGCTGTACGGTCCGGGTAACCTGTTCCCAGACCTCGTGATCATCGTCCTTCAACTGACCGGCACGAGAGCCGTGTGTGGTCCTGCCGGAATTTTTCATCTGCCGTGTTTCCGCAGCAACCGGGTTGCCAGAGCACGCGGCACGAGAGCCGTCAGGGACCCGGCCTGATCCATGGCGCCGGCGTCCAAACCTGCCTGATGCCCGGTTCCCATGAACACGTCACCGCGCGCCGGGCCCTTGATGGCCGAACCGGTATCCTGGGCAACCATCAGCTGGTTGAAGGGTTCAAGACGGCCGTCGGCATAAACCGTCGTGGATACCCAAAGTGGTACGCCAAGTGCCCAGAAGCGCCGGTCGACCGCAAGCGATCGCAGCGCTGTCAGCGGCAGCTTCTGAGCGCCGATCGGCCCGGTACCGGAGCCGTGGTTCTTCAATTCCCGGAAGAACACATAGGATTTGTTTTCCCACATGACGTGACGGGCCTGATCGGGGTTGTTTTTCAGCCAGGCCCGCAATGCCTGCATGGACATTTCTTCACGGGTCATTTCATTGCGGTCAATCAGAACCTTGCCGATTGATGTATAGGGCAAGCCGGTTTTCGCCGCATAACCAAGGCGCACATTGCCGCCTTCGCGCAGCCGAACCCGGCCGGAACCCTGGACCTGCATGAAGAACAAATCGCGCCAGGACCTGAGGTACAGCAACTCAAGGTTTTTAGATGACAGCCGGCCCTGTTCGATCTGCTGACGGGTGAAGTAGGGCCGCGCCACGCCATTGGCAACCCGGCCATACACAACACCCAGCCTGGCCGCAGCAGATCTGGACAGCTTGACCAGATCATCCGGCCGGGCGAGAACCGGAACGCTGAACTCACCGCTTTTGAGTCTGCTGCCTTCAACTTCAGGTTCGAAATAGCCGGTAAACTGACCATCAACACCGGTGATGTTCACAGCAACCAGATGGTCCTCGAAAAACCTTCGGGCCATACCGGGCGAGACATCAGCGCGCTTTGCCTGCTCACACACCATCAGCCAGTCCCGGCGAGTACCGGACAACAGCGGCTTGCGGACAAACCCGACACCGCTGGTCGTCAGTTCACCACAAGCGCGCACAAACACCTGCAAGGCAGCGCCATGATGGTCGCGTTGCCAGCCCGGCAAATTGTTGAACGACACTTGTTCAAGCCGCAACGCCAGCGCCGGCTGTGCTGTCGAAATGGAGGTCATGACGGCCAACAGGGCAATAATGAGCTGTTTGCAACGGATTGCGGCATGCATCCTTATTCTCAGTCAGCCTCGGTGGCGACCAGGCGCCAGTTTGGATCGCGTGAATTGACCGGACGCTCAAAGGTCCACACGTCTGTGATTTGCTGGATTTCGGACGGATCACCATCAATCACCCTGCCCTCTTCATCCAGGGTTGCGGTAATCAGGTCGCTGACGAACTTGATGCTGACCTGCGCATCGCCGCCGGCAATACTGATTTTGCTGATATCGGCCTTGTTGATACCGACAAATTTCGATTCCAGTGTGTGCTGCAGTTTCTTGCGCTCATCAATCGCGGCTGCAAATCCGTCATAAACTTCCCTGGACAACAACGGCTTCAGAGCCTGCTTGTCACCCTCTGCAAAGGCATTGACGATCATTTCATAGGCCATGCGCGCGCCGCCAAGAAATTCACCCGGCGAAAAGTCATTGTCCGCCTTGACCAGATTCTCAATACCTTTCGCGACAGCTGAGCCTTTTCTGGCAAAACCTTGCCAGACAGGCTTGCGCTCGTCATCGTCATCGTCGTCGTCAAAATCGGGGGGATTGACGGATGCCGGCTTGTTTCGGCCCGGTAATGGCACCACATTATCCTGGGACGAGGCTTGTGCATCATCGTTTTCACCAGCGAACGGGTCGAACGGCTTTTCGTTGCCGGTCCGGGTACCAAGCACGGCGCGCAGACGGAAGAAGATGATCACAGCCACTGCGAGAATAATAATATTGAAAGGGTCAAAGACCTGATTCATGACGTTTGCCAGTTCCTGTCGTTGGTTGGTGTGCCGGCGGCAATGACGCCTGCAATTGGTTTACATACTGTTATATAAGTACTGATTGCACAAAGGTACAATGCTGCGGCATTGTGATCATACCTGACAATTCACCAAGCGCCGTAATTTGCGAACCATAACGATCAAGTGTGATTACCAATGCGATTTTTTCTGTTTCTAGCTTTTGTTGTGGTCCCGATTGTGGAGATCGGGCTTTTTTTGCAGGTCGGCTCCTATATTGGCGTGCCCGCGACACTGGGGCTTATCATACTGACCGCCATTGCCGGCACCATGCTTGTACGCAGTCAGGGCATTGATGTAATTCGTAAAGTCCAGAATTCCGCCAATCGCGGAGAAATGCCGGTGGCCGCATTGGTCCAGGGGCTGTTTGTTCTGATAGCAGGCGTTCTTTTACTCACACCCGGCTTTGCCACAGACACACTCGGGTTTGCCTTGTTGATACCGCCGGTACGCGAGCTGATTGCAGCGAAAATCTGGAAAATTATCGAACCCAATATTGTCACATCGACACAGTGGTCATCAACACAGACAAGAGGCAACCCGAACCGGTCGGGCGGCACCGTTATTGATATCGAAGCTGTCGAGATTGACGAGACACCTGAAAATGGCGCAGAAAAACCCGGCAATACGCAACGTAATCAATAATACCGGTGATAAGGATCACATCGAATTTTGGCGGGGCAGCATGATAACTTGCACGAATGCAGATGCCGTGATAGCCACGCATTCTGTAACAAATACGACTTTATGACTCAAAGGGCAGATTGAACATGGCAAAAGCGGCGAAGAAGGCAAGCAAGAAGGCGGCACCAGCAGCAGAAGCAGCAGCAGCACCGGAAGCTGCCGGCAGCAACGGGGCTACCCAAGGCGCTGCGCCATCAATGAAAATTCTCGGTCAGTATGTGAAGGATCTTTCATTTGAAAATCCCGACGCGCCACGGTCGCTGGCCGGCCAGGAAGGCCAGCCGGAAATCAACATATCTGTAAATGTAAACGCCAAACCACTGGCCGAAACGGATTTTGAAGTCGAACTGCATCTCGATGCGAAGGCTATGCACAAGGACAAGGTGGTTTTCGCCACCGAGCTGCTTTATGCAGGCATTTTCCGGCTGGAAAATATCCCGCAGGATGCTCTTCACCCGATTGTCCTGGTTGAATGCCCGCGCATGATATTCCCGTTCGCCAGACAGATTGTTGCCGACGTGACCCGCAATGGCGGTTTTCCTCCGCTTATGCTTGATCCAATTGACTTTGCAGCCATGTATCAACAGCGCGTTGCCGCTGAATCCGCCAGCGCATAATCCTGGCAGATCGGCAATAGCGGGATAGGGCACGGTTTTGAGTCCATCAAAAACTGGACTGCTCCATGGCTTTTTGACACATTTCCTGGTCGCAAAACCGGTACCGGCTTTTACGAGAAAAGCCCTGAGGTCAAGGTCAGGGCCGATTAATCTGACATATGCCAAACGACTGCTGTGAGCTGATACTGTTGAAAAACTCCACATTTGCCTCTGGTCTAAAAATTTCCGCCCCATAGAGAGGGGTTTGGAAATTTTCGCCGAAGGGGTAGCCAATTTTCGAGTATCGCTACCCTGAAGCACCTGTCCATCACGGCGAGCAAATTTAGCAGCGGTTTTCGATATTTTGCTCCGATAGCGAAAATATAAGACTCCGCAATTTTTGAGTTTTTCAACAGTATCGGTCAGAAGCAGTCTTTCATCAGACTGATCTCCATGCTCACCTTGTCCGCTTATCGGACCTTGGCTCTCCCAGGAATTTACAGGTCGTGACCCTAGTTGTTGCCGGCACTGCGCCACAGCGCCTTGTCTCCAAGACCCGCAATCATGTCATTGTGCGCATCGGCCTCCGCCTGGCTCAGCCGGCCTGGAAGCGGGGCCGGGCGGGCACTTACCTGGATTTGCCCGACCTCGACTTTCTGTTCGACCTGATGGGTGTCGCTGGTAAGACCAAGCACGGTCTGGCGACCGCCGATCAGTTCCATATAGACGTCAGCCAGCAGTTCCGAATCGAGCAATGCGCCGTGCTTGTCGCGTCTGGAGTTGTCGATTCCGTAGCGCCGGCACAATGCATCAAGGCTGTTCGGGCCCATCGGATAGCGTTTGCGGGCAAGTGCCAGCGTATCGATGACCCGGTCCATTGACAGCTGCTCGGTGTCAATCCAGGAAAATTCGGCATTGAGGAATTTCATGTCGAACGGCGCATTGTGAATGATCAAAATGCCGTCATCGATGAACTTGAGAAAATCCTGCGCTATGTCTGCAAAGAGCGGTTTTGAACCCAGAAATTCTTCCGACAGCCCGTGCACATTGAAGGCCTCTTCAGGCATGTCGCGCTGCGGGTTGATGTACTGATGATAGACACTGCCGGTCGGAATATGATTGAGAAGTTCAACGGCGCCAATCTCCACGATGCGATGACCGGTAAACGGGTCAAGACCTGTGGTTTCGGTATCCATCACGATTTCACGCATGCGGGCGGTCTCCGGCAAGTATTTGAAGCTCACTTACAATAGCAAGAACCTGCGTCCGTGTATCCTCCAGCGGCACATCTGTGGAAATTACATGAGTTGCGCGCGCGCGTTTTTCCTCATCGGGGACCTGCCTTGCCAGTATGGCTTCAAACTTTGCCTCGCTCATGCCTGGCCTGGCCAGTGCACGCGCGCGCTGGATTTCATAAGCGGCTGATACCACCAGAACCGCGTCAAACTCTTCCGCCCGCCCGGTTTCAAACAACAGGGGTATGTCAAACACCGCGATGGCGTTTTCAGATGATTTTACCGAGTCCATGAACACCGCCTGCTCGCGGCGAACCAGAGGATGCACAATTGCCTCCAGTTTTTTCATGGCTTGGGTGTCGTTCAGCACTTGCTTTGATAGCTCAGCGCGATCAATTGCGCCTTGCTTGACGACAGTTGGAAACAGCCGGCCCACGGGTTCGACCGCCTTGCCATCTTTGGCGTAAAGCTGGTGGACGACAGCATCGGCATCAAATACCGCAACCCCTTCGTCTTGCAACATGGCCGCAACTGTCGATTTGCCCATGGCGATAGACCCGGTGAGCGCTACTTTGAGAACGGATCCATCAGCCATGAGACAGCAAATCCTGTTCGACCAGCGCCCGCAATTCGTCCGTGACCTGTGGCAGGATGCCAAACCACAACTGAAATCCCGGCACTGCCTGGTGCAACAACATACCAAGCCCGTCAAGAACCGGCCGGCCAAGACTGCGGGCCTGGGCCAGCAATTCGGTTTCCAGGGGCGCATAGACAATGTCGCTCACGACGCAGTTCTGTTGGGTGTCTTCAAGTGGGAACACCAGAGGTTGCCGGCCAACCATGCCAAGTGAAGTCGTATTGACTAGCAAATCCACGAGCCCCGCGGTTGACTGCAAATCATCCCATGCTACCGGCTCAATTATATCTGGTTGAAGCCCGGCAATTTCGCGCGCCTTTTCCAATGTCCGATTGGCGATGTAAATCACTGAGCAGCCACTTTGCACCAGCGCGGCAGCGATGCTGCGGGCGGCACCGCCGGCCCCTAGTATAAGCACTTTGGCGTTTTTCAACTGCAGGTCGGGATGGGTGTTTTCAAGATGGCCAATATATCCGGCCCCATCGGTCGAAGTTCCTCTGAGCAGGCCATCACGGCGATAAATCGTATTGACGCTGCCAATGGCTGAAGCGGCGTCATCAATGGCATCAAGATATTGAACAACTGCTTGCTTGTATGGCGTTGTCACATTGCAGCCGGCTGATTTCCCCTCCCGGATGGAGGACAGGAAGTCGGGCAGTTTTTCTGCGGGCAAATCGCAGATGCCATACTCAGAATCGACTCCATACTTCGCGATCCAGTGATTGTGGATCAGTGGTGATCGCGAGTAGGTGATGCCGTGTCCCAGAATACAGACGTGATTGGTTGTGGTCGGGGTCATGGCAAGCTGCCCTGGCTCTTGAGAAATTTAACAAGCGGGGTCATCGGCATTCCCATAATGGCAAAATGCGATCCCCGGATTTCTTCAAATAGCCGAATGCCTTTTCCCTCAATCTGGTAACATCCGACCGATCCCAGAATTGATGATCCTGTCTCCGCCAAATATGTATCTATATCTTTGGCAGTGAGCCGATACATGCCCATGCTGGCAGTTTCCGAGGTTTGAAACAGCGGTTGATTTTCATGCCAGCACGCAACGGCTGAAATCAGAACATGGGTCTTGCCCTGCAATTCGGTAAGCTGTTGGGCAGCTTGCGGCAGGCTGTTTACCTTGGTGAAAACTTTCCCGTCACAAATCAGAACCTGATCCGAGCCGATCACCAGATCGGCAGGATGATTTTTGCTGACCGCCTGTGCCTTGGCGTTGGCCAGCACAAGCGCCAGACCGTCAGCGGGCAGGCCGGACTCCAGATGTGCAGTTTTCAATGCACCCTCGTCAAGGTCAGCAGCAGTTGCCTCAAACCGATAACCCGCATCGCTCAGCATTTGCCGGCGTGCCGCACTGTTTGATGCAAGGATCAGTTTCATTGGTCTCGGGTCCTGGTTCATCCGGATTTAGCATCGGGTTCTGCCATGAGGTTCATGACAGCAGCAGCGGTTTCTTCAATGGACCGGCGGGTAACATCAATAATGGGCCAATGGTTCGCACTGCATAGTTTTCGCATTGCCAGCAGCTCTTCGGTAATCGCTTTGCGATCCACATAAGATGTATCGCGCCCTTCATTCAGCGTCAGCAGGCGATGACGACGAATCTGTGAAATGCGATCAGCACTGGCAATCAACCCGACAATCAGGGGGTGCTTTAGTTTGCTTAATCCAGGTGGCGTCGGGATGCCCGGCACAAGTGGGATGTTCGCGGTCTTGATACCCCGATTGGCCAGATAGATGCTTGTCGGTGTCTTGGACGACCTGCTTACACCGAGCAAGACGACATCTGCCGATTCCAGATCTTGCGTTATCTGACCATCATCGTGAGCCATGGTATAATTCAGCGCATCAATTCTCTGAAAATACTCGGCATTGAGAACATGCTGGCCGCCAATATGGGGTTTGGATTTGGCATTGAGATATGTGGCAAGACTGGCGATAACCGGATCAAGAATTGAGATACACGGAATCGACAAGGCTTCGCAGCGCTGTTCTATTTCAGCTTTCAGTTTGGCGTCTGCGATTGTGTACAGGACGATGCCTGGTTGCTTTTCCACTTCGCCAATCATTCGATCAAGTTGCTTGGAGGTCCTGACCAGGGTGTAGATATGTTCAATGGGCTGGTAGCCGGCATAGTAAGCGGTCGCGGCCCTGGCTACGGTATTCAGGGTTTCGCCGGTCGCGTCGGAAACCATGTGCATGTGGAAATATTGTTTGGCTGTGGTTTTCATAAGCCGGGCATAGCGTGTTTATGAATTGTGGAAAAGAGGAAGCTGGATCGGCTGCATATTTGTTTGATCCACATGCAGCGCGCCTTGTTCAGAATACCGGTGACACTGGATAGGTATTTCAGCTGTTGATAGCTGCGGATATTTCATCTGTATGTCCGTAATAGCTGTGATCTGATTGTGAGGAAATATTTTTCTGGAATTATTTATATAATTATATCAGGTGGTTATAGATGCAAATCAGGCTGGGAAAGTTTATGTGATTTGCGTGGATAAAGGACTGTGTCTACGTGACCGCTGTTGAAAAAGATTCGTTTTTGCTATCCACAGCACAACATCATCAACACCTAAAGATATAGATTGTTTGAAAGAAGGATAAAGAGATTGAGCAAGCCCCTACTGGATACCCTTACAGGTTTGTCTCCATCACGCCGCCCGGTCTGGCTTATGAGACAGGCAGGACGCTATCTGCCGGAGTATCGGGAAGTCAGGCAAACGGCAGGCGGCTTTTTGAATCTTTGTTATACCCCTGAGCTTGCCTGCGAAGTGACATTGCAGCCATTGCGCCGTTTTGATCTGGATGCAGCTATTTTGTTTGCTGATATTCTGCTGATCCCGCAGGCAATGGGTTGTGATCTGGACTTTCGTGAAAATGAAGGACCAGTCCTGAGAAAGATTGGCTCGGTTTCCGAGGTTGCTCAGCTGGCGAGTGGTATCGATGATCTCAACAAGACACTGTCTCCGGTTTACGATTCTGTTTCTGCGATCAAGGCGAAACTTGATGATGACAAGACACTGATCGGGTTTTGCGGCGCGCCCTGGACGGTTGCGACCTACATGATTGAAGGCGGTACGTCTGTTGAACGGGCTGCATCTCGGCTGGCAGCTTTTGCAAATGAAGCCTGGTTGAACGAGCTTATCGACAAGCTGGTTGTTTCCTCCATTGAATATTTGTCGTGCCAGGTTGAAGCCGGTGCCGAGGTCCTGCAGATTTTCGACACCTGGTCAGGCGATCTGAGCGGTGAGTTGCTGGAGCGGTATTGTTTCGCACCCATTGCGGCGATCCGGTCCGAGCTGAAAAAGCGCCACCCTCATGCGCCGGTAATCGGTTTTGCTCGTGGTGTCGGGGTCTCCCAAACCGATTTTGTGGCGGCGAGTAAAGTTGACGGGGTCAGCATTGAATGGCCGGTCAACACAAAGTGGGCCAGGGACAATCTGATTGAGCATTGCGTCGTACAGGGCAATCTCGACCCGCTTTCCCTGATCGGTGGCGGGGATGGGATGCTGAATGCGACAAGGTCGATATTGCAGGATCTGCCGATGGACAGGCATATCTTCAATCTTGGTCACGGGATACGAAAAGAAACGCCGCCGGAGCATGTCAGTGAGCTTGTATCCTTTATTCGTGAATTTGATGGTGCAGGTAAATGATGACCTATGAATGGGTCAAGGTTGTGCATGTGCTGGCTGTGATTTCCTGGATGGCCGGGTTGCTCTACCTACCGCGGCTGATGGTGTATCATGCCGATGCGGACAAAGGCGGTGAACTGTCTGAGACACTCAAGGTGATGGAACGGCGATTGCTGAAAGCCATCATGACGCCGGCAATGATTGTAAGCTGGATTTTTGGAATTTGGCTGGGCGCGCTTCAGGGGTTGTGGAGCGAACTGCCATTGTGGTTCGTGTCGAAGATTGCTCTTGTGCTGGCCATGTCGGGCGCGCATTTCTGGCTCTCGGCTCAGGTCAAGATGTTTGCGGCGGACAAGAATGTCAGAGCGGCTAAAATATTTCGCATTGCCAATGAAGTACCGACGGTGCTGATGATCGGTATCGTCTGCCTGGTGATTGTAAAACCGTTCCTGTGATGCGGCTGTAATGTATTTTGCTGTTTTCTAAAGTCGCCGAAGCTGTTATAGACAGTGACGTACGGCAACGTTTTTGTAGACTGCCGACGCCTCCCCTATTTGGTAATCACTCAATCCGACATGTGAGCTGACCGCCAATTTTCCTGATCACACATATGAGTCGATAACCGATGACCAATCTTGACGAACTCGAGCAGATCAAACTTTTTGATCTTAAACAGAAATCTCCAGCTGAGCTGTTAAGCGCAGCGGAAGAGCTTGAAGTTGAAAACGCCAGCGTTCTGCGCAAGCAGGAACTGATGTTTACCATCTTGAAGAGTCTGGCTGCCCGGGATGTCAACATTATTGGCGAAGGTGTTGTTGAAGTCATGCCTGACGGGTTTGGTTTCCTGCGCTCACCTGACGCCAATTATCTGGCCGGACCCGATGATATTTATGTAAGCCCAAGTCAGATCCGTAAGTTTGCACTCAAGACCGGTGATACGGTTGAAGGTGATATCCGCAGCCCCAAGGACGGTGAGCGATATTTCGCTCTGCTGAAAGTCAACTCAGTCAACTTCCAGGAACCTGAAAAGGTTCGCCACAAAATTCATTTTGACAATCTGACGCCGCTGTATCCGGACGAGCGTTTGTTCATGGAAGTGAATGATCCGACAAAGAAGGATTACTCAAGCCGGGTGATCGACCTGGTGGCACCATTTGGCAAGGGCCAGCGTGCGCTGATCGTGGCACCGCCGAGAACAGGTAAAACCGTTTTACTTCAAAACATCGCCCAGTCGGTGGCAACCAACCATCCCGAGTGTTATCTGATTGTGCTGCTGATTGATGAACGCCCGGAAGAAGTGACTGACATGCGCCGTTCGGTAAAGGGCGAAGTTGTGAGTTCCACGTTTGATGAACCAGCCAGCCGCCACGTTCAGGTGGCCGAAATGGTGATCGAAAAGGCCAAGCGTCTGGTTGAACATGGCCGTGACGTTGTGATCCTGCTGGATTCGATTACCCGGCTTGGACGCGCCTACAATACGGTCGTGCCTTCGTCAGGCAAGGTTCTCACCGGTGGTGTCGATGCCAATGCACTGCAGCGGCCGAAACGGTTCTTCGGTGCAGCGCGGAACATTGAAGAAGGCGGATCGCTTACCATCATCGCCACGGCGCTTATTGATACCGGCAGCCGCATGGACGAAGTCATCTTTGAAGAATTCAAGGGAACCGGCAACTCGGAAGTTGTCCTCGATCGCAAGGTTGCGGACAAGCGTGTCTTCCCTGCCATGGACATCCTGCGTTCAGGCACTCGCAAGGAAGAGCTCCTGGTCGATCCTGTCAATCTCAAGAAGACGTATGTGCTGCGTCGGATTCTCAACCCGATGGGTACCGTCGATGCGGTTGAGTTCCTGCTGGACAAGCTGCGCCAGACCAAGTCCAACGATGACTTCTTTGATTCAATGAATGCCTGAGTTCAACAGCTCTTCCGCCTTGGTCACGGGCAGGTTGCAAGTCTGATTGCGGCACAGGAATACAGCCGGTTCATCAAGACCGGTTTTTCCGGATGCCGGATGATCGCCAGGTAATTCCTCGTCCCTGCTCACTTGCATGATCAATCGATTCGGAGACGAAATCTTCAGGCATGCCTTGTGCAGGCTGGTGAAGTTTTCATCTTCCGGTTTACCAACAAGAACAAGCTGGGTCTGTTCGGCCAGGGCAGTGAAGGCCAGCCAGGCGGTTGGACAGGCAAACGGGTTTCTGGTCATGTGCGGTTTGAGCCATTCAAAAACCGATTCTGCGGTCTGCTGATAATCCGGCTTGTTCAGATAGGCTGAAAGCTTCCACAGATTGATGACCATCGTGGCGTTGGCATTTGGCGTCACATCATCATTTGCATATTTGTCGCGAACGATAAGATCTGTCGCGTCCTTTGGCGCCATGGAAAAAGCGCTGTCGGCCTGATCAAGGTAATGGTCCATGGCTTCATCCGTGAGGTAGCCTGCCCGTTCCACCCAGGTCCGATCAAGCGTTACCTCATAGGCTGCAAGGTGCGCTGAAATCAGCAACGCGTAATCATCCGCGGTGGCGTGACTTCTGACCTGGCCGTTCCTGAAACTGTGATAGAGCCGCCCGTCGACACGCAAATGGGTTTGCAGCTTTTCAAGTGTTGCCAGGGCGGTCTGTTCCAGTGCCGCATCTTCAAGGGTAACCGATGCGTTGAGAAGTGCGATGACCGTCAGGGCATTCCAGTCGGTAAGGGCCTTGTCATCCCAACCGGGCGCAATCCGGTCACGTCGATGGGTCAGCAGCGTTTCACGTGTCTCGGCGAGCACAGCTTCGTCGGCATCGGGTAACTGGTCGGGATGATCAGTCCGGTTCAGGATGTTTGTGTGTTCCCAATTGCCCTCAGCAGATACGTCGTAAATCTTGCAAAATAGACGCTGAGTCGAATTGGTTAACAAATCGTTAATTTCCGATTCGGCCCAGCAATAATACTTGCCTTCCACGCCTTCGGAATCTGCATCATAGCTGGAGGCGAACAGGCCTTCCGGGGTTTGCATGTCGGATAACAACCAACCCACTGATTGTTCGATTCGCTGGCGGAACAGTTTATTGGGCGCCGAGTTCTGCATCTTGCACAATAAGCTTATGTACTGGGCATTGTCGTACAGCATCTTTTCGAAGTGCGGCGCCAGCCATTTTTCATCAACGGCGTATCTGGCAATACCGCCACCCAGATGATCATAGATACCGCCCTGACTGATCTTGTTCATGGTCAGCCAGACAGGCGCGTCATATCCCCTGCCCGGATGCGACTGGTGCACTGACCACAGCAACTGGAAAAGCGGGCCTTGCGGAAATTTGGGTGCACGGCCTATGCCGCCGTTTTCCAGATCGACAGCCCCGATCACCTGCCGGATCATCTGTTCAAGCAGGTCATGGTCGGGATCCGGATTGCTGCTGGCAGGCGGTGGTGCGCTCAGGCGATCAAGAAGGGCGTCGGTATTTGTGGCGATCTTCTCGGGCTCGGTCTGCCATATACGGCTGAGCTCGCGCAGCACATGTGAAAACGACGGCCGGCCGAACTTTGTTTCCGGCGGAAAATAGGTGCCGCCCCAGAACGGTTTCAGCTCAGGCGTCAGAAACATGGTCAGCGGCCAGCCGCCCTGCTCTCCCATCACGTGAAGCGCATCCATGTAAATGCGATCAATGTCGGGGCGTTCCTCCCTGTCGACCTTGATGTTGACGAAGTGCCCGTTCATCAGGTCTGCAACGGCGTCATCTTCAAAGCTTTCATGGGCCATCACATGACACCAGTGGCAAGCCGCATATCCGATTGACAGAAGGATTGGCTTGTTTTTAGTGCGCGCTTCGTTAAACGCTTCATCACCCCATGGAAACCAGTCGACAGGATTGGTGTCATGCTGAAGCAGGTAAGGACTGGTTTCCTTTGCCAGCCTGTTCTTTGGGGCAGTCGAATTCGACATGGGTTGAAGCTACCTTGTTACTGGATTGAAGTCATATGCCGGATACAGTTGATACGATTTACGCATTGTCGTCGGGTTCGGGCAAGGCAGGTGTGGCAATTGTGCGCGTGTCCGGTCCTGAGGCCGCAACGACCTTGCGCGTTTCATGTGGGCGGGTGCCGGCAGCGCGCATCGCCGAACGGGTATCGGTATGGGTGTCGCAAGGCACCGTCAAACTGGATGAGGCTATTGCGCTGTGGTTTCCGGCTCCCGGCAGTTTCACCGGGGAAGACATTGCGGAGTTTCACCTGCATGGCAGCTTGGGGATCGTCCGGCTGTTTCTGGCCGAGCTGGGGTCGCTGGACGGATGCCGGCCGGCAGAACCGGGGGAGTTCACCAGGCGTGCCTTGTCAAATGACAAGATCGATCTGATTGGTGTCGAAGGTTTGAATGACATGCTGGCGGCCGAAACCGCTACCCAGGTGAAACAGGCCTTGTTTCACGTGGACGGCAGGGCGTCTGAAATATTCTACCGATGGCGGGATGAGTTGATTGAGGCCAGTGCGCTGGCTGAAGCCTGCATTGATTTTACCGATGAGGAAGGTGTGGCGGATGCAGCGCTGCCAAAGGTGCGCGACAGCGTTGTCCGGTTGATCGCGACCATGACTGACAACCTTAAGGACTCCGAGCGTGGACATCTTAATCGGGAAGGGGTGCGGGTGGTGTTGGCCGGCTCACCGAATGTTGGAAAGTCGAGCCTGCTGAATGCCATTGCAGCGCGAGACGTGGCCATTGTCAGCAGCGAAGCCGGCACGACGCGCGATGTGGTGGAGGTCTCACTGGACCTTGGCGGCACGTCGATGATCATCAGCGATACGGCTGGTCTTCGTGATGGAGTCGATTCACATGTGGAACAGTTGGGCATTGAGCGCACGCATGAACGACTGTCACACGCTGATATCGTAATCAGCGTCGCGTCTCCCGATGCAGATTGGCAGAATACCGGCGTCAATTCACCAACGTTACGAATTTGGAACAAAGCCGATATTACCGAGCCGGGGCGCCCAATCGATTCGGACCTGAAAGTTTCAGTACTGACCGGTGATGGTATGGAAGACCTGATGCAGCGCCTGACCGGGATGGCGGCTGAACTTGCCGGCAATGGTGAACCGGCGCTTCTGGTGCGTGAGAGACAAGTACAGGCGGTCAGGTCTGCTCTTTCGCATCTGGAAAATGCGCTGCAGCCAGAGCTGCCGATTGAGCTTCTGGCTGAAGAACTCAGACGGGCGGCCCGCAATATCGGCAGGCTGATCGGTGAAGTTGGAACGGAAGACCTGCTGGACAGCATCTTCTCAAAGTTTTGCATCGGGAAATAGACAGGCTTCATAGCGCGATGGTTTCACGTGAATCATCGATATTTGTTTCACGTGAAACGAAGACTTTTTTGATGTTTATCCACACTTCGTGTATTGAGCGGGCACGATGAAACAGATCTTGAAGACAGATTACGATGTGGTGGTGGTTGGCGGTGGCCATGCGGGTTGCGAGGCGGCAAGCGCTGCGGCGCGTCGTGGCGCGAAGACAGCCCTGGTAACCCACCGCAAATCGACCATTGGAGAAATGTCCTGCAATCCGGCGATGGGCGGATTGGGGAAGGGTCATCTCATCCGTGAAATTGATGCACTCGACGGTTTGATCGGCAGAACAAGCGACAAGGCGGCAATCCAGTACCGGCTTCTCAACCGGTCAAAAGGACCGGCGGTTCGAGGACCACGGGCGCAGATTGACAGGAAGCTTTACCGTGACGCCATGCAGGCGGAAATTCTGGGCCACGATAATCTGACGGTAATTGAAGCCGCTGTCGGCAGCTTTGCGATGCGGGATGGCAGGATTTGCGGGATCGTGGGAGAGGACGGCCGGGAGATATCCTGCGTCAGCGTGGTGCTTACGACAGGCACATTTCTTGGCGGCCTGATTCATATCGGTGACAAGAAAATCCCTGCAGGGCGCGTCGGCGAAGAACCGAGTAACGGGTTGTCCCGGGTCCTGCGCGATACGGGGTTGCAGATCGGCCGCCTGAAAACCGGAACACCGCCGCGGCTTGATGCATCCACGATTGACTATTCAGGGCTTGAGGAGCAGGCCGGTGACGAACACCCGTTCTATTTCTCAACGCTGACCAGCCACACCCATGCACCCCAGATCAGCTGCCACATCACCCACACCAACACTGACACCCACAAGATCATCTCCGACAATCTTGAGAGGTCTGCCATGTATGCCGGTTTCATCGAGGGCACCGGTCCACGCTACTGTCCGTCCATTGAAGACAAGGTCGTCAAGTTCGCCGATCGCACATCGCACCAGATATTCCTGGAGCCTGAAGGGCTTGATGACATCACCGTCTATCCAAACGGTATTTCAACCTCGCTGCCGGAAGACGTGCAGGAGGCTTACGTGCATTCGATCGCCGGTCTGGAGAACGTGAAGATCCTGCAGCCGGGCTATGCCATCGAATATGATTATGTCGATCCACGCGAACTGAGCGCCTCACTGGAACTCAGGAAGTTGCCAGGCCTGTTTCTTGCCGGTCAGATCAACGGAACCACCGGGTATGAAGAAGCTGCCGCGCAGGGGCTTGTTGCCGGCGCGAACGCGGCTGCCCGGGCGTGCCGGCTTGATGAGCTGAACATTGACAGGTCGCAAGGCTATATCGGCGTGATGATCGATGACCTGGTCACCAGAGGGGTGAGCGAACCCTACCGGATGTTTACCTCGCGCGCCGAGTACCGGCTGTTGCTGCGGGCTGACAATGTGGACCAACGCCTGACACCGCTGGGTATCGAAACGGGACTGTGTTCACGCCACAGGAAGCAGCAGTTTAAAACCAAGATGGAAAACCTGACCAGCTTGCGGGACACACTCCAGAAGTTCGTGCTCAGCCCGCATGCGGCCGAAAGTGCAGGTCTGCCGGCCAACAAGGACGGCAGGATCAGGTCTGCGTATGAGTATCTTTCGTATCCGGGTATTGATTTCGCCCGCTTGTGTGAGGTGTGGCCCGACCTGCTGCAGACAGCCAATGACCTGCGGGAGCTGATTGAGGCCGAGGCAGTTTATGCGACCTATGTCGACCGGCAGAAAGCTGAGATAGACGCATTCAACCAGGATGCGAAAATCATCATTCCGAGCGATATTGACTATGGATTGATTTCCGGACTTTCCAATGAAGTCCGCCAAAAGCTCACGGAGCGGCGCCCGGAGACAATCGGCCATGCAGCCCGAATAGACGGGGTGACCCCGGGAGCGCTGGTATTGGTAATTGCGCATATGCGAAAACGCTCAAGCGCCAGGCTGGCGGGTTGAGGAACCATGGCGCAGACATGGTTAATTCCTGAAAGTGTTACGCCTGACAGCTTGCCTGAAATGTTCAATGTTTCACGTAAATCATTGGAAAAGCTGCGCGCATATGTTGCCGAACTGCTGCACTGGCAGGCCAGCATCAACCTGATATCGCCGTCGACGATCAGCCAGGTCTGGCATCGTCATATTTGTGACGGGTTGCAGTTGTGTGATCATCTCAGTGGAACCGAAAGCCTGATCGTTGATATTGGCTCCGGTGCAGGGATACCTGGTATTCCGTTGGCAATATGGTTTGCGGAGAAAAATCCTGTTGCCGAGGTGGTGATGATCGAGAGCAATGCGAAGAAGGCGGTGTTCCTGAAACAGGTGAGCAGGGTGTGCGGTTTAAACACCCAAATCATCAACGCGCGGGTAGAATTGCTCGGCAAATCGGATTTGCAGCAGGTTGCCGATGTGTGTGTGGCCAGGGCCGTGGCGCCGTTGCCCGGATTACTGGAACTGACAGCGCAATTACCGGTTCATCCACAACGAATGTTGTTCCTAAAGGGACAAGATGTAGATGCTGAATTGACCGAAGCCACTAAATGTTGGAATATCTCGTTCTGTAAACACTCAAGTCGCACTCAGCAAAATGGCTGCATTCTTGAAATTCATGAGGCCAAACGTGTCAGCGAAAATACTACAGCATCCGACTAGTCCAACACCTCGCATCCTGGCGGTTGCCAATCAGAAGGGTGGGGTCGGCAAGACCACGACTGCCATCAATCTGGGGACGGCACTGGCTGCCGTGGGCGAAAAGGTTCTGGTTATTGATCTGGACCCGCAGGGTAATGCCAGCACGGGTCTCGGCATCGAGCGGTCGCCGGAGCAGGCATCCACCTATGAAGTACTGGTCGGCGAGGCGGATCTGCATGAAGCGGTCCGGGGCTCGGAAATACCCGGCCTGGATTGTGTACCGTCTTCGATGGACCTGCTGGGAGCTGAACTGGAACTGGCTGAATACAGTCGCAAGACATACCGGCTGAAGGACGCCATAGAAAAGTTGATCGTGTTCAGCGAGGCAAATCCCTATACCTATATCCTGGTGGACTGCCCCCCGTCATTGAACCTGCTGACCATAAATTCACTGTCTGCCGCAGACGCCATACTTGTTCCGCTGCAATGTGAATTCTTCGCACTGGAAGGCTTGAGCCAGCTTCTGAACACTGTTGAACGGGTCAAGGCAAACCTCAATCCGGCACTGGAAATACAGGGCATTGTTCTGACCATGTTTGACCGCAGAAATTCGCTGTCGGAGCAGGTGGCACAAGATGTCCGCGGCGTGCTGGGCGCCAAGGTTTATGAAACGGTCATACCGCGCAATGTCCGCGTGTCAGAGGCACCGTCCTATGGCAAGCCGGTATTGCTGTATGATAATACCTGCGCCGGGTCACAGGCCTACATTCGATTGGCATCCGAGATAATCCGCCGCGAGCGTTCGTTACGCGCGGCCTAGAGCAACATGGGTTCAAGCGAACCCATAAAGTTGCTCTAGCACTTTGGAAGCGAGCAGTTTTACGGTTTTGATTGATTCAATCAAAAACATACTGATCTAGAGAATAACAATGAAGCTTGAGAAAAAATCATGACGGCACTACCAAAGAAAAGATTGGGCCGCGGGCTGGCCGCATTGATCGGCGACGGCGCACCGGCAGAAACAACGACCGAGCAGGTGCCGGGCCGTACAAACGGGTTGCGGGAATTGCCTATCGAACTGGTTCAAAGCAATACCTTGAACCCGCGCAAGATATTCAACGAAGAAGAGCTGGATGACCTGGTCAGGTCGGTTGCCGAGAAGGGCATTCTCCAGCCTGTCGTGGTCAGACCTGTTGATGACGGGCAGAGCTACCAGATCGTCGCCGGTGAACGTCGTTGGCGTGCAGCGCAAAAAGCCGGCCTGCATCTCATACCGGCACTGGTTCGCGAACTCTCCGACAAGGAAGTGCTGGAAATTGCGCTGATCGAAAACGTCCAGCGTGCAGATCTCAACCCGGTTGAAGAAGCCCATGGCTACCAGCAACTGATAGACCAGTTCGACTACACCCAGCAGCAGCTGGCCGAATCGATTGGCAAGAGCCGCAGTCATATTGCCAACACCCTGCGCCTGATGGCTCTGCCGGCGTCGGTATTGGAAGCATTGCAGACCGGCAAGTTGACTGCCGGTCATGCCCGGGCCCTGATTGCAACTGAAGACCCGCAATCTCTTGCCCAGAAAATTATCGCTTTGGGATTGTCTGTTCGTCAGGCTGAGGCACTGGCACGCGATACCGGCGCCGGCGCCGTGAGCAAGCCTGCCAAGCAGACAACAGATACAAACATTGCTGCCGTTGAAAAACTGCTGGCGGAAGCTCTGGGATTGAAAATTTCAATCGCTACGAAAACTGCCGAAAAAGGCAAATTAACTATTCATTACAATAACTTAGATCAACTTGATACGGTCTGTTCGAAGCTTGGCATAAGATCGTAAATCTCAACGGTGCCTGCAAATCAACCGGCGCGGCGAAACAAACTTGCCGCTGAAATGACGAACCGTTCGGCGACCGGCCAGTTTAAGAGCGGTTTTCTGCGAACCTCCGAATTGGCAATGCGCAGGCGTTCTGCTGCCGTCAGCAGTTGCGGCAAGCCGCATAATCTGAGTTGTCCAGCCAGTGCATTTTGGCGTTTGAAGAAAATCGGCGGCCGCCATTCCTTGACGATGGAGTCCGGCCGCCGGCCACTTTCCATTGCAGCCGCCATCTCGACCAGCAGCGCGCAGTGATTGGTCAAAGCTATCAGGACCGAGGCGGGTTGCTGACCTTGTTGCTGCAGGGTTGTGATGGCCTGAACAGCGGCGTCTGGCCTGCCGGAGAAAACGGCATCAATCAGACCTTCCACGGATGCAGCTTCATTGCCCGCAACAATTTCGGACACATCTGAAACAGACAACGAACCGTCATCGCCTGCATAGCTGGCCAGCTTCACAAGTTCAGACTGCAGCAGCGCGGCATTACCTCCGACCGCGTCAACCACAAGCTCGATGGCTTCGCGATCAATGGCGACGCCGAGCCCTGACATGAAGGAAGCGGCAAACTCCAGCAGTTCACCGGTACTTTGATCAAAACAAATTGTAATTGCCAAATCCGGAGAAGCCTCGAACTCTTTCCTCAAGGGGGAAGACTTTTTCAGATCACCGGCGGTGACGAGTAACAGGCAATCTGACCACCCGACACTGATTGCTCCGATGCATGTCTTGTGAATTGTGCTGGAAGCAGCATCGACCAGTACGAGTTTGTCAGCGCCGAACATGGAGATCGACTGCAGTTCCTCCAGCAGCCGTCCCGTATCAGCGGCCAGGTCGGTATCCGACAACCGTACGACTTCACCATCAGGGTGGCTTGAGCGGAAATTTTTCATCGCCTGATTCTTCAAGCGGTTCAACAATTCCCAGTTGGGCCCGCAAAGAAGCGCGCCTTTATATTTGCCTGAGGGGGAACTGAAACTAGCCTCAAATCCCTGAGGCTTGATCACTGCCATTTAGCCTCATCTCGCTCTAATTGGTGGCGAGAAATGCCGCCAGACGGGTTCGCACTTCCTGGCCAACCTGTTTGGCTGCCTGCTCTTCGGCATTCACACGAGCCTGAACATTTGCAAACGATGCATCCAACCTGTCGTATGGAACCCTGCTGAACGCACTGCCGGAAAACACAACGTTCCGGGTTGCAGCATCCACCAACTGGAACTTGGTCGTCAGATTGTAAGCCAGTCTGCGATGAACCGTATCAGCTGTATCGATCAGCGTCTGCGCGCTACCTTTAGCCTGCAGGTTGAGATAGTAGCGGTCCTGGGCCTGGGTACCGACCGGTCTGGTGGATCGAACGATTTCATTGCGAACCAGTTGGCCTACGCGGTCTGATTGCTGGGCAACGCTGACCTCAGCAAGTTTCTGCGAAACCGAAGATCCGTCGTCGTTGGTTGCATAAAGCGGCTGATACCCGCAGGCAGATAAAGCCAGCAAGCCAACCAAAGCAAACGATCTCATTGCATGTTTCGCGAACATCATCATCCCGCAACTATATTCACCAATCTGTCCGGTACAACAATAACTTTGCGAACCGATAAACCGTCCAGACTTCGTATCACATTCTCATGGCGAAGACATGTATCTTCTACCATCTCGCGGTCAGCGCCTTTGGGAAATTGCAGTTCAGCCCGCTTCTTGCCGTTAATCTGGACCACAAGAGTGACTTTGTCACTGACAAGAAGACTTTCGTCGTGATTCGGCCATTGTGCGTCGCAGGCCAATCCGTCGCATCCCAGCACATGCCAACACTCCTCGGCAAGGTGAGGCATCATGGGAGCAAACAGCTGGACCAATGAGACCGCAGCTTCACGCTGAGCCATTCTCAGCGCGTCCGAGGAATCATCTGAAGACAGTGAAGCCGCCAACGCATTGACCAGTTCGTACACGCGGGCAATGGCGCGGTTAAACCGCAGATTGGAAATGTCATCACCGACAGACGCGATGGCCATGTGGGTGCTCTTGCGCAGCCCATTTACATTTTCTGCGGCGGCCTTGTGCAACATATCCGGCTCAATCGAAATATTGTCATCTGCGACCTGACCGACCAGACGCCAGATTCGCTGCACAAACCGCCAGGCGCCGACAACACCTGATTCGGTCCACTCGATGTCGCGTTCAGGCGGTGTGTCCGACAACATGAACCAGCGTGCGGTATCAGCGCCGTATTGTTCGATGATGTCGTCCGGGTCAATGACATTTCTTTTCGACTTGGACATTTTCTCGGCGGGGCCGAGTGTAACGCTTTCACCTGACACCGTGTCGACAAGCTTGTCACCGTCTTTTGCAACTTGTGTGGGCATGACCCACTCACCCGATTTTGAGCGATAGGTTTCGTGGATCACCATGCCCTGTGTGAACAGGGATTTGAACGGCTCGTCAAAATCAAGGTGTCCGACTTTCCTCATGGCGCGCACGAAGAACCGCGAATACAGCAAGTGCAGGATGGCGTGTTCAATGCCGCCGATATACTGGTCCACCGGCATCCAGTAGCTGGCTGCATCGGTGTCCACCGGTTGATCGGAATACGGTGAGCAGAAGCGGGCAAAATACCAGGACGAATCGACAAAGGTGTCGAAGGTGTCGGTTTCACGAAGAGCCGGTGCGTTGCATTTCGGACACGAAACAGATTTCCATTTGTCGTGACGCTCAAGAGGATTGCCGGGTTTGTCGAAGTTGATGTCTTCCGGTAACACGACGGGAAGGTCTTCAACCGGAACGTCAACCACCCCGCATTTGTCGCAATGGATAAACGGTATCGGGCAACCCCAATAACGTTGACGCGACACACCCCAGTCGCGCAAACGATAATTGGTCTTGCGCTCGCCAATGCCGGCATCGGCCATTCGTCTGGCAACGTCGGCCTTGGCGTCCTCGACCGACATGCCATCGAGAAACTGCGAGTTGATCATGTGAACCGCTGAGGTGTCTTTTTCCAGCAATGCTTCGTTGCCGATTTCAAGAGACGCGGCGTCGGTTCCTTTTGGTGCAACTACCGGGATCACGCCCAGATCATACTTGCGTGCAAAATCCAGGTCGCGCTGGTCGTGGGCAGGACATCCGAACACTGCACCTTCGCCATAGCCGATCAGCACGAAATTGGCCGCATATACCGGCAGGCGCTTTTCTGCATCAAACGGGTGACGCGCATAGATGCCAAGCGGCACCCCCTTTTTCTCGGCGCGTTCAATTGCCTCCTCGCTGGTACCAAGTGCTGCGCATTCCTTCTGGAACGCCTTGACGGTATCGGACCTGGCCGCAGCCTTTTGGGTCAGGGCATGATCAGCCGAGATGGCGCAGAAGCTGGCACCAAAGATGGTGTCGTGCCGGGTTGTGTATACGGTCAGCTTGTCTTCAAGCTCATTGCCGTCCTCGTCTTCGAGCACAAATGAAAACCGCAAACCTTCCGACTTGCCGATCCAGTTGCGCTGCATCAGCCGGACCTTCTCCGGCCAGTCGGTCAAGGTGTCCAGGGCAGACAACAACTCTTCCGACATGTCGGAGATTTTCAGGAACCATTGTGCAAGCTCGCGTTTTTCAACTGCGGCGCCGGAGCGCCAGCCGCGGCCGTCGATGACCTGCTCATTGGCCAGTACCGTCTGGTCAACCGGGTCCCAGTTCACCACCGAGACTTTACGCTCAACCAGTCCGGCCTTGTAAAATTCAATGAACATGCGCTGTTCATGGCCATAATATTCGGGGTCGCAGGTGGCGAACTCACGGGTCCAGTCAATGGCGAGGCCCATGGACTTGAGCTGTCCGCGCATGGTGGCGATGTTTTCATAAGTCCATGACTTGGGGTGAACCTTGCGCTCGATAGCTGCATTTTCAGCTGGCATGCCGAAGGCATCCCACCCCATGGGGTGTAAGACATTATAGCCGCAGGCCTTGCGGAAACGGGCGATTACATCGCCCATCGTATAATTGCGAACATGGCCCATATGGATACGGCCGGACGGATAGGGGAACATCTCAAGCACATAGTATTTTGGCTTGTCGGATGTATTGCTGGCCAGAAAGCTGCCGGCGTCTGTCCAGGTTTTCTGCCACTTGGCTTCTACACCGCGGGGATTGTATCGCTCGCTCGACATTTCTTGTGGTATGCCTGTTCGTTGATCCTGATTTGTGTTCGCAAGTGCAGTATCAGGAAGCAACCAGACGGGCAAGCAAGACGGCCATATAAAGATGAATACAATTACCCAACGCTACGCCGAAGTGATGGCCCGAATTGAGGGCGCGGCCAGAAAATCCGACCGGTCTGCAACAGATGTTACACTGGTGGCGGTGTCCAAGACATTCGCTGCCGACGATATCGAACCTGTCCTCAAGCTTGGCCACCGCGTGTTCGGTGAAAACCGTGTGCAGGAATCCCAGGGCAAATGGCCGTTGCTGAAACAAACCCATGCCGACACCAGCCTGCACCTGATCGGGCCGCTGCAGACAAACAAGGTGCGCGAGGCTGTGGCCCTGTTTGACGCCATTGAAACGCTGGACCGGGAAAAGCTGGCGCGGACACTGGCGAAGGAAATCCAGTCTGCCGGCAAAGCTCTGGAACTGTTTATTCAGGTGAACACCGGCAACGAACCGCAAAAGGCAGGCATCCTGCCGGCTGAGGCGGATGCATTTTTAAAACTGTGCACTCAAACCTATGGCCTGACCGTCACCGGCATGATGTGCATCCCGCCGTTTGATGAAGACCCGGTGCCGCATTTCACCCTGCTGGCGGACATTGCGAAACGCAACGGTCTCGCCAAACTCAGCATGGGGATGAGCGGTGATTTTGAAACCGCGATTGAGCTGGGTGCTACCCATGTTCGCGTCGGCAGCGCGATTTTCGGCAGTAGAGGATAGGCGCGCTAGCAGATGTGCAAAATCGTTTCCGGGCCGGAACGTGAAAGCACATGGCGCAAGTGATTTTGTTGAAGGGCAATACAGCCCTGTGTTGCTGTTCCGCCGGGTGCGCGCAGGTGCATGAAAACGGCGCTGCCTTTTCCAGGCACCGGCGGCGTGTCGTTGTGACCAAGCACTACAACCAGATCGTAGAGATGATCGGTGCGCCAGAGTTTCTCATGGCTATGCGGGCAGGGTAGCCGGACCGGCCTGTTGTAGTCGCGCGAAGCGGGATCATCACACCAGCCTGAACCGGGAAGAATAGGTTCAACCGGCAACCCGGTAATCGGGCGGATAATGCGGTCGGCTCTGTACATGACATATCGCATGGGCCAGCGTCCGGCCGGTGTTGCTCCATCGCCTTCGGATTTATTGTAGGTGATGCCGGCCGGCCCGATACTGCAGACAAAAGCCATTGTACCCACGGATAAACAGGCGACATGACCGTTCGCGGCTATGTGCCTGATCGCGATATCCTGATCAAAAGTTCCCATGCGTGATCTCTGTTGCCCTTTGCAAAGCAGACGGCATCAACCTAAAGTCATCTGCAATTGATATTTCCATCAGGACTACATGACAAATGAGTACCCAAAAGAAAATTCTTGTCGTCGATGACGACGATGCCTTGCGCGAAACCATTGCCGAACAGTTTTCCCTGCACGACGATTTTTCGGTGACGGCAGTAAATGGCGGACTGCCTGCAGTCAATCACTTGAAATCCGAACTGGTTGATCTGGTTATTCTGGACGTCAACATGCCGGATCTGGATGGGCGGGAAGCCTGCAAGATCATGCGCAAGAACGGATATCGCGGTCCGGTTATCATGCTGACTGCGGAAAGCTCCGATGCAGACACAATTCTTGGCCTGGATGCCGGGGCCAATGACTATGTGATCAAACCGTTCAAATTTGCGGTCCTGCTGGCCCGCATCCGCTCGCAGCTTCGCCAGCACGAGCAAAGCGAAGATGCGGTTTTCAAGATCGGACCCTATACGTTCAAGCCGAGTGCGAAACTTCTGATGCAGGATGACAACAGGAAAATCCGGCTGACCGAGAAAGAGACGTCTATCCTGAAGTTTCTGTATCGCGCCGGAGATCAGGTTATTGGCCGTGATGTGCTGCTGCACGAGGTCTGGGGATACAATGCAGGTGTGACGACCCACACCCTGGAGACCCATATTTACCGGTTGCGCCAGAAGATCGAAGCAGACCCGTCCCATGCCCAATTGCTGGTCACGGAGGCCGGCGGATACAAACTGGTTCCTTAGGGTCAAGACCCTAAGTACACGGATCGTGTCACGGCTTCATATTGAGCCGTTAAGTTGCTATACCACTTTGCGAGTGACCAGGTTTTTGCTTTCTGGTTGTAATGACCGGAAAGCAGCCTGATCCAGGTGGGACCAATTACCGACAGGCTGATTTATGGGCGTTCGCTCCGCAGTTGATCTGTTGAAACAGCTGCCGTTGTTTGCAGGTGTTGATGAAGCACACCTGCAGACACTGGTGTTTTCATCGGATGAGCTGGTCGTACCGCCGGGTCGCACAGTTTTCGAAGCAGGTGATCCGTCAACCAACGCGCTGATTATCAAGCAGGGTGATGGTGTGGTTATTGACCCTGAGACCGGCGGTGTACTGGCGCTGGCGGGACCCGGCGCCATGTTTGGTGAGCAGTCGCTGATTGCCGGCATACCGCGCCAGGTGACCTTGAATGCAAAGACGGAAATTGAAGCCATTGTCATCGAGCAATCGGTGTTCCTGAGATTGTGTTCTGAGTTCCCGGAAGTTGGCATGCAGGTGCTCGACGTGCTCAATCGCCAGCTTGAAATATGCTCCAGCGAATTAAGCGAAGTGAAGTCAAAATTCGAGATTTCACCGCTGGAAGACTTGCTTCGCGAAGAAGAATAATCATTGGGTATTTGCTTGTTGGGGTCGAACAGCCTGTCTGCCTTCGGCAGGCCGTTCCTGCCGGACGAACAGCTTATCTGCCTTCGGCAGACCGTTCTCCTGCCGGGGGACGAACAGCTTATCTGCCTTCGGCAGGCCGTTCTCCAAGACCTGCGTACCTGAAGTGTGACGAGTTGTGGGATAGGATATCAGGCGATGTCTATCAGAACCGGTACGTGATCGGACGGGCGTTCCCAGCCGCGCACGTCTTTCAGTATCGCTGCATTGCTGCACTTTCCGACAAGGCCTTTCGACACCCAGATGTGGTCCAGCCGCCGGCCACGGTCTGACGCTTGCCAGTCGCGCGACCTGTAGCTCCACCATGAATAGATCTTGTTCGGCTCCGGTATCTCGGCCCGGATCGGATCATGCAGATTGCAGGTGCTCTGAATGTCGAGCAGCCGCCCGGTTTCCTGGGGCGTGTGCGACACTATCTTCAACAACTGCTTGTGTGACCAGACATCGCTTTCAAGCGGGGCGACATTGAAGTCGCCCGTGAACACATGTTCGCCATTGCCGTTCGAAACATGTTTAGAGGTCCAGTTTTTCATTTCGTCGAGGAACGCCAGCTTGTGGCTGAATTTCGGATTGGTTTCTGGGTTTGGTTCATCGCCACCGGCGGGAATGTAGAGGCTGTGAACAGTCAGATTGTTCTTTGCCAGGCGAATGCTGATATGCCGGCCATCGTTTTGTCCGCAAAACGAATGGATGTCCATTTGATCAAACGGAACGCGGGAGATGATGGCAACGCCATGATGGCCCGACAAGCCGTTCTCGGCGATATGCTCATAACCAAGCGGCGCAAATTCGGACGCCGGAAACTGACCCGGTGGACATTTGGTTTCCTGCAGGCAGACAATGTCAGGCTGGTGCTGTTCAAGCAGGCGGTTTACAAGCCCGGCCCGCAACCGTACCGAGTTGATATTCCAGGTAGCAATTCTCAAGACTGATCCGATCCGGTGAATTAACGATCAGACCCAGTCTTGCGCTCCTTGCTACGTTTGACCACAAAAAGTTTTGGATCCGGCTCAACTTCCTTGTCGACATTGGATAACTGAACCGTAGTGCGCTGGCCCTTGCCATCAAGAATGATCCACTGAACCAGATCATTGGCTTCCCGGTCGAACACCATTGTGAGCTGGCCTGCAACAAGCTGGTCTTTTTCTTCCATGGTGACGGCAACGAGATTGTCCTGGGATTCGACTTTCAGGATGACAGCCTGTTCAAACAGATTGACCTCACCCGCCAGTACAAGTTTGAGCGGTGTAGCTGCCAGCGGGTACTGGTCGTCCTTATTGCGCGTCGTGTTTTTTACCGTGACCCAGCGACCGTCCGAGACAACCAGCAGGGGACTGGGAGGTGCATATTCAAACCGCATCTTGCCGGGTTTTGAGATGTAAAACACGCCATTGGCAATCTGCCCGCGCGGGCTGGTCTGGGTGAACTCACCCTTCATGTTTACAATTTCGTTCAGGTAGGTGTTGAGAAGAGTGACCGCCGCGTTGTCATCTTCGGACAATTGTGCCGCAGCCTGTGCCACACCCGGATTGCCCGGCAAAACAGTCACTGCCGGAACCAACAGGCTAAGACCCATGAAGAAAGCAAGGCGTGCGGATTTCTTAGTCAACGGATATCCTCCAGTGGGTTCAGCAACAGTTTGCCGGAACGGTTGTTTCTTCATCGGCGCGTAACACGGCGACAATTGGGCAGTATGGATAAGATTATTGTGTTCGGACTTCAATCAGCCCATGTCCTCACCGACCAGTATTTCTCGCTTTCCGGCATGATTTGCAGCTGAAATCAGGCCTTCTTCTTCCATGCGTTCAATCAGGCTTGCCGCCTTGTTGTACCCGATGGACAATCTGCGTTGAATGTAACTGGTGGAGACCTTCCTGTCACGCAGGACAACAGCAACCGCCTTATCGTACTGCTCGTCGCCGGAATTGCCCCCTGGAGCGCCTGTATCAAAACCGCCGTCACCGCCGTCCTCGCCGGTGTCTTCCGTAACAGCGTCTACATAATCCGGTGCTGCCTGGGTTTTCAGATAGGCAACGATCTGTTCAACCTCGTCATCAGACACAAACGGTGCATGCAGCCGTGAAATGCGGCCGCCACCGGCCATGAACAGATTGTCACCCTGGCCGAGGAGTTGTTCGGCACCCTGTTCGCCCAGAATCGTGCGGCTGTCGATCTTTGATGTTACCTGGAAGGAGATGCGGGTCGGGAAGTTGGCCTTGATTGTGCCGGTAATGACATCCACTGATGGCCGCTGTGTGGCCATGATCACATGTATGCCTGCCGCACGTGCCATTTGTGCCAGGCGCTGAACTGCCCCTTCGATGTCCTTGCCTGCGACCATCATGAGGTCTGCCATTTCATCGATGATGACAACGATATACGGCAGCGGCGACAGGTCCATCTGCTCTTCTTCATAGATTGGAGCACCGGTCTCCGGGTCAAAGCCGGTTTGTATCTGACGGCTGAACACTTCGCCCTTTTTCTGGGCCTGCTCGGCACGGGCATTATAGCCGTCAATGTTGCGCACACCCAGTTTGGACATTTTGCGATAGCGCTCTTCCATCTCCCGGACTGCCCATTTCAGCGCCACAATCGCCTTGTGCGGGTCTGTCACAACCGGGGCGAGCAGGTGCGGAATGCCCTCATATACCGACAGTTCAAGCATTTTGGGATCAATCATGATCAGCTTGCATTTGTCAGGCGGCAGCCTGAACAACAGTGACAATATCATGGTGTTGATGCCGACCGACTTGCCTGAGCCTGTTGTACCGGCGATCAGCAGATGTGGCATGCGGGCAAGATCGGCAAAGGTCGGTTCGCCGCCAATGTCCTTGCCCAGCGCCATGGCGAGTTTCTGCTTGGTCTTTTCGAAATCTCTCGAGGCCAGCAATTCACGAAGATAGACGGTTTCGCGGTTTGAATTCGGCATCTCGATACCGATCGCATTGCGTCCTGGCACCACTGCAACACGAACCGAAATGGCGCACATTGAACGTGCAATATCATCTGCCAGTCCAATGACACGGGATGACTTGATGCCGGGTGCCGGTTCAAGTTCATACAAGGTCACTACCGGACCAGGTCGGACATTGATGATTTCGCCGCGTATGCCGAAATCCTCAAGCACGCCTTCCAGCATGCGGGCGTTTTGTTCCAGCGCATCGGCAGACAGCTGGTTGGTCTGGTTGGACGCATCAGGCTCCATCAACAGGCTGAGCGGCGGCAACTGGAACTCGCCATTGTTCGGCAGCATGTCGGGCTGCATGTCCTTGGCAATCCGGGAGCCCTGTTTGACCGGCTTTGCTGTCGCCTGGACCCGGCTTCCGGGTGTTGCGGGCGAAGCGATGCCTGACGGTGCAGCCGGGGTATCCAGAGAGGGTTCGCGGGCAGCGGCAAGCGGATCGGCATTGTCCGTGCGGCTCAGCCGGGGTTCGATGCGGTTGTCGCTCAACGGCGCCCGTTTCGCCAGAAAGGCAGGAATGGGCTTTGAGTCCGGGTCCACATCGGCGGCCTTGGCCTGGCCGGTCTGCTTGCGGTTTTTCAACCGGCTCAGCAGGCTGGCTTCGCGCTCCGGTTCCGGTTCGCGCCGCAGGTTTTCAGCCAGCCGGCGCCGGGGTCTGACCGGCTCGTCATCTTCCTCTGCCTGGTAGCGGTCGCGCAGGCTGCCCACGGTATGGGCAAGGCGGGTAGATACGCTGAGCGCTTTTGAACCGATCATGACGGTTGGTTTCTTGAATGATTTCAGCGCGCGCGCCGCTTGCAATGGCGAGCTGCCCAGTGCCAGCAGTGCGGTCCACACGAAAGCGGTCAACGCGATAGTGAAACCGACGATGGTTGCGATTGAATCAAATCCAAGCGCGCGGGGCAGGGAGGTCAGCAACATGGCGCCGCTGTCACCGATAGTGCCGCCGAAACCCGGCCCGATCGGCCAGTTGTCCGAGATCGGCAGGAAAGCCAGCACAACTGCCGATGACATTATGGCCGCAAGCCATGATGGGGCGCGGGTCTGCCAGTTGCCGAGCCGGTTATGGGATATCAAGGTTATGGCCCAGAATGCCGGGATGCCGATGATCACCGAATTGGACAGTGCAAACCAGCTGATCAGCTTGTCGGAAATAATCGCACCGGGGTAGCCGAGCGCATTGCGGACGTGGGTTTCAACCGCATTGGACCAGGAAGGATCGTTGGATGACCAGGTCGCCAGTGCTACGGTGAGGGCGACCAGGCAACCCAGCAGTACCAGGCCCTGCAGTTCCATCAGTCGCCTGCGGACAAACAGTTTCAGCCCCTGGGGTATGGTTGCTTGGGCGGGTTTGGCAGAACGGCTTCGAGGCATATTGGAACTTCCGGTTATGCGCAGGTCAACAGGCTGAAAAGCAGGCTTCAGCCGCGATAAGAGTGTGTCCCCCGCGATTGTGGTCCGGGCATGGTTAAGGTGTCGTTAAGTTTTGACCGGGTGCGGACAATGAAAAACCCCGGAAGCAGTGCTGCTTCCGGGGTGAATTTGAACGCTAGTGAAAGCGCCTGGGTTGTTCAGCAGGGTTTAGATTGCAGACCCGCCGCGAGCAAATTCCGGATAAGCTTCAACACCAATCTCTCCCTTGTCGAGACCTTCAAGCTCTTCTTCAGGGCTGACCCTGATGCCGATGGTGGCCTTGAGGGTCAGCCAGACGGCGGCGCTTGAAGCGGACACGAAGATGCCGACTGCAATGACCCCGACCGCCTGTGCGTAGAAGGTTGCATCAGCGTTGGTCAGCGGCACGGCCATGGTGCCCCAGATACCGGCCAGCAGGTGGACCGGAATGGCACCGACCACGTCGTCGATCTTCAACCTGTCGAGCATCGGCACGGCAAACACCACGATGACGCCGCCGATACCGCCAATCATGATGGCCATGACCGGCGATGGCGTCAGCGGTTCAGCGGTGATTGCCACCAGCCCCGCCAGTGCACCATTGAGCGCCATGGTGACGTCCATCTTCTTGTACACGATCTGGGTCAGGACAATTGCCACCACGACACCGGCCGCTGCGGCCAGATTGGTGTTCACGAAAATGCGTGACACCGAAGACACATCGGAAATGGTTCCCATGGCAAGTTGCGAGCCGCCATTGAAGCCGAACCAGCCGAACCACAGGATGAATGTACCCAGCGTTGCCAGCGGGATGCTCGAGCCGGGAATCGGGTTGATACGGCCGTTTTCACCATATTTACCGGCCCTTGCGCCGAGAATGATGGCGCCCATGAGCGCTGCCCAGCCGCCTGTTGAATGCACCAGTGTCGACCCGGCAAAATCTGAAAAACCAATGCCGTTGAGCCAGCCGGCGCCCCATTCCCAGCTACCCTGGATCGGATAGATGACCCCGGTCAGGATGGCCGTGAAAATGATGAACGGCCAGAACTTGATGCGCTCGGCAATGGTGCCGGACACAATAGACGCGGTTGCTGCGCAGAACACCATCTGGAAGAACCAGTCGGAACCAGCCGCATAACTGCCGGCATCCGCGTCGGTCGCCGGGATGACTTTCGGTGTTGGAGTCCCCATCCATCCGGTGTCGGCGACAACCCCTTCGTACATCAGGTTGTAACCCACCACCCAGAACATCAGGCCGGCAACCGAGTAAAGGGCGATGTTCTTCAGGCATTGCATGGAGACGTTCTTCGAGCGTACCAGACCGGCCTCAAGCATGGCGAAGCCGGCGGCCATGAACATGACCAGAAAGCCGCCAATGAGAAACAGCAGCGACGACAGGATGTATTTTACATCTTCTGTGGCTTCAGTACCGGCCTGCGCAAATGCGGCGTCGCTTCCTGCGACGGCACTGATGGCCAGCGTCCCCGCCAGTGCGAATTTTTGATAAAGCTTCATATCTGGTGCCCTCACAGTGCTTCGTCGCCGGACTCACCGGTGCGAATACGCACGGCGCTGTCCAGGTTCAGAACGAATATCTTTCCATCGCCGATCTGGCCGGTGCGGCCTGATTCGGTGATGGTTTCCACAGCCTTGGCTGCAAGCTTGTCTTCAAGTGCAAGTTCGATCTTGATCTTGGGCAGGTATGACACTTCATACTCGGCACCACGGTAGATTTCCGTGTGACCTTTCTGGCGCCCATGCCCCTTAACCTCACTCACGGTCATGCCCTCAACACCAATGGCGGACAGTGCAGTGCGCACTTCCTCCAGCCGGTGAGGCTTGATGATCGAGATGATGTATTTCATTTGCATCTCCCATGTTGTCCATCGCCACCAGCCTCGAGCTGACAGCGTCAACGGAGATGCATTTCAAGCGCCATGCCAAACTGCGTGTTCTTTGTAACACATTGAATAAGTTGAAAAAAAATGGAGCTACCAAAGATTGAATTTGGATAAGACGCCTAAAAATTACACAGTATTTATATATTGCCTAATTATTAGACGTTGCTGGTCTTGATGTAGCCCTGTTGCACGACGCTGGCTGTCAGGGTTCCTGTCCGGTTGAAAATATTGACCCTGCCCAGCCCCATGCCGGCCTCATTGCCCATCGCTTCGTGGCTCATCAGCAGCCAGTCGGATAAGTCAGCTGGATTGTGCAGCCACAAGGAATGATCAAGACTTGCCATAGTAATTTCCGCGTCGAAAAAATTTCGCCCGTGGGGGTGAAGACTGCCGTTCAAAACCGTCATGTCGGACAGATAGGCCAACAGTATCCATGACAACTCGCCGGATGGTTGCTGTGTGGTTCGAAGCTTTGCCCATGTCAGACTGGATGCAGGATGATCGGGATCGGGATGAACAAAAAGCTCATGATCCACCGGGCGCAGTTCAAAAACCTTTTCACGGCCCAGATAGGTTTGCGCACCGGCAGGTAGAACCGATGCGTAAAGCGCAGCCATCTCCGCTTCATCAGGCAAGCCCTCCGGTGGATTTGCATCCGGCATTGCCGGGTGATGAAGCAGGCCGGAGCCGAGTTTTCGAAAGGAGGCCTGCAGGCAGAAAACCGGCTTGCCACCCTGCATGATGGTGACCCGGCGATTGGCGATGGAGCGGCCGTCCAGCAAACGCTCTACCTGCAACTCAAGCGGCTCATCGATCAATCCCGGTCTCAGGAAGTAGCCGTGCAATGAATGCGGCGCGCGCTGCGGATCATCGATGGTCATTTGCGCGGCTCTCAATCCGTGAGACAATAGGAGCCCGCCATAGATACGCCGCCAGCCAAACTGCGGGCTGCGGCTACGGAACCGGTTGTCATCCAGCCGTTCAAGATTGAAACTGGCAACCACTTCATCGTATTCAGACATTCAACATTCTTTCTGCAAAGCCGTAATACCGAAGGAACCCTGTGAGTTCACAACAGCCATATGATGTTATAATTGTCGGCGGAGGTCTTGCCGGCCTGACCTGTGGTCTTGCCCTGTCGGGGGATTGTTTGTCCATACCCCTGAAAACCCTGATTGTGGATGCCGGGCCCGAACTCATTTCCAGGAATGTCGGTGCTGACCCGCGAGGCTCGGCGATAACAAAGAGTTCCCGCACCATGCTGCAGACACTTGGTGTGTGGGGCGCCATTGCAGATCAGGCTCAGCCTTTCGAAAAAATCATCGTGACCGACGGCAGGAACAATGCCGATAACCGGCCGGCATTGTTGAGTTTTCTTGAAGCCGGCGAAACCGGGTCGGCATCGGCCTGGATGGTTGAAAACGCCACATTGCTGTCCGCCCTGATTGAGCAGGTTCAACAAACTGCGCAAATCACCTTCATGGGAAATACCGCCGTTGACACCTTTGACTTCAACGCATCGCCGGCGCGTGTCACGACAACAGACGGGCGCACATTCACCGCGCCACTCATTGTCGCTGCAGACGGCAGAAACTCAAAAGCCCGCCAGGCCGCCAACATCGATACGGTGCGATGGGATTATGATCAGTCCGGCATCGCCATGACGGTGGAACACGAATTGCCGCATCACGGCCGTGCAGAAGAACACTTCCGTAAAGCCGGTCCGTTCGCGATCCTGCCATTGACCGGCAACAGGTCTTCAATTGTGTGGACCGAACAGACCAAAGATGCCGAACAACTGATGCAGTTGCCGGAGGATGATTTTCTGGATCAGTTCAAACAGAGGTTTGGCAGTCATCTGGGAGAGGTGAAGCTGGCTACAGAATATGCTGCATGGCCGCTGTCCGTGCAGATCGCCAAAACGTTCATCGGGCAAAGGCTGGCGCTGATCGGAGACGCCGCGCATGTCATTCACCCCATAGCGGGATTGGGTTTCAATCTTGGCTTGCGCGATATTGCCGCCCTGAGCGACTGCCTTGGCGACCATGTCCGGCGTGGTCTGGATCCAGGTGGTCAAAGCTGCCTGAAGGCCTACGAAGCCTGGCGCCGTGCAGACACAATCATGGTTGCGGCTGCCTGTGACGGGTTGAACCGATTGTTCTCCAACTCTGCATTGCCGGTTGCAACCCTGAGGCAGGCGGGATTGAAACTCGTCGACCGGCTGCCGCCGTTGAAGGCATTCTTCATGGATCAGGCAGCCGGGCTAGCCGGCAGGCAGCCGCGCCTGTTGCGCGGCGAACCGGACTGAACATTCAGTCTCGGGACTTGCCTTCAGTTTCCAGCCGCGCCAGGTAGGCAGGCCAGATCACGTCGCGATCACGCCCCAGTTTCAACAGGTAATCCCAACTGAATATGCCGGTTGAATGCATATCGTCGAAGGTCAGCCGGACAGCATAATTTCCCACTGGATCAATCTTGATGATTGCCACGCCTGCCTTGCCGCCAACACAGGTCTTCTGGTCCGCGCTATGGCCCTGTACTTCCGCACTGGGGCTTTCAACGCGCAGATACTCCGCTGACAGCTGGTGTTTTTCGCCTTTATCAAACGTTACATCCAATGAACGCCCGGCATTGGTCAGGCGAATTTCTTCCACCCAGACCGGGACACTATTGCTGCTTGTCTCAGTCATCGAGCACTCGGGCCTCTTCAACCAGCATGATCGGAATGCCATCGCGGATCGGATAGGCCAGACGGGCGCGGTCTGAAACCAGCTCCTGGGTCTCGATGTCATACTTCAATTTTGCGTGCGTCAGGGGGCACACAAGCATCTCAAGCAATTGCGCGCTGGCGCGGCGATAGGTCTGGCGGCTGCTGTCAGCTTCGGCCTTGCCTGAAGTGTCGGTACGGTTTGTCATTGCACGACACGCTCTCCGCCGTCGGAGCCGGTCGACATGTCTGCCAGGGCCATTAGTGTCCTGGTGCGCTGTTTGAGGTTCGGTGCTTCCAGCAGCGCCTGTTTTTCGCCGGCGGTGAATGAGCCGATCATGGACAGTGTGTTGATCAGCGTAGATGTGGAAACTTCGCGAATCTCGTTCCAGTCGGCCTGCATGGACCGTGCATCCAGAAACCTTCTGAGACTGTCCAGCAGACGCTCTCGATCATCGCCGATGGTTTCATTTTCATCGGTGAGATCGACGAGGAACTCATCATAGTTTGCGCGCACGATGCGGAACGGGCTTTGTGAACCCACTTCTTGAGAAATTTTGAAGCGGCAAATGCCTGTCAGTATGATTTGCACCTGATTGTTTTCAACTTCCATGAACGAGGTAATCCTGCCGGCACATCCGACCTCGTACAATTCAGATGCTGTAACCTTGCCGGCCGGATCCAGATCGCGTTCCGTTTCCATGTTGCGGGGCTGGATCATGCCGATGAGGCGGTTTCCGGCAAGTGCCGTAGAGATCATTTCCAGGTATCTCGGCTCGAATATGTTCAGGGGCAGATCGCCACCGGGCAATAACAATGCGCCCGGCAAGGGAAATATCGGCAGCGTTTCCGGCAGATCTGCGGCTGACTGGTAGCGCTCGTCGTTGGTTTTCAAAACCATCACCTTTTGAAACGGATTAGGCAAACAATATCGAAGACAATCGCCTACGGCCCGAAAGTGTCAATTCGTGGGTGGGGCCCCAGGCTTCAAAAAACAACAGCAGCTGTTTTCGCGCGGCATCATCATTCCATGCCCGGTCTTTTTCGATCAGCCACATCAAATGATCCAGTGCGGTTTCCTCCTGACCTGCTGCGTTCAAGGCAATCGACAGGTCGAGACGGGACTGGTAATCAGCCTCATTGGCGGCCACAGCCTCGCTCAACCGGGTGATTTGTCCGTCATCAACCGGTGTTTCAGCAACGGTCAATGCGGCAAGCGCGCCAGACACATGACTGTCATCCACCAGCGACGGCGGGATGACGGCAAGCAGTTCGCGCGCGCTGTCAAGATCACCTGCCGCAATGTAGGCCTTGGCCATACCGGCAATGGCCCGGCCATTTTCGGGTTCGAGCTGCAGGACCTGTTCAAACATCGCCATGGCCTGGTCAGCAGCCTCTGATTCCAGCGCGGCTTCTGCGGCTGTCAGCATTTGCTCGACCTGTGCGGCCTGCCCGCCATGACCGGAAATGATCTTGTCGATGAAGGCCCTGAGTTCCGATTCTGGCAGGGCGCCCATGAAACCGTCAACGGGTTGCCCGTCGGCAAAAGCAAACACCGCCGGGATCGACTGGATGCGCATTTGCTGTGCCAGCTGCTGATTGGCGTCGATGTCGACCTTGACCAGATGTATCTTGCCACCGGCCTCGGTTACGATCTTTTCCAGCAGGGGACCAAGCTGTTTGCACGGTCCGCACCACGGCGCCCAGAAATCCACAAGGACGGGAACCGACTTTGATGTCTCAATGACATCGCTCATGAAGTTCGCGGTATTTGACTCTTTAATAAGCTGGGCTGCCGGTGCACCGTTTTCCGGAGCAGGTGAGTTGCCGCCGGCATTGAACGACGTTCCCATCGAGAAAGTTTGGTTTGTCATTTGGGCCTTCCTGAATGCAGCGCGAGAGGTGATGTCGTTAACATGGTCTCGCAGCGGGCATTTTGCAAATCAACCAGACAGGTTAACGCTGCCGGGTGAGGTTCATGTTTCTAGTCATACAGCTCAATTATCTGTGGTTCATGGCCACAGGCAGAGATGAACTTCAGAAGATCATCCGGTGTCAGCGTAACCGTAGCCGTGTTGACGAGCGGATGGTAGCTGACCACGTCATGTTGCATCATCTTCGCGTCAAGCACGACATTGACCTTGTGCGTGGTGTCATTGATCAGCGCAAACGGGGTGACCGAACCCGGTTCAACGCCCAGTACTCCCCCCAACAGCTCGGCTTTGCCGAACGAGATCCTGGCGGCACCGATCAGTGCCGGCAGTGCCTTCAGGTCGATCACGGCGTCTTCAAGGCAGACCACCAGCCAAAGCGCCCCTTTCTTGTCCTTCAGAAACAGGTTCTTGCAGTGCCCGCCGGGGATTTCACCGCGCAGCGCACGGGCCTGTTCCACGGTAAAGACCGCCTCGTGCTCGGTTATTTTAGTGTTGATACCAAGGTCGGTCAGGTGTTGCAGCAATTGCTCGGACGTAGTGGACATGAGGGCTCCGGTAACAGGCAGGCGAGAAGAATCTATTTTGTCGCTGATGTGCTATTGCATTTAGTTCCCGCTTGCGCAATATAGCGGCGCTTGAGACGGCCTTGTTTGCCGTCCAACCCCATGGATGCGGGCGTAGCTCAGGGGTAGAGCACAACCTTGCCAAGGTTGGGGTCGTGAGTTCGAATCTCATCGCCCGCTCCAAATTTCTTAATCTTTTCAAAAGGTTAAGTTTTCAGTTTTCGTGAAATTCTTTCTTCTGATTCTCATGGCAATCAAATAGCAATCAGCAGACAATCTGTTGCTACTTCTGCAAATGCGGTCGTGATGCAGCTTTACGGCATAAAGTAGCAAACGCACCACAACTTCTATACCAGTCGTGATTCAGAGCCGCTGCACTCAGACATGGCCGATCCACATGTTATACATGCTCTTGTGTAGAAATGCGTAAACCTGGCTGGCGAGATAGAAACCAGTTATGAACGCTCGCGCCAGATGTTCTGGATCGATATTCAAATCAAATTGGCTCTTCCGGCGGTGGTTTCAACTGGGCGCTGTGGCAAGACAGCTCAATGAACGACCTCGAAAAACGCTGGGATACGAAACACCAGCAGAGCGTTTCCAAGCATGTGTTGCAGCGATCAGTTGAAACCACCCCTCATTCCTCCCGAAACGCGCGATAGAACTGGTCAGTTACGGGCTTTACTAGATATGAAAGTGCTGTACGCACGCCTGTGGACATGAACGCTTCGACCGGCATTCCCGGCAACAGTTGCAGATCTCCAAGTTTATCCTGCGAGCCCGGATCGAGTTCAATACGGGCACTGTAATACTTCTGTGACGTCTGCTCGTCAGTCGTGACGTCCGCAGATACGTGAACGACACGGCCAGTGAGTTCGGGTGTGGTTTGCTGATTGAACGCGGAAAACCTCAAGGTGGCGGGCATCCCGTTCGACATCTGGTCAATATCTACGGGAGCAATTTTGGCCTCGATGGTCAAAGCTGTGTCCGCCGGTACGATTACCAGGACGGTTTCGGCGGATGTTATGACACCTCCAATAGTATGGACCGCCAGTTCATGTGCAATGCCGGACTTTGGCGCAGTCAGCTGGGTTCGACTGAGGCGGTCCTTGGCAGCAATTTCGCGTTCACTCAACTCGGCGATCTTCGCTTCCGTCGTTTGAAGTTCACGTTGCGCCTCAAGTCGCGAGGTGTCTTCAACCGAAAGGATCTGCAGCTTGATCTCTCCGATCTTGCCCTTCACACGTGCTGTCTGCGCGGTAAGACCGCCATATTCGCCATGCAATCTGGTCACTTCGCGCTGCAGTGAATAGACACGGGTCACCGATGTCAGCTGCTTCTCGAAGAGCTTCTGGACTTCAGCAAGCTCCCGCCTCAGAATTGCCAACTGATCGCGTTTGGCGTCGCGCTGCGCCTTGATGCCCGTGATTTCTTCTCTGAGCTGCTCAATCTGCAAAGCCAACTGCTCCTTGCGGCTTTCGAGATTGAAGCGAGACTGGGCAAATAGGCGTCTTTTGCTTTCCATAACCTGCTTTGCCTGCGGACCAGAATTTCCGAAACCTTGTGGAAATTCGATTTGGTCCAGTCCATTGACTTCCGCCGAAAGACGGGCCTTGCGCGCGATCAACTCGGTCAATTGTGCCCGAACGACGCCGAGTTCGGCGCGTATCTGGGTGTCGTCCAGTTCGATGATAACTTGTCCGGCTTCAACTCGGTCGCCGTTCTTGACATTGATTTTGGATACAATGCCGCCATCGCGGTGTTGAACTTTTTTTACGTTCTTGTCGACGACGATGGACCCTGAAGCAATCACCGCACCGGAAAGTGGAGCGGTTGCCGCCCAGCCGCCAGCTCCAAACACAAGGGAGCTGACCACCAGGATCCCGAAAATCACCTGACCGCGTATTGAGAACGACTTGGTTGATGGCGCAGCGGAAGGACGATCCCCGGATGGCTCCGTGAGGATGATCTCGGTATCAGCCGATTTACTGGTCTTCTTGCTTGCGCTCATCGATCATGTCTCCCGTAGCAGCAATGTCTAGCTGGGTTTCGCGTTCTGAATTACTCAGGTTATTATGTTTGTGTCGTCCAGTTCGTGGCGTCCCAGGATTGCGATCTCGTAGTCGACCGCATCTTCGTCGTCGCCATTGTCATGGAAATTGAACTGGATCAACGTAACAGTCTTGTTCTCGTTGTCCTCGTACCGATAGATGGCTTGCCCAACGTGGTCAAAAGACGTGGCCTCGTCGAAATTGAAGACCAGGCGCTGCCAACCCTCCTCGTCGGTATTGCCATCTATTCCCGCCAGATCGATCTTGTCGCCGACTTCGAAGTCTTCTATCTGGTCGCGAATGTGGCCCCCTTTGCCATTTTTGCTACTCTCCAGAAAAACGAAAACATCGTTGCCGCCATTGCCGGCAAGTTTGTTCGCGACGCCATTGTCCACAATGATGTCATCACCGCCGCCGCCGCGGGCGTTCTCAAAGCTGGTAATGAAATCGTTTCCGATTTCCGTGCTCGACGCCAACCCAAGAGTAAGGTCAATCAGCGCGTCTGCCGACGTGCCGGAAATGTCATAGGTATCGATACCGTCACCACCGTCTATCTGATCGTCGCCGTCAAAGGCTGTGGCGACGACAACATCGTCTCCCGCTTCACCCTCGATTGTGTCGGATCCCTGGCCTCCGACGATGACATCGTCACCGCCGCCGCCGGAGAGATAATCGTCACCAACTCCGCCATCGACCAGGTCGGCTCCATCGCCGCCCCAAATCGTATCGTTTCCCGTGCCGCCAAACGCCGCGTCGCTCCCACCACCGCCCAGGATCGTATCGTTACCCGCTTCGCCCAACAGGTTGTCGTCGCCATCTTCACCGCTCAGCCAATCGTCGCCGTCACCGCCGAAAACGAAATCGTTGCCGGCGCCGGCAAAGACCACATCATTGCCGGCGCCGGTGTTGATGGTATCGTCTCCGAGCCCTGCAACGACCCGGTCATTGCCGTCACCTGCGAAGACAACGTCATCACCTTCACGTGTCAGAATGTCATCATCGCCCGCGCGGGTCTCAACCCTATCCCGGCCAGCCGTTCCGATGATCAGATCGGCCAGTTCGATTCCGGTGAAGTCTTCTCCCGGTATCGGCAGGAGATCGAGATAGGCGACCTGTGGAACCGATCCTTCCGCATCCGAGATTGTGTAGTGGAACGTAACGCCGCTGTCGTCATTGAGGTCCGCGGTGAATTTCCAGCTGACATCCGACAATTGCACGAGTTCGCCCGACGTTGCTGTCAGATTGGGGACATATAACTGGTCGCCATCGGGATCATCCGCGCCCTGAAGCAGCGAGGACATGCCAATGATAACCGACTGGTTCACAAAAAGGCTGTTGAGCACAACCGGTCCGGTGACGACAGGCAGCCTGTTCGATTCGGTCTTTTCCCCATCGGGCTTGTCATCCGACTTTTTCGCGCTGCCGCGTCCTGCCGATGAACCGGAGCCTAAGGGTGACTGGGGTGATGCAGTTTGCACCACAGGGGGCGCTGTCAACTGAATGGGGAACGCGACAATATTGGAACCAGTCGGACCGCTCGTACTCTGTGCGATGCTGGATCCAGAGTTCGCGACAATGGTCTCACCTGCGTCTTTGCGGTCGAATTGTGAAGGTTGACTTCCAACCTTTGGCGGATTTGAATCGTCAAGTGAACCCTCCTGATCGCCAGTCGATCTCTGGCTTTCAACCAGTTCCAGACTTGGCGTCTTGAGTGGTCTTTCCGGTGAAAGTTCGCGGTCGATGGTTTCAGGAGATCGATCCCCGGACTCCTCGATGCCGGAGGCGTCTGTCGCGGTGGGAAAAAAAATCTGCTTCAGAGCGATCAGCGCATTCGCAAGCAGTAATCCCACAGCAAATTTGCTGCCGGTCCGTGACATTGGACTGTCATCAAGTTCATACTTGCGACGAGAATTTCCATCTGCATCGATGTCTTTTTCGTTGATTGTTCCAAGAGATCTCATGGCAGATCTTTCTACCTAGGCTGCTGCATCGGATTTGACTGCCCGCAGTCGCCGTTTGCGCGCTGGTAAAGCATCGGGGGATTGTCTGGTTACCGACTGATCCTGGAAAATTTCGTCTTTGGGTCCAAATGCCACCAGTCGACCCTGCTGTATGATACCCACAAGGTCGCAGTTGACGATTGCGCTGGGGCGGTGCGCAACGACTATGACGATGCCGCCTCGCGCCTTGATGCTGTCAATTGCAGCCGTCAGCGCCTTGTCGCCTTCGGCATCCAGATTGGAGTTGGGCTCATCGAGGACCACCAGGAACGGGTCGCAGTAAAGTGCCCGCGCGAGCGCAATGCGTTGCCTCTGGCCTGCAGACAATGTGGTTCCGTTGGTGCCGAGTTGTGTCTGGTAACCATTTGGAAGCTGGATAATCATGTCGTGCACGCCCGCCGCCTTGCTGGCTGCAATGATCCGATCGCTTTCCGGCTCCGGGTCGAACCGACAGATATCCTCCGCGATAGTCCCGTCCAGCAGCGCGACATCCTGCGGTACATAACCGATGTGCTGGCCGAGATCTTCCGGGCGCCATTGACTGATGTCTGCGCCATCAAACCGGACATGGCCGCGCACCAGTGGCCATATGCCGGTGACGCCCCGGGCGAACGTCGTTTTGCCGCTGCCGGAAGGACCGATGAGCGCCAGCGCCTGCCCGGCCTTCAATTCGAGGCTGACATCGCTGAGCAGAACGTCTCCGGTACCGGGAGACGCAACCGTCACTTTTTCCACAATAACGGACTCCGTTGGCGCCGGAAGGTTTACCAGCACCTCTTCATCATCGATTGACGCCAGTGTTTCCTTCAATCGGCGATAGCTGCGGCGTGCCGCGACGAAGCCCTTCCACCGGCTGATTGCGAGATCCACCGGGGCGAGTGCGCGGGCAGACGCAACCGATGCTGCGATAATCGCTCCGGCTGTCAGATCACCCTGGATCGTGAGATAGGCCCCAAGACCCAGGACAGCAGACTGCAACATCATGCGCAGGACCTTTGATATGCCGCCCAACGTGCCTGTTACATCGTTTGTTCTTGTCTGCAGGTCCAGATGCTCTGAATTTGCGTCTTCGAACCGTTTCACCGCGCGGCGCGCGAGCCCCATCGCACGCAATACTTCCGAGTGGCGGGTGTTGGTGTCGGCTATGTTTGCCCGGGTCAATTCAGAACGATTTGTCGCCTGAGCCTGTCTCCGGGTGAGGACTTCCGTGATCAGGGCCAGGGTCGCCAGCACCAGCGCTCCGATCACAAGCATGGTCCCGAGCCAGGGATGCAAAATATAGACGAAGGCGATATAGAGCGGCATCCACGGCAAGTCAAAGATGGCTTGCGGGCCCTGGCCGGACATAAAACCGCGGACAGTGTCGACATCGCGCCCGCGCTCCTTTGACTCTGCGGCGGAAAAACCGAAACGCGGCATGTCAATGGTCACTCTGTGAGCGAGAGGGGCCAGCTTCTTGTCGAACTGCGCACCCAGCCTCACGAAAATCTGTGACCTGGTGACGTCGAGGAGGCCCTGGCAAAAATACAGGCCGATGGCGAGAAACGACAGAGCAAGCAGTGTTGGAACGCTCTGGCCGGTGAGCGCCCTGTCGTAAATCTGCAGCATGTACATGGCGCCGGTAAGCGCCAGGACATTGATGACACCCGAAATCAAGAAAAGGAAAACGGTCTTCGTCTTGATGCCAGTCAGCGCCGCCGCCGGTGAGGCGTGGTTTTTGGTACTCTTAGCCCTATTCCGCGAACCCATTTGGCGGTTTCCCCGATACTGAATTTACACAACTAACTATAAGCACCTGAAGCAGAACGATTTAATCTGGTTGCAGTTTAAGGTTTCTGCTTTCAGGCACTAAAATGTCACGGCATATCGCTAATCCATAAAGTCGGACGAGTTCAGATCCGATTTGCCGGAAATCCTGATGGCGAAGTCCGCTTCGGTGTCATTATCGACATTGCCCTCGACGATCACGTCGTCGCCATCATTCCGCAAAATGACCTGTCCGGCCTGTGTGAACGTTGTAGCGTTCTCAAGCACATCGAAGTTCCCGTCACCGCCAAAATCATAGTTCGCGGCAATTCCTCTCAGATCAATTTTGTCTCCGGCCTGGAAATCAGTGAGATGGTCTCCATTGGCAGCCGACGCCGAATTGAAGACGAAGTTGTCGGCACCGGCACCACCTGCGATAACGTTCACCGAATTGTTCGCGATGATCGTGTCATTGCCGAACCCGCCGATGACGTTTTCGAATGAGGCGATACTGTCCACTCCGGACTGCTCGCTCTCGACCTGGCCGAAAGCGCCTTGCCCGAGATCAACGACCGCGTCGGATGTGATGGCGGAGAGATCGAGCAGGTCGACCCCTTCTCCACCGTCGTAGACGTCGTCTCCATCATCGAAAGCCGCAAGTACCGTGTCGTTTCCGGCGCCCGCGTCGACGATATCGCGGTCGTCTCCGCCATCGATGACGTCGTCACCTTCTTCTGTAATGATCCTGTCGCGCCCTGCGCCACCAAAGACCATGTCGTTACCCGCACCGCTCATGATGAGGTCGTCGCCATCATCGCCGAACATGAGATCCTTGCCGGCGCCGCCGACCATCTGATCGTCACCTTCACCGCCAACGACGGTATTGTCTCCGTCACCGGCGAGCAGCGTGTCGGCTGAGGCGAGGCCTGCCAGGATATCGCCTCCAGCATTGCCGATCAGAACGTCCTTATCGGGTGTCCCGATCAGGTTTAGCGGGGCTTGCGTGTCGCCGCCGCTGCCATCCTGATCGCCATCACCGTTTCCGCCCTGATCATTGTCACCATCTTGATCACCATCACCATTATCTTCGCCATCGCCATCGTCGTCGCCATTGTCGTCGGCCGTTTCGGCCGAAAACGTCGTCAGGCAGACCTTCAAGGCCGGTGTTACGGGCGATGATGTCGGAGAAGCTCTGATCCTCCACCTGATTGTAGAAGTCGAAGTCGTCGACACGGTCGAGATAGTAGAAGCGGTCGCCTTCCTGCAGACGATCGAACTGTTCGTGCAGCACGACCCAGAAGGTCGCCCCAACCACGCCACCATTGATGTGTTCTTCGGCGAGGCCGCCGACCCACAAGTCCACCCGGTCGATGCCTTTGACAGTGTTGCCATTCACCAGTTCGATGGACGGATTAGCCGTCTTGAATGCATCGATCTCATTCTGGCTCGCCAACACGAGATCGGGATAAGCCGCCATGAATTGCGCCAGAACGGTCGCACTCAACCCGTTGCGCTGCTGGAAATCCTGCCATGAGCTATAAGGCGAAAGGTCTTCACCGGACCGCTCGACGGCTTCCATCACATACGGGTCGGTGGATTCGAGGAGATCCGACCGCACTTGATTCAAAGTGCCAAGTCCTACATCGCGGCCGCGCGCCACGTTGAAGGAGAACAGATCTGCCTGGATCCGCACCAGGTCGTTGCGCACCGCGTCAACTATCTTGTAGTCGACTTCCTCGGCCAACTGGCCGGTGATCCCGCTGACAATCGGCCCGACGCCAAGTTGTTCAAACCCGGGTTGCGGGATGTAGCCAGGTGGAAGCGGAGCGGTGAACGCCTCGTTATCATTCGTCGGATTGAGGAACGCATCGGTCAGGGGCACGTCCATGGGAGTGCCGTCTTCACCGATCACGGTTATGGTCTGACTGATGAGCGAATGCCCAACCCGGTAGACGGCCGCCGCGAACTCGTGGCTGATGCGCGCATCAACGCCGGGATTATAATCATCGTGACCATGCTCGCCGCTACCTTTCAGCCCGCCGAGCAGTTTGTCGGCAAACTCGGTGAACACCACACGCTGATATTCGGTCTCGTTGAAAATCTTGGCTGCCTGGAACAGTTCTTCATCAGTCCCGTCAAAACCATTCGCCTCCAGGTTTTCGGCGTGGAAGTTGTGGTTTCTGGCCCATATCGTGTGGATCGACGTCAGGGTGTAGTTCTCGTTGGCCCTCAGATCGCCGGCCACAAAGTGGTCGAGCAGATTGATGAACGGATTGGCATCGCCCACGAGCGTGTGGCCGCTGCCCATAAAGTCACCGTTCACGAACGGGATCATGCCTTCATTGATGTTGCCGCCGGCATCAACGAGTGTGCCAATCTGTGGCGTGCCGGACGCGTCTTCAAACGGAAGGTCCGTGAAGTAGTCGCGGAATGTGATCGGTCCATTGGGAAGATATAGGGGATCTGAAAAGACCGTATTGTTGTCCCAATGATGCAGGAGCACCTCGCGCAACGTTGGCAACAGATTGAAATCCGGGTTGGATGGGTCAGGCGCACCAGCCAGCAAGCTGCCCGTCAAACCGCCATTGCCATCGCCTTCACGCAATAGAATGCCAACCAGTTCAGTTGAACCGTAAGCCTGGTTCTGATCGACGAAAGGTGACGTCTTGTTGAGATGCTGCGGTACTCCGTCAACAATATGGTCTACCGAGCCGCGGGTCAGATCAGCCGGATCGTCATTTGGATCTGTGCCAATCTCAACAGTTCCATTGCCACCCTTGGGCAGGAAGTCCAGTCCATGATCGAAATACTGACCAAAGGCCATGAAGAAAATATTGGCATCTTCTGCACTCTTCGGTTCATCAGAGCCTTGAGCGCCCATGATATTACTGATGCCACGGGGGTCAAGGCCGTCAAAGATCGGGTTCAGCTGATTGTTGCCGATCGTTGGATCAAATTCGCCGTACCGCGCGTCGGTCAGCCGGATAAACGGCTGATCGGCCGAACCGAAATCTGAATTGCCCGGGTTGTTGCCGGTACCTTCCAGATCTCGAATGCCGGTTGCGTGATCCTCGGCAAGATCGGAGGGCAACCCGCGGACCAGGTTCTTGAGTTCGTGGATATCCTCGGGCGAAATGTCGAAGTTGTGCGCAGTCTGCGTTGTTGAAGTCTCGGCAAAATTGGGCGACTGCGTACTTGCATCTCCCGGGTAGGAAATCGAGTGTACACCGTCCTTGGATTTGATGGTCCATGTGCCGGCGCCATCGAATTCGGGATCGTCATAGTCAGCGCGCGCAAGTCCAGGTGCCAGCTCTATGACGTCCTGCGGACGCAGATTGCCTACAATCAGATCTTCGCCTCCATTGCTGCGGAAAACGATGCGATGTGCCGAGCTTAGGCCGGAGATGTCTACTACATCATCGCCATCAGTGCCGTTGAACGTGATCGTCGCCAGCGCAAGGCTGGTATCAGTGAAATCGCCTACCACCAGCACGGTGTCGCCTCCTGCAGCGCCGCCGCCGGCAGCTGTATCAACACCGTTGATGACAAGTTCTTCAATGCGCCGCAGTTCGGCGATCACGACTTCTCCACTGCCGTTATTGCGTGTGACGATAATTTCGGTATCCGGCGCGAGAGGTCCAAACCCAGGGTCGGGATTGGGAGGCGTCACGGCAATCACCCGGAATGTCTCGGCAGTTGCGTCACCGGTAACATCGAAAACGTCAGCGTTGCCGCCGCCGCCATCTATGACATCCCGGCCGTCACCAGTCGCCCAGAAGATTTCGTCGTTACCGCCATTGCCATTAACGGTGTCATTGCCTGTACCGCCGGTCAGCTCATCTGCGCCGGGACCACCTCTCAGAGTATCATCGCCTGCGAGGCCAAGAATGATGTCGTTGCCAGCCAGCCCGTTAATAATATCGGGGCCAATGGTTCCAAGCAGCACATCGTCTCCAGTCGTCGGCGTCGACACCACCTGAGGCGCTGTAATGCTGGTGGCACCCGAGAATACGGTTTCGAAAACACCACCGTCATCCTGGAACACCGTGCGCACACGCAGCGCCAGACCTTCCGCCTCCTGCGGCACCGTGATCATATTGCCTTGCATGGGTGTATCTTCGCCACCAGTACCCACAACAATAAGATCTACGAACACACCAGGTTCTTCCTCGACCTGCCAGATGTGGACAAAGGTTGAGTTTGCGGTTCCATCGGCATCCATGATGCCGCTCACATCGACCCCGAGTTGCTGGCCGACAAACGGGTTGTTTGCTGGCGTCGTCGTTCCGGCAATGACGATTGCCGCAGCCCCCGTAGCGACGCTGTTGCCGCCTCCAAGGTTGATGGTCGCGTCAGCAAACTGGAGCCGTTCAATGCTGCGCACCAGGTCGACACCATCGGCGCCGAGTCCGTCATTGGCACCTGCAACTGAATCGTGAGATACGCGGATGTAACCGTCGCCGTCATTGTCGCCGATAACGCCAGGCGCGGTTTCCTCAAGGGTATAGTTGGAGATCACATCGCTGAATTCCGCGGTGTCGAAATCCGTGTCGGCGCTCTCGTCGATGATCTCGCGCACAATTTCCAGATTGCCGGGATTGATGACGCCGTCGAACACTGCTGAATGCAAGTTGTCGTGTCCACCGATCTGGATCGGAACCCGCTCTCCGGCGACCAGCACGGTATTGCCGTCACCGTCGACCTGGAACATCTGGCCTTGCATCTTGTAGGCGGTTGCGATCGGCGTACCACCGCCGTCGGTTATCAGTATCCGCACATCAAGCTTCAGGTCACCATCGATGATGTCATCACCACCTCGGCCTTCAATCAGATCGCTGCCGGAACCGCCGAGGAGAATATTGCCTTCACCCCATTCGATGGTGGAGGCATCAAAGATCGGGTTGAAAAGACTGGTGGGCGTGCCATCGTTGTCAAACAATCCGCCATTGTCGCCAGCCCGCAGCCCGCGGATCATCTCGAAGCGCGCATCGGTGCGCAGTACGCTGTCATTGCCGTTGTCGACGGTTTCCGCCTCAACTCGTGTTGAATCATCACCGCGAATAATATCGCTACCGCGTCCACCGGACAGACCTTCAACAGAGTCGAAGCGGTCCTGAATGGTCGCATTGGAGGGCGGGATTGGTGTCTCATCGAACGCCCTCAGGAGCATGTCGACATTGATGCCTAATTCAACGTCCTTGTAGGTCGCCCAGTCGAAGCCATTGACGCCTTCGAAGCGCTGGACGCCATCGGAGCCCTCCATGATATCGTCGCCGCCTTCTGCGTCGTAGTCGTCATCGCCCTGGCCGGAGAGGAAAACATCATGGCCGGCGATCGTGCTGTTCAGGAACGGATCTCCATTGTCGCCTTGCAGCAAGTTGTTGCCGCCGCCGCCTTCCATCCAGTCATTGCCTTCACCGCCGAAGGACAGGTTGGACTCGCTGCCCAGGTGGATGAAGTCATCACCCAGCCCGCCAAACGCTTCCGACAGGTCGGGGCCCTGCAGCACGAAGTCCTTGCCGGCACCCGCCAGGATCAGGTCCTCGCCTGCGCCAGAGGCGATGGCGTCGTTACCGTCACCGCCCTGCAGATTATCCAGACCGCCGATATCGGTGATGATATCGTCGCCGGCACCGCCGAGGATGATGTCACCGCCGTCGCCGCCTTCGAGGATGTCGTTGCCCCCGTCACCGTGAAGAGTGTCATCGCCCTTGCCGCCAATCAATGTGTCGTCCATCTCGGTGCCGCCAAGCACCACATGGTCGCCGCCGGTATAGCGCAGGAAGTTCGAGTCCGGTCCCACGGTCGAAGGATCATCGCGCATGACCAGAGGAATGAGAATGCTGTCGCCGGTGGGATCGAAGCGTCCGTTGAGCGGGTTAGGCGTGGTTATGACGCCGCTCGGCAGCACGAGGAAACCGACATTCTCACCGGTATGGTTTGTTTCAGCGTCGCTGGATTGCTCTTCTTCGATGAAGAACTGGGCGTCGGTAGCGGTAACAGCCACACCACGCACGGTCGCTGTGTCGTTGCCGTCACGGCTTTGCATTTGCGCCACAAATGCCGGATCGGTGAAAGCTCCTCCACCATGGCCAACGGTGGCTGTATTGTGGGTGACGCCGTCACCGCTGGTGCCGGCGTTAAGCAGGGTTCCGTCACCTGCCTGAATGGCGATCCAGCCAACCGTTTCGGTGGCGTGGGCAGTACCGTTCGGACCAGCACCGGCTTCCTGTTCGCGCAGCCGGAGATTAAAACCGGTGGCATCGATATTCTGAACCCGCGAGGTGATTGCCGTGTCTTCATTGACGGTGGAGACCTGGGTAAGCAGTACTGGCGCACCAGTGAAAGCGGCGGAGCCGCCGAATGAGACATTGCTGCTGCCGGCAGCATCTTCGGTTGTGGTCCCGGCCTTGACGATGGAGCCGTCCGACAGTGTGTGTTCACCTTCTGCTACTGCGACCCAGCTCAAGGTCTCGGTGACATGAGCACCGTCCAGATAGTCATATTCGTCCATCTGGAACTCAAAACCGTCGTCGGTGATATTGCGGACCCGCACGGTCGTGGGATTGGCGCCAGAGCTGGTGTTGATCATCATCGCAACCACTGCATCGGCGATCGATTGATCGAAGGTCACCGTGTGCCAGGTAGCTGAACTGGCCTGGTCGATCGTGACCGTGCCGGATTCGATGATTGCCGTTCCCGGCCCGTCCAGGCCGGTGACCTGGCGTGACTGGTCGACTTCAAGGATAAAGTGCGGGGTTGAAAAGATATCGCCCGGCAAGTGATCTGCGCCGTTATCGCCGATATCGGTGTTGCGGACGATCATGTTGGCGAAGGAGTTCTGTTCAAGTTGGGTAACGAAGTTCAGACCGCCAGTGCGGCCGAGATAGTAGAAGCGATCACCGTCCTGCAGATCTTCAAGTTGCTCTTCGAAGACGAAATTGAACGTGGAACCAAGCATGCCGCCGAATGGTTCGGTTGCCTCTGCCAGTCCGCCAATCCACAAGTCCACCAGGTTAAGACCGGATTCCTGCCCTGCCCAGGCGCCGGTGCTGGTAAGGAACTCGACGCGGTCAGCAGGCGAGCCGGTGCCCTCAACGACCAGATCGAAGGCCGCAGCCCGCTTGTCGGCAAGCGTTGTGGCGTTGACAATAGTGTCGTGCTGGCCGTAGGCGGCGATGAAGTTGACGACTGACAGCTCGTTTTTAAGATTGATGGCGAAGTCGAACCAGCTGTCATAAGGCTTCAACTTGGTATCGCCGGTCCCTTCGAAGAATTCCGTGCGCACTTCATTCAATGTCGGGATTCCAACATCACGGCCACGTGCGATGTTGATTGCAGCCAGATCGAGGGGAAGCCCGAGCAGATTATTGCGCAGTGCATCGGTTACAAACTCATCGATTTCGTTGCCGGTCTCGCGGGTCATGCCACGGATAATCGCACCGGCTGCCGCTGAAGAATCCTGCAACGCAAGGTCACCCGGATCGACCGTACCGTCTGCATTGACGAACTGGTTGAAGCCGATCGGGTTGAGGAAGGCCTGAATCAGGCCAGCTTCTGTCAGTGTGCCGTCCGGCTGCATAAGGTCCACATTCTCGGTCAGCATCGAATGCCCGAAGCGATAGACAGCCTGCGAGAATTCCATAGTGATGGAGGCGTCGATGCTGGGCTCGAAACTGGCAAAAATGTCGACCAGAGGCTGCACCTTGCGTGCAAATTCCTCGAACACGAGGTGCTGATACTGCATCTCGGTGGCGAATTTCGAGGCCTGGAACAAACGGTCACCGTCCCACACCAGGCCAGCTATCTCACCCGGCGTCGTCGGGAATGTCAGGACTGGCACTTCGAGGTAACCGTTCAGCAGGTCAAGTGCCGCCTGGGCACCGTCATCGTCGCCAATGGTTCCAAGGTCACCATTGTCACCGATGTGGAGCAGCACATCCTTGGTGTGCTCGACAATACGGTTGTGTTCCTGATGGAAGACATGGTGGACAGCGGTCAGGGCGAAGTTTTCGTTGGCGCGACCGTCGCCGGCAATAAAGTGGGCGTCAAGCAACTCGTTGTCATACTCAAGGTTGTTGCCCATAGAATCAGTTGTGACAGGATTCCCAACATCCGTGTCCCCGTCGGGAACCAGATTGCCCGCGGCGTCAAACACCGGCGCGGCATTGTGGGCGATATCTAGAAGGAACTGGAACTTGGTATTGACCACTTCAAAGCCGCCGCCTGCGGCCGCCTCGGCTTCCGCGATACTTACCGGATCTGCCAGATTTCCCTCAATAAGAGTAGTCTCGATACCGCCCACACCGTCGGGACGCTCCAGTACATACTGCGGCAGGCCGCTGGCTCCGCGGATGAACTCGCCGTACTGGTCAACCGCAAATAATGGTATGTCGATCGCCTCTGCGTCAGTCAGTTCAATACCCAGAAGGTCGGCAGCTTGGGATTTGACGTCACCCCAGGTGGCCATGCCGCCGCCTGGTCCTTCGATTAATTTGCCTGTCGCCACCGGTGCGCCGATTGGGATTGGGTTGCCTTGATTGTCAGTCAGGCCGGCCGTGGCGTTTTCCACGTACTCGCGCAGGAATATCTGATGGGAGGGATGCGAAGTGTAGGTCTGGTTCTGATCGACGAAGGGGGATGTGAAGTTTTCAGGACCACGCACGTCGTCCGCTGTTCCAAGTACACCGTCCGCGCCGGGGTCCACGGTAGCGCGGGTCAGCGCCATGAACCGCAGATGCGGCGCGAGATCATCGGCGCTCTCATCTATCCCGATTGTGGTCGGATCATCGCCCAGCACGCCGTCCGGACCGGTGACCAGAGGGTCATCATCTGCGAGAGGGATGAATATGGTACCACTATCGCCCTTCTGGATAAGGTCAAGGCCGTGGTCGAAGAACTGGCCGAAGAAAGTCATCCAGCTGTTGAACGGCGCTGAAAGGCCTTCGTCCGGCGCAACGTTGGGGATGAAGAAGAAATCGTCGCCATCGCCGGGGGTTCCGTTCGGATCAATGATCGTGGATCCGTTCGCGGTTCCAACGTCATCTGCCGTGCCGACGATGCCGTCGGCGCCGGCGTCATAGGTTGCCGGGTCGAATTCGGCCCGGGCCACGGCGGCCGGGTTGGCCAAAGACTGGTCGGCCAGCAGGTTGGAGATGATCCGCGGATCGCTGTCTACCACATTGCCATTTGAACCGGATGTGTTGCCGGGGCCATCGCTTACGGCGTAGTCGGTATTGGTTACGCCGAAGAAGCCTCCGCCGGCACCGTCGGCCGGATTACCGGAACCATCCCCGGTTGTCGCTCCATCGTCGCGATGCTCGGCATCGGTCAGCGTTGGGAATTCATTGCCAGTCGCGCCGAACTGATCCTGACCGAATTCGAGGTTGTTGAGTGATCCGTCGATCGTGCGCACGCCGATCGGTTCCAGTGAGTTCGGCAACAGACCGCGCAGAATTTGCCGGCTGGTCTCGATGTCTGACTGTAGCCAGACGTTACCCACCACATCGTTGGTTTGATCAGCGTGCTCCTCGGAAACTGTGATGCCGTCGAGAATGAACTGGAGATCATGTTTCGTGAAAGCGACCATAACCAAAACTCCTGCGAATGCCGATTGAACAAAACTCCGGTTATGTTGGACCGGAGCGTTCCGGTGGCGAAACCGGAACCAATGATCAGCTATAACTGGCGCGGCGGCTGGGTGTTAGGGGCGGAGGTCTGAACATTCCAATGGCCAGAAGTCCTATGAATTTTCGGACGAAAGTCCGGCCTGACATCAGACCAAGGTCTGATTCAAATTCATCTATATTATTGTAATTGTTGTGTTTTAGCGACTGTGAGCTTGACTGCAAATCTTGGAGGGGATCGTTAAATGTTAAGCATCCACTTTAACCAAGCGTTAAGAAATCACGGGTGCAACGCTACCGTTACGGAATATAAGAGAAGTTGTGATGGGTATCCCGTAGTCGCGCAGTAGTTGAAAAATCTCCTTCGCGCACCATGGGCCAACGATCAACGCAGTTCATGGGAAGGCAACAGTAATATGACTACTACTACTACTTCGAATTCAGCGCCAAGGAAGGCTGCCGCAAAGGCAAAACCGGCTTCTGCCAAAAGCAAAAAAGCGGCCGCACCTTCAGCCAGAAGAACCACTTCAAGGGGCAAAAAGGCATCCGCGCCTGCGGCCAGGAAATCTGCCGCCCGGGCGAGAAACAAGACAACCTCACAAGCCAGGCCCGTATCCGACCAAACACCTGTTGTGACTTCCGCACCCACCAAACAGCAGCAGCAGCAGCTGAACGGCCGCCTGCTTGCCGCGAAGTTTGGCGATATGGTCACAGTACTCATGCAGAGCAAATTCTATGAGGATCTGCGCCTCAAGGACCTCAGGAGCTATGTAGTTCCACCGCTCATGAACAATCAACACCGCATCGCGGAGGCGAGGAAGAAAGGCACCGGCAACTCGGTTCCGGCCGCATTGATCCTGTGGGCACGGGTGTCAGATGAGGTTCAGGACAGATTGGTCGGGTCACTGGATGCGCCATTTATGCTTTCGGCGGACGAATGGACCAGCGGCGGCAACTACTGGATCATAGATGCCATTGGGCACGAAAAGTTCCTTGCACCATTGCTGACTGATTTGCGCAAAACCGTGTTCAAGGGACAAAAGGTCAAGTATCGCGCCCGCGCGGCAGACGGGCCGCAAGTCAGGGTGCTCGACGAAAGCCGGAAATAGGACTGTGTGTCCTGGAGGGCTGGGCGATTGTCGTCACCATGAACTACCATTCAATTCGGATCCAACATCTCGGTTGAAGAGGCGCAAAAACACACAACATCGGGATGCCTGCGGCGCCGAAAATAACAATCCAACCTGTTTCAAACACATAACAATATGCCCGTAAAACAATACCTTATGTGCCATATTATAAGTGGATGCGACAGTTGAGGTAACCTCACTACAGTTGTTGTGCGCAGCCATGATTGGTTGGACAAATCAATGACGGTGATTAATGAGATTTGTTGCGTCCCATGAATATTCGTATAGCAGTAGTCGATCAACAGCCCCTGTTCCGCGATGGAGTTTGTCGCGCGGTATCGTCATCTGGTAGATGCGAGCTTGTAGCGGAGGGTGTCGATCACCGCGATGCAATCCGCATAGCCGACAGTTTCAAGCCACAGATAATGCTGATCGGCGTCAATCAACCAGGCGACGGCATTGAGGCACTTTCGGCGGTTGTAAACGCCTCACAGAGCATCAAAGTCATTTTCTTGACTGCGATTGCAAGCGGTTGTGATCTGTCCGCGTCCCTGCAGGCAGGCGCAAAGGGATATGTGATGAAAAATGTGAGTGCCGAACAGCTGATGGATATCGTCTATTCCGTTCACGGTGGTGCCGTCTATGCAGAACCGACAATTGCCAGTCAGTTGTTGCTGGGCCAACATGAACGGAAGAACGGTGCAGCAGATGTTACGAAATCACTGACACCGCGCGAGTATGAAATTCTCACGCTTGTCACTAAGAGCCTGACCAACAAGGAAATCGCGCGCAGCTATAATATCGCTGAAAAGACTGTAAAACACTATATGACCAGTATCATGCAGAAGCTGCAGGCCCGCAACCGCGTTGAGGCAGCGCTGATAGCACAAAAGCAGATCGCATCTCAGCCTCCAAACTAAGAGCGCATGGTTTCGAAGATCAGGATTACAATCAAACATGTGCCCTGATAGGCGATGGATGCAACTGATCGCTGCATGATAGCCGTCACTCGCCGGAAGGCGCCCTTGACCATCCGCAATAATGGTCGCGACACAATTCAATCACTTCCCCTCAATTTACCTTAATGTTTCAATAGCATGTAAACTAACTCGGATCAAAACCTCCTAACCGACAGACGATAATCGACTGGCATCCAGCGTCAGTGCAGGTCGCGCACTTCGTGGCGGCACATTCTCAAGTCGGGTTACAATTGATCAGATCAACCCAAGTCACTACCGGGGTCATATAACGCAGAGCATAATGGAAACGGACTAACAATCCGAATAAAATCAAAATCACCCTAGACTGGCAGACAACTAGACGGCACTATGTCAGGTTGCAGGGCTAAAGATTTTGTTGACGGACGAGACCCGAAAATGGGCAGATACGTCAGGGGCGTCACGGTGAGTTATATAACAGTGAGTAATATGCGGAGATCATCTCTCAGACAGCAAGCCGGCTGGCTTGGCGCCTTTTGTATTGCCATTACACCAATGCTTCTCCAGTCCACGGCGGCAAGTGCCGAAACCATCGCGTCCGCGTTGTCGAAGGCCTATGTTGGAAATCCGCAATTGAAAGCTGATCAGGCTCGCCAGCGCGCGACCGATGAACAGGTGCCGCAGGCGAAGTCCGGGTGGCGTCCGACGGTGACAGCAAATGCCGAGGTTGCGAAAATCTATCAGGACAGTTCTCCTGGCAGCAAAGCCGATTTTCTGTCTCGTGATTTCCGGATCACCTTATCGCAGCCTGTTTTTGACGGATTCCAGACTGAAAACGCCTTGCGGGAAGCAGAGGCCACGGTGCTCGCAGGCAATCAGAATTTGCTGGCGGTTGAGCAGCAGGTGCTGCTTGACGGTGCAACCGCGTATATGAACGTTATTCGCGATCGCGAGATCGTGAATTATCGCCGCCAGTCGGTCGACAACTTCGCTGAGCAGCTTCGCGCCGCAAGAGCACGGCTTGATGCAGGTGAAGTTACCATTACGGATGTATCCCAGGCGCGCGCGCGCGCGTCCCAAGCGCGATCTGACCTGGCTGTCGCAATAGGCAACCTGGAAACATCGGTGGCAAACTACATCCGCATCATCGGTGACAAACCCGGCCGCCTTCAGTTCCCGCGCTTGTCGCCAAGAGTGCCGAAAACCCTGCGCACTGCCATCGATATATCCGGCGAGACAAATCCGCAGATTTTGGCTGCTGCCTTCAACGAGGAAGCTGCCGCAGCAAATATCGGCGTGCGCAAATCCGATTTGCTGCCAAAGCTGAATTTTGAAGCCCTGTATCAGGTCAGCAAGAACGCAACGTCCGGTTCGGGTACAACCGAAACCGGCATTATTCAGGGCACACTATCGGTTCCGATATACCAGTCAGGTTCGGTCTATTCGAGTATTCGCGAGGCCAAGCACACAGCCAGTCAGCGCAGGCTTGAAGTTCTGGATGCCCATCGCCAGGTTCGTGAACAGGTTGTCAGTGCCTGGCATTTGCTGAAAGCGGCAACGGCAACGATTGCCGCAGCCAATGACGCGGTGGCGGCCAACCAAGTTGCGCTGAACGGAGTGCGCGAGGAAGCTCAAGTTGGAACCAGAACAACCCTTGACGTGCTGGATGCACAGAATGAACTGGTGGATTCCCAGGTTACCCTGGCAAATGCACGCCGTGACCGGATTGTAGCCGGTTACCAGCTAGTCGCAGCCATCGGGCACATGACGGCGGCTGATTTGCGGTTGTCGGTCAACCTCTACGAACCGCGCCGCAACCTTGAAGAAATCCGGGACAAGGCATTCGGCGCGCGGATCAATACGTCCGAGTAACCGATAATCTGTCAAGCAACGCCCTGGAAATGGCAGCACGACTGAATGGTGATTTTTCTTCCAACGCCACCACTGCACATTGAAAACGTCATCAGCCAACGTCGATCCAGCCATGGCCAGCTTTCAGATTAAGGGGTCCTGAGTCCAGTACGGCTGCATCAAACAGGATGCCACTGTCCCTGAGCGGATGGCAGAGGCTGTCGCGTCCTGGGCGGGACGTATTGATGTGATCTTCCCCCACTGAATTGGTCCATCCTAAATGTTAGTAAAAGGAGGACTGAAAATGGCTACGAAGCGTCACAAACCGGAAGAGATTGTCTCGAAGTTGCGCCAGGTCGATGTGCTGGTTGGGCAGGGAATGGCTCGTGTTGATGCGATCCGGCAGGTGAGTATCACAGAGCAGACGTACTACCGCTGGCGCAAGCAGTATGGCGGCATGGGCACTGATCAACTGAAGGAATTGAAGAAGCTCCAGAAGGAGAACGAGCAGCTGCGTCGTGCTGTTGCTGATCTGACCATCGACAAGCAAATCCTAGCCGAGGCCGCCCGGGGAAACTTCTAAGCCCCGCACGTCGCCGCAAGTGCATTGATCAGGTGCGTGGCAGGTTAGGCGTCTCAGAACGCCGGGCCTGCCGCGTACTTGGCCAGCATCGCACTACACAGCGCCACGTGCCCAGGGGCAGAGAAGATGAAGAGCGCCTTGTCGCTGATATGATCGAGCTGGCCCGGCAGTATGGTCGATATGGCTACCGTCGCGTTGCAGCGCTGCTACGTGACGCGGGCTGGCAGGTCAATGACAAGCGGATCGAACGCTTGTGGCAACGTGAGGGGCTGAAAGTCCCGCCAAAGCAACCCAAGAAAGGCCGTCTGTGGCTCAATGATGGGTCGTGCATCCGGCTGCGGGCAGAATACGTGAACCACGTGTGGTCCTACGACTTCGTGCATCATCGAACTGATGATGGACGGGCATTCCGAACCCTGAACGTCTTGGATGAGTTTGGCCGGGAGTGTCTTGCCATCCGCGTCAAACGTAAGCTCAACTCTGTCGATGTGATCGACGTCCTCACCGACCTGTTCATTCTGCGCGGTGTTCCCGCTTACATCCGCTCAGATAACGGCCCAGAGTTCATTGCTGAGGCTGTCCGCAGTTGGATCAGTGCAGTCGGCGCGCAAACGGCTTACATTGAGCCGGGATCGCCCTGGGAGAACGGATATGTGGAGAGCTTCAACGCCCGGTTCCGGGACGAACTGCTCAACGGGGAGATCTTCTACTCACTGAAAGAGGCTCAGATCGTCATCGAGCAGTGGCGGCAACACTACAACACCAAGCGGCCTCACAGCTCGCTTGGATACCGACCTCCAGCACCTGAAGCGATCATCCCATTGCAGCAGAGGCCAACGATAAACTAACATTCAAACCGGACCAACCAGTTGGGGCTAGCCACATTCTACACCTTTATCCAGATCGGATATCTGATCGATGCCTATAATGGCATGGTCAAGGAAAAATCATTCGTCAAATATTTCACCTTCGCTTCGCTGTTCCCCTGCGTGACAGCTGGCCCGCTGGTTCTCCAGCGTGAAATCTTTCAGCAGATGGAAGACCGCAAGGATGCGTTTCTGGACATGACCCGGATTGCGGCCGGCCTTACTCTGTTCACGATTGGCCTATTCAAAAAAGTGGTCTTCGCAGACAGCATTGCCAGCTATTCCGATACGGTTTTCAATGGTGTCGCAGGTGGGCAAGGGCTTGATGCCATGACCGCATGGTTTGGCGCCCTAGCCTATACATTCCAGTTGTATTTCGATTTTTCCGGTTATACGGACATGGCGCTAGGGCTTGGGGCCATCTTCGGAATCATGCTGCCGCTCAACTTCAATTCTCCGTTCAAGGCAACCAGCATTTCAGATTTCTGGCAACGCTGGCACATGACGATGACGCGGTTTTTTACAAACTACGTCCTTTCTCCAATGGCCATGAAAGGTATGCGCAAAGCAGTGGCCGGGCAGTTCGGACAGGCCCGCAAGTTTGCCGTTTCCGGCGCATGGCCTATTGTTTTCACCATGCTGGTTGCAGGTATCTGGCACGGTTCAGGTTGGGTATTCGTGATCTATGGCCTGATCCATGGTGTCGCAATTGCCATCAACAATGCCTGGCGGTATTTCAACATGCCAAAACCGGCGCCGGTCACGGGCTGGTTCCTGACAATGCTGGTCGTTGTCTGCGGTCTGGTAGTATTCCGCGCGCCTGACGTGCCAACCGCCATGTCGATCCTGACGGCCATGTTCGGGGGAAATCTGCTCATTCCGCCGCAAGGAATCGAGTTTGTACAACTTGCCGTGGCAGATGTTGCTCCGATGATTGTGCTGTTTGGCGCAATCGTTCTTCTGATGCCGAACTCACAGGAAATCGTTTCGAGCACGTGGATATCAACAAACGAAAAGCCAGAATCAATCGGTAAATTTGCCGAAAAGATACTTTGGTTGCCACAAGCCAGGTGGGGGTTGGCCGTTGCCGGTGTGTTCGTTGTTTCGTTTTCCATGATCGGATCGGATTCATCATTCCTTTATTATCAATTCTAATATCAGAAACTTTGTTAGTCGTTCTGTAACAGGCGATTAGTATTGTGCTGAAAAAAGGGACGGACCATGAAACTTTTCGAAACTGTAGCAAGCATTCTAAATATCGACGTAAATACACTCACCAATGAATCCAACGGGCGTAACACCGAGAATTGGGATTCATTGCGTCATATCGAGTTGATACTCGCTGTGGAAACAGCCTTTGGAGTGACTTTTTCCATGTCTGAAATGGTCTCCATGCAGGACCTTGGTGATATGCGTGCATTGCTTGTTGAAAAAGGCGTCACGCTGGAAAAAGCTGCCTGAAACAAGTCGCCTGTCACGCCGCTGCCCTACCCCACAAGTGCGGAGGGCTTATCAAATTCGGTTGGACTGAAACCGACGTCCGCAATGATATCGCCATCAGGCAAGTTCTGGTTGATGGCAATCGTATAACAAACCTTGAATCCGAACATCAGGTATCGCGCAATCGGCAACTGGTCTTCGGTTGCCGCCGGCAATTGAGCGTCCACACCTGTTTTCGCTATTGCAGTTCCTTGGTGCGCAGGAAGCGGATGTCTTGGTAGGTTTTGGCTGCGTAGTCCAGTTCCCATGAACCTTTGGCGAGAAACACATAACTGCCGTCACGATCTGTCGCCATCGCCAGCCGGTTGCGCTCGCGGAAGGTTGTCAAGGCGGCGGGCTGGTCAGATGTCACCCAGCGTGCCATTTCGTAAGGCGAGGCTTCAAACTCCAGATCCACGCCATATTCCTGTTTGGCGCGTGATGCCAGCACGTCCAGCTGCAGCACGCCGACAACCCCGACAATCCACTGGGAACCGACCTCGGGCTGAAATACCTGGATCAGACCTTCTTCAGCCAGGTCTTCCAGCGCGGCGCGCATCTGTTTGACCCTGGTCATGTCGCCCAGCCGCACGCGCCTAAGCGCTTCCGGCGCAAAGGCGGGCAGCCCGGTGAACCTCAAAACCTCGCCTTCGGTGAAGGTGTCACCGACACGCACAGTGCCGTGGTTGGGTATGCCGATGACGTCGCCGGCGCGCGCGTCTTCGGCGATTTCGCGATCCTGAGCCAGAAAGAAGATCGGGCTGTGCACCAGGATATCCTTGTTGGTGCGCACCTGCTTCAGTTTCATGCCGCGCTTGAAGTGACCGGAACACACCCGCATGAACGCCACGCGGTCACGGTGGTTCTTGTCCATGTTGGCCTGCACCTTGAAGATGAACCCGGTGACCTTGTCTTCGTCCGGTGCGACCTCGCGGGGCTCTGCAGGGCTGGGCCTCGGCGATGGTGCATGTTCGATAATAAAATCAAGCAATGGCTGTACCGAAAACTCGTTCAGCGCGCTGCCGAATATGACCGGCGTCAGATGTCCTTCCAGAAAAGAGGTCTGGTCAAACGGCGCATATCCCGCCTGCGCCAGTTCAATTGCTTCAGATGAAGTCGCCACGATGTGGTCCGGCACACCCGCCATGTCGCCAAGCTTTTCAGGAGACGGTACGTCAAGGACCTCGTCGACATGACCGCCGCGCCGCGATGCGCGCGAGAACGACCCGTCACGCAGATCATAGCAGCCGTAAAAATCCGATCCCATACCGATGGGCCAGATCATCGGCGACACGTCCAGCGCCAGCATTTCCTGGATTTCATCGAGCAGCTCAAAGCCGTCGCGGCCTTCGCGGTCAACCTTGTTGATGAAGGTGATGATGGGGATATCGCGCAGTCGGCAAACCTCGAACAGCTTGCGGGTCTGGCTTTCGATACCCTTGGCGGCGTCGATGACCATGATGGCTGAATCAACCGCAGTCAGCGTGCGGTAGGTATCTTCGGAAAAATCTTCGTGGCCCGGTGTGTCGAGCAGATTGCAGGTATGGCCATCATAGTCGAAGGTCATGACGGAACTGGTTACCGAAATACCGCGATCCTGTTCGATCTTCATCCAGTCGGACCGGGCGCGGCGCTGGGCACCGCGGGTTCGCACAGCACCGGCAAGGCGAATGGCGCCGCCGGCAAGCAGCAGCTTCTCCGTCAGCGTGGTCTTGCCGGCGTCGGGATGCGAAATGATTGCGAACGTGCGCCGTGAAGCGTGGTCTAAAGCCATGAGGGTTAAGGCCTTGTGAGATTTTGTCCTGGACAGACCGGTTACAAAAACCAGGTCCGTTGATGAATGCATGGTTTGCCGATGGGTCTGTTGCGGCCCGTCAGCGGGCCTGCGCGTGATACTCATCATTGGGCCGCATGTCCACTGCAGAAGCCATCCGGTTCGACATGTTGAAGAAACTGGCGACGCTTGAAATGTCCCAGATGTCTCGGTCGGAAAAACCGGCGGCCCTTAATGCGTGGCGATCATCCTCCACCATTGCATGCGGCGTGCGGGTGAGTTTGTCGGCAAATTCCAGCATGGCGGTCTGCCGGGCATCAAGGTCTGCGGCACGGAAATTCATCACCATCTGCTCGCCAAAGGCGGGGTCACCGGAGAGCTGCCGGACGGCAGCGCCATGCGCTGTCAGGCAATAATAACACTGGTTCACACCGGACACGGCGACCGCGATCATTTCGCGTTCCAGCTTGGAAAGGTTTGACTCACCCAACATGAGATCATTGTACAGATCAGCAAACGCCTGCAGCTTGACTGATGAAAAAGCGTACGCTTTCAGAACATTCGGAATGAAGCCAAGCTTCTCGGTGCATTTGTCAAAATAGGCCTGCTGGCGCTCTGTCAACTCATCAACCTGATCGATGGTCAGGGCCGTGGCAGGCTTGCCGGAAGTCGTCATGTGATTGTCTCCGCTGGAAATTAAGGGGAGATGATACAGATGTTTTGAATGCATGGCCATTCTCGGAAAGCTGTCCTATGGTGAAATATTGGGTAGTTGCAAAAAGGGTGGAACGTCGTGTCAGAAATATCCAAATCAGGCTCCTTGCAGAAACGTGCAACAAAAAAGACAGCTAAGAGCTTGTTGGAAAAAACACTACGCAAACAGCTGTTCCGCGAAGCCGCCGAAGAAGACGTTGCCGGACTGACAAACTCAGACATCGATCTGCTTGTCGGGAAAGCCAGGGAGTTTCTGGACGCCAAATCCCCTGGCCGCGTCAAGATCCGGATTTCGGACTCAGGCGTCCAGGACGGAATACTGGCACAGCGCTGCATTCTGGAAATCCTGAATGACGACATGCCGTTTCTGGTCGATTCGGTCATCAATGCCCTGTCGACAAAAGGGCACACCGTCCACACCGTGTTACATCCGGTGTTTGCCAGCGAGCGCGACAGCAAGGGCAAACTGAAAACCCTGGACAACTCGAAGAAACAGTCAGCAGATTTCCTGCGCGAAAGCTACCTGCATATCCATCTCGAAGCGTTGAATTCCAGCCGCGAACAGGATGAACTGGTCAGCGAGCTCACCGACATTCTGGATGAAATTCGAGCAGCCGTGGTTGACTGGCAGCCCATGCAGCACGTCATACAGGGAAGAATTGACAGCCTCAGAACAAAGCCTTCACCACTGCCAACGGCTATCGTCAGCGAAACCATCGATTTTCTGAGTTGGCTTTTGAACAACAAATTCACTTTCCTGGGCATGTGCCAATACAATCTCGGGAAAAAAGGCGGCAAGAAACAAATGCTCGCCGACGAAAAATCATCGCTTGGGGTTCTGCGCCTCCAAAGACGCCAGGTGATCCAGAATGCGGCGAAACGGGACCTGTCAAACTACAAATCCGGATATGCAATCGTTGTCGAAAAATCTGACCTTGTCTCACGTGTACACAGGTCCGCAGTCATGGATTATGTGGGCTTGTATGACTTTGACCAGTCGGGAAATGTCATTGGAGAGTTGCGCGTTGTCGGCCTTTTTGCATCAACGGCCTATACCGAAGCCGCCAGCGGTATTCCGCTGCTGCGCCGCCGCATCGACGCGGTGATGGCGCTCAGTGGTTTCACAGCGAGTGGCCATTCCGGCAAGGGTCTGTTGAACATACTTGAGACCATGTCGCGCGATGACCTGTTCCAGATCGAATCCGAACAACTGGCACCGCTTGCTATGGGCATGTGGCGTCTGCATGAACGGCCGCGCACGCGCGTGTTTGTGCGGCTGGACCGGTTTGAGAGATATGCAATTGCGTTTGTGTTCTTTCCGCGCGACGGGTTCTCGTCCGACCTCAGGGAGAAAGCCGGCGCGATCCTGGAAAAGCGCTATCAGGGCAAGACTCTGGAATTCATGCCCAATTTCGGGGAAGGAACGCTGGTTCGCGTGCGGTTTATTATTTCGCTGGGTGTGTCGGCGAAGAATCTGCCTGATCCGGATCTGGTTGAAAGAGAAATTGTCGAAGCGACGCGCAGCTGGCGCGATGAGCTTTCCGATGCGCTGGTGACGAGAGATGACGGATCGAAAGGCAGGTCGCTGGCAAGGCGTTATGCCAGTGCGTTTCCTCCGGCATATCGCGAGGCGAACAAGATCAGGAGCGCACAGCACGATATCGCAATCATGGATGCGCTGGATGCCCAAACGTGCACAGCCGCCGAGTTTGCTACACCGGTTGGAAATCACGGTGCGGTCAGGCTGAAGCTGTTCAATCTCGCATCACCGGTACCATTGTCGGCCCGGCTGCCGCTGCTGGAAGACATGGGGCTCAGGGCACTGGATGAAAACACCTATGTCGTCCAGCCTTCCGGCAAATCAGGAGCGACAACTGACGCAGTCTATATCCATGAGGTTGCTCTCAACCGTGACAACGATGCCCCGATTGATGAACAAGGCTATCAGCAGCTGCAAGACTGTTTTCTGGCTGTCTGGACAGGCAAGGCAGACAGCGACCCGCTGAACGGGCTGGTATTGTCTGCATCGCTGAGCTGGCAGGAAGTAACGGTGTTGCGGGCCTGTGCGCGCTACCTGCGTCAGACCGGCTTTTCATTTGCGTTGTCAGCCATAGCCGGCACGCTGGTGCGTTACGGTGATGTGACACGATTGCTGGTGGACTTGTTCAAGGCAAGATTTCAACCCGGCCACCCCAAGGCCGGTACGCTGGCGGACCGTGAGAAACTGCAGGGCAAGCTGCTGCAAAACATTGAGGATCACCTGGCCAATGTTCCCAGTCTCGATGATGACCGGATCATCCGTCACATGGTGGGCGTCATTACAGCCACGCAGCGGACCAATTTCTTTAATCTTGAGAACCTGCAGGACGGCTTTCCAATTGCCCTGGCGATGAAAATACGCAGCAAGGATGTGCCCGGCATTCCGGCGCCTGTCCCGTTTGCAGAGATATTCGTCCATTCTACGCTCGTAGAAGGTGTTCACCTGAGGGCTGGCAAAATTGCGCGCGGCGGATTGCGCTGGTCTGACCGGGCAGAAGACTTCCGCACCGAAGTGCTGGGTCTGGCGAAAGCCCAGAATGTGAAGAACGCGGTTATTGTGCCAGTCGGTGCCAAGGGCGGTTTTATTCCCAGGCAACTTCCGGCAGGCGGCAGCCGGGATGAAGTGTATCAGGCAGGAACGCTTGCCTATCAGTCATTTATCTCAAGCCTGCTGTCCCTGACCGACAACACCCAGGCTGGGAAAATCATTCCGCCGCCGAACATGGTGCGCCAGGACGGTGATGATCCTTATCTGGTGGTCGCGGCCGACAAGGGGACGGCGGCGTTTTCAGACGTTGCCAATGCCATTTCCTCGGACGCCGGATTCTGGCTTGATGATGCTTTTGCGTCAGGCGGATCTGCAGGCTATGACCACAAGAAAATGGGTATTACCGCCCGCGGCGGCTGGGAGGCAGTCAAACGGCACTTCCGGGAACTGGATCGCGACATACAGACGACGCCGTTTACCGCTGTTGGCGTTGGTGACATGTCGGGCGACGTATTCGGTAACGGCATGTTGCTGTCGGAGCAAACCAAACTGCTCGCTGCATTTGATCACCGCGATATCTTCATCGATCCGGATCCGGATGTGGCGACGAGCTTTGCGGAACGCAAGCGACTGTTCGAACTGCCGCGATCCAGTTGGCAGGATTATGAGCGCAAGCTGATCAGCAAGGGTGGCGGTATCTTCTCCCGGTCTGAAAAGCAAATCAGCCTGTCGCCCGAAATCATGGCAATGACCGGATTGAGCAATTCCAAGGTAACACCCAATGAACTGATGCAGGCAATCATCAAGTGTGATGCAGATCTTTTATGGTTCGGTGGCATCGGCACCTATGTTCGAGGGCAGACCGAAAGTGATGCAGACGCCGGTGACAAGGCCAATGACGCTATCCGTGTTACCGCCCGGGAGCTGAAGGTCAAGGCAGTGGGCGAAGGCGCCAATCTCGGCATGACCCAGCTTGCACGGGTTGAGTTTGCTCTCAATGGCGGACGGATCAATACCGATGCCATCGACAACTCGGCAGGCGTCAATTCTTCAGATGTTGAGGTCAATCTCAAGATTGCGCTCGGCGAAGCTGAAGCTGCCGGCAAGTTGAAGCGGCCCGCCCGCAACAAATTGCTGGCTGCCATGACCGATGATGTTGCCGACCTGGTGTTGCGGAACAATTATCTGCAGACGCTGTGTGTTTCTTTGATGCAAGGAACCTTGTCGCGAGACAGGGCCGGATTGTCGCGGCTGTTCAGAGAACTTGAAAATCGCGGCGGCCTGGACCGCGCCATCGAGTTTCTGCCGTCCGGTGAAGAATTTGATGATCGTATGAAGTCAGGCAGCAGTCTTTCCCGGCCTGAAATGGCCGTGTTGGTGTCTTATGCGAAAATTGTCGTGTTCAATGACCTGATGGCGCAGAAATTTGCGTCCGACCCGTATCTCGAAGTTGAGCTGATGCGGTATTTCCCCACCCGGATGTCAAATACCTACAAGGCTGAAATCACCAGCCACAGATTGCGCGCCGAGATTATCAGTACCTTGATCGCCAACTCCATCGTCAACCGCTGTGGTCCGCTGTTCCTGTTTGACCTGGCGAACGACACCGGCATCCGGGCTGCAGATCTTGCGAGATTCTATGTCCTGAGCCGTGACAGTTTCGGCTTTGTGGAGATGAACGAGGCGATTGATAAACTCGACAACCAGATCTCCAGCGATCAGCAAATGTCCCTGTATGCACGCCTGCAGGACGGACTGGCGGACGCAGTTGCATGGTTTGTGGCCAATGAGAATACCAAATCGGATCTGTCGCAACTGGTCCCGATCTACAAAGATGGCATCGCAACACTGACCGGGGCGCTATCCGACGTCCTGCCCAAGACCCAGAAAACTCAACTGGCCGGCGATGTCGACAAAATTTCCGCACTTGGGCTAGATGCGAAAACCGCGTTGAAAATTGCCGGCCTAAGATACCTGGTTCGCGGACTGGATGTTGTGCAGATTGCACGTCCGGCAAACCGGCCGGTCAAGGAAATCGCCGAGACCTATTTCGGCCTGAGCGGAACGCTTGGCATCGATCGTATTCTGGCCAGCGCACAGAGCCTGCCCAGTGAAAGCGATTATGACCGTCAGGCGATTGCGGGTATCCGGCAGACAGTGCAGCGGTCCGTGCGCAGCATTGCGGCTGACGGTGTCAAGGCCACGCTGTCACAGGCAAGGCAGGATCAGGTTGCCCATACCGGTGATGAACTGGTTCGGATCACAAGAGAGGCCGACTTCTCGCTGGCAAAGTTTGCCGTGATCGCGAGCCAGCTGGGTGTGCTCGCCAAAGTGTAGGTTATTCCACGACCACTGCAGTGCCGGCAGCGGTGACCATCAGCATGGAGCCGTTCTGGCCAACGGTTTCATAGTCAATGTCGACACCAATGACCGCATTTGCACCCAGTGCAGATGCCTTGTCGGTCATCTCTGCGACTGCGGTTTCGCGGGCATCATTGAGAACCTTCTCGTATGCGCCTGAGCGGCCGCCGACTATGTCGCGAATGGATGCAAACAAATCGCGAAACAGGTTTGCGCCCAGTATGGCTTCGCCGGCCACGAGGCCCTTGTAGGCAGAAATCCGGCGGCCCTCGATAGTGTTGGTTGTTGTGACAAGCATGTGATGCCTCCGATTGGTGTTGTTGCGGGAAACTCGAAGAGTTAGGGTCCTGACCCTAGAGCAACATGGGTTCAAGCAAACCCATAAAGTTGCTCTAACACTTTGAAACCGATCAGGTTCATGATTTTTGGTTGGTTCAACCAAAAATCATCCTGATCTAGTGCCTGAAATGTCGCATTCCGGTGAAGATCATTGCCAGTCCCTTTTCGTCAGCGGCTGCGATGACGTCATCATCGCGCATTGAACCGCCGGGTTGAATGATCGCGGTGGCACCTGCGGATGCGGCCTGCAGCAGGCCGTCGGCAAACGGGAAGAATGCGTCAGAGGCAACCACGCTTCCTGTGGTCAGCGTCTCTGCAATACCGGCGGCGTCGGCAGCATCACGTGCCTTGTGGGCGGCAACACGGCTGCTGTCGATACGCGACATCTGGCCGGCGCCGACACCTACGGTGGCACCGTGCTTTGCATAGATGATGGCATTTGACTTGACGTGCTTGGCGACACGGAACGCAAACAGCATATCGGCCATTTCCTCTACGCTCGGGTGGCGCTTTGTGACCACCTTCAGGTCATCGGCATGAATACGGCCATTATCCCGCGATTGTGCAAGAAAGCCGCCGGCAACCGTCTTGAAGGCGACGCCGGGCTGGTCAGGATCAGCCAGCCCCTGAGTTGTGAGCAGGCGCAGGTTTTTCTTCGCGGCAAATACGGCTTGTGCCGCCTTGCTTATGCCGGGCGCAATTATGACTTCAGTAAAAACGTTACAAACCGCTTCTGCGGTTGCCTCGTCGATTGGCCGGTTGAAGGCAACGATGCCGCCGAAGGCACTTACGGGATCGCAACGCAGCGCAAGCCGGTAAGCCTCCAGTGCGGTTTCAGCGGTTGCAACACCGCACGGATTGGCATGTTTCACGATAACGCAGGCTGCGTAGTCGGCCGGGTCAAATTCACTGACGCATTCAAAGGCTGCGTCCGTATCGTTGATATTGTTGTAGGACAGCTCCTTGCCCTGCAACTGGCGTGCGGTTGCGACGCCTTCGCGGATCTCGCCGGTGCGGTAAAAGCCTGCTGACTGGTGCGGATTTTCGCCGTAGCGCAGGGTCTGTATCAGGGATCCGCCCAGCGACCGGCTGGTGCCGAGACCTTCGCCTGCCTCGCCAAGCAGCCATGTGCTGACAATCGAATCATAAGCTGCGGTGCGGGCAAATGCCTTTGCTGCCAGCCTGGTGCGTGTCTGTTGCAGGGTGGAGCCTGCGTGCGCGCGCATTTCCTCGATGATCGCGGGATAATCGGCCGGGTCGACAATCGTTGTGACGTCATTGTGGTTCTTGGCAGCGGCTCTGGTCATAGCCGGGCCGCCAATATCTATGTTCTCGACCAGGTCTTCGTAAGTGCCACCGGCGGCCAGTGTCTGTTCAAACGGATACAGGTTGACCGCCAGCAGATCGATGGCGCCGATTTCGTGTTGCTGCATCGCGGCCTGATGGTCCGGGTTCGAACGCACCGCCAGCAATCCGCCGTGAACTTTCGGGTGCAGGGTTTTTACCCGCCCGTCCATGATTTCCGGAAACCCTGTCCAGCTGGAAATATCAGTGACCTTCAGTCCTGCTTCGAGCAACGCACGTGCCGTGCCGCCGGTTGAAATCAGGTCAACTCCAAGGCTTGCCAGATCGGTGGCAAACTCAACAAGTCCCGTTTTGTCGGAAACCGACAGCAGGGCGCGACGAATAGCGCTCATCGGCCAACTTCTCCGTTGCCAATTAGAAAATCAGGCCAAGGGTTAACACGAAGACATCACATGCTGAACAGGGGAGAGATCAGTTATCCCGCATTCAATGGCAACTCAGGTGCACATTGATCCTCTTGGGGGCGGGGTTTTGTGATGGTCTTCATCCGCTTGAAAGCCCACAAAACCCGATCGGGCCTGCCGGCCACACCGGAAATTACGATTTGCTGGGTGGGCCGGGCAGATTTGCTGTCCGGCAGATAGATGCTTGTCTCAAGGGACAGTCTGCCGCCACGGGCCGAGAAACGCCAGCCAACCTTGTTGGGCAATAACAGCATGACGCAGGCACCATCGCGAGACAGGGTTGCCTTGACCGACGGGTGCAAATGGAACCGGATGGCGAACGCCGGGTCGAGTGCCACATCGCGAACCGGGGCGTCCGGGACAAGCCGGTCCTCGCCACGCAGGTCTTTGCCATCTGCGTCGAGAAACAGTTGTCTTTCGTGCACCAGTCCGAAGGTTCTGGCATAAGCGGTGTGCCGGGCAGAAATAATGCTGCCGTGCTCTTCACTGCGCACCTCGGCGTCGGCGTACCCGTCGGTTATCAAGGCGGGTGTGTCGAACAGCCGGCTGGTGAAGAAATTGTCAATGACAGTGCTGGTGTCCCGCTCTCCAAGTGTCATGGTCGAGTGCGCCGATGTGCGGCGTGACGCGGCCTGCCATTGCGCATCAGCGCCCTGCCGGCTGCCGCAGTTTACGACAATGCGATGCGGGCCGTCGCACAGTTCGAAAGCCAGGGGCGAGCACGCAGCGTTCGGATTGCGTCCCGGAGCCGGTGGCATGCCGGTATCCATGATGATCGACGCTCTGCCGTGGGCAATGCGGCAATACCCGGTCAGTGGCGCAATGTTCAATGGACGCCCGTGGATATGATCTCTTTCCAGCACGGCCTTGATTCTGCCGGCGCTGGTTCTGGAAACGCCATTGAACACGGCAAGCCCGCCATCATTGTGTGACAGAAACCGCAGCATTGGCAGCATGCGCTCCAGTGCAGCGTTTATGGGTCCCGGTATTTCTATCAGACCGGTGTTGAGTGCCTCGCGCAACGGAACCAGCAGGACCAGTAGATCGAGCAGGGTTTGTCCATTGCGCGATACGTGACCGCCGTCCGCCAGAATCTGCTGATCGAGTTCATGAGACAGCCGGCTCAGGGCTGTTTTCTGCAGGCTCTCCAAACCGGTTGTGCCAAAGGTCGCGTAGACCATGGCGATTGCGGACATGAGCCTGTTTGTAGGACTGAAATGATTGACACCGCGCCGGGCCAACAGGCGGCTCTGCCTGGTCAGGCTGTTCATGAACGCTGCTTCAAATCCGCGACTGGCGCCTTGCAGCAGGAAGGGCGCACACTGAATCCAGTTGATGAGGCGGGCTGCCAGCGTTTGAGGGCGCCGCGCGCTGGAACTCTTGTAGACCTTCAGTTCCAGCCACTCCGCGACAATGCCGCGGGCGAAAATCCGGTAGAGCTGGGTGTTTCTGGCGTGCAGGTCATGCAGCCAGCCAAAACCGTTGAGCGCATCGTCAAATGCAGCCGGACGGGCATCAGGCAATTCGAATATGGAGGTTCCCGCCAGAACGGCCCGGCAATCGGCAAGTTCGAATACGCCGCGATACAGGCCCGGTGCGCGTGATGCATCACCCTTGATGATGGCGGCAAGCGGCAGTCCGAGCCCGGTGCACCGCGACATGGTCAGGCTGGGGATTTGCGGAGACGTCGCGCGCACGAGCCTGTTGACCAGCTGCTTGCTGCTCAGGCTGGCCAGGCCGGTCAGGACTGTCGATGCGGAATTCATGAGGCTTAGGCGCGGTTTCCGAAGTGTGCATGTTCCCGGCAGGCTGCCTTTGGGGCAGTGCTGTCCTGCTGGATCTCGGCGCACATTGAAGCGCAAAGTTCGTTAACGAATTGATAACAAGCTGTGTCAGATCGCGGCTTTGTGGTCAGGATCCATTAATTTTCTGCTTCCCGGCTCATCCGGGCTGCAAAAAAACCGTCCATACCACTGGCATTGCCGATCATGTTGTGGGGCAGCGTCCGCAGATCACCGGCCTTGCTTATGAGATCGGCAGGGATCTGTTTCTCGCCGGGCGCAATCGGATGTCGCTTGAAATCGCTGTGTTCGTTCAGGAATGCAGAGATCTGCTTGGGGCCTTCATCGGCAAGCAATGAACATACGGCATAGACCAGGGTTCCGCCGGGCTTGAGCAATGTAGCTGCCTTGCGCAACAGTTTGCGCTGAAGGGTGAGCAGCAGTTTTATCTCATCATTGCCTCGGACGTAGGGCATATCAGGATGCCGGCGTATGGTACCGGTGGCTGAACACGGTGCATCAAGCAGGATCGCTTCAAATAGCTGTTCGGGTTCAAATTCCAGCGCATCAACGGCAATGCAACTGGCCTGCAGTTTTGTGCGGGCAAGGTTTTCGGCTACTTTCTCGAGGCGAAAGGCGGACGTATCCAGCGCCGTGACGGTTGCGCCTGCTGCGCACAATTGCAGCGTCTTGCCGCCCGGTGCACTGCACATGTCCAGTGCGACTTTATCCTGCAGGTTCTCAAACAGCAGTGCCGGCAGTGATGCGGCGATATCCTGTACCCACCAATTGCCGTCCGCAAATCCCGGAAGGTCCGGAACGGCCGGATGAGGGGTGTTCAAGCGCACGGTCCCGGTGGGCAATCTGACGCCCAATGGCTGCAGGTCCTCGTCAGGCGCGCCGGGTTTGATGGTCAGGTCCACATCAGCCTTCAGCGTGTGTGCATCGGCGATTTGCGCGGTTATCTCAGGACCGTAATCTGCCCGCAGCCTGGTGTTCAGCCATTTCGGCAGGTTGGCATCGGTCGGTGGCAGTGCGGCCATGATGGCGTCACGGTCGCGGCTGACATTGCGCAGTACCGCGTTGATCAGGCCTTTGAGCCGCTGGGCTTTTTCGTCCCTTGCGGCAAGCGCGACGCTTGTCGAGATCGCCGCGTGCGGTTCGGTTTCCATGAACAGCAGCTGGGCAACGCCGCACAGCAGGATAACCGGTGCCCTGCCGGTACGGGCACGCAGTTTCTGTTCGATGTAGTGTTCCAGAACGGCTTCGATCTGGCCTTTTCGGCGCAGCGCGGTGGCCGCAAGTGCGTGCGCAAAAGCGCGATCGCGCGGATCATCAACATCTGCAAGGCTGTCGGTAAGTGCATCTTCAAGGAACCGCCTCTCGTACAAGACAAGCGAGACGGCGTTGAGCGCGGCAGCGCGCAGGCCGAGGCCTTCGACTTCAACCGTAGATGGGGTGAACTTGCGGGCCCGCTGTTTCTTTTTTACCCCCACGGACCATTGGTCCTCTTGCGGGGAGCAGAACCGCGCCCGGCCTTCGACCAGGGGCCTGAATCTGACGCATCCGGCTGACCGGGGCCGTCGTCAGAAAAAACCTGATTGCGGGGCACGGACATTTGCTCCAGCGCTTCTATGCGGTTGTCGGTGTTGGGATGGGTTGAAAACAGATTGTCCATACGTGCGCCTGACAATGGATTGATAATGAACATGTGAGCAGTAGCCGGATTTGCTTCTGCAGTATCATTTTCAATCCGCTCAGCGCCAGAGGCGATTTTACGCAATGCATCGGCCAGTGCCTGCGGCTTGCCGCAGATTTCGGCGCCGCGCCGGTCGGCAGCGTATTCACGGGTCCTGCTGATCGCCATCTGCACCAGCATGGCGGCAATCGGTGCCAGCACCATCATGGCGATTGTTCCGATCAGCCCCAGCGGGTTGTTGCGGTCACGGCCGCCAAAGAACATGGCAAAGTTGGCCAGCATGGAAATGGCGCCGGCGATGGTCGCGGTAACCGTCATGATCAGGGTGTCATGGTTCTGGACGTGGGCCAGCTCATGCGCCATCACGCCTTCAATCTCATCATAATTGAGCTGCTGCAGCAGCCCGGATGTGGCGGCAACCGCGGCATTTTCCGGATTACGGCCGGTGGCAAACGCGTTGGGTTGCGGATTGTCCATCACATAGACCTTGGGCATCGGCAAGCCGGCATTGTCCGCCAGCCTGGCGATCATGGCATACAGTTCGGGGTTCTGTGTTTCGCTGGCCGGTTCGGCGCCGTGCATTGACAACACCGCCTTGTCGGAGTTCCAGTAGGCATACGCATTGGTGCCCGCTGCAAACACGAACGCGATGATCATGCCTGTCTGCCCGCCCAGCATAAAGCCGATGACAAGGAACAGGGCAGTCATGCCTGCCAGCAACATTGCTGTCTTCATGTAGTTCATTGTTTCACCTGAATGCGTACCGCCGTTTGAGGCGGACACGTCGACACATTGCCAAAAACCGATAATCAGCAGTATATGTTTGCTGACACGCCATAATTCAATATTCAATGCAAAGTCAGTGATGCCGGACCAGCCATCAGAAAAACCACCGCTCAGCGACGCAGCCAGGCGTGCGCTGACCGAAGCCCGTGAAAGACGCAAGAAGACTGTGTCACAGGAGCTGCCTGTCGAGATTGACGGCCGCGAAGGGCCCGAACCGACCAGGTTTGGTGATTGGGAAAAAAAGGGCATCACCAGCGATTTCTAGCAGCTGAGGGCAATCTGCCCCCTTGCGGGTGTGTTGCAACATGCTGTACGTCCCGCGCAAGTTTCATCTAATTCGACAGGAGAGAATGGCAATGGGCAGCAAGGGCTCGGTCAAGAAGGTTGTGCTGGCATATTCCGGCGGCCTTGATACGTCCATCATCCTGAAGTGGCTGGAAACCGAACTGGATGCCGAGGTGGTGACGTTTACCGCTGACCTCGGCCAGGGCGAGGAACTGGAACCGGCACGGGCCAAGGCCGAGATGATGGGCATCAAGGAAATCTACATAGAAGATGTCCGTGAAGAGTTCGTCCGCGATTTCGTATTCCCGATGTTCCGTGCCAACGCCGTTTATGAAGGAACCTACCTGCTCGGCACGTCCATAGCCCGGCCGTTGATTGCCAAGCGGCTGGTGGAGATTGCCGCCGAGACCGGCGCTGACGCCATTGCCCATGGCGCCACCGGCAAGGGCAATGACCAGGTCAGGTTCGAACTTGCAGCTTACGCGCTGAACCCGGATATCAAGGTGATTGCGCCGTGGCGCGACTGGTCCTTCAAATCGCGCACCGACCTGATCAACTTTGCCGAGTTGAACCAGATTCCGGTGCCGAAGGACAAGCAGGGTGAAGCGCCGTTTTCGGTGGACGCAAATCTGCTGCATTCCTCGTCGGAAGGCAAAGTGCTCGAAGATCCCAATGAGGAGCCGCCGGAATATGTGTTCCAGCGCTCGGTCAGCCCGCAGGACGCGCCGGATGCGTCCACCATCGTCGAGATCGGATTCATGAAGGGTGATGCGGTTTCCATAGACGGCAAGGCACTGTCTCCCGCCACGCTGCTGGCGGCCCTCAATGATCTGGGCCGCGACAATGGCATTGGCCGGCTGGACCTGGTTGAAAACCGGTTTGTCGGCATGAAATCGCGCGGGGTTTATGAAACACCGGGCGGCACCATCC
>CAVWYF010000016.1:0-353485 GCA_963759095.1 uncultured Alphaproteobacteria bacterium | reverse complement strand
GGGCCTGAACATGCCCAATGGCGTGCGCAATGATCCGCATATTTTCGTGTCGATCGCCCCTGACGGGCAGGTCACGATTATCGCGCACCGCTCGGAAATGGGAACCGGCTCACGTACCTCCCTGCCGATGATCATCGCAGATGAGATGGAAGCCGACTGGGATCGTGTCAGCATTGTCCAGGCCGAAGGCGATGAGCCCAAATACGGCAACCAGGATACCGACGGCTCGCGCAGCCTGCGCCACCACATTCAGCCGTGCCGCGAGATCGGCGCCGCCGTGCGCAAAATGCTGGAAATGGCGGCCGCCAAAAAATGGGCCGTCAGCGAAGACATGGTCGAGGCGTCCGGCCATCAGGTGATGCACAGGACGCTGGGCACCCGTATTGGTTATGGTGACCTGGCAGCAGCAGCCATGGCACTGGAACCCCCTGCCCGCGACCAGCTCCGGTTCAAGACCGAACAGGAGTTTCGCTATATAGGCAAAGGCCAGGTTCCGATTTATGATCTGCACGACATCACCACCGGCAAGGCCGTCTACGGTGCCGATGTGAACTTGCCGAACATGAAGTTTGCCGTCATCGCCCGGCCTCCTGTTGTCGGCGCAACCATCAAGTCTGTCGATGACAGTGCTGCACTGGCCGTGCCCGGTGTCGAAAAAATCATCCAGATTCCGGTAACACCGCTGGGGTCGAAATTCAAACCGCTGGGTGGCGTGGCCGTGATAGCCAAAAACACCTGGGCCGCCCTGCAGGGCCGCGATGCACTGAAAATCGAATGGGACCGTGGCGAACATGGCTCGTTCAACACTGCAGACTACGAGAAGGAGCTGCGTGCTTCGGTTGCACAACCCGGCGCATCGGTGCGCAATCAGGGCGACACCGAAGCAGCCCTGAAATCGGCTGCCCGTACATTGACCTATGAATACTACCAGCCCCACCTGGCGCATGCGCCGATGGAACCACCGGCAGCAGTTGCCGCCTTCAAGGACGGCAAGTGCGAGGTCTGGGCGCCTGTCCAGAGCCCTTATACAGCACGCACCGACACCGCCGAATATCTTGGTCTGAAACCGGATGACGTGCGGGTGAATGTGACCCTGCTCGGCGGCGGCTTCGGCCGCAAGTCCAAGGCTGACTTTGCTACAGAGGCCGCCTTCCTTGCCAAAGAAGTCGGTGGTTCCGTGAAAGTGCAGTGGACGCGTGAGGACGATATCCGCAACGGATACAGCCACACATCCTCGGTTGAGCGAATTGATGTCGGTCTTGACGCCGACAACAAGGTGACAGCGTGGCGCCATCGCAGTGCCGCGCCGTCCTTCCTGTCGACATTCGTCAAGGATGAAGGCAACCAGCACGAAATCGAAATCGGCATGGGCCTGGAAAACCTGCCCTATGAGATTGCCAATGTGAGTGCTGAGCAATGCAAGGCATATGCCCACACGCGCATTGGCTGGTATCGCTCGGTGTCCAACATACCGCGCGCCTTTGCAGTTCAGTCGGCAACTGCCGAACTGGCCGCAGAACTGGGCAAGGACCAGAAGGACTTTCTCATCGAAATGATTGGTATGGACCGCGTTCTGGAAGCCAAGGCTGCAGGCCTGCCGGGCAAGTTCTGGAACCAGTATGAACCGCAGGAGGAGTTCCCGTTCGACACCGCACGCCTGCGCGCCGTTGCCGAACTGGCTGCAGACAAGGCCGGCTGGGGCAAGTCACTGCCGGAAGGTGAAGGTCTCGGCATCGCGGTTCACCGCAGCTTTGTGTCCTACATCGCCATGGTGGTTCACGCCAAAGTCGAAAATGGCACCGTCAAGGTGCCGGAAGTGCATGTGGCGATTGACTGCGGGTTTGCCGCCAACCCCGAGCGCATCCGTTCGCAGATGCAAGGGGCATGTGTGTTCGGCATGACCACCGCTCTACACTTAGGCCTAACCTTCGAGGACGGTGAAGTGCAGCAAGGTAACTTCAACGACTATGAAATGGTGCGTTCCGACAACTTCCCTGAAGTGGTGCACACCCACATCGTGCCGCATCCGTTCTCGGTGCATGCAACAGGTGTCGGCGAGCCGGGAGTGCCACCGTTCATACCGGCACTCACCAATGCCATCTTCAACGCCAGCGGCAAGCGGATACGCAACCTGCCGATTGGCGACCAACTGGCCTGAGCCGGATGCGATGAGCAACACTGGGAGGCGGTCACCCGACCGCCTCCCGGTCTGCGCTGACGTCCTGTTGCCGAGCTACATTTCAAGCTCGCTCTGATAGGCAAACAATGCTGGCTGACCGCCGGTATGAATAAACAGAACGCGCGCGCCCGGTTCAATCAACCCTTCTTTCAGTAGGCCCGGTACACCGGCAAAACTCTTGGCCGTGTAAACTGGATCCAGGAACAAGCCTTCCTGCCGCGCCATCATCATGATGGCCTCACGCGCCGGCGGCCCGACATGGCCATAGCCCGGCTCCAGCGCTCCATCCCAGGTCGCGATGTCAGACGCATCAATGATCGGACAGCAGTCTAAGAGCGCGTCTAGATTTGCGCCTACCGTGGCCAGTCGCTGACTTTGTGTCGCAGCGTCTCGCCGCACACAAATGCCGTACACAGGGGTGCTGCAGCCCAGTGCCCGCAGGCCGGCCAGCAGTCCGCAATGGGTCAACCCGCTTCCCGATGCTACGACCATGCAGTCAAAGCCATCGTCCTGCTGCAGGATTTCCTGAGCCGCTTTCATGTATCCCAAAGCCCCCAAAGGCGAATTGTTCAGGCCCAGCGGAATGACATATGGCGTGCGGCCTTCATCGCTCAATTCTTCTGCCCGCTGGCGCAGCGCCAGATCAGCACCGGCTTCATCCTCACCTTCCGGATAGCGCATGAATTGCGCACCCAGCAGCCGGGACAGCAGTACGTTTCCGGATGTGTTGTAGGTCTCGTCCATACCGCGCACGCGATCTTCCATCTGGATCACCGCACCAAGCCCGAGCTTGGCGGCAGCCGTTGCAGCGGTGCGCGCATAGTTGGACTGAACGGCGCCTGTGATCAGGACGGTGTCGGCACCTTTTTCAAGAGCAGCGCCAAAGTAGAATTCAAGCTGCCGGACCTTGTTGCCGCCAAAGCCAAGCCCGGTCAGGTCATCCCGCTTGATCCATAAATCAATTCCAAGCTGCTGTGACAGCCGGTGAAGGCACTCTATCGGTGTCGGCCCGGACAGCAAGCCTGCTCTCGGGAAGCCATCCACTACTGCAAATTTGTCGCTCATCAGACAAACCTTTCGCATAAGGAACTCAGTAATCGGAACTCAATGCAAACCTATAGGGAGACCGGTCTGACGCAACTGAGAAAACTCACCTGGTTTGACGTATGTCAGGCTGCGTTGGTGTCCTGGCTGAAGGTGTTGAGCCACCGGCCATCGATCTGTTCCCATAGCGACGACACATACATTCGCTCTTGTTTGGCAGGGTCTGCCAGTTTTGTATAGCAAGCCAGATAGGACAACATGGCAGCCTTGTCCCCGACAACCTGAAGCCGGGCATCCTCAATTCGGTACGTCACCACGATGGGTCCGTTATCCAGCATGGCGACATGGTCGGTTCTGTTTGAAAAGCCGGCTTCATAAACTCCGAGAAAGTCATCCGACAGCAGTGCTGTGTCTGCGACGCCATCACCATCGACCAGGGCCTCCCAGACCCTGGTTTCCAGGCCGACAAATTTATCAATCATCTTGGTATCCATGTGTCTGTCCGGTTCAGCAGTTTTCGCGAATGAACTTGCCATATGGCGGCAATAACAATAAGGGCCAGTGCGAGTATCTGAACACGGGCCAGTCATGACAACAACCAGTTTCCCTACCCTGACTTTGCGGCGCATGACGGCAGTCGATCACGCGCCGGTCGGCGCGCTCGCTGTCGCCAGAGACCAGCTGCAATTTGTCGACCCCATGCCGTTGACGCTGAAGACCACAGCTTTAGAGCGCGATAATTTCGTCATCGAAACCGATACCGACATTGTCGGTTTCTTCCAGATCGATATCAGAATTCCGGATTACATCCGGCAGCCATTGCTGGAACTGTGCCAGGTGGTGATTGACAAGAAATATCAGGGCCGCGGGATCGGCAGGCGGTTTATCCAGCATCTGCCGGCATTCCTCAACAGGGAATACCCGAGCGCCCCCGGCGTCGTGCTGACCGTCAACTGCCGGAATAAAATGGCTCACCATGTTTATGCGGCAAGCGGCTTTCACGATACCGGCGAGATTTTTAACGGTGGCCCCAGCGGCCCGCAACACATCATGACTATGTGCTGGAACGACCAGATCTGAGTAGCGTTGCCACCTACCGCACTGCTACCTTCACGGTATGCACACCGTTATTGCCAAACCCCTGAATATCCCAGCGCGGTTCCAGCGGTTGCACCTGACCATTGGCATCCGTCGCCCGACACTGCAGGACATGCTCGCCGGGCGTTGCTTCCCACTGCCACTGCCAGCGTGTCCAGGCATATTTTGAGTCCGGCTCCGTCAGGCCGGCATCATGCCAGATACCGTCGACACTGATTTCGACCCGCGAGATAGCAACGCCATTGCCCGACCAGGCTCGGCCAATGAGCTCGATCGGTCCGGCATCGGCAAACCGTCTGCGTGAATAAAAATCCGGAAATCCGGGCGGGATCATCAGTGACTTGACGCGTATTTCCTGCACGAAAGTGCCCGGGTCCTCGGGCTTGTCACGAAAAACATAGGTGCCGGTCTGCTGCGGTCCATCGAATGCCCGGTCGATGGCCTCAATACGGATCAGCCACTTCACGCTGGCCATGCCGTACCAGCCCGGCACAATCATGCGCACCGGCGCACCGTGCTGCGGCAACAGCGGCAGATCATTCATCTCGTAGACCAGCATGACTTCGCGCTGCATGGCATGTGCAACCGACAAAGACCTGCCATAGTCATGCTCGCCATGCGCGTCCTCACCATGATCAGCTCCGTAAAACACAATCTCGATGGCAGACGGGTCTATTGCAATCTTCTCCAGAACGTCAGACAGCCTCACCCCGGTCCACTTCGCCGTGCTGACTGCCTCGTGCTGCCAGGGCATGCTCTGATAGCGCTGGTCAATATTGGCACGGCCGTTACCGGCGCATTCCAGGGTGACTGTCTGGGTAATCTGCGGCAGCGCTTTAAGGTCGGCCAGCGTCAGCACAGCAGGCTTGTCAACCAGGCCGCCTATTTCCAGTTTCCAGGTGTCAGCCTCCAGGTACGGATAGTCAAAGTGGGTCAGCAGATAATGCATTCCGACCGGCGTCACGTCATAGCGCAACATCTCAAGGGCTATGCCCGAATTGCGGTTCGCCAGCGTTACTTCTTCCCGGGAAAAATCGCCCTGTTTATGATCTCTCAACTCACTCATTCATTCTGTTTTCAAGCCGCTACCGGTGTCTCATACCACGATGCACACCAAACAGTCAGCAGGCCTGCCAGTCAAAGTTTTTCGCCGGCAAACTTGCATGAATATTAGTGGTCACCGCGGCATTTTATCGTCTACTTTTACCTGCAGGCACAGGGATGCAGGACAATTATCCGAGCGGGAGGACATTTTGGGGTTAATGCTGCAAAGTCTGTGCGGGCTCATTGTGATCCCGTTTATTGCCTGGTTGCTATCTGAAAAGCGCGATGCCCTTGCCATGGGCCACGCAGTAAAATTTGCCACCGGTGGAATTGCGCTGCAATTCATCATCGCAGGCCTGTTCATACTGATCCCGCAGCTCAGCTTTGTCTTTGATCTGCTCGCAGGTGCTGTCATTGCACTGCAAACAGCAACCGGCACCGGCATGAAATTTCTGTTCGGTTATCTGGCAGGCGCCCCGACACCGTTTACCGTCACCGATCCCGGGAAGAGGCTTTGTACTGGCACTGCAGGCACTGCCGATAATCGTGATGATGAGCGTCCTGGCCCGGCTATTGTACCATTGGGGCATCCTGCAGAAAGTCGTCAGATTTCTGGCATGGTTGCTGGGCCGCAGCATGGGGGTGAGCGGGCCGGTCGGCACGGTTGCTGCCGCCAATGTGTTTGTCGGAATGGTAGATGCGCCCATTCTGGTGCGGCCTTACCTGGCACGTGCCAGCCGCGGCGGCCTGTTTGCCATGATGACCACCGGCATGGCCACTGTCGCGGGAACGGTAATGGCCTTGTACGCAACATTCCTGCAGCCGGTGCTTGCCGGTGCCGCAGGCCATATTCTGCTGGCATCGGTGATGAGTGCGCCGGCAGCCCTGGTGATCGCACGGCTGATGGTGCCGTGGGCAGACGATGAAAACGCCGACAGCACTATGGAAATTGACGAAGCGTTCAAGAGCCGCACTCGTCATGGAGGCCATCGCAACCGGCACAACCGACGGTGTCACGGCTTGTGGTTTCAGTCGCCGCCATGCTGGTGGTCATGGTGGCCCTGGTGGCACTGGCCGACATGGCGCTTGCAGCCGTCACCTCTCCTTTTGGCACATCCCTGTCAGCACAACAGATATTCGGCTGGCTGATGACGCCTCTGGCCTTGTTGACCGGCATCCCGTGGAACGAGGCTGCCCAGGCAGGTCAGTTGATCGGCGTGAAAACCGTTCTCAACGAACTGCTCGCCTACCTGCAGCTGGCAGATACCAGCGCGACGGCGCTGTCGGATCGCAGCCGGCTGATTCTGACCTATGCCCTGTGCGGTTTCGCCAATTTCGGCTCGCTCGGGATCATGACCGGCGGGCTGCTGGCCCTGTGTCCGGACCGGCGCGCCGATATTCTGTCTCTCGGACCCCGTTCACTGGTGTCCGGCCTGCTGGCGACGCTGATGACCGGCGCAGTCATCGGAGCAATGACACCTCCATGACCACGCCCGCAGGTCAATCATATCTTTGACGGCCACGCTGGCGTCCGCGGTGAAGACCGTGGTTCAGCAACCCAAGACCGATACCGACACCGATATTCGGGCGCCGGTCGTAATCATCATAGTCGTCGTAATCGTCATAGTCGTCGTAATCGTCATAGTCGTCGAAATCATCGTCATCCCGGTACTGCGGTCTGCGGCGCTTCGCCTTGGATATCCTTTTTGCCGGTTTTGGCGCCGCGAACAACGCAACCCGCTTGCAATGCTTACCACCGGACATACCCAGGCGGCTCAGCCGCGCCGGTGACAGTCCATAAAGCGCCTTGAACACGTCATTCAGATCATCGCTACCTTCATATCCGTCTTGTTCGGTAAACTGCCGCAGCGCTGCTGCCGTTTTCGGTCCGTTGATGCCGTCGGGCCGACCGACCTTGAGGCCCCGGCCGGCCAGACCAAGTTGCACGGCCATCAGCAGCGGATTGACCCGGCCGGTCGCCTGCTGGTCAAACACATTAATCTCCAGGCAATTGGAAGACTGCTGCGACATTCGCCGGGGCAACCTTGAGCCCAGGGTCCAGGATTGTTTTGCGCCCGGTTGAAGCGCGACCTGGCTATGGCAAATCTGTTTGCCGCGACCACTGTAGGCACACTGCCAACCATCCTGTTTTCCAGGCCGGCTCACCGTGCCGTGCAACACGCCGGTCAGGAACAACGGGCCCTTGTAAATCCCTGTTCCCTCGTTCTGCACTTCAAGCTGGTAGTTGCAGGTCTTGCCGCGGCGGCATTTCTTGTCCTGTGCCAGCTTGATCGACAGCCTTGCATCAACCGGATCATAGGCTTCAACAGCAATGCGGGATGTGTCTTGCTCTACTTTGACCGGATCGCGTTTCACCACTTCATCGTCCCTGGTCACCACGACAACCAGGTCCCGGCCAACCAGTTCATCAGGCAATTCAACCCGATGCCGGCCCGGTCTCGGCTTTCTGGGCTCGTCGGGTTTGGATTCTGCTTGCGGCTCCTTTTCTTTTTCAGGACGCTTGGTCTCAGGTTTTTCCTCGCCCACGCGCACCGGCGGGATGTCCAGTTCAACCACCCGGCCCGGTTCATCCTCTTCAACCTCTTCAGGCTCTTCGGGAACAGCGGTCACCTGTATGTCCGGTATGTCCTTGCCGTCAGGAGTGCGAAACGAAATCGATGCGCCGGGTACCGGTTCGCCCTCGGTTTCAATGTCGATATCAACAATCACCGCATGTGCCGGTGTCGCCAGCGCCATGCCCATCGACATCGCCAGAACCCATGAAAGACCGTGCTGCTTCATTGCAACCAACTCCTGTTTTCCCAGGATGAACCCTGCATAGTCGCTATCCAAGTTTCAGGCTGAAGCGTGCTTCGCGTTCAGCCCCGTTCTTGTGCCGGGTGATCAGCCTGATCGTCCACTGCTTGGCTCCCTTGAAAACGCTGGCCGGCAACTCGATCAGCACACCGGCATCCACGGGTTTCAGTATCTTCCTGTTCACCTCAAGCCATTTTTTCGGCTCTGTTCCTTTGCCAAGCCGGATAACCGCATCCTTGAAGTCATCGGCATCAGTCGTTCCGAGAACCCGCAGGACCGGCTTGCCGCTGCGAGTAATCACCTTGACACCACTTATCCGGCTTTCATTGAAGTAACCTGGATCCGCCGCCAATGCCGCCGTCGCATCCAGCAGGCCATAGCCGGTATAATTGTCGACGCCGGGCGTTTCGATATCGCGCGCCGAATGCAGCACCATGCGGGTTGCCTGATCGGCAGTGAGCTTCCGGATTGCCGGCCAGAAGTTCTGTTATCGTGCCTGTTACAATCGGTGCGGCAAACGAGGTTCCGCTGGCCCGATAGTAAGACCGGTCCTCTCCGAGAATACCGTCACCACGCTTGTATTTGACACCTCGGATGAGGGACAGAAGATCAGTGCGCCGGGCCCGAAGGCTCAACACGTCCACACCGGGAGCTGCAATATCGACCAAAGGCCCCCAGTTGGAAAACCCGGCCCGCTTGTCCTTGCGATCGGTCGCGGTAACGGTAACGACGCCGCGCAGACCGGCGGGCGAAAAGTCAGCCACTGACTGTCCCGAATTACCTGCCGCAACCACCACGATAGCGCCCTTGCTGCGGGCATGATCAACAGCCAGTTGCTCGACTTTGGTCAGCGTCCTGCCGCCCAGGCTCAGATTGATGATGCGTGCGCCATGTTCTGCGGCGTAGTTTATTGCCTCTGCAGCCATGGAGGCATAGCCCCGGCCAAAAGCATCAAGCGCCTTCAACGGCATGATCTTTGCCGAAGAGCTGATGCCTGAAATGCCGATGCCATTGCTCTGCGCTGCCGCAATCACACCGGTTACGAATGTGCCATGACCATCATAGTCCCACGGCTTGTTTCTGTTGCGAACGAAGTTCCAGCCCACAATGTCATCAACATAGCCGTTCTTGTCATCGTCGATACCATTGCCCTGCACCTCGTTCGGGTTGGTCCATATCTTGTCGTGCGAAATATCGGGATGATACCAGTCCAGGCCGGTATCAATGACGGCAACGGTAACGTCTGTCGACGTTGCCGATTTTTTCAGCCACTGGGGAAGTTTCTCTTCTTCAAAGCCAACCCGCTTGATCGCCCACTGATTATCGAATTTCTGACCCCACAGTCCTGACGTCCCATACAACGGATCCTTGCTGTCTTCCTTGTTGCGGCACGGATCCGCTTCAACGAACTCCGTTTCCCCCCAACGATTGGCATTGCGGGTGAACTCATCGACGAACTGCCCGGGAAGACTGACCACATGAATGTTGTTGTCTCCAATGCGGAAGTTTCGGTTGACGCATATCTTTGCGCCTTGCGGAGCCAGCCGCACCGGCAAACGTGTCCAGTTGGCTGCGGTTGCAACAACGAGCTGTGGATTTTGCCTGGCAACTTGCGCCGTCCTGGTGGCCGCAGGTTTATCGGCAGGCGCAGCATCAGCTCCGGTTTGGTCCTCAGGCACTTGCGTCAGTTTGATGCCGGCAAGATCATCATCTTCTTGCGGCGCCACCGACAGCAAAAGCTGCCCGTCATCGCCTAATTCGGTTCCTTCAACACCGGCCGCGTAGTTTTCAGCATCGGTGAGTTTTGCATCCGGGTTGTTACCGCCCGGCAGATCGGGTTCTGCGGCCAGTAATCTGATCGTGGCACCCTCGAGAGGCTGACCATCGTCCTCATTGACAAGGATCATGGAAACCAGTGTTTCCTGTGCTTTTACCAGCCCCAGTTCCGGTGTTTCTTCGGCTTGATCCTCACCGGACGGTTTCGATTTAACTGAAGGCTGCTTTTCCTTATCGGCAGGTTGTTCCGGCGATTTTGGCGTCTCAGTGGTCGTGACCGCAGCTGGTTGTCCCGGCACACTCGTCAGGCCCGGAACCGAGATGCAATCGGGAATGTCATCGGACGGCGTTTGTGTCAAACCGGTCAATGGCGGTGTAGACCGGGATCGGTTCGCGTTCGGGGTTTCGAGAATTTGCCTGCCGGTTGCATACAAGACAGAAGCGACGCAGAGATTGGGATCGCTGTAGGAAACGGCAAAACCCTGTGCTGATGCAGACCCGGCGTCGGACATCCACAAAAATGCAACCGGTATGGTCCAGCAAACCCGCCTGGAGAAACATGGGTTCAATTGAACCCTTAAAGTTGCTCTAGCACTTTGAAAGCGATCAGTTTTATGATTTTTGATTGATTGAATCAAAACATACTGATCTGAAACGGGTCACAGGTGTCGATCCAATTTCCCCGAAAAACACCGGGCGCACTATTTTTAAGAATGGTTCCAGACGCATCATAACCGCCGTTAGTTAAGTCTGACGCGACAGAACCATCGCGTCAATTTATGGCAATCTCGCGTCACACCCAAGGCCCAAGGTCTTATTTCATTCACATATGCGGTAATTGTATGACTTGCCGCGCTTTGCATGATCGAAATGGAAATGGTGCTGATGGGACGAATTGGAACCGGGTCCCAGCACCGTGGTGAAGTATCCGCAAGCCGAGGTGCGCAGCGCCTTGAGCGCCAGTTGCTCCGGCTTGTCCAGTTCGCCTCCAATCTGCAGGAAGCGGCTGTCCGACAACCGCAAGCCGGTGATATCAAGAGCGTTTCCCTTGGCATGTTCGCTGATCCTGGTCTTGGCGCCGCCTGCCCGATTGCGGCACACAATACCCGGTCCGGTGATAATTGCCTGCAGCTTTACCCCCGCATGACCGGCAACAACCGGACCGGCCACTTCTCCTGCCCATCTCGCCAGCAAGGCAGCAAATTCACACGCCACAACCGGTTTCTGCCGAAAACCAATGGTGTCAGCATTGGTAGTGACCGAAACCAGCTCTACCGCATTGCCAATTGTGCATGATCCTTCCGTTGCAACTCCCACCCACTTGTAGGAAGCCCCGGCGGCGTTCAACGCCGCCTTGCATTGTTCGCCGCGACCGGGGGCATTTTCATCAAGATTGGAGTAGCTTACCTCTGGTGTCGATGGTTTCACCGCCTGCGGCTGAACCGGCTTGGGCCGCGGTACTGGTACATTCTGGTTCGCTGATGCAGCCGTTGAAACACCTGCCGACAACACAAGGGCACCGGTCGCGAAAACAAACAAACATTGCAGCTTCAATATTTTACACGCCTCACACTGGGGAGTTTTCTGATCCAGCTTGACATCCTGCGTCTCGGGCAGCACTACGCGCCAGAAATTTTCCGCGTCCGATGACCCGGCATATCAGGCTCTTTTAATGAGGCCAATCAGAAACAGAAGAATAACGGCCCCAATGGTGGAATGGATTATTGATGCGATGATGCCGCTGCCGAGCGACACGCCGATTGCCGGGAACACCAGCCCGGCGACGAATGCCCCCACGATGCCGACCACAATGTTGCCGATCAGACCAAAGCCGTAACCTTTCATGATCAGGCCTGCCAGCCAGCCCGCGACGGCACCGACCAGCAGTAAGATCAAAAGACTTTCGATTCCCATTTTAGCTGTCTCCATTTGTTCCAGATTGCACTCTAGAGTGATTCCGGCTTTGACAAAATCAAAACCACGCTCCGGACATTGGGGTCGGGCTTGGTAACATTCTGGCTTCTATATCTGTTCCGGCATAATTCCAGGCACTCCCTTCAAACCGGACACACATCCGGGCTTGAGGCAGTCTTCCATGCCGTTCATTTTAAACTTGGCAGTGCTATGCAAATCTTGGAGGAATTGGTAGTGCCAGACATTTAAATGGCCATACTTGGCCTTTTTTTGGACTCACTTTGCACGAAATTAAAGCTTGTACTGACAGATCAGAACAGTACACAGACTTGCTGAACCGGGCGCAAATTAGTGCACGCAAGGTAAGAATCGTATCTCGTTGATAAGTTAACGCCGCCACACAACCGCCAGCATACGAACATAATTTTACCTCATTCTTTACTCGTTTAAACCTGATTCGAACGCCACAATCTGTACTCTGAAATTGGGATGGCACGGCGTGTAAGTGTACGTATCCGTACGTACAGTCTTACCCAAAGTCCCGGTGTTTGCGCCGGGCAAAGGGGTCATATGTATCGTTTGCTTTCTGCGGCAGTTGTCGCATTGTTTTCCATTGTAATCATCAGTGTTGCACCGATCGGATCAGCGTTTGGGCAAGCTCATTCTGACAAGGTTCAGGCTGCAAACAATGACACGGTAAGTGTCATTTCAGGTGGTATCGGAGGAACATATATCCGGATCGCCGCTGATCTTCAGGCAGAACTGGATGGTGCCGATAACTTGCGGATCCTGCCCATCGTCGGCAAGGGGTCGATCAAGAACATTGAAGATCTGCTGTATCTTCGCGGTGTTGATATCGCCATCGTTCAATCGGACGTTCTGACTTATTTGCGCAATAAGAATGTGTATGGCGATCTTCAAGACCGGGTGAACTATGTCACCAAGCTGTACAATGAAGAACTGCATCTGGTCGCCCGCCGGGACATCACCGACATCAGGCAACTCCGCGGCAAGAAGGTAAACTTTGGCGGCAAGGGTTCGGGAACCTACATGACCTCCGAGACGGTGTTTGGCGCCCTCGGACTCAAGGTCACACCGTCCAGTCACGGCTATGAAGATGCTCTCGAAAAAGTTCGCACCGGCGAGCTTGACGCCATGGTTTATGTGGCCGGCAAACCAGCATCCATTTTCACCTCCGTTAAAAAGGATGACGGTCTGCACATCGTGCCCGTCCCTTACACTGCAAAACTCCAGCAAAGCTATCTGCCGGCGAAATTGAGCTCGAAAGACTATGGTAATCTGGTAGATGCTGACAGCCCGGTTGACACCATCGCGGTTGGTGCGGTCATGGCTGTATTCAACTGGAAACCGAAGACGGGCCGCTACTATCGTGTAAAGCGGTTTATCGAAAGTTTCTTCGCACGGTTTGATGAATTCCAGCAGGCACCGCGGCATCAGAAATGGCGCGAAGTGAACCTGGCTGCAGAATTGCCGGGCTGGCGCAGATACGCGGTGGCGGAAGCCTGGCTTGCTGAAAACAAGGCCAAGGTAACTGCGGCAGCACCGACCCGACAACAGCGCAAATTGTTTGAGGCATTCCAGGCCTATCTCGCCAGCCAGGGACGTACGGTCGTACTCAGTCAATCGGATCAAAAGATATTGTTCAACAAGTTCATCCAATGGAATGAGGCGGTTTCCAAGGCCAATTAGAAAAACATGCCGGGAAAACCCGGCCAGTAGTAAGTCGACCCAACGAGGTCGCGTGCGTAACAGGGAAGTCGATCCAACGAGGTCGCGTGCGTAACAGGGAATATGGACATCATGACCAAGAAAGCCGACGACAAGCAAAGCAAACTGGATTCACTACGGATAGAACTCGCCGAAATAGGCGATGAAATCTGGAACGATCACCAGGCTGCCAACCTGGATGACAGCAATCCGTCTTCGGCATCTTCACAACGTGGTGCAGGTGCTATCCAGCATGTTGGGCACGATGAGGCTGTAACGTCTGCGCAGCGCCCGGTACGGGCGTCAAAATTCAGGTCCCGGGAAGAGATTTTCGAACATCGCATGGCGGTTATGGCACATCGTCGCGCCCAGCTTGATGCTCACCGTAACAGGCAGGCCCGCAAGTGGTTTGCATTCACCACCGCACTGATGTTCATTGGTGCCAGCGGCCTTGGTGCTTTTTACTACAGGACAGCCGGCGACTGGAAATTTCTCTCATCCTACAGTCTGGATACCCCCACTCTTCAACTGGATACTCCCACTCTTCAACTGGATACTCCCACTCTTCAACTGGATACTCCCACTCTTCAAAGTGTACAGACCGCATCTGCTGCGGGTGACGGCGGCGCTTTAGACGGATCTTCCAGTTCACACTTCCAGAATGCAGAGGCACTTGCATTATCGTCATCAGCCGACCTTCAGCAACCTGCTGAAGAAGTAGTGGATATTCCGGTGGTTGAAGTCCCCCGGCTACGGGAAGTAGAGATCGAAAAAACTGCTGAACCGGTTCGCGAGCCGGTTGCTCCGTCCCAGTCTCAAAAGCAGGTTGTTGCCGAACTCCAGCCCGCCAGACCGGTGCCGAACTTCGTCAAACCAGTCGCCAAACGGCTTGTGCGTATAGCTCCCACAGCCATGCCCGCCGCACCTGGGACTGTCTACAATCTGAACAGGTCACAATCGGCAGCCGCATCCCGTGCTGCGACCAGCGAACTGATCCCGGTGCCGGTCGAAACGGCAAGAGAGGAAGCGACTCAGAAAATTGCCAGTCTGTCACCGCAGGTTATCGCTCCGAAAACCGCGACTACTTCAGCAGATACCCTCGAAACCAGACCCGATGCTGCCATTGAAAGCGCATTGAGTGTGCCGGCAAAGTCGATGCAACTGGGTAGTTCCGATCTGACCGAGGAAAAAACTGCAAAAGGCATACCAAGCCCACTGCGTAGCCAGAACGGCAAGGCGGTTAGCGTTTTGCTCAAGCGCGGAGACAAGTTGTTACTGCTTGGCGACATTGTATCAGCGCGTCAACTGTATCAACATGCCTTCCGGCAAGGCGATCAATTTGCCGCGGCCAGAATTGGCTCAACCTACGATCCCCGCATTTTTGCTCAACTGGGTGTGCAGGGCTTGCGGCCGAACTCAAAACTGGCGCTTGACTGGTATAACAAGGCTGTCGATGCCGGCGATGAAAGCGCCAAGCAAACAGCGCGGTCACTCAGCAGGCAAATCAACCAACCCTGAAGCCTGACTGGGTAAATGTGTGCGATTGATCTGTTTTCACACTCAACCTCGCTTCTTTCGAAAACACCCGCATCCATGAGCCCTATTGTTTCAATCGGGTTCATGGATGTCGTTGGTTTGGCCGCCTCTCCCCGCCGAAACTTTCCCTGCCGCCTGTCCCGCCATCCTGCGCATCCTCTTTGCGATGATCGCGAATCGGATAGCTGATACCCTCATTTCCCTTCAACGCCGCCTTGGTTAATCCACAATCCGTGTAACATGCGATTGTCCAGACTGAAATTGTCTGCTACCGGAAGAACCGGCTGAGGAAATTGCACGAGTGAGTGGGCGATGAGTGTGCAGGGGCTGACAATTCCTAGGTTGCCGGACTTTCTGATGCCTGTTCCGGTCGTCAGGGCTGGCGAGGACATTGGCAAATACGTCAGGCTGGCATTGATGACGGCAATGCTGTCAGTGTGTTTCGAACGAATTCCAGATGAATTCAAGCCAGAGAATTTCCACTGGGTTTTTTCGACAGTTTTGGCCGCAGGTGCGGTTGTCGCCCTGTGGGCAACCCTGACCGAAAAATACAGCCGGATAGCCGTTGCCGTTTTCTGTGTGTTCTTCTTGTATGATGTTGCTATCGATTGGGTAAGTCAGGCCAACCATGGCTGGCTTGCTGTTTGGACGATACCGCCCGCGATGTTGTTCGCGAAATGGTGGGAACAACCGCTATATGCAGACTATCTCCGGATTACTCTCGGTATAGTCATGCTCGGCGCCGCGGCCCAGAAATTGCTGGCCGGTACCTATCTTGACGGGTCGTACATTGCCTTTTTGAGTTACTTTGGTTCGACCACCGAAAACATGTTTTTCGTTCTTTGCTCCGCCGACACGCTGAACAATCCATGCGGCTGGCACAAGTTCCTCGGCACGTTCATTGTCCTCTGGCAAATTGGTGTCGGCCTGCTGCTGCTGGCAGGTGTGCGTTCCTTGCTGTTCCTCACGGTTGAAGTCGGCTTTCTGCTCGGCGCGGGACTGTATGCCGACGAGATGAATTTTCAGGTTCTGAATATTGCCTTGCTTTGCATCGCATTCAGGGTGGGGATGTCTTACGGGCTGTTCATAGCTTGTGGAGCGCTGTTGTTGATTGACATGCACAGTATCGGGAGGTTCGTTCAATATGTCCTATGAACTCCCGTTCTCAAAACCCAGCGGTTGGTCTGCTCAAAAGGTCGTCCTGTTGGGGCTTATCAGCTTGCATGCGACATGGATCGTTTTCCACCTGACCCTGGTATCACTGGAGTTGGTAAATCCATGGAAGCTTGGCGGCTATGGCATGTACACTACCGTCCATCCCAAGCCGGGATTACATTTGTCCGACAGCCGCTATGACGGATTTGAGATAGCATTGCCGATAGTGATCGCGCCGAACTAGCGCGCGGAAACAAGTACTTCATTTTCCGCTGCCAACCCTTGACCGTGGCTTCCTTGCAGACCTTTCTCAAAGACAATCCCAGGTTCGTCGGCGTTCCCTTGAGATTTATTGTCACGGAGCGAAAATTTTTAAGGGATCCGATAAGGACCGAACGCCTGCCGCATGCTATACTCGAAATTCGCTGGACCGGGCAAAGCACATTCGTTTATGCGGGCAAAGTATGCGGTAAGGTTTTTAGAGGCAAATCCGAATTGAAACCATGACAACTCCAGCGATCATTCTTGTCTATGACGGAGATTGCCCGGTTTGCCGGAACTACACTCAACACTTGTCGATCAAACAGGCGGCAGGCACTTTCGAGCTTCTGAATGCGCGCGGCAATCCGCCAATCCTGCAAGAAATAAATGCCCTGAATCTTGATATAGACGAAGGCTTCGTACTCAAGATCGGTGAACGATTTTACCATGGCGCGGATGCAATCCATACCCTGGCCCTCTTGAGCACCCGAACCGGTGTGTTCAACCGGATGAATTTCCTGGTTTTCAGGTCAAAGACGCTGTCCACGATTCTGTATCCAATCCTTAAGACAGGCCGGGCTTTGCTGCTGGCACTGCTTGGAAACAGCAAGTTGAACAATCTCGGAAATCGGCAGTGACCTCAGGTATTCAGCTTACCGGGCAGCTAGCAGTGCCTGCTTCAACACTTCAGAGCTTCCAAAGTGATTGGCCAATACAAGGATGAGCCGCGCATTGAATGCCGGGCTCTCTTCGTCACTCATACCTTTATGCGCGCTCAAAAGTTCTGCATGGAATTCGTCGTATCCTGTCCTGTTCAGCGCGGTAACTGGCAGCACATTCTGTGCCATCAAATATCCTCCCGGTTCTTTGCCAGCGCCACTGACATGGTCCCGGTCACATCGACCTGTGAGTACTGCGTCCACCTGGCTGCGATGTGCTGGTCCGGCCGCAGCAGATAAACCGCCAGTGCTTCATCACCCAGGTAACGCTGGCAAACAGGCTTACAAACAACTGGAACCCCAGGTGCTGGGTTTCGAGGTCCAGCTTTTATCCGGCCTGACCGGCACCGAATGTGACGAGATGCTGCGCGGTATCTCTATTTTGGAAAAGACATTAGGCGTCCTGGAGCAACGTGGGTTCAAGTGAACCCATAAAGTTGCTCTAACACTTTGAAAGCGATCAGGATTATGGTGGATGACGCCCGAACTTCCGTCAAAACACCTCGAGCATGAACAGTGTGATTGCCGGAAACGCCAGCAGCAGCGCCACGCGCACGAAATCCGATATCAGAAACGGCACGACGCCCTTGAAACTCTCCTTGAGCGGTACATCTCCGGCCAGCTTGTTGATCACAAAAACATTCATGCCCACCGGAGGTGTGATCAACCCGACCTCCACAACAATCAGCACGATGATACCGAACCAGATGGCTGTGTGCTCGGGGCTCATGCCGAAATCGAGCGCGGCGATAATGGGAAAGAAAATGGGAATGGTGAGCAGGATCATGGATAGCGCGTCAATTACGCAACCCAGCACCAGGTACAGAACCAGTATCATGATGAGGATCGTCATTGGCGACAGTCCTGAACCGCCAATGGTTGCAGCCAGGGTCTGTGGCAACTGGGTTTGCGACAGAAAGGCGTTGAATATGTCTGCGCCCAGCAGGATCATATAGATCATGCCGGTTGAAACGGCCGTGCCGGTCAGGGCTTCCTTGAGCCCGGCCCAGCGCATGCCATTGACAAGGGCTATCGCTCCAACCCCGATCACGCCGAAGGCAGCCGCTTCTGTGGGTGTGAATATACCGCCATAAATACCGCCTATAACAACGACAAAAATCACCACTGCCGGCGCAGATCCCAAAAGCGCTTCGCGCTTTTGCTGTTTGTCGAGTGGTTCTCCTGCCGGTCCTGACTCCGGTTTCAGCCTGACGTAAATCGCAATGGCAATCAGGTAGCCCGCCGCTGCAAGCAAGCCTGGGACAAAAGCTGCGAGAAACATTTTCGCGACGTTCTGTTCGGTGAGAATGGCGTAAATCACCAGGATTACAGACGGTGGAATGAGAATGCCCAATGTACCGCCCGCCGCCATTGTGCCGGTTGCCAGTGCATCGGAATATTTTCGGCGTTTCATCTCCGGCAAGGCGACCTGCCCCATTGTGGCTGCCGTTGCCAGGGAAGAACCGCATATGGCGCCAAACATGGCACACGCCCCTATGGATGCCATGGACAATCCGCCGCGGAACCGGCCGAGCGCGACATTTGCCGCATTGAACAAGGCTTTCGACATTCCCGAATGGGTCGCCAGATGCCCCATCAGCAGGAACAGCGGAACAACCGAGAGCGAATAGGAAGACATCTGGTAATACGGGCTGGTCTTCAGGTAACCCAGCAACGGGATCCATCCGGAAACCGACACATAGCCGACCGCCCCGGCCAGAAACATGGAAATGGCAATCGGTATACGTAACGCCATCATGCCCAGCATTGCTGCCACTGCAAGCACACCGACAACGGGGCCGCTCATGATATGGTTTCCGGTGTCGCAGTGCGGTCCGGCGTTGCACTGTCGTCGCTCAGCGCCCGTATCGTTGTCAAAATGCCAACGGCACTCAGCAAGGCCATTGATGGCACCACAATAAGGAATGCCCACCAGGTTCCGACCTGCAGAACCATCGTCTGGTCATTGCTGGAATACAACGATATGCCTCCTGCACCAAGGCGCCACGTCATCAGCATGGCGACAAGGGTCAACAGCACGCACCCCGACGCGTCGAGCCATCGCTGAACAACCGGTGACGCCTTGAGAGTGAAAAAGTCCACAATCACGTTGCCCTTGCGCAACTGGCAATATGGCAGGAACAGAGAAACCGCTACTGCGCAACCGATTTCCACAATCTCAAAGTCACCGGCAACGGCGCCACCAAAGAATTTTCGCCCAAGCACGCTGACAACCGTCGTCATGGCAATGCCGCACAGCACCAGACCACCGGCAACAGCGAACGCGCTGCAAAGCCATTCAACTGACTTTGCAACGCGCTTCAGACTGGAGCCCTTGTGGACGCCATTAGCCATTGTTCAACAATTTAACCAACCTGATGCCCCCGACATCACTTGCTGTACTTGTCCAGCAGTGCATTGGCAGCATCGTAGAGTTTTTGCCCGTCTGCTCCCATATCGGCAATCCACTTGTCGGTGACCGGTTTGGTGATGTCGCGCATTTTGGCAATATCAGCCTCGCTGAGATCAACGATCGGATTGCCCTTGGCGGTGGCAAGTCCCTCGCCCGGTTTTTCAGCGACATCCCATGCTTCACCGATTTTCTTGGCCATGGCCATGCCGGAATTGTCGTCAATGACCTTCTTCAGGTCATCAGGCAGGCTGGCGTACTTGGCTTTGTTCATCGCATAGACGAAAACTGCGGTGTACAAGCCGCGAGCACCGGGCGTCCTGGTATGGTTGGGTGCCAGTTCATGTATTTTCAAGGCAGGCACAATCTCCCACGGGATCACCGCACCATCGACCACATTCTTCGACAGGGCCTCCGGCAGTGCCGGTACGGGCATGAAGACCGCAGATGCTCCAAGCGCGCCGAGAGCTTCCCCGATGCCGCGATTGGGTGCGCGCATTTTCAGCCCCTTGAAATCATCCACTGACTTGATCGGTTTGTTGACCGTGTGAAACAGGCCTCGTGCATGGGTATGAAACTGCAGCACGTGAACATCTGAAAACTCTTCCCTGGCATGGGTTTCATAATATTCGTGAACCGCCTGCGACGTTGCTGTCGCATCGGACACCATGAACGGCAGTTCGAACACAGCGATCTTCGGGAACCGGCCGGGAGAATAACCGGGAAGCGCCCAGACAATGTCCGCCACGCCATCGCGCACCTGGTCCATGAGTTGCGGCGGCTTGCCGCCCAGTTGCATGGCCGGATAGATTTCAACCTTGATCCGTCCACCGGACTGGCTTTCAACGGCCTCTTTCCAGGGCACCAGCACTTTGGCATGGGTGGTGGCTTTCGGCGGCAGGAAATGATGAACCTTCAACGTCACTTCCTGAGCCAGGGCAGACAGGCTGGAAAGAGCCATGCCGGACACCAGCAGACCGGCACTCAGCACCATTTTGAAACCAAACTTCATGATCGGTAATCCTCCCGGAAATTTTTCATTATTGTGATGCGGTCATCTATTGAAGTGCCGCACGTTTTTCAGACCTCGCAAGGGTGATGGTTTCTTTTGTAACTATCAAGCCCCTGCCAGAGTGAACTGTAACCGCGAATGCCGAAAATGTCAGGACGCTAACAGGTTTGAAACTGCCGCGCGTATTCGGCTGGTTATGACGACGTGCAGGGCAAATCCCGTTCCACAATCGCACCGTCAAGATTGAAACACTGCGGAAACAGTGCTGACAGAAACCGGAATATGATGCGCGCAGCTGATACTCGGCTGAATGAATTTGAATGCAAAAGGTAGTCCGTCCACATGCCTTCCAGCAGGGCCAATGTACCGTGGGTTGCATCTCTTGCAATCTTGCCCGGTTCAGCCACCTGCTGCGCTGTCGCTAGCTCAAGGAACGCATTGAAAATCATGTCCCGCAGTTGATCATCGCGCGTATCGCTGAATTGGGCGATGGCGTCGTTGGCATGGGCTTCGCCGCGAAACGCAAACCAGATCTTTATGGTTCGTTCATTCAGCAATGCGTCGCCCAGGTCACTCAAAATTACCGTTTGAACAATTTCCTGCGGGCTTGAGCCTGCAGTTTCCAGCTGTTCGGACAGAGTGTTGTAATAGATCTCGGCAGAATGGCGCGCGGCGGCGACCAACAGTGCATCCTTGTTGTCGAAGTACAGATGAACCATGCCGCGTGACAGGTTCGCGCGGGTAACGATCTCGCTTACCGATGTGCTGGAAAATCCAACTTCCACAATTGACTCAAGCGTTGCTTCGATCAGCAGGCGGCGGCTCTCTTCGCTGGAATAGCGACGCGGCTGCCGATCTTCTGATTGCAGATTCTGTGTGCTTTTCAACTTGCTGCTTGCCCGGAAATCCAATTGATCTGATCGTGCGTCCATAATTATACAATGATTTGACTCCGCATCGCAATTGCATCATAAAATGAATGCCTGTCCATAAATAAACATCATGACGTAGCTGGAGCGCAAGCATGGCGAACGGCGGCAAATATTCAGTCCTTTTTGAACCGGTAAAAATTGGCCCGGTCACGGCGCGAAACCGGTTCTACCAGGTTCCTCACTGTTGTGGGCTGGGCCATTTGCGTCCGCGTGCACATGCAGCCATGCGGGCCATGAAAGCCGAAGGCGGCTGGGCCGTTGTCAGCACCGAAGAGGCAGAACTGCACCCATCTTCCGATTTGTCACCGTATCCCGAACAACGCATCTGGGACGATCATGATATCCCGGCACTTCGCCTGATGACCGAAGCGGTACATGACAAGGGCTCACTTGCCGCAATCGAACTGGTTCACAACGGCAACCACTCAGCCAACCTGTTGTCCAGAGCGCCTGTCCTGGCACCGTCCGACATGTCTGTTGACCTGATTTATCCCAAACAGGCAAGGGCAATGGACAAGTCGGATATCCGCGCCTTTCGTCGCTGGCACAAGGATGCCGCGCTTCGTGCCAAACGGGCAGGTTTTGACATAGTTTACGTATATGCTGGCCATCGCATGACACTGGCGCATCATTTCCTCCTGAAAGAGTATAATGATCGCACCGACGAGTACGGCGGCAGCCTGGAAAACCGCGCCCGGCTGATGCGGGAGTTGCTCGAAGAGACCAAGGAGGCGATCGGCGGCGAATGCGCCGTAGCGCTTCGCTTTGCGGTTGATGAAATGATGGGCCCGTCCGGCATGCAGGCGTCGGCCGAAGGCCGCGAAGTGGTGGAGATGCTTGCCGAAATTCCCGATCTGTGGGATGTCAACGTGTCCGACTGGTCCAACGATTCAGCGACGACCCGGTTCCAGCCGGAAGATGGCTATCAGACCACCTATATCGACTTCGTCAAGAAGCTCACCTCCAAGCCCGTAGTTGCGGTCGGGCGGCTGAATTCACCGGACATGATGGCCTCCATGGTCAAAAACGGTGTTGTCGACTTTATCGGAGCAGCACGTCCATCCATTGCCGATCCGTTCTTGCCTGCCAAGATCAAGGACGACAGGATTGAGGAAATCCGCGAGTGCATCGGATGCAACATCTGCGTGTCCTGCGACAGTTTCGGCATCCCCATCCGCTGCACGCAAAACCCCACCATGGGTGAAGAATGGCGGCGCAACTGGCATCCGGAAAAAATACAGACAAAAGGACGCGAGCAAGATGTGCTGGTGGTGGGTGGCGGGCCTGCCGGTCTTGAATGTGCCATGCAGCTTGCCAGGCGCGGCTATGAGGTGACGTTGGCTGAAGCCGAAGACCAGCTTGGCGGCCGGGTCCTGCATGAGGCCGCCCTGCCCGGACTTGGCGCCTGGAAAAGAGTGGCCGATCACCGGACCTACGACCTCTCACAGCGCGGCAATGTGCAGGTGTTCCTGGACAGCAAACTGGATGCGTCTCACATTGGCGAACTCGCCATTCGCAACATCTTTGTCGCAACAGGGTCAAGCTGGCGGCGCGACGGCGTCGGCAGGACCTCCAGAGCACCGCTGGAGATCAGCGATGGCGCTTCGGTCTTCACGCCTGACGACATCATGACAGGTAACCTGCCGACGTCGGGCCCGGTGGTCATCTATGATGATGATCAGGCGTATCTGGCCGGCGTGATTGCGGAACACCTTGCCGTGCTGGGCCGCAAGGTGTGTTTCATAACGCCTGCCAGCATGGTGTCGCCATGGACCCAGGCAACGCTTGAGCAGACCAGAATACAAACTTCCCTGCTGCACAAGGGCGTCGATATCATGCCGCATAAGCAGCTGAAAACAATAACTGCCGGATCTTGCGAGGTGGCCTGTACTTTCACCGGCCAGGCTGAAATGCTTGCCTGTGAAGCAGTTGTTCTGGTCACCGAAAGACAGCGGCACACAAGACTGTTTGACGAGTTGCAACAGGCAGGTGCGGACGGGTTCAAGCCCGCAACACTTGAACTGATTGGGGACGCGGCGGCTCCCGGCCTCATTGCTGACGCGGTCTATTCAGGTCACATGGCAGCGCGCAATTTCGAGCAGGACCCGGCGGAGATTGCAGCTGCGCTGTTCAGGCGGGAACTGACCGCATTGTCCGGCACTTGAAGGGGAGCCTAGGTATGGAAATGTCATTGGATCAAGCCGCCCTTGCCGATATCAAGAAACTGGCAAAAGCCCGCCAACCCGGTTTTGCATTGCCGGGCGCTTTCTACACGTCACCGGCCGTTTTTGATCACGACATAAAGTCGTTCTGGAACCGGAACTGGATCTGGGCCGGTCATGTGAGCCAGATCCCCGAGCCTGGAAACTTCTTCAGATTTGACTATGGCGCCGAGTCGATCATCGTGGTGAGAGACCGGCAGGGCAAAATCCATGCCCACATCAATGTCTGCCGTCACCGCGGCTCCAGGGTATGCCTGGAAACGTCCGGCAAAACCTCTGTGCTGTCGTGCCCCTATCATGCCTGGACATACGATCTTGATGGCAGTTTGCGAACTGATCGTGAAATGGACGGTCAGTTCAACCGCGCTGACTACAGCCTGTTTTCAGCCGGTCTGAAAATATTCCAGGGCCTGATTTTCGTTTGCTTTTCCGAAGACCCGCCCGAACTGGAACCGGCGCTTGAGCGGCTGACACCGCTTACAAAACCGTTCGGATTTGAGGATTTAAAAGTGGCCCACACAGCATCCTACCCGGTACCGGCGAACTGGAAACTGGCATTGGAAAACTATCTGGAGTGCTATCACTGCGCGCCTGCGCATATGGAGTATTCACGGTCCCACAGCCTGAAAGACCCGGCCTCCATGACCGGCGAACTGCTGTCGACACTGGCAGAAAACTCGCGCCTCGCTGGTCTGCCTGTAGCTGAACTGAACGAAACAGGACCTGACGCAGGAAACCTGGGCAGCGATATCTACTACCGGCGTTATCCGCTTTATCCGAGCTACAAGACCGGATCGCGCTCCGGTAAACCGGTGGCACCGCTGTTGGGCGAAATCACCGGGTATGACGGTGGTGCAACGGATGTGATGATCGGCCCTCTCAACAGTTTTCTGGCCTATGCCGACTATATAGTCGGATATCGGTTCGTCCCCAAAACACTACAGGAAACCGATATCCAGATTGTCTGGATGGTGCGCGATGATGCCGTGGAAGGCCGCGATTACACCGTCGATGACCTGACCTGGTTATGGGATGTGACATCCCAGGATGATGAGCGGATTATCCGCTACAACCAGCAGGGTGTGAACTCGGTTGCCTTCAGGCCCGGCCCGCTTTCGAACATGGAATGGGGTATCGAGAATTTTTATCACGGATACCTGCAACAACTACTCAGGTGAGCGTCCAGATGACAAGACCGCCAGGCCGGCATCACCCGCTGTTTCGCAAACCGGCCGCAATGCCGTTGATGGTGAGTTGAATGCCCCGCAATACCTTGGGGTCCTGCGACTGGGCCCGGCTCAGTTTCATCATCTCGACCTGCATATGATTGAGCGGATCGAGATAGGGGAAACGGTTCTGGATAGACCGGTTCAACAGCGGATTGCGTTCCAGGAGTTCATGCTGGCGGCTGATGCGCAACACCGCGTCAACCGTCGATTGCCACTCCTCGCGGATGCGCCCGTAAATGGTTTCGCGCAGCGTTTCATCTTCAACGAGGTTGGCATAACGGCGTGCAATGGCCATGCTGGTTTTGGCCAGCACCATGTCCATGTTCGACAACTGGGCCCGAAAGAACGGCCATGCATTGTAGAGCTCGGTCAGCTTGTCTGTCGTGTTCTTCGGATCAGCGGCCAGCCATTTCTCTACCGCCGCCCCGAAACCATACCAGCCCGGCAGCATGACGCGGCATTGCGCCCAGCTGAACACCCAGGGTATGGCGCGCAACGCGGTAATGTCGCGGGTCTTGGCGCGTGAAGCAGGACGTGAACCGATGTTCAGGGTCGCGATCTCGTTGATCACAGTCGAAGACCAGAAAAAGTCCTCGAAGCCTTCGGTTTCATAAACCAGGTCGCGATAGGCGGCAAACGCATAGGCCGACAGGTCCTCCATGATCTGGAGCCATTCCGCCGGGACGGCATGCTTGTCAGGCTTCTCAAGCGACGCCTCAAGCGTCGCAGCAACAAGGGTCTCCAGGTTGCGCCTGCCAAGCCATGGGTTTGAATACTTGCTGGAGATGATCTCACCTTGCTCGGTGACGCGGATCTGGCCCTGAACGGCACCGGCAGGCTGGGCAAGAATGGCTTCAAATGCCGGACCGCCGCCGCGCCCTACCGAACCGCCGCGCCCATGGAACAGCCGCAGGCGAACACCGTGGCGTGCCAGCAGTGCGACCAGACCTGTCTCGGCCTTGTAAAGCTCCCAGCCGGATGTGACGAACCCGCCGTCCTTGTTACTGTCGGAATACCCCAACATCACTTCCTGCACACCGCCGAGGTGATCGACCAGCTTGCGATAGACCGGGATGGACAACAGCTGATCCATGATTTCAGTGCACGCCCGCAAATCTTCGATGGTTTCGAACAGCGGCACGATATGTACGCTGGCAGTCCCCTCCGGCGTTACCAGGCCTGCTTCCTTGAGCAGGATCGCCAGTTCCAGCAGATCGGACACGCTGGTTGTATTGGAAATAATCGACGTGGTGATGACACGCGAACCGTACTTCTTGTGCGCCGCATTGGCCGCTGTGAAGATCGCCAGTTCCTTGGCCGTCTCCTCGCTGTAGTCCCAGTAGGGACGCAGCAGCGGCCGGCGCCTGGTGAGTTCCTTTTCGAGGATTGCGACCCGCTCAGCCTCACTCATCGCCAGATAATCAATGTCAGGATCCACGACCGCCAGCAGGTCAGCCACAGTGCGCTGGTGTACGTCAGAGTTTTGCCGAAGGTCGAGGCTGGCGAGATGGAACCCAAAGCACTGCACGGCACGGCGCAGGCCGCTGAGACGGCCATTGGCGATCAGCTTTGAGCCATTGTCGCACAGAGAACTGTACATGACATCGAGGTCTGCAATCAGTTCATCTGGTGTCTGGTAAGCCGGATATTCGCTGTCGTCATTTCCCGAAGCTGTGCCAGTCAGGTTGTGTCTTGTCGCTATTACGCGGCGCTTGATCAGCAGCGAGGCCAGCCGATACGGCTCCTTTTCCCGGTGGGCGGACTTGTCAGGCGAGCCTGCCGCCAGTGCCAGCACCGCGTCAGAGACATTGGACACGGTGGTCGCAATCGACAATTCGCTCTTCAACCCGTCGAGTTCCTCAAGATAATACTTCAGTGCGGCATCGGTCTGCAGTGTCAGAGTCTGCCGTAGGACGTCTGCGGTCACAAACGGATTGCCGTCTCTGTCCCCACCAATCCAACTGCCCATCTGAATGAATTTCAGCGACGGAATGGCCTTGCTATCCATATGTTGGGCAAGTGTTTCCTCGACCTGCTGATGCAGCCGGGGCACTTCCGTCAGGAAGGTGTTGTTGTAGTACGAAACACCGTTCTTGACCTCATCTGCAACCGTGAGTCTGGAGCGGCGCAGCAGGTTGCTTTGCCACAAGGTCTCAATGGCAATGCGCAACTGCGTATCCGTGGCTGCAAGTTCCTGCGCCGTGAGCTGGCCGCGCTCACGCTCGCGCAGCAAGTCGACAATGTCACTTTCCCAGTACATCGTCGTGCGGCGGCGCACCTCGGTCGGATGGGCTGTCAGGACGGGAGACACCAGGGCGGTTTCAAAGAAATTCGCCAACTGGCCGGCGCTCATGCCTGACGCAAGTGCAGTAGAGATGGCGCGCTGCAGGGAACCGGCCCTGGGCGGAGACCCTGCCAGTTCATGGTGATGGGTTCGGCGGATATGGTGCTGGTCCTCGGCAATATTTGCCAGGTGCGAAAAATAACTGAACGCGCGGATAACCTCGACCGCCTGCTCCGGTGTCAGTTGTTCCAGCAGGTCCTGAAGCTCGTCATGGGATGGCTTGTCATCCGACCTGTGCAACCGCGTGGAGGTCTGGCGGATGTTCTCGACAAGATCGAAAATCTCGTTGCCCTCCTTGTCACGTACGCAATCACCCAGCATGCGTCCAAGCAAGCGAATGTCTTCCTGCAATGGGGCATCCTTGGAAGTATCGCGTACCTGGGACGGGTTCTGGCTGGCAAAGGCGGCGGTGGAAATGACGTTGTCCTTTCAAAAATGACTGAACTCAGCATGCTGTTGAATTGCCGGCAAAGTAACTGCCAGTTACGACGCGATGCAGCATTACAATGCCATCTATGTTGCAGCGCAGCAAGCCAATGATAGTTCCGTTGCCGGCTGCGTCCGGCAGGATGCGAAACCGCCACATCACTTCAAGCCGAGAATATGTCCGCATTGTCAGGCAATCGCACCTTGTTACGTTAACGGACATGGGTCACACTTTTGTGGCGGTGGCGAGCGTCATCGTACCAGTACTGAGCACGACAAGGGACGGTAATTGTTTGTCAGATTGACCAAGGGAGAAACAACAAGATGCTGAATCGCCGAGTTCTGAGCAAGACCGCCATGTTCGCAATGGCCGGATTCATGACGGCCATCGCTGCCCTGCCGGCAGCGGCCGAATTTCCTGAGCGTCCCATTACCCTCATCGTGCCGTGGGGTGCCGGAGGCGGTACCGACGCAACCGGCCGCATGATCGCCGGCCTGCTGAAAGACGAGCTGGGCCAGCCGGTCAATGTTGTCAACCGCACTGGCGGCAGTGGCGTTGTCGGCCATTCGGCCATCGCAAATGCAGCGCCCGACGGTTACACCATCGGCGTCGTCACCGTTGAAATAGGCATGATGCACTGGGCCGGTCTGACCGAGCTTACCGGCAAGGATTACACGCCGATCGCGCTGTACAATTACGATGCTGCCGGTCTGCAGGTGCGCGCCGACAGTGAGTGGAAAACCGCGAAAGACGTTGTAGACGCCATCAAGGCAAATCCCGGCAAGTTCAAAGCGTCCGGAACCGGCCAGGGCGGTATCTGGCATCTCGCACTGGCTGGCATGCTGAACTCCGCAGGTGCCGACCCGGCAGCAGCTCCGTGGGTTCCCTCAAAGGGAGCAGCCCCTGGCCTGCAGGAACTGGTTGCAGGCGGAGTTGATATCGTGACCTGTTCAGTCGTTGAAGCATCGGCCCTGATCAGTGCCGGCAAGGTCAAGTCGCTGGCTGTCATGGATGATGTCAAACTGGGTGCGTTTCCCGACGTCCCGACCTTGAAGGAAGCATCCGGGCTCGACTGGAAACTGGCCGCATGGCGCGGTGTGGCAGGCCCGAAAGGCATGCCGGACGAAGCGACTGCCAAACTGTCTGCCGCGCTGGAAAAAGTATGGCAGTCTGCGGAGTTTCAGGAGTTCATGAAAGGCCGCGGGTTCGGTTTGGTGTGGAAACCGGGCGCGGAATTCGCGACCTGGATGGAAGAAAGTGACGCCTCGCTCGGCACGGTAATGAAAGCCGTTGGCCTGGCCAAGTAGCTGACCGGGCACCCGGCATCTCTGAGAAGAAAGGTTCGCTGCATTTGCAGCGCACCTTTCTTTTTGGACACCCAGGAGCGATAGTTCGGTCATGCGGTTCAATGACAGCGTGTTTGGCATGATCCTGATTGCATTCGCAATTGCAGAAATCGCCTACGCGCGCACATTCCCCAGACTGCACGGCCAGGACTACGGCCCGGATCTGTTCCCCATCATGATCGGTGCGGGGCTTTTACTGTTTGGCGGCATCCTGATTGCGCGGGGCTGGGCGCAGCGGGCAACTCAGCCAATGGTGGTTGTGGGAGATTGGGCACAGGATCGCGGCAATGTGGTCAATGTCATTGTTCTGCTTGGCAGCATCGTTTTCTACATCTTGTTCTCGACCTGGCTGGGATTCATTCCCACTGCCCTGCTGATCCAGTCCGTGCTGCTGGTCCGGCTTGGTACCAGTCTGGTTTTGAGCATCACCATTGCCGCAATCTCCACCATGGTGATCCACACGCTGTTTGCAAAACTGCTGCTGGTACCCCTGCCCTGGGGTCTGCTGCTACCGGTTGCGTGGTGACATGGAAACCATCCTCAAAGCCCTTACCCTTGTAGCCGACCCTTACACGTTGGGCGTCATGCTTCTGGCGGCCATGTTCGGCCTGTTTGTCGGTGCCATTCCCGGGCTCACCGCCACCATGGCAACGGCGCTCCTGATACCGTTCACCTTCTTCATGGACCCGGTTCCCGCCATTGCGGCAATTGTTGCGACGGTCGCCACGGCAATCTTTGCAGGAGACATTCCCGGTGCCCTGCTGCGCATTCCCGGTACGCCTGCTTCAGCGGCCTATTGCGACGAGGCCTATGCCATGACCAAAAAGGGACTGGCCGAACGCGCCCTCGGCATCGCCCTGGTCACATCGGTTATCGGCGGGCTGGCCGGGTCTGTTGTCTTGTCGCTCAGCGCGCCGGCGCTTGCCGAGTTCGCGATCCAGTTCTCATCGTTCGAGTATTTCTGGCTGGCGTGCCTGGGGCTATCCTGTGCCGTCATCATTTCAACCGGCTCTACCATCAAGGGCTTTGTGTCATTGCTGATCGGGCTTTTCATTGCCACCATCGGCATCGACGGCACGGCAGGACACCCGCGCTTCACCTTCGGCAATATCGAACTGATGGGGGGCGTGAGCTTCATTCCGGCGATGATCGGCATGTTTGCCATCTCCGAGGTGCTGCGCTACGTGGCGTCTAAACGCACTGTCATCGAGGTACCGCAGCAATCCGTCGGAAGCATATTTTCAGGTCTTGGTCCGATCCTGTCGCGCTACAAATTCAACATTGTCCGCGGCAGCTCCATTGGCGCCGTGGTCGGCATACTGCCGGGTGCCGGAGCCGATATCGCGGCCTGGATCTGCTATGCCATTTCCAAGAAGCGATCAAAGGAACCTGAGAAATTCGGTACCGGTCATCCCGAAGGGCTGGTTGATGCAGGCTCTGCCAACAATGCCAGTCTGGCCGGTGCCTGGGTGCCGGCAATTGTCTTTGGCATTCCCGGCGATTCCATAACCGCCATAGTCATCGGCGTACTCTACATGAAGGGCATGAACCCGGGACCGATGGTGTTCATCCAGAACCCCGAACTGATCTACGCCGTGTTCATTGCGTTCTTTATTGCCAATCTGGCCCTGCTGCCGCTCGGTTTCGCTGCCATCAGACTATCGCGGCAGATTCTGAAAATTCCGCGCCGCGTGCTCATGCCACTGATCCTCATGTTCTGCATGGTCGGCGCGTTCGCCATCAACAACACGGTTTTCGGCATCACGGTGATGCTTGTTCTCGGTATCGTCGCCTACCTGATGGAGGAAAACGGGTTTCCGGTGGCACCCGCCATTCTCGGCATTGTTCTTGGCGGCATGGTAGAAGACAATTTCATGGCATCGATGATCAAGGCAGACGGCAGCATGTCAGGGTTCTTCTCGCGTCCCATCGCAGCAACCCTCGGCGTAATCACCATCATGCTGTGGCTCACGCCAATCATCGCAATGCTATGGAAACAGTATCGGCGCATGCGAAGCCCAACCGTCAAGACATGATGCAAAACCCGTGAGCGTTTTCGGTCTAGTCCCGCTGGCCTTGTATCACCCGGTTCAGGATCATGGCGCAGAACAGGATGGCGAAGCCTGCCAGAATGCCCTGGCCGACCGATGAATACTGCAGTGCTTCCAGCACGTCTTCACCGAGACCCTTGGCGCCGATCAGCGATGCCACCACCACCATTGCCAGGGAGAGCATGATTGTCTGGTTGATACCGGCCAGAATGGACGGTGAGGCAAGCGGCAGGTCAACCCGGGTCAGCAGGTACCATTTCGATGCTCCATAAGCGATGGCTGCTTCCCTGACCGCTTCCGGCACGCCGCGCATGCCGAGCACTGTCAGGCGCACAACCGGTGTGCCGCCGAAGATCATTGTCGTGATGACAGCCGCCGGTTTGCCGACGCTGAAGAACGCGATGACCGGGATCATGAACACGAAGGACGGCATGGTCTGCATGAAGTCCATGATCGGGCGGATGATCGCATAGAACCTGGGGCGCCTGGCACAGAACAGGCCCAATGGAATACCAAGGATAATCGAGATGCAGGCGGCTGTACCCAGCAGCGCCAGCGTTGTCATTGCCTTTTCCCAGAAACCGAACAGGCCCATATAGGCCAGGAAACCGGCGGACGCGAGGGCTGCCAGAAAACCCGCAGACAGCCATGTCAGCAGTATAATGAAACTGGCGATCACCGGCCATGGTGTGGCAACAAACAGAACTTCCAGGCCATCCAGCACGACCCGGATTCCATAGCTGATAAAATCAAACGCCCACTGCCCGGATGAGCGCACAAACTCGAAAAACTGCTCGACGAGCTTGATTGCCGTCAACCGGATGTTGACGTCAGTCGGGAAAACCGCGAGCCAGGACACGGTTCCCGGAAACGCAAAATGCACGATGGAGACCGCAAAAATCAGCAACACGAACACCGCGCTTGTAGCTGTTCGCACACTGTCGAGCCCGAACTTGATGGACCGGTCGGACAGCCATTGCGAGAACCGGCTTTCAAGTGCCGGATTGGCCATGATGCCTTCGGCCACCTTGACCGCAGCCAGCATCACCAGTCCGAACAGGACAATCCAGACCGCGTTGGCTTCTGCCACCACGATCTCGGCCTGGATATCTGCAATGGCGGTTTCCAGCGACTTGATGGTTCGCCTGAACACATCGACATTGTCGGCATTCTTGTTGATGGCAGCTTCCAGTTGCTGGTGACGAAAGGCAAGTGTGCCCTCGATCTGCGCAATCCTGTCCCGGGCATCAGCCCCCAGGTCACCGAAAGTGCCGCGGGCAATCTGAATGAATGCAAAAGTCTCCAGGATGACAAACGGCAAGCCCCAGTTCCAAAGACCGCGCATGCCGTACCAGATCGGTCCCAGCAACGCTGCCATCATGTTGAAGGTCCAGGTAAAGCCGGACCTGGCGCCGATCCTTGCAAACTGTTGACGGTAGTAGTCAGGGTTTGTCTCTACAAACTCCCTGATCAGTTCGTCGCGGTTTTCAGCTCGGCTTTCCGCAAGTTGCTCTGACGACTGGTTGGCAATGACCGGATCGGTGTTCATCATGATGTCTCCGTACCCTCGACCACCGTGCGCAGCAGGTCTGCCCGTGTGATCACCCCGACGCGTGCGCCTTTCCCATTGACGACCGCGACCGGGTCTTCCGATAAAATGGCATGGTCGATCAGCTCTTTGAGAGATGCATCCTGCGCAAAGGTCTTGGCTGTGTTCTTCAAGCCGCCATGGGCGGTTTCAAACGCCTTCATGTTCTGCATGACCGCATGCGCGCGCACCACCTTGAGCCGCGAAATGCCGGCGACAAAGTCAGCCACATAGTCGTCTGCCGGATTGAGAACAATGTCTTCCGACGTACCGGTCTGCACCACCCGTCCGTCACGCATGATGGCGATACGGTCGCCGATGCGCACCGCCTCATCGAGATCGTGAGTGATAAACACCGTCGTCTTGTTCATTTGTGAGGCCAGCTTCATGAACTCGTTCTGCAGTTGCCGCCTGATCAGCGGATCAAGTGCGCTGAACGGTTCGTCCATCAGCAGGATTTCCGGATCTGCCGCCAGCGCCCTGGCCAGCCCTACCCGCTGCTGCATGCCGCCGGACAGTTCATGGGCAAACTTGTTGCCCCAGCCGGTCAGTTCCACCAGGTCAATAGTGCGTTCGGCGATCTCAATGCGCTCGTTCTTGTTGATGCCGCGGATTTCCAGCGGCATCGCCACATTGTCGAGTACCGAGCGATGCGGCATCAGGCCGAAATTCTGGAACACCATGGAAATGTGTTCGTTGCGGTATTTGCGCAGCACATCGGGCGCCATCGCCATGATGTCCTCACCATTGACGACAATCTGCCCGGCAGTCGGCTCCAGCAGGCGGTTGATATGGCGCACCAGAGTGGATTTGCCGCTGCCGGACAGGCCCATGACACAGAAGATTTCACCGGGCTTGATCTGCATGCTGGCATCGGCAACACCGATCACACAGGCATGTTTTTCCAGAACCTGCTTCTTGGTCAGGCCATTGGCCTTGATGTCGGCAAGCGCGTCATCCGCCTTGTCGCCGAATATCTTCCAGACATTGGAAATCTCTATGGCATATCCGCTATTGCTCATGGGAACGACCGATCCAGGATTGCAGGAATTTTAAGGAACCGGTGTCCGACCCTGCCGGACACCGGAATGTGGTTGGCTCAGGTCCAGACCTTACAGTCCCAGCCAACTGTCAACGCGGGTTGAGTTGGCCTTGACCCATTCCTTGGCAACCTGGTCTGCCGACTTGCCGCTTTCGATCTGGAAAGCGAAGTTGGACACATCTTCTCCAGTGAGCTTGATGTTCTTCAACAGATCGGTGATCGCAGGTGACCGCTCAGCGAGCGATTTCGAATAGGCGATCTGCACCTTCTTGAGCGCATCCTCGGTCATCACCTTGGAGTTCTCGTACCAGTTGGGATCTTCCGACGGCTGCAACGCCTTGTACTTGGCCGGATCGAACGCAGGTTCTTCCAGGCGCACAACATCATGCTGGAACCAGATGGCGTGAGGTGAATAACAATAGAAGGCATAACCGATACCCTTCTTGATTGAATCACCGACGGTCGCAGTCATGACCGACTGATCCGCCCGTCACAGGCTCCATGAACGGCAGCAGGCCATAGTCGCGCACCTTGACCTGGTTCACATTGGCAGACGCCCAACCCGGCGCGCCAACCCAGATCTCGCCTTTGCCATTGCCGTCGGAGTCCATCAGCTTGGCGATTTCGGGCCGGGCAAGATCGAAGATCGATGTGACCTTGTTGGCTTCGGCGAACTGCTTGGTGACACAAAAGCTCTGCTTGCCCTCGTACGGGTTTTCCGACAGGGCAACCTTGCCGGTGCCGTCCACGTACTTGTCGGTAAAGCTCTTCTGGTTGGGCAGCCAGACATCGGGATGAACATCAATGTCGCCCTTGCCGGAATCCATGGCCGCGAAGATTGCGGCATTGTCACCCGGCACGAGGTTGGCTTCGCCGCCGATTTTCGAAACCACAATCTCCTGAATGAGATGAGCGATAGCCTGAGCTCCCGTCCATGCAGGTGCGCCAATATTCACTTTTTCTACGGCAAGAGCGGCATTCGATACGGTCATCGAAAGTGCCAGAATTGCACCGGTGATAATCTTTTTCATTTCACAGTCTCCTCCTGGTTTATGAAACGGCTGCCTCAACAAAAGCATCCGCTTTTATGGTTCAAGTCTTGGCTAGGACAACACTGGCAGGCACAATCTGCACTCACCAGAAAACTCCCCTAGCATATTGAAAACAATACGTTTTACTCCCTGTTCTGAATCAAAAAATTAACCTGATCTACGGCCTGGCAGGCAAGAAATCTCCTATGATTGTGTTGAACAAATTCGATTTTTCCATATGCACATTGTGGGCACAGCCGGGAACAACTGCCAGTGAGCTGTTTGCTATGCCGTGCCACAAAGCCTCCGGCTGCTGCCAGCCGTAAGAGCGATCCCGATCCCCCCACACAACCAGTGTGTCAGCCTTGATTGTGTTCAGGTCGGCCCGTCCATCCCACGTCTCCCAGGCTGACAGGCTCGCCAATGCGGCCTGCATGGATGCCTTCAGGCCGAGTGCAACACATGTCTCATACCCGTCAGCTGCGTTGCCTTCCAAAAACCAGGTGGCAGCAATTCGTCGGGCGGTTTCCTCTAGGCCATCCGCTTCAAGCCGCCGGCGGGAAGTTTCGATTGTTTCAAACCTGTCAGGCAGCGCCCCGACCGGGCCTGTGCCATAACAGACGAGACTGGCAATCCGTTGCGGTGCACGCGCAGCCATTGCCTGAACAATCATGCCCCCCATCGAATGACCGAGCAGATGGAACCGTTCGACACCTTGCGCCCGCACCCCGTCCAGCACCTGTTCGGCAAATTCGGGGATGGTGCCGGGGGCTGTCAGGTGGGCGCTGTCACCAAAGCCCGGCAGGTTGGGAGCCAGCACATCAAAGCGGTCCTGGAAGTAATCAATCTGTTCACGCCAGATCCCGGCGCCGGCCAGGTATCCATGCACGAGCACCAGCGGAAATCCACTGCCCCTTCGTTCAAAGATAAGTTGACCCTTCTTGTCCATCTCAACTTCCTGACCCGTAGGCACGTCACAGTATTGAGTTTTGTGACTGAGCATTCTGGTGCTCGGGATTAAATTTGCTCCTTGTTGAAAACTAATCTGTGTAACCCGGCAAGTCGAAAACTTCCGGGTATCCGAAAAGCGCAGCGCTGCCGCCGGTGTGAAGAAAGACAACATTGTCCATGCCCTCAAAGGCACCCTTGTCGATCAGATCGATCAGCCCATCGAGGCCCTTGCCCGAATAGACCGGGTCAAACAGCAGGCCCTCGGTTCTGGCCAGGGTCTTGACGGCGTTCTTCATCCCCTCAGTCGGCAGCCCGTAACCAGGTCCCACGTAATCGCAATTGGCCCGCACGCTTTCGCGCGAAATGCTTAGTCCGGTGCCAAGGTGCTCCGCTGTTTTCTGAGCAAGATCGAAGACCATCTGCTCCTGCTTTTCCTGCGGTGCACGAACGCCGATACCAAGTAGATGAATGTCGCTTTTAATGGCAGCCAGTCCCGTGACCAGCCCGGCTTGCGTACCGGAACTGCCGGTTGCATGAACAAATGCATCAATCTGCAAACCGATGTCGACGGCTTGTTCAGCCAACTCGCGGGCACAGTTTACATAGCCAAGCGCGCCAATTGGGTTTGATCCACCCCCGGGAATAATGTACGGCACATCGCCCTGCTCCCGAAGCCGGTCAGCCAGCGTTTCCATCTCGGCTGCCATATCGCTGCCGCCGGCCCGTTTTGAAACGGATGCTCCATGCAGCATGTCCAGCAGCACATTGCCGTTGTTATTGTACTGAGCGTCATTTGAACCGGTTCTGTCTTCCAGGAGAATATGACACTTCATGCCGAGCTTGGCCGCTGCCGCCACGGTCTGGCGGGCATGATTGGACTGTGTCGCGCCTTGCGTGATGATCGTATCGGCGCCCTTCTCCTGGGCGTCTGCCATCAGGTACTCAAGCTTGCGCGTCTTGTTGCCTCCCGATGACAAGCCGGTGCAATCATCCCTTTTCACCCACAGACGCGGCCCGCCCAGCAGTTCGCTGAGCCGGTCCATGGGTTCAAGCGGCGTCGGCAGGTGGCCAAGGCGCACACGCGGGAACTTGGCCAGGGCAATCGAGAGCGCTTTACACAAGCTTCTGGTTGTCTCGGGAGACTGCCGGTTCGCGGCAGCCACTGACTGTAAAGGCTGAGCCATTCTGTTTTCCTTGTGATTGATTACAGAAAGGTTCCCTCAACCCGCGAGCAAAAAATAATGCTTTCTTCTCTGCCTACCCATACATAATGTATGGGTAAAGGGAGAAAATGAGATGGATCTGCGCTGGCTTGAGGATGTTTTGGTATTGCTGGAGGAAGGTAACATGACCCGTGCTGCCAACCGGCGAAACATCACCCAACCGGCATTTTCCCGGCGCATCCGCGGATTTGAAGACTGGCTGGGTACGCCGGTGCTGGACCGCAAGGTCAACCGCGTTGACCTGAGCCCGTCGCTGGCAGCAAACGAACCTGAAATCAGGGCGCTTACTGCCCGTATACGCGAGCTGCGAGGCAGGATTTCAACTTACGATCCGGCAAGCACCACAACCACGATTGCAGCCCAGCATTCATCCATATACTCGACCTTTCCCGACATGGCATTGCGGGCACGTGAAGGAATTTCCGTCGCTCAAGTTTCGTGTACGCGCCGGCAACCAGCGCGACTGTGTTTCGATGTTTCTGCGCGGTGATGCCACCATGTTGATGTTTTATGAGGCTGAGGGAGCAGCTCCGCTGCCGTTTGGCGACACCATGAAGCGAGGCACCTGGGGCGACGACAGGCTGGTGCCGGTCGTCGGTGGCAGCATGCGCTACGCCGTTGCAGGTGACGGATCAATACCGGACGACAGCCCGGCAATCATATATCCGGAAGAAAGCCATTTTGGTTCAATGTTCAATGGCGCAGAAAAACGTTTTGCCACCCGCAGCCAGACAACCAACCCGGTTTATGAGACAGCATTTTCGAACGGCATCAAGGAACTGGTCCTGAAAGGACTGGGGGTCGCCTGGCTGCCTGTCAGCATGACACATCACGAGATCGAAAGCGGTGAGTTGGTCAGCCTCAGCGGCTGCTACGGCAGTCTGCCGTTAAACATCGTGCTGTATGCCGACATGCAAGATGATACCGCCAGTACCCTGCTGGAAATCTGGAGTACCTGAGTTGGAGTCAACATGGGTTCAGATGCACCCATGCTGCTCTAACATCTTGGAAGTGATCAGGTTGATTTAGTTTGATGCCGCTGCAGGAACACCATCACCGCCTACCAGCTTCATCCGGTTTCGCCTGTGCAGGACATCACATCGCAGGTTCCCTCAGGTCTGTAATTTAATGTGTAAGGGTTCCAACCACAAAATGAGATTCAGCCGGCGAGGTAAAAGACAATCATGAGCGCATTCTGCAAAAAGATTATTATCGCGGTTCAACTGATTCTCGTTTCGGCACTGACTGCACAGGCCACGCCAAGTCCCGCTATCGTGATATCTGATCATATAATCGGCACTACACTGACCAGCTTCTTTGTCATACGCACAACGACGCTTCACCCACCGACCTATTATCAGCATCACAAGCGCATTGAGTTCGTTGAGCTATCGATCCAGGATGGCAGTATTCTGCAAAAATGCGCACTGCGTGAAACCGAGTATCTGTCAGATGCAGGCGTTGACCAGGAAACCTGGAAGCAAACTGAATTGCAAAAGCCGTCGTGTCAGGTCTTTGACATTCTTTCCAAACGAAGCGCAGGTTACTTGACGCCACGAAGCACAGACACCGGCAAGGCTTCCTTCAGGCTGGGCGCCGACGGCCTGGAAGCCAGGGACAATACGTCCGATGACAGCGCTGAATGGAACAACATAATGCCAACAAAGATCATCAAGGCGCGAGCTGCCAAAACGACATCAATCAAGGCATCCGACATCCCATGGCAGGTCAGTGAAGACACATCTGAAGTGCTCAGCCTTGTCGGAACCACCACCGACATTCAGCCTCTGCATGAGTTGTGTGAACTGGACCCTGTTCCAGTGACATCATGGGGTCATGAGCTGGATGTTTCTTCGTCTATCATGCTGGTCCGGCGATGCTGATGCGGATGGCGCGAATTTCTACATAGCCTTGAACAGCAAGCCTTGAGATAGAAAACGACACCCCTTTTGGCGCAAGTCAGGGTTCCGACGCTCAGGTGTGCAATTTTGTACAAGCCATTGAGAGGAAGCAACCGCAACTATTCTCCACGCCCGGTGACCCTCGGCCCCATCATTGGAACAACATTTCCGTCTTCTGATCCTGCGCTCAAACGACTTTCGCAGTACCGGAACAAACCGCTGGATTGAGATGTCTTCAACAGTATCGCTCTCGATGAACCTCAGTAGCTGATCATCGCCTCTGAAATCAGACCGCTGACCAAGTAGTGGAACAGATCGGCGTTCACGGTATTCAGCCAGGGACTTGCTGTAATAGTGATTGATCCGCAGCACATCGGTTGACCGGGTGGCAAGGCGATGATCGGCATGTCCAATTCTCTGGCGGTGCTCTGTCCATGACTCCGGGTAACCTTGTCTGAGCATGAAGACGTGAGAATTATGCACCCCGCGCACGGCACTGGGGCGAACAATGGTCTTGACCCGGGAAAGATGTTTGCATGACGCCCGAGGCATTCTCAGCCTTTGGGTGTAATTTTCAGTTACCAGGCCCGGCGGTTTGCGGGTGTGGCCGGATGTACCGAACATATGCCAGTACACCGAGAGGGAATCGAGATCCTCGTATTCATGCAACACCTCGGCCAGCGAACCCGCCGCAGTCGGAAACAGGAATTCATCTGCATCGAAAAACGCCATCCATTCGGCAAGATGACCAAAATTGGCAAGACAGTGCAACATCGCCAGTTTCTGCGTTCGACCACTTGTGCCGGCCACTCCTTCCCACCCTTTAAGGAAATCTGCCCAGTTGACAAGCGTGACCAGCCCCTCGTTCACATAGGGCGACAGCTGATCGGCCGTACCGTCAATGCTGCCATTATCATAGATGAAGAAGTGATTGACCCCCATCATGCGATGGAACTCGAACCATTCCTTTATATAGGCGCCCTCGTTGCGGACAATGGCAAACACGGCAAGATAGTGCTTGGTTGAATCGGCCTCTGCAACCGGTCGCGAAAGCCACAGCCTGCGCTTCGCGGCACCGGGCCACACCCCGGCGAGCCGCCATGATTGTTGTTCGAGCTTGAACAGAGTCTCCGGTTTTATCGAGAACATAACGACGACACCCCCATCGCGTTCACTAAATCTATTAATAAAACCGTATACGACTCTTTATGAAAAGGATACCGGATTTACAGACATTTCACCGAATATTTGTACATCCCTCACTACAAGATTACTATGTTTCTAAATTTGTTGTCTTTTCACATACTTACACATCACTCTTCGGCAATGTCTTCATTCCAGAGCTCGGGCTTTTCCGCAATGAAGCGGGTCATCAGGGCGATGCAGTCTTGATCATCTGCGATCAATACCTCAATACCTTTCGACCGCAGGAAATCTTCATTACCACCAAACGTTGCATTCTCGCCAATCACCACTCGTGGAATACCGAACTGGATGATGGTGCCGCTACACATCATGCACGGACTTAATGACGTATAGATGGTCATGTCACGATAGGACCGTTGCCGGCCGGCTTTGCGCAGAGCATCCATTTCACCATGGGCTATCGGGTCACCTTGCTGAACCCGCTGGTTGCGCCCGCGCGACACCAGTACGTCCCCTCGCGCCAGAACCGAACCAATAGGACAACCGCCTTCGTCAAACCCTGCCTTGGCCTCATCATAGGCCACGCGCAGGAATTTCCGATCAGTTTCATTGAGCATTTGAATCTCTCCTTCGGGTCAGGATCCTAAACTCTCTCCCCGCGCCGGAAAGGTACGAGCAAGGCCTGGGGATATTTGGTTTTTCGCGCCATCACGATCATGGCAAGGATCGACATGACATAGGGCAGCATAAGGAAGAACTGGTACGGGATAAACGCACCGGCCGATTGCTGGGCGCGAACCTGGATGGCTTCAAGCCCGGCAAACAACAGCGCACCAAGCAGCGCCCTGCCGGGTCGCCATGACGCGAAGATCACCAGCGCCACACAAATCCAGCCGCGTCCGTTGATCATCCCGAAGTAGAAACGCGTCGAACCAGGACATGGTTATGAAAGCCCCGCCAACGGCCATGAACGCACTTCCGACCATGACCGCACCTGTGCGCACCGCCAACACGTTGATGCCTTGCGCTTCGACAGCCACCGGGTTTTCCCCGGACATGCGCACTGCCAGCCCGACCGGCGTTCTGAACAACACATACCAGACCATCGGCACCACCAGCAAAGCCAGATAGGTCAGCGCCGACTGGGTGAACAGGGCCTCGCCAATGATCGGCAGATCCGACAGCCAAGGCACGGCGATGGGCTGGAACGGAACTATTTTCGGCGGCGTCGTGGCATCCGGCAGCAGCATTCGATAGACGAAGTAGCTGAGCGATGACGCAAACAGTGTTATGCCGATGCCGGTCACATGCTGTGACAGGCCCAGGTGCACCGTGAACACCGCATGCAGCAGCCCGAAAACCGCGCCCATGCAGGCCGCAAACAGCACACCGGTCCACAGGTCCCCGCCCTGATAAACCCACATCCAGCCCGACATGGCACCGACCGTCATGATGCCTTCAATACCGAGGTTGAGAACCCCTGCCCGCTCGCAGATAAGCTCCCCCAGCGTGCCGAATATCAACGGGCTTACAATACGGATGGTGGCTGCCCAGAAACCTGCCGTCAGCAGGATGTCAATAAAATCACTCATGCCCGCCACCTGATGCGGTACTGGCTCAGCATGACACTGCACAGCACCGCCAATATGGAAACCCCGACCAGTACGTCGGCGATATAAGTGGGAATATTGACCGCACGCGACATCGCATCGGCACCCACATAGACGGCCGACAGGAAAATCGCAGCAGGCACCACGGCCAGCGGATTGAGTTGCGCTAAGCATGGCAACGGCAATGCCGGTGTAGCCAAACCCGGGAGACAGATCGAGCGTCAGATACCCCTTCAGACCGGCGGTTTCACTGACACCTGCAATACCTGCCAGCCCGCCGGAAATCATCGCCGTCATGATCACCGTGCGATTGACTTTGATGCCTGAAAATTCCGCCGCCCTGGCATTGTGGCCCACTGCCCTGATCTCATAGCCCTGCACGGTAAATCGCATCATCAGCCAGATTATCACCGCCATGAACAAGGCTATGATCAGGCCGAAGTGCAGCCTGCCCTTTGCCAGCAATGTTGGCAGCACTCCTTGATCAATGATGGAAGCGGCCTGTGGCCAGCCCAGTGATGCCGGATCCTTCCAAGGTCCTTCAATCAGGTAGCTGACCACAAGAAGCACAACGAAATTCAGCAGCAGCGTGGTGACAACCTCATCAACCTTGAGGTGGGTTTTCAGCAACACCGGCACAATCAGCAATGCACCACCGGCCAGAGCCCCCATGATGACCAGGAAGGGCACCATGAGCGCAGGCGGCAGCGTGACCAGACCGGTGCCAAAGAACGTGGCAGCAAGCGCCCCGGCGTAGAGTTGCCCCTCGGCACCGATATTGTAGAACTTCGCCCGGAACGCCACCGAGACTGCAAGGCCGGTAAGGATCAAGGGGATTGAACGGGTCAGTGTTTCATTGAGCGCAAATGCCGACCCGAACGCGCCTTTGAACAATAGCGAATAGGCCTTGGGGATGGATGCGCCCGCCCAGGAGATCAGCACGGCGCAAATAACCAGCGACGCAAGAATGGCCCATACCGGCGCCAGCCCGGCGCGCCAGACGGAAACTGTTTCACGCGGTTCAATGACCATTGGCAAGGCTCCCCATGCTTGCATCATCCTTGTGACCATGGCCTGCCATCATCAGTCCAATCTCGGCGATTGAGCGCTCACCGGTCGGCAAGGCGCTGCTGAGCATGCCATGTGACATCACTGCAATCCGATCGGTCAGTGTCATAAGCTCATCGAGGTCTTCCGATATGAGCAGGATGGCGGCGCCTCTCTTGCGGGCCTCCAGCAATTGGCCCTGTACATAGGCAATTGCACCCTCATCAAGTCCGCGCACCGGCTGGTTGGCTAGAATGAATGACGGTGTATTCGACAGCGCCCGCGCCAGAATGAGCTTTTGCATGTTGCCGCCCGACAGGAGCTTTGTTTCGGCATCCGGCCCCTTGCACCGCACGTCGAACTCTTCGATTTGTTTTTCTGCCCGTGCCCGTGCGCTGGCGCCGTTGATAATGAAGCCGGCCCGGCAGATTTCATCAGATCGAATATCTTCGGAAATCAGGTTTTCCCAGATGTCCATGTCTGCAACCACACCGCGCGCATGCCGGTCCTCGGGAATTCGCCCGACACCGGAGGCGACAATCGCGCGCGGATTGCCCGCAGCCAGCATTTGACCATTGAGCTCGACGGTGCCGGAAAAGTCTATCCGGAGGCCGGAACAGGATGTCTGCAAGTGTCCCCTGGCCATTTCCGGCAACACCGGCAATGCCAACGATTTCATGCTGATGAAGTGCGAGGTCAATTTCCTTAAGCTCCGTCGCACCGGTTCCGTTGGTCGACACATCACGCATTTCAAGAACCAGCTTGCCGGGCTCGATTGCCGAAAGCTTGGGACGGGTCACCGTTCGGCCAACCATCAGCTCGGCCAGTTGTTCGCGCCTGGACGCTGCCGTTTCAAGCGTTCCCACGATGGCACCGCGACGCAGCACCGCAATGCGATTGCTGACCGCCAGTATTTCGTGCAGTTTGTGGGAAATGAAGATGATCGCAAGGCCCTTCGCGGTGATCGACTTCAGCGTTGCGAAAAGACGTTCGGACTCCTGCGGGGTCAGCACCGCCGTCGGTTCATCAAGAATGAGAATGCGGGCATCACGATATAGCGCCTTGAGAATTTCAACCCGCTGCCGTTCACCCACCGACAGCTCGGACACCATGGCATCAGGATCAACGACCAGGCCATAATCACTGATCATGGCCGCCAGCTTTTTCCGGCTCCTTGCCTGGTCCTGGTGCCATGACCACAGGCTCTCGGTGCCCAAGGTGATGTTTTCCAGAACCGTGAGATTGTCAGCCAGGGTAAAATGCTGATGCACCATGCCGATACCGGCATTGATGGCGGCCTGTGTCGAGCCTGAGGTGAGCACCTCGCCGTCAACCAGTATGTCACCCTCATCGGCCTGATAGTGGCCGAAGAGAATATTCATAAGTGTCGTCTTGCCGGCACCGTTCTCGCCCAGCAGGGCAAGCACCTCGCCCTGTTGCAGTGTCAGTGACACATCGTCATTTGCGGTGAGGGTTCCGAAGCGCTTGGTAACGCCCCGGAACTCCAGTACTGGCGGATTGCTCACTCCTCTATCTGACGTCTAGTAGGAGGACTTCGGTTCGGTGTCCGTGATGGTCACGTCAAATTCCCCGGAGAGAATTTTCGCCTTTGTGTCTTCCACCTTGGCTTTGATCTCAGCCGGGATCTTGTCTTCGAACTCATAGTAGGGAGCAAGGCTTGCACCGCCTTTGCGCATCATGGTCCATTCCTTGTAGTCGTCGGCCTTGAATGTGCCTGCCTTCACTTCCGCAATGGCATTGGCGATGGCAGCTTCCATGTGCCAGAGCGCAGACGTAACAACCACATCGGTACCGTTTTCTTCCTTGTTCATGTCATTGACGTTGCCGAACGCCAGAACGCCCTTTTCCCGCGCAGCATCAACCACGCCGGCGCGTTCCGCATACATGATGTCGGCACCGGCTTCGATCTGCGCAAATGCAGCTTCCTTTGCCTTTGGAGGGTCGTACCAGGACCCGATGAAGGTGACCTTGTACTGGATGTCCGGATTGACCGATTTCGCACCATCAATGAAGGCGTGGAACAGACGGTTTACCTCGCCGATCGGATAGCCGCCGACCATGCCGAGCTTGTTGGTCTTGGTCATGGCACCGGCGATCATGCCCATCAGGAAGCAGGGTTCATGAATGTAGTTGTCAAACACCGAGAAATTCGAGCCGTGCGGCTCGAACGGGTCACCCATCAGGAATGCGATATCCGGATACTCATCGGCAACCTTGCGGGCTTCCTTTGAGATACCGAACGCCTCACCGACAATCAGCTTGACACCTGACTCGCAATATTCGCGCAAGCACGCGGATATAGTCCGTATTGGCGACCTTTTCCGAGAACACATACTCGATTTCACCCTTTGCCTTGGCCGCCTCGAGCCCCTGGTGCAGGCGCGCGTCCCATTTCTGCTGGATCGGCTGAGTATAGATACCCGCAACCTTGATTGTCTCTGCAAAGGCGGGTTTCGCACCCAGCGTCGTTGCGCCGGCTGCGGCGGCCAGCATCATGTTAAACTGGCGTCTGTTGGTGTTCCAGGTCATTGTTTTTGCTCCACTAGATAGTTTCAAATTAACACGTCCCGTCCCCCCAAGGCTCTCAGGCAATCTTTCTTTCAGTATTTTTACCAATTGGTCAAATAAATGGTAGCCAAAGAAATTCTGCGAAGCCAGCAGTTTTTGGAATGATTACAGGTTTTCCAGCCGCAATTTGCTTCTACCCACAGATTTCAATGAAAAAGGGCGGCTGATCAGCCGCCCTTGCTCCGCAGTGTCTGTTTGAGACGCGTCTATTTGAGCGCCTTGTCGGTGATCGCTGATGTCCAGGCACCAACCGGCTCTTTGGTGATGACCGGATCGGAGCCGCCTTTCAGCAGCGTGCTGACCGTGCGCTTGAAATCAGCCTCATCCAGTGCCCCGTTGGAGCCCGCAGTAAGCTTGGCGATCTCGCGCATCATGCGCTTCTGGTGCTTTTCCGTCTGCGCACCGGAGGCATCGTTTTCCAGCACAATGTCGGCGGCCTCGTCCGGGTTGGCCTCGGCAAACTTCCAGCCTTTCATGGAGGCGCGAACGAAGCGCACCATCTTGTCCTCGAAGGCAGGATCCTTGAGCTTGTCTTCCAGCACGTAAATGCCGTCTTCCAGCGTCGCGACGCCCTGGTCCTCATACTTGAACACCACCAGATCATCGGCGGAAAGCCCGGCATCGATGATCTGCCAGTATTCGTTGTAGGTCATGGTCGATACGCAGTCGGCCTGCTTCTGCAGGATCGGATCCACATTGAAGCCCTGCTTGAGAACCTTCACCCCGTCGGCGCTGCCGTCGGTGGCGATACCAAGCTGGCTCATCCACGACAGGAACGGATATTCATTACCGAAGAACCACACACCGAGCGTCTTGCCCTTGAAGTCAGCTGGCGAGCTGATCCCGGAATCCTTGCGGCAGGTCAGCATCATGCCGGACGTCTTGAACGGCTGGGCAATGTTGACCAGTGCGACACCTTTTTCGCGGGATGCCAGTGCAGACGGCATCCAGTCAAGCACCACGTCGGCGCCACCGCCCGCCAGCACCTGAACCGGCGCGATATCCGGTCCGCCCGGTTTGATCTCCACGTCGAGGTTTTCTTCCTTGTAGAACCCCTTGTCCTTGGCGACATAGTAGCCGGCAAACTGGGCCTGGGTGACCCATTTCAATTGCAAGGCCAGCTTGTCTGCAGCCATTGCAGCAGTTGCGGCAACCGACATGGCTCCAGCAAGCATGATAGTCATGAGTTTTTTCTTCATTACGCTACTCCCTTGTTATGTCCGCCTGCTTCGAAGCGACGGATGCCAAAACGTGACGGTGCGCTCAACAAGCGCCACCAAACCGTAGAAAGTCGAACCGGCCAGGGCTGCCACGGCAATTTCAGCCCAGACCATATCCACATTCATTCTCCCCACTTCCGTGGAAATGCGAAAGCCCATTCCCACAATCGGGGTACCGAAAAATTCGGCCACGATTGCGCCGATCAATGCGAGCGTCGAGTTTATTTTAAGGGCATTGAATATGAAAGGAGACGCAGCGGGAAGCCGCAACTTAATTAAAGTCTGCCACCAGGAACTGGCATAGGTGCGCATCAGATCGCGCTGCATGTGATCGGCGGCTGACAATCCCTGCACCGTGTTCACCAGCATCGGGAAGAATGTCATGATCACGACCACTGCGGCTTTCGACTGCCAGTCGAAGCCGAACCACATGACCATGATCGGCGCCACACCGATGATCGGCAGTGCCGAGACAAAATTGCCCAGCGGCAACAGTCCGCGCTTCAGGAACGAAGACCGGTCACACATCAGCGCAACCAGAAACCCGGATCCGCAGCCCAGCACATAGCCGGCAATGACCGCCTTCAGGAATGTCTGCTGAAAGTCGGCCCACAGGATGGGCAGTGAATTCAGAATGCGTTCCCAGATCATCGACGGCGGCGGCAGCAGAACTCGTGGCACATCAAGGCCGCGGGTAAATCCTTCCCATAACACCAGGATCGACACGCCAAACAATAGCGGGATCAGCAAGTTGACGGTTCTTTGCAGCATATTGTTGGCGAACTTTTGCCGCGACAGCCATTCGTTCAGAGCCCAGGTGCCGAGCCAGAACAATACAGCCAGGACCACAAGCCAGATCATGTCGCGGCCCCTTCCGGTTTTTGCCCCATGCGCTTCAGCACATAGGAATGGGCAAAGCCGACAATCATCACCAGAACAGCCGCCAGGATTGCTGCGGTAAACAGGGCCGACCAGATTTGAATTGTCTGACCGTAGTAGGAACCGGCCAGCAACCGCGCGCCAAGCCCGGCAACGGCACCGGTTGGCAGTTCGCCGACAATGGCACCGACCAGTGAAATGGCGATGGCGATCTTGAGCGATGTAAACAGGTAAGGCATCGACGACGGCCAGCGCAGTTTCCAGAAGGTCTGCGCGGTTGACGCGCTGTAGGTGTGCATAAGGTCAAGCTGCGCCCGGTCCGGGCTGCGCAATCCCTTCACCATGCCGACCACCACCGGGAAAAACGACAGGTAGGTGGAAATCAGCGCCTTGGGCAGCAGGCCCGACAGGCCGATGGCGTTCAGGACAACAATAATCATCGGCGCGATGGCAAGGATCGGAATGGTCTGGCTGGCAATCACCCACGGCATGACGGACTTGTCCATCGCCCGGTTGTGGACGATACCGACCGCCAGCAGGATACCCAGCGCAGTACCGATTGCGAAGCCGAGCAGCGTCGCCGACAGCGTGATCCAGGCATGATAGACCAGGCTGCGCTTGGAAGTGATGTTCTTCAGCACGATCGTCTTGTACATCTCCTCGGCGATCTGGTGGACCGCCGGCAGGATGGGTCGATCCTGTTTCATCGTGTTGGAGACAAGTTGCGAAAACCCGATCTCGGTGCCTGCCCGCTCGGCCTTGTCATATTCAAACGGCGCGTTCATCCACACCACACAGGCATACCAGATCACGACGACCACCGAGATGACCGTCAGAACGGGAATGGTTTTGCCCTTGGCATCCATGATCAGACCCAATCACTCATCATAACTGTGCCCTGCCCTCAAGCCTTCGCGCACCCGGTGCGCGATTTTCAGAAACTCCTCGCTTTCGCGGATTTCCAGCGGACGGTGTTTCGGCAATGTAGATTCAATCACATCGGTTACCCTGCCGGGCCGCGGGCTCATGACAACGATTTTCGTGGACAGGTAAACGGCTTCAGGAATCGAGTGGGTAACGAAACAGATCGTCTTGTTGGTCTTGTCCCAGAGTTTCAACAATTGCTCGTTCAGGTGATCGCGCACAATCTCGTCAAGCGCGCCAAACGGCTCGTCCATCAGCAACAGGTCGGCGTCAAACGCCAGGGCCCGAGCAATCGAGGCTCTTTGCTGCATGCCGCCGGAGAGTTGCCAGGGGTATTTTTTCTCAAAGCCGGACAGGTTGACCAGGTCAAGTGTGCGGGCTATGCGCTGGCGTGCTTCTTCCGCCGAATACCCCATGATTTCCAGCGGCAGGCCGACATTGCGCTCGATGGTGCGCCAGGGATACAGCGAAGCGGCCTGAAAAACATAGCCATAGGCGCGCGCGTTGCGAGCTACTTCGGGATCGACACCATTGACCTTGATTTCGCCGCCGGTAGGTTTTTCCAGGTCGGCGATTACCCGCAGGAATGTTGTCTTGCCGCAGCCGGATGGGCCGATAAACGAAACAAACTCACCCTTTCCGACACTGAGGTCGACACCCGACAATGCATGCACGGGCCCATCGTCCGTCTGAAAAGTCAGGGACAGGTCGTTTGCCGACACGACATCGTGTGACATCAAACGCCACTCGCCGGAATTCCCGTACGCTGCACCTTGCGCGGAGCCGTAATCTGCTTCCACTCAGACAGCGCCTTGTTGACTGCCTGGAACGGTTCGCGCTTGACGAATTGGCCATGGCCTTCCTGTGTCTTGACCGCGCCTTCCTCAATCGCAACCTCGCCCCTGGTCAGGGTGTATCTCGGCAGGCCTTCAACCTTCTTGCCTTCAAACACATTGTAATCGATGGACGACTGTTGCTTGTCTGCGGTGATGGTTTTTTTCAGGCTCGGGTCCCACACCACAAGATCAGCGTCCGATCCCACCAGAATGGCACCCTTCTTCGGGTAGATGTTGAGGATCTTGGCAATATTGGTCGACGTCACCGCAACGAATTCATTCATGGTCAGGCGGCCGGTCTTGACCCCATAGGTCCACAGCATCGGCATCCTGTCTTCAAGACCGCCGGTGCCGTTGGGAATCTGGGTGAAATCACCAACACCGAAACGCTTCTGTTCGGTGGTAAAGGCGCAGTGATCGGTTGCCACGACCTGCAGGGAACCTGCCTGCAACCCTGCCCATAGTGAATCCTGATGCTGCTTGTTGCGGAACGGTGGCGACATTACCCGGCGCGCAGCATGATCCCAGTCGGCATGGGCATATTCGCTTTCATCCAGGGTCAGGTGCTGGATCAGCGGTTCGCCGTAAACCCGCATGCCCTTTTGCCGGGCACGGCGGATGGCTTCGTGCGACTGTTCGCACGAGGTGTGCACAACGTACAGAGGAACGCCGGCCATGTCGGCAATCATGATCGCCCGGTTGGTTGCCTCGCCTTCCACTTCCGGCGGGCGTGAATAAGCATGGGCTTCGGGACCGTCATTGCCTTCTGCCATCAGCTTGGCTTGCAATTGCGCGACCACGTCGCCGTTTTCCGCATGCACCAGCGGCATGGCACCAAGCTCGGCACACCTCTGGAAGGACGAGTACATTTCGTCGTCATCAACCATCAGCGCGCCCTTGTAGGCCATGAAATGCTTGAACGTGTTGATGCCCTTGTCGCGGACGATGGTTTCCATTTCATTGAACACCTGTTCGCTCCACCAGGTAATCGCCATGTGGAATGAATAGTCGCAGTTGGCGCGTCCGGATTTGTTGTCCCACATCTGTATCGCTTCGAGCAGCGACTGGCCGGGAGACGGCAGCGCAAAGTCAACGACCATGGTGGTGCCGCCCGACAGCGCAGCACGGGTGCCGCTTTCAAAATCGTCCGATGAGTAAGTCCCCATGAACGGCATTTCCAGGTGGGTGTGCGGGTCAATTCCGCCCGGCATCACATAACAGCCTGTTGCATCCAGGGTCTTGTCCCCCGCAAGTCCGCTGCCGATCGCAACAATCTTGCCGCCTTCGATCTTGACGTCCGACTTGTAGGTCAGGTCCGCGGTAACAATAGTCCCGCCCTTGATGACTGTACTGGCCATGATGTCTTACCTTCTCACCCGATAATTTCAGCAGTTTCGACGACGGCATGAAACAACACTTCCGCTCCCGCCGTCGACCATTCCTTGGAAATTTCTTCAGCCTCATTGTGGCTCAAGCCCCCGACGCAGGGACACATAACCATTGCCGTTGGAGCCACCCGGTTAACCCAGCATGCATCGTGGCCTGCCCCTGAAATGATATTGCGGTGGGAATAGCCCAGCCGCTCGGCAGCATCGCGGATTGCCTGGACGCAGGTTTCGTCAAACTCCACCGGATCAAAACCGCCGATTTTCTCAATCTCGACACTGAGACCCATGTCATCGCAGATTTTTTTCGCACCTTCCGCCAGGCGCTGTTCCATGTCCTGGATCACCGCAAGCTTGGGTGACCGAAAGTCCACGGTGAACACCACCTTGCCGGGGATGACATTCCTGGAATTGGGATAAACCTCGATATGACCGGCAGCTCCTACTGCATCCGGCTTGTGCGACCAGGCAATCTCGTCGACCAGGTCAAGTATGCGCGCCATGCCGAGGCCGGCATTCTTTCGCATCGGCATCGGCGTCGAGCCGGTATGGGAATCCTTGCCAAGCACGGTCAGCTGGGTCCAGGACAGACCCTGGCCATGGGTCACGACACCGATATCAACGTTTTCAATTTCCAGGATGGGTCCTTGCTCGATGTGCAGTTCGAAGAACGCTTTCATCTTGCGGGCGCCGACCTCTTCTTCGCCACGCCATCCAATGCGCTCCAGCTCATCACCGAATTTCTTGCCCTCGGAATCTTCAATTGCGTAGGCCCAGTCCTGCTTATGCACATCTGCGAACACCCCTGACGCCAGCATTGGCGGCGCAAAACGCGCTCCTTCCTCATTGGTCCAGTTGGTGACAACAATGGGATGTTTGGTCTTGATGTTGAGATCATTCAGGGTCCGCACGATCTCCAGTCCGGCCAGCACTCCCAGCACACCGTCATAGCGGCCGCCTGTCGGTTGCGTGTCGAGATGCGATCCGACATAGACCGGCAAGGCTTCCGGGTCAGTTCCCTCGCGCCGCATGAACATGGTGCCCATCTGGTCAACACCCATGGTGCAACCGGCGTCTTCACACCAGCTCTGAAACAGCTTGCGGCCTTCGCCGTCTTCATCGGTCACCGTCTGGCGGTTGGATCCACCGGCGACACCGGGCCCGATTTTCGCCATCTCGTGAATGGACTCCCACAGCCGGTCGCCATTGATACGCAGGTTCTCGCCAGGTGCTGTCATTTCTTTTCCCGTGCAACATTGAAAATTTTGATCAATTGGTAAAGATTACAGGTTTCACATCGTTCCTCAAGATGTAAAATGACCGCTAAAGGCCGTAATCTCAATCAAAACCGGCCTCGCAGGAGAAACATCGCTTGGCCAAGCCCAGAGCTGCAGAAACCCGCAAACGCACCCGCATCCAGCAGGAGAAGGAAGACCGTATTCTCGACGCCGCTCTTGATGTGTTCTCGGTGCATGGGTTTCGGGGGTCGACCATTGATCAGATCGCCAAGGCTGCGGGCATGTCGAAGCCGAATTTACTGTATTATTTCCGCACCAAGGAAGCGATCCACCGATTGCTGATCGGGCGGCTTCTGGATACCTGGCTTGACCCGTTGCGCGAAATGAAAGCCGACGGCGACCCTTTGTCGGAGATTTGTTCCTATATCAGGCGCAAGCTTGAAATGGCCCGCGATTACCCGCGTGAAGGCCGCCTGTTTACCAACGAGATACTGCGCGGCGCGCCGCACATTCAGGAAGAGATGAGCGACCTGAAGACATTGGTGGATGAAAAAGCCGCCATCATGCGGCGCTGGATGAAAGACGGGCGCCTTGCCAAATGCGACCCGCACCATCTCATTTTCTCGATCTGGGCCACCACCCAGCACTATGCCGATTTCGACGTTCAGGTACGCGCGGTTCTGGGGCCGGACAAGTCGGGTGAAGGCCGTTTCGAAGATGCTGCACGCTATCTTGAAAAACTGTTTCTGGACGGTTTGAAACCGTAGGGTCGGGCTCTTTGGTTCATACAGTCCGTAATGGCTGCTTTGAGCCGACTTCCAGCTCATGAAAATCATCACAGATGGACGGTATCTGACGGGACTATTTCACTAACTACTTTTTAACCGTGTTCCTGAACTCGGCCTTTACCGACGTTAGGGCAAGCTAGCTCAAGTTTTAGCAAAAACAATCAGGCTTTGCTGACCAAACGACGGCTTTTGAAACGTGGGAACATTACGATCGTGAAGGATCAGAATCTGGGGCTGCGAAAGCGCCGCGCGCACCGCGGCGTCTTCTACATCGGGACAGGTGTAATGTGCGCCGTTGCCGTGACCCTGGCCGGTTGTGCGGGCACGTCGAAAAAGAACGGCCCGTTTGCCGGCACCAGCCAAAGGAAGCTCCTGGAAGCTGAACAGGCCAAGTTGGCGAAATCCGAACGGGCGCTCAAAACAGCTGTCCGAAAGCTTGCCGTGGCGTTGACCGCCAACAAAGCCAAGGACAGGAAACTGCTGGCTGCACAAAGTGCGACCAAGAAGTATCGCGCAGAACTTCAAGCTGCCGACAAGGATATTGCGGATCTGGAAACGAGGCTTGCCAAGGCAAGGACATCGCAGATCAAAACGGGCGAAGAGCAAAGTGGCTTTCAACAGTCTGAACAATTGGTCGAAAGCCTTAAGACCAAGCTCGACAAGTCCAGCAAAGAACGCGATGTCCTAAAAGCTCAACTAGATAAGGCACAAAAAGATTCAGCGAAACCTGTAGATGAAACGTTGGCTGCAACGTCTCAGGAGGAAAAGGAAGCAAAACAGCGGATCGGGCATTTGGGCACCCCGATTGAGTCCGTCGAAAGTGAAAAACGCGTTCTGAAACAAAAATGCGAACGCGTGCTGCACCAGGCAGCGAAGCTGGACAAAGAGCTCAGACAGTCTCGTGCCAAACGTGAAAGACTGAATAAAAAATTATTGGCATCGCTGGAAAAAATGGAGTCGATTTCGAAACAGCACACTCAGGAACAACAAGCAGCCGCGAAAGAAGCAGAAACGCTGCGCGATCAACTGGCAAAGGCAAAGCAACAAATTTCCAATGCCCAGGCCGAAGCAAGATCCGCGCACAGTAATTCCACACCCGACAACCAATGCAGCGACCGCTAAACAAATAAACAAGACTGACTCCGGTAGACAGTCTGCCGATCCGTGGGGAACAGAGTTCTTGCACGGTGATTTGGTAAGAAGCCGAGTTACCCATTTGATGTGGGTGGCAACATGCCGGCTCATGTCTGTATTGGAATACCGGATGAAACCAGGCCTGCGCCATCACAGGCCGGACCAGGCCGGCGACAGCGGTCATCAGAAATGGGCGACGCTACAGCATCAGAAAATCTTCTCGTCATACTGTTTTTGCAAGGTCTGGAATTCCTGCCATTGGGTTTCGGCCTCTGCCCAGTCGCCGGTCGCTACTGCGTCCCCCACCGCCTGCAACGTGTTGGACAGCCGGTGGACCATGGGGCGTGCAGAAGGGTTGCTCATGGTGTCTGCGTCCGCAGCCAGGTCTGGCGCAACCGTATCAACGAGAATGGCAATATGCTTGGCATCGCGAGCAGGCAACAGTGTGTTGAGGGTGGATGCAAATGTGGTCAATTCCTCAAACGCCAACCGGAATGCACTGTCTTTGCCAGCAAACACCTGATAGGGCTGCTCGCCATCGCCAACGGCTTTAAGGTAAGCCGTCAGGTCAGCGCGTTGTACATCATCAAGTCCCAGCGACTTGCTGTCATTGAACCAGTCCACAACGCCCGCCAGTGTCGGTAGCGAGCCGTCATGCATGTATGGCGCGCTGAAATTGATATTGCGCAGGGTCGGCGTCTCAAAGGCTGTCCCTGTACCGCCAGGGAAAGGCGGTTCGGAGCTGCCGATGTCGTAGGTCTTGCCATCCCGGAAATTGCGATCAGGGGTGTGGCAGGTGGAGCAGGCTCGCCCGTTCAACCCGTCGAACGGTGTGTTGAACAAGGCTTCACCGCGTTTGGCGGCATCCGAAGCCAGCCTGGTCAGTTTGCCTTCGCGATCAATCTTCGGATTGGGCAGAAAATCGAATTGCCGCATATAAGCGACCAGCGCGTCAAGCTGGAACGGGCTTGGTTCCTTTCCTGCAAATTCCGTGACAATAACATTGCGGGTAAAGCGGCGCAGACTGGGCTCGCGTCCGTCGCGGCCATAAGGCGCGGTAAACCGTATGCCGCGCAGCGACGGTGTGTCCAGATGGTCATCGGTCCGGTCGTTGAACAGCGGGTTGAAAAAAGCACCGTCAACGTCCATGCCCCCGGCACGATGGCTTAGGCCCGGAATGAAGAAATCCCGGTTTACATCCGAGCGGTTGTGGCAGGTTGAGCAGGCAATCCTCAGTTCGCGCGCCGGGCCGCCGAAAATCTCGGGGCTGTCGAACAGCATGTCGCCATAGGCGACCAGCGGCAAGTTGGCTTCATCCTCGCCTGCCTCTTCGAACTGCAGCACCAGCCGGGGCAGTTGGTGTTGATCGGCAATATTTGATCCCGGTGGCAAGGTAGCAGGCAGGTCAACCGCCTTACCCCTCGCGATCGCGCTTTCGGGAATTGGGCTCAGTCGGCTGCGGTCGGCAAAATCGGCTGGCGCATAATTGGCAGTCAGATAGGTCTCTATGGTCGCGCGCGCTTCGGCAAAAACATCAGCGTCGGGATCAAGCGCTTTAGTGCCCAGAGCCCTCCGGAATCCCAGCGCTGATTTCATTTTCAGCCAGGCTAGATCCAAATCGCGGAAAGCGTCGGGATCGGCTGCCTTGATACCATCTTCAAACGCACGAAGTAGCGCCTGAGCCTGCGCGACATCCAACTCGGCTTCAGCAGTTCCCATGTTTTTTTCAGCCGCGGCCAGATGACCCAAAATTCTCTGGTGGATCGCTGTCGTGGCAGCTTCGAATATCGCTTGCCGGTCTTTGGCAGCCAGGGCCGCACGCAGGGCAACCTGCTCCACTGCGTTCAGTCGTGACAGAGCCGAAACGTCAACAGTGGTACCGTTGACGGGTTTTTCCCAATTGTCCTCGATCGTTTGCCAGGGCACAGGGCTAAGATTGCCCAGAAACAGGGTCAGTCGATAAGCAGCAGCTTCGGGTACCCAGGGCGCCTGTTTCACTTCGGTGGCAAGGCTTGCTGAGGGCAAAAGCATCAGCGCCAAAACTGTCAGGATAGGTTTCATGTTAGCTCCGCATTATGTTATTATTAGACATGTTGGGAAGGTGGCAGGCAGTCCAGATCGCTTAGTCATTCTGGAATGAACCGCTTGTGTTCAGCCGAATAGCTGGGGTTGTGCCCGTATATGAGAAGTGTCCCCCGGCCTATTCGGTCAAGGTAATTTGTGCGCCCACACGCATTTGCATTTAGAGATGAAGTCAGGATTGTATCAGCGTTTAGGTCCAGGCACACAAGGCGTTGCAGAATGGTTTCAACCCGTTTGCTTGAGGTGTTGCCGGGTATTGTTTTTTCCCAGACCAAAGTGTCTTCCGCGTGTTTCCTGATGATCAATACGGTAGACACAGGTTCGGCGCGTTACTGCCTTTCCGACCAGTCTTTGTAGCTGAGATAAAGTCTCAAGAGTTCGTCCGGCGAGTATTTCTTGTTTGTGGTCGACTGGACCAGTTTCACAAAGGCGGCAAATTCCGAGTTTTTCTGGATCTTCGGTTTAAGTCCGGTGGGTATCACCTGGCGCGATGCCACGGACTTGCGAATGATATTCGCTGCCGGCTCGTACTGCTGCCAGCCCTTGATCTTTCCGGTGAAGTCCAGCTTCTGCCAGACGTCTTTGCGTGACGCCTTGGACAGGTGGTCTAATTTGTCCATGAAAGTCCTGATGAACCTGGTGACATTTGCGTAGCGCAAGGACTTGTCTTGCCAGTTGTATACCGCAAGTATGGCAGCCATTCTGGCGGTTTCGACAGACTTGCCCGGCGGCACCAGGTTCGGATAATGCTCGGCAGTCAACGGATCGGGAAAGTAGGTGCGCAGGACAGTCTTGGTCATGGGCACAGGCAGGAAATGCAGATCGGATCCTGCCTTGACCTTGCGCAGCTTCGATGACGGTTTGCGCGCCACCACGATCATGGCGGCCGCTTTGCCGTCACGCACCTGTTCTACGCCCTCTTCGAATTCGACATGGATGAGTTTGACCTTCAGGCGCAGATCGCGGATCAGCGTCAATGCGCTCATTTCATTTCCGCTGCCCGGCCGTCCAACGATAACGGTTTGTCCGTTCAGTTGTTTGATGTCGGTGTATTTTGTATTGGCCAGAATATGCAGCTGTTCATCATACAATTTGGTGATGTATTTGAGCCTGTTTTTGGCGCCGGGCAGTATGCCGCGCTGCTCCATATGCCGCATCACATCGGAATGAACCATGCCGACATCGATGCCCTTCAGAAAAAGCAGATCTTCAATATTCTGCAGCGATCCGTAGCCAATGACCGGCAACACACGCAGCTCGCTTTTGACATCAAGAACGCTAGCAAGATCGCTGGCTAATTGCTGATAAGTGTTGGAAACGCCGTCCACGCCACCGGTGATGAGTGTCACCTTGCCGGTGTTCGCTCTTTCGCGGATGGCAGCTTCCGACTGGTTTTGGGCGCTGGCCGGTCCGCTGCTCAGTACCGCGAGCATGATCAGCCAGAGACTTGCCAGAAACAGGACAAACGGCTTGAGTTTCGGAAATAGGGTGGCTTTAAGATAAAGCATTGGTGACCTCTTCAATGCAGGAGCAGCATCATATGGCCCCCCAGTGAAAAGTTCTCAGAATGCGTCCTTATTGGTTACTTCTTGGCAACAGAATCAACTTCAGATTGAGTTGACCTTTCGTCATATCGCAGCATCAAATGTCATAAATGTGACGGAGTAGGCGGCATCTTTGAAAGGACTGACTCTACCTATGATGCCCAAGTAGATGTCTCTATTTGTCCGGCCGGCAAGCTGCTCCCGAGATACACACCGTTAATCTCTGTATTTGGCACAGAGCTGCAGCGCGACGAAACGAATGCAGGCGGCTCATTGGTCCGGAGCGCACACCATGACCAGCATGGCCGCTGCAGTGACCAAAGCTCCTGCAAGGATTGACAGGCCCACCCAGCCATGCCCGATGCTGCCTTCAATCAGGATCACGAATGCAGGCGTGAAATAGGTGTAGGACAACACCTTGGAAGCCGGCAGACGCAACGAAGCGAACTGGATCAGAAAGAATGTACCGGCCGTTGTGAACACCGACAGGTAGGCAACCGCGAGCCAGACAATTGCGGGCAGTGCCGTCCAGTCTGTCGTCACGATATCAGATGCCCCGACGGCTCCTATCCACAAGGTAGATGCAACAAGGGTGTAGAGCGTGAAATGCAGGACCGGTTCGCCCTTGTTGAATTTTCGAACCAGTGATGCATAGGCAGCGTGTGCTGCACACCCCACGAAGAAGATCGCTTCGCCCTTGCCAATCTCGAACCTGAGAATGGCATTCAGGTCGCCCTGAAATATCACCCAGATGGCACCGGTCGCGGCAATCAACAGGCTGAGCCAGACAATGCCGGGTGTCGTCTGGCGCAGGAACAGCCAGCCGAACCCGGCGCTCATCAGAGGAACCAGCATGAATACCGCCCCGGTTGAAATCGGTTCGGCAATTTGCAGCGCCACGAACATCAAGATGAAGTAGGTCGCCATCAGGGCGCCCAGGATGGCATAGCGCCAAACCGCGTCAGGCCTGGTAATAGGCTTCTTCGCAATCGCCAGGGCAACAGCGGCGACCAGCGCGGTCGCAATCACAAACCGCACGCCATTCAGCGCAGCAGGTGCAATGAAAGGCGCAGCCAGATCGCCGATGGAGAACGAACCGGCAATCAAAAGGGCGAACAACAAAGATGACAAATGACCGAGCAGTTTCTGCCGGCCCGTGGCAAAGGCGGGAGGCCGCGCCACGGTTTCCGGCTCACTCATCGCAACGGCCTGACAATGCAGGCGTATGTGTCACTCGGCTGCCACCCGTGACGGGTTGTTCGGGTGTTCCGTCCAGTTGCCGTAATCGCCGCTGACCTTTTGCCCGGTTCGCTTGTCGGTCGCACCGGTCGCCAGCGGCTCCATGGTGATGCAGTTTTCCACCGGACACACGTTCACACATAGATTGCAACCGACGCATTCTTCTTCGATGACCTCGAAGCGACGTACTCCGTCCACTTCCTGGGTAATCGCCTGATGGGATGTGTCCTCACAGGCGATGTGACACCTGCCGCAGGAGATGCACATCTCCTGATCAATCCGCGCCTTGGTGACATAGTTGAGATTGAGATACTGCCAGTCGGTTACATTGGGCACCGCGCGCCCGATGACGTCGTCAAGACTTGCATGTCCTTGCGCGTCCATCCAGTTCTGCAGGCCTTCGATCATCTCCGACACGATCTTGAACCCGTATGTCATCGCAGCGGTGCAGACCTGAACATTGCCCGCGCCAAGAGCCAGAAACTCAGCCGCGTCACGCCATGTCGTGATGCCGCCAATGCCCGAAATGGGAAGGCCCCGGGTTTCAGCGTCCCGGGCAATTTCCGCCACCATGTTCAATGCGATCGGCTTGACCGCCGGGCCGCAATAGCCGCCATGCGACCCCTTGCCATCTATCGACGGTTCAGGTGAGAAATTGTCGAGGTTCACCGACGTGATCGACGACACCGTATTGATCAGCGAGACCGCATCCGCACCGCCTGCATGTGCCGCGCGCGCCGGAAACCGGATGTCGGTAATATTGGGTGTCAGTTTCACGATCACCGGCATGCGGGTGTTTGCCTTGCACCAGCGCGTGACCATTTCGATGTATTCCGGCACCTGGCCGACGGCCGATCCCATGCCGCGTTCGCTCATCCCATGCGGACAGCCGAAATTGAGTTCGATGCCGTCAGCACCGGTTTCTTCAACCAGCGGCAATATGGCCTTCCAGGCCGCCTCTTCGCACGGCACCATGATTGAAACCACCATGGCACGGTCCGGCCAGTCCTTCTTGACCTGCTTGATCTCGCGGAGATTGACGTGCAGATCCCGGTCGGTGATCAATTCGATATTGTTGAGACCCAGCAACCGGCGATCAGCTCCCCAGACCGCGCCGTAACGCGGTCCGTTGACATTGACCAGCGGCGGTCCGTCTTCGCCCAGGGTCTTCCACACCACACCGCCCCAGCCGGCCTTGAAGGCGCGTTCGACATTGTAGGCCTTGTCGGTCGGCGGCGCAGACGCCAGCCAGAACGGGTTTGGTGATTTGATACCGGCGAAAGTGTTTGTGATATCAGCCATGGTACTCTCTCCTTTGACGCGCCTTCAGGGAAGTCGCGCTACTGCTTGAGTGTGTCGTTGATCGCTTCTGCTGCGTCCCGGCCCTGGGCAACTGCTGTCACCGTCAGGTCATCGCCATTGGTCGTACAATCGCCGCCGGCCCAGATCTTGTCGGCAGACGTGCGGCCAGCTGCGTCTGTTGCAATGCGTCCGCCATCAAGCTTGACCGGCGAACCCAGGCCCGACGCCTCAAGCGTCTGGCCGATGGCAACCAGCACCTGATCCGCCTCTATCGTCATTGTCTCGCCGGTACCGGTCAGCTTGCCGCCGTCCTGCGATGTATATTCCAGGGTTACAGATTGCAGCTTGCCGTCCGTGACATTGACTTTTGCCGGCTGCAGCCAGTGCCTGATGACGACGCCGCGCGACGTGGCAAGGTCCTGCTCAAACACCGACGCGTTCATCTGATCCTTGCCCCGGCGATAGCAGATCGTTACATCCTCGGCACCGAGCAGCTTGGCCTGCACGGCGGCATCAATCGCCGTCATGCCACCGCCGATAACCACGATCCGTCTGCCGACCGCAATGTCCGACTTGTCAGACGACTGGCGCAATCCGGCGATGAAGTCCACTGCGTCCACAACACCGTCTGCATCGGCCCCATCCATCTGCAACGCATTCACACCGGCCAACCCGAGCCCAAGGAACACCGCGTCATAGTCCGACTGCAGTTGCTGCAGTGAAATGCCTTCGCCGAGTTTCTGGCCATATTGAATATCGATGCCGCCTATGGACAGCACGAAATCAACCTCGCGCCGCGCAAAGCCATCAACCGTCTTGTAAGCTGCAATACCGAACTCGTTCAGGCCGCCGGGTTTTTCCCTGGCTTCGAGGATTTCAACATCGTGCCCGTGCATGGCCAGGCGATGCGCGCACGCCAGGCCTGCAGGCCCTGCCCCAACCACGGCGACTTTCTTGCCTGACGCCGCAGCGCGTTTGTAAATTTCACTGCCACTGTCCATTGCATGATCGGTTGCGTAGCGCTGCAGCAGGCCAATCTTGACAGGCTTGCCCTCAGCCACTTCACGAACACAGACCTGCTCGCACAGTGTCTCGGTGGGGCAAACCCGGGCGCACATGCCGCCGAGAATATTTTGATCAAAAATCGTTTCTGCCGAGCCCAGCGGATTGCCGGTCGATATCTGCCTGATGAACATCGGGATATCGATTGACGTCGGGCATGCTGTTACGCACGGCGCGTCATGACAGAAATAGCACCTGTCCGCAGCAACTACCGCTTCGTGCGTGCTGAGCGGCGGATGCAGGTCCTGAAAATTGTCCTCGATGTCAGATGCTTCCAGCCTGCCTGCAACAACGCCGCTCATATGCTGTTTGCTGTTCAATGAACTCTCTCCCTGGCCTCTGGCTGATCTTTGTCGGTGCTGCCTGACCTGTCAGGCTGATATTGTCAGGTTATGCAAGTTCAAAAAATTTATCAATTGGTAAATTTTCTCCTCGTTATCCACACCCGGCACTTGCCCAAACTGCAAGGAGTGCGTATCCACTTCTTCTTGTACACTCCAGTTCCTGCCCCGTTCGAAAAGGTTTCTCTCATGACGTCACCGGTAACCGTGATCGACCACCCCCTGGTGCTGCACAAGCTGTCCTTGATGCGGGACAAGACGACACCGTCTGCCGTGTTTCGCAAATTACTGAATGAGATATCACTGCTGTTGGCCTATGAAGTCTTGCGGGACCTGCCATTGACCACCCGCACCATCGAGACACCCGTTGAATCCATGGAAGCGCCGTTCCTGGCCGGCAAGAAGCTGTGCCTGGTGTCGATTCTGCGCGCCGGCAACGGCCTGCTGTCGGGCATGATGGACCTGGTCCCGTCTGCCCGTGTCGGCCACATCGGGCTGTATCGCGATGCAAAGACGCTGCAGGCCGTCGAATACTACCTGAAGCTACCTGATGAGATTGAAAGCCGTCCGGTTATTCTGGTCGATCCGATGCTGGCAACCGGCAATTCCGTTTCAGCAGCCATTGACCGCCTCAAGCAGGCCGGCGCAAAGGACATCCGTTTCATGTGCCTGCTGTCTGCACCGGAAGGCATCAAGGCCTTGTCGACCAAGCATCCCGACGTACCGATCTTTACAGCGGCCATCGACAGTCACCTTAATGATCACGGCTACATCGTGCCGGGCCTGGGTGATGCGGGCGACCGTATGTTCGGTACCAAGTAAGGTAAAATCCGGCAGCCAACCTCTCACGTGTCAATCGGCATTTGACAGGTCATGCCAGCTTAGTATGTCTCCATTCGCCACTGTGTCGATATCTGCTGCGACCACGGCAATGCCGTCTGCCTGACACAGTGGCGCCAGCGACGCTGAACCGCCTCTGCCGAGGCGCTCGATGACAGGTGCGCCAAACTTGTCTGTTCCTGTCCGCTTTACCGGGAAGTATTCGGTTCGTCCCGGCCATCTGCTCCAGTCAAACCCGGCAATCGCCGGTGTCGTTGTCAGATGGACAGGATCATGTCGGCCCGACAGTTTTGCCACCATTCCGCCAACGAACAGCTTGAACCCTATATAGGCGGCCAGTGAATTGCCCGGCAGCCCGGCCACAATCGCATCACCAATCTTGCCGAACATGACCGGTTTTCCGGGCTTCATGGCGACCTGCCAGAAAGCCACATCACCGCCGGCTTTTTCCAGCGCAGGCTTGATGAAATCATGTCCGCCCACAGACACGGCGCCTGATGAAACGATCAGGTCGAAGTTCCTGGCCATGTCGGAAAAACAGCTTGTGGTCTCATCCAGCGTATCACCAATAATACCCAGGTCCGTGACATCAGCGCCTGCTTGCCGCGCAAGCCGGATCAGCATGGGCCGGTTGGCATCAAACATCTGGCCAAACGACACTGACTGCCCCGTCTCGACAATCTCGTCTCCGGTTGAGAAAACGCCAACTCTTGGGCTCCGGTAGGCGTTAACTGCTGAATAGCCGTTGGCTGCAAGCAATCCGATATGCCGGGACCCGAGACGGGTGCCTGCCCTGACCAGCACGGCACCGCGCTTGATGTCTTCTCCCTGCTGCCGGACATTCTGGCCGGTCTTCGGCTTGCGCATGAACACTGCATGATCGGCGTCCGCGCCCACATCTTCCTGCATGACAACCGCATCAAAGCCCTCGGGCAGCGGTGCGCCGGTGAATATGCGAACCGCCACAGGCGTGTCGGGAACAGACAGGTTCGGATGTGAACCTGCCGCCAGCGGCCCTGCGATTGGGAGCTTCCACGGCCCTTTTTCGGCAAAGCACGACGTCCTTACAGCAAAACCGTCCATCGCCGAGTTGTTGAAGAACGGCATTGGCGCGGGCGCGTGAAGGTCCTTGCTCAAGGTGCGGTTGCCGGCACTGTTCAGGTCAATCAGCTCAAAGGCTCGCGGCTTCTGCACAAGTGCATGGGCCTGCAAAATCGCCTCCTGCACTGACATCCGCGATTTCACTTGTACAGGATCATCACATCCACATGCGGCAAGGCCGGCTATATCAGCCATTGATAACATCTCCTGGTGTGCAGTTGACTTCGGCTGTTACGGTCGGCACCGAAACCGGCAGCCCTTCGGTTGAGCAATCCAGGTTTCGAAGCAGCCCGTCTTTCAGATCGTAGACCCAGCCGTGGATTTGCAGTGGTTTGCCACGCCGCCATGCCGACTGGATGATGGGCGTTCGCGCCAGGCTGGCAACCTGGGACTGAATACTCAGTTCGCACAGCCGGTTCTGTCGCAATTGCTCATCGTCAATTGCGGCGAGTTCCTGCGTACTGACATCGGCCACATCCCGGATGGGCTGAAGCCAGTGATCAATAATGCCGTGACGATGCCCGTCCATGGCAGCACGGATGCCACCGCAACCATAGTGGCCGCACACGATGATGTGCTTGATCTCCAGTGTCTCAACGGCGAACTCCAGAACCGAAAGCAGGTTCAGGTCTCCCCGGTGTACGAGATTGGCGACATTGCGATGTACAAACACTTCACCCGGCTCCAGCCCGGTAATGACATTGGCAGGCACCCGGCTGTCTGAACATCCAATCCACAGATAGTCGGGCCGTTGCAGGCTGGAAAGCCTGTGGAAGTATTCCGGATCTTCGCGGTGCTTCGCTGTTGCCCAGCGAACATTGTGATCCAGCAGATCAGACAGCATCACCCAACTCCTGAAGATTGATGCCTCTGCGGGCTGCCATCCGCTGCGCCAGGTTGCGCAGATCATCCGCTGTCAGCCGTATGCGAGCCAACGGCAGAACAATCGCATTCTCAAGTGTAAGGTGATTGCGTTCATTTTCCGCAAACCGGTGCAAAAGTTTGGCAAGTGAAGTTGCCACCCCCGTTGTCGCTTTGCCGACAAGCACCTTGGCCAGACCTTCGGTAATGAGTTTGGCATCAAGCCGGTCTGCCGCATGCTCCTGGTTCAACTGGCCGATCACGTCATCAATCCGGTCATCCGGTTCTGCCCGCCTGCGCAGCAAGGGGAACAGGTCGTGTTCTTCGTCCAGAATATGCGGCGCGAAATCCACTCTCAGAAATCGCAGAACCGCCTCTATCATCTGCCGGTCGGGCCGCTCCTGATCCGCAATTTCGTCCAGAGCATTGCACAGAACACGTTGTCGAAAATGCTCTGCGAAAATGTAATCAAGCGGTTCGGCAAGTTGCGATAACGGGGGCGCATTGCCGAGCGCCTCCAGGGCCAGAACCTCTTTTTCCTCCTGTTTTTTCATTTTCGTTTCCTCCTGTGGCCTGTTTCGCCAGGCGTGTCAGATTCTCGAATAAAGACACGTGAAAACAACTGCTTAGTTCTCAGCCCTGATTCAATACAACAACCTGAAACGCTCTATTGAACCAGATAGCCGTGCGATGCCTCCATATCGACGCCTTGTATGTCCGCCTGCCCGGCTAGAATGGAAATGTACTGCGCCACAGCCTTTGACCAGGCCGTTGCATCCAGCCATGCAGCTATGCGAGCCTGCACGTGTTCAAAAGGCAGTTGTTCGCCGTCAATCTTGCGATCCACCACAACCAGATGAAATCCGAACCGGCTTTCAACCAGCTTTGGCGTAGTGCCCCCGGCGGTCATGGTTTCGAGGGCGCGCTCAAATTCCGACACTGTCGAGCCCGTTGTGAGCTGCCCCAGATTTCCACCCTGCTGACCTGACGGACAATCCGAAAACTCTCCAGCAGCCCCGGCAAACTCTTCCGGATGCCCGGTCAGATGAGTCAACAGATTTTCAGCCTTGCCACGCACTGCATCACGGGCCTTGGCATCTGTACTTTCAACGGCAAACAGAATGTGTCGCGCTTCATAGATCGTGTCGGAACAAAACCGGTGCCTGTTCACGGCATAGATCCGCCGGCACTCTTCATCGCCGGCCTGAGGCACATCAATCTCCTGCTCAACGAGTAATCTGATGATGGCATCGTCACCGATCTCCTCTTGCTTGCCCTCTCCGGCCGTGGCGGGAACCGTGACCCCCAGCCTGCCGGCTTCCTGCAGCAGCAATTCACGCACCGCCAGCGCATGGGCTGCCTGCGCCAGCGCGGCACCAGGTGTTTCTGCCGGATGGTTTTGGGCTTCAGCCATGATGTCGGCTTCCGGAATGAGCACGCCGTTGACCATGACATCCTTGATCACCTTCGCTGGTTTGGGCGGTATTTTGGTGTCCGGCTCGACATAACCGTCATATCCCGTTTGAGAGGCTGCTTTCTTGCCTGGTTCACGCATATGCAGGGTCGGGTTCTGATATATTGAGGTCATGTGCTCTTACTCCGCCGGCAACCGCGACGTACCGCGACGGTTGCGTTCACGCACCACCTGGTAGCCGGGCCGCCAGACATAGCGAACCGGAACCGACAGCATGTGCACCAGCCTTGAGAACGGGAAAATCAGGAAGATCGTCAGCCCGAGCAGGATATGGGCCTGATACGGCCACGCCTGCGCAGCAACGAGACTGGCTGTGCCATCAATCTGCAATGTGAGAATGCGCTGTGCCCATTCCGACAGTGCCAGCATGACACCGGCGTCTTCATGCTGAAGTGAGTATGGCACCGTGATCAGGCCTAGCGTCAGTTGCACCCACAAGATGACCAGGATCGCATTGTCGGCAAAAGTCGACGTAACCCGGATGCGTGGATCAAAGAACCTTCGATGCATCAACATGCACAGGCCGATGAAGCAGGTGATGCCTGCAATTGTTCCCGCAATGATCGCAAGCAACTGTTTGGCTTCCGCGGACAGGAAATGTTCATAGACCCAATGTGGTGTCAAAAGCCCGACGGTATGCCCGAGCAGCAAGAACAGAATGCCGACATGAAATAACACGGACCCCCACATCAGTTGCTTGCGCCGCAGCAACTGTGAAGAGCCCGAGCGCCATGAGTAGGGTTCGCGATCATAGCGCAGGATGGAACCAATGATCATGATCGCCAGCGCCACATACGGATATACGGTAAACAGCAATGTGTTGAAGTAACTGGACATGTCAGCCTCCGATCTGGTCAGTTTGGCCAGGCAAGTCATCACCCGGTTTGCGTTGATGGGCGCGCATCTGGCGCTGTATCCGGTCGGTTCCGCAGGTTCCTTCACCAGCATTGCCGCCAAATGTGACTGCCTCTTCTTCCCAGATCCGGTCCAGTGCCTCGAGGTCGTTCGGATCGTCCTCAGGCACTGCCAGAAGCTCACGCACCAGCTTCGCATCAGGTTTTCCCCTGGCGATTGTCTCCAGCGCAACGAAGGCGTTGACATAGACAGTGTCGCGCTTGCGCAACCGCTGCTTCAGGACGGTGACGATGTGTGCCGTTTGCCCCAGCAATTCGCGGGCTTCCGCCTCCGGTTTGTTGGACAGATATTCGAGGAACATCGGCAGGAAATCCGGGAGTTCCTTGGCGTCGATCTCGAAACCGTCTGCCTCGTACATGGCCATCAGGTCGACCATCGCCTGCCCGCGGTCACGGCTTTCACCATGCACATGCTCAAACAGGTGCAGCGACAGTGTGCGGGTGCGGTCAAACAGGAACACGTAGCGTTCCTGCGCGTCGTACAGATCCAGCCTGCCGATATCGTCGATCAGCCGGGTCACCAGTTTCAGTTCCCGATCACCGAGTGCTGCATCTTCCGCAAGCGCCGCTTTCAGCTCCGGCAGACCTTCAAGCAACTCTGTTGTCGGGTACGTCAACAGCAGCGAAAGAACCTTCAGGGTCGTATTCATTACACGCGCTCCTTGAAAATATCGGTTGGGGTCTGCACCGTTCTGGTTCGCTTGCCGCCGAACAGGTCGGTATCGGTATCACCATCCGAACAACCATTGCCGAACGAGAACCCGCATGATCCCCTGACGTCATAGGCGTCCTCGCTGATCTCGCGATGACTGGTCGGGATAACGAAGCGGTCCTCGTAATTGGCAATTGCCATCACGTGGTACATGTCCTCGATCATCTGACCGGTCATGCCGACCTTCTCGGCCACCACTTCATCAATGACGCCGTCTACGGTTTTGGCGCGCATATAGGCGCGCATGGCCAGCATCCGTTCCAGTGCCGACACGACAGGGGCTTCCTTGCCGGCAGTCAGCAGGTTGGCCAGGTATTTGACCGGTATGCGCAGGGACCGGACATCCGGCATGGCACCGTCCATGCCGAGCTTGCCGGCCTCGGCGGCAGATTGCAGCGGTGACAGCGGCGGAATGTACCAGACCATCGGCAGCGTCCGGTATTCCGGATGCAGCGGGAACGCCACCTTCCAGTCCATTGCCATTTTGTAGACCGGTGATTTCTTGGCGGATTCCAGCCACGCCTCGGGAATGCCGTCCTTGCGTGCCTGCTCAATGACCGCCGGGTCGTTGGGATCGAGAAATACCTTGAGCTGTTCTTCGTACAGGTTCTTCTCGTCCTGGGTGGATGCAGCTTCTGAAATCCGGTCGGCATCATAGAGCACAACACCGAGATAGCGGATGCGGCCGACACAGGTTTCCGAGCAAACGGTCGGATGGCCGGCCTCGATCCGCGGATAGCAGAATATGCATTTCTCCGATTTGCCCGATGACCAGTTGTAATAGATCTTCTTGTAGGGACAGCCCGACACGCACATGCGCCAGCCGCGGCATTTCTCCTGGTCGATCAGGACAATGCCGTCATCCTCGCGCTTGTAGATGGCGCCCGACGGGCATGCGGCCACACAGGTCGGGTTGAGGCAGTGCTCACACAACCTGGGCAGATACATCATGAAGGTGTTCTCGAACTCGCCGTAGATTTCCTTCTCGATACCCTCGAAATTATAATCTGCCGATCGCTTGGAAAACTCCCCGCCGAGGATCTCCTCCCAGTTGGGACCCCATTCGATCTTCTGCATGCGCTCGCCGCTGATCAGTGAACGCGGACGCGCAGTGGGCGCTGCCTGGGTTTCACCCGCGGTTTGCAAATGGCCGTAGTCGAAATCGAACGGTTCGTAATAGTCATCGATTTCCGGCAGGTCCGGGTTGGCAAAGATTTTCGCCAGGATGCGCCATTTGGCACCCATTTTTGGCTCAATCTTGCCGTTGGCCTTGCGGATCCAGCCGCCATTCCACTTCTTTTGGTTCTCCCATTCCTTGGGATAGCCGACCCCGGGCTTGGTCTCGACATTGTTGAACCAGGCGTATTCGACGCCTTCGCGGTTGGTCCAGACGTTCTTGCAGGTCACCGAACAGGTATGACAGCCGATGCATTTATCGAGATTCAGCACCATGCCGATTTGAGCGCGGATTTTCATTCTGCTGCCTCCACTTTGGGGGTTAACGGTTCGACATACGGACCTTCCATCCAGTCGACCTTGTCCATCTTGTGAACCACGACGAACTCGTCGCGGTTGGACCCGACCGTGCCGTAATAGTTGAAGCCATAGGATTGCTGCGCATAGCCGCCGATCATGTGGGTCGGCTTGGTGATCGCCCGGGTGACCGAGTTATGAATGCCGCCACGCTGGCCGGTGATCTGCGACCCCGGCGTATTCACGATCTTTTCCTGCGCGTGGTACATGTAGATCGTACCTTCCTTCATGCGCTGAGACACAACGACCCGTGCCGAAATCGCGCCATTGCTGTTGAAGACCTCGACCCAGTCATTGTCGACAAGTTCAGCCTTTGCGGCATCGGTTTCCGATATCCACACCACCGGACCACCCCGGTTCAGCGTCAGCATCATCAGGTTGTCGGAATAGGTTGAGTGAATGCCCCACTTCTGGTGCGGTGTGATGAAGTTCAACACTACCTGTGGTCTGCCATTCGACTTGGCCTCGATAACCGGATTGATCGACTTGGTATCAATCGGCGGGCGGTAGACGCAGAAGCCTTCGCCGAATGCCCGCATCCACAAATGATCCTGGTAGAGCTGCTGACGCCCGGTCAGCGTGCGCCACGGGATCAGCTCATGGACATTTGTGTAGCCGGCATTATAGCAGACCTTCTCGCTTTCAATACCAGACCAGGTTGGTGATGAAATGATCTTTCGAGGTTGTGCAACCACATCCCGGAAGCGGATTTTTTCATCCTCCTTTGGCAGCGCCAGATGCGCGTGCTCGCGCCCGGTTGCCTTGGACAAGGCTTCCCAGGCTTTCACCGCCACTTCACCATTGGTCTCGGGCGCAAGTGACAGGATCACCTCCGTGGCATCGATATCGGTGTCGATGCGCGGCCGGCCCTTGCTTGCGCCTTCTTCTGTCACAACGCCGTTCAGGCGACCGAGCAGTTCAACCTCATGTTCAGTGTTCCACGAGATTCCCTTGCCGCCATTGCCGAGCGTGTCCATGAGCGGGCCAAGTGCTGTAAAGCGCTTGTAAAGGTTCGGGTAATCGCGCTCGACCACTGCAACCATGGGCATGGTCTTGCCGGGAATAGCTTCCACCTCCCCTGTCTTCCAGTCCTTTACATCCTTTGGCTGGGCAAGTTCGCCCGGCGTGTCATGCAGGATGGGGACAAGCACCACGTCCTTCTCGACGCCCAGCACTTCGCCAGAGACTTCCGAAAAGGTTTTTGCAAGCCCCTTGAAAATGTCCCAGTCGCTGCGTGCATCCCAGGCCGGATCAGCGGCACTGGTGAGCGGGTGGATGAACGGATGCATGTCCGAGGTGTTGAGGTCGTTCTTCTCATACCAGGTGGCGGTCGGCAGAACGATGTCGGAATAGATACAAGTGGTCGACATCCGGAAATCGATCGTCACCAGCAGGTCGAGTTTCCCTTCCGGTGCCTGCTCATGCCATTCCGCTTCGGTGGTGCGCACCCGACCCTCTTCGCCGAGATCCTTGCCCATCACGCCATGTGATGTGCCAAGCAGATGCTTAAGGAAATACTCATGTCCCTTGCCGGACGATCCCAGCAGGTTTGACCGCCACACAAACAAATTGCGCGGCCAGTTGGCCTCATCATCCGGGTCTTCGCACGACATCTGCAGCTTGCCGGCCTTCAACTGCTCGACAACATAGTCCTTCGGGTCTTTTTTGGCCTTGGCCGCAGCTGCCGCTATTTCCAGTGGGTTGGCCTTCAGCTGTGGTGCTGAGGGCAGCCAGCCCATGCGTTCAGCCCGGATATTGTAATCGATGAGGGTCCCGTCCCACGGACCATCGGGCGCCGTCGGCGACAGGATTTCATCCACTTCAAGGGTTTCATAGCGCCATTGATCGGTATGGGCATAGAAGAACGATGTCGAGTTCATCTGCCGTGGCGGGCGGCTCCAGTCGAGACCAAATGCCAGTGGAAGCCAACCGGTTTGCGGGCGCAGTTTTTCCTGTCCCACATAATGGCTCCAGCCGCCGCCGGACTTGCCGACACACCCGCACATCACCAGCATGTTGATGATGCCGCGGTAGTTCATGTCCATATGGTACCAGTGGTTCAGGCCTGCCCCGAGAATGACCATGGACCGGCCTTTGGTTTTCTCTGCATTGGAGGCAAATTCACGGGCGACCGCGATGATCTGGTCACGCGGCACGCCGGTGATCTGTTCAGCCCAGGCCGGGGTGTATGGCAGATTGTCATCATAAGATTTGGCCGAGTTGCCGTCGCGCAGGCCACGGTCGAGACCGTAATTGGCCACGAACAGGTCAAACACGGTCGCAACCAGTGTATCGCCGTCTGTCAGTTTGACAGTCCTGGCGGGTACCGAACGCACCAGCACGCTGTCATGATCTGTTCCTTCAAAATGGTCGTGTTCGCGATTACCGAAGTACGGGAAGGCGACCGGTGCGGCCTCGTCATGGTTCTCATCGAGGATGAGGCTCATGGCAAGCTCGACATCTTTCCCCTTCCCGTCCCGGGCCTCCAGATTCCACTTGCCTTGCTCGCCCCAGCGGAACCCTACGGAGCCGTTTGGCGCCACCAGTTTTTTGGTCTTGCCGTCAATTGCAACCGTCTTCCAGTCAGGATTGTTCTTCTCGCCAAGCCCGCCCCTGATGTCGGATGCCCGCAGCAACCGGTCCGGCACATAGTTGCCGTCTTTCTTGACCAGTTTCACCAGCATCGGCATGTCGGTGTAGCGGCGGCAGTAATCTTCGAAATACTCTGCCTGACGATCGAGATGAAATTCGCGCAGGATCACATGGCCGATGGCCATGGCGAGCGCTGCGTCAGTGCCTTGCTTGGGGTGCAGCCACATGTCGGAAAATTTCGCTGCTTCGGAGTAATCCGGCGATACAACGACCGACTTGGCGCCCTTGTATCGCGCCTCGGTGTAGAAATGTGCATCGGGCGTGCGGGTCTGCGGCACGTTGGAACCCCACAGCATCAGGAAGCCGGAATTGTACCAGTCGGCACTTTCCGGAACATCGGTCTGCTCGCCCCAGGTCATCGGCGAAGCCGGCGGCAGGTCGCAGTACCAGTCGTAAAACGACATGCACACGCCGCCCATCAGTGACAGGTAACGCGATCCGGCAGCATAGGAGACCATGGACATTGCCGGGATCGGCGAGAAACCGATAACCCGGTCAGGGCCCCATTTCTTCACCGTATAGGCATTGGCGGCCGCGATGATCTCGTTGACTTCTTCCCACTTGGCACGCACGAAACCGCCGTGTCCGCGGACCTGAATATAGTCCTGGCGCTTTTGCGGGTCTTCCTGAATGGCCCCCCATGCTGCAACCGGGGTGCGAACTGCCCGCTCCTTGCGCCACTGCTTCAACAGTCTGGCGCGCACCAGCGGATATTTGACCCGGTTGGCCGAGTACATGTACCAGCTGTAGCTGGCCCCGCGAGAACAGCCGCGCGGTTCATGGTTGGGCAGGTCCGGCCGTGTGCGCGGATAGTCGGTCTGCTGGGTTTCCCAGGTGACAATGCCGCCCTTCACATAGATTTTCCAAGAGCACGAGCCGGTGCAGTTGGCGCCATGGGTCGAGCGCACGATCTTGTCATGCTGCCAGCGTTTCCGGTAGCTGTCTTCCCATGAGCGGTCTTCATTGGTCGTGACACCATGACCGTCAGAGAAGGTTCCCGTATTCTTGCGGGCCAGGAAGTTGAGGCGGTTGAGCAGATTACTCATTTTAATGTTCTCCAGTCTGTTCGATGATGCGGCGCGCTTGCACGCGCGCCAGTCACTCGGTTCAGATCACGGGTTTTTCACGTAGGCGTTCTTGCGCAGGTAGAACCACCAGTTGATTGCGATGCACAGCGTGTAGAAGACAGCAAAGCCGTATAAAGCCAGCTCCGGCGTCGCGAGCTTGATCTGTTCGCCCAGCACCTTTGGAATGATGAAGGCACCATAAGCTGCCACCGCAGATGTCCAGCCCAGAACGGGGCCTGCCTGTTCCTTGTCAAACACCATTGCAATGGTGCGGAAGGTCGAGCCGTTGCCGATACCGGTGGCTGTGAACAGCACCAGGAACAACAGCAGGAACGGAACGAAGTACTGTTCAGGCGTTGCAGACGCATAGGCCTGCTTCATGAAGTAGGCGACGCCCAGTGCGCTTGCCACCATGACCACCGATATGATCTGGGTGACTTTTGCCCCACCGATCTTGTCGGCAATCATGCCGCCCAGAGGCCTGATCAGCGCGCCAATAAACGGGCCCATCCAGGCATACATCAGGGCGCTTGGACCGTTCGCATTTGCCGTGTTATGGGTCAGGACACCGTCGACCACAATATGCTGGAACCCGAAGATAACCTTGATGGCCAGGGCAAAGGCAGCCGAATAACCGATGAACGATCCAAACGTCATCGTGTAGATGACGGTCATCGCCCAGGTGTGCTTGTTGCCGAATATCTTGTACTGCCGCGTCAGGTTGCGGCCAATCTGTCCGGGGATCATTTTCAGCAGTAAAACGGTGGCCGCAATCACCAGCGGAAGCACGATCCATTTCGACACGTTCAGGCCGGAGCCGCCGACGCTCTCCGGCAGCATGAACCAAAGCCCGCCAGCCGCCGTGACCATACCGATCAGCAGCATGAAACTGATGGTCGCAAAGGCACCAAGCGGATTGCTGATATTTGGCGAGACATGTTCATCACGGATGTTGTTCATGCCGAACCAGCCCGCAACTGCCAGCGGGATCAGGAATACCAGCCAGATGAAGCCGGCATTTTGTATGAAGGTTTCAGTACCTGCCGGGATCTTGCCGATCAGCGTACCGCTGGTGTTCTGCAGGATCATGGCTTCACCGCCGAAAATCCCGATCGTCATGGCCAAGGGCACCAGGATCTGCATCGTCGTGACCCCGAAATTACCCAATCCGGCATTCATGCCCAGCGAGTAGCCCTGCGTCCGCTTGGGAAAGAAAAAACTGATGTTTGACATGGACGACGCGAAGTTGCCGCCGCCAATGCCCGACAGGAATGCGAGTATCTGGAAGTGCCACAATGGCGTGTTGGGATCACTTAGTGCCAGTCCGGCTCCAACAGCGGGGATCATCAGCAGCGCAGTGGTGAAAAATATCGTGTTGCGCCCGCCTGCAATGCGAATGAAGAAAGTGCTGGGTATCCGCAAGGTTGCACCGGTCAGACCGGCAATCGCGGCCAGGGTAAACAATTCGGACTTTTCAAACGGAAATCCGAGGTTCAGCATCTGAACCGTAATGATGCCCCAGTACAGCCACACGGCAAATCCACACAGCAGGCTGGGGATGGAAATCCACAGGTTCCTGTTGGCGATTTTCTTGCCTTCCTTTTCCCAGAAGGCCTCGTCTTCCGGATTCCAGTTACGAAGATCTTGTCCCACGTCACTCTCCTGTTTCGGTGCGGGCGGTAAAGCACCCGCTCAATCTGTTCACCGGGAAAATCCGGCATGTTCTTAGGGAAGCAGGCCGCCTGAGGCGACCTGCAACAGTGTTGTTATTCGGCAGGTTTCAGATCGCCCGTGGCAGTTTTTCCCTGTTGGGCTCTCTGAGGTTTTCCAAGAGGTTTCTCGGGAACATCCGAGAGATACTTCTCTGCTTCCAGGCCAGGATGACGGGCCCGTTCCATGCGACGGATGGCGACATGCATCCAGATGGTGGAGACCGCAACAAGCACGAACATCAGCATGTAGGGAGCCGTCCATACACCGGTGTAGTCGAGCAGGATGCCGAACGAGATCGGCAGGACGAAACCTCCCAGACCGCCGATCATGCCGACCAGGCCGCCAACCGAACCCACATGATGCGGGTAGTAGACCGGGATGTGCTTGTAGACAGCAGCCTTGCCCAGGCTCATGACAAAGCCGAGCACCACTGTGATGGTCACAAACACCGAAACACTCAAACCAATGTCAAAGGTGATTGGGCCTTTGATGCCCTGCACGACATAACTTGTGTCCGGGTAGCTCATCAAAAACAGGCAGCCGAGCGAGACAAAGAAGGTCAGGTACATCACGAAACGTGCGCCCCATTTGTCCGACATCCAGCCGCCCAGCGCACGGAACACCGAACCCGGCAATGAATACAGTCCGGCAAGCACGCCTGCGGTTGTCAGCGGCAAGCCATAAGCGCCCACATAATAGCGCGGCAGGAAAGAGGCCAGCGCGACAAAGGCGCCAAACACGAAAAAGTAGTAGGTAGCAAACCGCCAGACCTGAATGTCTTTCAAGGGTGCCAGTTGTTCTGCGGTCGATACCGCCTTGCTGCCGGTTTTCTTGCGGCTGGCCTGGGCCGGATCATCCTTGGCCAGCACGTAAAACAGCACTGCCGTGATCGCCAGTACGATGGCATAAACCCGTGCAGTACCCTCCCAGCCGATCGCCACCACCAGGAACGGGGCTGCGAAGTTGGTAACCGCCGCGCCAACGTTGCCTGCCCCGAAAATGCCGAGGGCCGTGCCCTGGCGTTCCTTTTCAAACCATTGCGAGACGTATGCAACACCGACAATGAAAGACCCGCCGGCAAGACCAAGCCCCAGGGCAGCCACCAGGAAGATTTCATAGGTCTGTACGGACGTTAACAGCCACACGGCCACGGCCGTGACCAGCATCTGCAGCGGAAACATCAGCCGCCCGCCGAACTGTTCGGTCCACACACCGAGAAAGATGCGGCTGATGGATCCAGTCAGCACAGGTGTCGCGACCAGTAAACCAAATTGCGTGTCCGACAGGCCGAGATCCTGTTTGATCTTGACGCCGATAATCGAAAATATCGTCCACACCGCAAAACATACCGTGAACGCAAATGTGCTTAGTCCCAGTGCCCGGTACTGGTCCGGGCGAGTGACACCATCAAGCGTGTGCATTGATCCAACCCCTCGTGGTTTGCACCGGCCTTTCGCCGTGCAGACTGGTTAAAAACGGGGTCAGAATTGGTAATCGGGCGCCTGCCGGGTTGATCTATGTCAAGGAATCAACTTGCTGAAAGCCAAACAAATGTATTCAACACACAAGGCAAGACAACCACGTGCGCCGGTCAAGAAAGCGAATTGCAGTCCGGGTGCAGGCTTGCTACCTTGATCAATTGACGTCTTGATATTTATCAAGGAGAGGGAACGTGCGAGCCACCGATCTGCCGGAAGTCAGGGCATTGCGATTGTTCAGCAGCATGGAGGATCAACACTTCGAAGCGCTGATGGAAGTGTCGTACCTGCAAACCTTCCCGCCACAACTGGACCTGATTGCCGAAGGTGACGTAGCCGACTTTCTCTACATTGTGGTGGAAGGCTCGGTTGAGCTTTACGCCCGCTCCAACGGACGGGAGGCGACGATGGGCCTGGTACGCCCGGTCGGCACCTTCATTCTTGCTGCCGTGCTCAAGGACGCGGTTTATCTCATGTCCGCACGCACCGCGCAGCGGTCGAAAATTCTGCTGATACCCTCACAGAATATCCGGCAGGCGTTCCAGCAGGATGCCGAGTTTGCCCGCGCCATCGTAGGGGAACTGGCAAGCTGCTATCGCGGTGTTGTCAAGGAGCACAAGGACCTCAAGCTGAGAACGGCGGTTGAGCGTCTGGCCAACAGATTGTTGCGTTATCACAAGGATCAGGGAGCAAACGGCTCACTGGACCTGCCGCATGACAAGCGCACGCTCGCATCTGTCTTGGGGATGACACCGGAAAACCTGTCGCGCGCCTTCAATACGCTGAAACCCTATGGCGTCGAAGTTGAAGGCTCAACCATCACATTGACTGATTTGAATTCGATGGAGACGCTGGCAAAGCCAAATCCGTTGATTGACGATCGCCACACCTGACAGTGCATTTCGCCTTGTCTGATTGACCGACTTAGCTTGAGCCGGCACTTAAGCGATCCAGCCGGATGCGGTGGCGTTGATCGGTCAGCCGCCAGACGCTGCCAAAGACGGCACCCAGTACCCCGAGCCCGGTTGCACCTGCGATCATGAACATGATCAGAATCTGGTATTTTACGGCTTCTTGCGGATCGACACCCGACAATATTTGTCCCGTCATCATGCCCGGCAACGACACCACGCCTGTGGCCGCCATGGCATTGATGATGGGGGTGAACCCGCTGCGCAGCGAACGGCGCGCGCACGGCAGGATCGCTTCCCAGCGGGTGCGCCCCAGCAGTAACTGGGCTTCTATGGCACGTCGCTCGCGATAAACGGTGGTGTGCAGCGTATCCAACCCCAGGCTGACGCCGGTCATGGTATTTCCCAGCACCATGCCGAACAAAGGCAGGGCAATCTGCGGCATCCACCAGGGTTGCGGCTCAATCTGTATCACCAACACACAAACCGTGACGATTGTGCCGGCAAACATCATCGAAGCGGCTCCAAGGCCGTACCCCCATATGCCGGTGAGCCGCCTTTCCTGGCGGGCCCGGATCTCGCGGCCGGCAAACGTGATCATGATGGCGGCGATCAGGAGGGTAAGCAGGGCTGAAGATGCGGCAAACACTGCTTTCAGCACCAGCCCGACCATCAGCAATTGCACAATCATTCTCAGGCTGGAAAACAACAATTGCCGTTCCAGGCCCAGCCTGAGGGCGAATGAACACACCGCATTCAGGATCAGGAACACCGATGCTCCGACCAAGTCCAGATATGACAGCGAAATGTATGTGCTCACGGCTTTGCACCGGGTTCGACATGCAACCGGCCACCCGTCATCCTCACCGACCGGTCAGCAAGGCGTTTCGCCTGTTCCGGATCATGGGTGACGAGCAAAACGCAGACCTCTCTTGCCAGTTGCTGCTTGATCAGGCTCTCGACAGCAACCGTCATGTCTGCATCCAGTGATGCTGTTGGTTCATCAAGCAAAAGTACGCGGGGCCTGGCCTGCAATGCACGCACGATGCCCAACCGGTGCCGCTCTCCGGTCGACAGGCGGCTGACTTCCCAGTCCAGTGCATCTTTCAGTTCGACAGCTTCAAGCAGACCTTCCAAATCATCGCCTGCATCAAAATGGTCCCCCACGCGATCTGCCCACCACCCGGTCTCGGCAGGCACAAATGCCACTTGCCTGCGCCATTCATAGGCCGGCATCTCCTCGCGGGATTGCCCGTTCAGGGATACCTCACCCTGATTGGGATCAAGATCGGCAATGGCGCGAAACAACAGGGACTTACCGGATCCCGAAGCCCCCAGAATGGCAAGGCACTCACCGCGGGTAACGCTTATGCTGACTGGGCCAACATGTTTGGTGCCGAGATCAACGGTTTTGAACACTGGACGAGCCCGCTTTGTTTCTGGTGCGCTCCATCACAGCATAATTTACGCCGCAGCTACAGTAAGGAATGTCATGCTTCATGAGGCAGCAAGATCATCCTTCAGCAGTCGCTGCAGGGCATTTGCATAATGCTGTTTCCAGCCTGTGTGTCTGGTGCACAGGAACCATGATTGCATCAAATTCCAACCGCCGTAAATCTGCATTTCGTCACCCAGAGAGTCAAAGCTGCCCAGGCCACTCAAAGGATAAGGTGACATTTCGCTGAACCAGACCTTGCCGTCCAGGCACAGGAAATCGCTTCGTATCTGGTCTGTATCCTGCACAAGGGCCCGGGAATACTCGATCACCTTGTCAAGATAGGAAGGCGGCTGCCAATCATCAGGCAACCCGTCCAGATCGTCCGGTTGCTGAGACACCCTCGATCCATCCAGATTGAAGAACGAACCGCGACGGTCTCCATCTTTCCAGCCTGTGATGCAAAAAACAGCAACCGGTTTTCCTCCCACTGTGTAGACATTCGCCATCACCGGAGCAGTACCATCCGATGTGGATACCATCTCTTCCACGAAGACCGTACGTGGTACATGTCTGTAACCCCATTCGGAATTTCCCTGGCCATAAGGGCGCGACAACCATCTGGAAAACCGGGCTTCAATATCCCTGCGATCGACAGTTTTTCCATCAATCCGAATGTTGTAACCTGAACCATTGTTCGCCTTGATGAAGGCAGGTTGCGTCAACACATCGTCTGGAATATCGCGCGCCGATGCGCCTTGCCACAGTGTTGCAGGTATAAGCACGTCCGGTAAGCGTTCCCGGGCCCACTCCTTGCTGGCCAGCTTGTCGCAAAACACCTGGAACAATGGATTGTGGTCGAACACTTTGCGCCAGAAAAATTTGTCATTATGCTTTACCGGCGGACACAATTGCGGCAAGCGGCCGACATGGCGCCGGAAGTTGAGAGTCGCCCGCCAGTGCTTCGTGAGCATAGCCAAGGTCGCCGATTGGACAATCAACCGGTCTGCAAATCTACCCAACCCTATTCCTCAGTCAAATCAAACCGCGCCTGATTGACAGGTAATACCACAAATCCTTACCGGCTTTCAGTCATGATGAATTTGGGCCACACGATACAGCAGCAGACATACAGGAAGGCTTTGGCCATTCGATCACAATTGGTCCGTTCCGCATCCACCTGCCACAGCCGGGACAGCCGGTCGTCTCCGTGTTCGAACCACAATACAGGCAACAGCACAAGCCCGCTCAGGGCGGCGATACCACCCAGCGGATAGACATCAAACACACCGAAATATTTGAAAATTCGGCTGCCGACAAACAACAGGCCGCCGTACAGGGTATACTTCCATACCATGAAGTACAGTATCCCACTCGGCACGGTCGGCATCTGAAACCCTTCCTGCAATCAGTTGAAACACGCCACCATTTTCCACGCGGTCGCCTGTCACAAATATATGTCTCAGTCTTTTGAAAACAACGGGCGCCAAGTAAACTCCGGAAATCTCGGCGGTGAAATGGCATCCTGACCTTCGTCCAGCCCACGCACTTCGGCTATCTTGCCCTTTACCTTCTTGCCCGGCAGATGACCCCCGGTTCCGGTCTTGGCGCCCTGCCCGCCTTTGAAATGAAAGGCTTGCACCTTTTCAAGCTTGTCCCAGCTGAAACCGAATCGGGCTGATGCCAGTTCGTAAAAATAGCGGCTGTTGGCCGCCTGTTCTTCCGGCAGCATGCCACCCTCACCGGAACAGATACCGGTGCCCGCCATCTCTGCTCCCAGGGCCAAGGATACTTTCGCGGGTTCCGACAGAGCGCCGAAAGACATGTCCGACACGAACAGAGGTATCTTCAGCTTCAGCGGTTTCTTCGCCTTCGGCCCAATCACCACCTCTGTACCGACAGCCGCATCATCCAGCAGCGGTGCCTTCCAAAGCTGCGCGGTTAAGAGCTGGATATCATCCCAGGTCGGTAATTCATCGCGCGGCACGCCCATGGCATCAACCGCGCCATGGTGGCCTGTCTTGGACAACCCGTCGCGCGCGTATTGCTGGATCAGGCTGTTATAGGGTTCCTCGGCAGTGCCATGCGCGGTATCGGCATAAAGCCCGAGATAAGCCTCACGGTTGAACGGCTGCGGGTTTTTCAGTGCCCATTCGGCAATCTCGTCTTCATCGACGAGAACATCATCACCATCAATCCAGGACACAAACTTCGGCAGAGCCTCATCGTTGGCATAGGCCGACACGCCGCCATCCAGCCGATAGTCCCAGTTATGTACCCCGCAAATCAGGTTGTTGCCGCGCACGAAACCGTCAGCCATCAGCGCACCGCGATGCAGACAACGCCCGTAGAACACCGACACCGCATCATCCATCCTGACAACAACAAGATCGACCTCACCGGATATCGCATAGGCAGGCTTGCGGTCTTCAAGCTCCGACAGTTTTGTAATGGCAACTTTTTTCATGTCTGAGGCATCCTGTCTTTGTTTCAGTTGATGTCTTGCGGCTGATATGCCCGCAGGGGCTTGGCAGATGAGAGGATTGGCTGGCTTTCCGCGCAGTCGGCTGTCTTGTTTAATCTACTTGCATACCATTTGGTTGCAGGCGCAGCAGTGACACCGTGCAAAAGCGCACTGAACCACACAGCGTTAATTGCCAGCATCAGGATCGGTTCAGCCACTTCGGGACCGTTCTGTTGGGCCACCAGCAGGGCAAACAGGGCAGTTGCAAGACCGCCGAAACACTGGCGGACGTTCCTGAGGACCTAGTCAGCGCAGTGCTGGCTGCCCGGATGCGGCTGAATTGCAAATAGCAGTTGCGAGCAACTTTGGTCTGCCCGCTCAATGCGCCGAACCGGCGGGAGCTGGAACGCCTTCAATAACAACATTCACACACGCCACCTTGCCACAGTTCACAGCGCGCGCCAGCGCGTCATCCAGATCGGCAAGGTCCGTGACGTACTCACCGTGGCCTCCCAATGCCGTGACAGCCTCATCATAGCGCGCATCACTCAGCGTACAACCGACCAGCCGCTCAGGTCCGTAATCACGCATCTGGATGAGGTGTTCCGCGTTCCAGCGTCCGTCATTGCCCACGACTACGACAAACGGAGTGTTTTCCCGCACCGCCGTTTCGAATTCAGCCAGGTGAAAACCAGCTGTCCCGTCTCCCATCAAGGCAAAAACCGTGGCATCGGGCTTGGCCAGCTTTGCCGCGACCGCATAGCAGAGCGCGCCGCCGATGGCGCCGCCCGGTCCGTTGATAATCCTGTGATCCGAACGCGTAACAGCCTGCGACCACTGCCCGAATTCACCGCCATCGCTGATAACGACGCTTTCAGTTGCTGCGTCCACCTGGCGTTGAACTGCGCCACACAGCCGGACCGGTGTTATTCTGTCGCCCCGGCCTGGATCTCTGTCTGAATAGCTTCGCGCAGCAACGTGACCAGCAACCTCGCTGCGCCATGCTTCACGGGCGGCATTGCCTGACCCTTGATGGATCAAGGTTGCCGCCGCGGCTTTTGGATCCGCATCGATGGCCAGGTCCAGGCGATCAGCGAGGTTCAGTTTAGCCCGCTCGCGCTCATCTGCTTCGACGTCAATCACGATCCATCTGCATGTCGGCAGACACACGCTGGTACTGCCAAATCCGAGCGTGAAATTCACCGGCTTGCCGAGACAGACAATCAGATCAGCCATTGCCATGGCTTTTGCAAAGTCACCCAGCGAAGGATCCTTCAGACCGCGCGGGCTTTCCATGGCCACGACCGGTGCATCTACGGCAGCGGCCAGTGCGGAGAGCTGTTCGCCGCAACGGGTAAAACTCATCGCAGGTCCACACAGCACCAGTGGTGTACTGGCCGTTGCGAGCGCTTCGGCGACGACCCGCGCATCATCCTGCGCCAGGCCACGAGCTTGCGGGCAGAACGCCTGTGGTCCAGGCACCTCTGCGCCGGTTGCATCTGCCTCAAGCACGTCGACCGGCAATGCCATGTGCACCGGCCCCGGTCTGCCTGACATCGCAACCCGAATTGCCATTGCCGTATCGTGCCCGAGCCTGCCGGGGTCCGTGGCACGCAGGGAAAGTTTGGTCACTGGTGCCGTCATCGCCACCTGGTCCAGTTCCTGAAACGCGCCGTGGCCATCCTGCGCCACGGCTGAGTCTCCGGTCAGGAACAGCACCGGGCTTTCGGACTGGCGTGCAGTATATAAAGGCCCAAGCGCGTTGGACGCGCCAGGTGCGGCGGTTACCAGGCAAATGCCGATCTCACCCGTCAGTTGCGCCCAGGCATCAGCCATGAACACACAGGCTGCTTCGTGACGGGTGTGCACTATCTCGATGTTCACATCCAGACATGCATCATAGATCGGCATGATCTGGTTGCCGGACAAGGAAAACACTCTGCTCACACCGGCAGCGGCCAGCGCTTGCGCCAGAAGGTCGGCACCTCTCATGATACACCCTTCTGATCAAGGCCAGGGTGCAGCCGCGTGGCCCTGATACCAGCGCGGACAATTGCAAATACGGTGATCGCGGTCAGCGTCCAGAAGAACCAGGTAATCGGCCCGCGGAACAGAACCCAGCCGGAACTGCCCGACATCAGCATCGACTGTCGGAAGTTGTCTTCCAGCAATGGACCCAAAATGAAGGCGATCAGAAACGGTGCCGCCGGCACCTTGTAGCGCAGCATGACAAAGCCGACCCCGCCCATGGCAAACATCACGCCGACATCAAAAATGTTGTTGTTGACAGCGAATACGCCATAGATGCACAGGACCAGCACGGCAGGAAACAGCACACCACGCGGAATGTCCGCCACATACTTGAAGCCCCTGATGGCCACCGAGCCGATAAAGAACAGGAACACGGAACTCACGATCAGGCCAATGAACAGCCCGTAGATGACATCAACGTTCAGGATGAACATCATCGGTCCGGGCTGCAGCCCGTGGATCATGAAGGCTCCCATGATGATCGCGGTGATCACATCACCCGGCACGCCCAGCGCCAGCAACGGAATGAGCGTTGCGCCTGCGACACCGTTATTTCCGGCTTCCGACGCTGCCACGCCTTCTATTTCACCCTTGCCGAAGTTCTCCTTGTTGGGCGAATTGCGACGCGCTTCAGAGTAGGAGAGAAATGCTGCCGGCGCTGCACCAATGCCCGGAATGGAGCCGAGGAACACGCCAATGAAGCTGCCCCTGACAATTGACTTGAAACACTTCTTGTACTCCTGAAATGTCACCCAGTTCTTGCCAAGACTGCGGGCGACGCCATCATGAGAACTGGGATTCCAGACCATGCTCAGTATTTCAGGAATGGCAAACAAGCCGATCAGCACGGCGATAAAGTTCAGCCCACCCATCATGTTTGGATTGCCGAAGGTGAAACGATTGGTCCCGTAGACCAGATCCAGCCCGATCGTCGCCAACAAGAGGCCCAGCATCGCTGACAGCCCGCCGCGCAGCAGGCTTTCGCCGGACACACCTGCGATAATGGTCAGCGAGAACAGGATCAGCGTGAAAAATTCAGGCGGCCCGAAACTAAGCGCAAACGAAGCCAGGAACCCGGCAAAGAAAATCAACGCAAGATTACTGATCAGGTCCGCCGTGCATGAGGCCCACAGCGCCATGCCCAGGGCTTTGCCGGCCTGGCCTTTTTCCGCCATCGGGTAGCCGTCCAGCACCGTCGCAGAAGACGCCGGGGTGCCCGGCGTCTTGATCAGGATTGCCGGGATCGAACCGCCGAATATGCCGCCCTTGTAAACCCCCAGGAGAAGCAGTATGCCGGTAATCGGTGTCATGGAAAACGTGAACGGCAAGGTGAGGGCAACTGCCATGGTGGCCGACATGCCGGGGATGGCCCCACCGATCACACCGATGGTGACCCCCAGTGCCAGGGCCAGGAACGCTTCAACATTGCCTACCAGTTGCAGGCCAGCGAACAGGCTGTCGACAAAACTCATGGCAGCCTCACAAAGTCACCTTGAGGAATTGCCACCCCGGCAATGTGGGCAAAAAACACATACAGGAACAACGGGATCAGCACGGCGCAAACCAGCGCTTCTCGCGGGTGCTTTGTCTTCACCAGGAATGCAGTGGCAACAAAGGTAAGCATGGCGGTCCACACCAGGCCAAGCCGCGGCATGACCAGTACGGTCGCAGCCATGATAACAGCCATGATCGCCAGGCGCCTGAAGGCAGCGGGCCGGTCAGCCACGTCGGACGCCGCAGACGTTTCCGGGCGCGGCCGGGCAATTGATGTGCCGATGAGCCCTGCCCCGATCAGGCCGGTAATGGCCGCCAGCACATTAGGCCAGAATAGCGGTGACAGGATAATGTTTTGCACATTGCTGGGACTGGACACCCAGAACGGAACAGCGACGGCTATCAGGAAGACAGATGCGGCAATGGCGCCGATCCCGAGTTGTATCTGGATACTTCTGTCTTCCATGACCGCCTCCATTTTTGAAAAGACGCCGGGCCTCGAGATCAGGGGTTTGTGTCAGATGAACCCATGCTGTTCTGAAGGATCCGGCAACTCCGCGGGCTATAAAGGGAGGAAGATCAGCCCTCGATTCTCATGCCTAATTCGTCAACCAGAGCGCGGAAAACCTCGTATTGGCCGCGGATAAATTCGTTGGCGTCTTTCGGGTTCATCAATTCAATGACGGAACCGCGCGCTTCCATCTTGCTGCGGAAACCTTCGTCCGCGGTTGCGGCCGCCATCCAGGTACCCCACTTTTCGGCAACGTCATCCGGCAGACCAGCTGGCCCGGCGATACCTGTCCAGCCAACAAGCTTCTCCAGAGCCGGTTTGCCCAGATCAGTCGAGGTTGGTGCATCAAAGCCCTTGACCGGTGTGGATGTAGTCACCATCAGCGGCACCAATTGGCCGTTGGAAACGAAACTTGCCAGGGCAGATGAGTTGGTGCACAGGAAAGTGGCAGTGCCGTTCAGAACGGCAGTTGCTGCCGCACCACCACCCTTTTGGGGAATGTGGGTCGCAGCCTGAAGCGGCTTCTCAATGCCGAATTCTTTCAGCACCATGGCAGCTGCAATATGCAACAGCGAACCGACACCCGAAGAACTGTAGGCAACGCCGCCTTCCTTCACTTTGGCAATGAGTTCATCCATTGACTTGATGCCCGACGCCGGTGTCACTGCACAGGCGACCGGGTTGATCTCATATACGGTGACGAAGCGGAAATCATCCAGCGTGTAGGGCAAGGTCGCTTTCATCGCCGGATTGACCGAGTGCGATCCGACACGCGCAAACAGCATTGTGTACCCATCGGCCTTGGCGTTTTGCACAGCGACCGACCCAGTGGCACCACCTGCCCCGGTAATATTGGACATCACCAGCGGTTTGCCGACGGCAGCGCCAAGCGGCTCAGCGATCGTGCGCGCGGAAATGTCGGTTGCTCCGCCCGCACCATAGGGAATGACCATGTTGATCGGGCGCTCCGGATACTCGGCAAAAGCCGCGGTTGCAGTAACACCAAGGGCCATGGCCCCGACAAAAGCAGCTTTGACGAATTTCATATTACTCTCCCTCATGGCGCCGTGATTGCTGGTTCACGGCTGTCGTTTTTGCAGGCCGCCAATATGGCAGTCCCATCATTTATCAAGAAAACATATTATTAAGTCAGCCTTGCACAAAGTGACAAAAAATAACATGGACTGAAAGAAAAAATTACGTCAAATAGTGCCCATGTCTATCCGCGTATTGAGAACGCTCATCGCAGTCGAAGAAAACGGTACGTTCAGTGCGGCAGCGGACGCTGTTTTCGTAACACATGCGGCCGTCAGTCAGCAGATGAAAACCCTGGAAGAAGAATGGGGCCTGGCTGTTTTTGACAGAACCAGGCGCACGCCTGTCCTGACACCCACCGGTCGGGCACTTGTCAGCAAGGCACGCGAAGTGGTGGCTGCTTATGATGCGCTGGTGCCGTCGGTACTGGGCGATGACGGATTGCGCGGAAAACTGACGCTGGGTGCAGTTCCGACCACGCTGACAGGGCTCACACCCACAGCCATTTCCATGCTCAAGGAAGAGTACCCCGACCTGCATGTCAGCGTTTATCCCGGATTGACCAATGAGCTGATGCTTCAGGTTGAACGCGGAAATCTTGATGCCGCTATAGTTTCCAAACCCAATCTGCTGCCACGCAGGCTGAGCTGGCAAGACATTGCGGCTGAACCAATGCAGCTTCTGGCATCTACCGAAACCGAAAGTGACGATCCTGTCCATCTCCTGAAAAACAATCCATTCATCCGGTTTTCCAGAAACGCCGTTGTAGGCATGATGATTGAACAATGGCTGCAGAGTCAGAAAATTGATGTAAACGACACCATGGAACTGGAAGGACTGGAAGCTATTTCCAGCATGGTCTTGTGCAACCTTGGCGTCTCCATAGCGCCCCGCAGTTGCGTTCCTGCAATGAACCAGTTGCCGTTGAAACGCCTGCCATTGGGGCCACAGGCACCGGCAAGGCAACTGGGGCTCATCAGCCGCGACGACAACGCAAAAGCCCGGGTAATTGACGAAATGCATTCCAAGCTTCTGAAAGCTGTCACGGTTGGCGGCCGGTCAACCGGTTCTACTTAAGGGTGAGAGGCTCCAGTTACCGGTACACGTAGATTGGACTCGTCCAGGCACGAGTGCCGTCTTCCTGGGTCAGGCGAACATAAATCGGATTGTCGCCTGAACCTTTCAGGTCAATCTTGCGGCTGAACCTGAAGCTGCGGTGGTTGTTCTCAACCGGCAGACGATAGATCTTCACAAAGCGGGGAAGTTCGCCCGATGCGTCATGGATGGTGTCCTCCAGACTGATTTCCGAAATCGCTGTCTCAAACTTGATCAGGGGGGTATCGAGCTTGAGTGTGCCGTTTTGCGCATTTTCAAGGATCAGCTCAAATCCACCAGAATTTCCCGTCGTCAAAGCTTTCCAGGACAGGTTGTTGCCGTCACGCTCAAGGGTCTTGTCACGATTCAGGAAGTTAATCGCAGCACTACCGGTAACAGTGTTTCCGGAAATTTCGGCGCTGCCGTCCCAAATCACTTCGCGGAACCGGCCACGATACTCGGCACCTTCCCACTGAACCCTTATCCGCGCGCCCAGGTCCCGGACACCGTACGGCCGCACGGTTTCGATCAGATCCATGCCATTGAAGATATCAACGCGTTCAATTGGTGACGTGGTTTCTAGAGCAACATTCAGTTCCATGTCACCTGACGGCAGATGCACGATATCCCCTATCAGGGCTTTGGTCGAAGCCGTGCCAAAAGGGTTCTCAAACAGCGATGGATCATCGTGATATACGGTGCCGGCTTTGTTGAATGTACCTTCCACGTCAATAATCATCCGGCCATTTGCACCACCAGTGCTGCCGTAATGCCGGCGCTTGCGCATACAATCCAACAAGGAAGTCCGATCCAGGTTGCCGATCAGGAAGCAGGTCAGACCACCAATGGCGCCGAACTTGCCGGCTCCGGGGTAACTTGCGCCGGGGCGTCCCTTGTGGCCATCAGAGTTGGTTACAACCCCGACGCGATAGCCCAACTTGAATGCGTCATGCAGAATCCACTCAAAGCTGCCCCAGGACGAGTGCACTTCAACGGATTTTTCAAACCGGCCATCATGGGCAACGGAAATATCAGCATAACGCCCACCACAGTGGGCATACATCACGACATCCCACTCCTGGTTTTCCGCCAGGGCCTCGAACAGCTTCTGACAGGTCAGTGCGTCAGTACCGTCAGTATCGCCGCCATCGATGAGAGCGTGCGACGAGCGGCGGATAATGCGATCATCGGTAGGAAAGAAAACGTTGCGGTCGCCGCCAAGCGATGTGTTTCCGGACCATTCATAACCGGGAAGAGCAACGAACTTGCCGGGCATATCGTGCTTTGCAGTCAGTGCATTCAGCTCGGCCCAGAATTCATCAGTGATTTGAAAATCGTTCCCCTGGTGCGCGCAGGCGTCGACAAATGCCAGCTCACGGGCAAACGTGAAATACTGATCCGCTGATCCAGTACCAATGGTTTCTTCGGATTGCCCGTGCATGTCACCCCAGAAATGCACAAGATCCGTGTTCTCAACCATGAGCGGATTCGAGCTGGCAACAACCTTCCCGCTTCCATCCAAAAGGCGTACCGAAACCCGGCCGGCATCAGAAACAGACAATCCCGGAATTTCGAGTTTGAATTCACCTGGTTTGAGATGCACAGACCCTGGAAGCCCGTGAATCGTGCCATCGGCTTCAATTTTCAGCTGCGTGTCGCATTTGTCCGAAGGATTGCCCCACTTGTCTTCGCCTTTGAGCTTCAACGCGAACTCTTCATTCACGCGCCGGCGCGTCGGCAAGACAGCCACAAACCGCTCAGGAACGCCGGAAACGATGGAAATCATCGGTTGAACCGGAAGCGGCTGGAAGTTGAATGTGGCAATCGGGTCCACCAGCACCCTGAATTCGAACGTATCTTCGCAAAAGGTTTGCAGGCGCATGCCGGGGCCACCGTGATCGGTTACGCCAAACCGGATGGTAATGGTATCGCCCTCGGTCAGGTAGCCTTTGACAACTTTGATCCATAAAGTGCGATCCCAGGGACGCACATTGGCTTTGGCATCCCAGCGCACCTGCAGGATAGCGCCGTTTGAAGCCTCGACTGTGGTGTAGTTGGGACCCGACGGGTCATCGAACTGTGGATTGCTCTGGTCCGAGGCGAAGCGGAAACAAACGCGCAAGCTGCCGGAATCGTCGATGCCAAACAGTCCAGCAGTGTAGATCAGTGTGAACGAGGCATTGGAACCCGCTTCGAAATCGCCGTTGGGTGTGACGGTTGCGGTTCCCAGTTGATCAACTGCGATTGCATGGCGCACGACACCACTGTTGATATCAGTCCAAGGGGTTTCAAACTCATGAGATGACATAAATCAGTCCTTTGTATTATCTGTAGTTCAGGAGAAGTCAGTTTGTTCAGTTGTTCAACGCGAACCGGACGCCTTGACCAGGAAGACAGAGGGCAACGGCAGGCCAACTCGCTCGATCAGCCGATCAGTTCGTCGTTCTTGTCGTCGGTTTCACCAAACCGTTTCAGCGTTGCCGGTCGGGTGCCCTCATAAGCCTTGTGCAGGTTCTTCGAAATGAGCTCGTTTTCCCGTTCGAACAGGCAATTGCCGTCAAGGTCTGAAGCAACGATGAACGGCCCCATCCGGTTGCAGCGGATCACCCACATGGCTTGTGCAAGACCGAGTTCTTCGTTCCAGTGAACAGCTTCGACATTTTCCACGCCACGCCCCAGCAGCGCGCCTGTTCCATAGCCGACGGTGCTCAGATAGATCGCCCCGTTGGGCACAAAATAGCTCTTGTAGTCCTTGCTGGTCATGCCGCCCTTGCCGATCACCAGCTTGGCACCGGACTTGGCCAGCCATTCCGGCAGCCATTTGGCAAACCGGAAAGACGCGGTCGCCGTCACTGCCCCCATTTCGAAACTGCCGTCCGGATTGATCCGGGCCGCCGGCGAACAATGAAAATTCGCTGCACTTTGCGACGGCAGCTCCATCGGAATGTTCGCCTTGTCCTCAAGCGCGCGCTTGTAGACACCTTCACGCGCCGTATACATCAGCCCGTCCAGGTAGACGATGTCACCCAGACGCAGTTCAGCCAGTGCTTCAGCAGTCGGCGTTGTACTCAGGCGGATTTCTCGTGGCTTGCGGGCATTTCCCATTCCACAGTCTCCCGGCGTTGATATTCAGTGAACCATTGAGGGTCGGTGCGGTGTTCCACACGCCCGTCAGCGAAAATCCGCGCCACCGCGCGGCGCGACGAAAGGCAAAACGCATGCACCGACATCTGCATACCGCCGGTGTGGCAATAACCCACTTCAATATGGGTATCGATGACCATGGACTTGCCGACAAAGCCCATTGCGCCCATGCCGATGGAATTACCCAGTTCGGTAAATTCCAGTTCCAGTTCGGCGATCTTCGGGTCAGTGTTTCTGTCTCCCACCGTGCGCAGGCAGGCAGCACGCTTGCCCAGCACCATGCAGGTGTCCTTGCAGCCGCCAAGCCCGATCCCGATTATCGCCGGCTGGCAGGCCAGGCCGCGTTTGCCGAAGGACACCAGGCTGTCGAGGAAAAACCGCTTGATGCCCTGAATGCCATCGGACGGAAACAACATGCGGTAATCTGTGCCGAACAATCCGCCCTTGTGCACCGTGATCAGGTCAATCCATTCACCGCCCGGCTCATAGCCATATTCAATCTCCGGCGCGCCGATACCGACATTGTTGTCATGGTCTGTGCGCCACAGCGGATGTACCCGGTTGGGCCGCAACGGCACGCCATTGGTGGCATTGGCGGTGGCACGGCGCAACGCTGCCTCCAGCGCAACAGGACCGCCTTCAATCTGGGTTTCATTGCCCATTTTAACGTACCAGCGCGGTGTTCCGGTATCACCGCACATGGCGCGACGGTCTTCCTTGGCCGCCTTGTAGTTTTCCAGCATTGCCTGCAAAACGAAGGATGACAGGTCGCCGTCTTCCACACTGGCGGCAGCTTTCAGGCCTTCCAGATAGTCGTCCGGGATTTCAATCGCCGCCTTGTCCATCAGGGTTTCAGCGGTTTTCTGAATCAGATCAATCGGGATCATTGCGCAGCCTCCACCAGGGTTTCCGGTTCACCTTCAGGCAATACCGTCTCGCCGGGTCTGACGATTGTAAACTGAACCGCTTGGCGCGACACATCAACATTGTCGCCCTGTTTGCGGGCAATCGTGAAATATGAACTTTCCATCGTACCGCTGTCAGGGAAATCCTCCCTGTAGTGTGCGCCGCGGGAGTTTTCGCGTGCAAGCCCTGCTTTGGCGATCACCTCTGATACGTCGCACAGGCTCGCCATGTTCAGCCAGTCATGCCAGGTCAGGTTGAACGCCAGGTTATCCGACGCCACACCGGTTTCCGCCAGGTCAGACCTGATCTCTGCAATCCGGTCAATGCCGCGCTTCATGCCGGTGGCCGTCCGCAGCACGCCGACGTCATCCCACATGGTTTCCTGCAATTCGTGGCGCAGTCGCTGAACATTGCCTGGAGTTTTCGAAAACGGCAATTGCGCCCGCTCCATTTCAGCAGCGAGGACGGCTTCATCGGGATCACGCAGTGCGTTCACGTTCTTGATGTCGGCGCCCATCACGTCGCCTGCAACGCCGCCATAAACGGTTGAGTTGGCAACCCCGTTGCCGCCCAGCCGGTTGGAGCCATGCGCACCGCCGGCATCTTCACCGGCGACATAAAGCCCCTCCAGTCCGGTACGCGTATCTGTATCCACCACAACGCCGCCCATGAAGTAGTGCGCCGTCGGCACGACTTCGACCAGACCTGCGGCCAGATCAAAACCGCTGTCTGCGCAGCGCTGCACCATGCCCTTGAATTTCTTACGCACATTGTCAGGCCCGAGATGGGCCATCGAAATATAGACGCCGCCATTCTTTGATGAGTTGTTCCTGCGCATCTCCGCATATATGCCGCGGCTGACCAGGTCACGGGTCGCACGTTCGCCAAGAGCGTCATAGTCGAACATGAACCGTTTTTCAGCACCGTTCAGCAAGTGTCCGCCTGCCCCCCGCAAGCCTTCCTCGAGGACCGTTCCGGTCATCTTGGTATGATCGCCAGCCAACAGGCCGGTCGGGTGGAACTGCACCATTTCCATGTCACGCAGCGGCAATCCGACACGCAGCGCCATGGCCAGGCCGTCCATTGTCTTGTCGCCGGACGGGGTATGATATTTGTACATGGTCGGCCCGCCGCCAGTGCCCATCATCACTGCTTTTGCCCGGACAAAGCGAAACTTGCCGGTTCGCATGTCGATGAACAGCACACCGGCAATGGCCGAACCGTCCTTCGTCGGGATCAGGCCAATGGCCCGGTGCTCCTGCAGCTTTTCAATCGGCCGGCTGAGCACCTGTTCCATCAACCGGCTGATGATTTCAATGCCGGTCAGATCTCCCTTGTGAACCGTCCGGTCGGCTGTCTGGCCCGCAAACGCCTTCTGGTGCAGCGAGCCGTCAGCATTGCGGTCGAAGAAACAGCCGATTTCATTTTCCAGCTCGCGGATGCGCACCACCGCCTGCTCGCACAGTTTCCAGGCCATATCCTGATCGGGCAGCCACTTGCCACCGTTGATGGTGTCCATGAAATGCCGTTCAACCGTATCGCCACCACCGAGCGCCACATTGTAACCGCCCTGCACCATGCGGGTGCAGCCGCATTTGCCGATCAGTCCCTTCACCGCAATGGTGATTTTGGTTCCAGGCGCCGCCGACTGCTGCGCATGCAAGGCGGCGAACATGCCGGCACCGCCGGTGCCCAGGATCAGAATGTCGGTGTCGTGCCGTTCAATTGAGCTGGTGGATGTCATGGCTATATCGCCCTTAACAGAAAGACACCGGAAATCAGAAATGACACCGCTGCCGCACTTGCTGCCAACGTTTTCTGCCGGTCAGACCAGGGCAGCCACTCCAGCGCCATCAGCCGCAGGCCGCCAAACATGTGTAGCGCCAGCAGGAACACCAGACCGAATTCAGCGAATTTGACAACCGCCAGTTCAGTCCACCGAAAAAACCCGTCGAGACGCTCAGGATCGGTCAGGGCCAATGCCAGCGTGTAAAAGTGCACCGGTAGAAACAGCGCCAGCGCGACGCCTGAAATGCGATGCAGGATGAAGGCGTACCAAAGTGCGTGAGTGCGATGCGGACGTATCATGACAAGGTCACCGCCATTACCGCGCGTGCCCCCAGCAGGAACAGACCGGCCGCTGCTGCCCAAGTGAACAGGTCCAGAAGCACACCTTTCAGACCCAGCACTTCATGTACGACGACGCGCAACCCGATAGCCGCATGGATCGATACGGCGACAACAAAACCGCCATAAAACAGAAACCACGCAACGCTGCCCTGTGTGCGTCCCAATATCTCGGCTGCCGACAGCCCGCCCTGCACCGCATAGATCATCACCGCCAGGTGTCCGAGCACCAACGGCGCCATCAGTAGTGCGGTAATACGCTGCAACATATAGAGCCTGATGGTCAGCATGCTATTTCCTCCCTTTGAAAAAGGAGAGAGTTGTTGCCCGCTTCAAACCGGCAATTGCCGCCATCGGGTTCAGGTCATTGGGACAATAGTGGCTGCAACTGCCCTGGCTGTGGCAGTTATGACATCCGCCCGTGCCTGAGACCGCTTCAAGAATGGTCTGCTTGCCGGCATCTTTTGCATCATTGTACAGCGTCCATGCCCGTTGCAGGGCCGCTGGCCCGAGATAATCGTCATTGCCGGCCACAGTATCGCAAGCCGCATAACAGACCGAACAATTGATGCATTCGATGCCCTTGTTGGCTTCCAGACGCGAGACATCTTCAGGGTCAATCTGCTCAATGGCATCGTCGCGCGTCCGTGACGGGTGATGCACGCCTTCGGCAGCTACCCATTTGTCGAAGAACGGGTCCATGTCTGTGGCCAGGTCTTTTATGACCGGCAGGTTGCGCAGCGGGCCGATACTGATCCGGTTGTCCTTCAGCGCGACCTTCACATGGGTGCGGCACGTCCAGCGCGGCACACCGTTGACCATCATGGCGCACGATCCGCACATGCCGACACGGCACGCATAGCGGTAGGAAAGCGTGGGATCACGATGCTGCTGAATCCAGGAGACCACGTCCAGAATGGTCTGGTTTTCCTGCGCCGGAACCCTGAAGTCCTCAAACTGGCCCGATGTACTGTCACCGCGCCAGACTGAAACCTCTAACTCATCAGGGTCGGACGACAAATCATTGCTCCACTATCAGGACAGGCACCATCATCCCTCTATCTATATGTATGTGTTTTTCTAACGAAAAGAGATAAAAATTAATCCAATACATAAGTTCAACTTACATAAAAATGACCCCCGACACGCAAGCCGGGGTTCAATCGAGACCAGACATTGAGGTTAACCGAACGACCAGAGGCCGGCGTGTGGCAATTCAAGGCGCACTCGCAAGTCAGATCCCGCCAAACCATAATGGCGTTTGATCTGCGTCAAGAAACTTCGTTTTGCTGCAACCTAACATGACGGTCATCGTCAATATTGAGGTGGCCGATATGTTTAAAATTATAGTCGTTGCAATTGATGGGTCCGAACAGGCTGAACACGCGCTGGCCACAGCCTGCGATATTGCCGGCAAGTACAAGTCGGAAATTCATCTGGTTCACTCCCCGGAGCTGGAGACCACTGCAATTGCGGTCGGCTCCGGCGCAGTCGCCATCGCGCCCAGTCCGGAAAAAATTGCCGAGGCCGGAAAACAGGTCATGGCTCACGCCGTGAAACAGGCACAAGCCCAGGGCTGCACTCCGGCTGAAACTGTTATCGGCAATGGCGACCCGGCAGAGGAAATTCTGCAACAGGCTGAAAAGTCGAAAGCCGACCTGATTGTAACAGGCCGCCGCGGCCTTGGCGGGCTGGCCAGCCTGTTGCTTGGAAGTGTGTCGCACAAGGTCAGCCAGAATGCGCCTTGCACCTGCATGACCGTGAAATAACCGGAAAACCCCGGACCCCTGCAGATCCGCCTGCGTCCTGTCGGTGGTTGCGTCGCCGCGCTCGCCAACCCGTGCTCTCAAGCTGATTGCAGATTTCTCTCACGACAATGTCGATTTCAATGATCGCCGTACGTCTGGTATGTACAGGGGCATGACGCCCCTGGTTCATTCATCAAGGGTCACGCTGGATACAAAACCCGCAGGCTTGACCGCGAGCACGGAACAGGTCACCTGGTCCAGTATGGTCTCGGCAGTGTTGCCCATGACCAGCCCGGAAACCCCGGTTCGCGCAATCGTGCCCATGATCACCAGGTCTGCCTGAACGTCGGATATCAACTTGGGAATTTCCACTTCCGGATCACCCTGGGGCAAGTGCGTTTTCAGACCTACGCTTTCGGCAATATCCTCCCCGACCCAGCTGGCCGCCTGATCCATCAAACGCCTCAGCCAGCTTGTATGCATGCGTTTGACCGTAGTGACGTATGCATCAATCTCCTGCTGGGGAACGTTCGCCCGCGCCCGGCTGAAAGGTGACAGGAACGGTGGATACCATGCGTGCCCGACATGCAGGCGGGCCTTGTTGTCGGCGCACAGGGAAAACGCCAGCTCAAGTATCTGCCTGTTCAGCGCCTCTTTTGCGGGCGGGCTGTCTGCTTGGTCTTCAAGAGACGTTTCGACATCCGCGTCAACCGCTGCAAGTACACTGTCGAACGCGCCATAGGCTTCGCCTTTCGACAGCCACACCGGACACGGGCAATTGCGTAAAAGGCGCATGTCCAGCCGCCCGAACAACCGGTCCAGAAAACCACTTGGGCCAATTGGCTTGATGACAAGATCATAGTCGTGTCTCAGGACTTCCCGCGCCACCTGAATGTACGGTCTGCCTTCGATAACCTTTGTGTTGAGCTTGCCGTCCGGGCTCACGGTCAGAGCGAGTTGTTGCAATTGGTCTTTGGACTCCTTGACCCAGCGCGACTGCAGCAGCAGCGAAATGTTGGATGCAAACGTGACCGCCGGCGGCTCAAGCACGGTAACGAGATCAACATGACCGCCGCTTTTCCCCGCAATTGCCAAAGCCAGCTGCAGGGTCTCCAGGGCGACCGGCGAATTCTCCTCGTGAACATAAAGAATCTTTCTGAACCGTCGCATTCCTCTCTCCAGCAATGATTTGTGGCAGCGTCTACAGCAAAAAACCAACGGCCCCGATGTTGGCAAAGTCACCTTGCCCGGCATCAAGGCTGTCTTCCTTGACCTGCGTCAACCATCACCCGGACATCAGGAACCCAGCGCCTTCAAGGACCGTTCTATTGTCTCTTCCAGCGCTCCGTCGGCATTGATCCGGCGCCAGGTAACGGGTCCTGCAAGGCGCTTGAATTGATGGCGAACCACCTCGGCCGTCGCATCGGATGCATCGCCCTTGCGGGCGTTCACCCGCTCAACGAGGCACTCTTCATCCGCTTCCAGCCACAAGCCGACAAACGGCGCAGCGGTCTCCTCAGCCACTTGTTCAATGGCACGGCGCTCTGCCTGGTCCAGGAAAACTGCATCAACAACTACCGTATGGCCTGCCCGCAGGACGATCGTGGCTTTGTGCAAGACCCGCTCATAGACCGCATCGCTGGCCTCCCGAGTGTAAGTTTCCTTCGGCAGCCTGGTCGTTTCACCGACACCGAACATCTGCTTGCGCTCAATGTCGGTCCGCAGGTGCACAGCGCCGGGACACATGGCAATTCGTGCGGCAAGTGCGCGCGCGACAGACGTTTTGCCGGTACCCGACAGTCCGCCAACCGCAACCAGACGGGGGCGGTGAGGCGCGAGATACCGCGTCGCATCGAGAAGATAGGAATTGGCAACAGCAGCGGTTTCCGATGATGTCCCGGTCCGGGATGCTTGCCGTAACCGGGTAACGGCAACCATGGCCCGCACACCTGCCCGGCAGGCCATGAACAACGGCAAGGCCTGCAGTCCGGCCAGATGATCCTTGTTTCCGGATCGGGACAGATACCGGTTCAGAATGCGGTTTGCATGAATATTTTCTCCAAGATGGCCCAGGTCCATCAGCAGAAAGGCCAGGTCGTACAGTATGTCGACGGTCGCAATCTCATCATTGAATTCTATGGCATCAAACAGAACCGGCTGGTCATTCAGGGATATGATATTGGACAGGTGCAGATCGCCATGACAGCGGCGGACATACCCTTGCCTGCCACGATCATCCAGTAACGGTCCGCATTGGCGCAGCGCAGCTTTCGCCAGTTTCTCAAATCGGCGTATTTCAGGTAGCGGTAAAATCTCTGCCGCTTCATCAAAGGCAGCACACAGTTCATCGACAATGGCGATCATTCTGCCGGCTGCATTGTGATCGCGCACAACAGGCGCTTCGGCCTGATACCTGCCAATCTCATCGGCCAGACGGTCCGCGAACTCAGCGGTCAGACTGTCGGCTTTGATCACGTCGCTGAGGAGCGAATTGTCCGGAAAACGCTGCATGTGCAAGGCCCATTCCACCGGCTTTCCAGCCCCGTTGAGCGTAAGCTCGCCGGTTGCTTCGCGGGTAATCTCCACAACACCCAGGTAAATCTGGCATGCATGAGGCTGATTGATCTGCAGTTCGTACTCACAGGCCGCTTTGCGCTTTTCCACGGTTCCGAAATCGAGGTACGGAAAGGTGACGGCCTTCTTGATCTTGAAGGCTTCATGCTCGGTCAGGAAAACCATGGCGGCATGGGTCTCAACCACTTCAACCGAACGCACGTCGCCCGGGTAAGATGCCGGATCCGCGAGAAACGCAATTACCTCGGCCTGATCCGGGGTTTCATATGTGTCAGGAACTGCCGGGTTCATCGTCACGACCTCGACACCAGCGTGCCTGCCCGCCCTTCAAGAATACCAGCTGCGTCTTCCAGTCTTCCTATTCCGGCCATACCTCCGGTCTGCAACACAAACTGACACGCTGCATCGACCTTGGGTTGCATGGATCCGGCTGCAAATTCATGCTGCAGCAATTCGTCGGGGCTCACCTTGTCCAGGCCTTGCTGTTCAGGCGTATCCCAGTTCAGGTAAACCCTGTCCACGTCTGTCAGCATCAGCAGCGCATCGGTTTCGATATCACTGGCCAGCAGGGAACTGGCGGCGTCCTTGTCAATGACCGCTTCCACACCGACAAGAGAACCGTCGGCCCGGCGCACGACGGGAATACCGCCGCCTCCGGCACAGATCACGGTGACGTCGTGGTCCAGCAGCAGCTTTATGATCGCGGTGTCCGGGATGTGCTTTGGTTTCGGTGATGGCACCACGCGCCTGAATTTCGCGCCATCGGCCTTGACCGTCCAGCCTCTTGCCTGTGCCAGTTTGCGGGCTTCGGTTTCATGATAGACCGGCCCCACAGGTTTGGTTGGATTACTGAAAGCAGGATCGCGGGCATCCACTTCGATCTGGGTCAGCAGCGTCGCAACCTTGTGGCACGAGCCCAGCGCATTCTCCAGTTCCTGTTCGATCAGATACCCGATCATGCCCTCGGTTTCCGCGCCTAAAAGATCAAGTGGAAATGCGCTGTCCGCATCGTAGGCTGCAGACTGCAGTGCAAGCAGGCCGATCTGGGGCCCATTGCCGTGGGTTACGGTGACCTGATGGCCTGATAAAACCAGTTCTGCAATCGAGCGTGCCGCGCGTTTGACATTTTCACGCTGGTTCTCAGATGTCATTGGCTCGCCCCTGCGCAACAGGGCATTACCGCCAAGGGCCACAATCACTTTCACCGGATCATTCTCCCAGCGTGGCGACGAGAACCGCCTTGATCGTGTGCATGCGGTTCTCTGCCTGGTCGAACACAATGGAGTTGGCGGATTCAAACACCTCCTCGGTTACCTCCATGGCATCAAGGCCGAACTCATTGTGTATCTCCTTGCCCACCTTGGTCTCTGTATTATGAAAGGCCGGCAGGCAATGCATGAACTTTGCATCCGGGTTTCCTGTCTGCTCCATGACAGCGGAGTTCACCTGATAGGGCTTGAGCAGCTCAATTCGCTCTGCCCATTTCTCCTTTGGCTGCCCCATGGAAAGCCACACGTCGGTGTAGATGAAGTCGCAGCCGCGAACTGCCGACGCAACGTCTTCGGTAATCAGTATCCGGGCGCCGGTCTGCGCAGCGATTGCCTCGGCCTCGTCGATAATGCCGCGAACCGGCCAGCAGGCTTTTGGCGCGCACAGCCGGACATCCATGCCCATCTTCGCACCACCAATCAGCAGGCTGTCACCCATATTGTTGCCGGCATCGCCGAGAAAACACAGCGCAACCTTGGAAAACGGTTTGCCGCTGTGTTCGCGTATTGTCAGAAGATCGGCCAAAACCTGCGTCGGATGAAATTCGTCGGTCAAACCATTGTACACGGGCACACCGGCATGTTCGGCAAGTTGTTCTGCCGTTGCCTGTCCAAATCCGCGATACTCTATTGCATCGTAGACCCGGCCGAGCACGCGTGCGGTGTCCTTCGTGGTTTCCTTGTGCCCGATCTGGGTGCCGGAGGGGCCCAGATAGGTTACGTGCGCGCCCTGATCATAGGCCGCCACCTCAAACCCTACCCTGGTGCGGGTCGAGTCCTTTTCGAAGATCAGTGCAATTTCCTTGCCCTCAAGTCTCTGACGCTCGATGCCTGCCCGCTTGGTTGACTTCAGGTCCATGGCCAACTCGATCAGGTGGCTGATCTCATCAGGCGAAAAATCGCGAAGTGACAGGAAGCTGCGGTTACTGAGATTGACTGCCATGGTAATGGGTCCTTCAACGTTACAGCGGATCACGTACTATCGGGCAGGTCATGCAATGACCCCCGCCGCGGCCGCGGCCAAGCTCTGCCCCGTGAATGGTAATGACCTCGACACCGGCCTTGCGCAGCTGGGTATTGGTGAACACGTTACGGTCGTACGCAACCACCACCCCCGGCTCCAGCGCGACAACATTGTTGCCGTCATCCCATTGTTCCCGAGCCTGCTCGAAGCTGTCGCCGCCAGTGGCGATGATGCGCAGTTTCTTGACCCCGGTTGCCTCCGCGGTCACTTCAAACAGGGATTTTATCTCCTGCCGGCAATCAACATCGCCCGGCTTGCTGCCGGGCCGCAGGCTGTAGCAGGTAATCTCATTGGCCACTTCGACAAAGCTGGTCACCAGATCACGATCACAAAACGAAAACACCGTATCCAGATGCATGGCCGCGCGTGACTTGGGCATCTGGCACGCAATGACCCGGCTGGCGGCTTCAGCCTCAAACAGGGCGCGGGCCACCTGGCCCACGGATTGCGGTGTGGTTCGTTCACCCATCCCGATCAGCACAAGACCGTCGCCCAGCGGCATCACATCGCCTCCTTCGAGGCTGGCCGGGGCCCGGTCAGCCTCACCGTCACCCCACCAGACATCGAATTCAGCGTCCTTGAACCTGGGATGAAACCGGTACACGGCGTCAGTCAGCAGTGTTTCTGGCTGGCGGGCCGGCCAGTGCATCGGGTTAAGGGTCACGCCACCATAGATCCAGCAACTGGTGTCACGGGTGAATATGGTGTTAGGCAGCGGCGGCAACACAAACCCGTCGGCCCCGAGATAGGGTCCAAACATGCCTTCCGGTTTGAACGGCAGATCCTGTACGGCCACGCCACCGATGAGATATCGGGCAAGGTCAACTGCGGGAAGCTCATCCATCCAGCCCCGCAGTTCCGACATCATGCCGATACCGACATGGTTTTCGGTCAACCGGCGATCCAGAAGCCAGTTTCTCGCAGACTCCAGCGCCACTGTTTCAGCCAGTAAATCATGCAATTCGAGGACCTCAACACCGCGGTCGGCAATTTTCGTGCAAAAGTCGTGATGATCCGCCTTGGCCTGCTGAACCCAGAACACATCATCAAACAAAAGCTCGTCGCAATTTGCAGGGGTCAGCCGCTCGTGCGCCAGGCCAGGACGGCAAACCAGCACGGTGCGCAGCTTGCCGGCTTCCGAATGAACACCGGGTCTCCAGGTCATGCCGCACCACCTTGCATTGCCGTTACACTCAAGGCTGCGACAACCATGACGGTCAGGATAAGCAGCAGCGGCCAGACAAACTTCAACCACTTGTCATAGGAAATCCGGCCAATGGCGAGAGCGCCGACCACCACCGCGGATGTCGGCGTAATCAGGTTCACCAGACCCGAGGCAGACTGATAAGCTGTCACTACAAGCTCACGTCCGACACCGGCAAAGTCCGCCAGCGGCGCCAGTATCGGCATGCTGAGCACGGCAAGGCCGGATGTCGACGGCACCAGGAACGACATCAGCACTTCAACAGCGAACACGCCGTTGATGAAGGCAATCGCCGACAGCCCCTGAATTGCCTGTTCGCCCCAGTGCAGGATGGTGTCGGTAATCTTGCCTGCATCCATGATCACCACGATGCCGCGCGCCAATCCGATGATCAGAGCAACGCCCAGAAGGTCTCTGGCGCCTGCAAGGAATGCTTCAACGAAGGGTTTTTCTCCAACCCACCCCACGATACCGACAATGAGGGCGGCAGCCAGAAACAGGCCGGACATCTCCGCCATCCACCAGCCTTGCGACGACACCCCCCAGATCATCACGCCAAAGGTCAGGGTGAACAGGACAAGGATCAGCTTGTGCTGTGTGGTGAACTGATCGTCAGCATCGCCCTTGAGCTTGAAATGGGCTTCGTTCGCCGCTTTCATATTGGCGACAATCGAGAGTTCCGGATTGGCGCGTACGCGCTCCGCATACCACATTACATAGGCCACACATGCCACCCATCCGGCACCCAGGATGATAAAGCGCAGCATCATGCCGGTGGTGAACGGAATGCCTGCAGCATTGGACGCGATGGTTGTCGCAAACGGGTTGATTGTCGATCCAAGCACCCCGATACCGGCCCCGACCAGGATGATGGCAACACCTGTCACGGCATCATATCTGGCCGCAATCATCACCGGAATGAACAGCACATAAAACGCCAGCGTTTCTTCGGCCATGCCGTAGGTTGTACCGCCTGCCGCAAACAACGCCATCATGATCGGGATCATCCATTTTTCCCGGCCACGCAAGGCGTTCATGGCTCTGGCAATACCCGCATTGATGGCACCGGTACTGTTCACAACTCCCAGAAAACCGCCGATGATCAACACAAACAGCGACACATCAATGGCGTTCGCGGTGCCTGCCGACTGGTTGTAAAATCCGTTGACGGGGGCAAGGAAGATATCGAACAGTGATTGCGGTGCAGCTTCCACGGCCTTGTAGGTTCCAGGCACCGCTACTTCACGGCCCAGGGCTTCATTCTCCACCCTGTCGTATTGCCCGGCAGGAACAAACCAGGTCAATGCGGCCATGAACAGAATGAGGCCGAACAAAATCGAGTAAGCTGTTGGAAACCGGCTTGCGATCCCGGCTGACAGATCTGCAGGTGTTTCTGCCTGCCCGGACGAATCCTTTGTGGCGGTGGTCATCTTGTGTCTCCATTCGCCGTCAGCTGTTCAAAGGTTTCAGTCACCAGAACATGATTAGCCGGACGTAGCTTTGATGCGGATCAAGGCTCGCTTCCGACAGGCTGCTAGATTGATGAAAATCCCCCCAACCAGGAGGCATCAGGATGAAACCGGTTAGAACATGGATACTGCTTGCAGACGGAACCCGCGCCCGCATCGTTTGCAACACTGGACCCGGCAAAGGTCTGGAAGAGGTGCGCGGAATGGAGTTTGAAGGAGATAACTCCCGATCCGGCGACATCATGGCTGACCGGCCCGGTCGCACCTTTGACTCAGCAGGTGCACACCGCCATGCGATGGAACCTGCTTCCGATCCGCAGCGAGAGGCAAAGCGATCCTTCGCTGCCGAACTGGTTGCCACATTGCAGGATCAGTTGCAGGACCAGGCCTTTGACCGGCTGGTGCTGGTGGCCGCCCCGGCAACGCTTGGCGATATTCGCAAAGCTCTGCCAAAGCCGCTGCTGGCGGTTGTCTACGCAGAAATCGCCAAAGACCTGGTGCATATTCCCAACCAGGAACTCGGAGACCATCTCGCCGACGTTCTGGCGGTTTAATTGCAAAAACTGGCCTTACAGTCGGCCCGACTGAACGCGAAACGGCCACTGCCTGGCAGCAGTGGCCGTTTGGTGTTTTGCACTTCAATCAGCGTCAGCGGACGTCCGTTGCGGTGATAACGCGGAAAGTTCGCATCTCGCCATCCTGCTCGCGGATTGAGACATACTCTCCGGGCCGGAAGCGTTCGTCTCCGAACCGGTATCCGGTCTCATCGTCATCCTCATTGCCGTGAATATCGTAATGGAACGCCCATGCGCCACCGGGTTTGCGCACCAGATGTCCGATTTCATGTTCATCGGAACCCCAGAAACGCGTGACCCTGCACTTCTCGCGACTGGCTTTCCACTCCGCCGCGTCAATCCTGTCCATATTGTCCAGCGGTGCCATCAGCGTATAGCCATGCTGGCGGCTGCCCTGCGGAAAATCCTTGTCGCGGGCAAGTTCAATGCGGATCTGTTTCATAGTCATGAGGAAGTGCCTCCGTAGCAGGTAAAATCAAGGACAGTATGATAATCTCAGTGTGACATCAGCACTGGAACCGTCATGTTGTTCAGCACGTGTTCGGTTGCCCCGCCAAAAACAAACTCACGCACTCTGGAGTGCCCGTATGCCCCCATCACAAGCAGGTCGGCACCAATATCTTCGACACGTGCAAGCAAGGCGCGGCCGGCGTCGGAGTTTGCTGTCGGCATGGGTTCAGCCGTAACTCTTATGTCGTGGCGGGCAAAGGTTGCCGCCAGTTCCGCACCTGGTACATTACCGGCCAGAGAACGCTGCTTCTGTGGATCGACCCAGACAATACTGACCTCGCTGTCGGCCGGTAGAAGCGGCAAGGCGTCGAAGCAGGCACGTGCTGCTTCCTTGGCCCCGTTCCAACCCATCAGCACCTTGTTTCCAATGGCCTCGAACGTCTTGCCGCGTGGCACCAGCAAAACAGGCCGTCCTGCTTCCATCACCACATATTCGGCAAAACTCGGCTCAACGCCACAACTCTCATTGGCGTCAACCTGGGCGATCATTGCCAGGTCAGCGAACCGGCATTGTTGCACGAACTCTTGCCCGATGGATGAACTTATGGCGTCCAGTTCGCGCCATTCATGCGATAGGGAATTCAAGGACATTATACGCTCAAATTTCTCGCGTACTTCTTTGCCCATTGACTGGTAACGCTTGCGCTGGGCGTCAACGACATCTGCCATGGCGATACCGCCATAGACTGCATAAACCTCGACGGAAGGTATGATGTAAACGCCAATGACATGGGCTTCGTTACGAGCCGCAAACAGGCTGCAGGTGGTCAGCAGATGATCCAGATTGTCCGTGTCATTGAGGCTGACAACAAAGGTTTTCGGGTTCACGAAACATCCTCCTGGTTAGGTTGGTTGATACATCATGCAATCAGCGGCATATGAAGCGCATTGATCGAGGTCATATGCCTTGATCAGCCGGTATGTTTGAGTGATACCTTACTGGAGGTGCTTATGAGTATGATCCGTTACATTAAGGGCGCTGGCCCAATCTGCCTGATGGCAGGTGCCGGCCTTATGCTGGTTGCTATGCTGCCGGGTGACTTGCTGGCTGCCAACCGGTGCATATTCAATTGGGCGCAGCCTGGCACTTATAAATTGTCGGGAAACTTCAGAGGCACAACTGAAGCTGCCACAGCGCGCCTGACACACGATTGCCGGGTGTACTTTCAGGTACCAGGCGTATTTTCCGGCGGTTCTGTACGCCGTTCAGGCCGCTGCCTGAAGTTCCGCTTCAAGGTTGAAGGAGAAGGAAGAATATTCAGTGCCAGGTGGTGCAACACTTACGGCGTGGTTCCATGGCAAGGCCGAAATATAAGAGCCACAGTCACCCGCATCAAAATCGCGACGCCTCCCACTCCCCAACGCCGCAACTACAACGTACAGTGATGGCCGGATTGCATAAATTCCTGCCGGTTTCGACAGCCGCAGCTGCTCTGGCGCTCGTGGCCTTTACCGGCGCGTGGCCGATTGCACATCATCCAGCCCGGGCGACCCAGGTTACGCAGGACATGCCGCCACCAGAAGCACGGGAGCATGAGTTTGGCGATGCATTCGTCGTGTCGCTGGGTGGCAAGCTGTACGACAACTACTGGGCAGGCTCAGGTGCCAGTCCGCCGGCAATGCGAAATCCGGCATTCCCGTCAGACCTGACAGTCAGCGATACGGACAGCTGGCGCTGCGTCTCCTGCCATGGCTGGGACTATGATGGCGCTGCAAAGGCAGATGGCAGCGCGCAGCAGCAAAAACAGTTTGTCGGCCTTCGGCACCTGCAAGGGACCGATCCGTTTAATATGCTGGAGTTTTTCACCAAAGCCCATCCTGATCAAAATGCCCTTTCGTCCGGCGGATTGCCGCTGGACCTGCTGCTGCTTTTTCTGACCGTCGGCCAGTATGATCCGGCAAATTTCAAGCCGGAAAAATCCCTTTCACAGAAAAGCTTAAGTCGCGGCAGAGACATTTTTGAAGGAGTGTGCATGTCCTGCCATGACCCGAGCGGTACGTCGGGTTTCCAGGCCACGCCAGGCATGCGCAGCAGCCTTGGCTGGCAGGCACGCCATCAGCCCAGGCGAATGATCCACAAGATCATCAATGGTGTACCGGGTGAGAGCATGCTTGCTCTCAGGTTCATGGATGAACCGGCAATCGCTGATCTGGTTGCTTATCTGAAAACGCTTGATCCGGATGCCGATCAGACAGAGCCTTGATTTTTGATTACCCTGGACCGGAATTCCTCGTCCAGCAATGCCTCCAGCCGCACCAGGTCTTCCGGCAAGGGCTGCCCCGTTGCCTTTAACTGGGCCAGTTCGGCGTGCAGTTGTTCGAGAACCTGATGGGCATCTTCCGCTTCGTTTTCCGCTTCACTGAAGAACAGGTTTATGCGGGTGATGAGGTCGTCAAACGCCATGATTTCAGCCTTCCTTATTGTTGGCGGCTTTCCATGCGGCGAACCCGCCGGCCAGTGAAACCACATCTGAAAATCCCATATCCTGCAGCGTCTTTGCAGCAAGTGTCGAGCGCCCGCCGGTTCCGCAGAACAATACAATACGTTTGGTTGGATCCAACTCTGGAAGATGCGCCGGACACTCCGGGTCAGCATGAAATTCAAGCAAACCCCGTGATGCATGTATGGAGCCGGGTATGGTACCATCAGCCTCGCGTTCAAAGGCGTCTCGAACATCCACAACAATCACATCCGACTCGTCCTGCAGGTAGGGAAAATCCTGCACCGAAACCGTTTCGATCACGGCGTTCGCCTGCGCCAGCAATGCCTTGAAACCTGTCTTTAGCACGGTGCTTCCTCACATAGGTTATTTGAACGGTACTCTAACACAATTCTACACTCCAAGCCTGCATAACAGCCAGGCGCAAACACCCTGCGTTGCATTATCGCCATAATGAATGTTTTGCGCGACTTGCCTTTGATCTGAATCATTTCGAGCTGGGCTCGCTGCTCCTTTCTTGACGCAAGCCGTTTTGTATCGAGGCGTCTGGCTGGATCTTGTCTGGCCGCAAATGCTGACCATGGGCGCTATCGGTTGTGTCTTCTTCGCCGTCGCCCTGTTCCGGTTTCGCAAGACAATCGTGAGTTTCTCCTGACCTTGCAGATCACTGCTCAAACGCGAACTTCACTTTTTCTGGTGCCAGTTGCGGCGCACCGGTTATGTAGTCGGCCGCACGTGCAGCAATCATCTGTGTCGGCGCATTCATGTTGCCACTCATGATCTGTGGAATAACGGAAGCGTCGACCACACGGAGGTCCTCCACGCCGTAAACTCGCATTTCATCATCAACCACCGCATCAGGACCATGTCCCATCCGGCAGGTGCCACACGGATGAAAATCAGTTGTTGTAGCCAGCCGCACCCAGTCTCGAATTTCTGCATCGCTGCCCACCTGCGGACCGGGGACAAGTTCTGCACCGCGCAATTCGTCGAACGCGTTTTGCACCACCAGTTCCCGGGTCTTGTGCACCCCTTCGACCAGCTCATCCAGATCACCGGGTTCTGCCAGATACTCGAAGTACATGGCCGGCTTGTCGTAAGGATTGCCGGACTTTAGCCATACTTGAGCCCCTGCTGCGCGGGCGTAACTGATCAACATGAATGGCAAAAGCCTGCAGCAGATTGATGTCACCCTCTTTATACTCAAAACCCACCGGTCCGAAATGATACTGCAGGTTGGGATAGGCCACCTTGTGATTGCTGCGGATCAGGCCGCCGGCCTCCCAGATGTTGGAGGCGGCCATGCCGGAGCGGGTAAACACCCACTGCAATCCTGCTGCAGCCTTGCGCCATGGCGTATCCACCTTGTGAATTGGAAAGCTCTTTGTGCACTCGTATTGCAGAATGATGCTGGCATGATCTTGCAGGTTCTTTCCGACGCCCGGCAGGTTGACTAACGGTTTGATGCCTTTGTCATTCAGGTGGTCGGCCTGACCGATGCCGGACAGCATCAGGAGCTGCGGTGAATTGATCGCACCGCCGGACAGGATCACCTGCGTGCCGGCGTGAACGATACGTTCTGCACCCTTGTGATCGAAGGCAATGCCATATGCGCGATTGCCGGTAAACAACACCCGCTTTACCATGGCCGCGACCAGCAAGGTTACGTTTCCGCGCTTCAATGCCGGCCTGAGATGGGCCACCGCTGCGCTGCATCTTCTGCCGTTTATCTTGGTAGCGTCAAAGCGCGCGACACCTTCCGGGTTGAAACCGTTCAGATCAACCGACCGTCCTTGTCCCGCCTGTTCACCAGCCTCGATGAATGCATCGTACAACGGGTTTTCGAAATTACCCTTTGACACTCCAAGCGGACCGCTGTCACCGCGCCAGTCATCTCCTCCGCGATCAGATGTTTCGCCCGCCTTGAAGTATGGCAGGCAATGCTCATAGCTCCACTGTGTCAGGCCGCATTCACCGGCCCAGCGATCATAGTCCAGCGGATGCCCGCGCATGTAGACCATGGAGTTGATGGATGACGAGCCGCCAACCACCTTACCCCTTGGCATGAAGACGCTGCGGTCATGCAGTTCCGGTTCAGGTTCGGTGTGATAGTTCCAGTTGAGCTTGGGCTCATGCCACGTCCGGTAGACACCGGCGGGCACGTGGATCATCAGGTCATGGTCCATGGGACCGGCTTCCAGAACAAGGATCGACTTGCGCCCGTCCGCGCCCAGCTTGTTTGCCAGAACACAGCCGGCCGATCCCGCCCCGACGATTATGTAGTCGAACGTGTTCATGCGATTGCCTCAGTCATTATTCTGGCAATGGGCGTTCAGGAACTGTTCTGTCTCCGCCCTGGTCGGCGCGCTTGCCGGGCCACCTGGACCGCATGCTTTTCAATGTGCCTGCCGCATTTGCAAATCGAATGGCGCTTCGAACATCGTGCCCCTCCGCGATCATCACAGCAAAGGCTCCATGCCACACGTCGCCTGCCCCCAGTGTTTCTTTTGCCTCGACAGCGATCGCGGGAATGTTTTCCACGCGGCCGTCTTCGATGAAGTATGTGCCTTCGGAACCGTTGGTGACACAGACCCAGGCATCCAGTTTTGATGATGCGGCCTGCAGCGCAGCCACCGGATGCTCGATACGGGTAAAGTCATATATGCCCTGGGCAGAGAACGCCACGTGGCTGGCCAGTTTGACCGCATCTGGATCAAATGGAGGTTCTGCATCAACAATGGCGGGTATGTTTCTGTCGTGGGCTATCTGGAGTGCGCGACGGGTCAACGGCTCCCAGCGATTATCGGCCAGCAACACATCAAACTGGGGGACATCGTCCAGCCACCCGGCATCCTCACCAAGGCGCTGACCTCTGAAGTTTGTGATCTGACGTTCACCTGTCTGATCGACAAAAATCGATGAGAATGATGACGCACCGTCGGCAATACGCCTTACAAGCGCTGTATCCACGTTCTGCTTGCTCAGTTCGTCCAGGATAAATCCGCCGACAAAATCATCGCCGACCCGGGCAGCGAGCATGGCATGCGCTCCGAGCCTGCTGACTGCCACCGCCGAATTGGCCGCATTTCCGCCACTGCACATGTGCGCACTCCGGGCACGGTATTTTTCGGACTTGCGGGGCATCTCGTCCACGTTGAATACGAAGTCCGCCACGGCAACACCTGCAAGCAGTATTCGGGTCACTCTTTCACCTCTGTCAGGCTGTAAAAACACCGCGAATATGCCCGCACTCGGCTGGCGGAGTCCACATACGACAATCCAGTGAACCTGAACAACTCCCCCAGAACCACATCACGCGTATGTTTGTTTCCCCTGCTGATCACAGCTGCTAACCCAGAACTGCAAAAAACCAGGACAAATCGTCAGGTCACGAGGTCTGAGCATGGGTAAATCTCTAGTCTTTACTCCGAAGATCACCATGAATGTCATGGCCGCCGTACTTTGCGCGGCAGTCGCCTTGTCCATCCCGGCACGAGCTGGATCTGACGTTATACGCGGATCAGCGGTTGCCGTTGACGGACGCATTGTGAACATGAACAACAAACAGCTGGTGCTGGCCAACATCACCGTACCGGAACCGGGTGCCAAATGCCTGCTGCGTGGCAAGCTGCGTGATTGCGGCAATTTTGCCCGGCTCGGCCTTACCGAACTGGTTGTTGCAACCACCATCGAATGCCGGAAACTGACACCACACACCTACAGCTGCAAAACCGAAGACGGCTACGACCTCGCTCTCGGCCAGATCCATGCCGGCTGGGCTGTTCCGACACAATCAGCACCGGACCACTACTTCACCAAGATGAGTGAGGCTAAAGCCAAAAAACGTATGCTTTGGTCGGCATCACATGCTGATGGTAAGCCCGGGTATGCAGCCACGCTGCTGGGCAAACCCTGACCGGGCAATCAGGCAGCTTTGACAGGTGACGCCGTCGCAGATCACGCATCGGCCTTGTACGGCACCACCAGTGTCGGGATTTCGGCCCGCCGCAAGACCCGTTTCGCCACCGTTCCAAGGAACGTGTGCGAGAACCCGTGGTCATGTGCGCCAAGAACAATCAGGTCACACTTCAGTTCCTCGGCCCGGCGCAGGATCACTTCGGCAGGATACCCATCAACGATCTCAATCGACTCGACCAGATCACGCACGTCGCGATCTTCTTCCGGTAACGCGGCCCAGAAATTCTTCTGCCGCTCCGCCAGCACAGCTTTCGCGTGTTCATGTCTGGTGCCCATCGCCTTTTTGCGGGATGCGTCATCCTGCATGAACATCTGTATGGTGATGCGCGCATCATCGCTGAGCGGTTCGACCACATGCAGGACATGAAGCTTGGCGCCGGTCATCTTCGCCATGCTGGCAGCGTGGGTCAGCGCATAGGTCGAGTTTTTCGACAGATCCGTCGTGAACAGGATATGGGTGACTGTTGGTTTCATAGTCAGAGACCTTTTCTGGGTGACCCGATCAATAGCCGAAGAAGCGTGGCAGCCACAGCGAGATTTCCGGGAAGAAGGCGATCACGAAGATCGCAACCGTGTTGATGAACGCAAATGGCAGGGCTTTCAGGGATATTTCCTCGATGGAAATCTTGGAAATACCCGACGCAATGAACAGGTTTTCCCCCAAGGGCGGCGTCTGGAAGCCGATACCCAAGGTGCAGATCATCACCACGCCGAAGTGGATCGGATCTATCCCCATGCTATAGGCCACGGGCAGCATCACCGGTACCAGGATCAGGATCGTGGCAAGCGTTTCCATGAACATGCCGACGAACAGCAGGAAGAAAATGACCAGCGTCCAGATCAGGTAAATATTGTCCGTGAACGACAACATGCCTTCGGCAATCACCGCCGGTATTTCATTTTCCACCAGAAGCCTGCCGAACACGGTTGCCGTGAACATGATCAACAACACACGGCCGGTAAGCCATGTGGTCGTCTCCAGCGCGGTGAAGAGTTTCTGCCAGGACATCTCCCGGTAGATGAAGGTACCGACAACGAGCGTATAGAAGATGGCCACAATAGCCGCCTCGGTCGGTGTGAAGAAACCGGAATAGATACCGCCCAGGATCACCACCGGTGCCATCAGCGCCCAGAAGCCGCGATACAGTTCGCACCAGATATGACGCGCCGACCAGCCCTCGGTAGTTCCCTTGTAGTTGTGCTTCTTTGCCAGGATGTAGTTCATGACAAGCAGGCTGCCGGCGATCAGGAATGCAGGAATAAATCCGGCGATGAACAGTTTTGGAATCGACACTGTCTGAAACACACCATGAGCTTCAACTGCTGCTGGTGGCGGAGGCATGCCAAGCGCGGCAATGCCGAATATGATCAATGGAATGGACGGTGGGATCACGATACCGAGACCACCCGCAGATGCAGTGATCGCGGATGCATATCCCTTGCTATAGCCACGCTCGATCATGGCCGGGATCATCAACATTCCAACCGCCGCTGTTGTTGCCGGTCCGGAACCCGAAATGGCACCGAAAAACAGGCACGCGACAACGGCTGCCGCCGACATGCCCCCGGTAAATGGGCCGGCAAAACTTTCAGCAACATTGATCAGTCTTCGCGACAGTCCGGCAGATTCCATCAACGCCCCTGCCAGAATGAAGGCCGGCAATGCCATCAGCGGGAAAGAGCCAACAGAGGTAAACGCGATTTGAACGAACTTGATCGGATTGTCTTCGAGCACGATGAACGAAATCAGTGTCGAGACACCCAGCGCGACGGTGATCGGTGCACCGATCAGCAGCAGGAGCAAAAACGACCCGAAGAGGATTAAGATGATTTGAGTTTCCATTGTACTAGTCCCGCCTCAGTGTTCAGTTTTTGGTTGCGTCGGTTTCGGCCTTGATCGCATCAAGGTCGATCGCATCCGGGTCTCGCATGTCTTCCTTGAGCACTATCTTTTTATAGTTCACCTGCAGGATGCGTATCGTCATCAGGGTGAAGGCAATCGGAAGCACGATGTAGACCCAACTCAGATGGAAGCCCAAAGTCTGAGAGGACTGAAACTTGTTCATTTTGTAGAAAATGAAATCGATCGCGAGGTAGACAAAAATGACATTGAACGCCAGCCAGAACAGGTCGGCAAATGCTTCAATATATTTGATGGCTCCTGGTGGCAGGAACTTGAACTGAAATGTCACCCTGTTGTGGGCACCCATTTTGGCAGCATAACTGGCGCCAAAGAACACGAACCAGACGAACATGTAGACCGAAAGCTCTTCAATCCACGAGAACGAGAACGAGAACAGCGTTCGCACAACAACTTGCAGAAACAGCAGGCACACAAAAATCGCCAGCAGTGTTCGGCAAATGTAACTCTCGATGTTGTCGATTACATTCCATAATTTGCTCATCTGACCCTCTTCCCCTTTGGTAGGGGGCGCCGGTCGGCGCCCCCTGTTATTGTCACATGAAGATTATTCCGACACAGGGTCGCGGCCAATCTCGGCAAGAACCGCATTCAGCTTTTCAATACCGCCAATGCTCTCGTAGAATTTTGGCCACACTGCCTTGGTCGCCAGCTCGATGAATTCAGCTTCATCGTTTTCCGGGTCAGAGATTTCCATGCCCTTGTCGAGCAGTATCTGCTTGATCTCGGCTTCCTTGTCGCGCAGGAACTTTGCCGACGCTGCAGTCGCGGCCTCTCCTGCCTTCAGGATGATTTCCTGATCGCCTGCAGGCAGGCCCTGGAACACCTGCTCAGAAATGATGAGAGGTTCGATGGAGAAAATATACCGGATGTTGGTCACATATTTCTGCACTTCGTAGAACTTCATCGCGTTGATGGTTGTGTAGGGATTGTCCTGACCGTCGACAACCTTGGTCTGCAAGCCGGCGAAGGTTTCCGACCATGCCATCGGCGTCGGGCTGATACCCCATGACTTGTAGGTGTCGATCATGATTTCGTTCTTGGGAACGCGGATCACCAGGCCTTTCAGGTCAGCCACGGATTTCACCGGCTTTTTCGAGTTGGTCAGAACCCGGAAACCCGTATAGGTCCAGGCGATGATCCTGACACCGGCGTCATTGATGGTGTTCTGGGTCAGCTCTTGGCCGATCGGGCCCTGGGTCAGCTTCTCGGCATCTTCCAGGCTCAAAATGACATATGGCAGTGTAAACACACCAACTGTCGGCGAGAACGGTGTGATGTTGTTGATCGCCAACAGCGACATATCCAGCGTACCAATCGCGGCTTCATTTACTGTGTCCTGTTCCGAGCCGAGCTGGCCGTTCAGAAACAGTTTTGCTGTGTGTTTGCCGCCGGAAAGCTCTTCAAGAGCCTTTACAAAGCCCAGGCCGGTTGCTTCCTGACTGCTGCCGCCACTGTCGCCGACAGCGATCTTGAATTTCTTGGCTGATGCCCCAGATATACCTGCAAGAGATACTGCTGCGGTGAGCATCAGGGCGTAAGACAGTTTGTGTAAAAGTTTCATGTAATGTTCCTTTGCGTTTATAGGGGGCGACTAAAAGCTAAAAGGCAAACAAGGTCTTCCTTAGTTGCTCGAGCCTATTTTGAATTGGGCAAATAGGCAAATACGGGCCAACCTGCCCTGTTACCCGACAGCAGGGGTAATGCGAAAACCAACGCCCTGGGTAATGCCTTGAATGTTGCGGCAACTGGACTTTAATTTATGGCTTGAAAGAGAGCCTAGCAGCCGGGAAATGTTTCAGATATAGGAAGGTTTGTTGAAAAGCTTGCATGCAGGTGCAACATTACGGCATGGCAAAAACAGCTCTTCTTCGCCGCCTCAGTGATGTCGATTTCAGATTGCTTCGGGTATTCCGCGCAGTTGTCGCGTGCGGCGGTGTCTCGGCCGCCGAGCTTGAACTGAACATCAGCAGATCAACCATAAGCCGGCATCTGACCGACCTTGAACTCCGGCTCGGAAGCAGGTTGTGTCATCGCGGGCCGGCCGGATTTTCTCTGACCGAGGAAGGCGAACGCATTCATGCAGCCGCACTTCAGCTTTTCTCGGCAATCCATGAATTCCAAGCTGAGGTGGACGAGACCAACAAGGACCTGGCCGGGCATTTGTCAATCGCATATTTCGACAAAAATGCAACCAACCCAAACGTCAAACTGCCCGAGGCAATCCACGCCTTTGAGCGCATTGCGCCCAAAGTCAAAATTGAGATTTACGTCGAACCGATCAATGTCGTTGAAACCGGCGTGTTGAACGGCAGGTATCAGGTCGGCATTGTCCCGATGCACAAGAGTTCGGACAACCTGGATTATTACGGCTTATACAGCGAGGCGATGTATCTGTATTGCGGGAAACACCATCCGCTGTTCCACAAAGCCGATAGCGACATATCAAGCAAGGAAATGCAAAAGCAGAAGTACGCCGGTTTCCCTTTTCACTCTCCGAACATGATGGCCAGTCACGACTGGAAACTCAAACGCCGGGCCATCGTCAACAATGAAGAAGCCCTGGCATCGCTGGTTTTGTCAGGGTGCTATATTGGATTTCTGCCAGATCATATGGCAAAACAATTCACCGACGGCGGCGACATGCGGGCATTGCGGCCGGCCGTCTACAACTATCAAAGCGATCATTCTGCAATCGTGCGCAAAGTGCCAAAAATACCGAAGCGTGTGGAGAAATTCCTGGATTGCTTGCGAACCGTCCATGATCGGTGAGCTTACAGCGTGCGCAAAGTCTGCAATGTCGTCACAGCCCAACTGTGGTCAGTTGTTCGCTTACTTCCGGTTGGCGCAGTTCCGCAGGGTTTTCGGTCATGGAGTTCTGTCCCCGGTCACTATTGGGCTCGACAGTGATACCAAGCAGGTCGCTGGGCTGGCCGGCATACGAGCAGGCACAACTGGTGATTGCCTGATCTGACAACCTTGCCCTTGCTGCCTGGATGGTTAAACATCACAAAGTCAGCTTCGGTTTCAGGTGCAATGAAATTTGCAGAAACCGGCCTGTCCGGCAACGATGCTGACGCCAACTTACCTGACGCATGCGCGGTGACGTATGTGCAATGGCAGGACGACCACATGGATCAGCAACAGACCGAAGCCGTTGCGCGAAAAATATATGAGGCAAACATTCGGCGCGAGCGGTTCAAACCGCTGCGCGGAGATGATCAGCCTGGATCGCTCGACACAGCCTATGACATCCAGGATGCGCTTTACCGTATCATGCAGACAGAGGGCGAAGCCGGGCCGGTCGCGGGCCACAAGATTGCGGTCACCTCACCTGAAATCCAGAAATTGTGCGGTGTGGACCAACCTGTCTACGGGAGCATATTCGCAAACACGATTCATCGCTCGCCGCATGTCGCAAACCACGCAGACTTCATCCGCATTGGTGTTGAGTTTGAGATCGCGTTGGAAATCGGTGAAGACGTGCCCATGAATGCCGCACCTTTTGACAGCAAGTCTATCTCCGGGTTTGTGAAGTCTGCGATGCCGGCTTTCGAGATCATTGAGGATCGCAACGCGGATTACAGCGATCTTGATGCCAGGTCTATTTTGACCGACAGGTGCTGGTGTGGCGGCGTGGTTCTGGGTGCGCCGGTTGAACGCTGGCAGCGCATCGATCTTGGCAATCTTGCCGGCATGGTGAAATTGAACGGAGAATCGCTCGACAGCGGCAACACCGGCAATGCCCTCGGCCATCCGCTCAACGGCCTTGCCTGGGTCACAAACCATCTGGCAGGTCGCGGACGCACGTTACTGGCTGGAGAAATAGTCATGACCGGCAGCGCACTAAAAACCCGGTTTCCGGTTCCCGGTGACAGCTACACGTACACAGTCGAGCAACTGGGTGAAGTAACATTACAAATAGGTAACAATGTTCGGCCAGAAGTATAGACTGCTGTGCTCGTCGTTTCTCACTGATTTTTACCGGCAGCGGATGTTCTACTTTTCAAAATCTGTGATGGTTGATGCAACTCGCCCGGCACCTATACACGGGCGAATTGAGGAAGCCTGATGCAACCTGTAAGGGCGGCCACAATTCACACGGAATCACCGCATTTATGACAGGTACCGGCCAAATTCTGGTCCGGAACGACTGCCAACCTTTAATCATCTGTTAACCAGATCCCGAATGACAGGCGGCGACTTTAGGGGTGATGATAACCGGCGGCATTAAGGGGTGTATAAGTGAGGAAGTTGTTAGGTGCCCTCGTTGCGGCATGTCTGGTCGTACCCGGTGTTGGAGTTGTTCACGACCAAGGTTTACTTCCATTTGTCAGTGATGCCCAGGCGGACACACGATTATCCCTGCCTGCAGGACATCCCCCCCTTGATAGTCCCTCAGCTGCCGTCAACGTGTCACCAGTATCGGCGCAGTTGCAAAACTACCTTGCCGAGCTGAAGCAGAAGGCGCCCAATCATCCCCCGGTGACCGGCAGCGCGTCACCGGCCACGGCCGAACTGCAGAAGTACCTGTCTGAGTTGAATATGAAATCGCCGCATGGCAAGATTCAACTGGCCCAGGCCAATACGACAGGCAAGTCGGACCAGACCGACGACCTGCTCATCGAAGCCGAAAAAGCGCTTGGCGCAAAAAGCAACAAACCCCAACAGGACAACAAGTCCGAACCGGACCGCGAAGTAGCAGAGCCCGAGGAAAAACAGCCCGCCACCGAAAAAACAGCCGGCAAGGACGACAAGGACAAGAAAACCCTTACCGCCGCTGAGGAACACGTGCAGTTGTTTGTCGAGAACCGTTATCCTGCGGCGGCGACCTGCGGAATTTGCCATCCCAAGCACTACAAGGAATGGTCGGTCTCCCAGCACGCTTATGCCCAGATCAGCCCGATCTACCTGTCTCTCAACAACAAGATCAATGAACTGAGCAATGGCTCAAATGGCGACTTTTGCCTGCGCTGTCACAGCCCGGTAGGCGCAAATCTCGGTGAGAGCACGTTCGAATCAAATCTTGACCGCCACCCCACCTCGCGTGAGGGAATTACCTGTGTCGTCTGCCACCGCATCAACAAGGCCTACAACAAGGTTAGCGGTCGCCTGGCGCTGGTCGAAGGCGGATTGACGGCTCCGGTTTTTGGTCCTGAGGGTAACAGCGGTGTCAAGCAGGTGCTCGACAAGCCCGAGAAGTTCCGTGTCGTCACCGACGAGAAAGAGCCGGGGCGCAAAATTCATAATGAAGCCAAGGTGTTCGCCCCCATCAAGGCATCGACATTCTGCGGCAGTTGCCATGATGTGACCCTGTTCAACGGCTTCCGGCTTGAAGAGGCCTTCAGTGAATACCGCATGTCACCTGCAGCAGCCAAAGGTGTTACCTGCCAGGATTGTCATATGGGCAAGATCGAAGGCAAGGCCTCAGGTTATGCTGAAGGACCGGCTGCAGTTATCGGCGACGTTCCGACCAAATCACGGAAGCTGACACGTCATCTGTTCTCCGGCCCCGATTACCCGATCGTTCACCCCGGTATATTCCCGCACAATCAAAAGGCAGCCGAGTTCAAGACCATGCGCGAATGGCTGCAATTCAAGCACAAGGAAGGCTGGGGCACCGACAAGTTTGAAAACGCAGTTCCTGCCGGATACAAGTTCCCCAAACCGTGGCAGTCAGTTGACGACCGCTATGATGCACGGGAAATTCTCAAGGACCAGTTCGAGTTGCTCGAGTTTGCCAAGCGGGCGCGTCTTGAGGTCCTGCGCAACGGATACAAACTTGACGACGTGATTGTGGATCGCGCCGATGTGGGCGGCCTCGCTTTCCGGGTCAAGGTTCGCAATGGCACCGACGGCCACAATGTGCCGACCGGTTTCACAGGTGAGCGCCTGGTATGGCTCCAGGTCACCGTTACCGACCGCGATGGCAAGGTTGTCTTCCTCTCCGGTGACAGGGATGCCAATGGCGACCTCAGAGACGGACATTCCTCTTTCGTTCATGCCGGCAAGGCCAAACTCGACAGCCAGTTGTTCAGTCTGCAGTCGATCTTTGTCACCCAGAACGGACGTGGTGGCGAAATCGAGCACGTCATTCCGATACCGTTCCCGCAGTTTGCCCTGCCCCGCGTATTGCCGTCGACAACATCGCTTGTTTTCAGCGGCGAACCATCCACGGAACGCAACCACAAGAAGGGTATTGAGCCAAACGGCCATCGCTGGGCTTCGTACAGCGTCGACAGCAGCAAGCTGACCGGAAATGGACCTTACAAGGCAACCGTCAAGCTGATGGCGCAAGCCGTGCCGATAAATCTCATCACCAGCATTCAAAGCGTTGGCTTCGACTTCCACATGACGCCTCGCGAAGTCGGCAACGAGTTGATTGCCGGAGCCCAGATGCTCTGGAAGAAAGAAGTAACCCTGGGCGCCAGTGTTTCGAATTCCGGATCCGGACCCGTCTTGCTGGCTCCAGCCGCCTCGTTCGGAGCGGTGGTTCCCGGCAGTAACGTGGCTCCCACTAACGCGGTCCCTGGCATTCCGGTTCCGGCCCGTCGCCCGCGGATAGCAGACCCGCAGGTCAAGTAACAGTTCAGCGGCAATCAGCGGAGATCTTCTCTCGTGCATATCAAACCAAAAAAAGACTGAAACGGAGCAGGCAACATCAATGAAGAACGTGACTCATTTCACGGGATTTTCGCGAAGCACGCTGCTGATGCTGACCGTCCTGACTCCCGGTATCCTGTATTCAATCTCAGCCACGGCAACCGAGCTGAGCAGGAAAAATTACCAGCACAATGTGACGGCGGAAAACAAGGGAGACCCGCTGATAACACCGGCGGGCGGTGAGCCGTCGGAGCGTTCAGGTGAACACTGGTACAGCGCCATCTGGCCACTGGGTGACAGGAGCGAGGTTGCGAGCCTGAAAGACGAATACATCGAGTTCAAAACAGAAAAGTCAGAAAAGGAAGAGGACCGGCTTCCCTCCAGGCCAAAGCTTTTATACGAACTTGGCAACGGCTTTCTCGATACAGGTAACCTGCATCCCGGATTTGAAATTCCCTACATAGGTGCCGTCTGGCAACCCAGACTATGGGCGTACATGATCAACCGAACCGCGTTTCAGTCATTTGACAATGGCGGGCCCAACGGACGCGAAACCGAGATCGCCAATCGGCTTGATCTGTTCGCCAACCTTCAGCTCACCGGAACCGAAAAGATCTTGTTGGGGCTGCGTACCACCGACAACAACCGGCCGAACAAGTTCACGCGGTACACATTCGACGGTGACAATGAGGGATTTAACGATGAGTTCGACTTCAACGTGGAAACCCTGTTTTTTGAAGGTGACCTGGGAAGCCTGTTCCCGAACCTGGACCGACAGGGGCAACTGCCGATTGATCTGGGATTCACTGTGGGGCGTCAACCGGTCATATTCCAGGAAGGCATTCTGATAAACGATACGATCGATGCGGTCGGGTTTGTCCGCAACAATATCCCGTTCCCCGGCACATCCAACCTTCGCATATCAGCAATGTATGGCTGGAACCGGCTTAATCGCAATGATTCCGGCCGCCCCGGCAACGACGCAAACATGTTTGGACTGTTCATCGCCGCCGATACACATATCAGCACATTTAACTACGACATGGTTTACGTCGACGATGAGGGTAATGGCGACGGCCTTTATTTCGGCGTCTCGGCCATCCAGCGCTTGCCCGCACTTGGTGGCATCAGCACTGCATTTCGGGCCAACACGTCAATTGCTCTCGAAGACGAGATTGAGGGCAACGTAGTTGGTACGGGAACCCTTCTTTCATCCGAGATATCGAAAACCGTGACAGGCTCCGACGACATCGTCTACGTCAATTCCTTCTTGGGCCTGGGCAATTTCACCCAAGCCGGCCGGGAAGCCATTGTCGGTGGACCGCTTGCCAATACCGGTATTCTGTTTGCGTCTCCTAACCTGGGCAATTATCTCGCCGAGATCGATCCGTTCACCTCCGACAGCGTTGTTGGCGGGGCTATCGGTTATCAGGCATTTTGGGATGACAAGCGCCGCAATCTGATCCTGGAAATCGCCGGACGCCACGATCTCAGCGGTAACGGTTCTGACAGCCTCGGCTTCGGGGCTCAGTTGCAGCAGGCGGTGGGCCAGCACATCCAGCTGACGTTCGAGACCTTTTACACGATCAATGAAGATGGCGACGATGGTTTCGGCGGCCGGGCAGAGTTTCAGTTTGTCTACTGACGTCACGCGGAAGGGTCGCGACTGCGAGACAATGAAGAGGGAATACCAATGGAATTGACGGAACTCACCCAGCTCGTAGGCATTATGGTGGCAGGTGCCGCGTCCATGCGCGCGGCAATCAGCGTGGCTTCTTTTGCCGGCCGCAAATATCAGTTCGCCCGGCAGGAGAAGCAATACATCGCACAGTTTCGGCATGTGACGGCCGGTGTTTTCGAAGACCGTCAGCTCCAGCCGCAGAAAACCGAACTCCTGTGGCAGGGCAAGCGAAAATTCCGCGTCGTTAATCGGGTTTATGAGAACCTCAATCAGGACATCTGCTCATTCTACCTGGAGCCCAATGACGGCAGATCAATTCCGTCATTCAGGCCCGGACAGTTTCTTACCTTCGCTGTGCCTGTCCCTGGTGAAACCGAACCGGTGACCAGGTGCTATTCCCTCTCCGACAGCCCTGCTGCCAGAAATTGTTACCGTGTGACAGTCAAGAGAATGGACCCGCCAGTTGATGCGCCCGAGGGAACCCCGCCTGGACAGTCTTCGGATTATTTCCACAACCATCTGCAAACAGGGTCGGTTATCGATGTCTATGCGCCTGCGGGGTCATTTTTCCTTGAGGAAAACTCCGATAAACCGGTTATCCTGATTGCCGGCGGCGTCGGCATCACGCCAATTCTCAGCATGTTGAACTGGCTGATCGCGACAAGGTCAAACCGTGAAATCTGGCTCTTCTACGGCGTTCGCAACCGGGCCGAGCATGCCATGTATGATTATCTGCAAAAAGTTGTAAGCCAGGTGCACAACCTGCGCATGGTCGTCGCCTACAGCCGGCCCACCAATACGTGCCGGCACAAAGTCGACTATCACCTTAGAGGCCACATTACCGAAGAACTTATTCGGCCCATTCTGGAAGGCAGGGATTGTGAGATCTACCTGTGCGGCCCGGCACCAATGATGAGCACTCTCACCAGGGGTTTTGAAAACACCGGCATCCCTGCTGACAATGTCAGGTTCGAGGCATTCGGTCCGGCCTCTCCCACGATAGCCGGTACACTTGAAAAACCACGCGAGCACAAAGCCGAACAGGCTTTTCAGATCGAGTTTGCCCGGTCGGGAAAGAAAGTGCAGTGGGTGCCCGGCGACGGTTCGCTTCTCGAACTTGCCATGGCAAACGGCATCAAGGCGCGCTGCGGTTGCCGGCAGGGAGTTTGCGGCACTTGCGCAATTGCACTGAAAGGTGGCGAAGTAGAGTATGAGCGCACGCCTGAAAAGACGCCGCCTCCCGGCAAATGCCTGCCGTGCGTAGCGCAGCCCCAGAGCGATCTTGTGCTGGATATGTGATCCACCATATCTCTCGGAAAAATCTGGTAATTTCTAACCGTAAACCCTGATGGGTTCACTTTGCCTTGCCTCGTGCAGGAACCGGTCAGCAGCTTCAGCTTCGGCCCAAGTCATGGCTGTCACTATTTCTCTGGAATCTTGGTCTGCATGACCGGTGTGATGATGTCGTTCACATGATATTTATGGCACAGCACACAGTCTTGACGGACCTCCTTCTTGCCATGACATGATGCGCATGTTTCTTTCTTCACCGGCGTGAAGTTTGATACGAACTTTTTCGGGTCATTCGCCTTGTAGGTATCCAGATACCCCTTGGCTCCGCTCATTTCGTGACAGGTCAGGCAGCCTTTTTGTGCACTCACAACACCCAGATGCGGTTCATGGCTGAAGGATGTAAACAGGCTTTCGCCGGTCTTGGTCGATGAAGGCGTCCATTTCATGATCCGCGCCTGGTCTTTTGTCGCATCAACACTATGACACTTGGTACACTGGCCTTGTGCATCCTTTCCGGTGAATTCCGTGAACACCGACGCTGCCAGGTTGCCTTCAGATTTGCTGAACCTGATTGCAGAAAAGTCGAGCCACGCCTTCAGGAAGGTGTCGGCATGCCCGGTGGGTTTGTACAGGATGGTATAGTCCTGCCGATACCAGCCGCCGAACTGTGCCCAGCTTTCAGCATCGGTATCCAGTTCGAGCGGTTCTGTTGCATTATCTGCTGATACTTCGGCATCGCTATCAGCGTCTGTGTCTGTATCTGTTTCCGCGTCTGCTGTGGACTCTTCCGGCTCAACGGGATCCTGATCGTCCGACGCGTCTGCATCATCGGACGCCTGATCTTCCGGTTCGTCGGCTTCACTTGGCTCATCAGCCGCCTCATCATCCAGCTCTTCCTCAGGCGGTTGGTTGCCTTTGAGCAAGCGGCCAAATGGATCGACCCGCCATTGTTCGGTTTGTTGCGCGAGCAACACAGGTCCGGCCGGTTTTTTGCGGCCAGCCTGCGTTTCAGGCGCTGCATTCGGCTTTGGTTCTACCGTGGCATTCTTCGTCTGATCGGAGTTGGCTCCATCGACTTTTACCTTATCGGACGCATCCGAGGTCGTTGTGGCAGGTGGCACATCAGCCCGCTTTTCATCACCTCTCTTGGTGATTTCCTCGCCAAGATTTGGCAACCAGTCTCGCAAGGCGCCTATGAGAACATCCCGCGGCATGCTGGCTGTGAGATTTGTGAGCAGTTGCTGATCGAGGGGCGTTTGCTTGTCGGAACCCAGCTGTTTCAGGATATCTGCAGTTCCGGAGTTGGTGAGGGCATGGAACAGGTGTTTGACTTCCCATACCAGTTTCTCGACCTGGGCAATCTGCTTCGGTGTCGCCTGGGTCAGGTCAAGCAGGTCCAGCGTATCCGTGGCTGCCAGTATTTTCCGGCCGTCCGCGGTGCGCCCGATCAGCAGTTTCATCAACGAGCTCAGCTCAGCCTCGGACTCGTCAGGCCAGTGGCCGATGTCAATTTTTTTCTCCCTGAAAGTCGCAACATCAACACCGGGCAGCATAAGCATGGCGACCCCCTTCGGACCCGTTGCCCGCTCGGCACCGACAATTTGCCCGAGATGACAGGCGGCACAACTCTCGGCAAACGGCTTGACGTTCATATGCCCTTCCTGGGCGCTTACCGTATGGCAGCCGGAACAGGTTTCCGGTGTCGTACCGGCGTTTTCCTTCTTCGCCTTCCACTCGGGGAAGTGTTTCCCGAAATGGCCGGTGTGATCGAAATTGACCCGGGTTCTTCGCCTGAACGGGTATTTGTCAAAATCCGGATGATCGGCGTTGAAGCTTTCAAACTGAACCTGGTGGCAGGTGTGACATTGCGCATCTGCCATGTCCTTCAGCTTGATGTCCCCGCCCTGGTGTTCCTTGTGACAGGTCGCGCAAAACACGCCATCTTGAAAAGTGGCGTCGACTGGTAATACAGCCTTGCGAACCCGGGATTTGACCGGCAGTGTCGTTGCACTCGACTGCGCCTTGATCTCGCGCACATAGGCGTCAAGCTTCGACATTTCGAGACCGTGGGGATTGTGGGCAACTTCTTCCCCCATTTTGTGACAGGTCAAACAGGAGGAGCTGTCCTTGCGCGGGTCCGCGGTTGCAAAGACCGCGTGCAGCCAGCCGAACTGGCCCTTCGAAACAGTTGAGTGGCAATCTGAACATTGCTCAAGCGTGCTGTGCGAGGAGGTTAGCGGGCCAGGCATGAAAAGCTTTGTATCTGCCGCGTAGCCAACCGCCAGCATGAGAACGCCAGCCGTAAACGCAGCAAGCCACCAGGAGACAATCTCTCGTTTTGGGCGAGACATCTTCGCTGATCGACGAGAGTTGGGTAGCAGGGCCTTGAAACGGTGCAGGAGTTTCATGTCACCGAACTCCCGACGAATAAGCGTACGCAACCGCGACATGCAGAATTGACAGCACGATCAGGGAATAGGTTGCCGGTATGTGCACAAACAACCACGAATGCATCAACCCCTGAACTGTGTACTGGTGGTCGAGATCATATTTGGCTGTCACAAGTTTTCTGATTGAAGACAGTGTTTTTCTGTCCGGGGCATTGACCCGGCGTTCCAGGTCAGCAATCTCGCCGCTTATCCGCTCCAGAGGACGCCGCGACCCACGTAAATGCGCTCTCAGGTTCTGTGGTCTTCTGAAAAACCCCCGCAACCTGTTCACATAGAAATCGGACACTTCCGACGATCCTTCCGGGGTGACCGTGTCCAGGACCAGGGCGTTGACTTCACGGAACAGGTTCAGCCGTGCCGTCGGAATTTGCTCGAAGGTCATTTGCTCGGCATGTTGCTGCTGCAGTTTGCCGGGTATCGAACTGGTCAGATACAATCCGACAAGCCCGCTGACAACAACAAGCACGAACATGATCCACAACGCCCATTCAAGCGTGGTTTCAGGCAGTGAGTAACTGGTGTGAAACAGAAACACGGCAACCACGAAATACCCCAGATAGACATGCATTTTCAACCAGCTCGCCGCTCTGCCCAGCGGGCTTGCGGGAAGTTTCTTTCTGACATGAAAGAGCAACTGCACGAACATGCCGGCAGACAGAATCCAGCCATCCAGAAATCTCGGATCGCGCAGTGCAGTGCTGTAGAAACTGATCAACCAGTAAACAGCCACAATCGCAATCAGAGTGACCATGGAATTCCGCGCAATACCAAACATATTGGTTACACGCGTGGCTGCCGGGCAGACAACAGGTCCATGTCGCGTATGTCGATACGCGTCAATGCATCATGCGGACACGCCCGCTGGCATGCTGGACCACCGCTCTGTCCGGCACACAGATCACATTTGGTCGCTTTCAGGTGCGTGCTGCCATCTTCATCGATCAGGATGGCACCATCCGGCCCGGTCACTTCCCTCATCTGAATGTTGTTGTACGGGCAGGCGCTTGAGCAAGTCGCACATCCTATGCATGTATCGTCATCAATAACCACGGAGCCGCTGAATGCGTCGCGGTGAATGGCGCCTGTGGGACAATCGATGAGGCAGACCGGATCCGTGCAATGCATGCAGGCACTGGTAACCATCAGATTGGCATGGGTACGCCCGGTTCTGACAAATCGCGGGATACCGTCATGAGCCGCAGCACAAGCGCGAACACAATCATCACAACCTATGCACCGCGTGGTGTCGATAACCATGGCATTGGTCGCATTGATGAAGCGGTTGTCGACCACAAAATCAAGCAGCGACAGGTCGGAGTGTGAAACTTGCCCGGGCGCGGACGCAACACCCCCGCCCCGGCGTTTCGACCCGGATAATATGAACTTGCCGACAATATGCTCAGGTATCCGGATAAGGTCGGTATAGCCGACGGAGCGCAACCCCTGCCCGGCATGCGGATGGCTGCCAAACAGCAGGCCCTCTTCAATCTCGGCCAGACCGAAGACGTCACCGCTTTCCAGAAACCCGACCGAAGATTCGTTGTCATGAATTGTCTCGGTAATGCGCGCAAAGCCTGCGCGAATGAGAAACATGTCCTCCAGGTAATGCCCCTGCTCGATGATCTGCGGCTCTTGCCCGATCATCTGTTCACCTTGTTGCCTGCCGGCATTTTCCCGCTGATAGAGGTGAGACCAGTCAAAACTGCCATGGCGTTCAAAGGTACATTGCTGTGCAATCGCCACCAGTGTTTCAGGATCGACATGGGCAAACAGCCCGCTTTCTTTCAGTCCGACCTCAACGCTGCGGGCGCGATACAATTCCTCTACACGGTACCGGAAACCATCCGACCAGTGCAGCAACTCGCGCGCGCCCGGCCATGAAATCTCCAGCAGCGCTGTCCTGTCAACATCGGCAACCGCCGTGTTGCTGCGCGGCGTGCGTGTCATGGCTTCGACCTCGCCGAACATCTCATAACGTCCAAGGCGAACTGTCGGGAACCGTGTTACATTGGTTTCAGCGCGCCCGAATTTCCCCTGCAGCAATGGGCTGAGCCAGGCGTTTAGCTTGGGCATCACTGTTTGCCCTGTGGCGCCCTCGGTTCCGGCTTCATCCGATACCCGGACACCACCGTTAAGCACCACAAATATCGATGTCTGGTAACTGCCTGCCGCGTAGACAATTTCGCCGCGCGAACACCACCTGATCGCGCAATCATTGGTTATGATGTCTGCAAGCGACAAATCGTCGGGAAAATCCGCCGGATCGATATCACCCAAAATCTGGGAAGACAGGATCAGCTTGACCCAGTCGGCATGAATGCGTTCACGGCCAAATGCTGCATCCCAACGTTGCGGTCGTCTGACAAGATTTCCTTGCGCCAATGGCTTTGTCCCCTGCGATTTCCATGCCCGGCGACGGCACAAACTGACTGTTCCCCTGCGGGAAACTTTTTTGGTTCTTTTCGAACTTTATTTTTCAACGCCCTACTCGTTGCGAGTGTAGCTTTTCGTATGGTTAATTTGGGGCACTAAGGTGCTGTGGAGAGGCCATAATTTGGCAAAATTGTGCGGCTGTTTCGTCCCGGCAGGAGCCGTGCTTTCGGCACGTTACTCGGGCGGCTTACCCTTGTACTTGCTTTCATTGGGGATCAAGGGGTCAACAGCGCCAAATGTACTTCCATCATACTTTGCGATCAGGGCAAGCGATGTACTCGCAATCCCCTTGGCAGCCGTCAGCAGAGCCTTTTTGTTGTTGAGTTTCAGGCCCGCAGAATACCCCAGCTCGACGATTTTGGCGACTTCACCCGCTTTCGGCAATGCAGCGGCAACCTTCTTCATTTTCTTGCGTGCGGCATCGGCCCGACGCGCCATCCTGAAGGCATACACCTTGCTCTTGGTGGCCACCGCGACGGACCGAAGCGCGGTTTCAAGTTCAACAGCCAGACCGGTAATATACAGAATACGTTTTCGCCCTGCACTGGCCGCGTTGTTTGTCTTGCCCTTTGAATACCAGACATTGTGGCGAACCTCGCCTTGCGACCAGGAGACCAGCTCAAACGAACTGCCCGCAGGGTGCCCTCCGACATTGACCAGCTTTTCCTGGGGAACAACGTGGCAACTATAGCAATTCTTGGCCAGTTTGTAGATTGCAGCGGGCCGGATCATGCCGAGCTTTTCCGCCTTCTTCCATCTTTTTGCTTCTTCGGCCTTGGATTCTGTCTTTTCGGTCTTGCCCGAAAATTCGCTGTGCACTTTCTCCCAGTCCTTGCCGGCGGAATGGCAGGATTCACAGGAGATTCCGGCAATCGGCTTTTTCTTCTTTCTCTTGATCTGGGTGGTGAAGTGACAGGTCAGGCACAGGCTTTCCGACTTGATGCGCTTGATCTTCATCTTGTTGGCAATCTTGCGCGCTTCCTTGCTGCGCGGCATTTTCTTGAAGGTGGTGGAATGGTGGGTCTTCTTCCAGATCTCGGTGGTTTTCTTGTGGCACTCGGCACACGCGTTTGGACCCACGATCTTCTTGTGGTTCGGCGGCTTCTTGACAGATTGAGCCGTTGCCGATGCGATTGCAGCCAACAGAAAAACCGTTGCCAGAACGATAACCTTCACAACATGGAACCGTGTCCGGTCATGGCATGTATCCATGTAATGAAACCCCGAAATATACTCTTGCCAGAACGCTTCAGGTTTTGACTGGATCAAAACCGCGCTCCGGACCACCGCGACCCGCTGCAGGCTATTCAGGTATTATGGCGTCAAATTGACTCAAAAACGACACTCCACTCAGACCGTCGTCTGATGCGCGCCCATATGGCTTCCGAGCCAGAGACCTCGCTTCGATCGCACGGACAGGCAGCGCTCCAACAAGCTCTTGATATGGGTCAAGGAGCGTCGCGAATCGGTGCAGCACTGTAAGAAGCACAAGGAACACGCAACACTTGGAACCACGATCATGCAACTTGAACACGATCACAGCATTGAAGGCATCAGAACCAGACTGGCCACCGAGAACCGGCCCAATTACCTGCGCGACTGGGTCTATGGCGGCATTGACGGGGCCATTACCACATTTGCCATTGTTGCAGGTGTCGTGGGCGCCGGCTTGTCGGCCAACATCATTCTGATTCTCGGCCTCGCCAATTTGCTGGCGGATGGCTTCTCGATGGCGGCAAGCAATTACACAGGCACCAAGACGGAGGTTGATGAACTTGCCCGCTACCGCGAAATCGAAAGGCGCCACATCAGGCAGGAACCTGACGGCGAACGTGAAGAGATCAGACAGATCCTGCAGGGCAAGGGTCTTGAAGGAGCCGCACTGGACGATGCCGTCAAGGCGGTGACATCCAGTGAAGAAACCTGGATCAACACCATGCTGGTTGATGAGTACGGCCTGTCCACCAATCTGCGCTCGCCCCTGAAATCAGGTCTCGCCACTCTGGCATCATTCATCCTGTTTGGTGCAATTCCACTGGCGCCTTTTCTGCTCGGGCTTGCTGATGCCTTTGTCATCGCGCTCGCCATGACACTTGTAGCGTTTTTCCTGATCGGGACCATCAAGAGCAAATGGTCACTGGCAAAGTGGTGGCATTCCGGCCTTGAGACGCTGGTGATCGGCCTGGTGGCGTCCGGGCTTGCCTATGGTGTCGGATATCTGGTGAAGGACCTGGCGGCCTAGTCACGGCATGTCAACCAGTGCGCTTTTAATTGTGTAAGGCGCCCGCTTCCCGCACTATCCATTGAACCGCAATCCCAACCCGAGGTGTGAAATTGACCGAACCACAATCCCCGCGTCTTGCCGTTCTGATAGATGCCGACAATGCGTCAGCAAGAATCGCCGATGGGCTGTTTGAGGAAATCGCCAAGATAGGCGAAGCCAGCGTCCGGCGGATCTATGGCGACTTCTCGAGCGGCCGCTCGAAAGGCTGGGCAGATCAACTGTCAAAACACGCCATTATACCTCACCAGCAATTTGCATACACGACCGGCAAGAACGCCTCCGACATCACACTGGTCATAGATGCAATGGACTTGTTGCACAGCGGCCGGTTTGCCGGTTTCTGCCTGGTGTCTTCCGACAGCGATTTCACCCGCCTTGCATCTCGCATCAGGGAACAGGGCGTTGATGTGTTTGGCTTCGGCGAGCAGAAAACGCCGGAGAGTTTTCGCCAAGCCTGCCGAAGGTTCATCTACACGGAAAACCTGTTGCCTGGTGCATCTGCGGACGAAGGTGAGTCAGAACCGCAGACCACATCACTTCAGCCGCCCAGTGCAGCAACACCGACCATCAAGAAAGCCATCGAACAGATCGAGACCGAGGATGGTTGGGTCCTGCTTGGCGAGGTCGGAAAGCAGCTTTCCAACCTGTCTTCCGACTTCGACCCCAGAACATTCGGCTCCCGTAAGCTGAGCGATCTCATTCGCAAAACAAATGCTTTCGAGATCGACCATCCGCAAGGTCGCGGCATGCGCATTCGCGTCAGACCGACTGTGAAAAAATCTCCCAACGCAAAGAGCAAAAAGCAGACAATTGCCGGAAGGAATTGATCGAGCCGCGCATCTGTGGCGCCCTCACGCGACACTTGTATCCAAACGCTTGACTCAACGTTTGAGTGACCAAACGTAACTCATTGAACCAAATCAACTTTACGATACCGATGACTCAAATTCTGAACAGGCGCCTGCGAAGGATGATCAGCAACAACCCAAGCCGGATCACCATTGGAATGAAGGCACCCGGGCACTTGCACCGATTGTTGGCTCGGTCATCAATCAACCAGCCGTCAATATGAGGCAAAAGGTGTTGGCGTGTTTGCTGTCAAACGGCCAGCAAGGATCCATCGGACCGCCTGGCATTCACGCTCACTTCGCCGAACGTGTCCATACACTCAACCAGTTGCGCCTCATCCATCACGATGGCAGCGGTAGAAAGTCCATCAGCTATTGCTGCGGAGCGATGGACAACGCTCACCCGTTGCCAGCTTGAGCGAACCGGACGCCCTGTCACCGGGTTGATGATATGACTGTTCACACCATCAAATGTGGTTCCCAGCGGCGCGGATGTCGCCACACACCGGTCCTTCAATTCTACGAAATCTGTCGGTACCTCATCGCCATTTGCAGCCAACCCGACCCGCCATCCGTTGCCGCCCGGCTTGTGGCCCATGGCGGATATTTCACCAATATTGACAACTGCATTCTCCAGTCCTTCAGAGCGAAGCAACGCGGATACACGATCAGTGATAAAGCCCTGCGCAATACCGTTCAGTGTCAGTTGCATGCCGGGCCTGGCGAACTCGATTTCTGTCATGTCGTAATTTACCAGGTGCCAACCCACTTTCTCGAGTGTGCCGCCGACGAGCCTGTGATCAGGACGACCGCCGTGTTCGGCAAATGCCTGCCACAGCGGCTGCACAGTCGGGTCAAAAAACCCACCCGTTGCGGCATGAATGGCACTTACCTGAGACAGGACAGACAAGAGTTCCGCAGGTGGTGATTTAAGCCGACTCTTTGAGTTGAGGATGCACAACGTGCTGTCGGCCCGGTAGAGGCTGAAAATGTCTCCAAGGCGATCTATCTCTTTCAGCGCCAGTCTGATGAGACGTTTGCCTTCGGCTTCCGGCAGGCCGGTGATGATCAGCTTTGCCTCAGCACCAAGCGCAGTGCCTTTCCAGGACACAGTCTTCGCGGCGGCAGGACAGGCTGCTCCTCCCAGGGCCAGCCCGGCTGAGATCGTCATGAACCGGCGGCGGGACAACATCATTTGATCGAACCCGTGGTTAGTTGACTTTGCTGTTTCAGATCAACCGGGCCAAGCACATAAGTGTCCGGGATATCTGTCAGACGCACAACCTCACCTCCGTGTTTGGCGGAAAAGCTCTTCGCTGCGGCCTCAGTGCCAAACGGGATAGTTTCCGGAGCGCCCATACCCCCTATCCGGGTGCTGTTGATGACGAAGAAGGCTTTCTGGATATCAATCCAGGTGTTATCGCCGGGAAAATCCCATTGCTCGGATTTACCCATATCATTGACGTAGATGACAACAGCTTCCTGGGTTTCCTCCGGCAGCCGCATGAAAGCGATTGCATCGCGCACCTGGGAGAAAAAGATCGGAAACAACAATCGCTCAAGGTGCACCTGCGCTTTCGGTCCGGTGTGCTCCAGTATGGTCATATTGCAGTAATGACCCACCGCCTCTTCCGTCATGGCGACAGGCGTCGGTACATCCCGTTTTGCGCTTTGCTCATTGCAGGCCGACAAGGCCAAAAGGCAGGCGAGACAGAGTGAGGCACTAATCAATCTGCTGGTCATGGCTGAACCCTCCTGAGAATTGCGGTCGACAGACCGAGTGCTATGGCCATCCACACAAACGGGCTGATGATGGCCAGTTGCGGCAGAAACGGCAGTGCGTTGCCACCCGCAGCAAGTCCTGTAGATGCCCCGGCAGCGTCGATTGCCGCCATATTGAACACCCGGAATGCGTCGGCCGGGTTGAGCAAAAGCAAATAGGGAAACAGAACTTTGGCAAAAAACCCGTCTGAACTGGCAAGCAACCCACCCAGCAGTGCCAGGTCGTAAAGCACAACGGCAAACAGCCAGATGGCAACGGCCAGCGCTGCAGCGGTCCCGGTCTGGCGCACGCTGACACTTGCCACATATCCAATCGCAATGAAGGTGGCTCCCAGTGCCATGCTGGTGGCAATCACACGTACAAGATCAACAACGCCGTCCATGCCGGTGTTCTGCCCGGCAGCGAACACGAGCGCGCCGGCAACGCCATAACCAAGCACAACGGCCAGGGACAACACGATGACATGGCCGCAGAACTTGCCAAACAGGACCTGCCCTCGCGAAACCGGCGTTGCCAGTGTCAGTTGAAGTGTTCCACGGTCAATCTCGCCGGCAATCGCATCAAACGACAGCAGAAGGGCAATCAACGGCACCAGGTAAACCGACAGTGTGGACAGGCTGGCCACCACAACGCTCAAACCATCAGCCTTGGTGGCGCCTGACGGTGCAGTGCCCAACAGGGCCAACAGCAGTGCAAATACCAGCAGAATGATCGAAGCCAGCAGAACCCATCGGTTACGGATCCCTATGCGGATTTCAGTCTGCGCGATTGCGAGAATAGCGCTCATGCTTCATCGCCTCCCTCAGCATCTTCTCGGGAAAAATAGCGATACACCTCATCAAGGCTCGGCGATGAGATATCCACATCGCTCACGGCAGTGCCGAGTTGTGAAATCGCCGACAAACGGTCCATCTTGTCTGGTCGAGCGCAATCAAATTCAACAGACTCCCCGTTGACCCGCTCACCGCCAAACCGCCTGTGCACGCTTTCGACGTCATCAGAATTTGAACGAACACGAATGCGGATCGGCAGATTTGCCGAGCGTTGCAGTTCGGCCAGCGATCCATTGGCGACAAGTTCGCCCTTTCGCAGAATCGCCACCCGATCGGTCTTCAGTTCAAGTTCGCTCAATCCATGCGATGACAGCAGAACAGCCGTGCCCTTACCGGCAATGTCGCCAATCAGGGTGTAAAAGCGTTGCCGCGAGATGGGGTCGAGCCCGGATGTGGGCTCATCAAGCAACATCAGTTTGGGGCTGCCGACAATCGCCTGAGCCAGTCCCAGCCGCTGCCGCATGCCTTTTGAGTACCCGCCACATCGCCTGTCAGCAGCGTCGGCAAGGTCGACTTTTTCCAAAGCGCTCTCAACCTGTCCGGCATCGGCAGATTTGAGCTTTGCATAGAAGGATACAATTTCCCGGCCGGTCAGCATTTTGGGAAAGGCTACGCTTTCAGGCAGGTAGGATACATCGCGCCTGGCCAAGCGGCTTCCTGGCGGTTGTCCGTTAATGGAAACGCTGCCGCCGTGCGCGCGCAGGAAGCCCAGGATGACCCTGAACAACGTGGTCTTGCCGGCACCATTATGGCCGAGTAGCGCCACCTTTTCACCACTGGCAACATCCAGTGACACACTTTTCAGTGCTTCAACGTCCCTGAAGCGCCGCGAGACATTGTGTGTATGCAAAACCATGCTCATTGCACCCGTACCTCAGCTTTGAAGTTTGTTTCCGGCCTGAGTGTCGGTGTCATCAGCGGCTTGTCGTCCACCACACCGCCGGGCAACAGGGCAGGAAACTCTTTCTGCGCCCAGCGGATGAGCTGCACTGCCGGACTGCCCAACAGCAATTTTGCCGACGGTTGCGTCCACAAGATCTGATCCATCGTGTCATTGGGGCGAAAGGCCTGGTCGGCAATACCGTCACCGTTCACATCAAAGGCGCTGTGATCACTCCAGTAATTACCTGACCATATGTGGTCCTTGGACCCGACAAACTTCACCTGTCTCTGATTGCCAACAAATGAGTTGCCGACAATCTGGTTGCGTTCCGAGCCTGCCGTGAAATGGATGCCGATCGGGCACCCTTCAAAGTGGTTGTTGCGCATGACATTCTTGTTGGCATTGTACATGAAGAGGCATTTTTTGCCGCCGTTTCGGACAACATTGCCTTCCAGAACTGCGCTGTTGGCGTAGTTCAGCATGATGCCGTGATCGCGATCACCAATGGACGTGTTGTTGGTGATCTTGATGCGGGTGGTGAACATGATCGCATAGCCAAGGTGATTGCCGATCGACACATTGCCTGAGACTTCGCTGTCATCGGCATACATGTAGTGAACCGCAAACCGTAAGTTTTCAAACCTGTTGTTCTTGAACGAGTTCTTCTTGCTGGAATTGACAAAAATGCCGTCGCGGCCAAAACTCACCTTGTTGCCGTGAACCTGCGCGCCCGGTGCGTTCCAGACGTAAACACCGTTACCACGCCGGTTCATCAACCGGTCCCGGCGGCCAATGATGATGTTGTCTTTGACCAGTGCATTGCGCGCACCGTGAATGTCCACGCCGTAGAGGTTTCCCTCGATCAGGTTGTCACGAACAATTGCATTCGTCGCCTTCTTGGTAAGCTGGACGCCACTATCAATTGTCTGATGATCGGAGCCTGAACCGGTCAGTCGCAAACCGGACACGACAACATCAGGCGCATCGACCCTGATGACCGATCCCGCCTCACTACCCTGGACATGAACATGCCCATCACCGTGAATCTCAAGCGGCTTTGTAATGAGCAAACCACCCGAGTATGTGCCGGCAGCCAGCATCAGCCGGTCTCCAGGCTGGGCAGATTGGATGGCCCGCACCAGTGCGTCCTTGCCGGGCTTCACTTCAACGTCGGCAGCAGCAGCCGATGTTGCAAGCAATGCCGGCAGCAACACACCTTGTATGGTTCGGGCCATCCATTTCATGTCAGGCAGTCCTATGACGCACGCGGTTCGACAAACATGCGACCGCGCATTTCCATGTGCAGTGCATGGCAGAACCACTGGCAATAGAACCAGTGCACACCGGGCCGGTCTGCGGTGAAGGTGACCGAGGCCGTCGCCTGCGGCGCAACCTCCATCGCGACACCGTAGTTCGAGATGCAGAAGCCATGGGTGACATCATCGATATCATCCAGATTGGTCACGTAGACCGTGACTTCATCACCCTGTTTGACGGTGAACTTCTCCAGCCCGAATTGTGGTGCAATTGACGTCATGTAGACACGGACCTTGTTGCCATCGCGAATGACGGTATCGTCGCTCTCGATATCCACACCGTCCGCCTTTGCCTGTTGGACGGCATCGGCAAAGATCGGATCATCGCGCTTCCACACATTGACCGGTTTCACGATATCTGCGCGCACGATGATACTGTCATGCGGTTCGGCAAACGTCGGGCCGTCATGGACAACCTTCATTTCATCGCTCGAAATATCGATCAACTGCTCGTTTTCAGGCTTCAGCGGACCAACATTGATGAACCTGTCCTTTGAGAACTTGTTCATCGAAACCAGCCACTCACCGTCGGCTTCGGCGGTTTCGCCCATCGACGTGGAGTTGTGGCCCGGCTGATAGTGCACATCGACCTTGGAGATGATCGGGTCGACCTTTTCACCGGCAAACGCCTTGATCGCCTTTTCCATGTTCCACTTCACCACTTGGCTGTCCAGGAACAGCGTCGTGAAGCAGTTACCCTTGCCGTCAAATGCGGTGTGAAGCGGGCCGAGGCCGAGTTCCGGTTCACCGACGATGCAGGACCGTGGGTCTGCATTATCTGTAAACAACGCATCCACTTTTTCAACGTCGATAATGGAGACCGTGGGAGACAGCTTGCCATTGATGACAATGTGCCTCTTGTCAGGTGCGGTATTGACACCATGCGGGCTGTTTGGAATTGGAATGTAACGAGTGTAGTTCTTGTTGGCGCCTTTCAGTCCGTTAATGATCGGAATGCCATTCAGAACCTCGACGTCGCCAGCCTTCACGCCGTCTTCGATGGCCTTGATGTTGAACACGACCACATGATCAAGTTCGCTTTCTGTCATCTCGGCAAGGGTCATGCCCATTTCCGAGTTGTAACTCGTCGAGAAGGCATACTTGCCCTGGTAGTCACAGTCGGTGTTATCAAGGTTGCCGCTTACTTTCACCTGCCATGCGACCTTCATCTCATCACCATCGATCGCTGTGAAGATGTTCACATATTTCGATGGATCGTCGAGTATCTTGCCGTCATTGACCAATGGCGCTTCGTGCTCACCATTTGCGAACACATAGCCGGTACGCGGATACTTCTGCGGACGCATGCCGTGGATATCATGCGCATTGGGGATCTCGATGATCTTGTCGCATTTCATCACGTCGCAGCGAATGCGGGCAACCCGGGTGTTTGCCTTGTCATTGGCAAAAATGTAACGCCCGTCATAGGTGCCTTCGGTGAACGACATATGCGGATGGTGAAGGTCCCCGTTGTCATAGGTCTTCATATTCCGGGCCGACAGGAAGTCCTTGGTCTTTTCCGTCAGGCCTTCAGTGAGCACTTTCAGGCTCTCATTGGTCTGGCCCCATCCGGTTGCAGAGCAGCGGTTGAAGACCGGAATGCGCATCAGTTCACGCATCGACGGAAAGCCCAGAATGCGGACTTCACCAGTTTGTCCCGAAGACCAGAAGCCATAATAGGGATCAAGCTCACCCGGCTCCAGATTGGCCTTCGCAGAACCGGCCGCACGGGCTTTTGTTATTCCGTTGGAGAACAGGCCGGTGGCGGCACCCGTTCCCGCAACCACGGCACCCGCTGCGCTTCCCGCCATCACGGCGCGGCGCGAGAACCCCTTCTTTCTGGTTTCTTCAGCTGACATGTCGCTAACTCCTTTCACGTTGTTGAAGGCAGAATTTATTCTGCCGGCACTTGGATAGTTTCTGGTTGCTCGTCGGTCGGTAGAATGGGTTTGACCTGCTTTGGCCTCGGCGCGCCGCCACGGGCACGCGAGGCCGCCTTCTTGATGCAGACCGGGCATTTTGACGTGCTCTGGTAGAGCACCTGGCAATGCAGGCACTGGTGACATTCATTCGGATTGATATGACCTTCCGGATGTATGGCCTGGACCATGCATTCATTGGCACAGCGCAGGCACGGATCGCCGCATTGCCTGTAACGCTTCAGCCAGTCAAACATCCGCATGCGCGCAGGGATGGCAAGGGCGGCGCCCAGCGGACACAGATACCGGCAGTAAAACCGCTCGACGAACAATCCGGCCGCGAGCAAGGCAACCACAAACAGAACGTAAGGCCATGAGCGATCAAACTTCAAAATGATCGCAGTCTTGAACGGTTCGACCTCTGCATAGCGTTCTGCCAGCTCAAGCGAGTACAGAGACAGGCCGAAAAGTCCGAGAAAAATCATATACTTGATAGGCCAAAGGCGCTCATGCACACTCCACGGCACCTGGTACTGCGGCACCTTGCAAAGCCGCGCAACCTTATTGGTGAGTTCCTGCATGGCGCCAAACGGACACAACCAGCCGCAGAACACGCCGCGCCCCCAGAACAACAGCGAGGCGGCAACTGAAAACCACAGGATGAAGATCAGCGGGTCCATCAGGAAAGCAGACCAGGAGAAGTCCTGGGTCACCGCTGAGAAGAAGGCCAGGATGTTGACGACCGACAATTGCGCATTGGCATACCAGCCCAACCCAAACAGAGTGAACGTCAGAAATCCTATACGGAACCAGTAGGTGAAGCGCTCGTACCTGGTCACCTGCATCTGGAAGAAGAACACCCCGGTCAGCACCGCCAGAGCAGCAACAAGCAATCCGACCTCGATGCGTTTCCGTTCCCATATGCGTTGCCACAAATGGCTCAGTTCGTCCGGATCGGAGGCAGCCAGGTCACCGGATACTTGCGAGGTCGCAGGCGGTGCAGGTGTCGTGGCAATTGTTTCAACGTAACGGCTCGGGATGCGGTAACCGAGATCGAACGTGATGAATGACTTGTCGATGGCGCCGACGGCCCGGTGCACCAGCAATTGCAGGCGGAACGGCTCGGTCGGACTAAACCCCATATCGGCTGGAATCTTGAACATATCGAGTTCGGTAAACGAAGGCGCGTCGACCGGTGCAAGCCGGCCCAGACGCCGATGCTGCTTATCGAAGAACCTTGCAGACGCATCGCCCTGGATAAGCTGGATGCGATCAAATATGCCACCACGCACATAACCGGAACCCTTGAACGAGTATTTGCCGCGACCGAGCACCAGTACAGATTCTTCACCCTCTCCCAGCCATTCAATCAGGTTCTTGTACTCATCATCGCCAAGCAGTGTCCGGCCAATTTCCGGTGCACTGACGAGAGCAACCTGCATGTCGATAAACGTGTCGTCAGGATCGCCCTTTTCCGGCCGCTCGATGGCACGTGCATCTGCACTGTCTATGAAGGCCTGGTTGACCTGCCCCACATCCAGGCGCAGCGACCGCACGGATCCGTCGCCTGCCAGGGTCTGCCAGTTTGATACGGATATGTCATCGCCTGCAGGCTGCAGCAGTTTTTTCGCAGGGCCCTCGCTCGGCAATTCCGCTCTCAAGCCGCCAAGGCCCAGTGACCGGGCAACTTTCAAACCGGCACGAACGATGGAGTCATCGATAACCATGATGGTCACGGTGGCACCGGATACGATATCCAGCTCATGTGCAGACCCGCCTTTCTCGGCCTCCTTTATCAGATCAAGCCCGGCGTACTTTTCCGTCACCGCCCGGATTTTCGATTCAGGGATACCAATCAGCACAATCGGTTCAGAGTGCTTGACGAGTTTCACGCCTGTCACCCTGGCATTGTCATCGACGCCCATCACCACATGAATGGGCTTGCCGGAATAGCCGGTTGTCGTGACAAAATCCGAGGTCAGAAAAACGTGGCCGATTGCGTTACCGTTCTTCAACGCCGGCACGACAGGAATATCTCTGCGCAACTCGCCAAAGCTGTCTGCGCCCGGCACCAGAACCGAGACATCAACCTTGTCCAAGAACTTTGCAACAAGAGGCTCACTGTGACCGGCATGGACACCAATCATCAACGAGGTGACCATGACCAGTATTGCAGTGAGCAAGTTGTGACCGCATTCCCTGTTCAATCGCATGCCAATCCGTCTTCTTTCATTCGCACTGCTACTTTAGTGGTCAGGCGAAATTCAACGTTGCGCTACCGCAAACAGGCAGGCTTCTCTCCAATATTCGAAAAAACCAGTAAGCTATTGTTTTTAATTAATAACATCAGATTTTCGAGAAATAAGATGAAAGCAGCAGCGTTTGGACACGGACAATGGCAATCCGCTATTGCGCCCTAAGCCGGGCGGCTCTGCGGAAGCAGCAAAGCGCGAGAAAACAAAATCCCGAACCCAATAAAGGCAACCATCCAGAAAACTCCTGCGGCATGGATCAGCATGTCCTGCGGCCCGAGATCCAGTCCTGCGAAAATTCTCAAAACTGCTGCACAATTTACCGACAGAAACAGCAGCTTCGTCGCCATACAGGCATGCAAGGCTCGTCCAGTATGACCAAGGCTTGCACGCACCATTACAGACAGGGTCATGCCGCCAACCGCACCAACCCCAAGGGCATGCATGCCGGCCAGTTGCGGAACCACGTCACCAAATGACGCTGCAGCGGCAATCAGCGCAAAGCCAACCGGCACGTAGAGGTAACTCACGTGCAGAATGAACACGAGACCGTCCCTGAGAGTCCGATCACCGGCCCAACGCGCCAGCCTCACAAAATGAAGCGCGCTTGCAACCGCCATCCCGACACCTGTTGTTTTTGCTTCCGGCGCAATCACCCAGCTTGTCATTGCGGCAAATCCAATGAGGATCGCAACCGCATCAAACCGTGCAAACGGCACCGGCAACCGGCCGGGATTTTCCCGGGACAGCCAGTTACGGGTAAAACTCGGTATGACCCGTCCACCAATAATCATGATCAACACGATCACAGCCGTCGCCGCCGCCCTGCGGCTGTAGTCGCTAACCCCGTCAAAATGGGCCTCCAGGTGAAAGGCAAAATTGGCACCGATCAAAAGAACAACGGGCATCAGCACCTTCAGGTTACGCCAGTTTTTGCCCGCAATGATTTCGTTTGCGATAACAATTGCGATGAGCGCCAGGAAACTGGCATCAACCATCATCACGACCCGCCAGTCCAACAGGCTCGAGAAACTCACTGCCAGTCTGCCCGCAATCCAGACCAGCAGGAGCAACAGCAGCGGCAGTCCCCGAATGGGCATTCGCCCGGTCCAGTTGGGGACGGCTGTAAACAGGAAACCCGTTATGATTGCGGGCAGGAACCCAAAATACAGTTCATGGACATGCCAGTCGACCGCTGCGAACCGGCTGGCAAGTTCAAGCTCGTCATAAAACTGCGGCAGCCACAGCAGCATGGACAAGCCGGAAAACAGCGAGCCAAAAAGGAAAAACGGACGAAATCCGCCGCTCAAAAAGGCTGGCCCCTGATAGCTGCGTCTGGCTGATGACATGTTTCCTCGCTGCAATTGTTGCGGATGCAGGCGCACTGCGATTAAGTACTCCGGGTGACAGTTTACTGCTATGCCAACAGGCTCGGTTTGCGCACCGACAAACAAAATGAGCAACGACATGCTGGATAAATCTCTTATTGCCGATCTACCGCCGTTCGTTGGGATGGAGAACGACAGCCTGGAGAAACTCATCTCTGCAGCGCAGGCGCAACGCTATTCAAAAAACGCGCATATCTTTAGACAAGGTGCAGACGCTGAACATTTCTACCTTCTGCTGGACGGGCATTTGCGGGTCGTTAAGGTCACCGAGCATGGCGAACAGGTGATCGCACGTTACATCTCAACCGGCGAACTGTTCGGCATTGCCGTAGCCATCGGAAGAGACACGTACCCAGCCAACGCGATTGCAGCAGTCGACTGTGTTGCTCTGGTTTGGCCCAACAGCGTGTGGCGACCGACGATCGAGAAAAACCCGTCATTTTCGACCAACACCTACCGGACAATCGGCGATCGCCTACAGGAGACACAAGACCGGTTAGTCGAACTTTCCACAGAACGCGTTGAACAACGTGTCGCCAGTGCCCTCCTGAAACTTGTCAGGCAAACCGGCAGAAAAACAGACGATGGCGTACTGATCGATTTTCCGATTTCCCGCCAGGATCTGTCGGAAATGACAGGCACAACACTTCATACGGTTTCGCGCCTTTTAAGTGCCTGGGAAATCGCAGGGCTCATAAAAAGCGGCCGGCAACGCATTACGGTCGTCGAAGACCACAAGGTGATGCGTATCGCACACGGGCAAAAATAGGCGACAGACCGCTGTTCCATCACCCGCCCGGATTGGCCGACCGACAGAAATACTATCGGGTCACTAGAGCGACATGGGTTCAACTGAACCCATAAAGTTGCTCTAGCACTTTGGAAGCGATCAGTTTTATGATTTTCGATTGATTCAATCAAAAATCATACTGATCTAGAGCCGTTCACGCTCATATAGAATCGTTGGATGACCCAAATCAGTTCACTCGGCTAGGCGCAAAGCGAAGCGCGATGTGGTGCATCGGGCAAGCTTTGCAACAACGCCGATGGACTGATTTGGGCCACCGAAGGCCGGATTTCTGCGCCCGCTGGACAGCGTTCCGCCTCCCTTATGGTCAACCAGACCAGGGCGGGAGCCGTGCCTTGCCAGCAAACGCAGAAAACCGGTCGAACGTTTCTGTATGAGCGTGAACGGCTCTAGGCGTCGAATTTGCTGTAATCCACCGGCTCGTCTTTATTGAGGTGATTGTTGACGGGCGCCATTGGATATTTGAGGCCGGTCGGCAGCTCCGCGACCGACCGTCACAGCCGGAGAACGGTCAAAGCGTTTCTCATGCCCGGCAGGTTCTGGCCCGCCAAGGCCGGCTTGATCGACGTCAAGGACAGAATCTGAAATGGCTAGCCATATTCTAACTGACTGGAAAGTGAGGACTACCAACTCACTCAATTGGAGATATCCAGGTTAGGTCAGGAAGACAATTTGATGAAGCGTGAATTTTGCATAATGACTGTCTGCGCCTTGTTCTTGATGGCGTTCTCACCGACGCAGGCAGCCCAGGAAGCTGAGACCAAGATGACCTCGCCGACGGTGGATGAGGCGGAAACGGAAACGACCTATGAACCGGAGAATGTTCCGGAGGCGGGCGAGATTTCCGGAGCAGATGAATACTACCGGCTTTGCGCAGTCTGTCATGGTGAGGGAGGGCACGGGAACGGTCCAATGTGGCGCATGCTTAAGACGCCACCACCCAACCTGACCTTGCTGGCAAAGAACAATGGCGGCCATTTTCCGTTTCTTCGCGTGCTGGAGATGATAGATGGGAGGAACATGATTGAGGTGCACGGCAGCCGGGAAATGCCCGTATGGGGTGAATCATTGGCCAGAGACTACGATCAGTACGTTGCCCGTACGATTGAGCTCGAGCTGTTGTTGCATCTTGACAGCCTTCAGGTGAAATAGCTGGTGTCGGGATCATGCCTGCATCCAACAGTTTGGTCTGCCCATGTGACCTACACCTATATGACTGGAGAGGTTGATGAAATACATAGTAATTTTTGTTGGCACACTTTTGCTCTTCACAACCGCTGTAGTTGCTGATGATGACTACGTTGGCAGGCAGTCGCTGATTAGTCTTGGTGGAAAACTTTACGATAATCACTGGCTTCAAAGCGAAAGAAAGCCACCTGCAGAGCCCTATCCGGATTATCCCAAGGAGATAGATGTCCCTTCTGCTGAGACATGGAGGTGCGTGGCATGTCACGGCTGGGACTATAGCGGGGCCGATGGTCATTTGGGTCGACGGGTATCATCTCCGCTTTTTGTCAGCCTTCGCAATAGTGTTGGAAAACCTGCTCAGGAAATCACCGCGATTTTAAGATCCGGGAGGCACAGAGAAATCGTCGAGGTATTAGAGCCGCAACAGGTAGAGGCGTTGTCGGTGTTCATAAGTGTGGGACAGCACGATATCAGAGAAGTACTTTCTGACGGACAGGCAACGGGTTCTCCCGAGCGCGGCAAGGACATCTTTGAGGGCGCCTGTGTGTCGTGTCACCAAAAAGACGGCAAGGCTTACATTCAAGGAGAACCTGGTGACAAACCGGCACTAGGCTGGGTAGCAACAAACAGACCGGCTCAAGCGCTTCACAAGATTAAAAACGGCGTACCAGGTGCTGACATGCTTTCCCTGCGGTTCTTGCCGCAATCGCGAGCGACCGACCTGCTCACATATCTTCAGACACTCGATACTGAAGTGCCGCAGTAGTGAAGCGCATTTGCTCGACATTGCGGCATAGCTGACGGACCGGGTATGGCCACCTGGCGCAACATGGGTTCAAGTGAACCCATAAAGTTGCTCGATCACTTTGAAAGCGATCAGGTTTACGCGTTTTGGTTGATTCAAACAAAACTCATCCTGATCCAGCGGGCATCGGCATCACGCACCGATAATGTTCGCCTTGGCATACAAGGCGGTCGGGGCATTGAAGCTAATCCGTAAATTCAATCCTGCCTTCAGGCAGGAGATAGAGTACCAACGCACGACCGCCGCTCACTGTCGGATGATGTGCAGTGCCGGGCAGGTTCACACACCAGCCTGCCCCATGCCCGTCAAATCTGGCAGCTTTCGTGATTGGCATCACCATGCAAACCTCTCCCGTCGGATGACGGTGATGGGGTCCGACTATGTCTGTGAGATCAACAACGTCGATACTTAGATCATGTGTATCACTCGCTGGTTCGATGACCCGCCCGAAGCGGCGTCCTTCTCCTCCCTGGCTGCACATCCAGCCCGCTTCAATGGCCTCATGACAGGCAAGTTCAACAGTGCGAAACATTTCCTCACCGGGCGGGAAAGCGGTATTCAGCTTGTCTTCAAGGTCCGGAATGATTCCAGTCTTTGCGATAGTTTCGATGACCGGCTGCATAAGGGCCTTGAATGCTTCGATCCGCTGCTGCGACATATCTGCAAAATCCTCTTGTCCAAAGCTCATGTGATTAATGTGGCAGCCCCAACTGAAGCCCCCTGCCCGCTTCAAGCGGGCTTACGCCGTCAACGTCCGTTCAATTATTTATCTGCCTTCTCGTAATGATCCGGGACCAGGTTTTGGTCTTCCATGGGCGGACGCACATAACTGACGTCTTCAGCTCGCGGCGGCAACTCGATCGGTTCGGGAGTCAAATCCTCATAGGGTATGATACTGAGGAAGTGCCTGATGCAGTTCAGGCGGGCGCGTTTCTTGATGTCCGCTTCGACCACATACCACGGTGCCTGCTTGATGTCGGTGTGCATGAACATGGAATCTTTGGCCTTGGAGTACTCGACCCAGCGTCGCCGGGATTCAAGGTCCATGGGGCTTAACTTCCAACGTTTTGTCGGATTGGTAATACGGCTCTGAAAACGGTGTTCCTGTTCTTCGTCGCTGACCGAGAACCAGTATTTGATAAGCTTGATTCCCGAGCGTACCAACATGCGCTCGAACTCCGGGCAAGAGCGCATGAATTCCTCGTACTCCGCGTCTGTGCAGAATCCCATGACATGTTCGACGCCGGCACGATTATACCAGCTGCGGTCGAACAGCACGATCTCTCCGGCGGTTGGCAGATGCGCAACATACCGCTGGAAATACCACTGTTCCTTTTCGCGCTCCGTCGGTGTCCCCAGCGCCACGACACGGCAGATCCGTGGATTCAAAGGTTCGGTAATGCGCTTGATGGTTCCGCCCTTGCCGGCAGCGTCGCGACCTTCGAACAGCACAACCACCTTGAGCCCCTGGTCCTTCACCCACTCCTGTAGCTTGACCAGTTCGACCTGCAATTGAGCCAGTTCTGCTTCGTACAACCTGTTAGGAATTTTGCACTTGTCCACCTTTATATCCGAGCCCAGGTGCTCGACTTGCTGATGTGTCGATTCAGCCTTTGTATCGGTCTTCCCACCCTTTGGCGTGACCGCCTTATCTTGGTGTTTGTGCTTCTTTGACATTTTTGCATCCTCCGTAGCGGGTCATAATCTGGCTAAACCAATGTCGCTTCAACCGGGTGCTGAAATTGGCGGCACGTGGCCACATCCAGCATCACCCAGCCGCTGTGTCCTCGGTTTCATCGGTGGTAGTATCGGTTTCGGCAACGGCATTGGGTTCGACCCGCAGTTTCACAATTGACCGATCGGTTGCCTCGACAACAGTCAGCCGGTATCCCAGCTCGACAATATAATCGCCCTCGCGCGGAATTCGCCGCAACCGCGCCATCACCAGTCCCGCAAGCGTGTGAAATTCCTTGGCTGGCAGGTGGACCCCGAGCACTTCATTGGCCTCCGAAATGGAAACGCTGGCATCCATCAGATACACATCATCTCCAATCGCGTTGAACTCGTGCCGTCTTTTGGGCTGGTACTCCTCAAAATCATACCCAACGTCTATTTCACCCAGAACCTCCTCGATGATGTCCTCCATGGTAATCATGCCGATGGCCGAGCCAAACTCATTGACAACAACCGCCATGTGATCCTCGCGTTGGCGAAGCTCAGGCAGCAGACTGTCGATGGTTTGATTGGGGGCGACGTAGAATGCCGGCCTGATCATGTCCGAAATCGGTTTTCTGTTGGAATGACCCTCCAGCATGTCCCAGGTGCTCAAGGTGATGATACCGGTGATGTTGGAGGTGTTTTTTTCGAATACCGGCAGACGATTGAAGCCATGCTTGCGCACCAGTTCGATGGCTGTGCGCATGCTCTTCTTGCCGATTTTTTCACTGTCTATCGAAATGACCTGGGCCATTGGAACCATTGCTTCGGCAACTGTAGTATCGGCGAACCGGATGACCCGGCGAATACGGCCGCGGTTGGTCTCACTGAGCGCTGCACTTTGCTCCGCCACATCGACGAGGGTGCGGAACTGCTCGCGTGTGATGAACAGGGTTTGTTCCATGTTGCCTGCTCCGACCAGGCGGGTGCAGAAGCGCGCGATCCGCGAGAACACGAAGATCACCGGATAGAACAGCTTTGCACTCCAGCTGAGCGGGAAGATGATGATCGGAGTGAGAACCGCCGTCTTCTGCTGGTAGACGCTCTTCGGCACCACTTCGCCAGCCACCAGAAATAGCGGCGTGAAGGCAAGGAAAGCATAAAGTTCGCCGCGAGGACCAAACCAGCCGAGCATCAGCAATGTGCCGACGGTGGTCAACGCGATGGTCGAAATGTTGGTTCCCACAAGCGTTGTGCTGAGCAGCACCTCAGGCTTCTGCAACAACTTCATAGCCAACTCGGCGCCGCGATTGCCCTGCTTTGCAGCGTGGCGCAGTTTTATCTTGTCCGCATTGACCAACGCGATTTCAGAGCCCGAGAAAAACCCCTTCAGCAGCAGCAGCACAATCATCAGCAACACAGTCAGAAGCAGATCCATGACTAGCCTCCCACCGTTTCCGCAGGCCCGATGGCCTCCGATGAATCAACATTCTTGGCGATCCGGACACTGGCCACACGGTGACCGTCCATGGCCAGAACTGTCGCTGCATAGCCATCGACCACCACTGTGTCTTTTGCATACGGCAGGCGGTCGAGATGCCGGAATACAACGCCACCGATCGTCGTCATTCGCGGATCCTCGATGCCGAAATTGGTCAGGTCGTTGAAGTCTGTCAGCTTCATGTCGCCGGGAACTTCATAGACGTTCTCATCGTGTTCCTGGTAGTAGGCCTGGCTTGAAATGTTCTCGGAAATTTCACCGAAGATGAACTTGATGATGTCGCGCATCGTGATCAGCCCTTCGACACCGCCGAATTCATTCAACACAATGGCGGCCCGGGCATTGTTGGCCTGGAAGAAATCGAACATTTCGTCGACATTCTTGGTTGGCGGCACAACGACCGGCGCATGCATGATCTCGTCGGGCAGTATTGCTTTGAAGTCGGCCCCGTCCATGGTCAGTTTCAGCACATCTTCGGCATGCAGAAATCCGAGAAAGTTGTCTGCTCGTCCTCGGCAAATTGGAACCCGGGGGTGCTGAAATGCCTTGAATTGCTCGATCATCTCGGGCATCGGTGTATCAACATCCAGGAAATCAATGCGGGTTCTCGGTGTCATGATCTCGACGATTTCCGTCTCACCGGCTTCCAGAAGATTGTCGATCAACACCCGCTCGGTAGCATCAAGCACGCCCTCGTCGGCGACATCTTCCAAAACAGCGCGAAATTCATCGATCCGCAGGATATTTTCCGGGGCCCGTTCCTCCCCCACGATCCATGTTGTGATACCGCCGGCAATCAGGCGTATGAAACGCCGGAGCGGCGTAATGAGACGGCTCCACAAGGTTAAAGGTGTGGCAACAAGGCTCGTGCTGATGCGAATTGGATTGTTGACGGCAACGGTCTTCGGGGTGACTTCGCCGAACAACAACAATAGCGGGAACATCACGATGACGTTGATCCACCCGGCCCGCTCCGGGCCGTAAAGCGCAAACAGGATCCCGGCCATGTTGATCGTGGCCGCGATATTGACCAGCTCGTTGCCGCACAGGAGCGAGATGATCAGGCGCCGGGGCTCATCAAGCAATGCGTGCAGGGCCTCCGACTTCGGATGGCGCTCGCGGCGTAACTTCTGCAAATCCAGCCGTGACAGGGAAAACAGTGCCGTTTCGGAGCCGGAAAAAAACGCTGAACATCCGAACAGAAATACCTGTAGTGCCAGGCGCGCGATCATGTCCGGCTCAAGCAAGCGCGCCATATCCACCGAAAAAAATCCGGTGAACTGGCTCCAGTATTCAGCAGCGTTGAAAAGGATCTCTCGCATACACCTTCCCACGTCAATAATCAGCCAACAATGCTCAATGCCTGCTGCACTCCGGTTTGGGTTCGAAATACGCTGACCGGCAAGAAAACAATGATGCAACAGATTCACCAGCCGACCATCTTAGTGGTTCGGCAGGCCGGTACGTTGATATAAGTCAATAAGACAATGCCCTGTTGTTTGACCTGCGGTTCTGGATAGGTGCGAACCTGCGGGACATCTCTTTTTAATCTCCGACGAGGAGAAGGAGAGTGTTTTCCATAACCACCGATCAGTGGTGGGTCCGACGCAAGCTGCGCATTGTTCACTGATCGCCGAAACTCCTTGTGAGCACCACCGGTACTAACTATGCTCGCCGTTCTATTGATGGAGGAGACAGACAAAGTGCCATCCACTGCACGAATTGGGGGACCGGATTTGCGTTGCGCCAGTTGCCCAGTCCACCATCATGCAGTTTGCCAGGCTCTTGGAGGTCTATACCTGGACGAACTTGCAGGCATTATGACTTATCGTCACTTTGCGGCAGGCACCGAGATCGTTCATCAAGGCGAGACAAGCCATCTGTTTGGGATCATCGCTTCTGGTGTGGTCAAGCTGACCCGATTGCTTCCTGACGGTCGTCAGCATATTGTCTGCCTGCTTTCGGAAACCGATTGCATCGGTGATGTTTTCTCCTCCCAAAGTCACGACAATGCAATGTGTATCACCGAAGTCGATCTGTGTTGCTTTCACCGCAAACAGTTCGACGATATCGTTAAAAGCCATCCAACCCTTGGCCATCACTTGTTACAACGGGTCACGGTGGACCTTGAAGAGGCGCGGCAATGGCTGACGGCGCTGGCCCGGAAAAATGCTGTCGAAAAAGTTGCAATGTTTCTCGTCTGGTTGTGGAACGAAGAACATGAACACTGCTTACATGCGCCCAAGCGCGCGAATGACCTGCAGCTTCATTTCCCGTTTTCGCGAGAAGAAATTGCCGACTTTCTGGGCCTGACGCTTGAAACCGTCAGTCGCTGCATAAGCAAACTCGACGTCGACGGCGTGATTACGCTCATCAATGCCAAGTGCATCGAAATTGGCGACCTCGAAAGATTGCAGCGGATCGCCAAGTCGGAACACTGACCTTTGGCCCGACCAGTAGACCGGCAACAATATCTGCCGAAATCATATGTGTTTACGAGGCAAATCGGCATTCTGGCGGCTTCGGCAATTTTCCAAGATCACGCACTTCTGGTTTGAAAAGCCACCTGCGGCCTTCGTCGCACTGTTTGCGCTAAGTCAAGGTGAGAATTGAGAATGCAGGTCACAATCAACCAAACTGCCAACCTTGTTTGCAGCTCCGGAGGAAAAACCGGGTTGGCGCGCCTGTAAATGGATATGGTCTGCGGTATCATGAACCAATCAGATAACAGCAAGACTCACCCGCCCGGGCGAGAAGGCTTGGTAGAACTCACGACAGTAGCGCCCAATTGGGACCGGTTCTTCACAATTGCCCCGCTAAACCTGGTCGGAACCCGCGAGGCCGATGGTAGCGACGATCTCGCGCCCAAGCATATGGCGTGTCCCAGACCCTCCCGGTGGCTGCAGACCAGCGTGCCGGCTTCACCCAGATGTGACGACGGCGGCAAGCCAAGCCTGAGCCTGGTGCAAAAGCTGTGCGGTCTGCGCGCCCTGACTTTGTTGCGACGAAGTACCCGTGTCGAACTCAACCCGATTTTTGATGAGCTGCTGTTTCCGCAGACGGCCAGCACGTGAGCTGGGCGTCAATGTTGCAATGGACAACCAGGGGCATCGATATGCCGGTGACGATCCGTGCAGCGTTCAAGCTGATTGGCGGTACTCTTCGCGATCTCACCCCGATTGTCGCGGTCATCGCATTCTTTCAGTTCATTGTGCTGCGCCAACCAGTTCATAATTTCGCAGACATTGTGGTGGGCTTCCTTTTCGTTATGGCCGGGCTTGCTGTCTTTATCCGGGGCCTTGAAATGGCCCTGTTCCCACTTGGAGAGGCGTTGGCCAACGCATTTGCCAACAATGGCTCGCTGTTCTGGTTGTTAAGCTTTGCCTTTGGACTTGGCTTCGGCACGACCGTGGCAGAACCGGCATTGATTGCTGTGAGCGAGGAAGCCGCAAGCGTCATGTCTTCGGCAGGCTTCATTGCCACGGACGAAGCCTACTATGCCCAGGCCTTACGTCTCACGGTTGCGATCTCGGTCGGCACTTCCCTGGTGCTCGGTGTCCTGCGAATCCTGAAGGGTTGGCCTATCCAGCACCTCATCATCTCGGGATACCTGGTGGTCGGGCTACTGACCATGCTTGCACCGGAAGAAATCATCGGAATTGCATATGACAGCGGCGGCGTCACAACGTCGACCATAACCGTGCCACTGGTAACTGCTCTTGGTGTTGGCCTTGCCAGTGCCATAAAGGGGCGCAACCCGATGATTGATGGTTTCGGATTAATCGCCTTTGCCAGCGTGATGCCCGTTATTTTTGTTCTGATTTTCGGCGTGGTAATCAGCACATGATGGCAGCATTTTTCCGAGACTTGGCTGAAACGGTACTGTTCACATTGGTTGATGTTGCGCCGATTGCGGTGGTTCTCTTCGGTTTTCAAATAGGTGTATTGCGCCAGCGTATTCCTAACCTTCGACGGGTGCTCATCGGCTGCGCTTATGTCGTGCTCGGTTTGGGATTTTTCTTGTTTGGACTTGAGCGAGCACTGTTTCCCCTTGGCAAAGAAATGGCGCGCCAACTGACAGACGCCACCTTCATTGGAATGGACGCCGGTGGTAGTGAATTGAGTTGGGATGATTATTACTGGGTCTATCTTTTTGCCTTTGCGATCGGATTTTCGACGACAATTGCCGAACCTTCGCTGATCGCTGTTGCCCTCAAGGCGCGCGACGTCTCGGGCGGCGCAGTTGGGGCCTGGGGTTTGCGCTTGGCAGTTGCCTTTGGGGTCGCGGCCAGCCTCGCAGTTGGTACTTTGCGCATAGTCACCGGCTCGCCGCTCTACATTTACATGGTCGTGGGTTATGGAATCGTGATCGTACAAACACTGTTTGCGCCACGAAATATAATACCGCTTGCCTATGATTCCGGCGGAGTCACAACATCTACCGTTACAGTTCCGCTGGTCACCGCTCTGGGACTCGGATTGGCTTCAAACGTACCGGGCCGAAGTGCGTTGCTCGACGGCTTTGGTCTGATTGCCCTTGCAAGTCTGTTCCCAATGATAACCGTAATGGCCTATGCGCAAATCGGCGACTGGTTGACACTCCGAATGACCGGCACCAAACCAAGGTCAAAGCGCCTGCATGGAGGATCCGCGCAATGAAATTCAAACTGATCGTCGTCATGGCCGAAGACGGTCTGACCGACCAAGCAATCGAAACGGCCCGCGGCCATGGTGCAACGGGAAGTACCGTTATCACCAGCGCGCGCGGTGAGGGACTAAACCCGATCCAATCGTTCCTGGGACTGACGGTTACCGGTCAGCGCGACATAATACTATTTTTGGTTGAAGAGCATCGAAGTCGCGGCATTCTGGAGGCGGTAAGCTCGGCATGCTGCTTTGACGTGAATCCGGGAACAGGTGTCGCCTTTCAAATTGATATCGAGGATGCAATCGGCCTGCGAGGTCAAATTGAAAACATCCAGCAAGAAATTAGCAAGGAGGACTTGTGATGGATGCTCCATTCATCAGGGTTGCGGACATGATGCAAACTTCGTTGCACGTTGTCAGTGGCGTAGCCAGCGTACAAGAAGCAATTGAACAGATGAAACAGCACAAAGTTAGTTCGCTGGTCATCGAGCGCCGCCATGACGGTGATGAGTACGGCATGATAACGGTTCACGACATCGCCGCAAAGGTTGTAGCTATCAACCATTCAGCCGAGCGCACCAGCGTCTACGAGATCATGACAAAGCCGGCACTGACACTCAGCGGCGACATGAACGTGAAATACGCCATACGACTTCTGGCCCGGCTGGAATTGACCAGGGCGCTGGTCGTTGGCAATAGTGGTCCGCTGGGGCTGGTTACCTTGCGTGACCTGGTGTTGAGTTATTCGAGCGCCGATTGATCGATCTTCCCGGCAAAGACCCGATCACTTTTCAGAACGATACAGTCAATTGTAGCTTGTCAGGAATGCTTTGGATTCCCGCCGGCTCAGCAACTGGTGGTGTGCCCAGAGCACTCTCATGACCATCAGGTATTGGGACGGCATGATTGTGGCTTAGGCTGTAATTGCCCCTCGGTCATTGCTTGATCTACATCAAGGCTTTACGTGCGTCCCGCGCATACGTTGCAAATGTGCAAGACCTTCAGAGAAAGGGTCGGATCGCAACCACTTAAGTGTCGGGGAGATTTTCCACACGCAAGATTTAACGCTGTGCTGGTTTCGGACTTGTCCGGAACCGGAAGAGGCGGTTCGGCGAGATGCCAGCTAATCTGGTGTCCGAACGAACGGTTGAATTCGGGAAGGATCGCAATATGCCAAAGATAGTCGACATCACCGGGATTGGCCCGACGTTGGCAACGGCCTGTGTTGAAGCAGGGTTTGAGTGCGTAGACAGAATTGCCGGTGCTACGGCAACCGAATTGGCAGCAGTGCCCGGAATTGGTGAAATGCGCGCCAAGGCCCTTATCGACGCGGCCCAATCATTGCTGAATGGCGCTGCAGAGCCAAAGGCCGAGATTCCAGCAATCGCCAATGCCAAAAAGAACAAGAAACAAGGCAAAGGCAAAGGCAAAGGCAAAAAAAGCGAAAAGAAACAGGAAAAAAACAAGAAGAAGAACAAGAAAAGCAAAAAGAATTCACAAAAGAAAAAATCCAAATCCAAAAAGAAAAAGTAGATCTCATTCACCTTGATGTCAGGCGATGAACGTCAGTTGAAAAATTCGCCGACCACCAGAAACACGGCTAGAAAATGGGAGATGTAGCCAATGGCAGGAAGCAATCCGTTTGCGAGTTTGTTTGGACGCTCGCCGTTCAAGCCGATGCAGGAACATATGAGAACAGTAAAAAAATGTGTCTCACAAGTCACCCACATTTTCGAAGCACTTTGCGAGGGCGATCAGGAAAAGGTTGAAGTCATTAAGGAGCGAATATTCGAGCTCGAAAACGAGGCGGATGCCATAAAGAACGAACTGCGCGCTCACCTCCCCAAGTCGCTGTTCATGCCGGTCGACCGGCGCGATCTGCTGGAGGTTCTCGATCTTCAGGAACTCGATCGCCGATACCGCGCAGGACATTGCCGGTCTGCTGGTCGAACGCAAGATGGAGGTCGTCGAGGGCATGCAGGAGCCATTGCTCACCCTGGTACGTCGATGTGTCGATGCCTGTAATCACGCGGCAAAAATTATCGATCGCCTCGATGAACTGGTGGAAACCGGTTTCCGCGGGCGCGAGTCCGATGCCGTGCTCGAGATGGTCGAGCAATTGAACAGGATTGAATCCGACACCGACCAGATGGGGCTGGAACTGGCACGCAGCCTGTTTGCTCGCGAAGACGAAATGAAGCCTGTGTCTGTCATGTTCTGGTACGACCTGATCATCATGATCGGCGACCTGGCCGACTACGCTGAAAAGGTTGGTAATCGCCTGCGGCTGTTGCTGGCGCGTTGAGATTTGGAGGACTAAAAGATGGAAATAATCCAGACGCATGGCACGCTGTTTCTCGTCCTTGCAGTAGTTTTCGGCCTCTACATGACATGGGGGATTGGCGCAAACGATGTGGCAAATGTCATGGGCACGTCAGTTGGCTCCGGCGCAATTACGGTCAAAACGGCAATCATCATTGCCGCTGTCTTCGAGTTCGGAGGCGCAGCACTTGCCGGCGGGCATGTCACCAAGACCATCCGCAAGGGGATCATAGACCCCTCATCCATTACCGGGAATCCCGAAATATTATTGTTTGGCATGCTGGCTGCCCTATTGGCGGCCGCAGTCTGGCTGATGATTGCATCGTCACGAGGCTGGCCAGTGTCAACGACGCACTCGATTGTCGGTGCCGTGGTCGGTTTCGCCATCGCAGCGATCGGTCTTGAAGCTGTTGAATGGGGCAAGATCAGCCAGATCGTTGCCAGTTGGGTAGTCTCGCCGCTTCTTGGCGGCGCAATATCCTTTGTCCTGATGTTGAGTATTCGAAGGTTTATCCTTAACGCATCGCATCCGTTCGAAGCAGCCAAGCGTTGGGGACCTGTTTACGTTTTCCTGGTCGGTTTCATCATATCGCTGGTAACAATTTTCAAAGGCTTGAAGCACCTCAACATTGAGCTCGGCGGTCCTGCCAGTTTTGGGATCGCTGCGGTGATCGGTTTAGGTATTGCAATCATCGGCTATATGCTCATCAACAGGGTCAAGGTCGACAAGGAGGCGGAAAAGGATTTCCACTATGCCAGTGTGGAGAAGGTATTCGTCCCGATGATGCTGTTCACAGCGTGCGGCATGGCCTTCGCCCACGGCTCCAACGACGTCGCCAACGGCGTTGGCCCGATGGCAGCGGTTGTCAGCCTGGTTCAGTCAGGCGGCGAAGTCACGCAGAAGTCAGAGTTGCCGTTATGGATTCTGTTGGTTGGCGGCTTTGGCATCGTGGTTGGCCTTGCCACCTACGGCTATAAAGTGATGCAGACCATTGGCACCAAGATCACTGAATTGACGCCGACGCGAGCGTTCTGTGCAACCATGGCGGCAGCGATAACCGTTGTGTTGGCCTCACGCACAGGAATGCCCGTATCTACCACACATATCGCGGTCGGTGGCGTTGTCGGTGTCGGCATGGCCAGGGGAATAGGCGCAATTGATCTGCGTGTGATCAGCGGCATTGTGATGTCCTGGATAATAACCCTGCCGGTCGGCGGTGTGCTGGCTGCCTTGTTTTACTACACGCTCCGCGGCATGTTTATGGGCTGAGTGGACGATTGCACCAAGCGATCTCGAACGCCGTTGTGCTTCCGCTGAAACGCGGGAGTACTATTTTTTCTGCATATCTGCGGCAACTGTATCCTTAAGGAACGCCAACGCCGCGTCGGGGACAAATTCCAGCGGTGTTGCCTGGCCCCCGGACATGACCATTGCGGCCAGCCGGTGCGTGTGGGCCGAATACACTATGTGATGGCCTTCGATACCGCCAACGTTCAGCCACAGTGTATCTTCGTCCGACTGCGGTGTATGACCGACAATCAAAGGCGCGTGTTTCGGGAGATTGAGCGTTCGGCGAAATCGCTTCACGCTTCCTTTTGAATAGCCCGTTGGGCGATTTCCCTGGCGCAACCGGTTCCATACCAGTTCGGACTGGATACCCGGATAGCGCCGAATATTGATCAACACATTGAGATTGACCTTGGAGCGGACAGGCGCTCCATGACACGCTGCGAAATCATCGCCCTGAACAACGAATGCCAACCCGTCGAACAGTTTCTCGATCTCGCTGACATAGGCCCTACCACGCAGCTTTTTGAGATATCTGTGAAACAGCATCCCCTGCGGCACCCCGCCTTTGCCCACATCGGCAGAAAAACTTTCATGATTGCCGTGAACATAAAAAATGTTCTTCGGAAATCGGCGCTTCAACATACAAAACAGATCCAGGATGAAAACGGACGAGTCCATATCTTCAAGTTCATCACTCTCCTGGCTGTGAACCATATCCCCCAGGAACACCAGACACGCTTCTTTGCGCTCCAGTGCGGCCAACATGCCACCCTCTGTGATCACCCGAAGAACGTTGTCGGCTCTTGCATGAGTATCCCCCATAATCACCACGGTCATATCACCCGGGAACCGGATGATGCCGCCGGGTTCTCCATCGTCGTTCAATGACCGGTACGCCTCGGATGCAATGATGGCGTTGACCTCGCTGATCATGTCGAGTGCTTGTTCACTTTCAAGCTGGTCCAAGGCACACCCCAACACATCCGGCAGTCGCAGCAAGTTGTCACGCCGGGCACTCCAAACCGCAGTTGGCTGGTCGATTTCGGAGATACTGGTCGGCAGTTCCGGTTCCAATGGCTGGAAAATCAGATCTCCCTTGCGATTGAATACTTTGACATGACGGTCAGCTACCGAGGTATCGAATCCGAACACTCTGGTCTGCAAATCATCCGAGCGTCCCATAATCAAGGCCTCGCCAGGTCTTATTCGGATGAACTTCGGAACGGTTTCATAAAATACACGGCCTGGGTGGATAATCCATTCCAGCGAACTACCCTTTTCACTGCCAGTGATGGGGAGGTCGGGATGAAATTCCAGGATTGCGGTTCCGAGCATCAGCTTGAAGGGTTCGGCTCGCCGTGCAATTCGCACATTGGCGCTTAACGTCAGCGGCGTAGAATCCAGCGTTATCTTCTCGCTGCTTGGAATACCCGACAAAAATTTGCGGAATCGGGCAAGCAGCGAAGGCTTCGCCGCTCGATCTGGAGAGCTCATCTTGCCTACTGTCTCGGCTTCGATGCTCTCGGTCATAGGTTTGGCGCGTTGTTGCACTCTATGATCTTCATTGGTGTCCCTTCCCGCTCAATCCTCAAATAAACATGCATTCCCGAGGTCCAGAAATACCAGGCAATGGTGCGATAGAAATCAACCTGACGCGTGACAATTTCAGGCGTAATAAGCCGATCATGCGGAAACAAACCGGTCTTTGCCCGCTGGACTCGGTCCTTGTATATCTGGTCAGCTGACGGAAGAATGAATTCAAATACGAAACGGGTGCGCCAGTCGGTTCCGAAAAACCAGGCTTTTGTCGGCGGTATCCGGATCCGATTGAAATCCATTTTCAGAGTGTCATAGTCGCTCAGCCATTCATCGTCCAACACCGTCAACGCCTCGTCATGCCCCTTGAACGGTGCGCCAAGATGAATCTCGCGTGGCCTGAACGTCAGCGATTGCATCCGCCACCAATTGGGCATGGACAGATCAACATAGCCCTCATAGGGCCAGCCGCGCATCTTGCTTACAAGGGTACTCTTGCCCGAACCCGGCGGACCGGTAATCAGGAACTGGCGAAACTTGGGTTCTTCCGGAAACTGTATTCCATGAATATCCTGCAATTCTTCGATTGGCGCCAGGATCAGATCTTCAACAGCAATCATCGTGTCGGCCTATTGCAGCAATGAAACGTATCCATCGCTTAAGTTTCACATCACCGTATGCAGCATGCAAGTTCAATGGCGAAGCGATCAAGCGGTGGTCCGTCGAGCAATAGCCTTCGGTCTCATCAACCTCTTCTTTCTCGCTTCCTGATGGCGCTGCTCCGCGAGGTCGATCATTACCTGCTGGCATCCGCGTTCGGCCTTTTCATTTTTGGGTTGGCGTTGCGTGTAACTTCCGTCGGAATTCATCTCCCAGACGTTACGTTGGTCATTCAACTGCACATCCAGATACTCGCGCAGCCGGTCGACCAACACCTCATCCTCGATCGGGACAATGACTTCTGCGCGGCTTTTCAGATTGCGCATCATAAGATCGGCGGAACCGATATAATACTCCTCATCTCCGCCATTTCGGAAATAGTAGATACGTGCGTGTTCCAGAAATCGTCCGACCACGCTGATGACGGTTATATTCTCAGACAGGCCAGCGATGCCCGGTCGCAGCCGACAGGTGTCGCGAACTATTAGCTCGATTTTTACCCCGACACGTGATGCGCGATAGAGCGCTTCCGTGATATCCGGGTCTTCCAGTGCATTTGTTTTCAGGCGGATCAACCCGCGCGAACGCCTGGAGCTTCTGGAGATCTCCCGATCGATCTTGTTGAGGATCTGTTCCTTCATGTTGCGTGGTGATACCAGGATCTTCTTGTAACGCCGCAGCGGCTGACAGCCGGACGTCAGGAAATTGAAAAAATTGACAAGGTCAGAACCGATTTCTTCATCACACGTCAGCAATCCGAAATCCACGTACATCCGCGCGGTGCCGGCATGGTAGTTTCCCGTGCCGATATGAGCATAGTGGCGCAGACCATTGAAGTCCCGGCGGATCACAAGGACGAGCTTGGAATGGGTCTTGAGGCCAACAATGCCATAGGTGACGTGAATTCCAGCCTCTTCCAGACGAGTTGCCCAGTTGATATTGGCGGCCTCATCAAAACGTGCCTTGAGTTCGACTGCTACGGCAACCTGCTTGCCGTTTTGGGCTGCCTCAATCAGATAATCGACAATGCCAGTTCCTTCCGTGGTGCGATAAAGCGTCATTTTGATCGCCATCACCTTGGGATCGCGGCACGCTTCGCGAACGAAGCGCACTACCGAGGTGTTGAATGATTCATAAGGATGCTGGAGCAGGAACGGTCCCTTGTTGCGAATGGCATGAAAGATATTCTGTTCGCCGTCGAGTTCCATGTTGTCGATGGGGTGATGATCCGGATCATGCAGCTCGGCGACCTTGTTTGATGCGATCTCGAACAGATCCCGCATGCCAAGCATGACGTCACCTTCAAAGACGTCTTCGTCCTCATCCAGACCGAGTTCGGCAGCAAGCATGCCGCGATGTAGGGGTTCGATGCCGGCGGACGTCTCAAGGCGCACGATCGGGGCAAATTTCCGATCCCGGACCTCGCCTTCAATCATTTCAAGAAGATCGTCGGCGGCATCCTCTTCACGTTCGGTGTTGGCATTGCGGGTGACCCTGAACACTTCGCAGGTCATGACATCAACGTCCGGAAACAACACATCAAGGTTGTTGGCCATAACGTCTTCAAGCAGAACAAATTTGTTCGTCGAGCCAACGCGAACGAACCTGGGAACCGTATTGCCGGTCGGCACCTTGACGCGAGCCATTATCGGCGCCGCCTCGCCCGCTACACGCAGCGTTACAAGCAGGTTCAATGACAGGTTTGAGATGTGCGGAAACGGGTGGGACGGGTCCATGGCCAGCGGCGTCACCAGCGGATAGATGTTTTGCAGATAGTAGGCTCGCACGCCGGCCTGTTCTTCTTCCAGAAGATCCGTGTAATCGGAAATCGAGATTTCATGCTTCAGCAATTGTTGCTTCAGGTCCAGGAAAATGCCATTGGCCCTGGCCTGGATGTCGCGAACCATGGCTATGCTGTCCCGGATCTGATCACGAGGACTGCGGCCATCGACGGTAAGCTCGTGGATACCGGCACCAACTTGCTGTTTCAGGCCGCCGATGCGCTTCATGAAAAACTCATCCATGTTGCCACCGACGATGGCGAGGAATTTCACACGTTCCAGCAGCGGCGTGCGGCTATCATCAGCCTCATGCAGCACGCGCTTGTTGAACTCGAGCCATGTAAGTTCACGATTGAGATAAAGCTCAGGCGCCTTCAGGTTTTTGCCTGTTTCAGCTTCCGAGAGAGCGGCTTTGTCAGCAGCCTGTTTGGCTTTGAGTGCAGCGCGTTCTGCGTCGGCCTTCGAGACTGCGGCAGCGTGAGCGGCCGATGCGGCAAATTCCAGCTTCTCAGCTGCCTTTGCTGACGCCCGGGTGTCATCAACCGCTGCCTGCGTCTCCTTGCGCGCATTGTCGACAGTGGCCTTGGTCCGAGCCAATGTCTGTCCGGTTCGTTGTTTTGGGCCGCGAACTGCGGATTCGGCTTTTTTTGCTGCCAGCTCGGTGCGCTTGACCGCCAGCGCGGCCTCCCCGACTTTTTTCGCTGCCGCCATGGCCTCGCCTTTGGCCTCGGTGGCCAGTGCTGTCACCTTCATTGCGATGGCTCCTGATGCAGCTTCCTGGGCTTCTGCTTCTTCTGCCAGCTTGGCGAACAAGCGCTTGGCAGACCTGATTGCTTCCGACGAAGGGTTTGATCCCCGTTCGGCCTGCACGAGTTCGATCTCCGCGCCTTTGGCCTTGGCACCGGCCTTGATCGCAACCATTTCCATTTCGCGGGCTTCCGCAGCAACTACTTCGCTGTCCGAGGCCAGTTTCACCGCACGCATTGCCATCTGCTCGGCCTCTAACGCGGCTTTCTTTGCGGCTTTGGCCTCCTTGTCTGCGCTGGCTGCTGCGCGACCGAGGGCCGAGTGATGACGTCCGCGTTCTACCTCGGCCAAGGCGGCCTTGGTCGCAGCCTTTGTATCCGTGACTGACTTTGCAGCGCTTGCTGTTTGATCGGCCGCTTTTGATGCCTTTTGGCGGGACTTGGAGGCTGCCAGCGAAGCCCGGGCAGCTTCGGTCTTTGTGGCCAGTGTCTCAGGGGACAAGAGGTTGTTTTCAACCTCATCAGCACTCAACTTGTTTGTCGATGGAATATTTGAATTTTGCACAATGCTTCCGTTTCCGGGGCGGTACCCTTTGAAGTAGCGCAACAATTTGCTTTTTGGCGTGCTGGTATATGTGACTGCAATCGCCGCAAACATGCACCCATCAAAGTTGGTTGGCGCCTGCGCAATAAAACATCATCGACCCGGTCAAACGCGCAATGCCTTGATCTGTATCAATCACTTTTGCCGGCGACCTGGAAAGCGGCATGTCAAGGACTATCCGGTTAAGGGGCACTGGCCCATGCGAACCTTTCTCGATGACAGGCTCTGCCCGCGACAGTGGAACCCTGCTCAGATTAACCCCACGCCGCAATGCACGACGTCCTGGACACCTGTCGCCATACAATGTAGAAGGCTGCCGCTCAAATACGGCATCTCGAACCTCATTGAAACTGACGACCGCCGCACCGCTTATCGCGCAAGTGCTGCATATCGTGTGTCGAAGACGAACAGCCTATGCAAACCCGGTCCGGAACCGGCCTAATCGAGATCGGCGATGAGTTCTTTTGCTTTGCGGCGATGCCGTTTGTTTGTTTTTAGTTTGAGCAACAGATTCTTGCGTTTCTTTTTGGCGGATTCCGCACGGAATTCGTTCTCCAGTTTGTCCCGCTTTTTCTCGAGCTTGTGCAGCACTTTCTTTAATGCCTTGCGCTTCTTTGCCACCCTTCAGACGGTCCGAACTGAATATTTCTCTCAACTTCATTGGTATGAAGCCCTCCAACAGAGTGATGCCATAAGTTTCATCATCGTCCCGCAGCCTTTTCCTCAACATCGTCCTCATCGAGACCGATCAACTCCTCGGCTTCCATGTCGGCGACATCGCGCGACCCGAACAGTGTTTTGGCAACATCTGTGAGTTGCCAGATTGCATCGCGCGCATAACCGTAATCGTTCATCAGGGATGTACCCATTTGAGGCGTAATCTTTCCGTCCCGAATGAGCCTGTCCACACCGCCGTTTACGACACTGCTTTCTTCATCAATCTCAACCCGATACGCATCCAGTTCGATAACATTCCTGTCGTCCGGATCCATCATGCGCAACTCCTCGATATCCCGCAGCAGGTTTGCCAACTGAATCCGCAGCGCGTTGTACTCGCCGCGAATGTGCTCATTGTCATGCACCATGTACCGGGTGATGTTCTTGCGCAGATGTTTAACATCTTTCACTGTCATGACAGTTTGACGACAAGCCTGCCGTAAATCGTAAAACTGCTCCGTAAACTCGGGCGGAACGTCGCCTTGCGCCCGGGCGATAAACTCCAGAATACTGGCATAGAGCGCCTTGACCTTGCGCTCGTATGTTGAATCAAGGTTAAAATCCAGTACCTCACGGTCATGGCTGATGAAGTCGTCCAGGTCGTCGGTTTGCAATATCTTTGTGCGATGCAGATTGACACCGTGCGCGATGATTTCGAGGGCATTGTCATACAGATGAATAGCCTCGTTGCGCACCGCCTCCAGCAGCGTCTCAGGGAATTCTGTCACCGCGTCCATCAGATATTTCGGCTCGACGACATCGATTTTCGGTGCCGGTATTGCCCGTTCAAGAAAACTCACCAACTGGTTTACAAACGGAAGCAGAACGACAACGCCGATCACGTTGAAGATGGTATGAAAGACCGCAAGTTTAAGCGTGTAGTCGTCGCTTTTGATTCCGAAAGTAGCTGCTGTCGCGTCGACCATCCACATGATCTGGTAGATAAAGGCAATGGCGATGACACCGGTTATGACATTGAAAATCAGGTGACCGGCGGCCAGCCGCTTGCCCTGGTGATTTGAGCTCAGGGATCCGAGAATGGCGGTGATGGTCGTCCCGACATTGGCGCCAATAGCCAGCGCCAGTGCGTTATCGTAGGTCACCTGCTGTGCCGCCAGAGCGGTAATAATGAGCACCAGCGTGGCATGCGACGATTGCATGACGACAGTCGCGAATATGCCGACCCCTGCGAACGCAAACAACCCGGCATATCCGGGCATGGCAAACCGGGTCAGGTCAATTGTGTCGCGGAAGGTTTCGAAACCTTCCTTCATGTGGTGAATTCCAAGGAACAGGAACCCGAGACCGGCGAGAATGTACCCGATCCCCTTCATTGAACGATTGTTCTGGAAAACCAGAATGATCCCGAACACCAACATCGGCATGGCATAAGCCGATATCTTCACCTTCAGTCCAAAACCGGCGATGAGCCAGGCGCCTGTGGTGGTGCCGATATTGGCACCGAAAATTATGCCGATCCCTGACGCGAGCGAGATCATCCCTGCGCTCAGAAATGAGATGGCAATGACGGAGACCAGGGAGCTGGATTGCATGATCGTTGTGGTGACGATGCCGAAGGATAAAGATTTCCAAAGCCGGTTGGTAGTCCTGCTCAGGAGAGTTTCCAGAAAACCACCGGTAAACGCACGGAACCCGTCCTCGAGAAACAGCATGCCAAACAGAAAGATCGCCACGCCGGCCGATATCTGTTTGAAATCCGGACTGATCCAGAATCCATAAACCAGAATACCAAATATGACCGGCAGGAGTATCCGTCGAAACATGAACCCAAACCCCTCTTACATTCAAAACCCACCCGGCGGAACCTGCGTCATATAGTGTTTGCTGTTTCGGTCCTGAGAACCGGGCTGTGAGATGAAACCCTAAGTCAGAACAGCAGTTTTTCCGGTTCAGATGGGTTTCGATCCGCTATCGAGACTTATGTCTAACAGGCACTATCAAAAGCAACTGGCTGGACTTACAACCATGCGGCCGTCGCAAATTCATACCCTCCGTGATCGTCTCGTTGCGATACCGGCATTGGACACCAATAAGGCCGTTTCCTGACATGATCTATATCAAGGCCCTGCCTGACGCGTTGCACCTAGGATGCAATTGCCCTGGCGGCAAATGTGAGCCCTCGGAAGCGTGGAGGGCACAATGGACATTGCTTACTGGCTGGCGATTGGCACGATCGCGGTCGTCGTGATCTTCGATTACACGAACGGGTTTCATGATGCTGCCAACATTGTAGCGACCCCGATCGCATCGCGGGCGATGACCCCGATCCAGGCCGTGATAATCGTCGGCACGTTCGAATTTCTCGGGCCTCTCCTTGGCGGAACCGCCGTAGCCAACACCATTGGCAAGTTCATCGATTTGAGTGACCTGCAGTCGAGTGTATCGATGACAATTATCCTGTGCGGCTGTTTCGGGGCAATCGTCTGGAATCTGTGGACCTGGTATTATGGCATTCCGTCAAGTTCGTCACATGCCCTGGTCGGCGGCCTGGCTGGCCCGGTCGTCGTTGCCGCCGGCCCGCAATATGTGGTGTGGGGCGCAGATGAATTTTTGACAACCGGCCACATGACCGGCGTCACCAAGGTGATATTGGCCCTGATCCTGTCGCCGATCATCGGGTTCTGGGTCGGATTTATCATTCACCGCCTGATGAGCGCCATGCTGCGCGGCGCCAAGCCGATTGCCAACAAGTATCTGCGGCTGACGCAGTATGTGACGTCTGCCGGCATGGCGTTTTCACACGGCGCCAATGATGCGCAAAAGAGCATGGGCATCATCACAATGGTGTTGCTGCTTGGCGGTTTCATCGATGAATTCAGGGTGCCGTTGTGGGTTGTGTTGCTGTGTGCATCGGCCATTACGCTTGGCGTTCTGTCCGGTGGCTGGCGTATCGTTCGTACAATCGGTTTCGCCATCTACAAGATCCGGCCGCTGCACGCGGTCAATGGCCAGGTCTCGGCGGCCGGTATCATATTCACCGCCGCTATTTTTGGTGCGCCGGTATCGACCACGCATGTCACCAGTTCCGCCTTGATGGGAATCGGCGCCTCTGAACGACCCAAGGCGGTTGGCTGGTCCAAGGCCCGGGAGATCCTCATGACCTGGGTTTTGACAATCCCGGGTTCAGCGATTTTTGGAATAGTCACTTACCTGATCGTCAAACTGTTGACCGGCATTGGTTAGAAACCGATTTACCACCCCGGGACCAACCAGGGTCGCAACCACAAGGAGTATCGAAATGAGTGGCGGAAATTCACTGTTAACCCGCATCGTCGATCGGGTTTTGCCGAAGACTCCGGATTTCTTCAGTCTTGTCGATGATCAATGCGATATGGCTGTCGCGACTATGGAGGAACTGGTTGTCTTCATGCGAGTCCGGCAAAAAGAAAGTCGGCAAACATGTCAAGCAAATGGAAAAGGAAGGCGACGAACTCAAGAAGAGAAACATCGACGCTCTGAATACATCGTTCTCAACTCCCATGGACAGGGAGGACATTTACCGCGCCATTGTCGATATCGATCATCTGATGAACTATGCAAAAACCACCGTTCGGGAAATGGAGGTGTTTGACATTGAACCGGACCAATACCTGCTGCAGATGGCCATCCACCTCAAGGAGGGTACACAAGCGCTGCAGGAGGGGTTCAAGAAATTGAGCGAGAATGCGATCCTTGCCAAATCCAACGCTCTGGCGGCGCGCAAGGCAGAGCGCACAATCGAAAAGGACTACCGTAAGGCGTTGGCCGAATTGTTCGATATTTCAACCTATGTCGAAGACATCCGGGCAAAAAAAGCAAACAGCAACCAAAAGCTTGAGGCAGAAATAGTCGCGTTCGAATATGTCATGGAGGCGTTCAAACGGCGCGAGGTTTACCGGCACATGTCAAACGCGGCAGACCGGCTCGCACATGCCGGTGCCACGCTATACGACATTGTCGTCAAGATCGCCTGATGGTACTCACAAGGGCGTTGTCACATTAACTGTAGAAGCTCAACCGGGCAACCATGAATGGGCCGGATGAATTTCTCCTACGACAAGCCCCCTGGAATTCGCTATTTTCGGGGCAATATGTGCTTGGAGCTGGTTTTTCTCGTCGTCAGACAGAACCCCCAGATGATCCAGAATAGCGATTAATGTCGAAGAGCGAGCACGCGCGTTGCCATCGGAAATCTTCAATGCAATTCCCAATCCCTGCTCAGGCAGAGCTGCGGTGAGAACTCCCTCTGCTCCTGTTTTTGCCAGTACCCTTCCATTGGTAACCTGGTTTAGCTCACTGACCACGGTGCCATGCCCGGCCGCATATAGCGGCTCCCGAATGATCGCCTGTTGAATCCGGAGAATGGCTTGCGCGCGACCGTCACTTGAATCCGATGGTTTGGCGAAACGGGCGACGGCTAGGCCAAGGTTAAGCAAGGGCATCGTGGGTGCTGGAAATCCGCAGCCATCGACCCCCATCGGTTGGTCTCGGACATTAATTCGAGCCAGGTCAGACAGGCTTTGCAGCGATAACTGCTGTAAGGGATGATCAAGCAGATGGAAACCATCCAATGGCATTTTCAAATGCAACGCCGTGGTCAGGAATCCAGCGTGCTTGCCTGAACAGTTGTGATGAACACGGCAACCCTGCTGTCCTGAAACCAGGAGTTTATGGGCACTTTCGATATCGTCGGGCAAATCAGCGCCGCAGGCCAGGTGTTCTTCAGTTAACCCGAGGCGATCTAGCCAGGCACTGACTAATTCCTGATGCATTGGTTCGCCCTGATGAGACGCGCAGGCCAGGGTTATCTCGGCATCACTCAAGGCATAATGCTCGCTCGCACCGCTGTTAACCAGGTCGATGGCAAGCAATGGTTTGAGGGCGGATCGCGGAAATATCAGTTTTTTGATATCACCCCAGCTATGCAAAACATTGTCTTTGTAATCACAGACCACCGCACTGCCAAAATGCCGGCTTTCCACAACGTCATTACGCGTAACTTCAACCAAAAGTTGATCGGACATTTAAATGGAATCCTTCAATCAGAAAGAGCGGCAGGAGCTACAGGTTATTACCGCGTGAGTTGCACAGTCCAATACCTGATTCAGAGGAAGTGTTGCGATAAAGCCATCAGTCGCAGCTGCAAGAGTTTCTCTGGCAAGATCAGAGTATCTGGCTGAGAAACAGCTGGGTTCGCTCATGCTGGGGATTGGTGAAAAATTCATTGGGTTCATTCTCCTCAACGACATCTCCCTCGTCCATGAAGATCACGCGGTCGGCGACGGTCTTGGCAAAGCCCATCTCGTGGGTCACCACGATCATCGTCATTCCTGTCTCAGCCAGCTCAACCATGACATCCAGAACTTCCTTGATCATCTCCGGGTCGAGCGCTGAAGTCGGCTCGTCGAACAGCATGATCTTGGGGTTCATACACAGCGAACGGGCGATCGCGACACGCTGCTGCTGGCCGCCTGAAAGCTGGCCGGGAAACTTGTCGGCCTGTTCGGGAATTTTGACCCGCTCAAGATACTTCATGGCAGTTTCCCTGGCCTCGGCTTTGGGCATATGGCGAGTCCAGATCGGACCGAGGGTGAGGTTTTCAAGAATGGAAAGGTGCGGAAACAGATTGAAGCTCTGAAACACCATGCCGACTTCGGTGCGTATATGATCGATGTTCTTCAGGTTTTTATTCAGCGTTATACCATCGACCACGATGCTGCCCGCCTGGTGCTCCTCAAGACGATTGATACAGCGGATAAGGGTTGATTTCCCCGATCCTGACGGGCCGCAAACAACGATCCGTTCACCCTTGTGTACGACCAGGTCGATATCCTTCAACACGTGGAATTCGGCATACCACTTATTGACCTTGTCGAGCTCAATGATCACTTCACTGGATGCCGCAGACGCCAGTTTCTCCCTGGCTTCCTGTGTTTCCAGACTATTTGAATTGGTCATGCTTTCTCCCCGGGCACTGCCGGATCAGTGCTTGTGATCAGTCGATAATTTCTGTTCAAGACGACGGCTGTATTTTGACATGGCGAAACAGATCAAAAAGAAAAGCGTCGCGCCAAAAATCAACGGCTCGTTGTGCAGCCCACGCCAGGCACCATCCACGCTGACCGCGCGCAACATACCCAGAATGTCGAATAGCCCGATGATGGACACCAGCGTGGTATCTTTCAGCAGACCGATAAAGTTGCCGACAATATTAGGGATCATGTGTTTCAAGGCCTGGGGCATGACGATCAATCCCATGGTTCGCCAGTAACCCAGCCCAATGGTATGGGCGCCCTCGAACTGACCTTTGGGAATGGTCTGCAAACCGCCGCGCACGGTTTCGGCCATGTAACAGGCATTGAACAGGCAGACGGCGATCATCACCTGCACCAGCTTGTTAAGCACAATACCTTCGGGCATAAACAGCGGGAACATCGCCGTCGCCATGAACAGCACCGTTATTAATGGTACAGAGCGGAACAGTTCGATAAACGCGGTGCTGAGAACGCGTATTACCGGCAGTCTGGAGCGGCGACCCAGGGCAAGAATAATGCCCCCCGGCAAGGCCGAGGCGATGCCGACCCCCGCGATCACCAGGGTGAGGAACAAGCCACCCCATTGTGTCCAGGGCACGCCGTCAAGGTTCCAGCTCATTTGCCAGACAAAAACCGCGACAAAGCTTACGCCGAGGATGCATAAAAGAATATTACGCTGGCTCTTTTCCGGAGCGTCTTTTATGCCGAGCAGCCGAAATCAGAAACTCACGCAGTCCGCCGCCACCAGACACGCCGATGATTGAATGCAGGGTATTGCAGGCCAGGCAGACGATGGCTGCGGTCACCATGATCTGCATGAAAATGCCTTTCTCGCCGCCTGCAAAAAGATAGCCCGCCATAAAAGGATAGAGGAACACCACGCTCAGGCCGATCAGGATTTTTGCCTTGACGCGCGGCAACCACAATGGCGCCATCCAGATAGCCAGCACAATCAGTCCAAGATTGAGGCGCCACAATTCTTCACGCGGGTAGCGTCCATAGAATAATATTGTCCATCCAGGCCAGAACGCCTGCCCAACAAGCGCCACTGATATTGATATCGAAACATTCGCGCCGGCTTTCGGCGATCCACACCGCATCGGCGATCCCCCAGACCCACAGGTCTCTCACCGTTATGAAGACAATATAGAGAGTAACGATGGTGAGAATGCTATTGAGCACGGAACTAAACAAATGCCGGTGCATCCAGCCGATGACCGACCTTTCAGTTAAGGGCGCTGGCCTGGCGGGAGTTTTTTCAAGCTTTACGATGGCCATGATCAGCGCTCCACCAGTTGCACACGTTTATTGTACATATTCAGCAGCCAGGAAATCGACAGGCTGACGAACATGTAAAACGCCATGGTCATACCGACTATCTCAATCGCGTGCCCAACCTGGTTTAGCGATGTCTGCATAAAGACCGCGACCAGGTCCGGATAGCCGATCGCGATGGCGAGGGAGGAGTTCTTCACCACGTTCATCCACAGACTGATCATCGGCGGAACAATGGCCGGCATCGCCTGCGGAATAATCAACCAGGGTCATTGACCGATTCGGCCTGAGACCAATGGCCATCGCCGCGTCTTTCTGTCCCTTGCCGACCGACAAAATTCCCGCGCGCACGGCTTCCGCTAATTGCGCGGCATGGTACATAGTCAAGGCGACGAAAAGAGCGAGGAACGCCGGCGGTAAAGTGGCGCCGCCAACGAAGTTAAATCCCTCAAGTTTCGGGATATCCCATTCGAGCGGTGAGCCTGTCATCAAATAGGCGGCTGCCGGCAGCAGAACAATCAGGCCGATGGATGACGTCAGGGTCGGGAAAATCTTGCCGGTTTCGTCCTGGCGTTTATGGGCCCAGCGCTTAAGAAAAACCACAGCATTATCGCGACGACCAGGCCAGCCCGGTTAGCCAGAGTAAATCACCCGGCTCGGGCCATGGCATGTAAAGCCCGCGATTATTCAGCAGCACGACTTCTGAGCCAGCGGACAGGTCAATGCTTTTCTTGACCTTGGGCAACAGCGAGAAAATCCCGATGTACCAGAAAACTACCTGTATCAGTAGCGGCGTATTACGAAAAATTTCCACATAGGTAAGCGCCACCTTGGAGACCAGCCAATTGCTGGAAAGCCGCAAAACGCCAATGGTGAATCCGAGTATGGTGGTGGCGATGATGGACAGAAAAGAGATGTAAACTGTGTTGAGAATACCGATGATAAAGATATCCCCGTAGGTGCCGATCCCGGCCTCGTACGCGACGAGTTTAAAGTCGGGGTCGAAACCTGCTTCCACACTCAAAAAGCTCAAACCCGAACCCATCCCGCGGACTTCGAGGTTATGCGCAGTGGTGGTAAAAAGGTACCAGCCGGCCCCGCCGACAGACGCCGCCGTCAGGAATTGATAAAAAACCGAACGAACTCGTTCATCATTGAAAAAGTCAAACTTCTCCTCTGGTTTGATATGTTCGGTCTTCTTCTGAACATCACTAGCTATCAAAATATGTCCCCCTGATATGAATTACTGTGCTGCGCAAAACCACTGGCGCCAAACTAAACTGCGCAGACCATCTTGGAACCAGGTTTTGGCGCCAGCAGTTTGCAACATTAACGGTCAAGGTCTTGGTTTGATTACTAGATCAGGATCATTTCTCGTAAATCAACCAGAACATAGACCTGATCGCTTCGAAGTGCTGACAATTGGTATCACTTGAACCCGTGCTCTAGCGCATCGGCGGAGAGTACATCAGGCCGCCTTTGGTCCACAGTGCGTTGGCTGAACCTTCGCGCGGGATACCGATGCCCAATTTACCGCCACCCATATAGGCTTCATAGTTTTCACCGTAGTTACCGACCTGCTTGATGACGTTGTAGGCCCAATCTTTGGTAAGCCCCAAACCTTCATGAAGATTTCCCTCGACACCCAGCATGCGGCGAATCTCCGCATTCTTTGAATTGGCGCGCATATCGTCAACATTGGCACTGGTAACGCCCATTTCTTCGGCGTTGATCATGGCAAATTGTGTCCATCTAACAATATCCGCCCATTGGCTATCGCCTTGTCGCACCGCCGGTGCCAAAGGTTCCTTGGAAAGCGTTTCAGGCAGAATAAGATGATCGGCAGGGACCGGGAATGCAGCCAGGTTTCCGGCCATCGATGACTTGTCGCCAGTCGTCGAATCACAGCCACCCTTCAGGTAAGTGTCGTCACGGACGTTGAAATCCTCAAATGTAACAGCGCTGATATTTAAATTATTGGCGCGGCTATAATCGGCCAGGTTGAGCTCGGTTGTGGTGCCGGTGAGCACACATACCTTGGCCCCTTTAAGTTGCATCGCACTGGTGATGCCGCTGTCCTTGCGAACAGTGAAGCCCTGGCCATCGTAGAAATTCGGCTGTAAAAAATCCAGGCCAAGCTGGGTATCACGAGACATAGTCCAGGTTGCGGTGCGGGATAACATATCCGATTCACCATTCGCCAACGCGGTAAAGCGCATCTGCGAACTGACCGATTGTATTTCCAGTTTATTCTGGTCACCAAATATGGCAGCCGCAACAGCATGGCAATTCTGGACATCAAGGCCGTACCATTTGCCGTTGGCATCCATATTGTAGTAGCCGTGTGATGGCTGGCCGACCTGGCAGCGCAAATGCCCGCGTTCTTTTACTATATCCAGGGTGGACCTATCCGCCGAAGCGGTGGTGGTGCCGGCTAGCAGCAAGGTAGCAGCTACTGTGGCCGATGTTAGTATGGTTGTGAACTTCATTGATTGATCTCCTCTTGATAATTTATAGTTTTGTTATCTGTGTGTTTTATATAGGGTTAAAGCTGGAGAAATGAGTCACGTCAGAGCCAGGCGACTTCCCCGGTCTGGCCATTTTACCTTGTCCCGTATGCCACATTAGGGTGCATCAGCGTTTGCTGTCCAATGCCTATAACAGTGATAGTTATGCAAAAAATGCATCACAGCTCATTCGATGGTGTTGTTTGTGGTCGGTTTTTTTCAGGTGTTATTCGTGGCTAATACGGATTAACGATACGCTGATTAACCCGCATCATTGTGCAGTAAAGCCTGCCAGAATTTTTCGGTCCCGGGCTCGGCATTTGGCTCGTATCGATATATTTTGATATCCAGCGGAATTTCTGCGCTCGCTTCAGCTGCAAGCATCAGGCGTCCTGCTTCAAGATCGTCAGCGACGATCGACCTCGGGATCCAGGCGACGCCATAACCCTCGACGACCATAGCCCTTATAGCAGTGGCAATTGTAGATTCATATACCGGTACGAACTTGAGTTTGCCAAATCTATCTTCAAGGAGCTGCCTGATAGGCCACAGGTATGGCTTGGAATGGGTATGCAAATAGGGGATCGTGCTACCGGGCTTGCAGGATGGGAGCCAGTAAGTCGGATTACCGTGATTATCGGGGCTGACCACGGGAACCAGGGATTCCGTCCCTAATCGAATAGAGCTAAATTTCTCGGCAAAATTTATGATCGTTTTAGAAGGGTCTTCATAACAGATAAAAAAATCAACGCGCCCATCTTCGAGGGCGGACAGATATTCGCTAACACCTTTAAAATCTGTTCTGACACTGAGTGATTTTGACTCAACCAGTGGTTGAAGCTGTTTCAACCAGGCCGGTACAAAGAATTGCGCCAGGGTACTGACTGTCGAAAAACGGATTTTCCCCATCTGCGCTGATCTGTTTGATATGTTACGTGATTGATAGGCCAACAGAACAATCTCCAGCGCCACCGGCTTAAACACCTCTCCTGCGTTGGTTAACTTCACCGGCTGGACAGTCCGATCAATCAGCTCCGCTCCAAGCCAGTTTTCAAGAGTTTTAATACGTCGGCTGAATGCGGGTTGAGACACGCATCGTCGTTGTGAAGAGATGCGAAAATTTCGCGTATCACAGAGAGAAAGAAAATCCTCTAGCCACTTAAGTTCCATCGCCATTTCCCGTTTCGAAAAAACCAGGCAAGAACCAGAATGCCTGCGCCTCATTGTTAATGTAGCGGAACCGGCACTTGGTTGATATCCGGGGACTAAACAAATCCATGCGATAAAAACTTCTTGCCTGCCAGACATAGACGCAGAACGCCCTGTCAACGCCGATGAGAAATGGCGAAGCGGTTGTTATTCCTGCCGCCAAATTTATGGCGCGTGGAGAGTTTCAGGTCTTTCAATGCGATGCGATATGAAACATGGGGCCGGGTTCTTGACATAGGTCAAGGGGAGACGAAACTCTCAACGCTAACGTGCTTGCAATCATTGCAACAAAAAGAAGGGTAGCAAAATTGTCTCACGTCCGACATGAGCTTGCCGAAGAATTTCCTGACAAGGTCGATAGGCTTCACGATTTAAAAACGTCACACGCGCATTTCGCCAGGCTTTTTAATGAGTACCATTTGATCAACCGTGAGTAATTCACAGAATCGAAACTGGTGTGGAACCATCAAGTGATGTGCGCTCTACAGATCTTCGCAAACAGCGTCTTTTGTTAAAGGACGAGATCGCCGCGATGCTTTCACAGGATTGACCGGTGTGTATGTCTCACCATCACTCCTTGGCAATCCATTAAAGGCAGGACTGGCCGCTGCGGTGCTGATGCACGGTTTGCTATTTGTTGCATCAACAGCACACGCAGCGGGGTTGGGCGATATAGATGCGGGCCTGCATCTTTGCCAGAGGAAACTGCGCAAAATGCCACGACATCACCTCGCGAAACCCCATGAGTACCGCCTCCGGTGCTCCAACGTTTTATATTGTTGCAAACACCTCAGGTGTTTCGAGAACATCACTATCTTTCTGGTTGCAGTCATCTCATCCAAAAATGCCCGGCCTGATGATTGAACCCCGAGACCTAGACAACGTCATAGCTTTTATTCTTAGCCTCAAGGACAAGTAAACCGTTTCTGGATGGGTGTTATGTACAGCGATTGACCAAGGTCAATGTGACAGGCAGATCAATTGGTTACGCTAAGATCATGTGTTTGAAGTTCAAATCATTGGCTCTGGGTGCTGCAATGTTTTGGTTTGCCGCCACTGGCACCCCTGCAACTGCCGAAAGCAAGCAGACCTTCGACGCGTGGTTTGCAGCCAATGGCACCGCTGCAAATGCCGAAAGCAAGCAGGAACTTCGACGCAGCAAGCCTCATCGGTCAAGCTGCGCGCCATGCCACGGCACATCCGGCGATGGTAGCGGGACCGTTGGTCGGGTCCCTGAAAAGTAAAGTGCCGCCGCTCAACAATCTTGCAGATCGCTACAGTGACATTTATTTCCCCGAACGGTTCCTGATTGAGGTGATTGACGGACGCAAGAACATGCCGCCACACGGAACACGGGAAATGCCGATCTGGGGCAAGCGGTTTGGCCTGTTGAAAGACCCGCAGACGGGCGGTGAAGAGGCTGTTGCAGACAATGTTGCTGCACGCCAAAAGATAGAGGCACTGGTCAACTACATCCGATCGTTCCAGATCAGATAGTTCATGGGCATTGACAACTTAACATCGTCTGAGCGCAGCAAACTCAATCGTCACAATTACCAACACGGCCCTGCCTACATTACACCATTCGTTTGTACTGGATAATCTCCGCTGGAAATCGGTGTCACTTATAGGAAATATTTGCCATTCGAACAAACTGACGCCGTTGGTGAAACCGAACCAGCGAGTAACTTGTCAATACCTGCCCAACACCCTTTGAAGGGTGCCGGGCAGCTCGCTAAACGTAGCAATCAGAGTTTTGTCTTCAGCTTGGCTTTGGCCAGACAAAGTCCGGGCGAAGTCCCTCATATACCGGGCGGCCATCACTTGGTGCCGGAGCGCCGGTGGCTGGATCATAAAAGGCATGATAGGTCGCCGGCAGGCTGTCCGGCTGATAACCCATGAGGTTTGGCACGATAGCTCGTATGCGGCTTTCCTTATCATCCAGCATGATCGGTGTGCCACAAGTCGCGCATGTGCAGAGCTCCAGCGGACCATCCGGGTTTTGCGCGTTAAATGGCTGACGATTCAAACTGTCGGATTCGTCAACGCTGAGATCGCCATGCTTGAAGAATACCACATGCGTCGTGTCTTGACCGGTAACACTTTTGCAAACCGAACAGTGGCAGGTGTGGTTGTCGATCGGATCTTGGTCCGAGTGGGTGTGTACATGGTCGCACCCTCCGGCATACTTATGAGACATGTCTTCCTCCTTGTTAAATTTCTCACTTCAACCGTCGAGGCTCAGAACTTGCCTTCGGCAAGTCACATTACGATAGACCGAAATTTCGCATTTAGGCGAAAATTATTTTTCATTGCGGAGCGCCGCTGTGAGATTTGCGAGGGGTCGACGAACGCCATCCATCGCCGATAACAGTCTAACCTGACAGAGCCCGCCCGACCTATTTGCGGAATGCCAGGTTGAGGTTGCTTGCCGCTTCTTCCAGATTGCTGTCCGCAACACCGACGAGATCTTTCAGCTTCGCTGACGTCACATCGGCTTCAGTGAAGTTTGCGCCCTTGACACGGGCCCCGGTGAGATCCGCCCCACCCAACTCAGCGCGCATCAGGTTGGCCCCTTCCAGAATAACGCCCTTCATAGACGCAAACTCGAACTTGGTTCTGGACAGGTTGGCATTGGTGAAATCGGCGCCTTCGAGATTGGCGGATACCAACACTCCGCGCATCAGCCCCATCGACTGATTGCGCATGTCCGCACTCAGGTTTGCACCGACGAATTTTGCATTCTTCAGGCTGGCCCCGGTCAGGTCACTGGCAATCAGCGCACCTGACAGGTCCGCGCCATCAAGTGTCGCTTTCAACAATTGCGCCTGGAACAGATTGGCACCTTTAAGATTGGCGTTGGTCAGATTGGCTTCCAGCATCCAGGCCTGATCCAGGACTGCACCAGCCAGGTTTGCATCACTCAGATTGGTCTTGTTGAGGCGTGCTGAACGCAGTACCGCCCGCTTGAAATCAAGCCCCGACAGGTCAAGGCCTGAAAGTTTCCGGCTTGTGAAGTCGGCAGGCCGATCGGTGGTTGCCGCCGCCAGTGCGGCAATAACCTCTTCGCGCGTCATTTCAGCCTGCGTCATGTCCGGCGAGGTCAAATCCACATGCTGCAGCGGGCTCTGCGCAAGGGACAATCCAGGCAAACCGGCCAGCAATGCAAAAGTCAGCACAAGGCGTTTCATGACGGCGTCTCACGTTAGGTAAACAACGCTCATATCATTTACACCTGATATGACCAGAATAGGGCAATCAAAGCCATCCCGTGATGCAGGATTTACAGTAGGGTGGTTGTTGCCACTTTGCGAAAAACCATCGCATAATCGGTTTTGTATGTCGCGTCTGATGGAGGCCACACATGAAGCGGGCAATTGAGGCCGCCAGGAACGCTGCCAGTATACCTGCCGGCTCGCGCCGAATTGCACTGGTCGCAATGGTCGCTGCCATTGTTGTTGCGCTGATCTGGCAAATCGCCAAACCGGAAACCACAATTGCAGACGACCTGCGCAACGGCAGTTATGCAGTTGCCTTTGGACGCCTGAATGAAAAAGCCAAAACCGGTGATCCGTGGTCGCAAAACCAGCTTGGTAATCTTTACTATCTGGGGATGGGAACGCCTGTCGACCTGAAAAAGGCAAGTGAATGGTATCTGCGCGCTGCATTGGCGGACTGGCCGGATGCCCAGATAAATGTGTCCTTGATGTATCGTTATGGTCGCGGGCTGCCGCGCGACCTTTCGCGCGGTTTTGCATGGCTGCGCCATGCCCGCTCCAACGGCAAGGAGATTGCCGAACCCTATTTGGCATGGATCGCAGGAAGTCTGGAACAAACGCCATCGCAAATGCAGGTGGCAAAGCGCAAGTACAGCACAGTTGAATCGCTTCGTCCCGAGGGCTTCAAATAGACCATGACAGAGTACAACAGAAGTTACATTTTCCTGCAGATCTGGGTGTTGCTGGCAGGCATCGCGGTTTTCGCCTCTTACGTGGCATACGATCTGGGCTACTTCGCCCGCGTCGTTGACGCCGATCAAAGCCGGCTCTCCATCCTGATAGCGGGGCTGTTCCTGGGCGCAACATTTCATGCGGTCTGGCACATTTTGCGTATCACAAGGCAAATCGATGCAGCCTATGCCTGGCTAAGCGGAAAGCAAAAGGTCACAGCCGATCACGACAATGAGGAAATGTCACCGTTTCAGACGCCGGAGCAATTTGTGTCCGGTTACGTGTCGCAGGTTGTTGAGGCACGCAAACTGTCAACCTCGGACAATCAGGACGGTGGCCTGGTATTCGAAATATATGCAGATCGATTGCGGGCCGCAGTTGAGATCGGCTGGTATCTTGTCGACATCCTGATCCGGCTCGGACTGATCGGCACAATCGTTGGTTTCATACTGATACTTGGAGCACTGTCTTCAGGCCCGGCGCCAACACCTGAAAACATTCAGACGCTGCTCATTTCAATGAGCGGTGGCATGGGGACCGCCCTTTACACCACACTTGCAGGCCTGGTGACTGCAATGGTGCTGGGTGCGCAATACATGGTGCTTGCCCGTGGCACCGAAGAGCTGATCGGAAAACTGGTTCACATTCGCGACCGGGCAAGTGCGCCATGACAATTCAACTGAAGGGATCGTCATCTTCAGGGTACGGCCGCCAACCGGCCGATGCTTTTACCGACCTGCTGTTCAATACACTTATCGGCTTTGTGTTCCTGTTCTTCATTGCGGTCATTTTCATCAGTCCGGCCAAGGACACCGGCAAGGTGGTCCTCGATGCGCAATATCTGGTTACCGTCACCTGGCCGGACGGCAGCCAGGAAGACATCGACACCTGGATTGAAGATCCGCAAGGCAACGTGACCTGGTTTCGCAACCGCTCTGCCGGCCTGGTTCATCTCGACCGGGACGATCGCGGAATGCTGAATGACAAGATCGAAGTCGAGGGCAAGGTCATAGAGAATGTGTTGAACCAGGAGGTCGCGGCGGTTCGCGGCACGGTGCCGGGCGAGTACACGGTCAATCTGCATTATTACGAAAGTGTTCAACAGACCACGGTGCCGGTTACCGTCAGGGTCGCCAAGGTCAATCCGGTCTACAAGATATTTTTCAACGATACCATCGACATGAGACGCAAGGGAGAGGAGCGAACAGCGGTTCGGTTCACCATTTTGCGTGACGGCAAGATCGGCCGGATAAACCGGCTGGAGAAGAAACTGGTCACATTCTAGCACCTCGTGCTGGCACCTCGTGACCAATGTGTTTGGAAGGATGACAAATGTTCGAACTAGGTACAGGCGGGCTCGCAGCAGCCTATGTCATGCTCGGCGTCATACTTGTCAGCCTTCATCTGTACTCGCGCTGGAGTCACTGGATCAAAATCATGGTCACCGTGCTTGCCACGGTATTCATGCTTGTGACCTACAAGTCACTGCCGGGTTTGCAGGGTTGGCCATTGACAACCGACAAGCTGCCATCCCGGCTCTATCTGCTGGCAATTGAAATTTCCGAGCCCGATAACATTTACCTGTGGGCACGGGATCTGGACACGGGAACAGAACTGCAGAGACCGCGGGCCTATGAGTTGCCGTATTCCTCCAAACTGCACCAGCAGGCCGTTGGTTCAGGACGAAAACTGCGCCGCAACATAGCGCAGATTGTTGAGATTGATCCGGCCGGCAAGACGGTCAAAGTACCGCGGATCGTCCGAGGTTCCCGTGAAGCAGAACGTCATCCGGTTTCTGGATGCACCACAAGGCTTGCTGCCACCAAAAGAGTAATCCGGTACCTCAAGCTCTTGCCGTATTTGCTCATTTCCCGGACAAGCGCCTTTGCTGCCGCCTCTAAAAGTTTTGCACCGTCTTCCGGGTTGGCAAGGCTGGAGTCAGCGCCTTTGCGGCCATCCGGATATCGCCGGCGAAAATCATGCGCGTCACTGAAACCACCGTCCGGTGCCGTTTGTGGATTTAGCTCGACGTGCTTCGTGGTGTGGGGAAATACGTGTTGGGTAATCGCGATTTCCGATGGCGTGGCGTGCGAGCCATGACCCGAGGGATACATGTCGGCGAGCAGTTTTCGGATGCCGGGCAGGTCAAACCAGCTTTTCAGCACCAGTTCCAGATTGTCCGGATCCTGCTGCAAAGATCGGTGTGCATGAATTTCGCCAAATGCCGTCATCACGGTTGCAATATTGCCGCCATGGCCATTCAGAAAAACGATTTGCTGAAAGCCTGAGTTCGACAGCGAAGACACCACATCCTGAACAACCGCCATAAGGGTTGATGGTTTCAATGAAATGGTGCCGGGGAATGCAAGATGCGATTGGGCCATACCCAGTGCCAGGGTGGGACCGACAAGGACACCTGCCAGTTCTCCTGCGCGCCCGGCAATGACTTCCGCGCACATGGCATCGGTCCCCATCAGCCCCATGGGACCGTGCTGTTCAACCGACCCGATGGGCATGATGATCGCCCGGGAGCCGGCCAGATAGCTTTCAACTTCTTTCCACGTCGCTTCGACAAGCAGCATTGGTCATTCCTGTTTGTTGGCATGTTGGTGGATCAGGACCAGCCGCCATTGAGTATCCGGCCTTCAAGCAACATGGAATTCATATGAGTGCACAAAGTTGACGTTGTCCGCGCCTAGCTGATAATGTCTCGTGAAACAGGGACTCGGCATAAGACATTTATATGGGCTTTGCAGCATATGCAGGCCACAGCCGTCAACGGGGACATGATTGTGGGCAAAAAACCTTTCTTTCACTTGGGACTGGCTGTCGGTGCAATATGTGCCGGATTGTCAATGTCTTCCAGCGCAGCGTTGCCGGTCGAACTCACCTGGGCGGAATTGAAACCAAGTGTGTTTGGCCAGCGGTTGATCACTCAGAACGATTCTGTAGTGAAGCTGGAAGTGCCGTACCGGGCGACAGATGACCGCCAGGTGCCGATATCGGTGCAGGCATCGCTTCCCAATGGTGCAAAGGTGAAATCGGTAACAATCATCATTGATGAAAACCCGATGCCGGTTTCCCTGACCGTGAGGCCTGAGCAGAAACGGTCCAGCATGTGGGTATCGGCCAGCATGCGATTTAACGGGCCGTCACCGGTTCGCGCAATCGTGGAAGCCGAGAACGGCCAGTTGTTCATGAGCGAGGCGATGGTCAAGACGTCCGGTCTTGGAGCCTGTGCCGCACCGCCAACCACAACACTGGATGTTGCTGCAAAAACCATGGGCAACATGCGGCTGACGCAGATCGTGACGCCCTTGAACGTCTCGACCATTGCCAAGCCGGTCATGCGCACAAAACTGGATATTTCCTCATCCCAACCTGACCGGGCTGCAACTCGATCAGATCACCTTGCGGTATATTCTGCCACGGTATGTGGAAAAGCTTGCAATCGATCAGGGCGACGAGAAACTGATGACCATCTGAAGCCGGCATTTCACTGGCGGAAAATCCAAGTTTCGCCTTTGACTATGTGCCAAACGGCGCGAAAAAAATGCATGTTGAAGCCCAGGACACCGACGAGACCGTGTTCAGACATTCTTTGCAGATAAATCCGGGCAGTTAATCGCTAGAGCAACATGGGTTCAAGTGAACCCATAAAGTTGCTCGATCACTCTGAAAGCGATCAGTTATTTGGGATTTAACCAAAATTCCTATCGTAATCGGACGCTCACTTTGCGAGACATGCTATTGCGTGCCAATTCTCCGGAAAGTGAAATCATCGGCTGTTTCACCGGCCGCTTGCGCCTGCCCGGCAATTTTCAGCATGGTGGCGTGTAGCGGTGACAGCGAGCAGGCCGGATCCGTGGCCGCCGCATCACCTGCAATGGCCAGGGCCTGGCACCGGCATCCGCCAAAGTCTGCCTCGCGCCGCTCACAGGATCTGCACGGCTCCTGCATCCAGTCGGTACCGCGATAGGCTTCGAAAGCCGGCGAACTGTCCCAGATATCTGCCAGCGATTTTTGCTTCACATTGTCAAACGTCAAGTGCGGAATTGTGTGTGCCGCATGGCACGGCATGCGCCGTACCGTCCGGGGTTATCATGAAGGCATCCTGAGCCCAGCCGCCCATGCAGGGTTTGGGAAAATCCGCATAATAGTCCGGGGTCACAAAATCGATCAGCAGAACACCGCGCAGGCGCTCGCGGGCTTCCTCGACAATGTCAACTTGCCCCATGACGTCATCCCAGGCAGGCATCAACTGCGTGCGGTTGATCAAGGCCCAGCCGTAATACTGGACGTTGGCGATCTCCAGCCGGTCTGCGTCCAGTTCAAGGGCAAGGTCAATGAAATCCTGCACCTGGTGAATATTGTGCCGGTGGATCGGCGCATTCAGGGTCAGCGGCAGTTTTGCGGCACGGACAGCTCGCGCTGTCGCCAGCTTCTTTTCGTGCGCACCTTTCATGTTACCGATCTTCTCAGTGATCTGGGATGTCGCGCCCTGGACAGACAGTTGCACGTGATCAAGGCCTGCGTCTTTCAAAGCGGCAATTCGCTCAGGCTTTATGTTTACTCCTGCTGTGATCAGGTTTGAATAAACCCCGCGCGACGACAGCGCCGAGACAATCTCTTCAAGGTCGGTGCGCAGGGTCGGCTCGCCACCGGACAGATGCACCTGCAGAATTCCAAGGTCGGCGCCTTCATTGAACACCCTGGTCCAGTCGGCAGTTTCAAGTTCGCGTATTGGCTTTTAAAAGCTTGGCCGGGTTGGAGCAGTACGGGCATTGCAACGGGCAGCGATGGGTCAGTTCCGCCAGCATGCCGATGGGTGGTCCAGGAGCGCTCATGCAACTACCAGCCTCCTGTCAGCCCATGTTTGCAGGAACCCGCATACATCGTCTCGAACCACATCTTCAGGTGCATCATATTCAGCCGCCAGAGACGAGATGATCTCAGCCACCGTAGCCTTACCGTTGCATCTTTTGAGAATATCGTGACTGACCTCATCGGGCCACATGACTTTCTCCGGCGACAGCAACGCCCATGCGTCCCGTACCGGTTCAAACTGTAACCGCACGAACGACGGCAAGCCTGGACGGCTTTCACTTGTGATCATGGTACGATGACGTGTGGCTGCGGCCATGATGGGATCAGTTGACCTCCGGGATAAATGCACCGGGTGCAATATTCCCGCCCGGCTCGACATATGCAAATTGCAAGGCATCCAGCATGGCCCACAGGATATCACACTTGGTGATCAGTGCATTGACGCAGGCCTGCTGTTTTTCCGCCGTGTCGGCGTGGCGTTGCACATAACTCAATGCAACTTCGGCATCACGAGGCGCCTGATGCAACCGCGGTTTGAAATAGGCCAGCGTGTCTTCGGTAATGTAATCATAATTTGCCAGCATGGCCGGTACCCGTTCGCCAATGACCTTCGGCGAAAACAGTTCGGTCAGCGACGAGGCAACCGCTTCAAGAAAACTGCGTTGCGATACCAGGGTCAGATACTGGTTGACCGCAAACCGGGTCGCAGGAAGCGCCTGTGCCTCAGACATCACCAGGGCTTCATCCAGACCAAGTCCGGTGGCCAGCGCGATCCAGCGTTTGATGCCGCCAATCTTGTCGTCGGTTCCATCGTGATCAATGATCCGTTCGCGCCATTCAATGCGAAACTCCGAATTTTCCGCACGAGACAGTATGATGGCATCTTTCTTCGGGATGGCCGCCTGATAACAATACCTGTTAAGCGCCCAGGCCTGCATCTGCCCCTTTGTCAGTGTGCCGGCGGTCATCATTTTGTGGAACGGGTGATTTATGTGATATCGCGCATCGCCAACATCACGCAGTATTTCTTCCAGACGTTCACTGGAGACTGCCGCTCCCGTGATGGCCCAATCTTCACTCACAATTCCACCTCCTGCCCGTCATGGCCGACTTCCCATCCCGCTTCGCGTAACGATTTTTCGCTCTGGTGAGGCCGGATCAAGTACTGGATTGGTGTTGTTGATGTGCACGAATACACGCCGGGCAATGTCGGTATCCTTGAGCGACGCCAGTGAGCCGTCATCCCCCGACATGGCGATGTGGCCCATGCGGGCACCTGTCTTGGCCCCGACACCTGCATCCGGCATTTCCGTATCGGTAAAAACAGTACCGTCAAACAGCAGGCATCCCGCACCGGATACGCGATGGCGCAATTCATCGGTGACGCGGGCGCAGCCGGGAATGTAATGAACGGCTTTGCTGGCAGGCGCGCCCGGCGCAGCGATGCGGACACCGATTGTGTCGCCATCGTCAGAGCCAAAATTCACCGGATCAGAACTGTCTTCCAGGAACAGTGCAATCTTGCCGGGAACAGCATAGGTTTCAATTTCGATGCCGAGCGGACCATCGGGACCTTCAAGCTGCGTTGTACCGCCCAATGGCAATTCGATGCGCTTCACCAGCGTTTCATCGAGAACCCGAAAAATCGGATTACTGGCCAGCGTTTCCAGAATTCTGGATGACGCATAGAGATTGAAGGCTTCCTTTTCACGCAGTGTCAGCAGTCCGGCTATATGATCTACATCGGCGTTGGTCAGCACCACTGCTTTTATGGGAGAGTTGCGTAACGGCCCATTGGCATCAGGCTGCAGTTCCGGCGTGTTGGATATCTGTTCCCTGATGTCGGGAGAGGCATTGAACAACACCCAGTTGGCGCCATCTGCAGATGCACCAATGCTGGATTGTGATCGCGGCGTCAGTCCGGTCTGTCCCGACCTGACTTCACGGCTTAATCTGTAATTGCAGTTCCACTGCGGGAAGCCGCCACCTGCGGCAGACCCAATAATCTTTAGCTTCACGACTACCTGCCAAAACAAACGCGCGATCCGGCAAACGGACGCGCGCGCTTGATAATGTCAGCCAAAACCACCCAGGCCGAATACGGCATGGGCGGCTCCGCTGGAATTACTTGCTGACCGATGCGGGCAGGTAACGGGAAATTTCAAACCCGGCTTCTACCTGACACATGGCTGGCTTTGCCCAAACTTTCTTCATGATGAAGACCTCCAAAATTGATTTCTGGCTCCATTCAACGGGCCAGCTCGAACAAACCTAACCAAGATCAAACCAAACTCAAAATCTTATTTTTCTCTAATTATTTGATCTGTTTGAAATATAAGGAAAAATTAGTTATTCCCACTCAAGTTCCGCAAATGCTGCAGAAACGTTTCTGGCATTGAAATCGTCAAACAGCAGCCAGGCCTGCTTTTCATCGAGACCGATCTCGCGGGCTGCCTGAGACAGCGGTACGCCGCGTTCAATATAGTCCCGGATCTGGGTGACGAGGCCGTTCAGATATCGTTTTTGCTCGACCAGAGCGTCCGGCCACTGCATTGCTGCCGGTCCATGACCGGGTACAACACGGACGATGTTTTCCGCAGTCAGCCCGTCCATCAGGGCCAGCCATCCCCTTATGCTGCCATCGATCACCGGTACATGCCCGGAAAACAAAAGATCACCCATGAACATGGTTGCCGTCTGTTCATCCAGTACGGTCAGATCATTGTCCGTATGGGCGGTTGCATGGGCTTCCAGGCGCACCCTGCGGTCTCCAAGCTGCAATATTTCCACACCTTTAATGCCTCGTGCCGGCGGGATAATCTCAACGCCTTCAAAAGCGTCGCCAAGCAGTGGCATGTTGGCCTGCAGGTATTGTTCCTTGCGGGCTGCAAGTGCACTTGAAAGTTTGTAGTGGCCGATAAATTCAGGCTTCTCACTGACAAAAGCAGAATTACCAAACACGTGATCAGGATGCATGTGGGTGTTGATGACGTACCTGATGGGTAGACTGGTGCGGGCGCGAATGGCGGCTTTCAGGGCCAGGCCAACCGCCCTGCTGCCGCCGGTGTCCACAACCGCAACTGCTTCACTGCCAATAATAAAACCCGTATTGGAAATATCACCGGTATTATCCGGGGTGAACAATTCATGTGCGCCGGTATGCACGAACACACCAGGGGCAATTTCCGTTACTTCTGCGGGAACCGTTGAAGTGTCCGCCTTCGCAGAGCCCATCATCGGCACAAGCACAGCAAGTGCGCTCAAAAAACAGACGTAAACAAGCCTTGCAAACCGCAACATGAACGTTCCGCAAGGTGGGGTTTCAGACGTTCCGGCGACACGCATTTTCAGTTTCTGCCCTAACGTAATATTCGCCATTTCAATTCATGTAGTACGTGAATGCTACAGTGTAGTATTCAGATACTACAAACGTATTCAATTTCTAATCTGATTATGCAATTTCCCCACATAGAGTACACAACAAACAATCATTTATAATCAATTCCGGGAATCTCGAGTTTTGCATTTGCGAACAACATATTGCGGTGCAAAATGTGTCTGAATATTGTCATGACGATCCAGCTATCCTGCATCATGGAATTGAAATCTGTAAAAATCAGTTGCGCGGGCGCTTGTGAAAAAACATACTTTGCACTCAGGGATTGCATTGCCCGTCTCCAGATCGGCGGCGTTACTGTTGTTTCTGAGTCCAAGAGCACCTGCCATGAAAGTTGTGGTTGGGATTTAGCGAGATGGGCGATCCGCTTTGGCTCCTGGTACCGGTACGTTGAAAACGACCAGCGTCGCGTTGACGCTATGGTCCAACAATATAAGCGGAGGAAATCGAGTAATGCGGAAATCACTTCTAGTAACAACTGTCGCTCTGACGGCCCTGTTGGCCGGCGGAACCGCGCAGGCAAACGATGGCCTGATCAAAGACATCGACAACGCATCCAACTGGGCTATCCAGACTGGAGACTATGCCAACCAGAGATACTCAAAGCTCGACCAGATCAACAAGGACAACGTCAAGGACCTGAAGGTCGCCTGGACATTCTCAACCGGTGTCCTGCGTGGCCATGAAGGTTCACCGCTTGTGATCGGGGACATGATGTATGTCCATACACCGTTCCCCAACAATGTATATGCGCTTGATCTTGCCAATGACGGCGCCATCAAGTGGATTTATGAGCCGAAGCAGGATCCCAATGTGATCCCGGTGATGTGCTGTGACACGGTGTATCGTGGCGTGGCCGCGGCCAACGGCATGATTTTCCTGCACCAGGCCGACACAACCGTTGTGGCACTCGACGCAGCCACAGGTGAAGTCAAATGGTCGGTGAAGAACGGCGATCCCTCGAAAGGTGAAACCAACACCGCAACGGTGTTGCCGGTCAAGGACAAGGTTATTGTCGGTATTTCCGGCGGTGAGTTTGGTGTTCGCGGTCATGTAACCGCTTACAACATGGCCGACGGGTCAGTTGCATGGCGTGGCTATTCCATGGGACCTGACAGCGACACCCTGATCAACCCGGAAAAAACCACCCATCTCGGCCAGCCTGTCGGCAAGGATTCCGGCACCAACACCTGGGAAGGTGATCAGTGGAAAATCGGCGGCGGAACGACATGGGGCTGGTTCTCTTACGATCCCGAAACCAACCTGATGTATTACGGTTCCGGCAACCCGTCGACCTGGAATCCGAAACAGCGTCCCGGCGACAATCGCTGGTCAATGACCGTCTTTGCCCGTGACGTGGATACAGGCGAAGCCAAGTGGCTGTACCAGATGACCCCGCACGACGAGTGGGATTATGACGGTATCAACGAGATGATCCTCGCCGACATCAAGGTGAAAGGCGAAGACCGCAAGGCCCTCGTACACTTTGACCGTAACGGGTTTGGCTACACAATGGACCGTGTGACCGGCGAATTGCTGGTAGCTGAAAAGTTCGATCCGAAAGTCAACTGGGCAACCCATGTTGATCTGAAGACCGGACGCCCGCAAGTGGTGGCCAAGTACTCCACCGAGCAGAATGGCGAAGACGTGAACTCCACCGGCATCTGCCCTGCAGCGCTTGGTTCGAAGGATCAGCAACCTGCGTCGTTCTCGCCAAAGTCGCAGACCTTCTTCGTGCCGACAAACCACGTGTGCATGGACTATGAACCGTTCCGCGTCAGCTACACGGCAGGCCAACCCTATGTGGGCGCCACCTTGTCGATGTATCCGGCTCCGGACAGCCACGGCGGCATGGGCAACTTCATTGCCTGGGATGCCGGCGAAGGCAAGATCAAATGGTCCATACCTGAGCAGTTCTCGGTGTGGTCAGGTGCACTGGCGACCGCTGGCGATATCGTGTTCTACGGTACGCTGGAAGGTTATCTGAAGGCTGTTGATGCCAACACGGGAGATGAGCTTTACAAGTTCAAGACCCCGTCTGGTATCATCGGCAACGTGATGACCTATGAGCGCGAAGGCAAGCAGTATATCGGCGTGCTGTCAGGCATCGGCGGCTGGGCAGGCATCGGCCTGGCAGCGGGCCTGACCGATCCACAAGCCGGTCTTGGCGCAGTGGGCGGTTATGCCGGGCTGAAAAACTACACCCGCCTGGGTGGTCAGCTGACAGTGTTTGAACTGCCGTAAGGCAAAAGTTCAACACAACAACAAAAGCGCCCGGCGTGCGGTTGGTTCCGCCGCCGGGTTCTTTAAACTGGACTGGTAGAAGTATCTGCGGTCTTGCGTCTGAACACTGCCACGATAACATTCCCGATCCAGTTGGAAGGGACCGCTAGTCCGCTCCAGGAATTGTTCGATTATTAAATGAGGATGCATAAATGCGACCCGGATTGTTTGTACTGTCGGCAACTGTTGGTTTGTCAATTTCCGTTTTTTCGCTGTCCGCGCTGGCAGCCGGTGAAAAGCGTGAAGAGGACGGCAAATGGCTGACCCCTGACGACACCATCACCTACAATGTGAAGGAAGACGGCGCAGTTGACTGGTATACCTACAATGGGTTCCGCCGCTATCATTCCGAGTGCCATGTGTGCCACGGCCCCGATGGCCTGGGCAGCACTTATGCACCTGCCCTCATCGATTCAATCAAGAACCTCGACTATTACGATTTTGCAGAGGTCGTGATGAGCGGTCGCGAGCGCAAGCTCGCCGACGGCTCAACCAGCATTATGCCGGCCTTTGGCGACAACAAGAACGTGTCGTGCTACGGCGAAGATATCTTCGCCTACCTGCTGGCCCGTGCCGATGGTGCAATTGACCGTGGCCGCCCGCGCAAACGGGATGCTAAACCGGAAGGTGCAAAGGAAACCGAAAGTGCGTGCCACTAAACCATCGGGCCGGCTCGGGTTACTTGCTGCGGCTGCATCGGTCGGGCTTGTTGTCTATGCCGGTTTGCTGATGCCGGTGTCCGCCCAGACAACGGACCTGGTCAACAGATCATCACTGCGGGTATGTGCCGATCCCGCCAACTCGCCAATGTCGAACGAGAAGCGCCAGGGGTTCGAGAACAAAATCGCGGATCTGATCGGCAAGACTTTCAATATCCCGGTTACCTATACCTGGTTCCCGCAGGCCACGGGCTTTGTGCGCCAGACACTCAATGTGAAGAGATGCGACCTGATTATCGGTTTTGCACAAGGCCATGAGCTGGTGCAAAACACCAATCATTATTATCGCTCGATCTATGTGATGTTTCACAAGAAGGGCAACGGGCTGGACAAGGTGGAATCGCTTGACGACCCTGCCCTGGCAAACAAACGCATTGCGGTAGTGGCAGGAACGCCACCGGCAACGATCATGGCTATGAACGGACTGATTGGAAACGCCGTCCCGTTTCCGCTCACGGTCGACCGGCGCCACGAAGCTCCCGCTGAAAAGATGATCAGCCAGGTTGCATCCGGTGATGTGCCGATGGGCATTCTCTGGGGTCCGATTGCCGGGCCGCTGATCAAACAGATGGCCCCTGATCTGGCTGTCAGGCCGTTGAACAAGGAAACCAAGGGGCCGCGCATGTCCTATCGCATTACCATGGGATTGCGTCCAAACGAACCTGAATGGAAACACCAGCTCAATGACTTCATCGAGAACCACCAGGCCGAGATCAACAAGATTCTGCTGGATGCCGGGGTGCCGATAGTCAATGAGAAAGACCAGTTGATAAAACCATGATGCCGCCGCCCCACAAGCAGGCGCATCGCGGCATTAACAGATTGCTGCTGGCAATCACCTTCATTGCATTGCCGTCCGGCATGCTGCGTGCCGAAGACGTTGCTGAACCTTATGACTACAGGATGAGCCATTTCAGGGCACCGGTACCAGACACCCTCAAGGGCGCCAAAGTGGTCACGTCGGAACAGGCGCATGACATCTGGAAAGCGGGCAATACCGTATTTGTGGATGTGCTGCCGCAAGCGCCAAAACCGGACAAATTACCCAAGAACGTGATCTGGCGCGACAAGCCGCGCATCACGATCAAGGGGGCAGCATGGTTGCCAAATGTCGGTTTCGGCAAGCTGCATGAGACCATGCATGAATTCTTTTCCGGTGAACTTGAGACATTGACCGGTGGCAACAAGTCGAAACCGGTTCTGTTTTACTGCCTGCTGGATTGCTGGATGTCGTGGAATGCCGCCAAGCGGGCCGTGGAATATGGCTATAAGGATGTGACCTGGTATCCTGACGGAACCGACGGCTGGACGTTGCAGGATTATCCGACGGAAACCGTATTGCCAAAATTCCCTGTGAAATAGGATCACCTGCTTCGCGGCAAGAACTGCTGTTCAGCCATCGATGTTGTTGGCTATTTCGCGGGCAATATGGAACAGCCTCTTCTCCAGCAAGGTCGGCACTTCGCATACAAATCTGGTTGATTTTTCGCGATCATCAAAAATGCGCGTTTGCCAGTTGAGGCGCTCTTCTATTTCACGCCGTTCGATCAGTTGCTGATCTGACGGATCCTGGTTTTTCAATGAAGCCTCAAGCTCCGCACGTGTCTTGCGGACATTGTCAGCCAGTTCTCGCTGGCGTTTTGTAAACCGTTCAATGCCGGCAATGATATCGCGCCGCTCGCCCGCAACGAGATCAAATGATGCCGCAAACAGACGGGCCATCTCGACTGGCCGTTGGTCGCGGCTGAGTTGCTTTGCAAAGGCTGCGATGAACGCTGCCACCTGAGCTTCATCATAACGCCTGACGACGAGTTTCTTTGCCGTGGCACCCGCGTTCGGGCTCTTGCGCCACTCCGCCGCCGGTCCGGTCAGTTCCGGGCCCGCCCACATCATGGCAGGGCTCAGTTCCGGCACTTTGACCTGGACGCATGGCCAGTCCTTTTTGGGCTCGTAGGCCTGCGCCGGTACCGACAGCGCCGATGCAGCAAGAATACCAAAAACAAGATTCAATCCACGAAATTTCATTATGATGCTCCACCGGGCCCGCCGCGTCGCGCGATCAGGCCCTTTGACGGATTATAGGCGAATACGGCCAGCGACAGAAACACCAGCGTGCAGGTTGCCACTGTCACCAGCGAAAACCAGTCAACCTTCAGGTACATCGCAAACCGGATCAGTTCTACGGCATAGGTAAACGGATTAAACTGGCAGATCTGGTACAGCAGCGGGCTTGCTTCCTTCATGCGCCAAAGCGGATACAGTGCCGAGGACAGAAAGAACATCGGGAAAATAACAAAGTTCATCACCCCGGCGAAATTCTCCAGTTGCTTGATCACCGACGACAACATCAAACCAAGACTGCCCAGCATCAGGCCGGACAGCACCAAAGCCGGCAACAGGGCAAAATAGCCGGCAATTGGCGGTTCGACTTCCCAGAACCAGGCAATCAGCAGGAACACATAAACCTGCAGAATGGAAACCGTCACGCCCCCGGCAAGTTTGGACGTCAGCAGGAACCAGCGCGGAAACGGACTGACGAGAAGTGACCGCATGGTTCCAACTTCACGATCATACACCATTGAGAGAGAAGACTGCATGCCATTGAACAACTGGATCATGCCGATCAGGCCCGGGGTTATGTAGACTTCATACAGCACATAGGTAGAGTACGGTGGAATGATGGATACACCCAGTACCGAGCGAAACCCGGCGGCGAAGATGAACAACCAGACCAGCGGGCGAACCAGGGCGGCAATGAAGCGGCCGCGCTGCTGCACGAACCGCAATGCTTCCCGCCACACAATTCCCGCCATGCACCGGTAGTATTCAACCGGTCCCAGCACGCGCGTGACATGGGGTGATGCCTTGTCGGTCATGCAACTTCCTCCGTCACCTTGTGTCCGGTGATATCTGTGAAGGCATCTTTTATTGACAGTGCGCCTGCCTGCTCGATGATGTTGGTGACAGTACCGGATGCCAACACCTTGCCCTGGTGCAGAACCACTGCCTGATCGGCATCTTGAACCTCATCCATCAGGTGGGTGGCCCACAACACACCGAGACCGTCTTCGCGCATCAGGCGCCGGACGTGATCCTGAATGTCCTGTCGCGATCCCACATCCAGCCCGATGGTCGGTTCGTCAAGCAGCAGAAGGGCCGGCCGGTGAACCAGCGCCCGGGCAATCTCGACCCGGCGGGCCTGGCCACCTGAAAGACTTCTGATCTTGTCGTGTGCCCGGTCAGCAAGTCCGATGCGGTCAAGCTCGGACATGCTGCGTTCACGCCCCTGCGCGGCAGACATGCCATGCAGGGCTGCATGATAAGTGAGGTTCTGCAGAACACTCAGGTCGCTGTCCACGGTACGGTTTTGAAACACCACGCCAAGGTGCTGCAATGCCTTGACAGGTTGTCGGCGCACATCGTGTCCCAGAACTTCTATGGAGCCGCTGACATTATCGTAAAGCCGGGTGATCAGCGAAAACAGTGTGGTCTTGCCGGCCCCGTTCAGGCCGAGCAAGGCGCAAAACTGCCCAGAGGCCACATCAAGATTGACGTCGACCAGCGCTTTCCTCGCGCCGAAAGAGTGCGAGACATCCCTGATGGAAAGTGCATTGGTCATCACAGATGAAAATCCAATCGGGTTGCCGTGCAACAATGGCGCGCCGGGCGCAGGTTACTTTACGATGATGTTACCTTTCATGCCACGATCTTCAAGCCCTTCTACCCACCATTTATAGGTACCCGGCCGTACCGTTGAAAACTGCACCTGTATGGTTCCTTCATCGTCGAACTCGAGCCAGGCGGGAGCACCTGCCATGTGCACTTCGAGGTCGGAAATCACGATCTGGTTGACCCACACATCACGCCACAGATCGGTTTTGAACTTGTATTCCAGTTCGCCCGCTGCGCTGATCTTCCAGCGATAGCCCTGCCCCGATATCAGCTTGAAGTCTGTCGTATTGACGGCAAATTGATCACCGTCCTTGCCCAGTTTCAGTTCAGGAACGGTCTGACTGGATCGTGTGCGTTTTGCATCATCATCATCTGCGTAGGCCGGGACAGCGAGCAGCATGGACAGGACGAGCAGTTTGACAAGTTTCATGAGACAATCACTCCGGTTTCTGTTCAGATTCAGTTAGGTGACACAACAACGCCCCACGGAAGCTGACCCACGGCGACTGATTTGACAGCCTTGCCGCTTGCCACTTCGATAAAGGTAACGTCGTTCGAGTTTCCGTTGGTTGAGATGACGTATTTTTCGTCCGGCGTGAACGCGAGTTGCCACACTCTTTGGCCAACCAGAATGTACTTCTCAACTTCGTACGTCTCGGCATTTATCATTGCCACCCGATTGGATGGTCCAAGCGACACAAACGCCTTCTTGCCGTCCCGTGTAATGCGAACGCCGACCGGCTGGATGGCTTCTGCCACCACACCTTGTATTGCAAACGATATCTTGTGCTTGATCTCGCGCGAGGCATTGTCGATTACGCTGACAGTGCCGCCGATCTCCGATGAGACCCATACTTCTGATCCGTCAGACTTGAATTCGGCAAACCGCGGCCGCGCATCAACCAGTACATTGTGGGTGATTTCGAAACTGTCGGTGTCAATAAAATGTGCCATATTGGTGGTCTCCGACGTATTGACCACTGACTTGCCGTCCGGCGAGACACCCATGCCCTCAGGCTCAACACCAACCGGAATTTCATTAACGACGGAATTGTCCTCAAGATTGATGACGGTGACCAGGTTGTCATCTTCATTGGCCACATAAAGCCGCTTGCCGTCAGGCGACAGAACGAACAGTTCAGGATCAGGCCCCGAGGGCAGCTTACCTATTATTTGATGGGTCTTGGCATCAATGACCTCAATGGTATCGTCGTCACTGACACACACGTAAATGAACTTGCCGTCATGTGACATCGTGATGCCACGCGGCCGGTTGCCGGTCTTGATAGTCTTGACCACTTCCATCGTGTCGGTGTCGATAACGCTGATCGAATTGCCCTTCTCGTTCGATACATAGGCTGTGAACGCTGCAGCAGGTGCCGCTGTCAGGCAGATCAGGCAACTTGTGGCCAGCAGTCTGAGAACAGTTTTTTTCATGCTTATACCCCGATACAATGTCACTGGTTGAGCTTGCAGCTTGTCTCCGGCTTGTCATAGCCCAGTGTATCAAGCTCGGAAAACTGGTGCAGAAACCCGCTCTGCGGTGAGACAGACACCACGTTTTTGCCATCTGCCAGCAATACCGGCTGCCGCAATTGCAGGTTCCAGTCGCGCAGGGTGATTTTCTGGCCCTTGAACGCCGCAATGGAAAACCCCGGATCCTTGATGTAGGCGTCAATCTTTGCCGGATCAGCAGACTTCGTACGTGTGGCGGCCTCGCCAACCATCCGTACCGCAGTCCAGGCCTGCATATCGATACCCTGCATTCGCCGTCCCGCGTGTTTGGCAAACCGGTTTTGAATTTGTGCAGCCCCCCAGCCTTCGAAGGACGGATGCCAGCTCATCGTCTGCAGCCCGGCAGAGCCTGTGACCGGGCGCGGTAACCATGTGCGATACGGCAGGTAGGTGCCGAACACTTCGCTTTCGTCCGCAACCACAACCACATCATGGTCTTCTGCATCCTGCGAAAACACCGGCATCTGCTTTTGAACCTGGGCGTGACCGGAGTCTGTCTGGCGGGAGCCGCCGGTATCGACATACTCCTTCTCACTCACGATCCTGGCGCCATACCGGGTCGCGGCACGGCGCAACGAAGCAGCCCATGCCTTATCGGCAGGGTTTGATCCAAACACCAGGAACCAGTCACGCCATTTCTTCCAGATCAGATATTGGGCCAGACCGTCGGCAAGAATTGCCCGGCTGGGCGCCGTATGAATGACATTGCTCCGGCAGTCCTCATTGCGAAGCCTGTTGTCCCGGGCACCTGCATTGAAAATCACCACGTCCGCGGACCGGAAATGATCAGCCGCCTTCAGAACATTATCCGCAGACACATCCAGGACGAAAAACCGGACGCCCTGTTGATACAATCTGTCCAGGGCCGGGATCATGTCTTCGTCCGGTGACAGCTTCACATCATCAAGCGAGAACTTCTGGCCCATGAAGCGGCCGGTGGTGTTGTTGTCATTTATGCCTACTTCCGCGCCGGCAAGACCAAGGTTATTTGCTGGCTGGTCGAGCACCGAGATGGTCAATCGCCCCTTTTCAAAGGTCTGCAAATATCCAATGCTGATCTTGTCTGCCGCCACTGCTGCGGTGGTCAGGTGCGTGCAGGCCATGAGGCAAGCCAGCATGATCAGTTTTCCGGAGCGCTTCATAGACAAGAACAAATCCAATACTTATTATTTTCTTATTTAATAACAATTACGCGATTTCGAAAATAACTATGACGGATGCCGGACAAACCTGTCAATCAATTGAAAAGAGTGTGACTTATGTGCAATAAAACCGGTACGCGAATAAATCGAAAGGGTCGAATGATGACCTTGCGGTCAGGCAATAACCACAAGTGGCGCTCAAAGGCGACGACACACCTCGTGAAAGCACTGATTGTCATGATCGTCTCACTGGCAGTGCTGGCAGGTTCGCCGTCCAGCCAAGCAGAACCGGTCATCAAGGCCGGTGTTTTGAAATTCGGCACAGTGAACTGGTTGCTGGATGTGGTGCAGCACAACAAGCTGGATCAGCGTGAGGGTTATCGCCTCGAGCAGCTTGAGCTGGCACGCCGCGACGCCACATCCGTTGCGCTTCTGGCCGGCGAGGTTGATACGATCGTTGCCGACTGGTTCTGGGCGCTGAGAGAACGAAGCGCAGGTGAGAACCTGGTGTTTCATCCATACTCGCGAACGCTTGGAGCGCTGATGGTCAAAAAGAATGGCCCGATTTCATCTCTTGCAGACCTCAAGGGGCGCAGGATCGGTGTCGCAGGCGGGCCGCTGGACAAGAGCTGGTTGTTGTTGCGTGCCTGGAGCAGGCAACAGGAGATCGGAGATATCGCGGATATCGCACAACCGGTATACGCTGCCCCTCCCCTGCTCGCAGAACAAATGCGCAATGGCGATCTTGATGCGGTTCTGATCTATTGGCACTTTGCCGCAAAACTGGAGGCTGCGGGTTTTCAGCAACTGTTTGGTGTTGACGATTTCATGCTCGGACTGGGCATCAAAAACCCGCCACCACTGATCGGATTTCTGTTTCGCAAGCCATCATCACCGTCACAACAACGCGCATTCGCGGGCTTCACGCGTTCTGTGGATGCTGCGTCGCAGCTTTTACTGGAAAACGACGCCGAATGGAACCGCATCAGACCCCGCATGGGTGTAAAATCAGATGCTGAATTTGCTACATTGAGACAACGCTTCAGAGCAGGCCGATTGCAGGGCTGGACGCCTGCGGACACCGGCAGTTCGAAAGCCCTTTTTGATATTCTGCTGCAAACCGGCGGTGCCAAAGTGGTTGGACGCGGCGTATCGTTTGACGCTGGAGTGTTCAAAGCGCAATCATCACAGTAATGGCGTCTCAACCACTCACCACATTCGGTCGCGTCGCATGGATGATGGTATCCATCATCAGCCTGCTTGCGGTCTGGTGGGGTACCGCACTTCTGGTTCAAAGCCGATACCTGCCGCTGCCACAGGAGGTGTTTTCGGTACTGGCGATTGAGCTGGCAAGCGGTGAGTTGCTGTTTCATGTAGCCATGACGCTGATGCGTGTTGCTGCCAGCTTTCTGGTCGCCATGGTCATTGGCTCTGCCATAGGAATTGCCATGGGCAAGCGGGCCTGGGCCGACCGGTTTTTCGACGGCTGGCTGATGTTCTTCCTCAATCTTCCTGCCCTGGTGACCATCGTGCTTTGTTTCATCTGGTTTGGACTGACCGAAGTCGCGACCGTTCTTGCCGTTGCGATCAACAAGATACCCAATGTCGCCGTTACACTGCGCGAAGGCGCAAAGGCGCTGGACCCGGCCTATGAACAACTCGCCAGGGCCTACAGGTTCAGCCGCTGGAAAACACTGCGCCACGTCCTGCTGCCGCAATTGGCTCCGTATTTCGCCGCTGCGGCAAGGTCCGGCCTGGCCCTCGTCTGGAAAATCGTACTGGTGGTGGAGTTGCTTGGTCGCAGCAACGGTGTCGGTTTTCAGATCCACCTGTACTTTCAGTTGTTCGATGTCGCCGCCATTCTGGCGTACGCGATTTCGTTCATCGTTGTTGTGCAACTGATCGAAACCTTCGTCCTGCAACCCTGGCAACAGTCGGTAGGGCGGTGGCGCGCATGACCGCATTGAAGCTCGCCATCAGGCGCAAGTCGTTTGCCAGGGCGGATGGCGAATTGAACGCCATCGAAAACATCGAAATCGAGATTGCTCCAAACGAGTTTGTTGCGGTGTTGGGTCCGTCCGGGTGCGGCAAGACCACCATGCTGCAAATCGCCGCCGGACTAGATGACGACTATACCGGGACTGTGGAATACGCCGCCGGCCTTAAAGACAAAATGGCCTATGTTTTTCAATCGCCGACACTGTTGCCATGGCGCACGGTTCGCCAGAATATCGAACTGGTATTTTCAGACCCGCAGGATCACGCAGATGCCATTGCAACTGTGCTCGAAGCCGTCGGGCTGGCAGGGTCCGAAGACATCTATCCGTTGCAACTGTCCATGGGCATGCAGCGTCGCGCCGCGCTGGCGCGCGCCTTCGTGCTGCGGCCGCAATTGCTGTTGATGGATGAACCGTTTGTGTCTCTTGACGAAATGCTGGCGGCCCGACTGCGCGACCTGCTTAAAACCATGCTGGCCGGCAATCCCGCCAGTGTGCTGTTCGTCACCCACGACTGGCGGGAAGCCCTGTCGCTGGCCGACAGATTGATTTTTCTGAGCCCGGGTCCGGCCCGGATCACCGGCGAACTGACCGTTTCACTGAGCCGGCAGCAACGCTCCAACCCGGCAAACCTGCAGGAATTCAGGGATGCCAACGCAACATTCTTCCAACCCGGCAAGGCTTAAAGGCTATGCCCGAAGCGATCACATTAACGCGACCCCGTTTGGCGGTTCTGCCGGAATGGTGTATAAAAACTCGTTTTTGCCGCCACGAAAGCACGGCATCCCGCGAAGGAGAATACGCGATGCGAAAGATTGCCATGATCAGCTCTCTGTGTGCAGCTTTGGCGCTGTCAGCCCCCGCCTTCGCCGGAAACACGCCGCCGGAGACTACGTGGCAATCAATCCAGGGTGATATTTTCGAGAAAACCGCATTCCTGAACGGCGAAGATGTGATGAGCATGGATGCGCCCTACCGGGCGGAAGATGCTGCAATCGTTCCGATTGTCATCAAGGTGCAACCGGACAGCGGCATCCGGAAAATCACAATTGTCATTGACGAAAACCCTGCGCCCATGGCTGCCGAGTTCACCTTTGGCCCGGCCGCCGCGTCAGCTTCTTTCTCGTCCCGCTTCCGCATCAACAGTTATTCCTGGGTGCGCGCCATTGGCGAAACGGAAGATGGCAGGCAGTTCATGATCAAGAAATTCGTCAAGGCATCCGGCGGCTGCTCTGCCCCGGCCTCAAAAGATGCCGAAGCTGCACGTGCCCTGATGGGCAAAATGAAACTGCGGATTTTCAAGGCCGGGGAATCCAGGGTGCTTGAACAGTCAAACGGCACTCGTGAGGCTCAGATCATGATCCGTCATCCAAACAATTCCGGCCTGCAGATGGATCAGGTCACCATGCTGCACATACCAGCCCATTTTGTGGACTCCATCGAGGTCAAACGCGGCGAGGATCTGGTTTTGAAAGTCGAAGGCGGTATCTCGCTGAGCGAAGATCCGAACATCAGGTTCTTCTACAAGGCAGCAGGCAGTGGTGAGTTTCTGGTCAACGCGTCAGACACGGATGGCCAGGTCTTCAAAAAATCCTGGCCGGCACAAGGTACCTGATCAGAAGCATCTAATCTCTGCTTCCGCCTGCGCCCGGCGCAAGGCGTCAACCTTGTTTCGCATAAGTGGCGATGTGCGGAAGATCGAGGTGTTCTCGCCGCCTTTCTGCGCAACCATGAGCACGGTTTCAGCACCAACATATTCATCATAGGTGAGGATCGACGCGATCAGGTCGATGGAGCAGGAACATCTCTCCAGTGCATCTCGAGTCTGGCCGTTGACTGCCATGCAGCCAAATACATAATCAGCCCGGGCGGACGTCGGATAGTCATTGATAAAACCTTTGTCCTGCCCGCTTGCCGGGCCGATGGCCAGCAGCATCGAGAAGCCCGTGACGCCGGCCAACCAGCCGGCGGTTGCAGAAGTCCTCCCGGTCATTTTGCCTCCTGCGAATTGAACGACATGAATTGTTTCCTCAGTGCACTACTGCCCGGTTGGGAACCGGGAATGGTGCTGGATATGCTGACAATGCCGCCGGGCACTTCATCCGACACAATGAATTCATAGATCGTGTTCTGGTATTCGGGCACGCGCTGCATGTTCGGGTCGCTCTTGAAAGGCACGAGCGTGATTTTATGAGCGGAAATCTCGCGTCCATCATGCTGTATCCGGATCTGTTCGATCTTTGCATCTTCGCGCATCGCCTTGCGGATCTTGTTGCGGAAATAGGCCGGAATTCCGCCGAGATGACGCTTGAAGTCGTAAGTATCCTGCTCAAGCAGGATCATGATCGCCGGGTTGCCAGATGTCTGCGGTATCGGACCGATATTGCGCGCCCGCGGACCACTGTAGATATGCAGATGGGCAGTACGCTTGCTACTGTCCTTTTCGTCTTTCAGAACATCAAGCCTGATGGTGTCGCTCAGGTCCTGGCCGTATTTTTTCTCATCGCTGCTGATGCGCCTGAAATCATAAACCAAGGTGGTGTCAGGTTTGACCGAGGTCAGATAGGGTTTGTCAAACAACAACGAAGACACAGTCTCGGGTTCAGAGGCAAAGGTAGAATTTACAAGCATCACCCCAAACAGAATCGTGATAACAGACAGAACTCTAGTGACTATGCTTGATTTCATCTTGTAGTATCTTTCTGCGTTATCGAGACTGAACACAAGCAGCAGACCAACACGTTTGTCTGGCCGCATCAAGGCATCAATTCTTGTTCAGATGCCGAATTCTGTCATCTGGTAAGTCTGCAGTTGCGTAAGCCGTTTAATGGCAACGGAAACGGATTTCATGTCGTCAATCGCCAGTATTGTAGCCGAGTTGATTTCCATTGTCGGGTTGGCGATGAACTCCCCGGCCATGGTGGTGTCAGAACCGGTTATCCGGCAATTGGACGCGGGAGAACTGCAACACAAGGTATGCGGCAAGCCGTGCAGGGTTTTGGCCTGGTACGGCCCCGACGGCGTCATTTACATCGACAATCGCGTTGATCCAAAGCGTAACATTGTGGCCAAGGGCATTTTGCTGCACGAACTGGTACATCATGTCCAGCGCGAAGCCCGAGGCGGCAATTCCAGCAACTGCGTGGAATGGTTGCGGCGTGAACGCCAGGCCTATCGAATTCAAGCCCAGTGGCTGTTTGACAACGGCATTGACGCCTCGCCGCTGATCTGGCAGGTGCGCACCGTCAGGTGCAATCCCGACGCATTCGGCAAGCGCTAGATCAGTATGGTTTTTGATTGAATCAATCAAAAACCATAAAACTGATCGTTTCCAAAGTGCTAGAGCAACTTTATGGGTTCAGTTGAACCCATGTTGCTCTAGACGACAGAAACACAGTAGGCCCAACCGGTTCTGGCAGCTCACGGGCGTGTAAACATGAAACCTTTTCCGCGGACTGTGCGAACACTGGCACGTGCGTCGGCTCCAAGCGTGCCAAGCTTGCGGCGCAGGTAGCCGATATAGACATCGACCACGTTTATTGCCACACCGCCCTGGGCATGCCAAAGCGCGTCGAATATCACTTCCCGGGACAAGGGCTGGCCTTCGTTTTGCATCAGATACAGCAGCAGGTCAGCTTCGCGCTCCGTCAACTCGGCGTGATTATCTTCAAATCTCACCTCCCTGATTGTGCGGACATAAGTGAGCCGGCCATGGCTCACAACATCGCCGTCATTGTCTGGTGGATCTTCTGACCGCCTGCGTTGTTGCGCGGTGATACGGGCCAGCAGCTCTTCAAACGCAAACGGCTTTACCACATAGTCATCCGCGCCGGCCGACAGGCCATCGACCCTGTCATTCACCGCATCGCGTGCCGACAGCATGATGATGGTAGCCGCATGGTCCTGATTTCTGAGATTCCGGCACACATCCAGCCCCGAGCACCCCGGCAACATGACATCCAGAATAATGACGTCAAAATGGTTGTGACGCACGCTTTCCAGGGCGGCCTCGCCACTTGCCGCATGGATTGCCTTCACATCTTCAGCCTTGAAATTGCGCTGGAGCAGGGAGGCAATATCCGGGTCATCTTCTACGATGAGAACCTTCACGTCATTCTGCCCTGATCAGTTGGTCCGGTTATGAGCGGCAGGGTGACATGGACGGTAACACCGGGTCCATCCACATTGTTGCCAAGTGAGATGGTGCCCGAGTGTTCCTCAATCACCCATTTGGCCAGATTGAGACCAATGCCGAAGCCATCGCTTCCAGTTCCGGCTTCCGGGCTGTTGTCACTGCCTGCGCGAGTGAACCGCTCAAACACATGTGGCAGGCTGCCCGGATCAATACCGCTTCCCTGATCTTCAACCGCTACCACGGCATTGTTGAGTTGCTGCGTAATGCTGATCCTGATCATGGTTTTTTCGGGCGAGTTTTTCACCGCATTTACAATCAGCCCGCCCATAACCTGCCGAAGCCAGTCATAGTCCCCCAGTATCGCCATTTCCCGCGAAACGGGTTCAAGTTCCAGCCTGATACCCCGGCGTTTGGCCGGTTTGGTTTCATCGGCGACCGCATCAGCGACCACCCTGTTCAGCTCAATGCGCCCCGACGACAGATCAAGCCGCCCGCTTTCAGACCGCGCCACCCTGAGCATGTCGTCGACCCGGCGGCGCAGTTCCTGCACCCGGGCGAGTATGGTCTCAAACGATTGCCGCATGTCGCCAACACCCGGACGGGCCTTGGCTTTCAGATTGTATTCGGCCTCACCCTGGACAACAGTTAGCGGGGTGCGCAATTCGTGGCTGATGTCTGAAAAGAAACGTCGCCGGTTTGCGTCGATCTGTTCCAGCTTTTCGTTGGCCTGGCGAAGGTCGGCAGTTTGGCGGTCAACTGTTTCCTGCAAGTCCCGCTGTGCTGTCTTCAGTACGTCTTCACGCGCTGCAAGAGAGCCGGCCATTATGTTGAACCGGCGCATCAGGTCGGTCAGTTCATCGTGTCCGGTCGGATTGAGCCGTGTCGTCAGCTTCCCCTCGGCAATTGCTTCTGCGCCCTGAACCGTCTCGGCAATGCGTCTGAGCAATGGCAGTCCGAAGCGAAAATAGATAGCCAGTGACAACAACACTGTTGCACTGACCAGGGCAATGGCGATGGCAATGAGGCGCTTGCGCAGGCTTGCAATCCCACGATGCATGGTTGCTGACAGCTGTCTTTCATTGTCAATTGCCTGAAACAGTATCGGCGAGATGCCTACGCCAAACGCATTCAGTGCCCCCTGTCCGCTTGCCCCGCCGGTGTTTTCCGCCAGCGAGCTGGTGATCGATCTGTGCAGATTGTCGAACTGGGCTTTCATGCGCGACAGGTTCAGGCCTTTTGTTGCTGCAGCAGATTTTCCATCGCCGGTTTCACGATCAACCTCCAGCACATTGAGCGACAACAGGCGGGTGAATGCCCGCCGAACCGGCTCATGGGCCTGATTGACCTGCTGCCGGGCCTGGCTTCTATTTGCGCCGGATGCTGTTGCCGCAGTTGCAGTGTCGCGATACTCGCTCAGTCGACTGGCCAGTATAAGATAGCTTTCGATGCGTACCTGCGCCGCCTGAGCCTTGTCGACAAGCTGCTGCGAACTGGTCAGACCATAGGTCAGAAGTCCCGCTGAAATGGCACTGATCACCGCAGCACTCAACAACAGCAGCAGCACTCTTGTTCGCAACGACCTCAGCTGAGAAACCTTGCCGCTGCTCATTGGTCTGCGATACTGGAAATGAAATTGCCAAATGCCCGGGGGCCATCGCCCACTGTGACACTGTCTGTCACCTCAAGTGTTTCTGCATCAATGCGGCTGAGAGTGTTGTCGAACCAGTTTGCGACCAGAACACTGCGCCCGTCTGATGCCACTGCAATGCCTTCGGGATATGCTCCGGTCTCCAGAGTTGCCAGCACTTTCAGCGTAGTCTCATCGAACACCGTCACTGTGCCGCCATACTGATTGGTAGCGAAGCCTTTGCCCTTTGCGAAGGCTACAGCATAAGGGTGGTCTCCTACCGTTACCGTGCCGACGGCCTGACGTGTTTTGATATCGATGACGGTAAGTGAATTGGAGCCGACGTCAGCCGACATCAGCCTGTTGCCGTCTGGCGTGAAGGTTATGCCGAACGGCCGCTGGCCGGTCGGGATGCTGGCGATTTTTTCATGACTTTGTGCATCAAACAGCGTGACCTGATTGCTGTCGCGATCAGCGCTGGCCAACAATTTGCCATCGGGTGAAACCGCCAGCCCGGATGGAGATTTTCCGGTTTTCAGTGTTGCCTTGATGTCACCACTGTCCGCATCAATCACGAAAATCCGGTGTTCATACCAGTCCGCGACATAGATTTGCTTGCCGTCAGGATGGATGGCAACACCCAGCGGGCCACCGTTAAGCGGTATGCGTCTTACGGCCGTTGCGGCCACGGTATCCAGAACCGTCAGATACTTGCCCTCGGGACTTGTGACATAGGCACGGGTGCCATCCGGTGACACCACAACCCCGGCTGGTTTTCCACCGACCTTGATAGTCGTTTTCACCTGCATGGTCGCAACATCGACCACGCTCACATCATCGCTTGACTGATTGGTAACAAACGCAAGATCACGCGCCAGCCCGGCACTTGTCATTGCCCAGGCAACAACAACAGCAGCAAAAACTGCACGCGCTGATCGCAGCATGGGCAAAATCAACTTCCGCCGTTCTCGAGTTCCTTTTTCAGGGCATCAAGCCCACTGCGGTAAACGCCGCTGACCGCCTTGATCGCCGCAGCCTCATTGAGTTCCGGCGGCGGATCATTGTTGGGGTATCCGCGATAAAACGCACCGCGCCATTCAACCAGGCTCTTTTCGTCACCCATCGGCTTGACCGTGAGGTGAGACGAGTAGTTGGTCACCGGCAGCACTTTCACATCAACCTTGTTGATGCGGTAGGAGTAGCTCGTTTTCTCGGTGCTGTATTTGTAAAGCTCTTCTGCAATTGTCGCTGTGCCATCACCCTGCAGGGTGAGCACACGTTTTGCACCTATGTCGTTGCCATTCGTGCCTTCGGTCCTGGCGACGGCGGGATGCCATGACATGTCCTGGAAATTGCCGATGCGCTCCCAGACCTTTGCGGCCGATACGTTGATTTCGACGGTTTCGGTGTGCTTCTTCCGGGTTGGACCATGTGCGACAGCCAGTGACGCCATTGCCACAAATGCCACACCGGTCACTACGCTACGCCTGACAATATTCATCCATTCCTCCGTGTGGTTTTATATAATCCTGATCCGGCAAGACGATGCCTCTCCATGTCGAAGACTAAACATGCTTCGGCGAAATTGCCACCACAACGTCCCGGCCATTGTGCTGCCCGAAGACACAATACCGCGTGTTACTTCTGACAACGCCATTCCATTGGACGGGAATTGTTCTCTCGTAGTATTCACCTACTACCGCAGGCGATCACATATGGCGAATGCTGTAGGTGGTCGGCTTCTACTAACAATTACGGCGGGAGGAATACCAAAATGCGCAATACACTCATTGCATGCCTTCTCTTGGCAAGCTCATCCCTGGCAACGGCCCAGACAACGGACAATCTCGAAAAGCTCAGCAATTTCCAGTCAACAGGTGTCACCGAGTTCACCTACATTGACCAGAAGGGCGAGAATGCCGATGCGATCAAGAAAACTCTTGAAAAAATCAAGTTGCCCGCCGGGTTCAAGATTTCACTTTATGCCATTGTACCGGACGCCCGCCACATGGCGGTCGGCCCACAGGGCATCGTGACATTTGTCGGCACCCGCAAAACCAAGGTCTGGTCGGTTACAGACCGCAACAAGGACCGCGTGGCTGACGAAGTGAAGGATTTCGCCCCATCGCTTTCCATGGCCATTCCAAACGGCCCGTGCTTCTCGCCGGATGGTTTCCTTTACATTGCCGAACAAAATCGTGTGCTGGTCTACCCGGCTGCTGAATTCTTTTATGAGAGCCCGGATGTGGCCGCATTCAACGTTTTCAAGGCCGGCACGCTGGTGCCCAAAACAGAAGAAAGCTATAATCACACGGCTCGCACCTGCCGAATTGGTCCCGACAAAAAACTGTACATATCCCTGGGACAGCCTTTCAATGTTGCACCCAAGGAGAAACTCGATCTCTACAAGGAACACGGCATAGGCGGTGTTATCCGCTCTGATACCGATGGCAAGAATCGCGAGGTCTACACTTACGGCATCAGGAACTCCGTCGGCATGGACTTCAACCCGGCAAACGGTGAACTCTGGTTCACCGACAACCAGGTGGACGGCATGGGGGACGATATTCCTCCCGGAGAGCTGAACCGGCAAACTGCCATGGGCCAGAACTTCGGTCACCCCTGGTTTGGCGGCGGTACCGTGCGCACCAACGAGTACAAGGGTGAAGAACCACCGGCCGACATCGTGCATCCTGTCGTGGAAATGGACGCCCATGCCGCCGACCTTGGCATGACCTTCTATTCGGGCAGCCAGTTCCCGGCCAAGTACAAGGGTGGTGTTTTCTCTGCCCAGCACGGATCATGGAACCGGACCACTCCGGTTGGCGCAAGGGTTATGTTCACCAGCGTCAACGAAGATGGAAGCGCCGGTGCCACTGAGGTGTTTGCCGACGGCTGGCTGGACAGCAATGGCGAATACCTTGGCCGGCCTGTCGATGTGGCCCAATTGCGGGACGGTTCGATCCTGGTCTCCGATGACCTGGCAGGTGCAGTTTATCGCATCTCGTACGGCGACTAGTCGCGTCTGACAAAATCGGCCGCCGGCCCGGCTCAGTCGGGCCGGCGGCCTGTCCGGTTTGTGTTTCCAGCAAGGTACAAGAAGGTCTACAGCAATGCGCGGTTTCGTTGTCTTGATATTGATGGTTCTCGCGTCGGCGGTGCCGGCAAGTGCCGATTCTGAAGCCGGCAGAAAAATGGCAAAGCAGAAGTGCCAGGTCTGTCACGGGATCGACGGCATTGCCAAAATCCCGATAGCGCCTCACCTCGCCGGTGAAAGTCAGATTTACCTGGAAACCCAGTTGAAAGCATTCAGAAGCGGCAAACGCGAGCATGAGATGATGACGGTTGTCGCCAAGAATTTGAAAGACGACGAGATCACCAGCCTAGCCCAGTGGTACAGCTCAATTAAGATAACGGCCACCTTGCCGGAATAGACGGTCTGCCAATCAACGGTTTACCTGTCTCACCTGACATGACAATTCGAATTCCACAACCAATTACCCCAAGAGAGAAAACCCATGAAAACCCGTGCAGCCGTTGCATTTGAGGCCGGTAAACCACTGGAAATCGTCGAAGTAGACCTGGAAGGCCCCAAGGCCGGTGAGGTGCTGGTTGAAATCAAGGCAACCGGTATCTGTCACACCGATGAGTTCACCCGTTCAGGCGATGATCCCGAAGGCGCCTTTCCCGCCATTCTGGGCCATGAAGGTGCCGGTGTCGTGCTTGAGATCGGGCCCGGCGTGACGTCGCTTGAAGTGGGTGATCATGTCATCCCGCTGTATACGCCTGAGTGCCGCGAATGCGAGTATTGCCTCAATCCGAAAACCAATCTGTGCCAGAAAATCCGCACCACGCAAGGTGCAGGCCTGATGCCGGACGGCACCAGCCGGTTTTCCTACAAGGGCGAGAAAATCCTGCACTATATGGGCTGTTCGACGTTTGCCAATCACACCGTGCTGCCTGAAATTGCGCTGGCCAAGGTCAACAAGAAGGCCCCGTTCGACAAGATCTGCTATATCGGCTGCGGCGTGACCACCGGCATCGGTGCCGTCATCAACACCGCCAAGGTGGAACCCGGATCCAGCGTCGTGGTATTCGGCCTCGGCGGCATCGGCCTGAACGTTATTCAGGGTGCACGCTTTGCCGGCGCCACCATGATCGTCGGCGTTGACCTCAATGCCGGCAAGGAAGACTGGGGCCGCAAGTTCGGCATGACCCACTTCGTCAACCCCAAGGACGTGGACGGCGACCTGGTGGCCCACCTGGTCGAGCTGACCGGCGGCGGCGCGGATTACTCGTTTGAATGTGTCGGCAATGTCAACCTGATGCGCATGGCTCTGGAGTGTGCCCACAAGGGCTGGGGTGAAAGCATCATCATCGGTGTTGCAGGCGCGGGCCAGGAGATTTCCACCCGGCCGTTCCAGCTTGTCACCGGCCGGTCATGGCGCGGTACGGCGTTCGGCGGGGCCAGGGGCCGCACCGATGTGCCGAAGATCGTTGACTGGTACATGGACGGCAAGATCGACATCGATCCGATGATCACCCACACACTGGCGCTTGAAGACATCAACAAGGGCTTTGACCTGATGCATGCCGGCGACTCGATCCGCGCCGTTGTCGTCTATTGACCGCCATCTATGTTGATCGATGCCTGCCCAGTGAAAGCCGAGGGACCCGTCATGTCAAAGCAACTCTGCAATTGGCGGTACTTTCTTCCACTCCGGTGTGGGTTGTTCCCTGCCCTCCTCAGGGATGTGACGTGATGGAGCAACCTGTTCCATATGTGGCACATAGCGCGGACAGTTGGGAAAGATGTGGGTCACGTCCACCTGCACAATACGTTTCGCTCCATGGTAGTTTGCCAGTTCAGGATGCTTGTCATGCAGGCTGGCCAGGCCATTGACCCGCAGTCTCAGATAGAGTTCACCCTGGCCTTCTTCGGCTCCAAATCTCATGAACAGCAGGCCCACATTCGGGTTCTTCACGATGTTGCCAAGTGACTTGTACATTCTGTTGCCGTCATAGTCAGGAAACACCAACTGGCTGGGCGAGGTCACGCGAACAAAGCCGGGAGCGCCGCCTTTGAAGGAACAATCAGTATTGTCGCCTGCTGACGTCGCCAGAAAGAAGAACGGGACCGCCTTTACAAAATCACGAAACTCATCGGTAAAGCTCGATGTCTCGACCAGGTCGACAATCCGGTCAGCCACAGCCCGCCCGCCATACTTGTCCTGAAGCTCGCGATTGCCCTCATGAAACATCGGCATGATATTATCCTCTTCGTGTTTGCACCTGAACTTCACCATACAATTTTGCAATGTCCGTTGTGAGGACACCATGGCATTTACCTGCAGCAGATCCGGACAAACTTGGTTTGGCAAGTTTGATTCAACGCCTCAGCGATTACAAGTAACTCATTGAACTGGCTCAACTTCACACTACTGATACAGCAACACGTGAGCAGGCATGGAGCAAGACGAAACACCTGCAAAAGCATACAAAAACATTGTCAGAAATAGGCTTTCAAACAAGCAAAGACCCGGGTCTGCTAGACCCGGGCCCTGCATTTCCTGCTCGAAGGTGGAGGCTTACTTTTTCTTCAGCGCGTCACGGATTTCGGTCAGCAACTGAATGTCCGCGGCTGGAGCCGATGGCGTTGCTTCTTCCTTTTTCTTCATGTTGTTTGCAGCGCGAACAATCATGAACAGGATGAAGGCAATGATCAGGAAATTGACCACGGCTGTGATGAAGCTGCCGTAAGCCAGCACGGCGCCCTGTTCCTTGGCGGCATCAAGCGTTGTTGCGGTTACACCGCTTGCGAGCGGTGCAAACATGTTCGAGAAATCAAGACCACCGAAGATGGCGCCGACAATCGGCATGAGAATGTCGCCAACCAGGGAACCGATAATAAGACCAAAAGCACCAGCGATAATCACGCCAACAGCCAGGTCCAGGACATTGCCCTTGAAGGCAAACGCTTTGAATTCATTCAACATGGAAAACTCCCTCCGGTTATTTGTAAACGGCTTCCTTGCCGAAGTGTTTGGTGAGCATGTAATACACAACCGCCCGGTACTTGTTCCGGTTTGACCTTCCATAGGTATCCATGACAGCGGCAAGCGCTTCATCGAGTTTCGGGCCATCCGCCAAACCGAGCTTCTTGATCAGGAAGCTGTTCTTCACGGTTTCAAGTTCTGAATTGTCCGAACCTGAAACTGTAGAGGCATCGGCATTGTAAATTGAAGGCCCGCAGCCGACCGTGACCTTGGTGAGAAGGTTCATGTCTGGCGTCATGCTACACTTTTCTTTCAGGTCGCTTGCATACTTGGCAATCAGTTCGTCTCGCTTGCTCATGGAAATTCCCTCAGCTTGTGTGTTTGGTAAGGCGTCATTTGATCCGCGCAGATTCGCTTAACGCCACTTGACGCGCGCAATCAATCGCCCACGACCAGCATATGTACAGCATTGCATAAATTCTAAAAACGAATAAAATCTATTGTTTGTATAAAAATAAATCATCAATGGAAATCAGTCATGGACATTGTACTTATCAAGACATTCCTGAATGTTCTCGCATCCGAAAGCTTTGTCGGTGCAGCGGAACGCATGTTCGTGACGCAGTCGGCGATCAGCGTTCGGATTCAGAAGCTGGAAGATACACTGGGCCAAAGATTGTTCGAGCGATCAAAAAGTGGCGTCGCCTTAACGCCCGATGGCGCAAAATTTGAACCCTATGCTCGATCAGCATTGCAGCTATGGGATGAAGCCGTTTATCAGATTTCCCTGCGCGACGGCATTAACAGCAGCCTGTCCCTTGCTTGTGAAGATACCCTGTGGCCTGAACTTTCCAGCAGATGGCTTGGCGAGTTGAGCGAGGCTCTTCCTGCAACGGCGTTCAACTTCCAGATAGGCACACCACAAAGCATGTCAAACATGCTGCTGCGGGGAGTGCTTGATATTGCTGTGATGTACAATCCGGAAATTCGCCAGGGCTTCAGGGTCGAACACATTATGGATGACCGTCTCATCCTGGTCTCAAGTGAAGATGGCAAGGATAACGTTCTAGGCGATGACTATATCTACACAAACTGGGGGCCCGAGTTTGCGATGGCACATAGCCGTTGGTTCCCGGAGGCAAAACCACCCCAGTTGATGATGCAGGTCGGGGCGTCAGCTCCGAAGTTTTTGATGAAACACAAGAAGTCGACTTTCCTGCCCTATCGCATAGCTGATGACTACGTTGCGCGCGGACAGCTACATGTCGTCAAGGGCAGTCCCTCGTTCCCGTTTCCAGCTTACGCAGTCTGGACAGAGAAAGCGCGCGCAGAGTTGCGCGAAGAAGCGCTGAGTAAATTACGCCACACGGCCAAGAATGCTCCATGGATAGAGATTGAACATTAGCGACTGGTCACCTGTCTGTGCGCTCCCAGGCTCGGTGTTGTCAAAGGAATGCAAACTGGTCCTGGTTTCCCCGATCTCCTCGCCCACGCATTTGGAGTTGCTGCAATCAGTCACCGGACCAGGCAAGCCCAACCATCTGGTGGTCGAATTCTCCACCTGAGACACGGCGAGCATTTGTGGTTGTTCAGCCTCAACATTCGAGTCTAACCGCCAGAAGGTTCCGCCAATGGCTCCGCTAACCCGCCGGAATGTCGGCGTATTCCTGACAGACCTGCAATTACACGAAGAGAGACAGATGAGGGTGGTGGTGTTTGCAGTCTGAGGCGAACCAGTCTCTGGTGCTATTTTCCCTGATATACGGGAAAATACAGGGAAATTCGCAGAAATACGGCGATATCAGGTAATTTCCAGTTGAGAAAATACTGTAGACCCAACTACTTAGCAGTCGATTTCCCTAAAACTGGGAACAGGGAAATTTGCAAATGGAACAGGGAACAAAATTCACCGAACAGGGAAGTCACTGAGGACAACAGGGATGTTCAAATTTGGGGACAATCATATGTGCTTTCGGGGCTAAAGCGGACGTTGGTTGTAACTAGTCAGGATGTCTGCTTGTAACTGTGGATTCAACTGATCGCCGCAACACACTCTGCGAACTTCTCAGCTGGAGTTTGATATTGCAAGGTCTTGCGTGGCCGTTCGTTCAACTGCCTTGCAATTGCGCCTAGCTTTACCTGGGAATGCACCGACAAATCAGTTCCGCGCGGCAGATATTGTCGCAACAGACGGTTGGTATTTTCGTTTGACCCGCGTTGCCAAGGCGACTGCGGATCGCAAAAATAGACTTCGACATCTGTCGCTATTGTCAGTCGTGGATGATCTGCCAGCTCTTTGCCGCGATCCCAGGTCAGGGATTTGTAGAGTTCCTTTGGCAACCTTTGAGACTGTTTGATCAATGCCGAGATGACGCTTTCCGTATCCTTGTTGGCCACTTTGACCAGCATGACATAGCGCGATTGTCGTTCCACAAGTGTCGCGATGTAGCTGTTCTTTGAGCCACCAATGAGGTCGCCTTCCCAATGACCCGGTACGGCACGGTCCTCCACAGATACAGGCCTTTCGCTAATCGAGACGGCATTTTTGACCTGTCCCAATCCATTACGTTTGAGACTGGCGTGCCTGGAGCGGCGAACCGTACGTTTGGCCCGAAGATGTTCCAGAAGTTCCTTCTTCAGCACGCCACGCGCCTGTATGTACAAGCTCCGATATATCGTCTCGTGTGACACTTGTTTGTGCGCCTCTCCCGGAAAGGTGCGTTTAAGCCAGCCAGCAATCTGCTGCGGTGACCATTTACGTCGCAGCTTTGCCGATACTGCGCGGCTCAAAGATGGGTGACAAGCCAGCTTGCATGTCTTGGGACGCAGGGCACGGTCCCATGCAGCCTGATCGGAAGCAGTGGCCCGGTATGCCGCACGTCCTCCATTGCGATAGACTTCACGGCTTATGGTAGATGGTGCGCGGCCCAGGTGACGTGCAATAGCACGCAAGGATTGTTTGATACTGAGCCCTCGAGATATCTCTTCGCGTTCACTTAGGCTCAAAGCTTGCCTGCCGCGTTTGCGGTCCGGAGGACGGATGCCACCTGTGGGAGAGATCACCGAAAACACAGACGATGATTGCCGATCAAACACCCGCCCAATCGAGTTCATTAACTCCCCGCGCTGCCAACGATCCCAAATCTCGGCCCGCTGAGCGGCTGAATAATAAATACGGCGACGATACTTCATGTCCAACACTCCATCTTTGGTCAAAGATTAAAGTGTTGCGTCCACCTGTTGAGCCCACCACCCACTCCGGACATACGGTGTGCAAAATTGACGTGTGGAAAATAGTGTTGTTTCCCCGGCTAGTCGAATTCGGATATGCGCCCCATCATCAACATACCGCACTCCCATAGCCGTCCTCATTAACCGTTACTACGACATTCCAATCTTCCATCGGCACGTTTTCCAATAATCGCATACGCCGGTTACGCAACTCGCATGGCGATCGGAGCCGGCCATTGATCCCGGTCAAAGCCTTTCACGAAGGCATGTTTAAGGTGGCCGGTCCAAACATAGGTGCGTTGCAGTGAGAGCAAAATGGCAAAGACGTTGATCCTCATCGGAATCATCCTTATTGCCATCGGCGTGGCATGGCTTTTGGCGGAAAAACTCGGATTTGGACGATTGCCCGGCGATATCGTCATTGAGCGGGAAAATGTCCGAATCTACATCCCGGTCATGACATCGATCATCATCAGCATCGCGCTGAGCCTGTTGTTTTGGTTGTTCAACCGTTAGTTGGGATCGTAAGCGATGTTCACCCTCACATCGATGCTCACCAGAACGGCCCGGTTGCACGCCACGCGGCCTGCCATCATCGATGCAGAGAACTCGCTCAACTGGACGCAATTCGTCAATCGGATATCCCGGGCAGCATCGGTCCTGCAGTCCAAAGGCGTTCATCGCGGCGATCGTTACGGGGTCATCGCCCTGAATAGTCTCCAGTATTCGGAATTAATTTGTGCCGGCTATTGGATGGGAGCGGTACCGGTCCCCATCAACCACCGTTTTGCCCCACCGGAAATCGCATATGTGCTCGATGATGCAGCGTGTTCGCTCGTAATCGTTGACGGGACTAATTGTGAATTGTTTGGCGAGGCTGCACTGAAATACTGGGCTGACAATGTCCTGCCGATATCAGCCACTGGCTCTGAAACCATGCAAGCCAGCTATGAGGCGCTGGTCAATGGCGCATCCGCGTCAGAACCCCAAGACGCGATGCCTGACGATGAGGCATTGCTTCTTTACACCGGCGGTACGACTGGACGCGCCAAGGGCGTGCCACTCAGCCATCTCAACATCACTGCCAACGCGATGCAACTGGGCTTCGAGTTGGGCCCGCGCAACGACGATGTTTATTTGCACGTGGCGCCGATGTTTCACTCAGCGGACCTACTGGCGACACCCTATTTTATTTCCGGCGCCGCACACGTCTACCTGCCAAAGTTCTCTCCGGCAGCCGTCCTTGAAACAATCCAGGCTTGCGGCATCACCGTGATCCTCATGACGCCGACCATGCTGGTCATGACCATGCAGGCCGCCGACTTCGCGAACTATGACCTATCCAGCCTCAGGCAGATCATCTACGGCTCATCGCCGATATCGGTTGAGCGCATCAAAGAGATGCTTGCGCGCTTTCCAAGCGTCGATGCCATGCAGGCATACGGTCTTACGGAAACATCCCCGATTCTAACGATGCTGTCCATGAGTGACCACCAACAGGCCTTGGATGCCAATGATGACCTACTGCTCAAGAGTGTCGGCCGATCGCTGCCCGGCGTCGACATCAAGATCGTCAGTGCTGAGGGCAATGAACTGGGAAACGGCGAAGTAGGTGAGATTGTCGTACGCGGTCCAAATGTCGCCAAGGCGTATCTCAACAGACCCGATGCCACTGCAGATGCATTTAAGTCGCGCTGGTTCCATACAGGCGACATAGGTCGTCTGGATACAGGCGGATACTTGTTTCTGCTGGACCGCAAGAAGGACATGATCATCACCGGTGGAGAGATGGTGTTCTCCTCCGAGGTTGAGGCCGTTCTCCACCAGAATCCGAAAGTCCATGAATGCGCCGTGATCGGCGTGCCGGACGATACCTATGGTGAAGCCTTGCTCGGCGCCGTTGTGCCCTCTCCAGGCGAGACACTATGCAAAGAAGAGCTGATTGCCCACTGCCGTGGCAAGATTGGCGGATACAAGATCCCGCGTCGCTATGTCTTCCTCGACGAGCTTCCCAAAAGCGCGATCGACAAAGTACTGAAAACCGAACTGCGCCGTGTTTACGGCGGCAAATCCTGAGGCCGACGTCATGGAAATTGAAGGCAAGACAATCCTTGTTCTCGGCGGTGCCGGCCTGGTCGGCACGGCGGTTTGCCGCCAGTTGATGGAGACTGGTCCATCCAGACTCGTCGTCGCCGCGAGACGGCGCGAAAGAGCCGAGCGTGCAGTAGAACGGCTTCTTGAGGATTTCCAGGATACGCAAATCCAGCTTGTGCCGGTATGGGGTGATGTGTTTCTGAGAGCAGCATGGCAGAGCAACGCGCCAACTTCGCGCGCCGCGGTTATGGCCGACAAGCAAAAACGCCTTCAACTTATTGCCGATATCCTGGATCCGCTCGGCGAGGAGATTGCTGCATCGTCCACGCTCGCACATATAATCGAGGGCAAATTGCCGGGCCTCAACGATGAGCCCGCGCAAATTGTCATTGATTGCATGAATACCGCCACAGCCATCAGTTACCAGAATGTCTACTCACTGGCGCAAGGATTGGTGGAGCACTCAACGGAAGCAATGAAGAGCGCGGATGTGGAAGTGTTGCTGACATCGCTCTATATCCCGCAACTCGTCCGCCATACCCAGCTGCTGCACCAGGCGCTGCAGCGTGCCGGCACGCAGGCCTACATCAAGGTGGGGACCACCGGCACCGGCGGCATGGGACTCAACATCCCCTATACGCACGGAGAAGAAAAACCTTCCCGGCTGTTGCTCTCCAAGGCCGCGATCGCCGGGGCTCAAAGCCAGTTGATATTCCTTATGGCCCGCACACCGGATGCTCCCGAAATCGTCAAGGAGGTCAAGCCCGCCGCCGTGATCGGCTGGCGGGAAATTGCCTTCGGGCCGATCCGCTCGCGTGGCCGGGACATCACTCTCTACGATTGCTCGCTTGATAGTGCCGTTGCCGCCAATGATGAGGCAAACCTCGTCACCTCAGGCGAATTCGGCGAGCCGGCCGGCGGCACCCTTGAAGGTGTCTATATCGACACAGGTGAGAACGGTCTGTTCTCGCGGGGCGAGTTTACCGCAATCACGGCACTCGGTCAGATGCAGCTCGTTACGCCAGAAGATATCGCCCGTACTGTATTGTGCGAACTCAAGGGCGGCAACACCGGCAAGGACATTGTAGCGGCACTTGATGGCGCTGTGATCGACCCCTCCTATCGCGGCGGGTTTCTTCGCCAGGCTGTGATCAACCGCATGGAGCAGTTGGAAGGTGAACACGGAGAGGCTATCGCGTTTGAGATCCTTGGTCCCCCGCGTCTGTCGAAGTTGCTGTTCGAAGCCTCTCTGCTAAAGCAGGGTGGCATGACAATCGCAGAAATCCTCGCACAGAATCCTGATGCTCTTGCTCGTCAACTGGAGCACCAAGTCTTGAGCGACCGAGAGTTGCGAACCCGTATGATCTCCATCGGCATACCCATTCTCCTCTGCGATGGGGTGCGACTTTTGCGTGGCCCAGTGATCAAATCACCGGGCGCACATCATGGGTGGGTCGACCTGACACCAGAAAATTGCGCTGTGTGGCAGTCTCGCCTCAGAGCTGTTCAACAAGTCATGCAATGCGAAGCAAAGACTGATACTTCGTCGCACTACGACCGCAACTTTGCAGTAAGCCGGCAATGGCGGGCCGAGGAAGACACGTTTGATCCAGGCGAGGTGGTTGCCTGGATATTCAATACCGAAGAAGCAGGCGCGCGCGGCAAATGGTGAGGTTATTCAGAAGCTGGGTTCATTCAGCTCTCTGGTGGCGGAGATACTGAGCAACGATGACAGCGCAGACCAAACAGAAAGAAGCGATTGATGCTGGCGCTCTTGAAGAACATGTTCGGCAGTTGGTGAGCGTGATTGGCGAGCGAAACGTGTTCCGCCCAGCCGCCCTTTCGGCCGCTGCATTTATGGTATCGCGCAGGGCCCTCAACTGTTCGGCACTGTAGCCAACGGCAGGCAGCACCGATCCGATATGCGAATAAGACCGAAGCACCTTGGTATCTGCTTCTCGCTACTTATCTCCACCCACTCTCTTACTGGCTTGGATACCCGGATCAAGGCAGCGAGACGTTGATCTACGTCATGGCGCTGAATTGGTCGAAGTCGGTAATGTAATAAGGGTTGTACCGGATCGATGACTTTCTATCGGCAGGATTACATAATGCCATGAAACATCTCATGCACAGATGGTCTTCATTGCTCTTGTGCTTGCTGGCTGTACTGATCGCAATTGCAGCCCACCAAAGAGCAGGCTTCGCAGCAACGGACCGTTGGCCGAAATTGCGCGCGGCAATGGTGCATACCATCAAGGGCTACGCAGCAACACTGCCCGAGACAGCCAGCACGGGTGGCATATCCGACAACGTTTTGAAGGTTATGAGCGAAGTTCCCAGACACCGTTTCGTGCCGAGGCGCGTTGAGCACCGGGCCTACCAGAATAGACCGCTTCCAATCGGCCACGGTCAGACAATATCGCAACCGTTTATTGTCGCCCTGATGACCGAATTGTTAAAGGTCAACCGGGATGCGAAGGTGCTCGAGATCGGTACCGGGTCGGGATACCAGGCCGCGGTTCTCGCCGGGCTGGCCGAAACAGTCTGCACGATCGAGATCATCCCGGAACTCGCTGACACTGCGACCGGGCTCCTCAAAGACTCTTGAATACGACTAACGTTCAAACAAAGATTGGCGACGGCTACTACGGCTGGCCGGACTGCGGTCCGTTTGACGGGATCATCGTCACCGCGGCGGCAGGCCATGTCCCGCCGCCACTTATCAAACAACTCAAGCCCGGTGGACGCATGGTGATCCCCATTGGCGGCGTGTTTGGACCCCAGTATCTGACGCTGGTCGAGAAGACCGCCGGGGATCAGCTCCAGACCCGCCAGCTCATGCCAGTCCGGTTCGTTCCTTTCACCCGAGGTTCGCCGTGATCCCGCACCTCGCTCTTGCTGTCATTTCAGCGGCCGTTCTGGCCTATGAAGTGTTGCTCGTTCGGCTGTTCGCCATCGTCCAGTGGCATCACTTTGCCTTCATGGCCATCAGTATCGCACTGCTCGGCTTCGGCATCAGCGGTACCTTGCTTGCCATCTGGCAGGAATGGGCCAGACCGCGGTTCACAACAATCTTTGCAGCAAGTGCCATCTTGTTCGGGGTGTCCGCGCCGATCAGCTTCCTTGTTGCCCAGGCATTGCCGTTCAACGCGCTTGCGGTCGTGTGGGAGCCTGCCCAACTTCTTTATCTGCCGATTATGTACCTACTGTTGGTAGTGCCCTTCTTCTTCGGCGCCACATGCATTGGTCTTTCCTTTGTCCGCTTCGGTGATGAGGCCGGCCGCGTCTATGCCTTCAATCTGATCGGATCGGCCGTCGGCGCCCTCGGCATTATCGGAGTGCTGTTTGTGATGACGGCACAAGATGCACTCAAACTGGTGGCGATCCTGAGTCTCTTGTCAGCGGCGGTCATCAGCCTGCAAGAGCGATTGGTCCTGAGGTCCGTGCTCGTCACGGGTTACGGCATCCTCGCCCTTGTCATCTGGGCGGCCTTGCCGGATGCCTGGTTCGCATTGCGGATCTCCGAATACAAGGAGCTCGCCAGTGTGCTCAAGATTACCGGTACCAAGGTGTTGAGTGAGCGGTCGGGACCGCTCGGCCTCTTAACCGTCGTTGAAAGCCCGAATGTTCCGTTCCGCTATGTGCCCGGGCTCAGCCTGAATGCTGAGGCACTACCGCCAGATCAGCTTGGCGTATTTGCCGATGGCGGTTCCATGACGGCGGTCACACGGTTTGACGGGCAACGTGAGCAACTTGCCTATCTCAACTACACGACAGATGCCCTTGCCTACCAGTTCACCACGCGCCCTTCGGTGCTGGTACTTGGCGCCGGCGGCGGGCGAAATGTCCTCCAGGCGATATATCACCAGGCTAAGCACATCGATGCTGTAGAGCTTGATGCCAACATGGTCCGTATCGTGCAGCAGGATTATGCGCGTGAAGCCGGCAATATCTACAGCCGGCCGGATGTGCATGTGCATGTGGCCGAGGCGCGCGGCTTTGTCGCCTCGAGCCAGCGTCAATGGGATCTCATCCAGATCCCCTTGCTGGATGCGTCCGGCGGCGGCATCCACGGCCTTAGCGAGACATACATCTACACCGCGGAAGCCTTCTCTGGGTATGTTGAGCGACTTCGGCCGGGCGGCTGGCTCAGCATCACGCGGTGGCTCAAATTGCCGCCACGCGACACACTCAGGCTGTTCGCCACCGCCCTTGATGCGCTTAAGCGCTCGGGGGTTGAGGCGCCGGAAAACCAACTCATGCTCATTCGCGGCCTGAATACCACGACGTTGCTGGTCAAGAACGGCGCCATAACCGAGACGGAGATCGCCCGTGCCAGAGGGTTCGCACAAGCGCGCTCCTTTGATCTCTGCTATCACCCGCAAATCAGCGCTGACGAGGCCAATCGCTACAACATTCTGGAGACGCCTTACTTTTTCGCCGGCACCAAGGCCTTGATCGGCGCGGAGCGGGACAGTTTCATGTCCCGCTACAAATTCGACGTCGCGCCGGTGACCGACGAAAAGCCCTATTTCTTCAACTTCCTCAAATGGCGTCACCTGCCGGAGCTGCTGTCTATACAGCGCAGCGGTGGCGCGGGCCTCCTGGAGCTTGGCAGCCTCATCCTTGTCGGCACGCTGGTTCAAGCCACGATCCTGAGCACCCTGCTCATTCTGGCACCGTTATGGGTCAGACGGCGCAGTCTCGCCGAGCTTCGGCCAGCTCTGGCGGGTTGCCGGCTACTTCCTTGCCCTTGGTCTTGCCTTTTTGTTCATCGAGATCGCCTTCATCCAGAAGTTCATCCTGTTTCTGAGCCATCCGCTTTATGCCGTTGCCGTCGTACTCACCGGTTTCCTGCTCTTTGCCGGTATCGGCAGCGGCGTGTCTTCATCGATCGCTCAACACATCGACGACTGGCATGAGGCGCATCCGGGACGGTTCCGCTATCTGTCGGCCATTCAATTTTCGGTCGCCGGCATCATCGCCGTATCCGTTGATCTACATGTTGATCCTGCCCGCTGTCTTCGGAGCGCTTCTAGTCCCTCACCGCTGCCGGCAAGATCCTTGTTTCGCTGGCCCTGATCGCACCGCTGGCCTTCTTCATGGGCATGCCGTTTCCGCTCGGCCTGTCGCGGGTCTGGTCAGGCGCTCCTGCGCTGGTTCCCTGGGCCTGGGGCGTCAATGGGTGCGCATCCGTACTCAGCGCCATGCTCGCCACACTGATCGCGATGAATTTCGGTTTCTCTGTAGTCATCTCGGCGGCCGCCGTCCTGTATGCGTGTGCGGCAGCCGTCTTCAGTCGACCTCTGGATGCATCGTAACGGCATCACCCAACCGCACATTGCTGCAACAACTATGAAAGGCCATGAATTGAAATGGACAACAAGGACAAATGGACTTCGCGCAACGTATCGAGTTTGGCACTGTCTGCAATCAAGGACATGGCGATGCGAAGCGCCAAAGTTCCAGATGTCGCGTCACTCGCTTGGGGGTTGCCGTCGTTCAGGACGCCTGAACATATCAGGCACATTGTGAAACAACAGCTCGATGCTGACCCTGATATTGGCAAATATGCCTTGCCCGACGGTCTACCTGAGCTACGCAAGATTGTTGCCGAACGGCATCAACGGGAGACCGGTGTTGCCACAGATCCCGATCGGCACGTCATGATTACAGCCGGGAATATGCAGGGATTGAATGCCTTGTTTCACGTTCTGATCGACCCTGATGATGAAATCATCATGACGGATCCCGGCTTCGCGTCACACGTTCAGCAAATCCGGTTGTGTGGTGGCAAACCCATTCACTGGAAAATGCATGAGGAGGATGGGTGGAGCCTTGATATCGGAGGTTTGTCCGATTTGATCACTGCGCGCACCAAGGCAATCGTACTCGTTTCGCCATCTAATCCGACCGGCAAGATTTTCAGCGAATCCGAGCTCAGGCGAGTTGGGGAGATCGCCCGTAACCATGATCTTCTCATCCTGCTGGATGACCCCTATCGGCACTTCACTTATGAAAACTCGGAGAAGTATTTCAACCTAGCTTCTGTCGGGGACTTGGCCAACCGTATCGCCTATTTGTTCACCTTTTCCAAGGCACACGCGATGAGCGGCTGGCGTCTCGGCTATATGATCGTGCCGGAATGCCTGAAAAAGCAGGTTTTGAAGGTGCATGACGCCACGATCATATGCACGCCACGTATTTCGCAAGTTGCCGGGTTCGCCGCACTGACGGAACAATCCGATCATCTGCTCGAGTTCGGGCAAACTCTCGCCAAACGCCGTGAGTTGATCTGTGAGCGACTGGATCGTGTCCCGCATGTTTTCACATACGTGAAGCCGGAAGGCGCTTACTACGTGTTCCCAAAGATTGTCATCAAGCACGACGATTCCTACAAATTCGCCTTGGATCTGCTTGAGTCCGCCCGGGTTTCCGTGACGCCTGGAAGCGCGTTCGGGCCTACGGGCGAGCACCACGTCCGTATGGCCTATTGTGTGTCGGAGAACATGATTGATAAGGCTTTTGATCGGATTGAAAAGCAATTTCCAATCTAAGCAAAAGACCTCTTGGCAATCGTTACAACTGCCGGAAGTTCGCGCCACAATTTGATCCATGTCACACGCAGAACACGACGCGAAGCCTTCCTCGCGGTAAGATCCGCAAAGCCTGAAGAGCCAAACTAGCCAGAAGTGCCGTGATATCTCATTGCAGGGAGACAGTCGCGAGAAGTCCAAGTGGCAACATAGGGCCGGCTTGGTCGCCGGGCCTGTAGCATTGCTGGCCATATTGCTCGCCCCGCAACCCGCCAGAGTCTCGCCGCAAGCTTGGGTCGTCGTAGCGGTCGGGCTGCTCAGGTGATATGGTGGATGACAGAAGCTGTGCTCCTGGCGACGATAGCTCTCCTTTCAGTGCTTCTGTTTCCGATGCTCGACGTTATGGATACCGCCGTCTGGATAAGCGCGACACGCTCTAGAAGTGTCAGCGGAATCTGCCGCACTTCCGGATTGAGAATAGGAGCCCGTTACCCCATGATGGCCGCATGTCAGAAAAGCGAGAATTCGTGAACGGTGTCATTTCGATCATGGTCATAGCGGCCGGCGCTTATGCCCTAATAGTTCTACTGTTGTTTCTGGGGCAGGCGCGACTACTCTATTTTCCGAATATCCCGTCTCGTGCACTTGGACCAGGACCTGACAGCATCGGTCTTGCTTATGAACGCGTTGACCTTCTGACCGAAGATGGCGTCAGGCTCGATGCCTGGTTTGTGCCAGCCCGAGAACCGCGCGGCATCGTCTTGTTCTTTCATGGCAACGCCGGCAACATTTCCCATCGGCTCGACTCGCTGAAGATCTTCAATAACCTGAAACTGTCGACACTGATATTCGATTATCGCGGCTATGGCCGCAGCCAAGGCAAAGTTTCCGAGCAAGGCACCTATCGTGATGCTGAAGCAGCATGGCGCTATTTGACGGAGCAACGCGGCATCCCCTCCGCCCAAATCATCCTGTTTGGGCGATCCCTCGGTGCTGCCGTCGCGGCTCATCTGGCTCATCAACAAAGGCCTGCCGGACTCATCATTGAAAGTGGATTTGTATCCGTGCCGGAACTGGCCGCCCAACTCTATCCCTGGCTACCAGTGAGATGGTTGGCGCGATTCAAATATCCAACCAGCAAGTACTTGAACATGGTTTCAGCGCCTGTCTTGATCGTTCATAGCCGCGATGACGAAATTATCCCCTTTGATCAAGGAAGGTCGCTTTTTGAAGGCGCCCGCGAGCCCAAACAATTCTTGGAACTAAAGGGTGGCCACAATGACGGCTTCTTGGTCAGTGGCCGGCACTATCTCAGCGGGCTGGACAGGTTTCTCTTTTCCGTCATTGGCGAATGATCCCGATCTGCAGGTTCGGAGTGACGGCAACGTGCTTGATGGTCATGCGGCGCTCCGCAAGCGATATGATATGCTTGGTTGATTTGGGCCCGATCATCTCCATCTATTATTTATGAACAAAACAAAAACACCGGGACTGGTTGGCGACATCAACGGCGTGCCGGCCCGCTATTGGCACACGCTTGAGGACGGCCGCATTCAATGCGATCTTTGTCCACGTTTACGGCCAAAGAAATTGCGGCCTTGAGCGAATGGATCATGGACAATCTCGGACCAAGTGTACCTCTCCACTTCTCAGGATTTCATCCCGACTGGAAAATGCGCGACATACCGTCGACACGATCAAGGACGCTCCAGGACGCCAGAGACATCGCCTTGCATTTAAGACGTCCTCTTCGGTCCGGACGCCATGCACATCAACTATGACCCTGCCAAGGAAGAGTTGTGATGCGAGCGATGGCCAATGTCTCAGCCGCCCAAGCGGTGGTCAAACTCCTGACGAATCTTGTTCGTGACGAAGTGGCGCCCGGCCGTCGGATCCTCAGGAAACGGACCGAACATCTTCTTCCAGACAAAGTGGCGGAGCTCGCTTCGGGCGAAGTTTTTCAAGTCGATTCCTTTCTTCAAGGCCTCGGTGGTACAAAGGAGCGCAAGCACGTCCTCCTGAGCTATCATTCCTTTAGCAAGCGTCTCGTATCCGGTCAGAACTTGGTTCTTGATCGAGTTTTGGAGTTTTCGTAGCAAAGGTGCGCATGGTTCAGCCTTCGTCCTGCACTGCTCGATAAGAACAGTCGTCAAATGTCATTGTCGGCCATTTCTTCCCGTCTCACTTATTCACTCCTGTTTAGGCCTACCGCCTCACCCCGGTTGAGCTCGTTCGGGACTGCTGCTCCATGATGGGGCCCGCCAACCGATGCGGTCGTAAACATAGACACGGGTGCCGACCGAAACCGCATCGAACAAAGTCCGTGAATTCCCGTGGCGCAACCGTGCGCAACCGTGCGAACGTGGCGTACCATCGACCCTCAGCGTACGGTCAATCCGCGAATTGGGGTCAGGCACGGCATTGACAAGTTAACTCGCTGGATCGGGTTGCCAATGACGTTAGCGTCGTTGGATGACAAAAATTTCCTACAAACGACACCGATTTCCACCAGAGATTATCCAACATGCGGTCTGGCTGTATTTTCGTTTCACATTGAGCTTTCGTGATGTCGAAGACCTTCTGGCAGAACGTGGACTGGATGTTTCCTACGAAAGCATTCGCTATTGGGTTCTGAAATTCGGGAAGCAATATGCGAAAAGGATTGATCGCAGAAGACCACACCCAAATTGCCGGTGGCATCTAGATGAGGTGTTTGTGTCGATCAACGGCAAGCGGTTGTATTTGTGGCGTGCTGTAGACGATGAAGGCGAGGTTCTGGAAGTTCTGGTTCAATCACGCCGGAACAAGAAGGCCGCGCTGAAATTGATACGCAAATTGCTGAAGAAACAAGGCATGCTTCCCTGCACAATCGTTACTGACAAACTGCCGTCATACGCCGCGGCACTGCGGGATCTTGGGCTCTGCAGATTTCATGATTTTGGTGGCAGAATGAACAACCGGGCTGAAAATTCACATCAACCTGTTCGGAGACGAGAACGCAAGATGCAGCAGTTTAAATCAGCCGGGTCAGCACAACAGTTCCTTTCAGTTCACTCCTCCATCTACAATCTCTTCAACATCCAACGCCATCTGATCTCACGAAGTACACTCCGTCAGTTTCGCGATGCTGCAGCAGCGGAATGGCGTGATGTGGTCAAGGCTGCGTAGAGACTCGTAGCGTGTGACATTCCCGCACTCATGCTGTGTTAAGTTGTCAATGCCCAAATTACACAGACTGAGACAAATAAGGGTGGTGGTGTGTGCAGTCTGGCGCAAACCAGTCTCTGGTGTCATTTTCCCTGATATACGGGAAAATACAGGGAAAATCGCGAAACTGGAGGAGTTTTGACTATCTGTAAGTTAAAAATACCAAGCAAAGACAGAGGCTTAGGAACCATTTTCCCTAGAACTGGGAACAGGGAAAATTTGCAGCCTAACAGGGAAAGAAATTCAGCTATCAGGGAAACCAAGGTAAGCGTGCGGGCGTTGCACGGTTGTTTCCGGATATGGTTTGGCTGATCTCTAATGCGCAGTGTAATTTGCGCAGGAGAACAGCGTCATGGCCAGGTTGAGTAACGAGAAGCGGGCGGAACTTGAGAGTTTCTGGCGGTCCCATCATGAGGGGTGGGAACGCAGCACTTTGAATCAGCGGGAATATTGCGAAGCGCACGGTCTTCCGCTGAAGCGGTTCGGTAACTGGCGGGCAAAGTTCAAGATCGAGACTGCAGTTGTCCAGGGTAAGCTGCTTTACCGACGCGGTGGGGGCCTTAAACATATGGCTAGCCATATGTCTGATAAGGAAATTGCCTCGGCTTCGACGGGCTATGTTCCGTCGGTAAAATCGATGCCGGAGGGACGCCGGAACTTCAGGATGGCGGACAAGAAGCGGATCGTCGCAGAGGCAATGGCTCCCGGTGCTTCGGTATCGGGTATTGCCCGTCGTTACGGGATTGACACACCGCTGCTGTTCCGGTGGAAGCGGGAGTTCGCCCCACCTCCATCCGAGCCGGTTTTCCTGCCGGTGACCGTGAGTGACGGTCCTGATCGGACTGGCGCACACTCTGTGCCTGAGCGCGCGCAGGTCGCCGGGCCAATCATCGTCGAACGATCGCCTCAGGAGATTGAGGTAGAGCTGGTTGGAGGACGGCGTGTGCGCTTTGCCCGCGACGTGGAAGCCGAGACGGTAGGCGCGATGATCGCGCTTCTGGAAGGACCGGCGTTATGATGATGCTTCCAGCCGGGGTCAAAGTGCATATTGCTGCAGGCGTCACTGACATGCGCAAGGGGATGGACGGTCTGGCCATGTTGGTCGAGGCTGTGCTGCGGGCACTGTCAGAGTAACTCGCCACGGTCGCGACTAATCTTCTTCCTGCGAAACCTACACTGCGCAAATCTGCCGCCACTCGGCAAGAGCAGCGGCGCGGTTTAGTTTGAAATTGGCTCGGCGGTATAGGTGACGTTCCTGATTGAAATGATTGTATATAGCGGAGTGTGCGGCAGCAAATTTCTGCAAACTTCGCATGCACCTGAAACGAAGCATGGACCGTTCTCGTCGTCGAAACGGTTGGTGAGAATTCTCTACCCTGTTGTTTAACCAGCGACCCGTTTCCTGTCTGTCGGCGTTGCCAATGGCTTTCATGGCAGCACCATAGGAGCGGAGTTTATCCGTCACAATTACATACGGTCGACCATGCCATTTCATCGCTTTCCTGAGGAATCTTAACGCTGCCTTGCGATCTCGGCGCTTCGTGACATAAGTTTCCAGTACTTCGCCTTCGTGATCCACAGCGCGCCAAATGTAGTGCGTCTGGCCGTTAATTCTTACGAAGACTTCGTCCAGATGCCATTGCCAATTGGAGTAGGCCCGCACTTGTCGGACGCGTTTCTTTCGGATCTCGGCAGCGAATAGCGGACCATATCTGTTCCACCAATACCGAACAGTTTCATGGCTCACGTCGATCCCGCGCTCGTGCAGCAGGTCCTCGACATTGCGAAGCGAAAGTGGAAAGCGGATATACATCATTACCGTAAGGCGAATGATCTCAGAAGATGTTTTGAAATAGCGAAAGGGATTGCGTTTTGTCATCCACAGAGGTTAGGCGCCTGCCCTGCCCGCTTCAATCCGGTTTCTTCTGACAGTGCCCCCCTGTCTGTTTTTTGACAGATCATAAGCTACTCGGCCGTATTGATCCGTGCGCCGAATGCCTTGTCACGAACCTCTTCGAGATTGCTGCGGGGGTCATAAATATTGACCGACAGCCTAAGATCGGCAGCCGTCATGTGCCCGATCGCCGCGACAAGCTGGTAACCGGCTACAATCCGGTCCCGCCGTGCATTTGCCAGTGCAACCTCGGCATTCACCAATTCGTTTTGCGCATTCAGCACGTCAAGGGTTGTTCTGGTTCCAACCTCGGCTTCCTCGCGCACACCATCAAGTGCTACCTGATTGGCGGCTACCGCATCATTGGCAGCGGATATTGTGGCCGTTGCAGCCTTCAACAGGTGCCACGCACTGACAACCTGTTCACGAACCTGGCGGTGAGCATCCAGAACCTCAAGCTTGCGTTGACTGGCAGTGTGCTTGGCCTCGCGGATTCGTGAATAAACCGAACCCGACTGATAGATCGGCACTGCGAGTGTGCCCAGAATCCGTCCTTCTTCGGTTCGACCGACGACGCCTGAAGGATTACCTGCCACAAGATATTGAGCTTCAAAATTCAGCTTTGGCAGCAAATCCGACCGGCGCACGCCTATATTCGCCGCAGCAACTTCCTCATTGAAGGCTGCAGCCAGTATCTGCGGGTTTGTTTCACCAGATATGTTAATTGCCGCACGCAAGGTTTTCGGCACCCTTGGCGACAGTCGCGGGAACCTGAGCCGACCAGGCTTGTCACCAATGATCCGGATGTAGTTTGCCACCGATGTCTGCAGATTGCCGATCGCGACGGCCAGGTCCGACCTTGCCTCGGATGCCCGCGCGCGCGACTGGGAAACATCGGTACGGGTAACCTCGCCAACGTCGAAACGTGCTCTGGTAGCACGCAGCAGTTCACCGAAATTGTTTACCGACGTGCGACGGTAATTGACGATCTCGCGGTCACGGATGACATTCATGTAGGCGGTTGCACCATCAAGCAGGACCTCTTGCTCTACCGCCAGTAAATTCTGGTTTCCGGCCAGCACGGTGGCTTCTGCTTCCCGCAACGCGTTTTCTGTACGAAATCCGTCAAACACCGGTTGCGTCAAGTTGATCTGGAAGTTACGGGACAAAAAATCGGTTTTGCCGCTGGCAGAATTGTCTTGATAAACCTTTGAAACTTCCGCATTGGCCGTCACGGTCGGCCGCCATCCGGACTTCGCCTGGGGCACCTGCTCATCAGTCGCGCGCTGGCGAGACTGTTCAGCTTTCAATTGCGGATTTCCGACATAAGCCTTCGACAACGCGGACGCGATCGTTTCGGCACTTGCCACCGTGGGCTGGAGAAGCACTGTTGTAACAGCCATGCAAAAGACGACAAGCCAGCCAGCTTGCTGTCTTAGCGCTGACCGCTCAATGTAACACACTGTCATGCAACTCACTATAACACCCCTAACGATTCCGCCTCATTTTTCTGGGGTCTCGCCTGTCAACAAAAATCTTCAGCCCTGTGACTTGATATAGTGCCGTTTTATTGAGTTTAAGTCTAGGGTGATTCTGATCTTATGCGGAGTGCTTGTCCATTTCCATGATGCACTGTGCTCCAAAACTCCCAACTACAGACCCCATCCGAAAACCAAGAGCTATTCAGTTGGAACTGTCACAGTAACTAAGTGACCGGTTGCCTTCATTCCGGTACTGTCGTGGGATGCAGAAGGCATTGACAAGTTAACCCGCTGGATTGGGTTTACCAGAGACGCTAGCGTGATTGCATGGCGCAGATTTCCTATAAGCGACATCGATTTCCGGCAGAGATTATACAACATGCGGTTTGGCTGTACTTTCGTTTCTCATTGAGCTTTCGTGATGTGGAAGATCTGCTGACAGAACGTGGGCTGGACGTTTCCTGTGAAAGCATCCGGTATTGGGTTCTGAAGTTCGCGAAACAATATGCACGAAGGATTGATCGCATATGACCGCGTTCCACCTCCAGGTAGCATCTCGATGAGGTGTTTGTATCGATCAACGGCAAGCGGATGCATCTTTGGCGCGCTGTTGATGATGAAGGCGAGATTCTGGAAGTCCTGACCCAGCCACGCCGGAACAAGACGGCTGCGCTCAAATTGATGCGAAAATTGCTAAAGAAACAGGGTTTTCGGCCATCCGTCATTGTAACCGACAAACTCCCTTCTCATGGCGCTGCATTGAGAGGACTGGGATTATCCAGGCGCCATGATTTTGGTGGCAGAAAGAACAATCGGGCTGAGAACTCACATCAGCCTGTTCGACGACGGGAACGCAAAATGCAACGGTTCAAGTCAGCCGGTCCTGCGCAACGCTTTCTCTCAGTTCATTCCTTCATCTACAATCTGTTCAACTTTCAACGCCATATTATTTCCCGAAAAACACTGCGAGAAATTCGCGATGATGCAGCAACGGTATGGCATGATGTCCTCAGGGCTGCATAGATGCTTATGACAACTGACACAATCGCGCGCATAGTAGGTTAAGTTGTCAATGCCCGCTTACGACTGATGGGCAACTGTTTGTATAGACCTCGAGTGCCTGTTGAACTTCGCCGCCCCGGACCGTTCGCATCAAAAGCACTTCTTTCGAGTTCGATCTCCCAAAGGGCAAGGCCATGCGGATTCTCATCAAGCCGGTGGTCAATAAATCTCCCAAAGCAAAGAGAAAACGGAAGCCCTAGAAGTTATCAATTCGACTACAGTTTGATGAACCCGGGATCCGTACTGGGATGGTTCCTACAGCATTTCTAATTTTGGCTGCATAGACATAGCTACTAAATGTCACATTATATATTGAACACCTCGCTGACAACATTGTGCCTACTCAAGAGTAAACCCGAGGGCGGCAACCAATAACTCGGCCGGTTTAATTGCGGCTGACGGAGGTGGCGTTATCCGATGCGGTACAGTCATATGCTAAACGGGGTGTTTCGACATCACTCGCTTGGCAATGGCCCAGGCGGCTGTTCGTCGTAGTGGCGATGTTGTTGCCCTTACTCATCTCTCAAAGCGCTGTGGCAACTCCGTTCTGCGGCGTTGAGTTGAATTTTACATCAGTTGATTTCAGCGAAAACGGTAGTCAGGGCAGTTCCGTCGATACCCCAAAAAAGATGGCGCAATTGAAATCTGAGGACGGTGCTTTCGGCGCGAAAAAGGTTCCAATGCAAAGCTGGGCTTTCGGATTACACCGCAGTCACCAGGTCCGGCCAAAACAATCTTATCCAGCATTCTGGTCGCCGGAAAAATTAGAAGTCCGGCAATGTGAACGAAGAGCAGGTCGGCCATTAACCTTAGCAAGTAAGCATAGCAAGGATTAACAGATGCATGCATGAACATGAACCATCTATACATGAGGGTTCGTTGGTGGAAGATTGATATTTGTCAATTCAAATATAAAACAGAGAAAGTTAATCTTCGAGAAACAGCAGCTTTGATTTTGGGGGCCCAAACCAGTGAAGATGGACAAATTTGAGTTTGGGAATTAGATATTATGCGTGGAGATGGAACAAAGAAATTTTGGGACGAAGATGCTGCTTATGAATTCATCGAACAGCGCATTTGGCCCGATGGTCCGGTTTGCCCTCGCTGTGGCGGTGCGGATCAGATAGGACGATTGCAGGGCCAGAGCACTCGGGCGCGAACCTATAAATGCTATAACTGTCGGAAACCGTTCACCGTCAAGGTCGGCACGATGTTCGAGCATAGTAAAGTGCCAATGTACAAATGGCTACAGGCCATGGTGCTATGTAGTGACCGTAAACATCAAATCAATGCCAACCAGGTCGGCAAGGTCTTGGGAGTGACATTCAAGACAGCCAAGACAATGTTGACCGCCATTCGAAATCGAACGCCCGCAACCAAAGACAAATGCAATGAGCAGCGTCTGCTTGAAGACTGAGATCTGTAACTCCATTGTCCTCGGCTTCGCGCGCCGGCTCTACGTGACCCCATGTTCACGTTTCAGGGTCGGCACAAGTGCTGTTCTGGAAATTTTCAGAAACGTTATGGCTTATTCACAAGACTAATGTAACAAACACACCGAACGCAATATGTATAAGGTTGCGTCTGCTCAAATTCAAAATTAATCTAATGGTCATTGGTGTTACGTATGGAGTATCCAAAATGGTGTCAGATAACAAACGAGTAAACCCGCGCGAAATACAATTCATACGTTTTTTCAATACTATTCATAAACTTGGCAACGAACCGGCGATCGATGAACTTGACGAAACGCTCAGTGAGCTGGTACCTCCAGTTCGAGCCCGTGCCGCTGAGTCCGATTATGATCAGGTTGACTAGCTTTATGGCCAATTTGCTGTTTCAATAGTCGACTGTGAACTACCCGATTTTGGCTGATTGATTGACTATCAGCGCCCAGCATATTTGAAGCCAAAGAACCCTGATCCACTTGAGGATGAGGCGGAAGTTGTATCCGGCGGCTGCGAGGATGGGGTTGATGGCATCGCCCTGGACGTGGGCGAGGTAATTGCGGTTCATTCTGTGGCCCGACTTGATGTGGCCGATGACCGGTTCGACAGCGGCGCGGCGCTTCATCTGGCGTTTGATGGCCGGTGTGACGCGGCGTTTCTGGCCTGTGGTGAAGACCTTGAACTTGTGCTTGAGGCAGGCGTTGTGGCCCTTGTATCCGGCATCTGCCAGAATGCGCTCGAGAGCTGCGCCGGTGAACTCCTCGATGCCGGGCAGGATGGTTTGAAGCGTGTGGCCGTCATAAGGTTTACCCGGCAGCGCCTTGGCATGAACGGCGAACTGGCCGCCCTTGCACCGGTTCAGTGTGGTGGCGATGGAGACCTTGACGCCGAACTCATAAGGCTTGTGGGCCTTGCCCTTGCCGATGCACTCGACCTCCGGCGCGTGCAGCGAATAGATCTTCTTCGGGATGTCATCGCGCGGGCGTTGGGTTCTTACGCGTTCGCTTTCCACAGTTCGGCCCGGAAAGCGTCCTCCAGCGTGGCGTTGCCTTTGATCTGGCGCTCAATGTCGCGAATGGTGCGTCCAAGCCAGGTCTTGAGCGTTTCAACTGCTTGCCGGCGCGCTTGAACTGTTTGGCATGGGCATAACGCTGATGCTGGATCAGGGCCTTCTTGCCAACCCGCACATAGGACTGGCGAAGTGTCAGGCCGGCTGCCCTGGCCTGTTTGACCAGACGCACGCGCGCCTTGTTGATGAGTTTGGCATCGGTGGGATAGGCGACGTTCTTTTCTGCAACCGTGGTGTCGACAATCACCCTGGTGAAGTCCGACGGTCTTGCCGCGCCAAGCCTGACCGCCACCGACAGGCTCTCCTGCAGCAGTGCAGCCACCTTGTCCTCGCCCATGCGCTGGCGCCACCTTGTCATCGAAGAGCGCTCGAACGGCAGCTCATGGCGGAAGAACTCCTCGCCGCAGAAATACTGATAATACGGGTTCTCGACCCAGCGCGCGCAAAGCTCTTCATCGGACAGGTTGTCGGCGTACTTGAGGATATGAAGCCCCGCCATCAGCCGCGTGGACAAAGCCGGATGACCCGGCTTGTCGGTGTAGTTCCGACCGCATTTGTCTGACAGGAATTGCCAGTCGATCCGGTTGGCCAGCATCACCTTTTCATGACCCATGTGAATGATCTGGTCGAGCCTTGAACGAAACATGTCGTGCTGGCCGGTATCGACTGGTTCTGACGGCTTCATGGCCCCTCCAAATCAATATTTGGACCAGTGAATCACACCAAAAGCACAAAATCAAATTGCAAGAAAATACCACCCAAACAACCGGTTTCCTGCAAAAACGAATACTCAAATCACCTCGTTTACATCGCTAATTCAATGACTTGTAAATTCTTCACGGGGGACTCAATATTGGTTTCAGAGCTATTAGGGTCGGGACTCAGTCCATCACACGAGTCAGCCGACCGGCCAAGTGACCTCGCGCACTTTCTTACCTGATCTGCTCAAGAGATTCACCCTTGGGTATCTGTCCTGCAACCTTGTCCGGCGGCACAGTGATCGGCAAATCCGGGCCGATTTCAAACCAGCGAAAACTGTTGGGATAGATTAGAAACGCAACTGTGACAAAGATGAGACGTAGATCGGTCAACAGACCAATGTCACGACTGTAACGCTTGTAAAGGGCAAACTTGATCGGCATAATCCGATACCGGTAGACGTTGACCGGGTCACTCTCACCATCGAGAACATTGTTTTCGTCGCGAAACAGGACAGCGGCATAATCTGTAATTCCCGGCCGCATGGAAAGGATGATTGAGCGCTGTTCGCAGGTGTAAAATTCCATGTATTCCGGGACTTCGGGACGTGGCCCAACAAGCGACATGCTGCCCGCAAACACGTTGAAGAGTTGAGGCAGTTCATCAATTTTCCGAGCCCTCAGGAATGTTCCCAGCCGGGTAATTCGAGGGTCTTCCTTTACCGTCAGCGCTGTTCCGGTTCGTGACGCGCCATCAACCATCGTCCGAAATTTGAAAATCCGGAACAAATGTCCGCCGCGCCCCACTCGTGCCTGGCGAAAGAAAACCGGACCGGGACTGTCAAGCTTGATTGCTGCTGCAACAACTATGAACAATGGCAGCAGCATAACGACCGCCAATCCGGACACTGCAACATCGAACACACGCTTCAGGGCCAGCGTCCGCTGCGAGGGTTTGGTTACGGCAGGACGATGATCATTAGACCGCATGGTTTCAGACCAGCATTTCATTCATAACGTCAACCACTCGATCAACTTCCGCATCGGTAATATCCGGAAATAACGGAAGAGATACCGCCCCGGCGAAGTAGCGGTCGGCGACCTCAAACTCGCCGGCCTTGAACGGATACCGTTCTTTCCAATATGTCATTTGATGCAATGGTCTGTAGTGAACAGATGTACCGATACCCTCGCTGGTGAAGGCCTCGATTAATTCATCACGTGTCACCGGAGCCGTCTCATGGAGGCAGATCGGGAACAAATGCCAGGCATGCAGCCCGCTCGCAGGCGCAGCAGCCGGGCAGTCAACCGGAAGGTTCGCCAATGCAGCCAGATACCGCTCGGCGGCACGTTCTCGTCCTGACCGCAAAGTCTCTGCCCGCGCAATTTGCTGCACCCCGATCGCTGCCGCCATATCGGTCAGGTTGTACTTGTAGCCCGGCGCAACCACGTCGTACGCCCATGATGCAGACACCTTGCTGAACCGGTCGAACGCGTCGCGGTCCAGACCGTGCGTCCGCATTTTGCGCACGCGCGCAGCAATTTCCGGATCTCGGGTGATGACCATACCGCCCTCACCGGTCGTGATCGGCTTGTTGGCATAGAAACTGAACACACACGCATCCGACTCCCAGGAGCCGATCAACCTGCCGTCACATTTTGTAGGCAGGGCATGTGCCGCGTCTTCGATCACCTTGAGATTATGCCGTCGGGCAAAGTCCATTACCGCGGCCATGTCACAGGCGAGACCACCGAAATGAACCGGCATGATGGCTTTGCAGCGCGGCGTGATACGTTGTTCGGCGTGCTCGAGGTTGATCGTCCGGGTGCGTTCGTCGACGTCAACGAGAATGACTTCCGCGCCAAGATAACGAAGCACCGCCGCAGTTGCCGTAAAGGTAAGGGTCGGCACAATAACCTCGTCGCCCGGACCGATACCACATGCTTCGGCGGCCAGGTGCAACCCGGCGGTCGCGGAGCTAACGGCGACAGCCTCGACATCCCCGCCAAGAAAGTCCACGAAACTCTGCTCGAAATCGCGTGCATTGGGTCCGGTCGTGAGCCATCCTGAGCGCAATACTGATGTTACTGCAGCCACCTCGTCCTCGCCGATGGCGGGACGGAAAAACGGAACGCTCAGGCTTGCTCGCGGGACTTTTGGTCAATCAGATTCTCAGGCGGATGAGCAACACCATTGTTCGATGCCGGCGATTGCACCGAGTTGGATTCTATCGACATTGGAAACTCCCTAGGCTGCGGTTGACTGTTCGTGATTGTCCGGTCGCGCCGCAGCGCCATCGGCGATGTTCATGAACTTGTTTTCCCATCCGGTGATCTGGAAGTCTGGCAAAGCTCTTCGGATCGCACTCCTTCAAGCGCAACACATTGCTGTAGGTCGGCAGCGAATAGTGACCCACCTGGTTGGAGCGCACTACGGCGATGACCTGGGAGATGCCACGTTCCAACGTCCAGGTCGGTTCAAAACCGAGCTGTGTCTGGATCTTCGCGAAAGACACGTGATAATTGCGCGTGTCGGTGAAGTTTTCATCCGTTGTGATCTCGGCATCTGGCACTTGCAGTTTAATCAGTTTCGCGGCCTGACCGAGTGTATAGTTCTGAACATCACTGCCGACATTGAAAGCCTCGCCGGCAACTGCATCGATCGGTGCCTCAGCACAATCTCGATAGCACGGGCAACGTCCTCGACATGGACAAACGGCCGCCATTGATCGGGCCGAAAACAGTGATGACGCCGTCCCGGACTGCCTTGGCGCACAGTAGATTGACAACAAGGTCAAAACGCGCCCGTCCGGAAATGCCATAGACTGTGGCAAACCGCAGACAGGTCACGGCAAAGTCACTGTCGTTCAGGGGTGCAAGCACAGCTTCGGACGCCACCTTTGTTCTGGCATAAAGCGACTGCGGATTAAACGCCGACTGCTCGTCAACGATGTCATCACAGGCGCCGTAGACCGAGCAGGAACTGGCGAAAATGAACCGCTTGACGCCGCACGCCTTTGCGATTTCTCCGACCAGCTTGGTTGCGGTCAGGTTCACGTCGATTGTGAGATCCGGATCCAGAGCACAGGCCGGATCTCCCACCAGTCCGCCCAGGTGAATCACCGTACCCACGCCACTCAGGGAACGCGTAAGTGCCTCAACATTTCGAAAATCTTCCTGAATGATGGTCAAGCGGCTGTGTCCTGCGACACCGGACAGTGGTTCATCGCCAAAATGCATCGCGTCGAGTACACGGACCTCCTTGCCCTGATCCAACAGTTTTTCGACCAGGATCGAACCAATGTAACCGCAACCGCCGACGACCAGAACCTTGTTTTCGTCGCCCGGCTGCCTTATGCCGGCATTGTTCTCATCCAGATCATCCGAACGCAATACGAGCGACGTGACGCGCGCCGACATGACCAATGCCGTCGATATCAGGAAAGCCACCAGGAACAGTTGAACTGTAGTTTCAGACGAACCGATCGTCAGCCCCAGGAGCTGTGAGGCCAGAAACGACATCACGCCTGCAGCGGCAAAAAAACCCAGCGTGACCAGAAACACCCGACCAAGTTTGGCTAACAATGGAGACGCATGCGAGGTTGTATAGAGACCTGCAGCTGCGTACCCTAAGAAGCACACAGCAGACAGGCATACAGCCAAGGCAAGCAAACCGCCTGCTTGTCCTGCCGCGATGCTCGTGTCGCCGCCGTGTATAACGACCCAGCCAATCAGAAATCCGATCCAGATGGCGGCGATGTCGACGGTTACACGCAAAAATGTGCCCACTGTCGGACGAAGTTCATAAAAATATCCGTACGCAAACATGGCGTTTACTTTCCTTCACTTCTGAGCCAATTCATCCGCTACGTTAATGTGCGAAACTCCAAGACCCGGCTGAGCCAAACGGCTTGCACCAGGATCCGCCCCGCCAACCGCACACACGCTCACTGTGGTCGGATGATCCGGATCGACGTCAAAAGCTTACCCGCATTGGCGCGTCTAAGGCGTGACTACTAAGCACTACCACTTGGGGATGATCAGGCATCTCTCCCGGTCAGGAAACCGCTGAAATTGCTTCTGAAGTGGCACATATCCTCCGGCAGTACCCAATTGGGGGTAATCCGCAATAGCTGGGCTTTGATCTGCTGTGCGTTGGTAACGCGCGCTCATCTGTGCATCAATAAAGTCGGCTGGCTGTCGCAGTCGTCGACATCGCATAAACAACAGGATTCGGCGTGGTGCCAGATCAGCGGGAACAGCTACGGTCGATCAAGCTGCGCTGCATCTGTTTCCACGTCAAGCCGGCGTGGCAAAGCGTCAAAAGTGATTGAGAGAGCCACCGATGAACCAGCTGACCGTGGATTGCAAGGTGAATGACTGTACGGTGACGGACCGGAACTTTCGACAGACGCTCAGGCTTGCCTGACCGCAGATATTGTTCTGCTGAACACAGCCCGGCGAGGCGCAATTGAAAAAGGATGTTTTACTTGCCCTTGGATTGTTGTTGTCGCCTGCATCACAGTTGCGGGTGGCTGGCGGCGCGATCGGTCCTGGCGAAATCTGCTTCGCCCTGTGGCTTGTGCTGACAGCCGTCCACAATTTAGGCAGATCGGATCTCCCGCTAACTTCGGCGCCGATGCGGATTTTGAGTTTTTGGCTGCTGTTCGCCACCGCCTTGAGTATCGGGGCTCTGACAACTTACGCCATGGGAATTCGAAATGATCCAGCGTTTTTAAAGCACGACATCCAGGCCTACGTCCTTGTCGCCGGGATCAGTTTTTTCTGCGTCCTTGATCCGGCGGCCGCCAAGCGATTGAACAATGTAGCCTGGCTTCTGGCAGTGCTTGGCTCAGCATTTTTGATGCTGCAACTTGCTCACGCGTGGACACTGCTGAGTATCCCGCATATGAACCCCTGGTACTGGGACAGGTTGCGCGGCTGGTCGGAGAACCCCAACCAGCTGGCGCTTGTTTGCATCGGGATTGCGTTCGTATCATTCCACCTGGCGGAGACGGCCGTTCGGCCCGGCGCAAGAGCCGTCGCTCTGGTCTGTGCGGTGCTGCCCGTATTAACCGGTCTGCTGACCAAGAGTGATTCATTTCTGCTCGTTCTGGCGGTCGCCTGTCCAGCGCTTGCGGTGTTCATCATTGTAAAGTGGTTGCGATCAAATTCGACGCAGCCGGGTATCCGGTGGACGTTCGCCTGGCTCTGTATACTTGCTGTTCCAGCGCTGCTCGTCCTGTCGGCCCCGTCCGCCCGCGTCATCGCCGAAAATTCAGGCAGCATCGAACAGCAGTTTGCCGACAGCAATCGCGACGCAATACAGCGTGATGCCCCCAAGCGGCTCGAACTATGGGTGCAGGCTCTCGGAGTGGGAATGTCCACAGGCATGCTGGGGCTGGGGCCAGGGCCGCATCTGGATCAGATCAAGGAAGCGAGCGTCAACTTGAAAGACGCCGGCGCTGACGTCCGGCACCCAAGCGAAGACCCGGTAGCCAACTTCGAAACCCACAACACGCTGCTCGATTTGTTCACCCAGGGAGGGTTGATCGCGGCGCTGAGTTTCGGTTGGTTGTTCATCTCTACATTCCTGATCGCAGCACGGGCAAAGCTGGCCTCACTGGCCGCCCTGCTGTTGGGTCTCGCAGTATTCAGCACGTTTCACTTTGTCTTTCGCCATCCACTGTTGTGGTTTGTGATTGCCCTGTGCCTGGTACTGGCGACCGCGACACATCGGCACCCGGCGCAGGCCGGTCACGGGAGCTGAACGCATGTGTGGCATCGCAGGCATATTCCTTACACCTCACCATGCTGATCCCAAGCGGCTTGCCAGCATTGAACAGATGACGTCCAGCTTGCATCATCGCGGACCGGACGGTGCCGGCATCTGGGTCGATCGTGAGGCCGGTATTGCACTCGGCCACCGGCGTCTCGCAATCATCGACCTGTCTGAGGAAGGTTTTCAGCCCATGCATTCGCATGGCGATAAACTGGTCCTGACCTATAATGGTGAAATTTACAATCACACCGAACTTCGCCGTGAACTGGAAGCCCGTGGCGACCGGTTCCGGGGCCACAGCGACACCGAAGTCATGTTGGCCGCGTTTAACCGCTTCGGTGTTGAAGCAGCATTGAACAAGTTGGTCGGAATGTTCGCACTGGGCCTCTGGGATCGGGAAAAACGCGTTCTGCATCTTGCCAGGGATCGCATCGGCAAAAAGCCGCTCTATGTTGCCGTTGTTAAGGGCGGAATAGCGTTTGCGTCCGAACTCAAAGCCATACTCGCCTACCCGGAGATCCGAACCCAGGTTGACCCCCAGGCATTGGCGATGGTGTTGAAGCAGGGCTGGATACCCGACAACCATTGCATCTGGCGCGGCGTGTTCAAGTTACCGCCCGGTGCGATGCTGTCGGTCGGCGCTGACGATCTGGTGTTTACAAGTGCGGACCGATTACGCCAGCGCACGCACCAATGGTGGTCGCTGCGCCGCACCGCCGAAGAAGGACAGCGCCAACCCCATCGCCAGTCATTGCCGGAACTGGAAACCGAACTCGACGATCTGTTACGCCTGGTTGTCAGCCAGCGAATGGTGGCCGATGTGCCGGTCGGCGCGTTTCTGTCGGGCGGGATCGACAGTTCGACACTCGTCGCCCTCATGCAGGCCCAATCATCTCGCCCCATCCGTACCTTCTCGATCGGTTTCGCTGGAACCCACTATGATGAAGCACCACAGGCCGCACTGGTGGCGAAGCATCTTGGCACGGAGCACACCGAATTCAATGTAACATCCGAGGAGGCCCGGAGTGTTATTCCCGATTTGCCCACTGTCTGGGATGAACCTTTTGCAGACGAGTCGCAAATTCCCACATTGCTTCTGTCCCGTCTGGCACGGCGTGACGTTACCGTCGCGCTTACAGGCGATGGCGGAGACGAGTGCTTCGGCGGATACAACAGGCACGTGATGCAATCGCGTCTCGCGCCCGTCTTCCGGCTTCCAAAACCGCTTCGTGCCGGAGCAACATCCGCACTTAATGCACTGAGTTCAGGTTTCTGGGATCAGTTGCTCGACCGCATGCCGTTACCATCAACCCTGGGACATTCGCTACGCAGCGAGAATCTGCAGAAACTTGCAGATGTCCTTGATGTCACCGACGAACAGGAATTCTACGATCGGCTGACAAGGTTCGGCCCCATCTCGGTGATGCGCGACCCGCCTGCGGCAGTCACCGGACAGGTGCCCACATTACCGGATGCCACCAGCCGCCTGATTTACCGGGACATGGCCGAGTATCTGCCGGGCGACATCCTGGTGAAGACAGATCGCGCCAGCATGGCGGCAAGTCTTGAGGCGCGATGTCCGTTGCTCGATCACAGGTTGATCGAGTTTGCATGGCGCATGCCCACATCTGCCAAGGTTCGCGACGGCCAGGGCAAGTGGCTGCTTCGGCAAGTGCTGAACCGCTATTTGCCCGGCGCATTGTTCGACAGGCCAAAACACGGCTTCAATGTACCGGTTGGAGACTGGTTGAGGGGCCCGTTGCGCGATTGGGCACACGACCTGCTTCACAGCCAGCGCATGCAAACTGACGGTTTTCTGGACTGCGACCGCGTCCAGCAATGCTGGGACCAGCACCTAGAGCGGACGGCGCGACCGCGGACGTGAGTTGTGGGCAATCCTGATGGTTCAGGCATGGCTCGATTCCAGCAGCGACAGGATCGCCCCGCAGACCGCGGGAACGCACATCGTGGACAATCTTGACCAGACCGGGTCATCGACATTCAACATTAGGTGAGGACGGCCGATGCCAAAATCAACTACCAAGAAGACACCCAACAATGGGGGTGTGACGCAATTGCAAACCAAACGTAGCCAGCCCGGACCACCCGCAACCGAACCTGATAGTGGCAGATATGACGACAGGACAAGGCAGCCGGCCTTGGAAGCTCCAGAGCTTCACATTCATCATCTCTTCGGCATATTGGCCAGGCGGTGGGTTCTCATCGTCGCTACGGTGTTGTTCGGTGCGTTTTTGGCCGGCGCTGCTACTACATTGATTCCGCCCAAGTTCACCGCCAGAGCACAAATCGTCGTTGAGCCTGAGCGGGCAGTTTCGGATTGGCACCACAGCCGTGAGATCTGCGAGCGTCGATGCATCGGCAATCGATACGCAGATTACGATGCTGGCCGCGCGCAATCATCTTCGCACGGTACTCGCCAGCCTGGCCAATGATCCGGCATTTGCCCGCACTGCACCCGAACCGACAGTCCGACCCGGAATCAACGACACCAGCACAGGTTGGCACAACAGCACAAGATCCGGGTTTCTTTGCCGGACTGGAGCAGCTTGCAACAGAAGTACTCGGTGATCTCCGCAAATGGATCGGACAGGAAGCCGGAATTCCCGCTTTCCACGAGTTCGAACGTACACTTCGTATCGACCAGGAGCGCCAGTCTCGCATCATCTCAGTGCGCTACACGTCGAACAGTGCGGTGCAGGCCGCCACCGTCGCCAATCGCGTCGTTGAGCTTTATGTCGGTGCAGAAGCCCAAAAGTTGCGGCAAGCCGCCGAATCCGAACTGGCCGCGCTGGACACTCGGATTGCGAAAACCGAAAGCGCTTTGGAGAAGGCGGAAGCAACTATTCAACAGAAGCTGGCGATCGCGGACTACACCGCCACCGGCCAGCTTTCGGCACCGCTTCGGAAGCTGCAACGCGAGGTCACCGAAACCGCCCAGCTTTATGTGACACTGCTGGCACGCCAGAAACAGCTTCGCAGCCAACAGGGAACAACCGAAACTTCCGTCCGTGTTCTTGCCCTGGCCGAACCACCCGGGCGGCCGAGCTCGGCGGACGCAAAGTACTTTGTCCTGCCGGCCATCATTCTTTCGCTGATCGGCGGCAGCGTTTTGGCCGTGACCCGGGAGAGGTTTGATCGGACACTGCGCAGCGAACGACAGGTTCACAGCGCACTCGGCATACCCTGCTCCACCCTGGTGCCCAGGCTGAGCTGGATCCACAAGTCCCGGCCACACGACTATCTTCTGAAAAAGCCATTCTCTCCATACGCCGAAGCCATTCGGTCGATTGGCGCGTCGCTGCAATTTGCAGTGCAGGGACAACCGCCCCAGGTCGTGCTGGTGAGTTCGAGCGTTAGGGGTGAAGGCCGAACCACGCTGGCCACAAGCCTGGCAACATATGCCACGCGCCTGCACTCTCGTGTGTTGCTGATCGACCTTGACTGTCGACATCCTGCGGTTGCCCAGGCACTGAAGTTGAGAACCGCCGGCGGAATCATTGATCTGATCGAGTCAAACAGTCCGGTCGACGACATCGTCCAGCATGTTCCGGAGCTCAAGCTCGACGTTCTGGTAATGTCCAGTTGTTCGATTGATCCCGTAACGCTTTTTGCAGGCGGGAAACTGCAGAACACCCTGAACGAGCTTCGTAACCACTATGATTTCATTGTCATCGACGGTCCGCCGCTGCTAGGCGTGGCTGAAGCAAGTTTGCTTGCCTCGGTTGCCGACACAGTTCTTTTCGCGGTCAAGTGGGGTAACACCCGCAGCGACGTTGCCCAAAACGCCATTGGCGAGCTTCAGTCGCATGGCTGGTCCGACCGGACCATCGCCGAACAGGTTCGGGCAGTGGTGACGCATGTCAATCTGAAACGCCATGCCAGCTACCAGTACGGAGATGCCGTTGAACTGCTCGGCAACCGCCGCAACAAAAATGGTCCAACTCAAGCAACCTCACCCGTGAGGGATGACGTGAAGAAACCCGCCGACCAGCCTGACGACGGAGAAGCGACTGTCCGGGTAGCAGCCGAATGAGTGAAGGCATACTAGGCATGGCATCCAAAAGGCGTCTTGCCTACGGCAGCGCCGCTGCATTTGTAATTTTTTTTAGCAGCGCCGGCCTGGCATTCCTCGCTCAACTGCTGATCGCGCGAGTTCTGGGCCCGGAATCGTTTGGTATTTACGCTTACGTCTTTGCCTGGATGTCGGTACTCGCATATGGCGCGGCACTTGGTTTCCAGGTCGCGCTCCTGCGCTTTGTATCAGTTTATGAATCCAACAGTGCCTGGACCTTGCTGCGCGGTGTCATCCAGTATTCCGAGCGCCGTGTTTGCATTGTCGGTTTACTCGTGATCCTGATCGGAGTCACCGGGATCATGATCCGCGGCGAGGCGATTGCCCCTGAGTTATCTACCACATTCATTGTCGGGTTTTTACTGGTTCCGGCGTGGGCGTTCTTATGGATCCGCGCAGCCACCGTGCGCGCCTTCGGCGGCGTCGTAACAGCATTGCTGCCTGAGCGGATCATGCGGGATGGATTACTGCTTGCTTTTGTCTTGTTCGCGAGCCTGGGCCTCAAATGGACGCTCGATGCATCGACAGTCATGACCGCGACACTCGTCAGCACCACACTGGCGCTTTGCATGGCGCATTTCGCAATGCATCGGCTGCGGCCCAAGATGATCGAAACGGCCAATGCCGAATACGATGCCAAAGCCTGGCGGCAAGCGGCTTTGCCGCTTCTCATCGTTGGCGCCATGGATGCCCTTTTCAATCGGACCGGTGTGCTGTTGTTGGGTTGGGTCGGTGAGACAAAGAATGCGGGCATCTATGGCATTGTGTTCAGCATTGCGTTTCTCACAGTATTGCCGCGAACGGCCGTTGACACTTTGCTTGCGCCGGCGATCGCCCGGCTTTATGCGGGGCGGCAGTTTGCCGAGCTTCAGGTCCTGATACTTCGCGCTGCGTCATGGTCATTGTGCGCCGCAGCCAGCGTCGCCCTCATTCTCGCGGTGATGGCAGAGTATCTGCTGGCCTGGTTCGGACCGGAGTATGTTGCAGGATCAAACGCCTTGCGGATACTCCTTGTTGGTCAGGTGATTTCAACCAGCGCAGGATCCCAAACACAAGTGCTTGCGATGACCGGGCATGAACGAAATTCGGCGGTGATCCTTGCGCTGAGTGCGGCCGCCAACGTCATCATCTCTATCTTGATGATCAATCAATTCGGCCTTATAGGCGCCGCATGGGCCACCATGATCTCACTGGTCCTCTGGAATATGGCGATGGCGGTTTTCATCTGGCGGCGACTTGAATTGTGGCCGGGCATATATGGCATCATCCGTTCGCGATAAGCCCTCAGTACAAGACAATCACTTGCCGACGGCAATCTCAACAACATCGCCCGGCTGCAGTTCGAACGCCTCATCCACGACCTGTTTTTGCCCCCCTGCACTATCTTTACGATACACCGTGATGACCGGCTTCTTTTGGTCACCGTCTGCAAACTGAGCTTTCGCAAGCGCCGTGTATCGCAGTTTTTCACCGACACTTTGAAGCTTGCTGCGAACTTCACCAAGACGCACCGTCGCGTCTTCCAGCTCTTGCAGCAGGGTAATGCTGCGCGTGTCGGCGAGCCGGTCCAGTTGTCGCTCCAGATCGGTCTTTTGTTGCCTCAACTGCATCAGCTCTGTGGTCGTTTCAAGGTTTCGGGTTACCGACAACAGGACATTGCGGCGAGCCTCAATCAGGCGGCTATGGACAAGGGACCGATTGGCAAGGAGGGTGGCGACCCGCTCCAGGTCCTGCGCATCGGCGGCGGCACCCTGCTTTTCCTGCGCCTCTCGTTGCGACATCGTTTCGATCCGCTTGTCCATCTGCTCGATACTTTGCTTCAAGAATGCCTCCTGGCGTTCATGATCTACCCGCCGGGTCATAAGCTGATCGGTGGCCAAATTCACAATCTTGGCAATCATGACCCGTGAAATCGGCGCATCGACAGGAATTTTCCGTGAGACCGTGTCGTCGTCGACGTCACGGCCCTCGAGCTCGGCTTTCAGGCGCCATACCCTGGCCTGCTGCTTGGCAAACTCCAGCCACAGCGCTTCATATTCGCCCCGAAAGTCAGCCGTATCCAGATATGGGTTTCTGATCTTCACAGGCAGAAGGTCGTAACCGCCCGACATCGCCACTGCCTTGCGAACCGTCATCAACGGCCGAAAGGCATATTCACCCGCCTTGGAGACACCGCCCTTGACGTAGATCGGCCGGTACTCGGCCACGGCCACAGTGATCTCGTCGATACCGATCACGATCGCCTGCTCCAATCCGCCGGGAGTTCTCTGGCGATACACCTTCGATGCAAGCGCTGCTTTGATGCGAGCCCTGATCTCGGGCAGCGACCGGTCGGCCACTGCCAGCGTACCCAACAACGGAAACGAAATGGTACCGTCTGGTTGAACCGGCGTACGCCGCTGTAGTTCGGGAATGCCGAGTACCAATATTTCCAGTTGGTCTCCCGCGCCCAATCGGTACTCTGCCGATGCCTGCATGCTGGCCGGCCACAGAAACATCGACAGCAGGACACATCGAATACCGAACCTCAGACGCCGGGCGGAAGTAGACTGAACGCGTTTTGAATGACTTTCCGTCCTGTTTGACATGCTATTGATTGACATTTTTGGTCTCCGCTTGATCGGTTGTTCCGTTGATCAGCCACGTCCGGGTGGGGTGATCAGGCCATGATATTCGCGAGACATAGTCGGCGACAGCGCCGCCCGCACGTCCCCAGTTGCTCGACCATATAACCTGAGATCCATCGGGCGACGGCGATGCATGTGTTTCGCTCCAGTAATCGTGGTCTGCGTTGCGGGTTTGTGCTATCCGGCGGATTTCACCGCTGCCGTCGATACGCAGGGCGACCACCTCCTGGTAAAAAGGTGCCTTGTCCGATGCTTGCTCGGACTTCTCCGTCTGGACATCGCTGTATTGGCCGCTGTAACTCACGAAAACCCAACCCGGCAGGTGGGTATTGCGCGCTGATACGTGGTTGCCGTCACCGTAAGGCGCCAAAACGGTCACTTTCCCGTCCTTCAGCCGGCGCTTGATGATGTGGTATCTGTCAGGATCGGCCTTGCTGACACCCACATAGACATCATTGCCATCTGCATCGATCGCCATGTCGCCATGTCCGGGTCGGTGATGCTCTGTCCAGTGCTGTATCTGCTTGCCTTCAGCGGTAAAAACATATGCCTGCTCCACGCCGTCCACCGGTTCCTGAAACAGGAAGATGTAACGGCCTGACGGCGAGATGGTGACATAACTGTTCTCACCGGACAGATCAGACAGCGCGATGTCAGGAAACTTGCGCCTGGCAGACAGATCATATGCAAAGACTACCTTGTCGCCAGCTTTGTTGCGCGCCTTCAATGCTATGCGTGTACCGTCGTGGGAGGGATTGCCTTTGCCCGGTCCGAATTCGAACGCGAAGTAGTTTTCTGACTTCCAGATCGGGACGATTTGATTTTCCCGCGGCGCCCATGTCAGCACCCCATTGCCATGCACACAAATCATCTGGCGGGGATCGGTTGGATGCCACTCGCATGCCGTTGGGATCCGGCGTTGAAACAGGGGCTGGTAGGTCTGACCGTCAAGAAAACACCAGCCACTGCAGCCATTCGCGATAAGCAACAGACTCTGGTCCGCATTCCATGCCTGCGCGCTGGAGTAGCGATGAGTGCAATACGTGAGGTCACAAGGCACAACCCCGGTTTCGTTATTGCCCGGATTTGTCACCTTCACAAAGGTCGTCTGGAACACCGGATCGATGGCCGGCTCAAGATAGTCCGGTTCCTGCATGGCAGGCGCGATGATCACTTCAGCCGTTGCCAAATTGTCCTTTGCCAATGCGTGTACGCTGCAAACAAGCACCGCTGATGCAGCAGCCACGCATAGTGGCCTCAGGATCACTGAGTTGAACAGTCGCTGCAGGTGGCTGCCGGACGCAGCCAATATGCGTTGCGGTAGACTAACGGATTGCCGCTTACCTTGTGCCATCAGATCAGCAGGCCTTTGTAGTGACATCAGCCTCAACAACACGTCTCATGGAGTGCACTGCGATATCGACATCTTGCTCCACCTGCTCGGCTGACTTCGGCAGTGTCGTGTTGTCTTCTTGGGTTCCCAGCGTGATTTTGATGATCGACTGTTCTTCTGCCGGGTCGCGGCACGGATCATCTGTGACAGGCCACACCAGCGCCTGGTTGCTCAACGCCCAAATCGCTGCCTGGGTCCGGTTCTGCACTTTTGTCTTGCGCATGATCGCCTTGACATGAACCTTCACAGTACCCTCGGCAATGTCGCATTCGCGGGCAATCACCTTGTTGGAACTGCCCTCGGTCAGGCAGCGCAGAATGTAAAGTTCGCGGGCCGAGAAACGTGGCGCGTCTGGGCCGCTTACCGGCATCTCGATTGACGCTGCATCCAGTCCGGTGTTGGCTGTTGGTTCGCTGGCAGGCTGGCGCAGGAGAACCGATTCCAGGGCTTCTGACGGCAGGACGGTCTGTCCTCCCATTACCAGTTCAAGAGACTTGATGAAGTCGTCACACGTGGCAATCGTCGCGAAATAACCGTTGGCGCCTGACCGCAGCACCCGCGCTATATCACCAGGCGCACAGTGATTGGCCAGTACGACGACCCGTCCCGGATGGATGGTCTTGCCTGAAGCGTTCAATCTGGCCGCAGGCATCGCCTGGATGATCGCAGCCATCAATGATCAACAGGATGGCACGATCGTGCGGCAAGGCTGCAGCCGAAAGATCGTCTACGCATGATGCCAGTGCGGCAACGCTGAATGATGACTTTTGCAGGAAGTGCGACAGGCTTTCGCGCAACAACGGGTTTGCACCAACAATAGCAGTAGGGAAATGCTGCTGAGACATGATGAACACGGTCTCACTTTCTCCCCCAAACTCATACCAACTCACAAACCTCAGCCTCCACCTACCTGTCTATCTGTGGATCGGGCAAGCCTGCGGCGTCACTGCCAACTGGGCAGTCATGCGACAGTACACCAGCTCATCAGTACAATGCACCGAAACGCCAGTGAGTTCTAATATTGGAACCGTTTATCCCCGACCACTTCACGAAAGTGGACGCTTTAGTGACTGTAATTAAACGGAAATTCTCACCAAACGTCAATTGTCTTTTGCGTACCCAGAAATATCACCTGGCGTTCAATGTGCCGCTACCGAAAACATCAGGTGAACCGATCAACCGGGAACAAAAGCACAACGGCAATGCTCGACGCAATTGCGGGTACTCACTACCCCGTTGAGGATACCGCGAAAGATCACACTGCAGAGACTTACGCTACAACTACCGGCAATACCGTAGTCATGATATCAGAATTGCGGGGACCTGATCGGCGAGTGACTGCCAAGACAGACCAGGAGCTTGCCGAATAATTCCCGAAGTGCGGATCGATAGTGATCGACACCGCTTTCACCACAACCTTGAACGCCCGAGGGTGCCAGGATCGGCAGTGACTATCAGATGGAACTCTGTACGACAGGCATCGCCGACGTCTCACGGTCCAGACTCGACGAGTTTCACGTTCGCATGGCTCTCGAAACGATACTGCGTCAAGTTTCACGACTGGCACGGAGTCAACGATTATGAACGGAAATGTGGTCTGCAGCTTTACCAAATACCGCGTATTTGCATTTCATGGTTTCCGACCCTGGGAAGGGTGCGCCCCACCGGCCAAAGAGCATGCCGGCAGCAGAACAGCCCCGATCAGAGCTACGGGTTCAATTGAACCCATTTTTCTCCAGGTGCCGTTGGCAACGAACCCATTGTCCAGGTCGAGGACACGCTTGACAAATCCAGGAAGACAACGGAATGACGGACAACATCTCGAGACCAACTGTCTGGCACATTGGCGGCGATGACGTTCACAAGCGGATACCGCTTCTTCATGCGCTGAAGGATCGTGGTTTCGATGTGGCTGCCGTAGGGATCTGAAGACGATGATGCATTTCAAGCGCAGGGCATTCCCTATTTTCACTATAACTTGAAACGGAAACTGACGCCGTGGTCAGACCTACGCAGCTGCCGTGAGTTGTCGACGCTGTTCAAAAAACAGAAACCCGATATTGTTCACGGCTTTGACCCTAAACCGGCGATAGCAACACCAATCCTTGCTCAAAGAGCAGGAGTCCCGGGCCGCGTCCGCACTATTACCGGACTCGGCTTTGTAATGACGTCGGACTCGCTGAAGGCAAGAGTGCTTCGGCCTATTTACCGTCACCTCCAACGACAGGCCTCAGCCTCATCCTTCACCATCTTCCAGAACGGTGACGACCGGGCCTACTTCCTCCAAAACGATCTGGTTGAGCAAGGCCGTGAAGAGCTTGTACTCAGTTCCGGCGTAGATGTGGAAAAATTACGTTCCGAACGGCCGGGAACTGAACATCTTGCAGCGATGAGACGGTCACTCGGGCTGGAGGGCAAGTTGGTCGTCACCATGATATCTCGCATCGACGAGAATAAAGGAGTTCGGGAATTTGTTCAGGCTGCCGACCTGGTACAACACCAGATCAAAAACACGGCATTCCTTCTGGTGGGGCCATATGCATCAGAGGGCAAACAGGCTGCACAGTTTGTAGAACAACTCAGGCACCAATCTGAGACAGTTCACTATCTTGGTCCTCGCAAGGACATCCCCGCAATACTGTCATTGAGCGACATCTGTGCATTGCCAAGCTATCGAGAGGGATTACCGAGAGTCCTGGTCGAGGCAGGTGCGCTCGAAGTACCCTGCATAACCACCGACGTTCCCGGATGCCGCGACGTTGTTTTAGATGACTGGAATGGCAGGCTGGTCCCTCCCCGGAACAGCCAGGCGCTCGCAGACGCGATGATCGAACTTCTCAGCGACCAGACAAGGCGAACTGAAATGGGGCAAAGAAGCTATCAATATGCAAAAGAGAAATTCGATCTCTCATCCGTGGCCGACGCATATGCGAAAATCTACTTCCGTGCCCTTGCAGACGGACGCTGATCAGATGATAGAAACCAATTCGGTTGAAAGCCGCGTGACAGCTGAACCCGGCGGTAATCTGTGTATTTCTCTTGACTTCGAGCTGATGTGGGGTGTTAGGGACAAACGCACAACCGATCAATATGGTGCCAACATCATTGGCGGTCGCGATGTTGTGCGCCAAATGCTCGACATGTTTCATCAGAACGACATCCGCGCCACATGGGCGACGGTTGGCCTCCTGTTCTGCGAAACCAAGGAAGAAATGCTGGCGAGCCTTCCGGAGCTGCAACCGACTTATGCCGATCAGCAGCTTTCGAACTACACCTATCTGGACGAGGTTGGCGAGAACGAATCCAAAGACCCGTACCATTTCGCCCCCAGCCTTCTGGCACAGGTCAAAGCTTGCCCCGGCCAGGAGATCGCCACGCACACGTTTTCACATTATTACTGTCTGGAACCCGGACAGACACAGGCGCAATTCGCGGCCGATCTGGACGCTGCGATCAAGGTTGCCGCAAAGCACCAGATCACGTTCAAAAGCATTGTGTTTCCGCGCAACCAATATGATGAGAGTTCGATTGCCGAATGTGCTCGAAGAGGTATCTCCGTCTACCGTGGCAACGAAACTGCCTGGATGTACCGGCCCGGGGCACGCGCCGACCAAACATTGACAAGGCGTGCTGTACGGTTAGCTGACGCCTATTTGAATCTGAGTGGAACCAATACGGTGTCCGTTACCCCAAGAAAAGCCACCACCGATGTCCGCTCCAGTCGATTCCTGCGCCCGTACTCCCGTCAGTTGAGGAGCCTGGAACCGTTGCGCCTGTCCCGCATCACCGCGTCGATGACAGCCGCTGCCGAACGCGGCGAGACGTTTCATATCTGGTGGCATCCGCACAATATGGGAGCCTACCAGTCCGAAAACCTTGATACACTCCGGCGCATAATCAATCACTTCATCACTCTGCGATGCGAGTACGGCATGTGCTCCATGGCGATGGAAGACTTTGCGCCCAGGTCCAAATCTGCTTGCCGGAAATAATTCAGGTACCACGGCATCGCCAACTCAATACCCTCGTCGACCGCATGGGTTGGTTCATACCCCAGCAAACTGCTGGCTTTGCTGACATCGGCCAGGGAATGGCGCACGTCGCCGGTTCCGAAAGTCCTGGTAAACCGGTTGGCTTCGGATATCGATCCCTCGACGTTCCAGTTCAGCTCGTATGGTTTTTTGCAAATCATTCAACGTGGTGCGTTGACCGACGGCCACATTATATACCTCGCCAGCCGCTTCCTGAGGCGCAGTGGCAGCAAGTATGTTCGCCTGGACCGCATTATCAATGAAACAGAAATCCCGGCTCGTTTCGCCGTCGCCGAATATTTGGACCGGTTCGTCCTTGAGCATTGCCGAAACCCATCTGGCGATAACGGCCGCATAGGCACTGTTGGGATCCTGGCGCGGACCAAAGACGTTGAAGTAGCGCAGGCCGATAGAATGGAATCCGTAAGCTCTTCCAAAAACATCCGCATAGAGTTCGTCGGCATACTTTGTGACTGCGTAGGGAGACAGCGGATTGCCGATCCGGTGTTCGACCTTTGGCAGTGCCTCGTGATCGCCATATGTTGACGATGAGGCTGCATAGACAAATCGCCGGACTTGCTTGTCCCGGGCCGCAACAAGCATGTTCAGGAAACCGCCCACATTGACGGCATTGGTGGTGATGGGGTCATCGATTGATCGGGGGACCGACCCGAGCGCTGCCTGGTGGAGTACATAATCACTGTTGGCAACTGCTGTATGGCAAGTCGCCAGATCTCTGATATCACCTTCAATGAAGTTGAAACGTGCCCATTGCTCCCGGTCGACAATTGCCTCAATTTCCTGAAGGTTGCGCCGGTGACCCGTCGCAAAATTGTCCAGTCCCACAACACGCTGGTCGAGCTTCAGTAGCGCCTCGACGAGATTGGATCCAATGAAACCGGCCGCGCCGGTCACAAGCCACCCTTGCGGTGCGTTCCGTAGGCTTGCCTTTGCTCTTTGATAGTCGTCGTGCACGGCTGTTTCTCCAGCTTAATTTCCGTTTGTCGGACGGCTACAAGCTCCAGTAGTGAATATCTTTACGCACCCTTGAAGGGTCGACCGCAGATTTCAGATCGACGAACACGCCACCCCGCCGAAGCATTGCAAACAGTTTCGCAGGAGTTTTCAGATAGGCGTCATGGGTGACAGCAAGGATCAGTACATCCAGTTCCTTGAATTGTTCGACAGGAACAGTCTTAAGACCCAGTTTCTGATCAACCACGTGCGGATCGCAGATTGCGTCGTGGACCAGAGGGGTAATACCAAATCCCTCAAGTTCATCGATAATGTCGGGAACCTTGGAGTTGCGTAGATCCGAAACATTCTCCTTGAACGTGAGCCCAAGCAGTCCAATACGCGCAGAACCGATATCCGTTCCCGTCGCCACCAAAAGCTTGATCGTCTTTTGCGCGACGAATCGGCCCACTCCATCATTTATGCGGCGTCCAGCCAGGATCATTTCCGGGTGATAACCGACCGATTCAGCCTTGGCGGTCAGGTAATAGGGATCAACGCCGATACAATGACCTCCAACCAGCCCGGGCTTGAATGGCAGGAAATTCCATTTGGTCCCGGCTGCGTTAAGGACATCCGTCGTCCGCAAGTCCAGGCGATCAAAGACAATCGCGAGTTCGTTCATCAAGGCAATGTTGAGATCACGTTGCGTGTTCTCGATGACTTTTGCCGCTTCGGCGACTTTGATAGATGTTGCCTCATACACTCCTGCATCTACGATTGAACAGTAGACTTTTGACACCCGCTCCAGTGTTTCAGCGTCCTGACCAGAGACGATCTTAACGATGGAGCTCAGGGTGTGAACGTGGTCTCCCGGATTAATCCGTTCGGGAGAATAGCCCAGCTTAAAATCGCGGCCGCAGACGAGCCCCGAGGCGGCCTCGAGCTCGGGGCCGCATACTTCCTCCGTTGCACCGGGGAAGACGGTCGATTCAAACACGACGACTGCCCCGGCAGTGAGGTGTGGTCCGATCATGCGACAGGCGGACCTGAGCGGTGACAGGTCGGGTCGTCGCTCGCGGTCAATTGGCGTTGGAACAGATACAATGAAAAAAGACGTCCCACTCAGATCTTTGGCATCACGGGAAAACTTCAGTGATGATGCCTCCAGATTGTGATCGGTGACCTCGCCAGTCCAGTCGTGTCCGGCGATCAAGGCTTCGATCCGAGCTTCCGAGATATCGAACCCCACTACATGATCGCATCTCTTGGCAAATGCAATCGCGACCGGCAGGCCGACATAGCCAAGCCCTATAACCGCGATACACTCATCTATTGGTGCCCGAGCATGACCCAGCCCGACACGCGCCTGTTCGTCACGGAGCGGCACAACATGGTTTGGGAGCCAACGAACTGCGTCAGTCTCAATATTACCAATAATATCAAAAGATTTACTCATGGAGCGACCTGTTTGCACTGGAGTGTTGAATAGAACGGAATGGCACTTTGCTGTTGCACTGGATCATTGGAAAGCTTCCTCACCGGCAACAGGCTTAACAAGTTGCGTCTGGCCATGAACGGCTCTCTCGATCTGCTCGGTGGAGCACTCGTTAAACACCGTGTCGACTTTCTGTATTTCCAATTGGCCGTCGATAACTAACCCGTCAACCGCCGTATCCGTACGCGGGTTGTTCTCACTCGACCACACCAGCGCGCGATTGTTGAGCGCCCAGATCGCTGCCTGGGTACGGTTTTTGACCTTCACCTTGCGCAGGATCGCCTTGACATGGACCTTCACGGTGCCCTCGGCAATGTCGCATTCGCGGGCAATCACCTTGTTGGAGCTGCCCTCGGTCAGGCAGCGCAGAATATAAAGCTCGCGAGCCGACAGTTGCGGCATCTCGACACTTCCGATCGATACCGGCACCTCTGTCGACGCGGCGCCACAATGCGCGCTCACGTCGCCGGCACCCGAGGTTTCGCCGACCAGAACCGATTCCAGGGCTTCTGACGGCAGGACGGTCTGTCCTCCCATTACCAGTTCAAGTGACTTGATGAAGTCGTCACACGTGGCAATCGTGGCGAAGTAACCGTTGGCGCCTGACCGCAGCACCCGCGCTAGGTCACCGGGCGCACAGTGATTAGCCAGCACGACAACCCGTCCGGATGGATGGTCTTGCCTGAAACGTTCAATCTGGCTGCAGGCTTCGCCTGGATGATCGCAGCCGTCAATGATCAACAGGATGTCGCGATCCTGCGACAAGGCTGCAATCGAAAGCTCGTCTACGCATGATGCCAGTGCGGCAACGTTGAATGATGACTTTTGCAGGAAGCGCGACAGGCTTTCGCGCAACAGCGGATTTGATCCAACAATAGCAGTGGGGAAATACTGTTGAGACATGACGAATCGCGGTCTCACTTTCTCCCCCCAAAACTCATACCAACTCACAAACTTCAGCTTCCACAACCTATGTATCCGTAGATCGGGACAAGCCTCCAGCGTCACTGCCAACTGGGCAGTCATATAAACGCCTCACCCACTTCATCAGTACAATGCACTGAAATGACCAGTGAGTTTTAAAATTGGAACCGTTATCCCCGACCACTTCACGAAAGTGGACGCTTTAGTGACTGTAATTAAACGGAAATTCTCACCAAACGTCAATTGTCTTTTGCGTACCCAAGAAATATCACCGGCGTTCAATGTGCCGCTACCGAAAACATCAGGTGAACCGATCAACCGGGAACAAAAGCAAAACGGGCAATGCTCGACGCAATTGCGTTACAAGCTACCCCGTTGAGGATACCGCGAAATATCACACTGCAGTGACTTACGCTCAACTACCAGCCAGAATGTGTTGATGGTACGACTACAATATCGGTGCATATTACATTGCTGACACCCCGCGGTGGCTGCAATGGGAACATTGGGCCGAGTGCAAGTGCAAGGCCCGTAAAAAGGCAGACGCGCCCAAGCAGGGAACATCGAGGCCGCGGGCATCAGGAGGCTGATCAAATGTGCGGTATTGTAGGAATCCTTGGCTCACAACCGGTCGCACCACTGATGCTGGATGCCCTGCGCAGGCTGGAATATCGCGGTTACGATTCTGCAGGTATTGCAACGCTTGAGGACGGCGAACTTGTTCGCCAACGTGCACCTGGCAAACTGAAAAACCTTCAAGGGGTGTTGGCCCGCCGTCCGCTTGCCGGAACAACAGGTATCGGTCATACCCGCTGGGCGACCCATGGTGCGCCGACCGAGAACAACGCTCATCCCCACGCCGCAAGAGGCGTTGCGGTTGTACATAACGGTATTATAGAGAACTTCCGCGAACTACGCGAAGAGCTGGAGCAGGCCGGGCACGATTTTGAGACCGAGACCGACACGGAAGTTATCGTTCAGATGATTTCCCATGAACTTACTGCCGGTAAATCTCCAGCCGATGCTGTGCAGGTTACTCTCAAACGCCTCGACGGAGCCTTCGCCCTCGGCATCATTTTTTCCGGCGAGCAGGATCTGATGATTGGTGCCCGGCGTGGCAGTCCACTGGCAATCGGCCATGGCGAAGCCGAAATGTTTTTGGGTTCCGACGCTGTGGCTCTTGCGCCCTTCACCAATCAGGTAACATTTCTGGATGAGGGTGATTGGGTGATCCTGACACGCAAGTCCGCTCAAATTTTCGACGAAAACGGCGTGCCCGTCAAACGTCCCGTCCGTTTCACGCAAGCCACAGCGTATATGGCGGACAAAGGCAACCACCGCCATTTTATGGCCAAAGAAATTGCTGAGCAGCCGGAAGTCATCGGGCACACGCTCGGCGAATATGTCGACATGGCCGAAAGGCGGGTGAAACTGCCGGATCTGCCGTTCAGTTTTGCCGGCTTGTCCCGCTTGACCATCACCGCGTGCGGTACGGCGTATTATGCGGGTCTAGCCGCAAAATACTGGTTCGAGCAAATTGCGCGCCTGCCGGTCGATATAGACGTAGCCTCGGAGTTCCGATACCGCGAGGCCCCGCTGGCCGAAGGCGGGTTGTCGGTGGTCATCTCCCAGTCCGGCGAGACCGCTGATACCCTTGCAGCGCTGAGGTATTGCGCCGCGCAGGGCCAGCACACTCTCGGTATCGTCAACGTCCAGGATTCTTCAATCGCACGCGACTGCGATGCGATCATGCCGACATATGCCGGTCCGGAAATCGGCGTCGCTTCCACCAAGGCGTTTACCTGCCAGCTCACCGTGCTTGCTTGCCTGGCACTTGCTGCTGCCCGCGAAAGAAACACTATAACCGCGGGCCGGGAACGCGAGCTTGTGTCGGCACTGCTCAAGATACCGCGCCAGATTGCCGATATGCTGCGCCATGAGGACGACCTGAAACGTATCGCCAAAAAGCTCACCAATTCCACCGATGTACTTTTCCTCGGCCGCGGCATCAACTTCCCGATCGCGCTGGAAGGTGCGCTGAAACTGAAGGAGATTTCCTATATCCATGCTGAGGGCTATGCTGCCGGCGAACTGAAGCACGGCCCCATCGCACTGATCGACGAGAATGTACGCGTGATTGTCATCGCGCCGCACGACGCTCTTTATGAAAAAACGGTTTCCAACATGGAAGAAGTAATGGCGCGTGGCGGCAAGATCGTGCTTCTGACGGACGACATCAACGGCAATGGCAATGGTTCAGAGCACATTCGAGCAGTTCCGCGTGCCTAAGGCCAACGCCTTTGTCAATCCAATTCTATATGCGATTCCAGTACAACTCCTAGCCTACCATGCCGCCGTTTTCATGGGTACAGACATTGATCAGCCCAGAAATCTGGCCAAGTCGGTAACCGTGGAGTGAGACACGTCGGCCGCGTTGAAGGCACTACAGGCATTGTCAGCTTTTGAACCGCCGCATTTGCTCTGAATAAGAGCTACAGCAACATGCATCAACAATGCATTCTGCCATTCCGGCATTGGCACGGTGTCGTGGAGCCTTGCATTCTAGAGGCGCCGCACCGCCTTTAGCGGTAGCTCTAACGAGGTATCGGCATGTAGCGGAAGACGAGACCAATTCTCAAATGCGGGTCAGTTCAATTCTCCGGGAACGCCTGCAACATCCATTCCGAAGTGTGCGCATACAGCTTTTCCCGATGAGCTCGTTGAGAATAGGTGTGCGAGGCATCTTTGAGGTAAATTTCCTTCAAACCACGGTTTGCGTGAAGTGAACTCGCCAGTTGCCCACATTTGGAATAGTACCTTGCACCGTGAGTAAAAATCGCGATGAGATTGCCGCCGCGATCAATAAAATCATTGTAGTAGCCGTTCATGATTTCAGGCTCGTCCCAATCGCGAACGTCTACCTGATTGCCTGAGTTCAACAAGTGCCCCTTAATTCTCAGCACGACGTTCCGCGGCACATGCCGGACCCAGTAAAAATCCAAAGCCGTCCTCAATACATAGTCAACATAGCGAAACCGATTATGCTCGACGAAACTATCGAGCAACGTAAGTCCCACCACTTGCTGACGTTGATCCGCGATGATCAGTGCGTCGTCAGCACCTGAACACAGACCAAATATTACATATCGGTCAACACCCAGAGTAGACATATATTCCTCTACATCGTCGAAGTCCCGCAACAGGGATTCGGTTCTGGCAAGACCGCTGCGCACCGGGCTTTCACCTTTACCCGACTGATCGATCCTGGCGGAGGTGAAACCTGCCTTCGCCAGGTGCCTGGCGACACCCACGTGAAGTCGGTTGGGACCCACATGATGTACCTGACCCGCGTTCAGAATAATAACCCCCGTTCGCAGTATACTGCGCTCATCCGGATGGGTTACAATCCCAAAAAGCGACCGCTCGGTGCCGAAAAGATGTGCGGTTTCTCTCAAGATAGTTGCTCGCAGATCAGGCGTACGGATTCATGCGCATAGAATAGCGCCGGCAGCGGTTCACGCCAATTCCAAACATCGGTTGATTTGATCACATCGATGCCCATGTGCTCAGGCGGATAATCCCAAGTATGGCTGGCGGTCGTCACTGCGGTAGCCTGAACGCTATCGACATTGCGGATTTCGAGAGCTTCAAGTTCAGCGAGGAACTCGGCTTGTAGTGCATGTCCCTGCAAATCACACGTGCCGTCGCCATGGTCTTCCAGATCGATTTTCCGGTCGGCAAGCCAGGTCTGCCCGTCGAGGACCGGATCCCATCCTATGAGATTTTCAATGTCCCTGCGAAAGCTGACAGAAGCAGCAAGGGCAAAGCCCAAACGGACTGCCAGAACGGATACGCGGTCGTTACCGCAACGTTCCTGCATGAGATCCAACGCCTGCTCGACGTCACCGGTCCAGTTCGCCAATCCGAGTGTGGTTGGCTCGACCATCGAATTGCCGGTACCGGAGAAGTCGAACCGGAATACGTCATATCCCTCTCGTGCGGCCCATTGCGCGATCTGCTTAAGCGCCCAGTGGGTCCAGACAGCTTCGCCCAGCAGGGGCTGACAGATGATCAGCGAGTGCGACCGGCTGGAAATCTCGCTCATGTGGGTGATGCCGAAAAAGTCGGGAGGGTGTCCAAAATAAGCTGGCAGCATGTTGGCTAAATCCGAATTCAGGTTGTTCACACTTATCTTAAGTCTTATCGGCTCCCTCATCTATACCTCTTTTTAGAAGTTACGGACCCCGGGTTAATTTGTCTAAACTATATGCCGTACAAGGTGAATAACGGTTGTCCGTAACACCTCGCGCGCCAGGCAACACCAACAGGCATCGCGTTCGACGAATACTGCCGACGATGTTCCGCCCGCCATGAACTCGAAAAATGTGAGTATCAATATGAATCTTGTATCGAAACGGTTTGTGGTGATTGGTGACCAGTCACTGACAATTGCCTGCGCAGCCGAGTTACTTGGACGGTCCCATCACATCGTTGGTCTGGTGACCGACGCGTCAACGGTAAAAATGTGGGCAACTGAAAACAACGTTCCGGTTCTCATGCGCGAGCAACTTTCGGAACTGCCTCCAGTCGATTATCTATTGAGTATCGCCAATCTCCGAGTGCTCACGGAAGATGAACTGGAATTGCCGGCGAAAACTGCGATCAATTTTCACGATGGTCCATTGCCGGATATCTCAGGTGTCAATAATCCGTCTTGGGCAATTCTGGGGCGTCGGGGCGAGTATGGTGTTACCTGGCATGAGATGGTGTCCGACATTGATCACGGCGACGTTCTTGCATCTGAACAATTCGAACTCGAAGCGGATGAGACGTCGGTTTCACTGAATACCAAATGCTTTCATGCGGGCTTCCGGAGTTTTCAGAACCTGCTGGGACAGATGGAGACCGGGTCGTTGCAACGCGAGCCACAATCGAAAACCGCGGAACGCCTGTACTACTCCAGATGGAAGCGGCCCGAAGCCGCCTGCAGTCTGCTTTGGGACAGCAGCGCCGAGTTCGTCGACGCATTGGTTCGCAGTCTGGAATTCGGCCCCTATGAAAACCCGATGGGTATTTCCAAGATCAGATTACCTACCGGTCTTGCTGCTGTCGGCAAAGTGGCTGTTCTTCCGGACAGGAGTGTCAAGGCACCAGGTACGATCGTGGAGGTTGCCAATAACTGGGCTCGGATTGCAACGACCACACATGATGTCAGAATATCGAAACTGAGCGGATTGACTGGCGCGCCCATCCCGATGGCGGGCGACCGCATAAGACTGGCTACCGATTGCAGGCTCGAAGCAGGGAATGTGCTGCCGAGCATGGTTGATAGTGAAGTGAATGAACTGGACAGTAGGGTCCGTCGTTCGGCATGCGCGGAAAGCCAATGGGTTGAGCGGCTGGAACGCTTTTCGATGCTGGATCTGCCGCAGTCCGCTAGCGACGAGGTGCTCGAAGAATCCGTGGCAATGCCCCGGGCGCTGAAAGAACCGGCGGCTGCACTTGCCGTGGTGGCGGCATATCTCGGTCGCAGCTTCCGGAGCGATCACATCGACATCTGGGTTCATCGCAACGACGATGAGTACCATTGTTTCGATGATTATTTTCTTGGCTGCGTACCATTTGGTGTGCGACCCGACTGGGAGAGCACTGTAGATGATCTGACCGAGTCTGTTAGGCATGATCTTGAAGCCACACTCGAGCTTGCCCCACCCTTGATCGACATCGGATTACGGTACCCGTCGCTGCAGGACAAGCTTGAGCAAATTGCTGCACTTCCCAGTTGCGAGTTTTCGTTAAGCAGTGATAATCGCCGGCGTGCGCCAAGGCCTGGCGCACGCCGATTGATGTTCACGATGTCGGAAACAGAAGGCGCATTGGGCATCTCGGCGACCGGCATTTTTGAACCGGACACATTTGCAAGCTTCGTCGAAAGATTTCGGGTTATGCTGGAAAATCTCAGCAACGACCCCGCGGGCAGCATTGGTGCCTGCCCAACGCTCACGGATGACGACCGGGATCTGCTGAAGCGGATAAATGACACCCGAACCAGTTTTGATGTGCAGACCGTGCATGCCTTGTTCCGCAAACAGGCGCAGGCTGCGCCGGATCGCAATGCGGTGATATGCGGCGACACGCAGCTGACATACCAGGAACTCGATCAGGAAAGCGATCAGGTGGCCATCGCGTTGTTGGCGAACGGTGTTGCCCCCGGCGACCTTGTCGGCGTGATGATGAGCCGTAGCGCCGAACTGCTTGCGGTACTGATGGGCGTGATCAAGGCAGGCGCCGCCTATGTGCCGCTCGACCGCAACTATCCGCCAAACCGTCTGCAATTCGTGATCGGCGATTGCCGGCCCAAGATGATTGTGGTCGATCATGCGCCGGCCTGGTCGAGCGATGCTGTGCAAATGATCCAATGCTCGGCTCTGTTGGCAAATCCTCGACTAGACGTGACTTTGCCTACATCCGGTGAGCCATCGGATTTGATGTATGTGATTTATACTTCCGGCTCTACCGGCAAGCCCAAAGGCGTTCAGGTTCGCCATGAGAATGTCCAGAATTTCTTCGTGGGCATAGATGAGCGTATCGGACCCGATGCCGGCACATTGCTGGCAACCACCAGTATCTCTTTCGATATTTCGGTGCTTGAACTCTTCTGGACTCTTTGCCGTGGGTTTACCGTCGTCCTTCACGATGAAGACGCTGACGGCGTGAGCACAAAGCTGCCTGGTCAGCCGATCGGTTTCAGCCTGTTTTTCTGGAACGTCGCGGAGACCACGCCACTGGAAGGGTCTCCATACAATCTCGTTCTGCAGGCCTCGCAATACGCTGATACAAACCATTTTGAAGCCGTCTGGACCCCTGAACGGCACTTCGGCACCTTTGGCGGTTACTATCCAAACCCCTCTGTGATCAGTGCTGCAATTGCCGCCACCACCAAACGTGTAGCGATCCGGGCTGGCAGCTGTGTCATTCCCCTCCATCATCCGGTGCGTGTTGCAGAAGAATGGTCGGTTGTCGATAACCTGTCGGGTGGCCGCGTAGGTTTGTCGATGGCATCGGGATGGAGCCCGAATGATTTTGTTCTGAAGCCGGAAAATTTCGCCAATGCCAAGGACCTGATGTTTGAATCCATCGAGCAGGTCCGCGCCTTGTGGCGCGGTGACAGCGTGACCTTTACCGGGCCAAAAGGCGCCGTGGATGTCAAATCGCTTCCCCGACCTGTTCAGCAAGAGCTTCCGATTTGGGTTACGGCGGCTGGCAATCCGGAGACATTTCGCAAGGCCGGCGAGATCGGCGCCAACATACTCACTCATCTCCTGGGACAGGATATTGACAACGTTACCACCAAAATCGAGCTTTATCGCGATGCATGGCGAGCCAGCGGTCGACCAGGTGATGGCCATGTGACCGTGATGGTTCATACCTTCGTTGCCGCGTCCGAGCAGGATGCCAAGCGCATCTGCCGCGAACCGATGAAAAACTATCTGAAAAGCGCACTGGCACTCATCAAGGATGCCGCCTGGCAGTTTCCAACTTTTCAAAAATTCTCCGCCGAAGGTGCGCGCACCATTGACGATTTCTTTGCACATGCCGATCCACAGGATGTCGATGGTCTGCTCGAATTCGCGTTTGAACGCTATTACAACAACAACAGTCTGTTGGGTTCCGTCGAAAAGTGTGTCGAGTTTGCCGATACGTTGAAAAAAGCGGGCGTCGACGAAATTGGTTGCCTGATCGATTTCGGGATCGATGAGAGTACGGTGATGAAGCACCTGCCGTTTCTGAGCGAAGTCAGAGTGGCATCCAACGCTCATGAGCAGGACACCCTGTCAGTATCGCAGGCGATGGTGCGACATGGCGTGACCCACCTGCAATGCACGCCGTCTCGGGCAACGATGATATTGCACGAATCCGAGGCGGCGACAGCTCTCGGCAATCTCAGCTGCCTCATGGTTGGCGGCGAGCCATTGTCAAAGGAACTTGTTCATCAACTGCAGGGTGTGACGTCGGCACCGCTGTTCAACATGTATGGCCCGACCGAAACAACAATCTGGTCGTCGGTTTGCGCCGTCACCAGCCCCGACGAAGCAAATTTGATCGGCACGCCGCTTGCTAACCAGACCGCCTACGTCGTGGACCCGCGTGGAGCGATAGTGCCTCCGGGAATAGTTGGCGAACTTGCAATCGGAGGCCTGGGAGTGAGCAGTGGCTACCTCGGACAACCCACGTTGAACCAGGCTAGGTTCATAGAAATGTCCGGAGTGGACGGCCAACCGGTCAATGTCTACAAGACCGGTGATCTGGCTCGGCTAATGGAGGACGGTCGGCTTGAATTCCTGGGACGCAGCGACAATCAGGTCAAGGTCAGAGGTTTTCGCATCGAACTTGGCGAGATCGAGGCCTGCATGCAACAATTTCCTGCAGTTGTTGCGGCTGCGGCTGTGGTTCAGCACGCCAATACGCCGAATGCTATCATTGTTGGCTTTTATGTTTCCACGAACGATGAGACCCTGGCCGACGACTTGTTCGGCGAACTGAAAGTGCACCTGCCGGATTTCATGATCCCTGCCCATTTCGTGGCCGTTCCGCATTTGCCTTATCTGCCAAACGGCAAACTCGACAGGCGGCAGCTTGAGCAGACGCAGGTCACTCGCAAAGCGCGGTCAGACGCCGTTCCACCGTCGACTGAAACCGAGTGTGCCCTGGCCAAGATTTGGGGATCCCTGCTGAACGTCGAGGTTGTTAGCAAGACGGATAACTTCTTTGAACTCGGTGGGCATTCCCTGCTTGCCATCCAGGCCATCGACGCGATCGAGAGGCAGATGAGTGTCAGACTGAATCCTCGCAAAATACTGACCAACACTCTTGAGCAACTGGCCCAGGACTGCGCGTCTATCCCGCAACCCGGGCAAAAGAGTCAAGCCGGTGCCTTCGGTCGGTTTTTCAGACTCAAATCCTGAGGCCATGCAACGATGTTGGCTGAAGAGTATGTTGTATTTCCAGAGTTTGACATCGTCACCAGCGCAGTTTGGGTATCCCAGGGGGATCCGTCGCGTCTCCCGTCTTCCGAAAGGATGGAAATCGAGAACGCTGTGCCCAGTCGTGCCCGGGAATTCGCAGCTGGCCGGCAAGCAGCGCGGCAGGCGTTGGCCCGGATGGGCCTCGACGGGGTAACAGTTGCCCGGTCACCAGAGCGGCGTCCCATCTGGCCAAATGGGATCATTGGCAGCATCAGCCATTCGCGAAACATTGCCGGAGCTGCCGTTACCCGGGATGACCGCCTAATCGGGTTGGGTTTCGATATCGAACAGCCGAAAGTCGCCAGACCTATCGATATTGTGTCGAAGGTGATGACCGACAATGAGATTGAGCGGTTCGGATCCCGAGATGAAAAACAGCTCAGTAGCCACCTGGCGATGGTTGTGAGCTGCAAGGAGTCAGCTTATAAGGCAGTGAATCCGGTCATCGGCGAATATTTCGATTTTCTGGATATCGAAATCGAACTGGACGAGGCCTCCCGTACCTTTGTAGCGCGGGCATCGGTACCACTTTACTCGGCAGACTGGATTAACAATGGACGTGGCCATTACGGCAATCTGGCCGGTCAGATAGTAACGACGTTTGTTGTCGAAGTCGATCGGACCCCGGCCTTTTTTAGAACGCATTAAAAAGCGGACAGTCCCATCAGATTGATTGGCAGGCCGCATGGAACCGTGCCCTGCGTCCCAAGACATGCAAGCTGGCTTGTCACCCATCTTTGAGCCGCGCAGTATCGGTAAAGCTGCGCCGCAAATGGTCACCGGAACAGGTTGCTGGCAGGCTTAAACGCACCTTTCCGGGAGAAGCGCACAAGCAAGTGTCACACGAGACGATAGATCGGAGCCTGTAGATACCGGCGCGTGGCGTGCTGAAGAAGGAACTTCTGGAACATCTTCAGGCCTGTAAGACATCAGCGCCTAATGGACAGTTTGGATTAATTGCTTAAGGGAATGATTTTGGCTCATCATTGTGTCCCGTCAGCGCCTATTGGACCATTTAGGCTGATTGCATAAGAGAGTGTTTCTGGCTCATCGTCACCGAACAGGAGCGAACGATGAGACAAAAGACAAACCGGCACCAGGATGGTGCAGAGCGCACCATCAAGGACATACGCCGTCAGACGCGGAAGCGTTATTCAGCGGAAGAGAAGATCAGGATTGTCCTTGCTGGACTTCGCGGCGAAGACAGCATCGCAGAGTTGTGCCGTCAGGAAGGCATTGCCCAGGGGATGTATTACAGCTGGTCAAAGGAGTTCCTTGAGGCAGGCAAGAAACGGTTGGCTGGTGATACAGCAAATCCGGCACCAATAACCTGTAATTGCATGTTCGTGTACCCCGTCCTTTGGGCACACCATTGGGCCCCGCTTTTGCTTTCACCAGTATATCTGAGTTGCCATTGAACGCACAACAAGACGTCTGCTCCTGGCACAAAGCTGCCGTACGACGAGACGATTGCCGACGGTTGCTTTTGACCTGAGCCGCCAATCAGCGGTTTGGGCGCTAAACTATCAGCAGAACTTCCCCCAACGGGCAACTAGTCAATCAAGGGCGCCTCGGCAAGGTCCGCGGCGATGTCCGAATCCAGAGGAGTTTTGGCGGTATTCAGGATGAAGCCAAGCGTGGAGTAGAAGCCCACAGTTGCCATTAGATCGAACATACCCTCAATGCCCACAAGACCGACCAGAGCCTTGGCTGTTTCATTAGACAAACCGGCATCAGCAAATAGTTCGTCGACCGCTTGTGCCAGAACTGCATCACTGGGGTTCATGTCGGCAACGGAGCGGCGTAGGGAAGAAATCCGCGTATCATCAAGGCTGCGGCTACGGGCGCGCGCAACGTGCTGTGACCATTCGTAGCCTGAGTTGAGCCGAACACCTGTGCGCAAGATCACGACTTCACTGCGTTGTTCTCCAAGTGAGGTGTCGTTGACAACATGTTGGCGCAGGTTTGCCCAAGCTCTCAGCAATGCTGGGTGATGCGCCATCGTCCGGTAGACATTCAAGCCGCCAGCAAAACTTTGCTGCATATCTTCGATCGATTCAGGCCAGTCGGCAGCGGAAACCGGATCGAGTGTGAATTCAGTGGACATCGGAAAATCCTATCAGTAATGGCGAGAATGATGACCAGCTTACAGGCTAAACGATATCGAAAGGCTCGAAGCTTTCGGCTTGTGAACGACACCACCGCATCCGGTATGATGCCAAGGGTGGTGCCCGCTTTATCGAAGGCATCTACGCCGACCGCGATGATCTCTATTCCCGCATCCGCACACTAAAACGTCAATTTCAGAGCCAGAATGACCAGCAATAAGGAACCAATCAATGAATGCGATTCCTCAATTAACCCAATCAACCTGCACAGAAGCCGAATGGCAGGCCCGTGTCGAACTTGCCGCCTTGTTTCGCATTGTTGCACATTATGGAATGTCCGATCTGGTCAACGGAGCAGTTTGCGCGCGCGTGCCAGACCAGCCAGATCATTATCTGGTGCATCCCTACGGCATGTTCTGGGAAGAGGCGCGTGCTTCCGACATGATCAAGATTGATGCTGGAGGAAAGCCTGTTGACCCAGACGCGCCGTGGCTCAACGATGGCGTGCAAAACCTGTGCAAATGGATATTTGGTTCACGACCTGAGGCGAATTTCTTCGTCCATGGTCATGAGGAAGAAGTGATGGCCGTCGGCTCCATCGAAGATGGCATCATGCCTTTGAACCAGCCGGCGGTATACCTGGGCAACATCACCGGCTATATCGAGTATGAGTTTGAGGAAGATGAGGCTTTTGGCGATCATTTCGTAAAGCAGCTTGGCGAAAACCAGATACTGATCAGTCGCAACCATGGGTACTATGCACTGGGTGAAACGGCAGCAGCCGCCTTTTTCCGTGCCTACTTCTTGCGTCAGACGTGTTCGGCACAAATCAAGACACTATCCATGGGGCGGGAATTACATCTTATCGATCCGCAGAAAGTTGCCCGCTATCAGGACCAGATGGCTGCATCCGAGCACTATAATTACAAAGGAAAGACCGAATGGGCTGGCCTTATCCGATTGCTGGATAAACGCGATGCGGACTATGCCACCTGACGGAAAAGACACGTCCTGCCCTAAACCGACCCCCACGAATGTCGATAGACTTTAGATTGCCAACATATGCCGCTTGCCCATTGTTTAAATCCTGGGTTCCAGGCATCCATTGGCTGCAGAACGCACCAATGATAGCAAAAGGCTGAATGCGATAGTTGTCCACTATGGGCTCTAAGGAGCCATGCGGCGCTGCAGAGTGAAGCCCGCGTTCGAAATCGTCTGAATGTCGGCTATCAGTGTCGCAGCATAACTGGCCTGCGGTCGCAGCGAAAGTCCGGAATCCGCCCTTCTTTCCTTTTAACGCAGCGCAGCAATTTGGTGTTTGCGAACCAGCAAATTCCCATATCCACAAAGTACTTGCGGACGCTCGCAGCGAGACAAACACCGTCGCGGCGCTATTGAATAGGCAAATCTGAATTGACTGGACTTCCACGGCAAACGAAGCATCCATGGTTGTCACAGCTCGGCAAGCGACATCGTTATTGCTGCAGACATCCTCCGACCGCCCGCTCGAGCGCGGGCTTGCGGTGATGGAAGCATCGGATCGACCGATGCACATCCCAGGAGGTTGTTATGAGCACTCAAACTGAAGCCAACGTCGATCAACCGCAAACTCACCAAATTAAGAAACCTGCACCCAACAAGTCATCTGCCGGTAAGACCAACCTGGTATTGCGGTCGCTGAACCGCAAGGCCGGCGCCAGCGTGGACGAACTCTGCAAGCTGACCGATTGGCAGCCGCACAGCGTCAGGGGCTTCCTGTCGGGAACGGTTTGCAGAAAGCTGGGCCTGGAGGTTTCAAGGCGAAAGGATGCCAAAGGCATCACGCGTTACCACATTGTGAAGTCGTGACCCCCAGTCATGAAACTTCTCCCACCATCTGAAGAACAGAATGAGTGCTTGCTTAGTATCGCCAGCATGTCCAGAACGGAGTTGCTAAGTCTCTGGTCAAAGGATTGGGCCAACGACCCTCCCAAAAATGTCAGTCGCAGACTCCTTGAGCTATCTGCTGCCTGGCATCTGCAATGCCACAAGTTTGGCGGACCGGATCGCGAGCTGCACCGCTTGCTACAGGGAAATGCAGGATCAGTGGCCGGCAGACAATCCATCAAGCCGGGGACCCGGCTGGTCCGGGAATGGAATGGCCGAACACATCATGTGGAGGTTCTGGCAGAAGGCTTCCGATGGAATGACAAAACACATCGGTCCCTCAGCTCCATTGCCAAGGCCATCACTGGAAGCCACTGGTCTGGCCCGAGGTTCTTCGGCCTATGAAAAAGACGCATTACCGCTGTGCCGTCTACACACGCAAGTCCACCGAGGATGGTCTGGAACAAGACTTCAACTCCCTTGATGCGCAACGTGAAGCTTGTGAAGCGTATATCCTCTCGCAGGGTGGACTGGGTTGGCAACTTGTCCCTCGACACTATGATGATGGTGGTATCTCCGGTGCCACGATGGAACGCCCTGCCCTTCGTGACTTGCTTGACGATATTGCCGACGGAAAGATCGATATTGTTGTGGTCTACAAGATTGATCGGCTTACTCGCGCATTGATGGACTTCGCACGTATGGTCGAACTGTTCGACAAGCACGACGTCTCATTCGTATCAGTCACCCAACAGTTCAACACGACGACGTCGATGGGACGCCTCACACTAAATGTGCTTCTGTCCTTCGCTCAGTTCGAGCGCGAAGTGACGGCCGAGCGTATCCGCGACAAGATCACCGCATCCAAAAAGAAGGGCATGTGGATGGGTGGCCCTGCCCCACTCGGCTATGACGTGCAGGATCGCAAGCTCATCATCAATCAGCAGGAGGCCGAGACTGTCAGGTTGATTTATCACCTCTATCTCGAGTGCAAAGGTGTCCGGGACCTGAAGACAGAACTCGAACATCGTGGTGTCGTCAGCAAGGTCAGGACATACAAGTGCGGTCGTACAGTCGGTGGCAGTCCAATCTCTCATGGCGCGCTCTATCTGCTTCTTTCGAATCCGATCTACATTGGCAGGATGCCACATAAAGGCGAAAGCTATGAGGGGCAGCATCAAGCAATCATTGATCAGGAACTATGGGCTGATGTTCAGGCTCTCCTGACCGCAAACAGGACCGCTCGATCGTCAGGAACCAATGCAAAGCACCCAAGTCTGCTGGCTGGTCTTCTGTATGACGAGACAGGGGATCGCCTTTCGGCAACCCATGCCAATAATCATGGAAAACGATACCGGTTCTACATCTCGCACCGACTAATGCAGGATAAGCGAAAGGATCTCGGTGCGTGGCGGCTTCCTGCCGCAGAACTTGAGGCTCTGGTGATCAACGGATTGACTCAACGCCTGAGTGATCACACCCAACTCATTGAATTGACTCTACTTCACACTGCTGATGCCACAACACTTGAACAAGCCTTGGCAACGGCAAAACGCTTACAAGACCAGACAGAGCATCATACAAATGAAGACATTCGAACACTCATAAGAATGGCCATCAGGAGGATTGATATCAGGCCAGGACAGATGACAATAACCATCTGCCCAGCTTCTTTGAGCGCCGTTCTGTTGAATCAATTAGAGCCAATTGCTAGCAACTCGTCCTCAAATCAAGTCACCTTGACCATGCCATTCCAACTTCGTCGGCGTGGAGTTGAGGCAAAGCTGATCGTTGGCAATGAGATCGCAAACCCAACCATTGATCTAAAGCTGGTAGAGACGATCCGCAATGCACATCGATGGCGCGACCTTCTTACGTCTGGAAACGCATCCTCGATAGACGCCATAGCAGAACTCTACAACATCCCCGCAAGTGAGATCAGCCGCATCTTGCCCCTTGCCTTCCTGGCACCCAACATCATCAAGGCAATCCTGACCGGCAATCAGCCAATTGATCTCACCGCCGAACGACTCAAACGCATCGGCAAGCTACCAGCCTGCTGGAATGAGCAGCGGCGGGTTCTCAGGATGCCGAACTAGTTCCCCTACCCCAAACATTGGAATTACCGTTACCAGTTTTACTGGACGAGACGGTTCCAACCTTCTGGTGGTCGAAAAAGCCAACAGAGACGCGACGAATATTTGCGGCCATTCGGGGCCCACTTTCGAGTCTCACCGCCAGAAGGCTCCGACAATGGCTCCACTAACCCGCCGGAATGTCGGAGTATTCTTGGCAGACCTGCAATTACACGAAGAGAGACAGATAAGGGTGGTGGCACACAATCGACTCGAAGATGCAACCAGTGCATTTGTAAGTCTTTGATTTTACGGGGTAAATACGCCAAATTTACACGGAATGTGGAAACCGAAGAATTCCAAATAAGTATGTATTTTTTACAACCACAGGTAGCAAGAACAGGTTTTGTGATGCACGGTGCATCTTTCAAAATCAGGGGTAAAAAATACGAAATTATTATGTTATAACAAAGAGTTAGTGGTGGGCCCGGCAGTTATGCCACGATCTAGTCATTTCAATAGCTTACGTCCCCGCACCCTGTCTTTACGACCCATTGAACTCAAAAGGTTCTTTTGGGATGCCCCCTCACCTCAATGTAGCTTGGACCGCTGCTGCAGAACAACACGCAGACACCCGGCCCCTTAAACGCCCAATTTATCAGGGGGGCTCGGCATGACAAATTCGGTCAAAAAACAGCAGAACGATTTCACGCCTGTAAGCAGCGTAAACCCCTCTGACAAAAAGAGGTTTTCGGTTGTCGAGCCTGACTTCTCAGAACCGGCTACTTTAGATAGTTTAGCACAGCGGCAGCCGTATCCTTACCTCAATAACAAACAGCGCCATCGTGATACCGACAATCTCAAGCCTAGTCAGGTCGACAACCTTCATCTTGCTGATAAACATGCATGCTACATCGGTGCGCCGCTGAACACCTTCGTCACGATCGCTTGGAACTGCACCGAGCATCATGACATCAATCCCGTCGCCTTTCAGCGCTGCTGCAAGCGCATGGCACAATGGCTCAGAGACAAAAATGCAACGGTAGCTTGGCTGTATGTTCACGAAAACCCGGACGCGATGACAGGCGACACAAAGCCAAACACTCACATGCTGGTGCATGTACCCAAGCGTCTCAAGGCCCTGTTCATCAGCAAGCTGGAAGTTTGGTTTGACGCAATGTTGGACGGAGCCGTGAAAGCAGAACCCCGCAGCAGGCCCAGCTACAAGGGACCGGACCAGCGCCTCCAATATATGTGCAAGGGCGCAGATGGCCTTACCTGCCACCGGTACGGTGGTCATCGCAAGAAGGGGGGGCAAGGCGTTGTCTTGATCAAGCGCAGCGGTGTTTCACGTAACATCGACTGGAAGGCTCGCAGCCTATCCTCACATCATTGAACCTAATCCGGAACCAAGCACAATGTCTCGACAAACCGAACCTGATTTGACAGCCGACATGCTGAAGCAATGCCGACAGCGGCTTGGTTGGTCGCAGCGCGAACTCGCTGAAAGAGCTGGTGTGCATGAGCAGACAGTCAAGTACTGGGAAGTCAAGCAGGGCGTTATATCAGGCATAGCAGTAGATCGCATGATTTCGGAGTTGGCTGTCGCCATCGAGAAAGGTGAGTTGTCCAACAAGTCGCCAAATCAGCGGTGTGGCGCACGAACCCGCAAGGGCGCTCCCTGTAAGGCGAAAGCTCTGCCCGGGAAGACACGATGCAAATTTCACGGGGGAATGTCGACGGGACCCAAGTCAGCAGAGGGACGTCTGAGGATAGCAGAGGCGCAACGTCGACGCTGGGCCGCTTATCGCAAGGCAACGTAGTCTATTGGTTTCTGGGTCGACGCGCGCGCGTAGTAGGCTTTTACAATCTGATACTATTTCGGGAGCAGTACGCGCGGGTGCGCAGGCGCGCGGGGTGGGCTATTACTGTTTCGTGTAATCTCGGACCAGTAATCGCTGCTTCGAGCAACTGGCCTCGTGGGTCACCCCCGACGACACCCGCCTTGCAGAGGATGCCGTTGCGGGTTTGTGCGCTACATCGCTGGTTTATCTTCTTGTCGCATGACGCATTAGCCGTAAGCGCGACAGCCAGTTCTCTGAACATGAGGTCGACCGCAACACCGGCAATCACACCCTGCTTGCGTTCCCCGTACTTTACTGTCTGCTCAACCTCTCGGTATCAGGTCATAGTTGCGATTAGGAACAGCAACACCAGCATGACTAGGCCAAATAAACCCATAAAAATGGTTTGCAAATTTTTCGGGTCTAGGTCTGTCTCTATGGCTGCTGCCAGCAAAGTGAACAGCCCCGCTAGCACCAATCCCAAAGCCCCGTTTCTTTTGGTGTCCGTCCGATCTTCTTTCCCGTTCTTGGCCTTGTATTCAGCAATGACCATGTCGACATCTGAGCCAGGTTGAATAAAGACGTCGTAAGGGGGCGGAAAGGTGCGACTACCCTGTTCGTAATAGCCGATCATAGCATCGCGTTGTTCTCGGCTCGGCCCCCAAGCTGTTATGATGGAACGGGCTGTCGGGTAGTCATTCTTCTTTAGGGCTGTGTTTATAAGGACGTTGGCGCTGGCGGAACTTGTATAATTGTTTGCCGTCGCCGTCAGATTTCCGGTGCCAACAAGATTTATCCATACTTCTTTTGTTTCACCGGCGTTTGTGTCGATGATGAGATACTCATCGCCCCCTTTCGACTTTTCCGACATAACGTTCCTTGCTCCTGTCTCATCAACTTGTGAACACGCTGAACAACAGCACAACGACGACAAGAGCCACTAGCCCTGTCTTTTGGTAAAGCTAGCTGCATTGGAGCTCTGGCCACTGACGAATGTCAAGTTTGCAAGCCCACAGCGAGTCACTGACGGGTGTTATGGCGTTTCTGGCGCACTGGATTCAGCAAGCCGTTTCACGCGCTGGTGGACTCTAAAATGGCTTGTGAGGACGGTTGTTATCTTGAGCCTCTCTTGGGACACCACAAAACCAAATGCTAACTGCCTAGGGTCAGGAGCCATTAATTTCATATGTGTCGAACGACGGCTCAAAACCCATTTGAGACCTCCGAATAGATTCCAGCGCTGGCGATTCCGACCCATTGCTGCCGTTCGCATTTATCATCAAGTCGCGGTACAGTTTCCCCGAAGCTGCCGTTCGCGAGCCGAGTTATCGCCGCGGCGCGAATTGACCAAAGCGAATCGATGGCTTCTCAAAGGTCGGCTTTAACTACGCTGTCGTAGCCGGACCCGGCTTGCGATTGATCTTCTCCTGAAGGCGGCAGAAGTGAACCGACAGCTTCAAGACAAGCATGTAGAAACCCGCGTTACTCAGCGTGAAGAGCTTCTGCCTGTCGCCACTCTCTGCGTGAGCAACTGAGGGCATGGAATGAGCCTCGTCAAAACGGACGACATAGTCTTCACCAAGGAATTTCCCGGCTGGAAGGTAGAAGACGTTGGTCGTTTTCTGTGCCTTGATGTCCGCCAACTTAGCGTCAATCCGTGCAGCGTCGATGCCGTTCTGCTGCAGGAGATTGACATAGGCCGCGAGCCTGACGAGCGGGGCGAAGATCACGCGGGCGGGAAGGTCACGGGGATTGTCTGGATCAACGTCGCACGAGTTGGACAGGACGAGGCCACGCACTGAACGCCTCTCGCCCGAGTCGAACGCGAAAAGGATGAACCCGCGCCAGCCGTCGCCTTGGAGCATGTCCTCGCCAAAGGTGTCGTGGTAGGCACTCAAGACGTACTCGGCCATCTCACCCTGTGAGATCGCTTTCAATTCATCGACAAGCACTCGGCGATCCTCTGCGGAGAGGTAGTACGGAATCTGCTGCTTCAGGGTGTCGGTGTCGAATGTCATCTGGCGATCTAGGACTCGTAGAGTTTATCTACGTTGGCATCCCAAACCGCCTCGAACTCGGTGCCAAGAGGTTCCTGCCCATCTGACAGGGTAGTAAACACGGATGCGATCTCGCGAGCAAACTCCTCGTCGGTAACTTCTGCGGCCGACCCCTGAAAAAAGCTGATTGTCGGAACGGCTTCGTTCACAAAATAGGTTTGCTCGTTTGTTGGCCATGCTGCCGCCCCAGCAGCGAGCGCGGCGTTGAAGCCGACGACGGCGGCCGTCGCGGAAACTGCATTGGGAAATGTAATCCTATTAGTCATAGACGGGCCCCATCTCTTCAATCGTCTCGCGTTTCAGGCAGTTAAAGAATTTCACTTTGTTGGACTGCCGCAGCGCTTCGAGTTCCGGCTCTAAATTTTCGGTGAATTTCTGGTAGGGGCGCGGTTCGATATTTCTGATCGAGTTCACATCGACGATGACACCGTGCCTCGTCTCACCGGTCGCCAATTTCGCACTCGCTCCCGTGACCACCTTCAAGATGTGCAGCGTCTTACCTTCGTTGTGGTGCACCTGAAGGTTGATGTGGTTATCCACGACCTCAAGTGGACCAATCCGAAGGGCGATCTCGATCTTCGCGATCTGCTCCGCATGAGACGCTGCAGGGATCAGATTGACGTACTTCACTGAGAAGCGTTCGACGTTGCTCTCGACCCCTACTTTGGCCATTATTTGCATAAGTTCGAGGATCTTTTCCTTGAAGGCGGGCCATTTCGGATAAGGCAGCTTGCAGCCCACAACGACGTTCCGATCGCCGATGGAAACCGTGAAGCGATCCAGTTCTAGTTGCATGATCGGCGCAAAGGCAAGGTTCATATCGTTAGCTCGAAGAGGTTGCGGAATGTCGGCTGCGGGCTGCCGGTGAACCTTTGGCTTCGGTTCAAGGTAACTGAAGAGCATGCCAGGAAGGATTTCTGCAAGCTGGGGCGAGCCGCCGAATTTGACCTCGAAGATCGCATCGACGATAGGTTCTTGCTCCAAGACCTTAGGTAGCTTCAACACGTCCAGAGCTTCTCCCATAGAATCAGAATTTAAAGTCATACGGAAATCCAAGCAAGTAGGGGCGGTTAGAATTTCTGCAGAAAGCAATCTATCGCAGACTAGGGCGTGGACTCATAGACGTCTAGGCTCTGTAACCGCCAGAGCGAGTTACTGACGCGAGTTATGCAGTTTCTGGTGTCAGGGGCTTAGCAAGCCGTTTCGCGCGCTGGCGGACTCGTGTGTAGAGTAGCCCGGTAGCCATTGCTATCGGAGAGGTGTCCTTTACTCCCGCTATGTCTTCACAACAGCACTAGTTCCCGCGCAAACGCGTTCAGAAGGCAGCGGCATAGCATCGCCATGCCAGTTTCAGCTCGTTCCTTCCGGACATGGCGAAAACGTCATGGCGCATAACGGCGGAAGACCTTTTATCGTTTAGGTGGCTAGCATCACCGCAATGCTCTTCGGGTTGAACTGGCCGCCCTTTTCATTGAAGTAGCCTTGGCGTTCCAGTTCCGCACTGATCTTTCTAAGGCTCAATGGGCGGGTCTTGCCACGAGGCTTGCCTAGACGCTTCACCAGCTTCACCACATCGGGACGCACTTCAGCGTGACCCTTGCGGCCTTCACAGCGTCCTGTGGCTTCGCGCTTGCGCTTACGTGCCGCCGCAAGCTTTGCAACTGTGCTGGCCTTCTCAAACTGAGCAATGGCCCCAAGGACTTGTCGCACAAGAACCGCAGTTGGTGTATCAGACATAAAGAAATCAGGCGCAGACGCAGGGACGAGTTCAATTCCCATGTCTCGCAGCATATCGTGGCCAGTTAACTGAACGGTCAGATCACGAGCAAACCGATCAGGGCTTTCAACAATGATGGTCTTTGCGCCGTTGATCGCTACTCTACGTAGCATTTCCATGAAGCCGGACCTATCAGTTACGGGATCAGCTCCAGACACAGCGGCATCATAATATTCATCAACCACCTGATACCCGTTGGCCTTGGCGAAGGCTGCGATTGCCGCACGCTGTCTTTTGTCGCTGTCCTTGTCGTGGCCGACATTGGTCGCGCTGGAAGTGCGCAAATAGGCTACTGCTTTGACTAATGATTTTGGCATTGTGTCATATTTTTCAGTAATTTGGTTCATTTTTTGTATTTTATTCTTGAGATAAAGTAACATTCCCGATGCCAAAGGACAAGGCGATTCAGTTCAATCACATTGATGAGAACGGACCCTAGAATTTATGCGTGATTGAAACTCTACCAGTTAGATTCTGCAGGCCCACGGAACCAAAGCCTCCATAGCTACCTTCCAGCCGTAAGAATGTATTCTGATCGGAAACTCCAATCCCAGCAGATAATGTTGCTGAGATGTTACTGTTCTGCTGCAGAGTTCCAACCGCGTTGTAAATTCCTGGGTCTTGAAATGCCCAAGTGATTTCTGCAGCCGTAAATGGTTCGACTACGTAATTTTGATATTGTTGAAGAAGTGAAATTTCAAGCTTGGATGACACAGTTCCAATTGCAGCTTCCCCTCCGGGAACATTAACGTTGCGGTTTCCGTTTGTGACGGAGTATCCGTTCCAGCTTTCCTGCATGTAAAAAAGTTTTGCGCTTGGCGTTATCGTATAGTGATCGATCACTGTCTTGCCCGATAAAATGCCTTCAACCAACCAACGATCGGTATCGAAGGTTCCCGAGTAATTGCTGCCAAATAGAATTTGATCTGCGGAGTTTTGGCTTTGACCCCACATAGCACGGGCGTCAAGTTGAAGGCCTTCTGGAGATTTCAGTGTCAAATATGGACCAAAAGCCCATCCTGTACCTGTTACTTCACCTAACCCTGTTTCGAGGCGATCTTCCAGCCAATCGACTTGCCCAATGATGCCCAAGGTTAAATACTGATTGATTGGAATTGCTATTCCCGCAAATCCAATAAAGAAATTGCCGTGGGCGTTTGCAGATTGATCTGCATATTGATTGTCACGGAAAAACGAAAATTGGCCTTCCGTCCAAATATAGGGATCAGTTCGGTCTAAGCAATTTTGTTGACCTGTTGTAAGCGCAAATTCTGTTTCTACTTTATCCTCGTCTCCAGACGCATTTATGTAACCATGCCGTTCTCCATTGGAGCAGTTCCGACCTGAGTGGTTTCGATGAATCGTAGGAGAATGTCTGGACAAGAGGCTCATTCTTCTCGAAACAAAATTATGCACCTGGCTTTCAAATGCTTGTGCGATGAGATCGTTTATACCAGTGTCTTCATCACCGATTGTATTGGTGGCCGATACCGGTGTTCCCAGTGTCGCGGACCCTGATGTAATGGAGGTCAGCGTCACGATGACGTTCTCATCACCCTCAATATCTGTATCGTCGATCACAGCTACATCAATGGTGGCGGTAAGGTCTCCGGCCGGAATGGTCACACTACCGGACAGCGCAGTGTAATCGGTGCCTGGAGTGGCAGACCCGGCGACACTGTAGGCAATGACGGTATCGGTCGGACTGACAACACTCTGGCTGACCGTCAGCACCCCGTCAGTGGCAGGCTCGGTGCCGTCTGTCGTGTTGGCGATGGTGACCGTGGCAGTGTCTTCATCACCGATTGTATTGGTGGCCGATACCGGTGTTCCCAGTGTCGCGGACCCTGATGTAATGGAGGTCAGCGTCACGATGACGTTCTCATCACCCTCAATATCTGTATCGTCGATCACAGCTACATCAATGGTGGCGGTAAGGTCTCCGGCCGGAATGGTCACACTACCGGACAGCGCAGTGTAATCGGTGCCTGGAGTGGCAGACCCGGCGACACTGTAGGCAATGACGGTATCGGTCGGACTGACAACACTCTGGCTGACCGTCAGCACCCCGTCAGTGGCAGGCTCGGTGCCGTCTGTCGTGTTGGCGATGGTGACCGTGGCAGTGTCTTCATCACCGATTGTATTGGTGGCCGATACCGGTGTTCCCAGTGTCGCGGACCCTGATGTAATGGAGGTCAGCGTCACGATGACGTTCTCATCACCCTCAATATCTGTATCGTCGATCACAGCTACATCAATGGTGGCGGTAAGGTCTCCGGCCGGAATGGTCACACTACCGGACAGCGCAGTGTAATCGGTGCCTGGAGTGGCAGACCCGGCGACACTGTAGGCAATGACGGTATCGGTCGGACTGACAACACTCTGGCTGACCGTCAGCACCCCGTCAGTGGCAGGCTCGGTGCCGTCTGTCGTGTTGGCGATGGTGACCGTGGCAGTGTCTTCATCACCGATTGTATTGGTGGCCGATACCGGTGTTCCCAGTGTCGCGGACCCTGATGTAATGGAGGTCAGCGTCACGATGACGTTCTCATCACCCTCAATATCTGTATCGTCGATCACAGCTACATCAATGGTGGCGGTAAGGTCTCCGGCCGGAATGGTCACACTACCGGACAGCGCAGTGTAATCGGTGCCTGGAGTGGCAGACCCGGCGACACTGTAGGCAATGACGGTATCGGTCGGACTGACAACACTCTGGCTGACCGTCAGCACCCCGTCAGTGGCAGGCTCGGTGCCGTCTGTCGTGTTGGCGATGGTGACCGTGGCAGTGTCTTCATCACCGATTGTATTGGTGGCCGATACCGGTGTTCCCAGTGTCGCGGACCCTGATGTAATGGAGGTCAGCGTCACGATGACGTTCTCATCACCCTCAATATCTGTATCGTCGATCACAGCTACATCAATGGTGGCGGTAAGGTCTCCGGCCGGAATGGTCACACTACCGGACAGCGCAGTGTAATCGGTGCCTGGAGTGGCAGACCCGGCGACACTGTAGGCAATGACGGTATCGGTCGGACTGACAACACTCTGGCTGACCGTCAGCACCCCGTCAGTGGCAGGCTCGGTGCCGTCTGTCGTGTTGGCGATGGTGACCGTGGCAGTGTCTTCATCACCGATTGTATTGGTGGCCGATACCGGTGTTCCCAGTGTCGCGGACCCTGATGTAATGGAGGTCAGCGTCACGATGACGTTCTCATCACCCTCAATATCTGTATCGTCGATCACAGCTACATCAATGGTGGCGGTAAGGTCTCCGGCCGGAATGGTCACACTACCGGACAGCGCAGTGTAATCGGTGCCTGGAGTGGCAGACCCGGCGACACTGTAGGCAATGACGGTATCGGTCGGGCTGACAACACTCTGGCTGACCGTCAGCACCCCGTCAGTGGCAGGCTCGGTGCCGTCTGTCGTGTTGGCGATGGTGACCGTGGCAGTGTCTTCATCACCGATTGTATTGGTGGCCGATACCGGTGTTCCCAGTGTCGCGGACCCTGATGTAATGGAGGTCAGCGTCACGATGACGTTCTCATCACCCTCAATATCTGTATCGTCGATCACAGCTACATCAATGGTGGCGGTAAGGTCTCCGGCCGGAATGGTCACACTACCGGACAGCGCAGTGTAATCGGTGCCTGGAGTGGCAGACCCGGCGACACTGTAGGCAATGACGGTATCGGTCGGGCTGACAACACTCTGGCTGACCGTCAGCACCCCGTCAGTGGCAGGCTCGGTGCCGTCTGTCGTGTTGGCGATGGTGACCGTGGCAGTGTCTTCATCACCGATTGTATTGGTGGCCGATACCGGTGTTCCCAGTGTCGCGGACCCTGATGTAATGGAGGTCAGCGTCACGATGACGTTCTCATCACCCTCAATATCTGTATCGTCGATCACAGCTACATCAATGGTGGCGGTAAGGTCTCCGGCCGGAATGGTCACACTACCGGACAGCGCAGTGTAATCGGTGCCTGGAGTGGCAGACCCGGCGACACTGTAGGCAATGACGGTATCGGTCGGACTGACAACACTCTGGCTGACCGTCAGCACCCCGTCAGTGGCAGGCTCGGTGCCGTCTGTCGTGTTGGCGATGGTGACCGTGGCAGTGTCTTCATCACCGATTGTATTGGTGGCCGATACCGGTGTTCCCAGTGTCGCGGACCCTGATGTAATGGAGGTCAGCGTCACGATGACGTTCTCATCACCCTCAATATCTGTATCGTCGATCACAGCTACATCAATGGTGGCGGTAAGGTCTCCGGCCGGAATGGTCACACTACCGGACAGCGCAGTGTAATCGGTGCCTGGAGTGGCAGACCCGGCGACACTGTAGGCAATGACGGTATCGGTCGGACTGACAACACTCTGGCTGACCGTCAGCACCCCGTCAGTGGCAGGCTCGGTGCCGTCTGTCGTGTTGGCGATGGTGACCGTGGCAGTGTCTTCATCACCGATTGTATTGGTGGCCGATACCGGTGTTCCCAGTGTCGCGGACCCTGATGTAATGGAGGTCAGCGTCACGATGACGTTCTCATCACCCTCAATATCTGTATCGTCGATCACAGCTACATCAATGGTGGCGGTAAGGTCTCCGGCCGGAATGGTCACACTACCGGACAGCGCAGTGTAATCGGTGCCTGGAGTGGCAGACCCGGCGACACTGTAGGCAATGACGGTATCGGTCGGACTGACAACACTCTGGCTGACCGTCAGCACCCCGTCAGTGGCAGGCTCGGTGCCGTCTGTCGTGTTGGCGATGGTGACCGTGGCAGTGTCTTCATCACCGATTGTATTGGTGGCCGATACCGGTGTTCCCAGTGTCGCGGACCCTGATGTAATGGAGGTCAGCGTCACGATGACGTTCTCATCACCCTCAATATCTGTATCGTCGATCACAGCTACATCAATGGTGGCGGTAAGGTCTCCGGCCGGAATGGTCACACTACCGGACAGCGCAGTGTAATCGGTGCCTGGAGTGGCAGACCCGGCGACACTGTAGGCAATGACGGTATCGGTCGGACTGACAACACTCTGGCTGACCGTCAGCACCCCGTCAGTGGCAGGCTCGGTGCCGTCTGTCGTGTTGGCGATGGTGACCGTGGCAGTGTCTTCATCACCGATTGTATTGGTGGCCGATACCGGTGTTCCCAGTGTCGCGGACCCTGATGTAATGGAGGTCAGCGTCACGATGACGTTCTCATCACCCTCAATATCTGTATCGTCGATCACAGCTACATCAATGGTGGCGGTAAGGTCTCCGGCCGGAATGGTCACACTACCGGACAGCGCAGTGTAATCGGTGCCTGGAGTGGCAGACCCGGCGACACTGTAGGCAATGACGGTATCGGTCGGACTGACAACACTCTGGCTGACCGTCAGCACCCCGTCAGTGGCAGGCTCGGTGCCGTCTGTCGTGTTGGCGATGGTGACCGTGGCAGTGATTGCTGCAGCGCATGTTGCAGTCCAATCAATACTTCTATTGCCATTTTGTGAGGAGGCAAGCGTAATATCGATACCGGCAGTACCCGCAGCATTGGAATTTATAAAACTGGACGTTCCAGTGGCACCGTTAGCATTAAGTGCGATAGTTGCTGGTATTGGTCCGGCTCCAGAGCCAGCAGTCAAACTAAAGGATACTGTCCGGTTGCCGCCCGTAGTCGCTGTTACGGAAATGTCGATCGACGCGCCGACTGATAAATTGGAAATGGCAAGAGGTTCAGTGATAGATCCATTATTAACGGCTAACGTTCCCGAAACGGATTGACCGGCAACGCTACAATCAAGTGTAGCAGCAAATGCGCCTGTAACCGAATATGTTAGGCAAAACAGTATGCAGCCCAAGAATCTGAGCAATTTAGCCGTCTGTAGAGTGCAAACTATGAACCCCAGCACTGCAGTCATGAGATCGACTTCTTCCAACAGAACCGCACGATAAAACTACGTGCAATTGATTCCTGTGATCATGGACGCGAGACGCACATAACAATTAGTCGAGCAAATGAAAGAAATATTTGGCTGATTCTCCCCAAATGAATTTGATACCCTTAGCAAAGATATGAAAAGTCATAGTGGGTAAGTTATCCACGATTTTAAATATGCATGATGTGTGAATTTGGAATCCAAACCATCTTCCAGATAAAGACACGCCGGATCTGGCACGTGTAGTTGCAACACCACGGCTGCCTGCTACTGTTCAAATGCAATACAGCGAATGGTTCGAAGGGGCTCGAAGTAGTCGTTGGGCAATCTCAGAAATCAATGGCCCTCACCCTAAGCAACATTCGCAACCAACTCTTCGGTGAAACCGACCGATAGAGCGCGTCCAATTCAAACCTACCTTACAATTGGCAAATTTTTCTTTTTAGAAACAACAGCCTACATTTGGCGGCCGTCTACTCGTCATGCTGGGTCAAATTTCCGCAACATCTTATCCAATTAGCTTTCCAAAAAATTCTGTCATTATTTCAATGAGATAACGAAATTCTAGAAGAGAAAGTAATGTTTCAGTAATTGTGTAGTTTTGGGGATTATCGCCTTTTGTCCCATCATACTTCAAACGCGGTGCTTCTTTTGCTCCGCCACAACAGAGGGTAAATTGATGTCTCGCACACCGGCCAGAGTCTCACAAGCAGATTGGAACCGCGCCATTAAAGCGGCAAACCAGTCTGAACTGCCGTGTGTCGTTGAGGTAACTCCGGATGGAACAATTCGTATAATCCCATCCATTAGCGCAGATGCCACCGGTGAAACTGTAGCCACCAGACAAGACTGGAGTTTGTAGTAGCGATATGCCAAAGCGCCGCTTACCATACGTCCTGCGGGAACGCAGCCGCCACGGTCGCATGCGTTGGTATTTTCGAAAAGGCAAAGGGTTGCGCCTTAGGCTCCCGGATGCTTACGGAACCCCAGAATTTCTTGAAGCCTATAATAAAGCCCTTTCTAGTGAAACACTTGTCCAGCATCGCCAAAAGACCACAACGGGCACACTTGAGTGGTTAGTCCTTCAGTGGCGATTGTCTTCAAACTGGGAGAACACTTCAAACGCAACAAAACGCCAACGCGACAATATCCTCCGCCATGTACTGGATAAGGCAGCGCATGCGCCTTACACCAAAATCGCCAAACGCGACATATTTCAAGGCATGGAGGATCGGCGTCACACGCCTTTCGCAGCTAACAATTTCCTCAAAACTGTTCGCGCATTATTCCGCTGGGCATGTACCAGCGACTTGATCCCTTCCGACCCAACTATTGGCGTCAAGATGTTCCCAAAGAAAACAGACGGCTTCCCGGCATGGTCGGATAATGACGTTGTGGCCTACAGAAAAACATGGCCTCTGGGCACGCGTGAGCGCTTGGCAATGGAATTATTGCTGTGCACGGGCTTAAGACGTGGGGATGCCGTCAGGTTGGGTCGCCAACACGTCAAGGATGGCTATATCAGCTTGGTCACGGAGAAAACATCCATCAGGATCGAAATTCCAATGTCTCCTGATTTAGCAACTGTGATCGACGCCAGCCCTACAGGTGATTTGCACTTTCTTGTCACGGCAACGGGGCAACCCATGGCAAAGGAAAGCTTCGGCAATTGGTTTCGAAACTCATGCAAAGCAGCGGGCGTTCAGGCATCAGCACACGGGTTGCGCAAATTGGCAGCCGTCAAATTGGCCGAAGCAGGTGCCACGGAAAGTCAACTCAGCGCTGTGTTTGGTTGGAGATCAAACCGCCAGAGCGAAGCTTACACCCGCTCGGTCAACCGCCGAAAGCTGGCCACAGAAGCTATCCAAAAACTCAAAAGGTGAACAAAATGCCCCGCACCCTGATACAAATGCCCCGCACCCAAAATTTATACTGCTATAAATCAATAGCTTACAAACGGGAAAAAGAATGGTGGTGGGCCCGGCAGGACTCGAACCTGCAACCAGACGGTTATGAGCCGTCGGCTCTAACCAATTGAGCTACAGGCCCACCATATAAATCACCTTTCAGACCGGTCTGAAGACCACGCAATCAGAAAGGATGATCGCTCGATTGGCGACCGCTGCATGTATTATTGAAATCTGCAAAAACCGCAACAGGCAAACAGCACATTCTTGAGTGATGAAAATCAGCCCGCAATCGATTTACGCACCCGGCGCACGCCAATTGCAACCACCAGCAAAACGACCGGTATCGACAGGGCCGTAACCAGATCCGGGTTCAGCGATAGCGCTCCCGACGCCTTGACGCCCTTGGCGGCATAGCCCACCAGGCCGACAATGTAGTAGGTGATGGCCGCAATCGACAGGCCTTCAACGGTTTCCTGCAGCCGCAATTGCAGCCTGGCCCTGTTATCCATGCTCGTCAGCAGCGACTGGTTCTGTCTTTCACGGCTGATATCAACCCGTGTTGACAACAACTGCGTTGTCCGCGCCACACGTTCAGACATGATCGACAGGCGCCTGGACACGGCTTCACAGGTCCGCATCGCCGGAGACAGCCGACGGTCGGTAAACTCGGCAAACAGTTGCAGGCCTTCAATGCGGCTTTCACGCAACTCGGAAATCCGCAACGCCACAAGATCCGCATAGGCGCGCGCTGCGGAAAACCGAAACTGGCTGTTGGTGTGCTCACGGACCACGTCAGCATGCAGCAGCGTCAGGCGGTCCAGCAGTTTCGGCTCATCCGCCTCGTCAGCAGCACGCATGGCCGATGTGATTTCGCTCAATTCGGCTTCAAACCCATTCAGGACCGGCATCAGGTCGCGTGCAACAGGCAGGGTCAGCAGCGCCAGCACGCGGTACGTATCAATTTCAAGCATCCGCTGTGCGGTTCGCCCGCGCTGGCGTGGGCTCATGGCATCATCAAAAATCAGCAGCCTGCCAAACCCGTCTGCATGAATGCGGAAATCCGTGTAAACCCGGCCCAGGCCGCCGGCAACCTCAGCGCCAACTATCGGGTTGCCGCCGAAGTTGTCTTTGGACAGTCTATCCTCATCCAGCATTGCCTTGGGTAAAGGCAACATCTCAACATGGTTGGCGACCAGGATTTCACCGGCCAGCGTCCGCAACCAGTCCTGCGGCACGGCTTCAAGCGCAGTCACGCCAAACAGATTGCCGACGCCTTTTGCCGGCACAAAGAACCAGTAGCGGGTAAATTCGGTGTGGCGTTCCCATTTCAACCGGAAAGGACCCAGATCGGCACTGAAATGATTGGCGCCGTCCGCCGGCGGCAGCACACCAAAGCGCTGGCACAAATCGGCCACCGGTGCCATGTCCAGTTCACCGAACAACACCAGATAGGTAAGCCGCGTCCGTTTCGACAACGCTTCCGGCGGGCGTGCATGAACCTCGTTGTTCAGAGGCAGGCGAGCCGCATGGTCAGCCGGCAAAGCATATCCGTCCCTGCCAATCATCGTTGCATGCCCTTTATGATGGTTACCCGATAGATGGTGCAACGATACCAATACAAACGCTCTGCACCAGCAGTCGAACTGACGCATGAAACTTCAGCACCGGCATTGACCGGGCCGCACAAAAACGATGATTAACAGGTTTCGGTCAGGCCGAAGACCCCTAGTCTGATGATTTCGCCAATTCGGCGAACTGCGGCGCGTTGGGACAGAAGTCGCTTGCCGACAGATCGCCGCGCTTGCCTGCCAGCCATTTGCTGCACACCCGGCGCTGACCGCAATGACCGCAGGCGCGAGCCATGTCAACTTCACGCCAGTGCTCACGGCTCAGAATTTCCGGCGCAAGTCCGTGAGCCCCGGCCATCGCTTCCATGCGCGCGCGCGTGTCGGACGGACACGACGCCAGTGACTGCAGGTCAGTAGAAGAAATGCCGACATCTGATTGCTCAGCGCCGTTGAGGGCAAACAGGAACTGGCTGTCTCTGCGCTGGTCCAGCATGCGGCGCACCCGCTTCAAAATCGACGTCACGGCGCTCACCTTTCCCGAAATCCATTGGCCCTGTGAACACACTCTCACAGGGTAATGCAATGCACATTGATCTCGATCAATTGTCCCTTTCTCAACCGATGCAACGATGGATTCTGTAGCAAACACTGCTGGAGGCGAGCGATGAAGGTATTAATTGCCTACGCGACCACGGAAGGGCAAACCCGTAAAATTTCGCAGGCTGTTGCCGATCAGGTTGTTGAACTGGGTCATCAGGTTGAACTGCTGGATGCCGCACGCAAACGCCGGGATGTTCACGCGGATGATTTCGATACGTTCATTGTTGCAGCCTCAGTGCATCAGGACAGACATCAAAACGAGATCGAGGTGTTTGTCACAGCCAGCCTGGAAGTGCTCACAGCAAAACCGGGCATGTTCATTTCCGTCAGCCTGGCCGCTGCTTTTGACGAAAAGGCCGCTGACGCGACCGCCTACATCTCGGATTTTACAGCCCGCACCGGCTGGACGCCCGATCAGAGCCTCGCTGTAGCCGGCGCGGTGAGAAGCGAGGAGTATGACTATTTTCAGCAACAAATTCTGGAGCATGTTGTGCTCAAGGACCAGGATGAGCTGCGCGCTGATGAACCGCACGAGTTCACGGACTGGACCGGGCTCGCGAATTCTGTGAAGGAATTTCTGGAACAACGCAGGCTCAAGTGAGCCCGCGAAGTTGTTCTAGAGCGAGATGAGGTTAGATTGGATCATTTGACCGCGGCGATTTTGGTCGCTGGCTAGGCGGGTTGCGCGCGGTGGTGTTGCTCACCACAAGCGCAAGACAACGACGCCAGCGGGCAAAATCGCCCGGCCCTTTCACCAACGGTATAAAAATCATTGTTTCCATCGGGGTGGGAAAAATCGGTCCATCGGCGTCGTTGCGGCGCTTGCCCGATGCACCACATCGCGCTGCGCGCCGCGCCTAGCCGAGTGAACCGATTTTCCGCCATCAAATGATTCAATCTAACCTCATCTCGCTCTAGACAGCCATTGAATATCTCGCGGCCTTTTCCTTCATCCTGGTATCGAACCACGATGCGACCGTGCGCACAAAGCCATGCCCGCGAGGCTGAATCCGGAACGTATCGCCGTCAAACTCGGCAAGACCGTAAGTGTCCGCATCCAGCGCGTGCTCGATGTGAGAGACAACCTGGTCAGCCAGCGAACCATGATCGCCACGCAATGCTGAAATACTGAACGAATACCGGCACATGAGATTTTCGATGATGTCTGCGTGCAGTTTGTCTTCATCCGTCAGTCCGATGCCACGCGACACCGGAAGCTGACCGGATGCCACTGTGCGCATATAGTTGCCCGTTGCCGTCTCATTTTGAATATAGCCCGCCGGCAAACGCCCTATTGATGACGTGCCAACACCCAGAAGTGTGGCGCAGGGGTCATCCGTATAGCCCTGAAAATTGCGCCGCAGTCTTCCCTCGGTTGCCGCAATCGCAAGAGAATCCTGCGGCAACGCGAAATGATCCATGCCGATCGGCAGATAGCCGCCGTCCTGCAAAATGTCAGATGCCACATTGGCCTGCCGAACTCTTGCAGGCGCATCAGGCAGGGCAGCTTCAGGTATCAGTTTCTGGTTTGGCTTCATCCACGGCACATGCGCATAACCGAAAAGTGCAACCCGGTCAGGTTCAAGTGTTCGAACCTGCTCAATACTTTGCGAAACGGTTTCCTCGGTCTGGTAAGGAAGCCCATACAGGGCATCTATGTTAAGCGACCGCACACCGACACCGCGCAACCCTTCAACAACAGCAGCAGTTTGCATGAATGTCTGAGGACGATTGATTGCCTTTTGAACCCGCTCGTCGAAGTCCTGAACACCTATGCTGGCGCGGGTAACCCCAAATGCCTTGTAGGCTTCAAACTCCTCGCCCGACAAATCCGAAGGGTCAATCTCGATGCTGATTTCAGTGCTTTCGTGAAGGCGAAAATGAGTATCGATAGTGTTGCGCAGGGTCTCAAGATCATCGCGCCTGAGCATGCTGGGCGATCCCCCGCCCAGGTGCACCCGGTTAAGCAGGGGCGAAAACCCGATGGCGTCTCTCAGAAGAACGATTTCCTGTCCCACAGCAGACAGGTAGGGAGGGATCGGATCATAGCGGTTGATCTGTTTGGTGTGACATCCGCAGAACCAGCACATCCGGTCACAGAACGGGATATGGATATACAGCGACAGGCCTTCTTGTTCCGGCAGTTGACCCAGCCAGTTCCGGTAATCAACCTCGCCAACACCATCATGAAAGTGCGGTGCCGTCGGATAGCTGGTATAGCGCGGTACCGGCGCACTCAGACGGCTGACAATATCAGCCTCGCTGATGTATTTCATTTCACACCCTCTTCTAGAGCGACATGGGTTCAATTGAACCCATAAAGTTGCTCTAGCACTCTGGAAACGATCAGCATGGTTTTTGATTGATTCAATCAAAAACCATGCTGATCTTGTGGATGCACTAGAAGCCAGGTGGCGTTTTTCAGCCTTGATTTGGATCAACGGCACACCAACATGCTGTGAACACGCGTGGAGGCGGCAAACCTGACTTTCGCCGTATTCCGACGATACAGTCCGCCCGACCACCAACCCCCGTTTCCCAAAGGCCCCCTGCCCCATGCTCAGACAAGTCATGTCCCAGACCTGCAATCAATCTCGCCTTTGCCGGCGTCCTTACCGCTGCTGCATTGCTGGCCACGCCTGCATTTGCTCAAACCACACCGCAAGTCCCGCAACGCACACTATCGCTGACCGGACAGGGCGAGGTGAAATCCGCCCCCGATATTGCGGTCATTTCTGCCGGTGTCGTGTCAGAAGCCAAAACCGCCCGCGAAGCCCTGACGCTGAACAATGAGGTCATGGCAAGCGTGCTGCAAACCATCGAGGCTGCAGGGGTTGCGAAGAAGGACATTCAGACCTCCAGTTTTTCCGTGCAGCCCAAGTACAAATATGCAAAGCGCGCCAGCAATGGCGAACAGGAACCGCCGCGCATTACCGGCTACACCGTTTCGAATTCGGTCACGGTGATCGCGCGCGATCTGGCAAAACTCGGCCCGGTGCTCGATGCGGTAGTGTCGTCAGGTGTCAATCAGATGAACGGCTTGAGTTTTTCCATTGCCGAACCTGAGCCGCTGCGCAACGAGGCGCGCAAACTGGCTGTTGCCGAAGCCAGGACCCGTGCTGAACTTTATGCCGAGGCTGCCGGGGTGTCGCTTGGCAAGATCCTGTCGATATCCGAAGCCGGCGGACATCGCCCGCCGCAACCAGCATTTCGCCGTGCCGCGCTTGAATCCGCTGCTGCCGATGCCGTCCCCATTGCGCAAGGTCAGCAGTCGATACAAATGCAGGTGAACATTGTGTGGGAGATTGAATAAAGCAACCTACCTGACAGGGAAGGATACTCTGGCTTTTCAAAAACAAACCCGCGCTCCGGTCACAACCGAAGCGCGGGCTGCTTAAACGGGGAACAGGGAGGCCTCCCCCGCTTTATACCCCCGGTATTTACAGATTGCCTTTCGACATTTCGCCGGCAATGAAATCTGCCTGGCGAAGCGCCAGCGCCACGATGGTCAGCGTCGGATTTTCAGACGCCCCCGTAGTGAACTGACTGCCGTCAGACACAAACAGGTTGCCGATGTCATGGGTCTGGCCATGTTTGTTGACCACGCCGTCCTTGGCCTCCGCGCTCATGCGGTTGGTGCCAAGATTGTGGGTCGACGGGTATGGTGGCGTACGGAATGTCTTCACTGCACCGGCAGCTTTGTACACCGCCTCACCCTGACCAAAGGCATGGTCGCGCATCTTGATATCATTGTCATGATCGTCAAAGTGCACATTCGGTACCGGCAGGCCATGCTGGTCCTTTTCCGTGGCATGCAGCGTGATGGCATTCTTCTCCTGTGGCATGTCCTCGCCCACAAGCCACATGCCGGCCATGTTTTCATAATTGTCCATCCACCACGAGAAGTCCTTGCCCCACCCGCCGGGATCCAGGAACGCGGCCATGAACGGCAGGCCGAGAGACAGGGTTTCCATCTCGTAACCGCCGACAAAACCGCGTGACGGGTCATGCCGGGACTCGTCCTGAATGATACCGGCCATTGTCGTGCCGCGATACATGTGCACCGGCTTGTCGAACACCGCATAAACCGAACCGGTCATGTGACGCATATAGTTCTTGCCGACCATGCCGGACGAATTGGCCAGCCCGTCGGGATACTTCGACGACGCCGAATTCAGCAGCAGACGCGGGCTCTCGATGGAGTTGCCTGCCACACACACCACGCGGGCTTTCTGCAGATGCTGGTTGCCGTCCTTGTCGGCATACAAAACGCCGGTCACCTTGCCGGCGTCATCATGCTCGATCTTGAGCACCTGCGCATTCGGGCCGCACTTCAAGATTGCCGGTCGCTTCGCCTTTTGGAATTTCAGCAACAGTGTCGACCATTTCGCGCCCGACTTGCAGCCCTGGAAGCAGAAGCCGATCTGCAGGCATGAGGCGCGGTCGTCGCGTGGCTCGGAATTGATCGCCATGCGGCCGGTGTGGACTTCCTTGTAGCCGAGTTTCTTGGCGCCGGCTTCCAGCACCTTGTAAGTTGTTGTTGCCGGGAAGCCCGGGGATGCCGTTGGTGCGGGTAACGCCCATGCGGTCTTCCGCCTTGGCATACCACTGATCCATTTCAGCCATATCAATCGGCCAGTCGAGCAGGTTTGCGCCCGCCACATCGCCATAAGTGGTTTTGGCTTTCCACTCATGCTCCTGGAAGCGAAGCGAAGCACCTGCCCAGTGAGTTGTCGAGCCGCCAACCGCTTTCACGATCCATGCAGGCAGACCGGCAAAATCCTTTGCCACCCGCCAGGAGCCTGACGTGGTGCGTTTGTCGAGCCAGGATATCTGCCCGAACGATCCCCATTCATCGTTCTGGAAGTCCTCGGTTTCGTGACGGCCGCCAGCTTCCAGGATTACCGTCTTTACGCCCTTGATCGCCAGTTCAGCACCCAGCGTGCCACCGCCTGCGCCGGAGCCGACAACGACCACAACGCTGTCGTCATTCATGTCAAATGTAGCCATATCATCGTCCTCCCTTACAGCCAGTTGATGTCATTGAAGCCACGATCGATGTATCCGCCCTTGTCGGCAGAAGCACCTTCATAGCCAAACAGCGGCCAGGCCTCCTTGTTGTTGTACAAACCCGTCACCAGGTTTCCGCGCACCTTCTGGAAGAAGCCGTCACCCTCCATGGCCTTCAAAAGCGCCACCCGCTTGTCCGCATCGGTTACACCGGAATAAGAGCCTCCTGCAGCCTTGTTCAGGCCCGCAACGCCGTCGGTCAGCATGGTTTTCAGCGCCGCATCATCCTTGGCAGCCTTGTCCAGACCGGATACCGCAGCGGCATAGAACTTGTCTTCCAGCCGGTCATGCGGATAGGTATCTCGCGACATCTGCACCAGGGTTGCAAACGTATCGGCATCCAGGTTTTCCGCCGTTGCAGCCCAAGCATCATTGTGGCCGTACACCAGGCCTCCGGCACCAGTGCCGGCAACAATAAGCCCTGCACCGACAGCTTTCAGCGCGGCGCGTCTGGATATAGTCGCTTGTCCATTCATCATGCCATTCCTCCTCGGTTTTTTGTTTTGATTTCAGGTATATCTGCCGTGGCGCTGCAGAACCTCGATCTTGTATCCATCCGGGTCCTGCAGAAAAAAGAACTTGGCCATCAAGGCCCCGTCGCGATGAAATTCCTTTACATCGGTCGGGTTAAGCCCATGAGCCTGGGCCGCCGCGTGCTGTTCAACGACATTGTCGACTGACACTGCCAGATGACCGTAACCATCACCGTGCTCATAAGGCTCGGTGCGATCATGATTGATCGTCAGCTCGACTTCAAAGTCGTTCTCGGGATTCTTCAGGTAGACCAGTGTGAACCCGTCAAATTCGAAACGGTCTTCTATGCCCAGGCCAAAGGCCTTTTCGATAGAACTCGACGGACTTTGCCTCGTCGAGCACGCGCACCATGGTGTGAATGGCTTTTGCCACCGGCACTCCTCCCTTGCAGTCTTATTATCCTGCAAAGGCTACCACCATCGCCGTCCATGTGGTGTTATCCGGCTACTACACCTTCAACAAGTACTACTCGGCAGCAACCACTATCCATCTTGTCGCGCGCATCGCGTGCTTCAATTGCCAATTGCTCGTGGTTAAACGCCGGATCCAGAAAATTGATGCAGCAGCATCTCAGCAGTGACGCAAAATTGCTGACTTCTCCGTGAATTTCCGAGGCTTCTTCATACAAGGCAGACAAAAACTTGGCCATTGGCATGTCCTGGGCGTCAGCCAGTTGTTCCAGAACAACCCAGAATTTGGCTTCAAGACGCACACTGGTCGGATGCCCCATCAGGCGAACCGATCGTGTTTCAAATGAGTAGTTGGACGGTGACTGACCCGCAAATACGTGACACATGACAAACATCCTCCCTGTCGCACGAACAAATTTGCTTATTTTAAGCAGCGAAATCCGCACTTTTTGGCCTGTTTCAGGCTCAATGAAAGACAATGATGTCTAGTTGTGATGCGATTGGCAACCACTGCGTGCATCTATTCTGCCATGCGAAAGCACATTCATGCGGTTGCGGCACCATCCAGCATGGACCAGTCGCCACTGTCATCGTCAAGCACGTGCAGTTCGCCAAGTGCTATATCAAACCATGCTCCGTGCACGCTCAATTCTGCATGTTGTTCGCGATGACGTATCCAGGGAAATGTCCGCAGGTTCGCCAGCGAATGCTCTACATTGGCTCGCTCAACATGGGTCTGATGTTCGTGATCCGAATGCCCGTCTTCGCGCTCCACAAACTGGGCCAGGTCCCGTATCTGGGTCAGCCATTGACCAATAAAATCACCGCTGGTCAATGGACCGGACTGGTTCACCACCGCCGAGACACCACCGCAGCGGCCGTGCCCCATAATAACTATATGCTTGACGCCCAGTTGCAGGACCCCGAACTCAAGTGCCGCCGAGGTTGAATGATGTTTGCCGTCCGGCGCATAGGGAGGCACCAGATTGGCAACGTTGCGCACCACGAAAACTTCGCCCGGGCTGGCGTCAAACACGGTTTCGGGTGCGGCTCGTGAATCGCAACAGGCAATAATCATGATGGATGGCGTTTGACCTATGCTTGCCAACTTGTCGTAGCGTTCACGTTCTGCAGCGAAGCGACCGGTCCGAAAATTGGCATAACCCTGTTTCAATCGGGTCGGAAATTCTCTGTTCGACATATCCCTCGTCCTCACATCAATGATTTTGTTCGCACCCTGGGCAGTACTGTGGCACCGGGCTGTTCCGGCCAGTGGTTGTAGGTTTGCACGCCGCCTGTATTACGCACCTGCTCAAGCAACTCAAGGTCGACCTCGGCATAAACCCACTGCGGCTTGTTTAACTCCCCAAGCGCGATCACCCCGCCAGCCGGGAACCCTGCATCAGACGCGGCATACACTCCTGCCGCACCGACATTCATCTCAACCGGCGGGCACCAGGGTGCCGCGCCGACGGTAGGTGAATGCACCGTGTAGACCTGGTTTTCCAGCGCCCGCGCCATGCACCCGGTACGTACTCTCCAGTATCCGTGCTCTGTCTCAGTGTTGGATGGAGCCAGAATGACCTCGGCGCCGGCCTCTGCCAGCGCGCGCGACAACAGCGGAAATTCGATATCATAGCAGATCACCAGCCCAATTTTCACATGGCCGAGATCAAACACGCACAAACCGTCACCCGGTCCGGCAGACACCTGCCATGGCTCGCGTTCCCATGGCGTCATCATCAGCTTGTGATACTCACCCTGCCGGGCGGAAGGCGCGAATATCCGGGCTACATTGGTTGCCCTGCCATCTGCATGGCGTTGCGGGCCGGATGCCGCAACAATCGTCACCTGATGCTCGACTGCAAGGCGCTGATGCAACTCCGCCTGCAGCGGTAAGCGGTCAGACACCGCATCAATCGCGCCTTGCAGGTCAGCTGCCACATCCTTGCCGGCAAGTGATGCCAGTTCCATCGCACCGTATTCGGGAAACACCAGCAATTGCGATCCCGCCGCCACGGCTTCGTCCACCCAGCGCGAGATCTTGTCACTGTATTCGGCCTGCGATGACACCTCATCCAGTGGATATTGGGCAGCGGCTATCTTGAGAGTACGGGTCATAACTGCTTCATCCAGAACTGCATCGGCTTTTCGGTTTCTTCGGTAGCACCGACATCTTTCCACGAATAGGTCGTTGTCATACCGTCCAGCCTGTCAAACCCGCGCTTGCGCCAGAAGGCATCCAGCGGGACATAATTTTCCGGCTTCATCGGGTGATCGCCAGCACGCACAACACCACAGAATACCGCATGGGTATAGCTGCCAAAGCTGCGGGCGTGAGCCTCACGTGCCGCAAAGAATTTCACACCTGCTCCCAGCCCCCGATAGGCTGGCAGCAGCAGGCTTTCAGCAAAATAGAAAATTTTCGAGACATCAAAACCGGCACGCTCAAACGGTCCGCGAAACTCCACCGCCTCGCCTGCCATAGGGGCTGCTGTTGCGGCTCCTACAATTGTGTCACCATCAAAAGCGGCAGCCAGAAAAGCCCGGTCTGCATGCCTGAACCGGTTCAGATAGCCTGCCTCATAGACCAGATCACCGTCATACAGATACGGCCATGCCTGAAACACCTTGATGCGAAGGTCGGCCAGTGCGGGAATTGCCGCATCGAAAGCAGGCCCGGCAAGCGGTCTTACGTCGATGTTCATCGGCTAGCCGATCACCTGCCGGGTCCACTCAGGCAGGCTGTAATGGGTGGACACACGGGTGATCTTGCCGTCCCTGATCTCAAAGAATGCACCAACGGTCAGCTTGTAGGTCTGGCCAGCAGCCGGCGGCAATCCTTCGTCAGTTGCCAGATACTTGCCCTTGAGTTTGAATTCGGCCGCAGCGCGTGACCCATCCGTCGATGTCATCACCGCGATATCTGACAACTGCTCATGGTAGCAATTGTGCATGTGCACCAGAAACTCGGCAAAACGCTTCTTGCCCTTGCGCCTTTCACCCTGACTTACGTCATGCACAAAACCTGTACCCAGGCAGTCCAGCATGGTGTCGGTGTCCTGAGCGTTGAAGGCGGCGTAATACCGGTTGATGAGTTTACGCGTTACTGCTGCGGTCATGGGTGAGTTGCCCTCGGGTTTCGAGTTTGATGCCTGCTGCGCGTCATAGCAGTGGCGGTCAAACCGGGGCAAGCCGGATTATTGCAGTAGCTGCAGTGCTTCAGACAGTTTGATCAGCTCATTCAGACAATCAACAGACTTGTTGACTATCAACACTATTGTTGATAGTCAGCACACATGACACAAGCTGAACCGACCAATGTCACCGATATCGCCGAGCATCGTCTGGATGCCGTGTTTTCCGCTTTGTCGGATCCGGTCCGGCGCGCCGTTCTGGACATGATCGCGGAGCGCGAACTGCTTGTGTCCGAGATCGCCTCTGCCTTCGACATTTCGCTGCAGGCGGTCTCCCGGCACATCCAGGTTCTGGTGCGGGCCGGCCTGGTGCAACAGCAACGCAGCGGCCGCATCAGCCGTTGCCGCATCGAAACCGGTCCGCTTTACGACGCAGCCGCGTGGCTCAACAGGTACACACAATACTGGCAGGATCAGTTCGACCTGCTTGCCACGCTGCTGGACACAGGCCCTGCGCCGACCCGTGAGGAGAAGAGTTCATGACCGTACACAAACCCGATTTGCAGAAGCTGGGCGATTTGCATCAGCGTATCGTCGAGCTTCGCAAGCAGATGACCGAATTGATGAAAGCCGCACCGCAGGAGGTAACTGACTACACCTTCAAGACAAATGAAGGTGATGTCTCATTGTCCGATCTGTTCGGCGGCAAGCCGGATTTGCTGATGGTTCACAATATGGGGACCGGATGCACGGGCTGCACCTTGTGGGCAGACGGCTTCAACGGCATCTATCCTCACCTGGCAAACCGGGCGGCATTTTGCGTATCCAGCCCCGACAAACCTGAAATCCAGCAGAAATTTGCTGCATCGCGCGGTTGGCGGTTCCCGATGGTTTCTCACCAAGGTTCCAGTTTCGCTGCAGACATGGGCTATCGCGCAGATGACGGCAGCTGGCATCCCGGACTGTCATCATTCCGCATGGACGACGGCAAGATTACGCGCATTGCCACCACGCCAATGGGACCGTTCGACGATTATTGTGCTGTCTGGCACATGTTCAACCTGCTGCAGGACGGACCTGACGGATGGCAGCCGCAGTATAAATATGACTGAGCCGGAGAAAGCCTCAACCGGTGGCAAATGGCGCAAGTCACCGACAAAACTTGTCGAGCTGTTTTCGTCGGTCCTGCCGGATGAGCCGAACGTCGAGAAACGGCAGATGTTCGGTTACCCATGCGCATTTGTGAACGGCAACATGTTCACCGGCCTGCACCAGGAAGCGCTGATTGTGCGGCTGGGTGAAAACGGCCGGAAACAGCTGATTGAAGAAGCTGGCGCCAAGCAGTTCGAACCCATGCCGGGCCGGCCAATGCGGGAGTATGTTGCACTGCCGGAAGCAGTGCTGGACGACCGGGAAAAACTCACCGAAATCATCGTATCGGCCAAAGAGTTTGCCGCAGCGCTGCCGCCGAAGGTCAGGAAGCCGCGCAAGAAGAAGAAAGCCGGTTAAGCGACGCGGGCAAGTCTTCAAACTCGAGCTGAAAAGCCGGGCCACACCTGCGCAGGCCCGGCTGTCCAGTCATGTTATCGAGCAGGTTTATTTGCACGGATAGGCAGCTGCCTTGCAGTGCCACCAGCCACCAGGCTTGGAGCAGTCATAGTGCTTGAATTTGCCGTTGCCCCATTTGCGATAGCTCCAGCCGTAGTTCTTGCGCGCAATGGATTCCCATTTGCCGCGGGCACGCTGTTTTGCTTTGGATTGTTTCTTGGCTTTCGCCGTTCCGGAGTGGTGAAAACCCTTGCAGTCCAGACCGTTGACAAAGCCGGTTGGCAGGCCGGCACTTGCCGACCCGGCATTCAGGACAAACAGTCCGGCAGCAATGGCGGAGAGCGTGAATATGCGGGAGTACATGACAGTTTCCTTCTTGTTGCTTCTTATGCCCGACCCGTTGATCCGCACATTGATCAATTTGATCTGAACGGAAAGTGAAACCCGTATTCATCGTCAGTTCAGGTTGCAGCAACGATTCTTGGAAGGTTTGTCCGCACAAAGAAAAAGACCGGGCAAACTGCCCGGCCTTCTATGAAACGTTACAAAACTGCCGGCAGCCCTACCCGGCTGCCATCGCGCTAATTGTCCAGGAAGCTCCGCAATCTGCGTGACCTGCTTGGATGCTTCAGTTTCCTGAGTGCCTTGGCTTCAATCTGGCGAATACGCTCGCGCGTCACCGAGAACTGCTGGCCGACTTCTTCCAGTGTGTGGTCGGTGTTCATGCCGATACCGAAGCGCATGCGCAGCACACGTTCTTCGCGCGGTGTCAGTGAGGCAAGCACGCGGGTTGTTGTTTCACGCAGGTTTGCCTGAATGGCCGCGTCAATCGGCAAAATGGCGTTCTTGTCTTCGATGAAGTCGCCCAGATGCGAGTCTTCTTCATCACCAACCGGTGTTTCAAGGCTGATTGGCTCCTTGGCGATCTTCATCACCTTGCGAACCTTTTCTAGCGGCATGGACAGCTTTTCAGCCAGCTCTTCCGGCGTCGGTTCGCGGCCAATCTCATGCATCATCTGCCGCGATGTGCGCACGATCTTGTTGATCGTTTCGATCATGTGCACCGGAATACGGATGGTGCGGGCCTGGTCGGCAATCGACCGGGTGATCGCCTGCCTGATCCACCAGGTGGCATAGGTCGAGAACTTGTAACCGCGGCGGTATTCAAACTTGTCGACCGCTTTCATCAGGCCAATATTGCCTTCCTGGATAAGATCCAGGAACTGCAGGCCACGATTGGTGTACTTCTTGGCAATCGAAATCACCAGGCGCAGATTGGCTTCCACCATTTCCTTCTTGGCGATGCGGGCCTCGCGTTCGCCCTTCTGCACCGCGTGCACGATGCGCCGGAATTCCGGAATCTGCAGGCCCGTATCGGATGCGAGCGAATGGATTTCCTCGCGGATATCCTTGATCGTATCCTTCTCCTTGGCAACGAAGTCCTTCCAGCCATGCTTGGACAGCCGGGAAATACGGCGCAGCCAGTTGGCATCAAGTTCTTCGCCCTGGTATTCCTCAAGGAAAATCTTGCGCGGCACCTTGTGGCTTTCAGCCAGACGCAACAGCCGGCCTTCCAGGGAGATCAAACGGCGGTTGATATCATAGAGTTGCTCAACCAGCGCTTCGATACGCGCCGCATTCAGCGACAGGGATTTCACATCTTCGATGATCTCTTCGCGCAGTTTGCGGTAGCGCCGTCCCTGCGACGGAGACAGTGCCGTCTTTTCGGAAACTTCCTGATCCTGCAGCTTGCGCAGTGATTTATATGTCTTGGCGATGCGGTCGAAGGTTTCAAGAACATGCGGCTTCAGTTCCGCTTCCATTGCGGCAAGCGATACATTTGCCTCTTCATCCTCATCGTCTTCATCATCGTCCGGCTGTTCAGCAGGCTCAAAATCATCAGCCGACAACACGTCATCATCGCCGCCGCGGCGTGAGCGGGACTTGACCCGCATTTCTTCAGCGGCCTTTTCACGCTTGTCGGCTTCCGCCTTGCGGGCTTCCTTTTCCTTGCGCTCACGCTCTTCCGGCGTTGGTGCTTCCACCTTCTTGGCGTCCGGTCCGGCATAGGTGGCTTCAAGATCGATGATGTCACGCAGCAGAATTTTGCCTTCGTTCAATTCATCGCGCCAAATGATAATGGCCTGAAACGACAGCGGGCTTTCGCACAGTCCGGAGATCATCGCCTCGCGGCCAGCTTCAATGCGTTTTGCAATGGCGATCTCGCCCTCGCGCGACAACAGCTCAACCGTACCCATCTCACGAAGATACATGCGCACCGGATCGTCTGTACGATCAGCCGACGCAGGCGTGTTGGACGCCGTCTTGACGATACCGGTCTGTGCAGTTTGGGCAACCTCGGTAGTGTCTTCGGTTTCTTCCTCCGTCTCGACCACGTTGATGCCCATATCGGTGAGCATCGCCATGATATCTTCGATCTGTTCAGAGGATGTGTCGTCGGACGGCAATACTTCGTTCAGCTCGTCATAGGTCACAAACCCACGTTGCTTGGCGAGTTTGATCATCCGCTTTACCGCAGCATTGCTAAGATCAAGTACCGGTCCGTCGGCGACGGTTTCAGTTGTTTCGGTATCGTCAGCTGATTTACCGGCTGCCGCATTCTTAGCGGGTGCTGCTGCACTGCGTGCCTGTGCTTTCGCCATGCCTGTACGCTCACTTTTCTGTTTCGCGCTGTGCCTGGTCTCTTTAGAAGAGAACTGTCACAGCACTATTGATTCGCTCATTCGGTTTGCATGTCTTTATGCGGGATACCGCGTTAAACATGCCTTAATCATGTTTGGCCTGCCGCCAGAGCCGTTTATCTTGCCTCGTTCGAACCTTCATTGGAGCCGGTCGAGTCGGGCCGGAATGCCTGTTCGTCTACCCGGCAGGGTTTGCCGTTCGACCGGAAGCCTCTCCATACCCGTCAATCGTTGCCTCCGCTCCTGCCATGGAATTCAACTGCTCTCTCACCTCGTTGAGATGATTGAGATTTTCTTCCGTAGGGTCTTCGGCAAGGCGCATTTCCGCGCGTTTGAGTTCCTTTTCCAGCGTCACCAATTTCCGGTTCATCACCACCAACTGCTTTAAGCCGGTTCGAGCATCTGCATCCGCAGCGTCCGCACCGGCAAACCAGCAGTCATGATGCCTTGCCTGGGTATCGAGTGCATCAAGAACTGCGCCCATCCCGGTCTGGATTAAGTGGTCACGCAAGTCGTGCTTTTCAAGGTCTGCCCCAGAGGCGCATGTATCTATGATTCGTCTGCGCAAAGAGTCAAGCTCGCTTGTTGGCACTTCCATTGCGACAATATCGTCGATCATCTCCTCTGCCAGCACCGGATGGTTCGCCAGCGTCAGCAGAATCAGCCCTGTCCGGCGCTGCGTCGCAGCATCGTGAACCGGCCTGCCGGCCATGGCCCGCAGTTGCGGCGAGGCCGGAGTTTCAATCTCCCACGGCTCCTTCTGCCAGCGCCCCCGGCCGGCTCCGGACACACGGGCACCGCCAAACTTGCGGCCTCGTGATTTCTGCCATCTGTTGCCGCCAGAGCCATGCAGCAGGGCTGATACCCGCTCGCGCATGTCATCGGCATAGTATTTACGCACTGTCGGATCTGCGATCGCGTTGACCGTCTGCATGAGATCAGCCTCAAAACGCGCCTTGCGTTCAGGCGTTGAACGGTCATTACGCAACAAGGCCCGCCGCCACACCATGTTCGCCATGGGTTCTGCCTGCTCTATGACCTGCTGCACAGCCTCCGGTCCGCCGGAAGTCAACAGGTCATCAGGATCCTCGCCCTCCGGCAGCACCGCAAACTTCAGTGAACTGCCCGGTGTCAGCCGCTCCAGCGCCAGGTCAAGCGCTCTGTAGGCAGCTTTCATCCCGGCATCATCACCATCAAAACACAATACCGGTTCCGGCGTGACCTTCCACATCATGGCAAGCTGATCTTCCGTAAGCGCTGTCCCCAAAGGGGCAACCGCATGGGGAAGTCTTGCACGCGTAAGGGCGATAACATCCATATAGCCTTCGCAGGCGATCAGCGCTCCTGCATCATGGGCGGGCTTGCGGGCCTTATCCATGTTGTACAAAACAGTGCCTTTGTGAAACAGCGGCGTATCCGGTGAATTGAGGTATTTGGCCAGTGCATCCGGGTTCATGGCCCGTCCGCCAAAGGCGATCACCCGTCCGCGAGGATCCCGGATCGGAAACATGATGCGATCCCGAAACCGGTCATAGCCGGGCTTGCCATCGTCCGGGCAGATGACCAGTCCGGCCTCGTCCATCTGGTCCATTGTAATGTCGCTGGTTGCCAACACCTTCGACAGGGCATGGCGATCATTCGGCGCAAACCCAATGCCAAACTCCCGCTGTACTTCGCCGGACAAGCCGCGATCGGACAGGTAGCCGCGTGCTTTGGCTCCAGCGGATGCCTGCAACTGCGCCACAAAAAACGCCTGGGCCAGCTCCATTACGTCATACAGATTGGCGCGGCGTTCTTCGCGAGCTTCTGCCTCCGGCGAAAGCTGCGGGAGCTGGAGACCGGCTTCAGACGCCAATCGCTCCACCGCTTCGGGGAACGGCACTCCCTCTTTTTGAACGAGATAGGTAAAAATGTCGCCGCTTTCCTTGCAGCCAAAGCAGTGATAGCGGCCCTTTCGATCCTCACAGTGGAAGCTCGGCGTCTTTTCTCCGTGAAACGGACAGCATGCCCAGAAATCACCCTTGCCGGCGTTGGTCTTGCGTTTATCCCACTGCACAGACCGGCCGATGACCGAAGATATCGAAATCCTCGCCCTTATCTCATCCAGAAATGATTGCGGAAAACGCATGTTCTACCCATGTGGCCCGATCCAGTGGTCCAGAATTAGCACGGCATCACCACATACTGTGAGTCGAATTTCACGGGCAGATTTTTCAGGTGTGCCGGGGCTGCCACCATCAATCCCGGGCAGTGAGCGGGTCCGTCAAAGCAACGGTAAATTCATTTACCCGTCCGGTTAATTAAATCATCACGATCGGCATACGATATTTCACTTTGGTAATGCGTTCTTGCAATTGTTTTGACTTCAAATGGATGGATATTATTCGTTCAACATCGCAACACAGCCCCCTAGGGGGTTGCGTATCAGTGGGTGCGACTGAAGGGATTGCGGAGTACTTGCTCCCCCCAGTTAAGGCATCGTAATCAATTTGAGGTTGCACCCACTGACTACACGCCAGAGCATGATGATCCATCAGAAAGTTTGGGAATTTCAGGGTTTCAACTGACGTCAGCCAACTCCCGGCACAAGTCGAAAATGCCCCGAAATCCTGAACTCGAACAAGCGGTCCTCTATCTGTGTGCCTGCGCCAATATTGTGCACCACCAACGCATGATTGCGACCCTTTGCCGGGCGATTGGTAACAATAGCTATATGCGGCAGATTTCCCGGCAAGCGCTGAGTGACCAGGTCTCCGGGACGATAGTCCGTGCCGTCCCTGGTGACCGGCAGGTCGGCACCACGCCGTTTCAGAAAATGCTCCAGGTTCGGCACTCTGCGATGATCAATGTTGCGATCCGGCCGCTTTAGTCCCCAAATGGCCGGATAACCGGCAAACGCCGATTTCATGTCCTCGTGAACCAGCTTCTGCAGATCGATGCCGAATGCTGCTCTGTACGCCCGGACGACAACATCCGTGCACACACCCCGCTGCATCGGCACATCGCCCAGCGGATAGGCAAGCCGTGTATAGGCCGGGTCATAGACAGTGGTCAGTCCCATCTGGGATTCTGCCGCCTCTATCAGTTTGACCGCCCAGGCTTCCGCCTTGAAGAAGGGTTTACTGCTCTGCTGAGCCCAAAGTGTCGAACCAGCGAACAGTGGCAACGCCGAGCCACCGAGCAAACCGGTGATACCCAGGCCGGAAATCAACTGGCGCCGTGAAATCATGACCATTCTCCGTTGCAATCAGCGCGACTATTGAACACCAATATGGCAACAATCTGCGATCACTGCAGACACTTGCCAATAGCAAAAGGCCAGCAACGCTTCCGGTTTGTTGGGAGGTCGGTCTCGCGCTCAGGCAGCTCAGCCGAGCAAGTTTTTGACAATGGCACCGGCTTTGGCAAAGTCCATCTGCCCGGCGTGGCGTTCTTTCAAGACACTCATCACCCGGCCCATGTCTTTCAAACCTGATGCATCGAGCTCCTTTACAACACCGGACACGGCAGCCTCGATTTCTGCAATCGAGAGCTGGCGCGGCAGAAACTCTTCGATGATCTCTATTTCCGCTTCCTCGGCTGCTGCAAGTTCCGGTCTGCCGCCCTTTTTATAAGTTTCGGCAGACTCCCGCCGCTGCTTGATCATTTTCGACAGAATTTCCTGCATTCCGCTTTCCGTGAGGCTGTCATCCTTACCTGTGCCACGGTTCTGGATTTCGCGATCCTTGAATGCCGCCGAAATCAACCTCAGGGTTGAAAGCCGCGTCTTGTCTTGCCCACGCATGGCATCTTTCATGAGGGCGCTGACACGGTCACGGATAGAATCACTCATCTGTATTGCCTTTCATGGCAGAGCTTCAAATCGAGGGGCGACGACCGCCCAATTGATACCCTCACCGTCTGAGCCACGCAAGCCGCAGACCCAAAACGTCACAATTCATGCAAAATCACGGGGACTGCCTACCTGCCGGTGCTTGACGCAGGCAGTGCGGCTATCTAGTTTCCCGCCAAATTGCCCGAACGCAGCTTTTGCGCAAGGCAGCACCTTTCAAATAAAAGGCCAGGAATTTCCTGGAAGGCCGATGCCGCCCACAAAGTCATCTTCCCGCCCGGCAAATCCAACCACCGGCAGTGGCGTTGTAAGCACGCCTGCCTGGACTGAACCAGCCATGACGGCCCGGCTGGTTCTGGCCGATGGAACGGTGATTGAAGGTACCGGGCTCGGCGCAACCGGCAATGCCACCGGAGAACTCTGTTTCAACACAGCCATCACCGGCTATCAGGAAATCCTGACCGATCCCTCCTATGCAGGCCAGATCATCACATTCACCTTCCCGCATATCGGCAATGTCGGTGCCAATGACGAAGACATCGAGACGTTCAATCTTGCTGCAACATCAGGTGTACGCGGCTGTGTCCTGAAAGCCGACGTCACCAATCCTTCCAACTACCGTGCCACCAAGCATCTTGATGCCTGGTTGAAAGCCCGCAACATTATCGGCATTGCCGGGGTGGACACCCGGGCTCTCACATCCCTGATCCGCGACCACGGAATGCCGAATGCCGTGATTGCGCACAACGCCAAAGCAAAGTTTGATGTCAGTGCGCTGACCCGGCAGGCCGCCAAATGGCCCGGTCTTGAAGGGATGGATCTGGCCAAGGAGGTTTCCTGCACCCAGCGCTATGACTGGGATGAAACCCTGTGGGACTGGAGCACCGGATTTGGTCAGCAACAAAACCCGCGCCATCATGTTGTAGCCATGGATTTCGGCGCCAAGCGGAACATCCTGCGTTGCCTGGCACAGCAGGGCTGCAAGGTCACCGTGGTGCCCGGCAACACAACCGGCGAAGAGATCCTTGGCCTTGATCCGGACGGTGTGTTTCTTTCAAACGGTCCAGGCGATCCGGCAGCAACCGGCGAATATGCCGTACCCGAAATCCGCAAACTTATTGACAGTGGCAAACCGGTGTTTGGTATTTGTCTGGGCCATCAGATGCTGGCTCTGGCCCTGGGCGGCACGACCGTAAAAATGCACCAGGGTCATCACGGTGCCAATCACCCGGTCAAGGACCATACCACCGGCAAGGTTGAGATAACCTCCATGAACCACGGCTTCGCAGTGGATGGAAAATCCCTGCCGGAAGGCGTTGCCGAAACCCATGTATCCCTGTTTGATGGCTCGAACTGCGGCATTCAACTTGAAGGAAAGCCGGTGTTTTCGGTGCAACATCACCCCGAAGCATCTCCCGGCCCGCAGGATTTGCACTATCTGTTTGCCCGCTTTGTTGATTACATAACTCAGTCCAAAACCTGAACTCTGTTGCTGTCCGGCCAGGCTACATATGAACAAGACAAATATAGCCACCATGTTTGGCGCCACAGGTGTATCGACTTTTCTCGGTCTTCCATCGTGCGCATCACCTGATCAGGTAAACGCCAAAGCCGCCATACTGGGCGTGCCATGCGCTACACCTTATGCTTCTGTCGGCCCGTACTGCGCCGGTGGCCCCGAGGCCATTCGGACAGCAGCGGCACCTTATGCAGCCAACCTTGAACATATGGACTTTGATTTTGCCGCCCCGTTGTTGCCCGGCGGCCCGCAGGATGCCTGTGATCTGGGAGATCTTGACTATGGCGAAGACAGCGCATCCAACCGTGCCGCTATCAAAACTGCAGTTTCCGCGATAGTTGACCGTGGAGCTGTGCCCATTGTTCTGGGTGGTGACGACAGCATTCCAATCCCCATGCTTCAGGCTTTTGAAGGTCGCGGCAAATATACCATTGTCCAGATTGACGCCCATATCGATTGGCGCGATGAAGTTGACGGCGAGTGCTGGGGGCTGTCGTCAACCATGCGGCGGGCGTCCGAGATGGACCACATCGAACGCATCATACAGGTTGGTGCCCGCAATATCAGGTCTGCCCGGCCGCAGGACTATGCCGATGCGCTGGCCTGGGGAGTGAAATTCCACTGCCCGAGACATTGCATCTGGTGGCATGGCCCAGGTCGCAGATGCCATCCCGAACGGCTCCAACGTTATCATCTGTTTTGATTGTGACGGGCTTGATCCGGCGATCATGCCCGGTGTTATCGGGCGCGCGCCTGGCGGCCTTGGTTACTGGCAGACAATTGAGTTGCTGAATGCGATTGCCGGAAAGGCTAAGGTTTGCGCATTTGATCTGGTCGAGTTTATGCCGGATTGTGACGTTGACGGACTTGGCGCGCTAACCGCCTACCGCATGGTTGCCGCAACCCTGGGGCTCGTCTGCCGCCAATAATTACTTCCTCTGGTATAATCTGCAAACTGAACGACGAAAATCAGTTCACGAACTTCAGTTTCTTGCCACCTGCATAATAGCCATCCGGCTTTTGCTCAAAACTGCGGCATCCGGCACCTCTGCCCGGAAACTCTCCGGACGGGTCATACCGATCACATATGCGGCCCCGTTCAGCCCACCATCTGCCCTGCCCGCTGCCGGATGCGGATGTCCAGTTCAAGGTACCACCTTCAACAATCGTGATGGTTGCATTTTTACCGTCAATACGTGAGGCAAGCACTTTGCCGATCAATGCTTCCTTGATTTCTGCTGACTCCATTTTGCCGCGATAAGGCGCACTGGTATCACCTGAGCCGGTATCGGATGGAGTAAGCCCCGCCTGCACATTCGCCTTTGGTTTGGTTTTCTTGCGCGGCACCGGAGCTTGCTTGCTCCCGGATTTTGCAGCCTTTGTTCTGGCTGCATCGGCTTTTGCTGCTTTACTGCCGGGCTTGGGCCGCGGCACAGGAATATCAGACCCGGTGGCGTCGTCTGCTTTTGCCTTCGCCGCAGCGTCAGCGTTCGACCAATTGCCTGCCCGCTTCACTCCGCTTTCTTCCGAAAATGCGCGATCACCTGCAAGGACCTCCGGCAGGTCCGCCACAACAGCGCCAAAGCCAAATCCAGATGCGGCCAGCAACACAAAAACACGTCTCATAAGGAACCTCTGTAACAATCCGTCTCCCGGGCATGACCCAGGTTGCAGAAAACAAGTTATCAGCACTGCGGTTCAATCTCAACGCCGAGTAAGAAGTCTTCTGTCAAGAGCGGTTGCCTTAACCATCACATGCACGGCTTTGCCGGGTTCCAGTTTCAATTCATGCGCCGATGCCCGGCTGATACGGGCGCGCACCGCCTGACCGGCAACCGACAGTCTGACTTCGGCAAATGCTGTGTCTGCTTCTGCCTGTACTTCTTCAACATTGGCCGGCAGCACATTGCGCAATGACACACCTTTCGGCTTCGTCACGGCAATGGAAACGTCGCGGGCCCGGACACGCAACCGCACGACTTCTCCCACGGGGAAATCCAGAAACGGCACTTCGACCTGCACGTCTTCTGCGACTTCCAGCTCGGTCAGCGCGAATGCGGCATTGTGTTTCTTCACCTTTGCTTCAATGATCGACCCGGCCTCGAATTTGCCGGTAAACGGCGGCAAATCCAGCCGAGACATAAGGTCAGCCGACCGCCCGCTTGCCTCAATACGCCCTCCTGCAATCAGCACCAACTGGTTGGCGAGCCGGACAACCTCGTCGATCTGGTGCGTGACATAAATGACCGGCACCTGAAATCGCTCCGGAATCTGTTCAATGAAATTCAATGCCTGGGCACGGCGCTGCACATCCAGCGCACTCAAGGGTTCATCCATCAATACGAGCCGGGGCCGGGTGAGCAGTGCGCGTGCCATCGCCACTCTTTGCCGTTCCCCGCCGGACAGGCCCTGCGGCATGCGCTGCAGGAGATGCGCTATATCAAACACTTCAACTACATCGTCGCGCGACACTTCGGGGCCATCACCCTTGGCCCGGCGCTGCGCAAACCCGAGATTGCCTGCCACATCAAGGTGTGAAAACAACCGCGCATCCTGAAACACGTGCGCAACCGGGCGTCGATGCGCCGCCACGAAAGTATCGGTATCTGACTGCAGCCAGTCCGTATCTGCAAAGCGCACAACGCCTTTTGCACCGCTCTCAAGACCTGCAATGGTGCGCAAGGTCATGGATTTGCCCGACCCGTTTGGTCCAAACAAAACCGTCACGCCATCAAGCGTGAGGGTTTCTGATACCGCAAGATCAAAGCCCCCGCGAACCAGACGGAAATCCAGATCAAGTCGACTGGCGCTCATTGCCCCACCTTCATCGGGATAGACCGGTTCACGGCAAAGACCCCGACCAGCACCGCAAACGACAGCAGCAACAGTCCCGCTGACAGCATGTGTGCGGTTGCATAATCAAGTGTCTCAACGCTTTCATATATTGCAATGGAAACCACTTTTGTGCGGCCCGGAATATTGCCGCCAACCATTAACACAACTCCGAACTCTCCCAGCACATGAGCAAAGCCCAGCACAGATGCTGTCACGATGCCGCGTTTGGCTTGCGGAAGGCCGACACTGAAAAACCGGTCGAGTGGCCCTGCCCCCAGTGTTGCAGCATCCTCCAGAGGACCTGTACCCATGTCCTGAAATGCCTGTCGCATAGGCTGCACCACAAATGGCAGCGAATGGATCATCGAGGCAACCACCAGTCCGGTGAAACTGAAGGTCAGCGTTTCTCCCGTCAGACTTACCCACCAGATGCCCAGCCAACCGGCAGGTCCCAGCAGGATCAGCAGATAAAACCCCAGCACGGTGGGCGGCAGCACAAGCGGCAATGTCGTAAGCGCTTCAACCGGTATCTTCATCCGGGAACGCGTGAACGCCAGCCACCATGCAACCGGCGTTGCCAGTATCAGCAGCAACACCACAGAGATAGTGGCCAACTGCGCTGTGAGCCATATCGCATCGAAAACCTCCGCCGTCATGGACGAGACACTCCATAGCCGAACCGCTTGATAATCCCGGTCACCTTATCCGACTTCATGAAACTGATGAACGAGCGTGCCACGGTATTGTCTTCGGCCCGCATGATCAGTACACCGTCCTGCAATATCGGTTCGTGCAATGTACTCGGTACGTCAATCCAGTGTCCTCGTTGATCATCCGGCAGGCTGGCAAGTTGTGACTTTGCAATCAACCCCGCTGTTACGTTACCTGATGCAGCCATTGCAAACGTCTGGCCGATGTTCTCTCCGAAAACAAATCGGCCTGAGAGGGATTTCAAAAAACCCAGCCGATCAAGCGCCTGCTCTGCAGCAAGGCCGTATGGCGCCAATTTGGGATTGGCTATGGCGAGCCGCGAAACCCGTGTCGTGTCCAGTGATTTAAGTGCAGTTCCCGCTAACGGCAAAATATCGTGTGACCACAACACCAGAGCACCGGTTGCATAGGTAAACCGGCTTCCCGCCATGGCTGACTTTTTTTCCACCAGCAATTCAGGCCGCGCCTGGTCTGCGGCCAGGAAGATGTCGAACGGCGCGCCGGCCAGTATCTGTGTCGCCAGCTTACCCGTTGCCCCTGCTACCAGTACTACCGAATGGCCGGTGTCTTCCTCAAATTCAGCCGCGATTTTGCGAGCAGGCAACAAAAAATTGGTGGCCACGGCTACAACAACCTCATCCGCCTTCGCCAAAGACGCAGGCAGCGCCATCAAGATCATGCCGGCAATGAGCCAGTTGAACGCGATTTTTTTCATGAATAGTGCATACACCAGAAACCGGGGAAGTATTCAAGAATTCACCCTCTCACTGTAAAAAAACCCGGAAATCAGCCGTTTTTACATATGTCTGATTCCTGAACGGCAGATGAACGGCCCGTTCAGCCAACATTCGGTACTGCCCGACTAATGTGATCTTCATCAGACGACCTCCGGCACCCCTCAATAGCCGAAATAAAAGGGAGGAAGAAATGACAAAGACACTCACAGCAGCAGGCCTGGCAGGCGCGCTTACCATTTTCGCAGCCTTCTCATCCATGGCAGCACCCGCATCGCAAAACCTGGAAACCAACGAGATCAATGTCACGGTGATCTACAAGACCAACCCCAACTGGCCGATCCGCGGCATGATGAGTGTTGACCCTTGTGAGCTTCGCCAGTGTCAGGAGATTTGACGCAACAGAACAACAAGCTTTGAAGAACCACTGTCCGGGGCAGCCCCTGGACAGTGTCAGGGAACCGGGTCGCGTCGAGCTCCGCATGACCCATCCGCCCCTCTCGCCATGCATGTTTGGCGTGTGCCCGGTCCCTGACTTGGATTCGTCTCTGACGCTCACTATATCAATGAGTATGAGACTGGCAGCCTGCCCCAATCCTCTCGACCCCTAGAGGATCTCCCCTGCAAACCGGGACGGACTGCCAAAACTCGAAGGGCCCCGCACACAGGTTGTGACGGGGCCCTTTTTTACAAGAAGAAGACTTGAAAGTCTTATTCTACAATCACTTTCGCGCCAACTTTTACCATATCGTATAGCGAGATCACGTCTTCATTGCGCAGGCGAATACAGCCCGATGATACAGACTCGCCAATTGTCCAGGGCTGATGCGTGCCGTGAATCCGGTATAGCGTATTACCCAGGTAAAGCGCGCGCGCACCGAGCGGGTTGTCTTCGCCGCCTTCCATACGCTCTGGCAGGTGCGGCTCACGTTCGCGCATCTCTGCCGGCGGATGCCAGGCTGGCCATTCAGCCTTGCGTGACACTTTTTCCTCACCACTCCAGCGGAAGCCCCGCCGGCCGACACCTATGCCGAACCGCTTGGCCTTGCCACCTTCCTGCACCACATAAAGATACTTTTTGCGGGTGCTGATGATGACGGTTCCTGGCTTTTCGCTGGTGCTGTAGGACACTTCAGCGGGGAGGAATTTGGAATCCATCTTCCAGGTGTTGGACCCAAAATTGTATTTCACATTATTGTAAACCGAGCCGGTCCGGCTTTCCGCATTTGCCGCGCCTGCATCAAATGAAACGGCTGCCGCAGCAATGGCCACTGCTGAAAGAATAGTTCTCGCCTGCATCGTCCACTCCTCTGTCACTATGTGACTAATCGCACATTTTCGGAGCCACAATCGCTCTACAATCTACCCAACGTCAAGACTTGACACCGCATTAACAGCACCTGAACACATCATTCAGGCGAGATTTTGCCAGACTGTGGCACAAAAGACACACAGCAACACCGTCGCAACCGTCGCAACCGGTGTTTAACAAAGAATCAGGACTGGAACCGATCATGATCAGAAATTCCAAGGCAAAAACCTTGTCCCCCGCCAACGGCTCCGTTGCGATAGTCGTCCTTGCCGCAACACTGATAGCGAACATGGCCTCCGCGGCAGACGCGGCAACCTCGGCAAGAAAATTTTCCTCACCGGACTATCTCGGGCAACCGGTTGCATTCTGTCTTGATGGCGACCGGGGCTGCGGCAAGCCTGCGGCAACGGTCTGGTGCCAGCGAAACGGATACGAAACAGCCCTCAGCTTTGCCCGGCGTGCACCGACGGCAGGAGTTGAACTGCGCTTTGTCGACACCGGCAACATCTGTACATCCGCCAATTGCATCACGTTCAGTCAAATCCGGTGCCTAAAGCAGGTGGACTAGGGTCTGATCATCCGGCATCACTCAATTGGTGACAACAACTCCGGCGCAGTCACCAACTGGCGAACACCGTGGGAATGATCTTCCTCGAACACATTACCGTCCCGGACCCACTTATACAGCGAGTTCACATCAATCTTGGCACATTGCGGACGCACACTCCAGGTGACCTGCAAGGGCGAACACTTGGATTGGGTGTACTTCGGCCCTGTCGTGGACCCGGCAAAAACGACAGGAGTACCGGTGTCCACCGGCAGGGATTTCGGCTGATGCAAGCCATTTTGGATGTTTCCGGCATAGGCAAAGTCAGCGAAATTCAGGGCACTTTTGTCATTCACCACCAGAAAAACCTGGGTTTCCACTCGCAATTCCGGGTTGCTGCATTTTTCACTTAGACAGGATCCGAGGCCTTTGCCCGGTGAGACTTCACACGACGAGTGAACCCAGTGCACTTCAATCGTGTCACCGGGCTTGATGCCTTTAAACGAACCCGTTCCGCCTTCTGGCTGCGCCAGTTCAGCTTCGGTCAGTTCTGAAGTTTGGTTACACTTGTAACCGCCATGTTCACCGGAGCCGGCATGCATGCTAAATCCGGGTCCCTTGTGTTCCGCATTGGTGTGGGTGTGGATATTGCACAGGTTCATCTTTGACGATTCCGGTGCGAGGGTGAATTTACGCGCATTTGCACCCAGCTTGCTCGAAATATCACGCGGCGTTTGCGGACCATATCCCACGCACAGGTCCTGACTGGACGCAGAGCCCGCCCCTATCAAACCTGCACTGAATGCAATTACACAGCTTGCTATACTCGCTTTGTTCATGGCCACTATTTTCCTCGGTTTTGTTGAACCAAAATCTGTTACAGATAAATCCGAGCTTTAATAAATCATGCTGCAAAAGTGGAAAAACTATATTCTCTTTGACGTTATGCGAACTGCTCAGAATCAAAATCCGGGTACATTCATCACCTGAAACCTGTTCTCCTTGAGATCGCCTGCGCGCTCCTAACAAAGCGTAAGATTTACGCTTTGTTTACCATTGCGGCGGCAATGTTTCAGGTTAGCAGATCATCATGGCTTTTCTGGACATTTGACACCCCATGCGCGCCGGCACACCTGACACTTCATTGCTCTCAAAGCTCTTGCGCGAGCGCATTTCGGCAAGCCGAAAGTCACTGACAGCTGCGCCGGACGCGACCAGGGAAGCCACGCCGGAGCACATCGAACAACGCTCTTCTGCGGTTATCGGCGCGTTGATGCGCGATACCCGTGACGCTTTTGATCGCCATCAACACACCCAGCCTGCAGTTGAAGCGGCTTCACCCGGGCCAGAACCCGACACACCCGCTCAAATGACCACCGATACGCCGGACCCCGGCGATCTGTCGACTTTCCTGCTAGACACTCTCAATGATTGTGAATGGCCGGAGTGGGTTTCAGCGCGCTGCAACTTTCCGGAAAAAGGGCCTTTCGTAGCCCCCGGTTGCGACGGCGCACTTGCTGCAATTGCCACGCTGACCCAGCAGGTGTTCGCGGATGCCGGTGAAGATGGCGATGACATGACCGTCGAGGTTTTTACCGGTTCCGCATCGGGTTCAGCCCGGCTCACTGTTTCCGGCCCGTTCGGGCTTTCCATGAAAACATTGAAGTCGATCATGCAGTCGCGCAGTGAAATTGAAGCCGTCGGCGGTGCGCTGATTACCGTACGGGCCTCGAACACTGCGGGCTTTGAAGCACTGATTCCCGAGCAATAGAACCTGAACTTCCGGTTTCGCCGGCAGAATTGCTCAATTTTCGTGCATTTCACTGTCAAATCACCGTCAAACTGTGGATCGTCTGCCACAAATCGCCTCGCGCGACAGCTTGGCCTTTGCACCCGGCGGATTGATAGTGTAACTCACACGGAATTTGCGCCCGCCCATCCGCCGGCTTGGGCCGCATCTGCAAAAAAAGAGCGCTCATGCCCAAACGTGAAGATATTGACACGGTCCTGATTATCGGCGCAGGCCCGATAGTCATCGGCCAGGCCTGCGAGTTCGACTATTCAGGTACCCAGGCCTGCAAGGCACTGAAGGCCGAGGGCTACCGCATTGTCCTGGTAAACTCCAATCCGGCTACAATCATGACGGACCCGGACCTGGCGCACGCCACCTATATCGAACCCATCACCCCGGAAGTCGTAGAGAAGATTATCGAGAAGGAGCGCACCGAGCGCCCCAACGACACTCTGGTATTGCTGCCTACCATGGGGGGGCAGACCGCGCTGAACACAGCGCTTTCACTGAACAAGCAGGGCGTGCTGGACAAATGGGGCGTGGAGATGATCGGCGCGCGTGCAGAAGCCATTGACAAGGCTGAGGACCGCGACCTGTTCCGCACTGCCATGAAGAAGATCGGACTTGAGACGCCGCAGTCCGCTTTCGTCAACACCTCAGATCTGAAACAGCGTTTTGCCAAAGCTTACGAAGAAGGTCTGACGCAGGCGTCCGGCGCAGGCGCGGGCGCAATTGCTGAATTCAAGACCGAGTGGGCTAAAACCGAATTTGAGCGTCGTGAAGAACAACGCCTTAGCGCTCAACAGCAGGCATTCCAGGCCTACAAGCTGACCGGCCTGCCCGCCATCATCCGCCCGTCTTTTACACTCGGCGGCACCGGCGGCGGCATCGCCTATACGCTGGAAGAATTGTACGACATCGTGCTCACCGGCGTCGAAGCCTCCCCCACCTCCGAAGTGCTGATCGAAGAATCCGTACTGGGCTGGAAAGAATATGAGATGGAGGTGGTGCGCGACCGCGACGACAACTGCATCATCATCTGCTCCATCGAAAACCTTGATCCGATGGGTGTCCATACCGGCGACTCCATCACTGTTGCGCCGGCCTTGACGCTGACCGACAAGGAATACCAGGTGATGCGCAATGCATCCATTGCGGTACTGCGCGAGATCGGCGTGGAAACCGGTGGTTCCAATGTGCAGTTCGCTGTGAACCCGGCCGATGGCCGCCTGATCGTCATTGAAATGAACCCGCGTGTGTCGCGCTCGTCTGCGCTGGCGTCCAAGGCAACCGGCTTTCCGATTGCCAAGGTCGCAGCCCGCCTGGCCGTGGGTTACACGCTGGACGAGCTGGATAATGACATCACCGCTGGTGCCACACCGGCCTCGTTTGAACCCTCGATCGACTATGTGGTGACAAAGATCCCGCGCTTTGCTTTCGAGAAATTCCCGGGCTCCAGGCCCAATCTGACCACCGCCATGAAGTCGGTCGGCGAAGTCATGGCCATTGGCCGCACATTCGCCGAATCCCTGCAAAAGGCACTGCGGGGTCTGGAGACAGGACTTACCGGCCTCAACGAGATTGAACTGGACGGCTATGGTAAGGATGAGGACAAGAACGTTTTCCGCCGTGCCATGTCACTGCCGACGCCGGACCGGCTGTTAAAAGTCGCTGAATGCATGCGTCGCGGTGCCAGCAATGAACTGGTGTTTGAGTCTGCAAAATATGATCCGTGGTTCATTGAACAATTGTCGGCCATCATCCAGACCGAAGAACGTGTGCGCGAACACGGTTTGCCACAAGATGCCGCCAATTTCCGCATGCTCAAGGCCATGGGCTTTTCTGATGCACGCCTGGCTGAGCTCACCGGGGGTAATGAAGCGAAGGTCCGCAAAGCCCGTCACAAACTGAAGATCAAGCCTGTCTACAAACGCATTGATACCTGCGCTGCCGAGTTTGCCTCGCCCACGGCATATATGTATTCGACCTACGAAGTCGGCCTTCCCGGCTATGACGGTAACGAAGCCCAAATATCTGATGCCAAAAAGATTGCCATTCTGGGGGGCGGCCCAAATCGCATCGGCCAGGGTATCGAGTTTGACTATTGCTGCTGCCATGCGGCATTTGCCCTGTCTGACGCAGGTTTTGAGACCATCATGATCAACTGCAACCCTGAAACAGTGTCTACCGATTACGACACTTCAGACCGGTTGTATTTTGAACCGTTGACCGAAGAAGACGTGCTGGAGATTCTGCTGGCGGAGCAGAAAAACGGCAAATTGCATGGCGTTATCGTCCAGTTCGGCGGCCAGACACCGCTCAAGCTTGCCGAAGCCATCGAAAAAGCCGGTATTCCCATTCTGGGCACGTCTCCGGACGCCATCGATTTGGCCGAAGACCGGGACCGGTTTGCAAAACTGCTCAAAAAGGTCAAGGTGCGCCAGCCGAATAACGGCATCGCCAAGTCAGGCCCTGAAGCAGTCAAGATTGCGGAAAAAATCGGCTACCCGGTCGTTATCCGTCCGTCTTATGTACTGGGTGGTCGCGCTATGGAAATTGTACGCGATACCGAAGATCTTAAGCGCTACATCAATGAGGCGGTTATTGTTTCCGGTTCGTCTCCTGTCCTGATCGACAGCTATCTGTCCAACGCCATTGAGGTTGACGTAGACGCCTTGTGCGACGGCAAGGATGTGTTCGTCGCAGGGGTGATGCAGCACATCGAGGAAGCCGGCGTTCACTCCGGTGACAGCGCATGCTCGCTGCCGCCTTACTCGCTCAAAAAAGCCACCATCGATGAGCTGGAGCGTCAGTCGGCTGTGCTGGCCCGGGCACTTGGTGTGGTCGGCTTGATGAACGTGCAGTTCGCCATCAAGGACGGCGACATCTATGTGCTTGAGGTGAACCCCCGCGCCTCACGCACAGTGCCGTTTGTGGCTAAGGTGGTTGGCCGCTCAATCGCCAAGATCGCCTCCCGCATCATGGCCGGAGAAACGCTTGCCTCGTTCAAGTTGAAGAACAGGAAACTCAAACATATCGGGGTCAAGGAAGCCGTGTTCCCGTTTGCACGCTTTCCCGGTGTCGACACGGTGCTCGGGCCGGAAATGCGGTCTACCGGCGAGGTCATGGGTCTTGACACTGATTTCGCTATGGCATTTGCGAAAAGCCAGCTTGGCGGTGGCACAAAAGTACCGGTTGACGGCACCGCCTTCATTTCAGTGCGTGATCATGACAAGTCCCGCATCCTGCCTGCTGCCAGACAACTGACCGAACTGGGGTTCAAAATCATCGCCACCGGCGGCACTCAACGCTATCTGGCGGAAAAGGGAATTGCAGCCGTGCGCGTCAACAAGGTGCTGGAAGGTCGCCCGCACATCGTCGACGCGATGGCAAATGGTGAGGTGCAGCTGGTGTTCAATACCACGGAAGGCCAAAGCGCCTTGTCGGATTCAAAATCGATCCGGCGAGCGGCTCTGATGGCCAAAATTCCGTATTACACAACTCTGCCCGCTGCCATTGCAGCATCCGAGGCAATCGCCGCCGTGAAACATGGCGATCTCTCGGTAAAACCGCTGCAGGATTATTTTGAGTAGACCAATCAGAAATTTCCCTGATGACAATCAACATTAAACAGGTCTTGCAGGACGCAATTGTTTTGCGCATATTTACATAAGACCGAAACATTCCCGCACACAGTCAACAGACGAACGCGTTGGTAGCTTAACGGCTTCCATGGAGTTCCGAGGCTTGGGCGGGTTAACAGGATTCTGGAATACGCATCGATGGTTGAAAAAGTTCCCATGACCGCAGAAGGACATGCCGCCATGTCCGAAGAAGTGAAGCACCGCAAGTCTGTTGAGCGCCCCCGCATCATCAAGGCCATTGAAGAAGCACGCGCCCATGGCGATCTGTCGGAGAATGCAGAATATCATGCGGCAAAGGAAGCCCAGGGCTGGAATGAAGCCAGGGTGTCCGAACTGGAAGACATGATCAGCCGGGCAGAAATCATCGACGTGTCGAAACTGGGCGGTGATACCGTCAAGTTCGGCGCAACGGTAACGGTTGTGGATGAAGATACGGATAAGGAAGCCGTATATCGCATTGTTGGTGATTTTGAAGCTGACGTGAAATCCGGAAAGCTATCCATCTCCTCGCCGATTGCGCGGGCCCTGATCGGCAAGTCTGCCGGTGACAGCGTCGAGGTAATGACGCCGGGCGGCGGCAAAAGCTACGAGATATTGAAAATAGTCTTCAAGTAGGACGTTTTCAACCTGACATCGGGCAGCCGCCGCACCAGATCAGGGTGACAAGAAAACTGTGAGTTGTTATTGAACTGACAGACTGAAAGCTATGCAACCACGTCATGGCTGTGGCAGATTGTTATGGAGTGCTGGGCGCAAGACACCCCTTTTGGACATTTTATGATCGGCGGGCGTGACCTGTCCGAAGGGAAGATGTGCGACCCTGAGAGATCAAATTATTGCCGGAGACTGAAATTATGAGCGTACAACATTCACAGGTGCTTATTCTGGGATCAGGCCCTGCTGGATATACAGCGGCCATCTATGCCGCGCGCGCCATGTTGGAACCCACTCTGATTCACGGCATCCAGCCTGGCGGTCAGCTCACCATAACCACAGACGTGGAAAACTACCCCGGATTTGCAGATACCATCCAGGGCCCCTGGCTCATGGAGCAGATGCAGGGCCAGGCCGAGCATGTCGGCACAAATTTGATCAGTGATCACATTGTCGATGTCAATGTCGACCAGCGGCCGTTTCGCCTGAAGGGTGATTCCGGAAACGAATACACATGCGATAGCCTGATCATCTGTACAGGTGCGCAAGCCAGATGGCTCGGTTTGCCCACTGAAGAGAAATTCAAGGGCTTTGGCGTATCCGCCTGTGCAACCTGTGACGGATTTTTCTACCGTGGCAAGCGTGTGGTGGTTGTGGGCGGCGGCAATACTGCGGTCGAGGAAGCTTTGTTTCTGACCAAGTTTGCATCCGAGGTTGTGGTTGTTCATCGCCGTGATGAATTCCGCGCCGAACGCATTTTGCAAAACCGGCTGTTCGAAAATCCGAAGGTCAAGGTCATGTGGGATACCACGCTGGATGAAGTCATTGGCGACGAAAACCCGCTTGGGGTCACCGCAGCACGTCTGCGCAATGTGAAGACGCAAGCTGTTGAGGATTTGCCCTGCGAGGGCATTTTCATTGCCATTGGCCACAAGCCGGCAACCGAGTTGTTTGAAGGCAAGCTGGAAATGAAGAATGGCGGCTATCTGATAACCAAGCCCGATTCGACGGCGACCGCCATTGCAGGCGTCTATGCAGCAGGAGATGTCACTGATGACATCTACCGTCAGGCTGTCACGGCTGCCGGGTTGGGCTGCATGGCGGCACTTGAAGCCGAGAAATTTCTGGCTGAAGCAGGCAATGAAGCCTCGCAGGCAGCCGAGTAGGACAAGGCCTCAATTCCATGCCATTTTCAAAGCGGGACAATAACTTTGACTGGGACAAGCTGCGCATCTTTCATGCGGTAGCAGAAGCTGGCAGTTTCACCCACGCTGGCCACGACCTGAATCTGTCGCAATCAGCCGTCAGCAGGCAGATTTCAGCGCTGGAATCAGAACTGAATGTTACACTTTTTCATCGCCATGCACGCGGTCTGATCCTGACCGAGCAAGGTGAGATGCTGTACCGAACGGCACATGATGTATTCACCAAACTGGCGACTGCCCGAACACGCCTGACCGACAGCCGCGACAAACCGACCGGCGACCTGCGCATTTCCACGACTGTGGGCCTGGGCACCATATGGCTGACCCCACGCTTGCAGGAGTTCATTGAACTGTATCCGCACATCAGGGTCGAGTTGATCCTGACCGACGAAGAACTCGACCTTGGCATGCGTGAGGCTGACGTGGCCATTCGCTTGCGCCGGCCTGTCCAGCCTGACCTCATCCAGCGCAAGTTGTTCACCGTGCACAATCACGCCTATGCATCACCGGACTATGTGCAATCGAACGGCCTGCCGAAAACCGCCGAAGAACTCGACAATCACAAAATTCTGGCGTTCGGACCAGCACCGGCATTCCTCGCCGACCTGGGCTGGCTGCTGCGCGCAGGGCGTGCAGAAGGCGAACCACCGCGTGACTCAAGCTTTATGATCAATTCTATCTACGGACTGCGGCGCGCCGTTGAGTCCGGTCTGGGCATCGGGGTTCTGCCTGACTATATTGTAGGTGAAGATTCACCTCTTATCCGGGTTTCTTTTGGCGTGGATGCACCGGGCATAGACACCTACTTTGTCTATCCGGAAGAAATGCGGAATTCCAAAAGAATCGCTGTATTCAGGGATTTTGTTGTATCAAAAGCACGGCAATGGAAGTTCTGATGTTCACGTAAGTGCGTGCAATCTATGTGCTTTTGCCCGATATGCAGTCACCGCATGACATACATGCCCAATACCCGGATTGCACTTGATGGTTCATCCGTGTGAGCCTTTAATTGTCAGCGGCTAGTTTACTCCCTCATAAAACACATGGCCGCATATCTGATGGGTCCACCGAGGCGCGAGGCAACAACAAGTGCTTCGGCATGAACCGTCAGGTTCCTGACAACGAAGGGGCCAGACACACACTCCACCCGGGTGTCTGGCCCCTGATTTTTAAACTGACAAGACTATCTGAACAGCGCGGTTCCCAATTCATCTTTCACGCTGTCATAAAGCGATGCGACCTGCTCTGCGTAGCCATTGTAAATGACGGTTGGAATCTTCTCACCCGTCTCCAGATCACGCTCTGATGCCTGGCTCCAGCGCGGATGTGACACGTCCGGGTTTACATTGGCCCAGAAGCCATATTCTTTGGGCCCAAGCACTTCCCAGAAACTCTTGGGTCGTTCCGACGTGAACGTGATCTTGTTGATCGACTTGGCCGATTTGAAGCCGTACTTCCAGGGCAGGTGCAGACGGATGGGTGCACCCATGGACTTGGCCACCGGCTTGCCGTACGCGCCTGTCGCCATGAACGCCAGATCATTGTTGGCTTCTTCCATGGTCACAGATTCTGAATATGGCCACGGATAGCTGCCGCCAAACAGGCTTGGCTTCTGGCCGGGCGCCATTTCCGGGTCGTTGAAGGTTTCAAACTTCACATATTTTGCCTTGGCATTCGGTTTGGCAAGTGCGACGAGCTGCTTGAGGGTGAAACCACTCCACGGAACGGTCATTGACCACGCTTCCACACAGCGATGCCGGTAGACCCGCTGTTCAATCTGCACCTTCTTGATCAGATCATCAAACTGCATCTTGAACGGGGTTTCAATCTCGCCTTCAAAGGCGATTTCCCATGGCCGGATAACCAGCGCTTCGGCTGCTTTTGAAATCCGCTTGGACGTGCCGAACTCATAAAAATTGTTGTAGGTGATATTAATCGCCTCGGGCGTGATCTTGCGCCCCGCCTCCGCATAGCCAGGATTGAGCTTGCCCGGATACAGGTCCGCCGTCGGATCATCGCTGGCCAGGCCCGGGCGAATGCCTGAGGCAAGTCCGATACCGGCAAACCCGGCAGCGGCAATAAATTTTCGCCGGTTCACGAACACGTGCTCCGACGTGGCCCTGGACTCTGGAATCTGCCAGTTGTGAATGGTCTTGATCAGCATGCGCAAGCACTCCTGCAATTAGCGAGTAAGCCGCCCGCAAAGGCACCTTTACCCGCCAACCTAGGCGTACTCACCCAACTTGCCAAATCACTCCTTTGTCAGGCGAATGCGATTAGCCGTTATCGCCGACCGTCATGACTGCATCAAGGTCGTGGATCAGTCGGCCGGCTCAAGGGTCATGCTGGACACGCCAAGTGCAGCGTTGAGACCTGTCTGCACCTGAACGCTCAATGGTTGCAGCGTAATATTTGCTCCGCCGACAAGTGCATTTGCTCCGGCGCCGACACCAGCTGTTACCTCTGCGGATGCACCGACATACCGGCCGGAAAGTGCGCCAAATTCAACAATACCCGGTGCGAACACACCCCATATCATGCGAGCCTCGCCCGTCACCCCGATATCGAGGCCGAACTTTGTCAGCTTTCCGACATAAACATCTTCGCGGCCCGTGGTTGATTTATAGACACAATCCATGGCCTTGGACGAGGTGACGATCAGGCCGATGCCTCCCTCGACAATACACTCCAGAGAACCAATGTTAACGCCCACTCCGTCAGCAGATGCCGACCCGGAAGAGCCGGCAACGATAGCAAGAGTTACAACAGCGGCAGATGCAATGCGTTTCATAGGAGTGTGCCTTTCTGGCAAATGTAGGGGTCGGGCTGCGTGACCAGATGCGCCACGCAGCCGAACTCCCGAATCGCCGTCCCGAGCGATTGGCTCATACTTAGCCATCGTTAGTAACAAATCCAATTACAATTTCGACATAATTGTAACAAAATTTTAAACCGATGGAACGGCCTATTTCAGACTGTTGCAGAATCGCTGAATACGCTCACACGCATCTTCCAACGCTTCATTGGACGTTGCGTATGAAACCCGGAAAAACGGCTCCAGTCCAAACGCTGCGCCATGCACGGCTGCAACTCCCTCGTCAGCCAGCAGTGCGGTTACAAAGTCCTCGTCATTGTTGATCTGTTGGCCTGACGGTGTGGTCTTGCCAATCAGCTCCTCACAGGAAGGGTATACATAGAACGCACCCTCCGGTGTCGGGCATGACAGCCCGCGTGCCTGGTTCAGCATCGACACAACCAGGTCCCGGCGTTCCTTGAATTTCTCATTGTTGCTGGCAATGAAATCCTGCGGACCGTTCAGGGCTTCAACTGCCGCCCACTGCGAGATCGACGACGGGTTGGATGTGGACTGCGACTGCAATTTACGCATCGCGTTGATCAAAACTTCAGGACCGGCCGCAAAGCCAATTCGCCATCCGGTCATCGCGTAGGCCTTGGATACACCATTCATGGTCAAGGTGCGCTCCTGCAATTGAGGTTCAACCTGGGCCGGTGTCACGAACTTGAAATCATCATAGACCAGATGCTCGTACATATCGTCGGTCAGCACCCAGACTTGCGGATGTCGCATCAGCACATCTGTCAGCGCCTTTAATTCAGCATGACTATAGGCAGCGCCCGACGGATTTGACGGTGAGTTGAACACCAGCCACTTGGTTTTAGGCGTAATCGCCGCTTCCAGCGCGGCCGCCTGCAGCTTGAACCCGTTATCCAGCGTCGTCTCGACAAATACCGGCTTGCCACCGCCGAGCAACACAATGTCGGGATAGCTCACCCAATACGGTGCCGGCACAATCACTTCATCGCCGGGATTGAGCGTCGCAAGCAACGCGTTAAACAGAACCTGTTTGCCACCGGTTCCAACCGACACCTGCGACGGCTGATACTTGAGCCCGTTGTCGCGTTCGAACTTGGCGCAAATTGCCTGCTTCAATTCAGGCACGCCATCAACCGGTGTATACTTGGTGCGCCCCTCACGGATCGCCTTTATGGCGGCTTCCTTGATATTGTCAGGTGTATCAAAGTCAGGCTCACCCGCAGACAGACCGATTATGTCGCGACCAGCGGCTTTGAGTTCCATGGCTTTTGTTGAAATCGCGATCGTAGCTGACGGCTGAATTCGATTAAGCGAGTCTGCGATGAAACCCATTGGAATGACTCCTTGATGTTATCTGTGATATCGGTCGTCGGCACCGGCGCGGACCCTAGTCCCGCCGTTTTTGTACCGCAAGGGCAAACCAACTGTTTTTGAATGATTTGGCTGTCGAGGGCTTTCTAAATTGCATATTTCAATCGCCGGAGCAGGAATTGCAGGCTTGGCATCCGCCATCGCAGTTTCGCAAAACGGACATTCAGCAACAGTTTTTGAACAGGCCGCCCGGCTCGAGACCATCGGGGCGGGGCTGCAACTGGGACCAAATGCGGTTCGGGTTCTTGAGGGTCTGGGCGCGTGGGACGCGCTTGAAGCGCAATGCTGCGCGCCGGCACGCATTCGCATCTGCGACGCGATCAGCGGACGGCAGTTGTCTGTACTTGAACTTGGAGACAGTTTCACAAGGCGATTCGGCAGCCCCTACCGGGTTGCACATCGGGCAGACCTGATCAATGCGCTGGCGCAAACAGCGGCCTGCAACAACGCAATAACAATTGTCAACGACTGCCGGATTACCGGGCTGGAACCGGGCGAGCCGGCAGGGTTAAAAACCTTGTCCGGCGACACGCATGAATCTGATCTGATCATCGCGGCAGACGGAATCCGCTCCCCGCTGCGGGCTCATATTGCACCTGACAGCGAACCGCGCCTTAGCGGTGAAACACTGTACCGGGCCCTTGCTCCAGCAGGCGATCTTCCTGACGCGCTTGATCGTGATGCGGTTTACCTGTGGCTCGCGCCGGGTGCCCACATTGTGCACTACCTGGTGTCAGGTGGCCGCCGGCTCAACATTGTGGCCAGTATCGAGCAGCCGGCGAACCAGACCGGCTGGAACAACATCGCCAGCCGCGACGACGTGTTCGCCGCATTGCCGGGTGCCGCGTCCGTGCTGCACGATTTGTTGTCCACCCCGGCAAGCTGGCTCGCCTGGACAGGCGCTGATCTTGAGCCGTTCACCACATGGAGCCGGGACAATTGCGTCCTGGTGGGTGATGCTGCTCATGCATCCCTGCCCTATCTTGCCCAGGGTGCTGCCATGGCTTTGGAGGACGCTGCTTGCCTGGCCGCTTGTGTCGGTGACGGCGATAACCTGAAGGCTGCCCTGGCCAGCTACCAGACACAGCGTCAGCCGCGCACTGCCCGTATTATCGAAGAGTCCCGTCGCAATGCCGCCATCTACCATATGCGTGGCCCTATGGCCCGGGCGCGAAATCTGGCCCTGCGGTTGTTGCCCGGCTCCATGCAGTTGCAACGTCTTGCCTGGATCTACACTCCACCGCCAAACCGTGAGCCGTCAACTTGACTCTTTTCCTGACCGACTGCGGCTGACTATCTGAAAAATCAGCGTAAAACCTGTCGATCTGTTTGACTTGCTCATCCTGATCGTTTCCAACTTGTTAGGGTCAAAACCCACTAATCTTATCCAGACAGTTTGCACAAAGGTCACCAGATGCAGCAACTTCCAGCCATTCTCACCAAACGAATTGCCGACAAGGGGCCGGTTCGGGTGGGCGTCATCGGAGCCGGCAAGTTCGGCTCGATGTTCCTGAACCAGGTACCGTTTTCGCCACACTTGTCGGTTGCCGTCATTGCAGATCTTGACCCGGACCGCGCCCGTGCTGCGTGCCGTAACGTTGGCTGGCAGGACGACCTGGTCTCCCGGACACGCTTTACCAGTGACGGCATGGACCTGATTGCCGACCCGGCTGTTGAGGTTGTCATGGAAATCACCGGTTCGCCGGCGGCCGGCTGCGCGCATGCACTTGCAGCAGCTCAACACGGCAAGCATATCGTCATGGTCAATGTCGAAGCAGACGTGCTGGCCGGCTCGGTTCTGGCTGATGCGCATCGCAGTGCAGGCACGGTTTATTCGATGGCATCCGGCGATCAACCTGCCTTGGTTTGCGAGATCGTCGACTGGGCCAGGACCTGCGGTCTGGAGATCGTGTGTGCCGGCAAAGGTACCCGCTACCAGCCCGAGTTTCATGATGTCACGCCCGATGATGTATGGACCCATTATGGCCTCACCCCGGAGCAGGCTGCGGCCGCTGGCATGAATTCCCAGATGTTCAACTCGTTCCTCGACGGCACCAAGTCTGCCATTGAAATGGCGGCAATCGCCAACGCCACCGGACTGAATGCCCCGAGCGACGGGCTGAAATTTCCGGCTGTCGATTTCGACAATTTGCAGAACGTACTCATTCCGGCGGACGCCGGCGGCATGCTGGATGGTGAAGGGTTTGTCGAGGTCATCGCCTCCGAGCACCGTGGCGAGGCAACCGAAATGCACAATCACCTGCGCTGGGGTGTCTATGCGGTGTTCAAGGCCCCCAACCTGTATGCGCGTGACTGTTTTTTGCAATATGGGCTCAAGACCGATCAGTCAGGCTACTATGCAGCCATGTACCGGCCCTATCACCTGATCGGCCTGGAGCTTGGAGTTTCCGCCGCTAACGCCGCAATACGCGGCGAGGCGACGGGGTCCACGGCTGAGTGGCGTGGCGATGTTGTTGCGGTCGCCAAGAAAGATCTTGCTCCCGGCGACACACTCGACGGCGAAGGCGGATACACCGCGTGGGGCAAGTTGATGCCTGCCGATGCATCACACCGCTCTCGCGCCCTGCCTATCGGGCTGGCTCACGGTGTCAGCTTGATCCGCCCGGTGAAACACGGCGCAACCATCACTTATGATGATGTTGGCCCGCTGCCGGACAATGCAGCTACCCAATGTCGCCAGAAACTTGAGAATTCTGCCGAATTTTCCAAATAACATCTTGATATCGTTAACTTTTTATTAACCATATGCCACCGGTTTGCCACACAATGACCCGGCGGCTGGCAAGGTTTGCCTGATTTTACGCCATCCTTTTATGGTCTTGCTGGACGCTGGAGGGGTTCATCGGTGAACCGTGATACGCGCACTATGTTGATCAAAAAAGATGAAACCTACGGTTTCGGTGCTGCAGCATGTGTGAGCAGTTCCGCGCAGAAACGCCGAAACACCCACATGCTGTCTTTTTTCGCAGCAGCGCTGTCGACGGCGGTGCTGGCGGTAATGGTTGCTGTGGTGCCAATAAGCGAGGCAATTACCGGTACTCTACCCGATCACGTTTTCCACGTTACGCACAATCTTGGTGTAGCAGCAGCCACCGCGTTTTCTCTATCTACTGCCGTGTGCGCGCTCATGCTCTTAGCGCCAACGATCGCATCACGAAAATTTCGCCGCCGCAAACACAACTAAAGCGGTTTGCGTTTTATCCGAATCATTTGAACCGCTTTAGTTGTGTTTGCCCCTGCAAATTTTGATTGTCGGTGCTGCATGGTGCGCCGGCAACTGTCTTCATAACCGACCTCAACATGAACACAGTGGCCCGGCCAGCCATCGGCACCGCAATACAGCGATGCCGACTTCAATCTCTTGGTCTTGAAAAGAGGCTTAGAAACTACCACCGCCGCTTCCACCACCGTTGCCGCCGCCGCTTCCACCACCGTTACCGCCGCCGTCACTACCGTTGCCGCCACCTTGGCCATTTTCGGTAAAGTCAGTGCGACCGGTGAAGTTCTGGCGCTTGGTCGGGCGGTCATTTGCACCGCGAGGAATATGTGTTGATGGCGGGCGTTTATATTTTGCTTTAGGTGCGCGCAAACTGCCGGTGCACATATATTGACCCCGTTCCGTCTCGAAAATCCGGCCATGCATGCCATTGCACATTTGCTTGGCTTCACGGAATGACGTTTCATAGCCAAAATAGACCGTTTCCGCATTGGCCGTGGTTGTAACGTTACCGGCGAACAGGACGCCGGCAACCGCCCCGGCGGCAAGGATCATGGTGGATTTGGCTGTCTTGGTAATCTGGGACATTTTGTTTTCCTCGTTCTTGTTTCTGTGCCCGACCTGGGAGATCGTCACGTGCTTACTTGAGGACAACACTGCCACCGCCGGAATGACTGAAACCTGAGTGGATCGTTCATCAGACGTTCATGAAGTGATTTAATCTAAGAGTGAACCCGCCTAGAGCAACCTGAGTTCGATAGAGCCCATAAAGTTGTCTAACATCCTGATCTAGCCAACGGGCTTACTGCCAGTATGCAGACCCCAGATCAACATAGGTTTTGGTGTTGCGCCTCAGGTGGCTGGTGTCTACATCGCGGTAAACCGCATGCACCATGGCATTCATTTCTTCCGCACGCCTGATGCCTTCGGGATAGCCGTCAAAAACGTCAAAAATACTCTTCTTCTGCGCATCGACGGTAATCAGGGCGGCAAAACTGCGGGGCGCTTCGTGAGGGTCGTAGCCTGCGGAGACGAAATACCGGAAACCAAGCATGTCGGCTTCTTCTTCCTGGGCGCGGGTATAGCTGCTCAAGCTTGTATCTGCCAACGCCTTCACACCGCTGCTCAACCACGGAACACCAAGTCCGTCGTCGAAAATCCGTTTTCCGAACGCTGTCACCCGCTTGTTCAGCGACTGGCCGTCATGCCCCTTTACCACATGGCTTGCCCGGTTGTGGGCCATCTCATGCGCCAGCACCATCGCCATCTGACCTTCAGTGCGCAGCTTGGTGACAATCCCTGTAGTCACAAAGATATGGCCGCCACCCGGCGTAAACGCATTGGCATGCGGGCTGTCCACAAGATACACCTTGTAAAACAAGCCTGAGGCACCATGCTCCGGTGACATTTTCAACCGCGTCACAATCGCATTCAGATAGTCTTCAAGTTCGGTATCATTGGACCGCTTCATAACGCCGAGTGCACGTTGGGCAAGATCATTGCCGATAATCTGCTGACGTTTGAAATTCGACGTTCCTGCCGGAGACACGGACACGTCAGGTAACTTTCTTTCGCCATTGGCAGACGCACCCGAAACACCGGCATCCAGTTGCGCAAGCAAATGGTTTTCGGCACACCCGTTCACAGCCAGAGCCACCACCAGCATAAGCGCGGTTTGTAATGTTGAACGTCTTGTCACGTTGCCAGCCGTTGTGCCTGATAGTAAAGTGGGTGCCGTCCACGAAGCAGCATCATAGCGCCCATCGTCCAAAGCCTCAAGCATACTTGTTAACGAAATTTGATCTGCGGATAATTCTCTAAAAAATCAATTATTGGCCTTCCGCAACCCGCAGTGCCAACACAAAATTGTTACATTTTTGATGCCTCTTGTTGAACCAGCGCTGCTCGCACTTTCGTAAGCAGATTGCTATAGTTCACGGCAGCATTTATCGACTAAACCCTGATAGATACATCCAACAAGGAAAACTGACCATGAAGTTTACCCCCCTTGCCCTGGCTGCAACTCTTGCCATAGGCACATCGTTTACCGCAGTCCACGCTGCCGGCTCAGACACCTCGACTTCCACCAAAACCTGCAAAAAAGGCCAGGTTTATTCCGACACCATGAAGAAGTGCGTGAAGCAGACGTCTGAAGTCGTACCGGACAATTCACTGAAAGCTCAAGGGTGGGCCCTTGCCCGTGCCGGCCAGTATGAAAACGCTGTGGACCTGTTCCGCCTGGTTGCCGACAAGCGCGATCCTGAAGCTCTTAACGGGCTTGGCTATACGCACCGCAAGATGGGCCTGGTCGAGCAAGGCATCACATTCTACCAGAAGGCTCTGGACGCCAATCCGGATTACATCCTGGCCCGGGAATACCTCGGCGAAGGGTATGTCAAACTGGGCAAGATGGATCTTGCACGCGAACAGCTCACGGAAATTGGCACACGCTGCGGCACAGCATGCGAAGAATACCTGCTGCTGTCCCAGGCCATCGATACCGGCAAATCAATTTACTGATTGCAAGAGCAGGTAACGAACATCAACGCCACGGCCTTTTGCACGGCCGTGGTTTTTTTGCCCTCAAACTCAATCAACAAACCGTTAGACGTTGCCATAAATCAGGCGTAAAACTACCCCGCTCCTGCTGCAAACTCCCGCTAAATGTAAATCAAACCTTAACCAAGAAGCATTATGCTGACTGGCATGGATTTTGTACGTTTGGGAGTCCGTATTAACCAATGAGTGACCGAGACATATCACGCCGCAATATGCTGTTTGGCACCGGTGCGACGGTATTGGTTTCTTCTCTGACCAGTGCTGCACAGGCTGAACCCTTTAACATTGACACCATCTCCAACTGGCTCAGGACCCGTGGTGGTTTTGATGAAGCCCCGCGCCGCGGTGATATCACAGGCTCGGTTTCACCGACCAACGCACCCGCCGCTCCTCAACCACCCTATCAACCGCCTTCAGATGGCTTCGAACCGCAGCCGGCACCGGGTCAGCGGCCACCTATGGAATCGCCGATCGACTATCCGATTGAGAAGGTCAATCCGGTCAGCATCAAACCGCAGTTCCGCCGCCAGCTTGTCAAGTATTCCGGCCGTGAATGGCCCGGCACAATTGTAGTGGACACCAAGAACCGGCATTTGATTCACGTTCGCGAAGGCGGCATGGCCATGCGCTACGGCATCGGGGTCGGGCGTTCCGGCTTTACCTGGGCAGGCGAGGCTTACATTGCCCGCAAGGCACGCTGGCCGCGCTGGACGCCGCCGGCTGAAATGGTGGCCCGCGATCCCAAGGCCGCGAAATGGCCACTCGGCATGCCGGGCGGGCCAAAGAATCCACTCGGCGCGCGCGCGCTCTATCTGTTCGATCTTACCGGCCGCGATACCCTGTACCGCATTCACGGCACTAACGACCCGTCGTCAATCGGCAAGAACCTGTCGTCAGGCTGTATCCGCATGCTGAACCAGGACATTGCCGAGCTTCACCTGCGGGTCACACTGAAATCCCGTGTCGTGGTGCTCAATCATCAGGCAGGCTGAGCAGCGTCGGTTTTCTTCTTTTTGCGATTGACCAGCACGATGCCGGCGCACACCAGTGCCAAGGCACCAATAAATTCCAGCGTAATCGTCTCGCCCAGTATCAGCCAGCCGAACATCACTCCGAACAGAGGGGTGAGGAAACCGAATGACGCCATGTCGGACGCAGGGTAAACTGCCAGAACCCGGAACCACATCAAAAACCCGAAACTCACAACCACCAGAACCTGGAAAGCGAACAGGCCGCCGATCAGCGGCGTGAAGTTGCGCACAAGGTCGCCAAACAACGGCGCAAGCGGCAGCATGATCGCAGCAGATACGGCAAGCTGGTAGACAAGCTGCATTTCAGGCGATGATTTCGACAGCGCCGTGGTGCGCACCAGCAGCGCAATACCGGCCCAGCAAAACGCCGCGACAAGACACATCAGGTCTCCCAGCAGGGCATACTCGGTTGCCGGATGGTCATTGCGCAGCAACGCCCAGGCAACGCCGGCAACGGCCATCGCCAAGCCCAGCACCCGCAGCGGAGTCAATCGCTCGCCCGGGATCATGAAATGCGCAGCACATGCCAGCCAGAACGGCATGGTGTAAAACAGCATCGTGGCCCGCGCGACAGACGTGTAATCGAACGCCGAAAATGTCAGCATGAATTCGGCAGCGAACAATGTGCCGCAGTAAAGGCCCGGCACCAGACTGCCATCGCTGATCGACAGTTTGCGTCTGGTGTAGAGCGCGTAGGTCAACACCAGCACCAGCGCGCACGCCGAACGCAGGCCAGCCTGAAATACCGGCGCCAGCCCGGCGTTCACCAGTTTCACAAACACCTGGTTGATGCCCATCAGAAGCGCAAAGGTGACCAGCCAGCCGGCCCCGGCCAGATCAATCCTGTCCTTGCGTTCAACACTCACCGGCTGAATACCCCCACCATTTCCACATGTGCGGCGTACTTGAACTGATCCACCGGTACAACGCGCTCAAGTTTGAACCCGCCTTGAACCAGAACACTTGCATCGCGTGCAAATGTACCGGCATCACAAGACACACCCACAACTGTCTGGATGGTCCCGGCAGCCGCCAGTTCCGCTGCCTGTGCAGCAGCGCCTGCACGCAGCGGATCGAACACCGCGCCGGTAATGCCTTTCAGTTCAGGTGCTGTCAGCGGATCACGCATCAGGTCGTGTGCCCGGGCAATCAGTGGTTTCAGTCCGGCCGCACTGCGGGTAGCTGCTTCAAGTGCCGCAATCGCCGGCTTGTCTGAATCCACCGCCAGTACCCTGGAAGCCTTGGCCAGCCGCAGCCCGAATGCCCCCCATCCGCAAAACAGGTCTGCCACGACGGAGTGACCTGCCAGTGCGGGAATGACGATGGACGCCAACGCGTCTTCGCCCGCCGCGGTTGCCTGGGCAAAACCGCCCGGCGGCGGCGTCACTGTTGCGCCGGCTACAGCCAGCACCGGCCGGGCGCGCTCTATCAGCATGTCTCCCGACGCGGTCACCCGGGCCAGGCCAAATTCCTCGGCTACGCCGGCAACCCGCACGCGCGCATCCAGATCCGGGTCATCAACTCCTGCAAGGTCACAATCAAGTCCGGTATCACTTGCCAGCAGGTGAACCCGCTGCGGCTTTTTGAGGTTCAATGCGCGAACCAGACCAACCGCAATCCTTGAAGCCTGTGCCAATTGCGGCACCAGTATCGGACAAGTGTCGACAGGCACATGATCATGTGAGCGGTGGGCCGAAAACCCGGCCTTGCCGCCAACCACCGTCAACGTGACGCGCCGGCGCCCGGCCCCGTGTGCGTCAACCAGTGGCGCAATTTCAATGTCGGCCAATCCCTTGCGCGACAATGCATCGACTACCAGTTGCCGCTTCCATCGGGCATAGGAGGGCTGCGACCAGTGCTGCAACAGGCATCCACCGCATTTGCCGAAATGCGGGCACTCCGCCATTACCCGGTCAGGCGCGGCGTCAAGCACCTCCGCCAACCGGCCCCGGTCGCCTTTCACATCCGCCCGTACCCGCTCGCCCGGCAGGGCGTAGGGCACATAAACCGCAGCACCGTCACTGCGCGCAATGCCTTCGCCGCGCGCACCCATTGCCTCGATAACCAACTCAGTCACAATTCATGCCTTGAATGATGCGAGTGCAGCACGTGCAACATCTGCACCCCACTCCTGCACGAAATGGCCTGCGTCTTCCAGCACCATTGGTGCCGGACACCCGCGAATAATCTGCTGCAATTGGCTCATCACCGGCACGCCGAGAACCGGATCCCTCGCGCCTATGGCCATGAAACTCTCGCCCAACCAGTCCTCCTGCCAGAATTCCCGTGCCTGTTTCATGGTCTCGATGCCTTCCATGTCGGGTTCAATCATCACCAGTTGCGGAAACCGGCGTACACCCGCCTTGTAGGCCGCGTCGGGAAATGGCGCTTCATACGCCGCAGCTTCCGCCTCGCTCAAATGCGGCACGGCCCGTTTCATCAAGGCCGCACAGTCCATGTCCGGCTTGCCCGCCACATAGTCCTTCCAGCCCTGAAAACCGGCCCCCAGGCTATCGCCGACCGGCATCGCCGTGTTCATGACGATCAGCCGGTCAAAGCGTTCAGGCATTTCAAACGGCAGGGTCAGGCCCAGAATACCGCCCCAATCCTGCACCACCAGGGTGACGTTGAACAGGTCCAGCCGGGTGATCAGCGCCAGCATCATGTCGCGGTGAAAATGAAACGTGTAGAGCGCATCATTGGCCGGTTTGTCGGAGCGGCCAAAGCCCAGCCAGTCCGGCACGATGACCCGCGCACCGGCCTTGGCAAACACCGGGATCATGTGACGATACAGATAGGCCCAGGTCGGTTCGCCCGGCAGGCACAGGACGGTTTGCAGCGCATCAACCGGGCCTTCATCCAGATAGTGCACCCGAAAGCCCTCATATCCCGGCAGATCATCAACATAGTTGGGCGCAAAATCATAGCCCGGCAGATTATCAAAACGCTCGTCCGGTGTTCTCAGTGCTTGCATGAGACAAACTCCATATCGTCTTTACGCCTGTATCCGATTGCGAGCCGCCGCCCGGGTTTCGCGCAGTGCAATGAACCCGCCGGCGCCTGCCACGATCGCTGCCCCCAGCCATGTCCAGCCCGACGGCACTTCCGACCATATAATCCAGCCGATAATGGCGCCCCATACAAGCGCCATATACTCCTGCGGGGCAATAACCGCCGCCGGCGCATTGCGATACGCCACGATAACCAGATAGTGCCCCATGCTGCCAATCAGGCCCAGCATGGCAAATCCGGCAAGATGATCGGCTTGCGGCAGCTTCCAGGTCCACCAGGCCAGCGGCGCGAAGACTGCAATGGCCACGATCGTGGTCCAGGTGAACATGGTGGTGACGGTCTCGGTTCGTGCCAGACGCCGCGTATAGGTGATGCCAAGCGCAAACACTGCGGTTCCGGCAACCAGGATCAGCATTTCCGGTTTGAAGGTGTCAGCACCCGGCCGCACGATGACCAGCATGCCGGCAAAGCCGACGATGACCGCCAGCCATCTGGCCATACCCACCCGCTCGCCCAGCACCGGGACCGACAGGGCGGTGATGAACAAGGGAGCCGTGAACGCCACGGCAATGGCTTCTGCCAGCGGCACATAGTTCAAACCCCAGAAAAACAGGGCCAGTGCAACCGACATCAGCACGCCCCGGAAAACATGGGCTACCGGCCGGTTTGTACGTACCTGATGGAACCCGGCCACATAAAGTGCAATGACAACCGGGATCAGTCCGAAAAAGTACCGGAAGAACACGATCTGAACGGCGGCAAAGCCTTCCTGCCCGTGCCATTTGGCAATCGCATCGGCGATGGAGAAGGAGGCAACGGCGACCCACATGGCCACCAGCCCCTGGGTAACGCTGCCTGCATCCCGGCTGTTGATGGTGTTAGCATCCATGGACCGCACAATATCTTGTTACACTTCGATCAGACATGCCACAAACACATAGCCTGTACGCGTGCGTGGTGTGTCACTCAGGCCTCAATTGGTGTCTTATAGCAAACCATGAACTCTTCAACAGCGTCAGCAGCACCGGTCGCAAAACAACGTGCACCCTACGGGCTTCTCATCGCCATGGCGGCTATCGGCCCGTTGGCGATGAACATGTTTGTACCCTCAATGCCGGGACTGCAATCCACTTTCCAGGCGTCGTCAGGTGTGGTTCAGATGACGCTGACGATATATCTGGCAGGGCTCGCCATCTGCCAGTTGATCTACGGCCCGCTGTCTGACCGCTTTGGCCGCCGGCCCATGCTGCTGGCCGGACTGGCACTGTTTGTCGGCGCCAGCATCATGTGCGCCCTTTCCAGCTCTATTGAAATGCTGATTTTTGCTCGCGGATTGCAGGCCGTCGGCGGCGCTGCCGGGATGATCCTTTCGCGCGCCATCGTGCGCGACCTGTTCTCGCGTGAGCAGTCCGCCTCCGTACTGGGATACATTACGATGGCCTGGGTCCTGGCCCCCATGGTCGCACCTGTCATTGGCGGCACGCTGGATCAATGGTTTTCATTCCGCGCCGGCTTCTGGGTCCTGGCCTGCATCGGTTCGCTGGTTTTCCTGACCGCACTCGCGCGCCTGCGTGAAACCAATCTGTCACTGCAGCCCGATGCCAGTCTCATTCGCACCGGGCTGTACATGACCTTGCTGAAGAACAAATCCTTCCTCGGCTACACTGCCACCATATCGTTCGGCAGCGCCGTGTTCTTCTGCTACCTGGCGGTTGCACCATTCATCATGGTCACCGTGCGTGGCTACTCGGCAATCGACTACGGCATCTGGTTCATGTGTTCAGCATTGGGATACATGGCCGGCAACTTTGTCTCCGGCCGCTATTCAATGCGCCTCGGCAATGACCGCATGATCCGCATCGGCAACCTGCTCACCCTGGCAGGTGCGATATTCCTGCTGGTCTTCGCCCTGGCCGGTTTCACCCATCCCTCAACCCTGTTCGTCCCCATGGCACTGTGTGCATTCGGCAACGGTCTCACCATTCCAAACGGCATCACCGCAGCCATATCCGTTGACCCGAAAAACATCGGGTCGGGTGCCGGCCTTGCAGGCTTTCTCCAGATCGGGTTAGGCGCACTTGCCTCGCAGGGCGTCGGTTACCTGCAAGGCACCTGGACCAATATCGGCTTCTGGGTAATGGCCATCATGGCCCTGGCGGCAGCGCTTGCACATCGGCCCAATGCACGGCAGTAGAGCCTTTCAGACTTAAATGGAAACGTTTGACCGGTTTTCTGGGTTTGCTGGCAAGGCACGGCTCTCGCCGTGGTCTGGTTGACCACAAGGGAGCCGTAACGCTGTCCAGCGAGCACAGAAAATCGGCCTTCGGTGGACCAAATCAGTCCATCGGCGTCGTTGCAAAGCTTGCCCGATGCACCACATCGCGCTTCGCTTTGCGCCTAGCCGAGTGAACTGATTTGATGCCATCAAACGCTTCCATTTAAGTCTGAAAGGCTCTAGTGACACCCCATGAGCAATGATTCTTCCAACTCGGCGCCCAAGGGCGATCTGACAATGCGGATGCCGGCCATGCCGGCAGATGCCAATGCGGCCGGCGATGTGTTCGGCGGCTGGGTCATGGCACAGATGGATCTGGCAGCCGGCATCAGGTCGGGCGAGCGCGCCAAGGGCCGTGTCGTGACCGCCGCCATCAACGCCCTGTCATTCAAGCTGCCAGTGAAAATCGGTGACACGCTGGAGGTGTACACCAACGTGTCAAAGGTGGGCCGGTCCTCCATGACCATTGAGGTCGAAGCCTGGGCGCAGCGCTATCTCACCCATGAAAAAGTCAAGGTCACCGACGCCGACTTCGTCATGGTCGCCGTCGATAAGGACGGCAATCCGCGCACCGTGCCGGACGAGTAAATGCTTGATTCAACGTTTTCGGCCGCGCCCGCAACCGATTGAAATGAATCAATGTTTCGGAAGCCGTTAAACCAGCGCTGCGACCAAGGATGGTTTCGGATCCGAAACAAATCATGCCCGGACCGCGCCAAATGCTTGATGTAACAGGTTAAGTGGAATCAGCCTTCCAGGCCCTGACCGGTTGTGCTGAACCCCATCGGCATCTAGTAATATCCCTCCGCCGGTCCCTTGTATTCCATCAGGGTATTGCCGCCGTCCGCCACGATCAGCTGGCCGGTCACGAAGCTTGCTTCCTCGCTGGCCAGGAACAGGGCGACCTGGCCGATCTCGTCCGGTTTGCCCGGCCGGCCAATGGGTGCCTGTTCACCGGCAAAGACTTCTTCCGGTGACGACGACGGCGTTTCGATCCAGCCCGGCCCGATACCGTTCACCGTGATGTTGTACTCCGCCAGTTCAATGGCCTGCGCCCTTGTCATGCCCATGATGGCCGCCTTGGCCGCGGAGTAGATCGTGCCCTTCGGGTTGGATACCAACGGCCCCGTTACCGAACTCATATTGACGATGCGGCCGTACCTGTGCTCGATCATCGACGGCACCACCCGGCGCGTCACGTTGAACACCGTGGTCAGGTTGATGTCCATGCCGCGGCGCCATTGCTCATCGGGAATATCCTGTATCAGCCTTGAGGGTTCGTCATGGCCGATCTGCACCATGCCGGCATTGTTGACGACAATGTCGATGGGTCCGAGCGCTGCTTCCGTTGCCGTCACCAGTCCGTCCACCTGGGCAACGTCGGTCAGGTCGCAAGGGTGGGCAAACACACCTGCCCCCAGTTCCTGTGCCCGCTCATGGATGCGATCAGTGGTCGAGGTGATGGCGACTTTCGCGCCCGCCGCCCTGAGCAGTTTCGCACAGGCGAAACCGATCCCGCCCGCACTGCCGCACCCGGTCACCAGCGCCACCTTGTCCTTCACCCCTGTCATTGCATTGCTCCTGCACACTTGAATTGCCACAATTGTCAGCGCATCTTTGCAGCACGACATCAACCGCGCAATTGAAAGTGCCTTGTCATGAAAAGCCGCATCGTCCTCGCCCTTGCTACCCTCGCTGTGGGAGCCTCGTCTGCATTGGCCGGCACGCTCAGTTTCGAAGTGGCAAAGACCGCGTCGTGCGGTTGCTGCCAGGCCTGGGTCGACCACATTCGTGCAGCCGGCCACGAGGTAGAAACCTCCGACATGGACATGGGCAGCCTCGCCCAGCACAAGATAAAGCTTGGCATCAAACCGCAGCATGCCTCCTGTCACACGGCCACCGTGGACGGCTATGTCATCGAAGGTCATGTACCGGTCGCAGATATCGAGCGGCTGCTGAAACTGCGCCCGGAGGCCATCGGCCTGTCGGCACCGGGCATGCCCGCCGGATCACCCGGCATGGAAATGGGCACTTACCGGGAGGCACACGATGTCGTGCTGGTGAAGCTGGATGGCAGCAGCGAAGTCTGGTCTCATTACGAGGAAAAGCAGTAGGCGAAGGTTCAGGGCATCGAGATCGACCCACCGAAACGCAGTGCAGGTGGACAAGTTGATCGAGCATAAAATGGCTCACTCACCCGCCAGCCAGTCAACCGTCCACGAAGCCTCGCCCTGGTGCAAGCGCTCTGACAGGGCGGGCATGAGGCCGGGAAGTTCTTCGGCCAGCGGCCACGGCGGATTGACGATGATCAGGCCTGAGCCTGCCAGCCCGCCGTTCATGGCAGCCGGACGCACCATCAGCTCCACCTGCAACATGCGCTTGAGCCCCGACTGCCGGGCCGCCTCGACCAGCCGCCTCGACAGGCCGTCACCGGTCACCGGATACCACAGCATGAAGCAGCCGGTGGCAAAGCGCTTGTAGCCCTGCTGCAGCATGGCCAGCGCACGTGCATCGTCATCACGCTTTTCAAACGGCGGATCGATCAGCACGATACCGCGCCGTTCCGGCGGCGGCAGGTTGGCCTTCACCGCAATTGTCGCTTCAGCCTGCGTCACCCGCACCCGTTTTTCGCGGTTATACAGCTCGGCGAGTGTCGCATGGTCTTCCGGGTGCAGTTCGTTGAATACGAGCCTGTCGTCTGGCCGGGTCAAAAGCACGGACAACTCCGGCGAACCGGGATACCAGGCAAGCCCCTGCCCGCGCGAGTTCACCGCCTCGACCATCTCGCGCCACGGCGACAACAGGGTTTCCGCGGCTTCATCTTCCAGAACCAGCCGCCCGCCCGCTTCATCGTACAGGCGGCCCAGCCCCTCGCGCCATTCCAGCGTCTTGCCCGCCTGCTCGCTTGCAAGGCTGTACAGGCCAATGCCGGCATGCGCGTCGATCACCCGAAACGGCTTGTCCTTGCGCGCCAGATGCCCGATCACACGCGCCAGCACCACGTGCTTGAGCACGTCAGCATGGTTCCCGGCGTGGTAGGCATGGCGATAATTCATGGGCGTGCAAGGCTGGTCAGTTGGAGATGAGACAGGACGGTAGGGTCTTGTTCACCAGTTTGGGTGGAACTGCAAACGAAACAGATTAAATGAATTTAACCTAACCTCACACATTCGCCGCAGTTCCGCCGAACCGGTGCCATCTGATTTGTGTCTAAACTGCTGTAACGATTAAACAAGGAGGAACAAGACATGCTGATTAAACGCATCATCTCCGGCGTCGCAATCATGGGCGTCATGGCCGCCTTCGCGGTCGCGGGTTCACCCGTATTCGCGGCTGGCAAGAAGCCGCTCGAAGTCACGGTGTTTGGCAATTACAACAACTCTGCTCCGGCAGAAGACAAGTTCATCCCCGGCCCCGACCCGGTCGAAGGTCTTGCTGAAGGCTTCTATTTCGCCGGCAAGGGTCTCGCTGACGGCGCTCTGGAAGTCGGCGACGGCATCGGCGAAAGCGGCGGCAAGGTTGCCGATGATGCAGTTGCCTATGGTCCTCCCGGCCTCGTATCAGGCACCTTCAAAGGTGTCGGCCGCATCGGTGAAGGCGCAGTGCGCGGTGTCGCTGCCGTCGGCCATGGCGCAGTCAAAGGTACAGGCTGTATCTTTACTTTCGGCGCGGGCTGTTAAAACAGCTACCTTTCGACCAGGTGCCACAATAATCCACCCGTCGACATTCATGTCGGCGGGTTATCTGTTTGTACTGGGTCGATCCGACCCTCTAAATCTCCTGACCCTTCTTGATCAGCTTGTCGATCAGGTCGCGCTGGATGATGCCGCGGCTGTCGCCGCCGCCGAAGCTCAAGACGCCGGATGAATAGGTGGTGCCGTAGGATTTCGCGGCATTCACCGTCTGGCCGATGCCGGTGATGAACTGCGTGTCGTGCAGTTCGCTCAGCGGGTGGATGAACGTCGCCCACAACAGCCCCTTGGCGATGGCATAGCGGGCATCCAGGGCAGTGTCGAAATTGGCCTGTGACAGGCGCAACAGTTCCTCCGGCGACATGGCGTCGGCCTTTTTAAGCGCGATCATGATGCGCATCCGGTTATTGCCGGCATCGGTGACCACAACCACCGGCACCTCCTCGACGTGGAACTGCCAGGCGCTGGCATTGGCCGTGGCTTTCGCCTTGGGATCAAGCCGTTTGATGATCTCGCCCATGCGTTTTGCCGTCATGGTGCCTTCAGCCGCGGCTTTCGGCTTGGGAGCAGCAGGCGGCGGTGTCTGGCTTTGCGCCAGCGCGCCGGAGGCAACAACTGCAATCAATGCCGCTGCGCTCACCATACGAATAGTTTTCATTGCCACTCTCCTTCCACATAAACTGTCAGCAGAGCCACTATGCTGCCTTTAACCGGCGCGACCAATGCACTATGTTCTCACAATAACGACAACAGCAGTTCGAGTTCACGACAACAACAGTTCAGGGCATCGAGATCGGCCCACCTAAACGAAGTGCAGGTGGACAAGCTGATCGGGCAAAAACATGGGTCACAACAAGCAAAGCGGCGGGTTCCGGGAAGCCCCGGTTGAACCATTGGAAGGCTACGAAGCCATTCCGACGGTGGACGAGCTCCGGACGAAGTCCGGCAAGCGCGACCGCGCGTCGGCCGGTCAGGCCGCCCCCGCGGAGCCGACCGGCGACAGCCGGTCCGGCGTGAGCGCAAAAAACGAAAACAACCCTGCCTTCGACCCGGTGACCGGACAGCCCCTGTCGGAAGCCTTGCGCGCCCGGCCCGACCCTGCTGCCGGCAAGAAGCTGCAGGAAGCCCGTGCGGCTGAAGCCATCGAGCAGGAAAAACGCATGGCGGCGGGCGCCACAACCCGGCCGCGCGAAGGACTGGAATTCCTGCGTCCGCAACTGGAAGACCTGCCGACGCCGGAAATCTTCGTGCCGTACAAGCCCGAGCGCCCGGAAAAGACCGAATCCGGCGCGGTGCTCAAAACCGTATCGGACTTCGAACCCAAGGGCGACCAGCCCACCGCCATCAAGGAACTGGTAGAAGGCATCAACGCGGCTGAACGCGACCAGGTGCTGCTTGGCGTCACCGGCTCGGGCAAGACCTTCACCATGGCCAAGGTGATCGAGGAGACCCAGCGCCCTGCCCTGATCCTGGCCCCCAACAAGACGCTTGCCGCCCAGCTTTACGGCGAGTTCCGGCAGTTCTTCCCCGAGAATTCGGTCGAGTATTTCGTCTCCTACTACGACTACTACCAGCCCGAGGCCTATGTGCCGCGCACCGACACCTATATCGAGAAGGAAAGCTCGATCAACGAACAGATCGACCGCATGCGCCACTCCGCCACCCGCGCGCTGCTGGAGCGTGACGACGTCATCGTGGTGGCGTCGGTGTCGTGCATTTACGGTATCGGCGACGTGGAAACCTACTCCGCCATGACCTTCCAGCTCAAGCTCGGTGAACGCATTGCCCAGCGCCAGTTGCTCACCGACCTTGTCGCCCTGCAGTACAAGCGCAACGACCACGCCTTTACCCGCGGCGCCTTCCGGGTGCGCGGTGACACGGTGGAAGTGTTCCCGTCGCATCTGGATGACCGCGCCTGGCGGCTGTCGCTGTTCGGCGACGAGATCGAGAGCATCACCGAGTTCGACCCGCTTACCGGCCAAAAGACGGCGGAGCTTGAACAGATCAAGATCTACGCCAACTCGCACTATGTCACGCCCAAGCCGACGCTGGACCAGGCGGTCAAGCGTATCAAGCACGAGCTTTCCATCCGGCTCGACGAATTCCACGCTGCAGGCCGGGTGCTGGAAGCACAGCGGCTGGAACAGCGCACCCTGTTCGATATCGAGATGATGATGGCGACCGGATCGTGCGCCGGCATCGAAAACTATTCGCGCTACCTGACCGGGCGCGCGCCCGGCGAACCGCCGCCGACGCTGTTTGAATACCTGCCCGACAACTGCCTGGTGTTTCTCGATGAGAGCCATGTCACCGTGCCGCAGATCGGCGGCATGTTCCGGGGTGACTTCAACCGCAAGGCAACGCTGGCCGAGTTCGGCTTCCGCCTGCCGTCGGCCATCGACAACCGTCCCTTGCGGTTTGAGGAATGGGAAGCCATGCGCCCGCAAACCGTGCATGTGTCGGCGACACCGGGCACATGGGAGATGGAGCGCACCGGTGGCGTGTTCGCCGAACAGGTCATCCGGCCCACCGGCCTGATCGACCCGCCGGTGGAAATCCGCCCCGTCGGCACCCAGGTCGATGACCTGATTGCCGAGTGCCACGAGGTGGCGAAGGCGGGCTACCGGACACTGGTTACCGTGCTCACCAAGCGCATGGCCGAGGACCTGACCGAGTACATGCATGAACAGGGCATTCGCGTGCGCTACATGCACTCCGACATCGACACGCTGGAGCGTATCGAGATCATCCGCGACCTGCGGCTTGGCGCGTTTGACGTGCTGGTCGGCATCAACCTGCTGCGCGAGGGCCTGGATATTCCAGAGTGTGCGCTGGTCGCCATTCTGGATGCCGACAAGGAGGGCTTCCTGCGCTCCGAAACCTCGCTGATCCAGACCATCGGCCGGGCGGCTCGTAATGTCGATGGCCGCGTGCTGATGTATGCCGACCGCATCACCGGCTCGATGCAGCGCGCCATGGACGAGACCGACCGCCGCCGCGCCAAGCAGCTTGCCTATAACGAGGCCAACAACATCACGCCGCAATCGATCAAGCGCAACATCGCCGATATCCTGGACTCGGTCTACGAGGGCGATCATGTGCGGGTCAAGGCAACCCACGGCACCGGCCTGGCCGAAGAAGAAGGCGCCTTTGTCGGGCACAACCTCAAGACGGTCATTGAGGACATGGAAAAGAAAATGCGCACGGCAGCAGCAGACCTCGAATTCGAAACCGCCGCCCGCCTGCGCGACGAGATCAAACGCCTGCGCGAAACCGAACTGGCCGTCATGGACGACCCGCTGGCCAAGCAGACCGGCATGGAAATCGGCCCGCGCGGTAAAGGTGGCAAGGAGAACGGCAAGAGCGGAGCCAAAGGCTCCGCGAGTAAAGCTGTTCGACCAGCAAAAGAACAAAGCTCCCGCATCGTCGCGCCGGAAGAACTCTGGCCAAAAGGCAAGCCTGTTCCGAAGGGCAAATCCTCCGGCGGCAGACCGGGGACCCGGACCTATCGGGGCAAGGCGAAGTAATTCACCCGGTTAACCTTCTCGGGACTGCAAATTCAACCGGCACTTCCCCGCCCAGCCTGCGTGTGCAACCATGTCTTCATGCGCTGGGGAGCGAAGTTGAAATCCCGACAGGGAAAGGAATTTAAATCATGTCAGTAGCCCGCGTAACAGAAATCATCGCGTCATCGCAGGACAGTTTTGAAGACGCCACGCGCAAGGGTGTCAAACGCGCATCCAGGACGCTGAAAGGTGTCACCGGCGCCTGGGTCAAGGACCAGCGCGTTATCGTCAAGAAGGGCAAGGTCGCGGAATACCGCGTCGTGCTGAAAGTGACGTTTATCCTCAAGGGCTAGGCAGGAGTTTATTCCGCTCACGCAAGCAGCCTTCGGCTGCGCTCCGCTTGGGCGCACTTCGTGCGACGGCCGGTCGGCCTTGCCGCAGCGCGTTCCGCGCTTCGGAGGGTATTCATCACCAGGTTGCGCTGCCGAACACCCTCTCCGTTTCGTCATCCTCGGGCTTGTCCCGAGGATCCAGCCAGCGTCATTGTGGACCCTCGTGGACAAGCCCGAGGGTGACACAGGGTTGGTTTAAGTCTGCTGGAGCATTCATCGCGCGACATCGCATCTCGCAAGGATATGAACTCTACCTCGAGATGCGGTGAATGGCGTCTTCGCGTTTTACCAGGTCCGGCAGCAGGTCCATGCCAAGGCCGGGCCCGCCGGGAATGGTGATCATGCCATCGCTGACCGGCGGCAGGTTGTCGACAAAGTCCTGATACCAGCCATAGTAGAAACCGCGCGCGATTTCCTGTTCGCGCACATTGCGCAAGGCTAGCGCAAGATGGGTGGACGCGGCCAGCGTGACCGGGCCGGAACAGTCGTGGAAGGCAATCGGCCTGGCCCGTGCTTCGGCAATGGCGGCAACCTTGCGCGCTGCGCTAATGCCGCCGGCCCAGGTTACATCCATGATCGGGGTGCCGATATTGCCCTCGTCTATCAGGGCCTTGAACTGACCCAGGCCGGCAAGCGTCTCGCCGCCGGCCAGCGGCGCGCTTGTGCTGCCGGCAAGTTCAGCCAACTCTTCGGTGCGATCCATCCATAAGGGATCTTCGATCCAGTCGATGCCGATGGGTTCCAGCGCCGCGGCAATCTTTTTGGCGGCATTCAGACTCCACAGCCCGTGCAGTTCCGCCTTCAGGCGCATCTTGTCACCATGGGCGGCGCGGATTTTCTCGAATGGCTCCAGCGCCTTGTTCAGGTCGGCTGCAGAAATATCGACACCGTCGACCGCGCCTTCGGCCAGGTCGAACGGCCAGATTTTCATGGAGAAAATCCCCATCTCCATCAGCGATGCAGCCAGGTCTTCCGGATGATGCAGAAACGCATCCAGGTCTTCATATGTAGAACCGGACGTGCCGTTGGAAGCGGCTCCGAAATTGTCCGGGCGAACAGCCGATGTTTTGGAGACATAGTTGGGACCGGCACAGGTATTGTAGACCTGTATCGAGGCCCGTGTCCGGCCACCCAGCACATCGCACAACGGCATGTTCGCCGCCTTGCCGGCAATATCCCACAGCGCCACATCGACCGCCGACAGTGCGCGCACTTCCGCCCCGCTGCCGGTGAAGCCGGTATAGGGCTGCATTTTCATGTTCAGGAATTCGATACGGCTGGCATCCTGACCGAGGATGATCGGCGCGATGCGGTCGTGGATATCGGCTTCGCTGGGGCCTGCGCCGAAGTAGGTTTCACCCAACCCGGTCAACCCGGCGTCGGTGTGCACCCGCACCCACAACAGGTTCGGATGATCTCCAAGACGCAGGGTTTCAACCGCTTCGATACGCATGAGATAGTCCTCTGGCCATTTTGAAGTTTACGGACACTACAACCATCACCGCACCTTCGTCATCCCCGTGAAAACGGGAAAGACGGTGTTGAGAGTAATGCACGGAGAACGACCCGAGCGAAGCGAGGATAAGTTGTTCGACCAGAGTAAAGAACGACCCGAGCAAAGCGAGGACAGGTTGTTCGACCAATAGATGACCTATTTCAGGAATGGATTGTTCGCCCGCTCGTTGCCGATATTGCTGGCCGGCCCATGACCGCAGATGAAGGTGAAATCGTCGGGCAACGGCAAGAGCTTTTCCTTGATGGCGGAGATCAGCGCATCATGGTCGCCATAAGGAAAGTCGGTGCGGCCGATCGAGCCCTGGAACAGAACATCGCCCACATGGCCGAATTTTATCGCCTCGTTGAGCATCACCACATGGCCCGGTGAATGGCCCGGACAATGGCGCACGGCAAACGAGACCTCGCCGACCGTGACCGTATCGCCCTCATCGAGCCAGGTGTCCGGCGTCACCGCCCTTCCCGGCACGCCGTATTGCTGGCCGGACGTTGCCAGTTCATCGAGCAGGAACTTGTCGTCGATATGCGGCCCGGTGATGGGCACGTTGAGTGCCTCTTTCAATTCAGCCGCCCCAGCGGCATGGTCGAAATGGCCATGGGTCAGCCAGACACCGACCGGATTGATCCCGGTTTCCTTGACGCCGCGCAGAATGTTTTCCACGTCGCCGCCGGGATCGATTACGACCCCGTCCATGGTTTTCGTGCACCACAGGATGGTGCAGTTCTGTTGCAGTGGCGTGACGGGAAGTATCGCTGCGCGCAGCGGCATATCGGGTGTGTCTGTCATGGGGGAAACTTTTACCGCTCTTCCTTCAGATACCCGCAGGTCGCTTCACCGACACCTTCGCACGGTTCATAGATGCGCACCGGTGATGTTGTGCCGTCGTCGAACTCCAGTTGTATGGCCAGGGTCTTTATGCTGCCGGTCTTTGCCCGCTCGGAGTGAATTTTGGCATCATTGGGAATATTGTTCGGGATCAGCTTGTTGCACTCGGGCAGCGGCCAGGTCTTGTCGAGCGCATCGGAGTTCTCCGAATAGCGCACCTGCTTGATGCCACAGCGCCACGACAACAGGTGAGTGACATAATAATACTGCCGGCCCTCGTAGATCCGATAGGCCACCCAGTTGTCCTTGGTCGCTTCCAGGATGCTTTTCACCTGTTCCAGCGGCATGACGCGGGATTGCTGTTCAGCTTGTGCCGGCGCAGTCAGCAGCAGCGGCATGGCCAGCATCGCAAGCCGTTTCATTGCACCTACCCTCATTTTCTCAAATTGGCGCGGCGGATCAGCGGGTGCCTGCCGAGCCTGCGGGTTTCCTTGGCGTCGAACCTGGCATGACGCTTGTCACAGGCTGCATTGGACTGTTTGTAGATGCGCTCCAGCTTCGTCAGCAATTGCCCGCAGGTTCTCGCGCGGGCCCGGTTGACCTTCTTTTCGGCCCTGCGCGCGCAGCTCAGCCAGATCTTGCGGTGTTGGCCCTCGTGCCATTTCACATGCTTGGCAAAGGCGCGCCAATCCTTGCGCAGGCTGCGGCGCAAGCGTTTTTCCGACCGGTGACGCGGCAATTGGGTGGTGAAATCGAGGCGGATAGTGTGCCTTTTGACGCGGCAGGATTTCTTGGTCTCGGTGAATTCCCACTCGATGCGGCGCTTCATCTTGGTGCGCCCTACCCGGCCATGCCCGCCCAGCAGCCGGTGCTGCTTCATCATTGAGGAGACAATGGCAGCAGCATCCGAGCCGTCGACGCGGTAATGCTGGGTCTTGGTTTTCACCTTGGGCCGCGCGTCCGCTGCGGGTCCGGTGATCAGGAAAGCAAGACCGATGCAAGCGGCCAGCAATCCGGTATACAAGCGTGTCATCATGACACGAAAGCTAACCGGGGATTACCTAATGGACAACACGAAAATACATCTATGGTTGCTCACGCGGTGTCAACAAATCGCCATCAGCCCATAGCAGGTTTGGGCGAGGTCACCACGAATGGATGATAGAGACAGGGTCAGGGTCATGCGGCACAACGGTACGGTGAAGTTTTTCAACACAACCAAGGGATACGGATTCATCACGCCTGAAGACGGGTCAAAAGATGTTTTCGTCCATATTACAGCCGTACAGGCTGCCGGCATTCCTGATCTCGCCGACGACGCCAAGCTGTCTTACGAGCTGCAGGACGACAAGCGCGGACGCGGCCAGCAGGCCACGGAACTGCAACTCCTGTAAGTCTCAGCAACAGTTTTGATCGACTTTAACCGATTGATCTTAAACACATGATCGCGTCGCAAGATGCCTTGCGCCCCGATACTCCCCGTAAGGAATATTTGTTGCTCTAGCGTAAAAATCCCATTTACGCTATCATTACGCCATGAAATCGATGGCGTATTTGCTCATTTCAAGCGTTTTCCTGTTGGCAGCCCCTGCAGCCAGTGCCGATCCCAATTGCCGGTGCCGCCTGTATGGCGAGTATTATGAACTCGGCACCACCATGTGTATTCGCGGCAATCTGCGGCGCTGCGAAATGAACCTGAACAACACGTCATGGAAACAGATAGCGGATTTCTGCCCACAGGCAGGTCTCCAGCCACTGCCCCAGTCCTCACCACAAAAAAAGCTTGCCAAGATTACTCCTGAATGACCCGCACTGCACTTGTCTTCCGTCACATGAGTGATGATACCGGCGGCTGTTTCCCCCACCTGCTGCGCGAGCGCGGTTTCGATGTGTCGTTCCTGGACTGGCACAATGGCCAAACCCCTGACCGCTTGTCCGGTGTCGACCTGGTTGTCGTCCTGGGTGGGGCGCAACAGGTCTGGGAAGAAGACGAACACCCCTGGCTGGCGACGGAGAAGGCGGTGATCCGCGATTGGGTGGAGACCCGCGCCAAACCCTATATCGGCCTGTGCCTCGGCCATCAGTTGCTGGCCACTTCACTTGGCGGCGAGGTGGGCCACAGCGGCACCACGGAGGTTGGCGTATGCTCGGTGGCGTTCGATGAGACAGCACCGGTCAAGGGCCGGCGATCTGTTACCCAATGGCATTCCGCAGAAGTGAAACGGGCACCCGATGCGGCCACGGTACACGGGTCTTCGGATCTGTGCGCCATACAAATGATGACGATCGGCAACCATGCCTACTCAACCCAGTTCCACCATGAATGGGATGTCACCACCGTGCGCGGCTGGGCACCGTCGTGGCAGACGGAGATGAACAAGACCGTCAAATCCGACGATGCCTACACAAACTTTGTCGGCCATGTCGAAGATGCCCAACCGCGGCTTACGTCGCTGACCCAAACACTCTTCAACAACTTCATGACGGCACAGGGCTGGTAAGAGAACGGCGCGAAGCACGGAACGTGCTGAGTAAAGCTGTTCGAGCATAAAGTTTATTTCGCTCACGCAAGCAGCCTTCGGCTGCGCTCCGCAGGGGCGCACTTCGCGCGACGGCCAGTCGGCCTTGCCTCAGCACTGACGTGCTTCGGATTGGAGTTCATATCTACTGTTGTCCAGGGTCGGAGAATGGCGCGAAGCACGGAACGTGCTGAGTAAAGCTGTTCGACCATCAAGAACCGCGCGAAGCACAGCAGGTTGTGACCTGATCCGATGCCGACCTCAACCACCAGGCCTTCCGCCTGTGGCACCAGTTTACGACGTTGATCGGTTATCTCCGACATCCCGCACAAGCAGTTGATATGACTCGGCATTACATGTTGATTGTAAAAGCCCATAAAGAACTACTTCATTTGATGATTGACAGCGATCGAAACTGTGACGGCTTGCGCAGCACATCACATCACATACCGGTCTCGCCAGGCGCTCTGCCTAGCAACCGGGGCCTGTGCCGAACAATCGGCAACGTGACGCATTGAGCAGCATGTCTGCCATCACCGCCTGGCCTTCGGCGGTCGGGTGAAAAAACCCCGATACACCGGCCTGGTAATGATAGTCGATGGGCTGGCGCGGATTGCGCGCCAATTGCTCAATCCGGCTGACGTAGAACTGCATCAGCACACTGTCATTGAAGGTTCGAAACCAGCGCTGCCGGGGCGCATAGGCCAGCATCTCTGCCGGGCTCACCGGCTCCCACCCGCCGCTGATCAGTTGCAGTGATTTGAAGGCATCGGACTTTCTCTCGCCGCGCGCGCACACGCCGTGACGGTCGAATGCGCCGGACCAGGCAAGCGCATCCACCCAGGTCCAGCCGGTCTTGGATACCGCCTGTTTCATCGCATTGGTCAGCTGTTTTTGCGCAAACAGCGTCTCGTGCAGCGAGCGCAACCGCTTGTCGGAAGTGGAGATGAAGTGCTCCGAATTGGCCCCTTCATTGACCGCCTCTGCCGAGCAGATGCCACCTGCCTCATCACCCATGGGGCCTGGATAGGGGCCGGTCACAATCTTGTTGCGATCTGTCAGCCCGAACCGGTTTTCGATAGCAACGGCAAGCGACGCATAGCGTTCTGCCAATCGGCATTGCAGGCCCGCCTCGTCACCTGAACAGCCCGCCAGATCTTCCTTGCCGCCGGCGCGCTTCAGCATCGTGCCGGGTTTTTCGCCACCGGACAAAAACCGCACCTGGCCAACGGCGGTTCCCGCAACCGCCCATTTCACCACATTGGCAAACCCGATGTCATTACCGCCGACGCTCAGCAGAACCAGATCCGGCTTACCGCGCCACGAACTGCATCCCTTGATGGGTTTTTCCGATTTTGCCGACCCTTCATCCGCACACAGGTCCCGGGCAGCGTGATCAAGCTGGGACCAGTCTGCCTGGGCAACCGTGGTGGCAACCCCCTTTTTGACGCGGCTGTCGCGCAGGGTTTTTTCGGTGACCGGTTCCATATGGTCGTTGTGGGTATCAACCGACGCCATCACATTGGCGATCGATGCACCGGAACACGCATAGCCGATATAGCTCACCACCGATTTCCGGTTCTCGGCGGCAAGCTGCATGGCGATACGCTGTTGATGTGAATACACCGAACGATGACATGCCGGATCAAGCCAGCGCGGCAAGGTGCTGGGCTGTGGACGCGCAGTATCTGCCAGCGTGACCGACTTGGAATAATTCGCCGGGTAGTCGGGATTGCCCTCACCTGAGCCGTAACTGTCCCCCAACCCGACGACCAGGCGGCCCTCGACCTGCTGATAGACACCGGTTACCTGGGTCAGCATCCCGCTTGCACTGGCGGGGTCCAGCACCCGTGCCAGCATTGAAAACTGGGCATTCACCGGCGCGGTCAGTTGCGCGGGGCCGGCACAGTCTGCCTGTGTGACGGTGCGCCAGTCCTTGTCGGTGCCGGTATGGATGAACCATTCGCACTGCTTGCCGGCAAAAACCTGGGCGGCCGTGCTGTCGAGCGACGCTGATATGGTGACCTGCGCCGGGAACAGGCGCGATCCTTCTGCTTCATCGGTTTTCAGGCAGTCGCCGCGCACCTGCCGTCTGCCGGAATCCCAGCACGTAAAGGCTTCCTTGCTGGCAGTGTAGGCTTGTGCAGCCCAGCCATCATGGCCGTTTTTGATGGCGCTGCCGGCCAGCTTGCGTTCTGCAAACTGTATCGGCCCGACCCATTCACCGTCGATCTTCTTGCGGCCGAATTCGTCACGCGGCGCCTCGAGAGCATTGAACGCTTCACTGGCCCGCAAATGGGGGGTGAAAAATGCTTCATCGGAGAAGAACCGGAACCGGTCCTGCACCTGCCAGACAATCTTGCCCAGGGGTGCATCCTGGGCCTGCGCCGGCAGGCACATGGCCGCCGCCAGACCAAAAGCTAAAGCTGCTGTCGAACAAGTTTTCATGGATCACCAATCATCCGAGAATTGTGGCGGCGTGATGGAGGAATTGCTGAACTCAGGTGAGCAGCAAAGTGTTTTGATTGCCATTGAATATGGCCAATCAATCAGCAGTCAACGATCAAAGTACAAACTCCGCCCCAATCCGAAGCGTCTTTCAGGCAAAAGCCTGCAGTCATACTGCTGAAAAAACTAAGGAAATACCTTTGGCCCAATCGTAGGGCCAAATTGGTTCTATTATGGTGCCAGTGATGATCTGTAACGTCAGTGTGCCAACAAGACCTTGTCAAGAGGCATTCTCGAACCAAACACGGGGAGTTACAGATGACGAATAGGATCTTACTCGCAGTAGACGGTAGTCCAGGAAGCGGCAAGGCGATCAAATTTGCACTTGAATGCGCAAAAAACAGCGGCGCCAAGGTTATTGTTGCCTATGTAATCGAATGGTCGCCGTATTCTTTCAACACACCGGAGGAAAACGCCGAACGTCACCAAAGGCGCAATCAGGAGATTGATAGAGCAACCAGCTCGATTGTGGACCCGGTGGTGGCAAAACTAAAAAAGGCCGGCATTGATGCAGCAGGCCAAGTGCGCCACGGTCACCCTGCGCAGACCTTGGCTGAACTGGCACAGGAGACCGACGCGTCGCAGATATTTATCGGACGCCTCGGTGAAACGGGCCTCAAGAGCATGATCTTTGGCTCCGTTGCCGCAAATCTAGTGCAAACGTCCTCGGTACCGGTGACCGTCGTGCCTTAATGGCGTTTACGGTTTCCGCAATTCAAATCATCCATCCTCTGGGAGGGGCCAATGAAACGAATACTGATCGCGCTAGGTGCGCTAATCCTGCTGACACTTCCAGCTTCGGCAGGTATCGATGAAACCATAAATGATGCAACAGCTCCGATTGCAAAACTGATCGGGCAAATTGTTTTTTTTAAGATTCCGCTATTTGGGGCTGATCTTCCACTGGTTGTCCTCTGGCTGGTGATCGGCGCCATCTTTTTCACGGTCTATCTGGGCTTTATCAATGTGCGCGGATTTAAGCACGCCATCGAGCTGGTGCGTGGTGATTACGCCAATCCAAAACACGCAGGTGAAGTATCGCATTTTCAGGCGCTTGCCACAGCGGTCTCAGGCACGGTAGGCATCGGCAATATCGGCGGTGTGGCTGTGGCCGTAACCGTCGGTGGGCCTGGTGCGACGTTTTGGTTGATCATGGCTGGCTTCCTGGGCATGTCGACGAAATTTGTCGAGTGTACACTGGGCGTGAAATACCGGAATGAAAACCCGGATGGATCGGTGTCCGGCGGCCCGATGTATTACTTGCGCAAGGGGTTCTCCGAGCGCGGAATGGACGGCTTCGGCAAGTTCATGGGCACCTTTTACGCCATCGGCATTTTCATCGGAGCACTCGGCATTGGCAATATGTTCCAGTCGAACCAGGCATACGTTCAGCTGAACAATGTCGCCGGCGGCGGCCTTGACGGGTTTGGCTGGCTGGTTGGGCTGATCATGGCCGCTGTAGTGTTTTCGGTTATTGTCGGCGGCATCAAGTCCATTGCCAAGGTAACTGAAAAAATCGTGCCGTTCATGGCGATCTTTTACTGTGTGTTTGCCCTGATTGTCATCTTGATGAACTTCACATCCATACCGGCCGCAATCGGCAACATCTTTACCGGTGCAATGACAGGTGAAGGCGTGGCAGGGGGCGCAATTGGTGCGCTGATCATCGGCTTTCAACGGGCAGTGTTCTCGAATGAAGCCGGCATCGGGTCAGCATCCATTGCCCACTCGGCCGTGCGAACCAATGAACCGGTAACCGAAGGTGTCGTGTCACTGCTTGAACCATTTATCGACACCATCGTTATCTGCACCATCACCGCGTTGGTCATCGGTACATCACAGGTTGCCGATCCCGGGTTTGCCGGAGACGCCAAGGGAATTGCCATGACTTCTGCAGCCTTTGAACGTCAATTGTCCTGGTTCCCGATTCCACTGGCATTTGCAGGGGTGCTGTTTGCATTCTCGACAATGATCTCATGGTCATATTATGGGCTGAAGGGGTGGACCTATCTATTTGGTGAAAGCATGCGCGGACAGACAATCTACAAGCTGCTGTTCTGTGCTTTTGTTGCGCTGGGTTGCGTTGTCCAGCTTGGACCAATTCTGGAAATTTCCGACGCCCTTGTATTCCTGATCTGCGTGCCCAACATCCTGGGTTTGTACTTCCTGGCACCAATCGTCAAGAAGGAGATGAACTCCTACTTCGCTCGCATTGAAAGCGGTGAGATCAAGAAGTTTAGCAATGTTTGAACACTGGATGAGAATGCTTTTCGGATGACACTATCAAAAGTATAAGTCTGATTATTTTCAAAGTGTCATAGCATTTTTACGAAACATGCAAACCCGTATTGCGTTAAGGCGAAAAGAACGCTGTTGTGAACGGAGGCCCGGCGGGCCTCCGTTGTTTTTGGTGAAAAATTCCTTTTTGATCTGTTGTGGTGCTTACCCGTTTGCAGACTGTATATCGGTCCCCCGAGTGCTTTTCACATCGACCGACGGAAGACAAATACAATGATCGATGACGAAACCATCTCTGCCTACAATAACCAGGTTGAAGCTTATGCCGACCTGACCAGATCGACCTCAACAGATCCCCTTCTTGTGGCTTTCATGACTCACGTTGTGCTGGGCGGACACATTCTCGACCTGGGATGCGGGCCTGCCAATGCAGCCGCTGAAATGCGCGAACACAATTTTGAAGTTGATGCAGTTGATGCCTCACCCGAAATGGTCAGGTTGGCGAACAAGACCCACGACATCGGCGCGCGGCTGGCAACCTTCGACGATATTGACGGATATGACACCTATGACGGGATATGGGCAAATTTCAGCCTTCTGCATGCACCGGTTGAGGACTTTCCCCGGCATCTGAACGCACTGTATCGTGCACTTAAACCGGGCGGGCACTTCCACATCGGAATGAAACTGGGCACTGGCTCAGCCCGCGACAAGCTCGGACGCCACTACAGCTACTATTCACAGTCAGAGTTGTCAGACCTCCTGAACACAGCCGGTTTTGTGGTCGTCACCGCGTCCACCGGCGAGGATTTGGGTCTGGCGGGAGACATTGAAGCCTGGATTGCCTTAAGAGCCCACAAGCAGGCTGTGTAGACAGGTTGCATAATAGCGGCGCCAGCCTGACTGTGGCGTTGTCAGGAACCATGATGTGCGGATATCCCACACGTCTGCCAGCCGCTGCATGACAGCCGGGTTGCTCATCGTCGGATACCCGCCATACGAGTACAGGGTGAATTCGGAAAAATACAGCTGAGCGTCGTGAATGTACAAATCGCAACGAACAAAATCGAACGGCTCCGACAGCACCCGCGAGACCCGACATATGTCCTGGTATTGGTCCGGTAAAACCGCCTCGCCGGACAACACATTGATTTCTGAGTGCCCCGTCTGCACACAACCTGTGTGATCGATAACGGCGTCGATCCGCTCGCCGGTGTCATCAAGCTGACGGCAAAAGGTCAGGGCAATCTGGCCATCGCGCCCGATATAGGTCTTGTATTCATTGACCAGTGGCTGGCCGTCCGGCTCCAGCAGCATCTCTTCCACAAACACTTTGGCTTCAACGCCGTAATATCCCCACTCGGCATGGTGGCGGCCAAAGCGTCTGTCCATCCAGCCATTGACCGTCCGGTTCAGAGCTTGCCGGTCATGTTTGCCATGGTGCACAGAGTAGTTCCATCCCGATCCGTGATTGGTCTTCACCACCACACTGCCCTGGAGCAACTCGTCGGGAATATCCTCTGCCCGCTCCCCGACCCAGAGTGTCTCCGGCACCCGCACGTCCGGGCAAAGTTGCTGCGCCAGTTGCTTGGCCAGCAGCTTGTCACTGGCCACCGTGAACAAGGGGTTGCGATCAAAAATTTTCCGCCAGGTGTACTTTTCGTTGGAAGACCTGGGCATGGCCGGGTCGGGCCAACGCCCGAGCGCGCGCCGGAAGTTTACCATCTGCCGGGGATAAGCCATGTAGCACCAGATACGTACAAGCATGACAAACGTGTGTGCCGACAGATGCGACGGCACGGCCACCGCCTTCATCGGGTAACCTTGCCCTCAAGCCCGTCAGCAGCTTCATCGCCCGCACCCGGTATCTGCATTTCGAACACGTCGCGGATCACTGTGTAGTCGTAATAGCCCATGCGCGCGATGGGTTGCAGCTTTGCGATATCCAGCTTTCCGGCAGCATCCACGTAATCGTCGGCCACGTGAATGCGTTCAACCCTGGCAAACACCACATCCACCGTGCCGACCGGTGAATTGCCTTCCAGGGTATGGGTCGACAGATAACGGCATTCATAATGGGCAGGCGCTTCGGCAACCCGTGGCGCGGCACAATGAACGCTGCGGGCCTTGGTGACGCCGGCATGGGTGAACTCGTCTTCGTCCGCGGCAAGCGCCATGGCGGAAATGTTGACCGCTTCGCGCAGGTCCCAGGTCGCCATGTTCCAGACAAACCAGCCCGTCGCCTGCGCGTTCACCACGGTGTCCTTGACCCGGCCGTCCGGATACCGGTTGGCCGCGAACATGACCGTGGGCGGATCAAACGTCAGGTTCTGCCACTGGCTGTACGGTGCAAGGTTTACCACGCCATCGCTGCTGATTGTCGACAGCCATCCGATTGGCCGCGGCACGGTGCAACTCTTGAATGGCGAATAGGGCAGCGGGCAGGCCTCCCGCCCCGGATCGTATTCCAATATCGCCTCCCCTATTCCAGTCCGCGGCTACATCGCAGCCACTCGTTTCATGCCGGTCAATTCAGACCTTGAGGATCAGTTTACCGAAATTGCCACCGGTATAAAGCAGCTTCAGCACATCCGGGAACGCGTCAAGACCGCCGTCGCGCACGTCTTCCCTGAACTTCAGCTTGCCGTCCCTGTACCAGGTGCCGAGCTGTTTATAGGCTTCCGGATACTTGTCGATGAAATCGAAAACGATAAGCCCCTGCACCCGCAAGCGGTTCACCAGTATGGACCGGAAGTTATACGGCCCCGGCACCGGAGCGGTGGCATTATAGGCTGAAATCAGGCCGCAAATGGCAATGCGTCCCTTGAAATTCATCAATGGCAGGACGGCATCCAGGATGTCACCGCCGACATTTTCAAAGTTCACGTCGATGCCATCGGGACAGGCGGCCTTGAGGTCATCGGCCAGCCAGCCCTTCTTGTAGTCAACGGCCGCATCGAAACCGAACTCGTCGGTCAGCGCCGCACACTTGTCCGGACCACCGGCGATACCAACCGTCCGGCAGCCGTAAATGTTGGCGATCTGGCCAACGACCTGGCCGACGGCACCGGATGCCGCCGACACCACGACAGTCTCGCCTTCCTTAGGCTCGCCGACATAGGTCAGCCCGCAATAGGCGGTAAGGCCCGGCATGCCCAGGCCACCCACCCAGGTCTGCAAAGGCGCCAGCGATGTGTCTGCCTTGGTTATGCCCTGGCCGTCGGTAATGGCATGGGACTGTACCCCGAGCAGCCCGGAGACCGTATCACCCTCCTTGAATTTCGGATGGCGTGACGCATCCACGGTGCCGGACACGAACGCCCGCATGACTTCGCCAATGCCGACAGGTGGCACATAGGACTTTGCTTCATTCATCCAGCCGCGCATGGCAGGATCAAGCGAAACGTAGGCTGACTTGACCCGAAACTGCCCCTCGGCAGGATCACTCAACGCTTCTTCAGCGATTGCAAAATCTTCCCGCTGCACCTCGCCATGAGGCCTGCGCGCCAGTCGTACGGTTTTATTCATCGTCATTTGCATTATGCCTTTACTAAGCTTGCTGCTGCGCCCGGCGCAGCCACATTCCCAACAGAAAGATACCGAAGCACACTGCAAGCGACAGCGGAAGACCATGCGGGCCCAATGCCTGCATGGCGCCACCGGCAATCAGTGACCCTGCAAGCGCACCTGACCCCCACATGGTCGCAAAGGATGACGACCCGGCAATCAACTCATGCCCGGTATAGCGATCCCCCAATATGGCCAGTGCGCAGGTATAGATGCCATAGCCACTGGCCCCGACCACGAACAGCACCGGCCATTGCACCCAGCTACCCGCCACCAGCGGCAGCACCAACAGCAGGACAAGGGTCAGCGCACCCAGTCCCGCCAGTACGGCGCGCCGGTCCTTGTGGTCGATCAGCCAGCCGATCGGCAGCAGCAGGATGACATTGCCGACGATCAATACGGTCAGCATGTTGGAAGACGCTGCCAGGTCGTACCCCAGCCTGACCCCGTAAACCGGGATGAGGCTCAAGGTCGCCGCATCAAACACCGCAAAAATGAACACCGCAGCCAACAGGATCGGTGCCTTGGGAATGAAGGCCAGGATGTCGCCCCAACCGGCGTGGGCTTCAGCCTCAAGCCGCTCTTCCTGAATGAGAGCGATTGGGACGGTCGCCGCCGTTAGAACCACCGCACCGATTGCAAACGGCAACCAGCCGTCAATCCCGATCAGCGAGATCAGCAACGGCCCTGCCCCGAAACTGGCCGCCAGTGCCGCACCGTAAATTGCCACCACCTTGCCGCGTGAACCCGGGTCGGCATATTTCACCACCCAGCTCTCCGACAAGACGAACAGCACCGACACCACCATGCCATGGACCAGGCGGAGCACGAACCAGGCTTCAAGCGACGGAAACAGCTTGTAACCCAGCAGAAGGAGTGCCGCCGAAAACGCCGCCACAGTCGTAACTGTTCGCGCACCGAAGCGCCGCGCCAGCACCGGAATGAAAACGGAAAACACCAGAATGCCGAGCGGCGACATGGCGGCGTTCATGCCGATAACGGTTTCCGACACCCCGCGCCGCTCAAGCAATAACGACAACAACGGGTAGGTCAGTCCCATGGCAAAGCCGAACACGATGATGGCCGCGCACGCCGCAAACAGGTTACGGCGCCGAACGGTTGGGTGAATGTCTGCAATTGCTGTCATGACCCGACTGGACACGAGGCCGCCAATGGGGTCAAGCCACGGCCCTGTCAATACTGACATGCCCCCGGGTCAGAGCTGTTTTCGCCAACTCTGCCGCACCAGATGGCCGCCTGACACGATCAGGCAAAGAGCAAACAGTATGTAGGGTGCCGCCAGAACATAGGGCAGCGATTCATGACCCGCGACATTGAACACCCAGCCGGTCACCGGCGGTCCGATAATCCCGCCTACCCCCCACATGGCCGCCACGGCAGCAGAGCCCGCCACCAGCATGGGCCCCTTGAACTGGTCTCCCAGGGCAACCAGAGCAAGTGAGTATAAAGCATAGGCGCAACTGCCCAGTGCCACGGCCAATGGCCAGGCCAGCCAGGTCTGGATAACGACCGGCATAGCCAGTGCCAGCGAAAATGTACCGAGCGTGGCGATCCAGACCACCCCGCGCCGAGACCAGCGGTCGGCCAGCCATCCGATTGGAAGCTGAAACAATGCAGCACCGGCAACGGCTGCTCCCAGCAGCCAGGCTGCAGACGACAGATCCAGCGAGACACGTACAGCATAGATCGGAAAAAACGACAACATGACCGAATCAAACAACGTCATGGTCAGCACGCCCAGTAACAGCAGTGGTGCTGCCACCGCAAACACCACCATGCCGGTCTTGCCGCTGTTTTCGTCCGACCGAAACTCAGTGCCATCCAGCCGAATAAGCAGCAAGGGCACAGAGCCAAGCAATATGAAACCGCTGCCAACGACAAACGGCAGCATGCCATCAGTGCCAGCAAACGGCAGTATGGCGGTGCCGAATCCGAACCCCGCCGCCGCGACAGTGGTATAAATTGCTGTTGTGCGCCCTCTGTTTTCGTCTGCGGTAAAATGCATCAGCCAGGCTTCTGACAGCGCATACAGGGTTCCAGCCGCCGCCCCGAGTACGAATCGGATGACAAACCAGGAAGTCAGACCGGTAAACAGGCCCATAGCCATGATCGAACCCGCCAGAACCACCATGGCGATCCATGCAATCGGCGCACTGGAGCGTTTGGCCACCAGGCGCGGCAGGACAAGCCCCATGACAATCACGCCAAGCGGTGACATTGCCGCATTCAGCCCGATAAGGCGCTCATCAACACCGCGCGCCTCCAGCAACAGGTTGAGCAGCGGATAGGTCAGCCCGAAGGCAACATCTGCGCTGAACACCAGCGCGATGGCACCGATTACATTGCGCCTGGCAACTGATGCCGAAATACCGGATTGAGCATGATCGTTCAGGGCCATTTCACGGATGGTGGCATGGAAGACAGGATCGAATTGACGTTGCCGCCGGTTTTCAATCCAAACAGCGTGCCGCGGTCATACAACAGGTTGAACTCGACATAGCGCCCGCGCCTGATCATCTGTTCTTCGCGATCCTCATCTGTCCAGGGCGTATCCACATTGGCACGCACGATGTCGCAATAGGCCTTCTCGAAGGCAAGGCCAACATCCTTGGTGAACGCGAGATCCGCGTTCCAGTCGCCACTGTCGAGATAGTCGAAGAATATACCGCCGATGCCGCGCGGTTCGTTACGGTGCTTGAGCCAGAAGTACTCGTCACACCATTCCTTGTAGCGCTTGTAATCAGCAACGTCATGCCCGTCACAGGCCGCCTTGAACGCCGCGTGAAACGCCAGCGAGTCCGGATCTTCCTGGGTGCGTCTGCGCACCAGCACCGGGGTCAGGTCCCCGCCACCGCCGAACCAGGATTTCGACGTCACCACAAACCGGGTGTTCATGTGGGCCGTCGGCACATGCGGGTTCCAGGGATGGGCAATCAGCGAAATACCGGAGGCCCAAAACCGCGGATCCTTGTCAGCACCGGGCATCTGCTTGCGAAACTCTTCGGAAAACTCGCCATGCACGGTCGAACAGTGAACACCCACTTTTTCGAACACACGGCCCTTCATGATCGACATTACACCGCCGCCGCCATCGTTTTCCCGGTTCCACGGCGTGCGCTCAAAGCGTCCGGCAGGCTCTCCGGTCATCGGGCCTGAAGAAAGCTCGTCCTCGATTTTTTCAAGGCTGGCGCAAATCCGGTCACGCAAACTCTCAAACCATTGCCGTGCTTTGGCGTTATTGGGTTCCAGGCGGGTGTGAATATCTGTCGATGTGTCAGTCATGGGCAAGACATTAATCCGGCATTGAGGGGTTTGGAAAGAGCGGCGAGAGAA